>JAWKHJ010000026.1:0-97556 GCA_041394905.1 Bryobacterales bacterium | reverse complement strand
ACCATGACCATCGATGCCGACGTTCCGTTCCCGTTCGTCGTGGGCGACACGAGCTTCGGTCCCGGCCAATACGTCCTGCGGTCGTTCGCGGACGGAGGCGCCATTGAGGTCCGTAGTGAAAACGGAACGGCAGCCGTTCTACAAGCGGTCGAATCCGCAAGCGTGAACAAGGCGCCCGAGACATCCGAGCTGATCTTCAAACGCTACGGCGACCGTGAGTTCCTGAGCCAAGTGTTCATGGGCGGCGAGCGGATCGGTGTGCAACTCGTGCAATCGAAGCTCGAGAAGGAGCTGCTAGGCAAGGGGCAAAAGCCGATCGTCCACGCGCACCCGGCGCGGTCCTTCGGAGCCGGCAGAGACCGAAACTCGAGCTAGGGAAAGCAAGGGCGAACCATCGAAACGAAGTCCGCAGGGAGGTAGCAAATGGAAAATCAGAATACAGCCGTCGGCGTTTTTGGCAAGCATGAGGATGCCGAACAGGCGGTGAAGACGCTCTCGCGATCGGGCGTCGACATGAGGCAGCTTTCGATCGTGGGGCGTGACTACCACACCGACGAGCACGTAACCGGCTACTACAACACGGGCGACCGCGTGAAGTACTGGGGCAAGAACGGTGCGTTTTGGGGCGCCATCTTCGGGTGGCTGTTCGGCGCGGCGTTCTTCGTGGTCCCCGGAATCGGCCCGCTCGTGATCGCGGGGCCGCTTGGCGCGGCTTTTGTCGCGGCGCTGGAAGGCGCGTTCGTGGTCGGCGGCCTGAGCGCGCTCGGCGCCTCTTTGTACAGCTTGGGAATTCCGAAAGACTCGGTACTGAGCTACGAAGCCGCGCTCAAGGCGGACAAGTACCTGCTGCTCGTGCACGGCACGCCGGAAGAGGTTGAGAGGGCGAAGGACATCCTGTCGTCCGAGACCGCTGTCGAGCGTGCGGATGTGCATGTGCCGGTGCACGCCTGACGCGCGCTGCTTGCTTGGAAGGAGGGGGCTTAATCCTTCTTCTCGCCCTCCTTCCACGCAAGAGGCGCTGAGGTGCGGCCGGGCCGGCGGAGTACACTGGCCGGTGGTATGCGATGCTTTGCGCTTCTGGCGGTGGTGTTGGCGGGCTGCTCGGCCGAGCCTGAGCTTTCCTATCAAGTGCGGCAGTTGACCTTTGGTCCCGCGCATCATTTCTACGGCTACATCGGCCATGTCGGCAACTCTCCCTACAGCGCGGATGGGCGATACCTGATCGCGCTGCGGACGACGTTCCAGGACAGGATGCCGGGGCCGGACGACGTCGCGGACATCGTGCTGCTCGATGCGGCGCACGATTACGCCGAGACCAAGGTTGAAGAGACGCGCGGGTGGAATCCGCAGCAAGGGGCGATGCTGTATTGGAATCCGCAGATGCCCACGACGCAGTTCTTCTTCAACGACCGCGATCCGGAGACAGGCAAGGTCTTCACGGCGGTCTATGATCTGGTCGAGGGCAAGCGCGTGCGGGAGTATCGCTTTGAGGACTCCCCGGTCGGCAATAGCGGCGTGAAGCAGGACGGAGGGGCCTTCGCGGCGATCAACTATGCGCGAATGGCGCGGCTGCGGCCGGTGACGGGCTATCCCGGCGCCTGGGATTGGACTGAAGGCGTGGACCACCCGGCAGACGACGGCCTGTTCGTGGTGGATGAGGAAACGGGAGAACGCGAGCCGATTGTCTCATTCGAGCGGATGCGTGATGCATTGGTCGAGAAGTATCCGGCGATCGATGGGAAAGCGCTGTTCCTGAACCACACGCTTTGGAACCGCGAAGGGGATCGTATCTTCTTCTTCGTCCGTGGGGATTTTGCGGACCGGGAGAACCGCATCAACGTGCCGATGACGGTCCGGCCGGATGGGTCGGAGCTCACCGAGCAGATGTTCATCGGCGGTCACCCGGAATGGGATTTTGGATCGAAGATGATTGGGAAGTTAGAGTACAAGCTGGTCCTCTATGATGCGCTCGATCAGAGGGTGGTCGAGACGATCGGCGGGCCTGAGATCTTCCCGGACCCCGGCGGGGATACGGCGCTTTCGTCGGACGGCGACTGGCTGGTGAATGGGGCGACGGATGGCTCGCGTATGTTCTACAGCGTCCTGAGGCGATCGGATGGGGCGTACTTGCAGACCGAGGACTTCGTTCGGTCCGGCTATGAGCGCGGCGATCTGCGGATCGATCCGGCGCCATGCTGGAACCGGGAAGGGGACCGGTTTGCGTTTCCGGCGTTGGCGAAGGACTGGACGCGGCAGCTGTTCGAGGTGCGGGTGATTGTAGATCACTAAGCGGGCCGGCCCGCGGCGGCGTGTACTGTCTCTCTCACTACTGGATATAGCCCAGCGATTCGAGCAGACGACGCGTGTTTTGGTTCATCTCCTTCTCGTCCTCGCGCACCACTCCGTAGCGCTCTCGTAGCGATTTGGCGGCTTCGAGGTGTCGGTGAAGGAGCTTCCGGCCGCGCGTCATCCGCTCGCGGTCGTCCAGTGGAGTCTGCTCCAAAGGGTCAGCCGCCAAGTCGTAAAGCTCCTCCGTTCCGGATACTTCACGGCGGATGTACTTGAAAGCGCCATCAAAGATAATCGAGTCCCAGTTCTCGAAAAAACGCACTCCTGTGCTGACCACGGGATAGCTCTCCGTCTCGGAGCCGCCGTCGAAGAGCGGACGCAGCGATGGGTAAGCGAAGTCTTGCGGGTCGTAGCGCACTCCCGCAAGGTCGAGGATCGTGGGCGTGGCCGCAGTGGTCGAGACGACACGGTCGATCTCTTGGCGCGCGGCGGTTCCGCCGGGCGGTTTGATCATGAGCGGGACGTTGATTAGCTCGTTGTAAAGGGATTGGCCGTGTTCGTAACCCCCGTGATCGAAAAATTCCTCGCCGTGATCGCTCGTCAGGATGATCCACGAATCGTCGAACAGTTTTAACTCTTCGAGTGTCGCGAAGATGCGTTCGAGGTTCTGGTCCACGTAGCGAACCTCTGCGTCGTAGAGGTGTCGTACCCAGCGCCGCGCTTTGGCTGTTGTGGGAGGGACGCCGGCGCGAAGCGCATTTGCGCGATCCCAATCGACGAAGGACCCGATTTGTGGGTCCTCCAGTTTCCGGTTCACGAACTCCGCGGGCGGGTCATAGGGGACATGAGGGTCGTAGTAGTGCAGCCAGAAAAAGAAGGGGGAATCGCGATTCTCGGAGAGCCAATCGATTGCCCAGCCGGTGAGTTGGCTGGACGTCGGGTTCCACAGGTAGTAGTCGATCTTAGCCGTTACGAGCCGGCTCCCGAAGCCTTTCCCGTAGGGAAGGTACGGGTGCCAGTGAGCCCAAGGGAAGCGGTCGACGAGGCCGGCGAGCCGGATGTAGGGATTTGAGCCCACAGCCGCGACCTGATATCCAGTTTCGGCCATCCGGTCGGTGATCGTTGGGATTGCGGCTGGGAGCGGGCCGCTGGTGAGGCCGAGCCCATGGGTGAACGGTCCGACGCCCGTCACGAGGCTGGTGATGCCGGGAGCGGTCCACGGTCCGGCGGAGAAGGCGTTGCGAAAAACATAGGACTGCTCTGAGAAAGCATCGAGGCTGGAGTTTTCGGACGCACGCCGGAGGGGCCGAACAGCGCGTCGTAGCGCAGCGTATCGATCGTAATCAGAATGACGTTCGGAGAGCCTGGGGGGCTGACTCCGCCGCGCTGCACCGGCTGGAACATCGTTTCGCTCTTGACGCCGGCCGCTCCTCCGATTCCGATGAGCAGAAGGAACCCGCCACTCCCGCGGTACTCCAGCCGTCGCCAGGCCGAAACGAGAGAACGAACGCAGTGATCGCCAGGGCCTCGAAGAACCACGATTGAACATCACCGCCGTAGAGCATCGGCCAGAGTCCGAAGACGAAGACCGAGGTGAGCAGGGCGGCCGGAGCGGTAAGACGGAGCGCTTTGCTCCAAACGGGATAGACGTTCGCCGGACGAAGCGCGAAGAGCAGCGCGACCCCGAAGACGCACGCGCTGAGGAATAGCGTTCGCGTCGTGCCGTCGACCCATGGAACAGGGAGCGGATAGGCGTCGGCGGACGGTAAGAGGAGGGTGTAGAAGCATAGGGGCAGAAAGCCGGCCAGGGTCAATGCGGCTTGCCATCTTGGTAGCTTCAGCCCGATCAAGGCGGCCACAGCCCACAGCGCGAGAAAGGCGCACATCAGATACGCCAAAGTGGAGGCAAACGCCAACAGAAGGAAGCCAAAGCGCTGATACGCCTCCGGCTTTCCCGCGAACTCCTCCAGCGTCGAAACCCCTACGGTCAACAGGCTCAACGAGATGCCGACTCCGATCGCAGACCAGAAGCTGGAACTGGTCGCAGTCCGCATCACCGGATGCTAACACGAGCTCCCGTCTTGCTCGAGCGCGCTGATGTTCGAGGCACGGGTGATGGTACAAAAGCCTGCCGCGGGCTCGCGCGCTTGGCTCTGATACACTTCGCGTCTATGACTCGGCGTAAGTTTCTGGCGGCCGCAGCCGCGGCGCAGGCTGTAGGTCTGCGGGCGCAGGCCAAGCGGGTGAACATCGGCATCGTGGGAGGCCGCTTTGGCGCGACATTCCAGTGGCATTTGCAGCCGAATGCCAAGGTCGCGGCGGTTTGTGACATCGACAAGGCGCGGCTCGACACGCTGAGCGAGGTCTACCGCTGCCCGAACCAGTACGACGACTTTCAGCGCATGCTCAAGGCGCCGGGGCTGGACGCAGTGGGCGTCTTCACGCCTGCGCCGCTGCACGTGTGGATGGCGGAAGAGGCCATGAAGGCCGGCAAGCATGTGATCAGCGCTGTCCCGGCCGGTTTGTCGCTCGAGGATCTCGAACGCTTGCGCGACACGGTGAAGCGCACGGGCATGCGCTACATGATGGCCGAGACGAGCTACTACCGTCCGGAGACGATCTTCGCGCGAGAGATGCGGGAGCGCGGGGAGTTCGGCACGATCGTCTACTCCGAGGCGGAGTATCACCACGAGGGTTTGCTCGACCTGATGGTGGATGACCGTGGTTTGCCGACTTGGCGGTATGGCTTTCCGCCGATGTGGTACCCGACGCACTCCACCGGCATGGTAATTCCGGTGACGGGGGAGCGCCTGAAGGCGGTATCGGCGATCGGGTGGGGCGACGATCACGAGATCTGCCGCACGAACCCGTATCACAACCCGTTTTGGAACACGACCGGACTATTCGAGAGCGAATCCGGCAAGGCGTCGCGGATCACGGTGGCGTGGCATATCGCCGCCGGCGGAACCGAGCGCGGCCAGTTCTATGGCGACCGCGGCTCGTTCCTGATGCAGCGTCCCGAGGGGTCGCCGGACACGTTGATCCGGATTGCGAAGAACGGCCGGACCGAGATCGACGCGAACGGTTACCCGGAAGGGAAGGTAGAGAGCTCCGCAGCGACCGTACCGAACTACTGGGAGCGGTTGCCTGAGCCGATGCGGGTGAAGTCGGGGCACGGCGGCTCGCACACCTTCCTGACGAACGAGTTCATCCAGGCGATCGTGGAGGATCGGCATCCGACGGTGAATGTTTGGGAGGCGATCGCTTACACCGCACCGGGCTTGGTGGCGCACGAGTCGGCGCTCAAGGGCGGGGAACGGCTGAAGATTCCGGACTTCGGACGCGCGCAAGGGTAAAGGAACCCCAGGCCGGGTCCAAACTAGGACGCCGGCCCGCGGCCCGCCCGGCTTGCGCCGTCGGCGGTGGCGCGGGTCCTACTCGTCGTCTTCGTCGGAATCGTCGTCGTCTTCGTCTTCGTCGTCGACTTGCGAGGCGCCGGCCTTGGAAGTTTGGGGCGCGTCCGTCTTCTTGACCGTCTTCTTCTTCGGACCGAGCATGATGTGCATGGTACGGCCTTCCATGCGTGGGTGGCCTTCAGGTTCGCCGAATTCGGCGACATCGACGATGAGCTGGCGGAGCAACTTCTCGGCGATCTCGGGGTGGGTGATTTCCCGCCCGCGGAAGAAGACCGTGCCTTTTACCTTGTTGCCTTCCTCGAGGAAGCGCAGCGCGTGGTTCTTCTTGAACTCGTAATCGTGGTCGTCGGTGTTCGGACGGAACTTGACCTCTTTGACCTCGATGCGGTGCTGCTTCTTCTTGGCCTCGTTCTTTTTCTTTTTCTCGAGGTAAGTGTACTCGCCGTAGTCGATGATTTTGGCGACCGGCGGCTGGGCCGTGGGAGCGATCAGGACCAGATCGAGTCCTAGATCTTTGGCGGCGCGAACGCCGTCACGCGTGTCCATGACCTCGGTTTTTCCGTCAGGAAACACCACGCGGACCTCACGCGCGCGGATGGTTTCATTGACGTTCTGTCTCCGCACGCGGCGGAACGGACGAAAGCGTCTGCGAAAAATAGGGAGCCTCCTAAGTTGCTAGTGGTTCACTCGTGCGGCTTGGGTCAGGGAAGCCGCGTTGGGATGGGAAAACCGGGCGAAACGAGATGCATCGGCCGGAAAGTAAAAACGGGATTGCCGAGCCCCTGAGCCCGCAATCCCGACGACGAAGCTGGAGGCGGCTGCATTGCACGCGCCTAGCGACACTAGCGCTCGATCGTGAGTATCCGCCAAACCAGCAGTCCGACAATTCGTTGCCGATATCGTAGCATGAACTTTAGCCCTCTGCAGTCAAATTGATTTGCGGTCGAGGCGCTCCGGGCCGGAGGGTGGAGGGCGCGATGGGGCCGCCTTGACAATTCCGCGAAGGCTTAAATAGCATGGAAGTCTCACCGTTCCAACGTTTTACGTCATAAAAATCCGATGATCAAGCACGACATTGTCATGGAAGTCGTCAACCGCACCGGTCTGAGCAAGACCAAAGCAGAGATGGCGGTGGAAACTGTTTTCGAGACCATGAAGCGGGCCATGGAGCAGGGCGAGCGCATCGAGTTGCGCGGCTTTGGCGTTTTCAACATTCGGCCGCGCAAGACTGGAATCGGCCGCAATCCGCGTACCGGCGAGGAGGTCATCATTCCGCCGGGTAAGGCGGTGCGCTTCAAACCCGGTAAGGATTTGCAAACGATTTAGGACGCGCCCCTCAGGAGGCGACGGCGCAGGGCGTGCTATCTTGAGGGCAAATTTCTGCAGTTAGCCGGCACAAGGCCGGCAAGGTTCGAACGCGATGCTTCGTAGGAAGCCAACCCGGGTTCAGTTCGCGCACGACGTGCGTGCGCGGCCGGGGTGTCGTTCGTCTGCCCACTCCCCCGACGGCTGTCCCCATTGACGAGGGACTGCGCGCCGAAGGAAAGCACAAGCACAGGCTCGCGGAGACGTTCACTCGGGTAACGAGTGGGAGGATACGAGTATGAAAAAGCCGTGGATCATTGGCCACAGAGGCGTTGCGGGGTTGCCGGAGAACAGCCTCGAGGGGTTTGAACGCGCCATTGAAATGGGCGTCGACGGAATTGAGCTCGACGTTCGCATGACCGGAACCGACGGCAAGCTCGTCGTGCTCCACGGCTCGGTGGTGGGCGAACGCTCGCTCAAGAACTCCTCGTACGACCAAATCCGTGTGACGCCGGAAGGCCAAGTCGTCCCGCTGCTCGAGGAAGTGCTAGAGAAGATCGGCAAGAAGACGTTTCTCGACATTGAGCTCAAGCACGATGGCTGTGAAGAGGCCGCGACGGAGCTCATCAAGAAATACTGCAACCCCGAGAAGACGATGATCTCGGGCTTCGACCCGAAGATCCTGGAGACGGTCCACGAGCTGCTGCCAGAGCTCCACCTGGGGTTCATCTTCAACCGCACGCAGGATGAAGAGCAGCGTCACAATGCGCCGGTGGACGTGGTGATTCCGCAATTCCGGTTGGCTTCGCGCGAGCTGATCGAGGAGATTCACGAAGAGGGCCTGCGGGTGTGGGCCTGGACTGTGAATGAAGAAGCCGAGATCAAGCGGTTGCTGAATCTCGGCGTGGATGGGTTCATTACGGACTACCCGGACCGGGTGGCCGCGGCCCTGGGACGTTAAAAGGTCACGACGAAGAACCGCGGGGTCGCCCCCGCGGCTCAGTTGCGGGGCCTCTAGGCCAGGATTTCTTTTACAACCTTCGACGGTTCGACGCCGGTGAGCTTCTGATCCAGGCCTTGGTGCTTGTAGGTGAAGCGCTCGTGGTCGATGCCGAACAGGTGTAGCATCGTCGCGGTCAGGTCCGTTACGTGCACCGGATCCTTGACGATGTTGTAGGAGAATTCGTCCGTCTCGCCGTGGACGACGCCGCCCTTCACGCCGCCGCCGGCCATCCACATGGAGAAGCAGCGCGGGTGGTGGTCGCGTCCGTAGGTTTCTTTGCTCAGCGTGCCTTGGCAGTAGATGGTGCGGCCGAATTCGCCGCTCCACATGACGAGCGTGTCGTCGAACAGGCCGCGGCTCTTGAGATCCTGCACGAGGCCGTGGCAGGCCTGGTCGATGTCGTGGCACTGGCTGGGCAGCACCTGCGGCAGCAGGCCGTGGACGTCCCAACCGCGCTGGTAGACCTGCACGAAGCGGACGTCGCGCTCGATGAGCCGGCGGGCGACCAAGCAGGTGTGGGCGAAAGATCCGGCGTGCAAGTGCGGAGTCGCCGTAGAGCTTGTAGGTGGACTCCAGCTCGTCCGAGAGGTCCGCCGTGAGCTCGGGCACGGATGACTGCATGCGGAACGCCATCTCGTACTGCTCGATGCGGGCGAGGGTCTCCGTCGCCGACCTGCTCATGGCGCAGGCGTTGAGGTCTCCAGGCCGTCGAGCATGCGGCGGCGCATCTCGGCCGGCACGCCGTCCGGATTGTTGACGTAGAGCACTGGGTCAGCGCCGGAACGCAGCGCGACGCCGGTACTTGGCGGAGAGGAAGCCTGAGCTCCACAGCTTGGCCGAGATCGCCTGCACGTTCGCCTTGGGGTGCGTGTGGTTCGCGTTGAGCACCACGAACGTTGGCAGGTCGCGGTTCATGCTGCCCAGTCCGTAAGCGAACCACGAGCCAATGCAGGGGCGTCCCATGATTTGGCGGCCGGTTTGGATGAAGGTGATGGCCGGCTCGTGATTGATGGCCTCGGTGTGCATGGACCGAATGATGGCCATATCGTCGACCATCTTCGCGGTGTAAGGCAGCAGCTCAGAGACCCAGGCGCCGGACTCGCCGTGTTGGGCGAACTCGAAGGCGGACGGCGCGATGGAAAGCGCGTCTGGCCGGAGGTCATCGTGGTCAGCCGCTGGCCCTTGCGGATCGAGTCCGGCAAATCCTTGTCGAACCAGTCCTTCATGCCCGGCTTGTAGTCGCAGGTTTCCTGCTGCGGCGGCGAGCCGACCATGTGGAGATAGATGGCGCGCTTGGCCTTGGGGGCGAAGTGGGGCAGGCTGGGAGCATCGCCGGTGGAGGCGTCCAGGCGCGGGGAGGCGGCGCGGGCGTCGTCCTGCATTAGGCTGGCGAGAGCGAGCTCGCCGAGGCCGGTGGCGGTGCGCGAGAAGAACTGGCGGCGGGTCTCCGCGCGCACGGCTTCTCGGACGGTTTTTTCGTTGGGTACGCCAGGTAGCATGGATTTCACCCAATCGGGAGCGGTCGATCCGCGGGTTTCTTCTTCTTCAGAATGCTTTGCTCGAACACAAGGGGTTCGTGCCTCGACGCTTCCGAAGCGTATCGTTTTGCAAGAGCCTCTTTGCCGTTTCTGCGACCTAATGCACCGGGTCTTGGCTTAATTTCTCGAGGACGCTTGAAGGGGTCTTCTTGTTGTGAACGATCTCGATACGAACGCTTTCGTCGGCATCCATTGCGAGTTTCTCAAACAAGACGTCATCCAGCCTTCGTCGGCCGGCGACGCTCTTCCTAACCAATGCGTCTTCGTCCTCGCTATCTTTTGAGTATGGAGAGAGGCGATGTCTTGTTGAGTGCAACCCAATAGCGCATATCGGGATAGTGCTCAATCACTTCCAACCAAACGCTCTCTGGAGCTTCATCTCTATAAGCTTGGTTGTACTTCCTTCTGAACGGTGCTTGTCCTGAGGCGAACGAATTCAGCCGCGGAGCTAATCATGACAGCCCCGTTAGAACGGGAAGCGTGGTGCTGCCGGAGCGCGTCATTTGTTCAACGCCTCGTCGAGGTTGAGCAACTGATTCGCGAGCATTGTCCGGGCCGCGAGCTCGACCTTCGAGCTCGACTTGGGCGTGGACTCGCCGACGCTGATCGCCTTCGTGGCGTCGTCGGGATTGAATCGTAGTAGCGCATGTAGTCGCGCAGGGCCTCGCGCGCCACCGAGCGCTCTTTCTCGTCGAACGGTCGCGCGACCAGCCTTTCCGTCATCAGGTCGAGCCGCTCGTCGAAGTTCTTCGCCGCCGCGCACCGCCTCGTCGGCGAGCGCACGGATGCCTCGAAAAACTGCGGGTCGTTCATCGTCACGAGCGCCTGCAAGGGCGTGTTGGTTCGTTCGCGGCGGACGGTGCATTCTCGCGCGTGGGCGCGTTGAAGATCGTCATGTTCGGAGGTGGCGCGGCGCGTGCTTCCAGAACGTGTAGAGGCTGCGGCGGTAGAGGTTATCGCCCTTGTCCTGGTGGTAGAAGCGCGTGTTGGACGACTTCATCGCCACCGTCTCCCAGATGTTGTCGGGTTGATAGGGATGGACGCTGGGGCTGCCGATCTCTGCGAGCAGGCCGCCGGCGTCGAGCGCCATGTCGCGCAACATCTCGCCGTCCATCCGGAAGCGAGGGCCGCGCGAGAGAGCAGCCGGTTTTCCGGGTCCGCTTCGATCTTCTCCGGCGTCGAGACGGCGCCCGCGGTATGTCGCCGAGGTCACCATCAGCCGGAAGAGTTGCTTGACGTTCCAATCCGAGCCGCGAAACTCGAGCGCAAGCCAGTCGAGCAACTCGGGATGGGTGGGCGGCTCGCCCCGCGATCCGAAGCCTTCCGCCGAGCGCACGATCCCTGCGCCGAAGACCTGCTGCCAAAAAGCGGTTGACGGTGACGCGCGCCGTGAGCGGGTTCTCGTCCGAAACGAGCTACCGGCCAAGCCCAGTCGGTTGTGCGGCTGGTCCTTGCTCATCGGCGGCAGCACGCCCGGAGGTCGGCGATCACCTCTTCGCGCTTCTGGTCGTACTGGCCGCGGTAGAGGATGTGCGCCATCGCCTGCGAGTCGGGCTCTTCCTGCTGAATCAGCGTGATGGGGCTGCGGCGGATGAGGGCGCGGCGCTCGTCCTGCAAGGATGAGACGCTCTTCCGCTCGGCGGAATTCGGCATCCTCGCGCGTCAGGTAATACTGCTCGAGCGGCGCGTTCGCGGTCGGTGAGCTTGGGCTTCTTGCCTTCGGCGGTCTTGACGGCGTCCCAGTAGGAGAGCAGGCGAACTTCGGCCGGCGTGAGGGCACGGTCAAAGGCTCGGAAGTCTGTCGGCGCTGCATAGCCGCCGTGGTCGTCCTTGTCGCCATCCGTGCTGCGTGCGCCCAGGACGAGCGGCGCGTCGACGCCGATCTCCGTGGCAAGCACGCAGTGCGCGGCCGAGCCGCTCCATGGGCAACTGTTCGCCATCCATGTAGAGCGTGATGCCCTCACGTTGGCGCAACCTGTCGTAGGTGACCGCGACGTGATGCCATTCGCCGGTCTTGATGGCGCGCTCGTCGCCGATGGCGCGCATGCCGAAGTCCCTGGCCCTGGTCATGATGAGGAACAGTCGCGGCAGGCCGTCGTCGATCTCGAGCCGCCAGCCGAGGTCCGGCGAACTTCGTCGTTGTCGTTGCCAAACTGGGTTTGGCTTGCGAGCACCTGCGTGCCGTCCATGTCTTCCTTGTCGCTGCGGAAGCGAATGGAGAGGGTGAAACGGCTTGTCGGAGGCCACGGGGCGGGCGTCGGCGGACTCGATGTAGCCCTTCTTGCCAAGCTCGAGCGCGGGGAGGCCCTGGGGGTCCTTTGCGGTCGTAGATTGCTCGGAGCGCGCGGTCGAGAGCGTCTTACCGTCACGGGTGAGCTCGGGACCTTGCTTCGTCCAATCGAGCGAATAGACCTCGGAGTCGTCAAAGCGCCCGGCCGTGATGTTGCGGCGCTCCCGCGACTTCGCCACTTGCCGACCTCTTTGTCCGATTCGGCGCGGATGGCGTCGAGCTTCGCATGGGCAGCCGGCAGGTCGCTGCGTAGGCCGTCCCAGCGCGGGCGGTCCTGCTCGAGGGCACGATCATCACCGGCGCAGGTCGTAGATGTTGCCGAGCGGCTTCTGGGTGGTGTTGGTGGAAGAAAGCGGTGAGCGCGGGAAAGTCCTTCTGCTTGATCGGGTCGAACTTGTGGTCGCGGCAGGTTGCGCAGCCGACTGTCAGGCCCAGCCAGACCGCGCCGGTCGTGTCAGCGCCGATCCTTGGCGTAAATCGCGGCCACTTCTTCCGGAACAGCCGCCCTCGTTGGTGGTGATGCTGCAGCGGTGGAACCCGGTTGCGATGAGTTGGGATGGCGGGGTTGGGCAGCAGGTCTCCGGCGATTTGCTCGACGGTGAACTCGTCGAACGGCATGTTCTGGTTGAAGGCCTCGATGACCCAATCGCGGTAGGGCCACATTTCGCGGTAGTTGTCGATGTGGAGGCTGTGCGTATCCGCGTATCGGGCAGCGTCGAGCCAGTAGCGCGCGCGGTGCTCGCCCCAGGCAGGCGATGCCAGCAGGCGGTCGACGACCTTTTCGTACGCGTCGGGGGATTTGTCGGCGACAAACGCCTCGACATCGGCGGGCTCGGGCGGCAGGCCGGTCAGGTCGAACGAGACGCGGCGGATGAGAGATCGCCGATCCGCCTCCTTGGCTGGACTGAGTCCTTCTTTTTCGAGCGCCGCGAGGATGAAGTTGTCAATCGGGTTGCGGACCCAAGACTCGTTTTGGACCCGCGGCGGCTCGTGCGGCTTGGGCGCGACAAAGGCCCACTGCTCACTCCATTTGGCGCCTTGGTCGATCCAGCGCGTGAGCAGCTCGATCTGCTCCGGCTCGAGCTTCTTGTGCGAATACTCGGGCGGCATTTTGAGCGCATCAGTGGCGGTGATGCGCTTGTGCAGCAAGCTGGCCGCGGAGTCGCCGGGGACGATCGCGGCGCCATTGGGGCGCTCAGCGATTGCGGCGTCGTGCTCATCGAGCCGTAGGCCGGCCATGCGGGTATCCGCGTCGGGGCCGTGACAGTGAAAGCAATTGTCGGAGAGAATCGGGCGGATTTCGTTCTGAAAGTCGACCGGTGGATCCGCTGCGGCGGCGACGGAGGAGAGCAGGAGTGTCGACAGACAGAACGATAAAATCGGGCGCATAAGCTTCCACGGACCGATTCGGCCGCGGCCCGCGGATCTTAGACTACCACTTCAAGCTTTGGATGAAAATCGCAGGGCGCATTCTGGGTTTTGCTGAGTGAAACTCAGGACGCGGGTGGGCTCCAGGGGTCTCCGCTGGCTTCGAGGTAGGGCTCGACGTATTGGGCGAGCAACTCCGCGACCAGCGCTGGGCGCTTTTCCGATAAGTCGTCGAGCTGATACGGGTCATGGCGGCGGTCGTAGAGCTCGACTCTCGCTTGGCCGTTCTCGAGGTTTTCGACCATCAGCGTATAGCGCTCGGTGCGCACCCCACGGCGGCCGAGGTTGGGCGCTTCGTACGGGATCCTCAAATAGAGCTGCCCGGTGGGACGGCCTTCGGCTTGTCCTAGAAAGGACTTGGCACGGCTGCGGCCGTCCACTTCGGGCGGGATCTGGTCTCCAAGGCCCGCAAGATCGAGCAACGTCGGGTAGATGTCGACGGTCGAGAGCAGCAACTTGTCGTGCGAGGGTGGGATCTTGCCCGGCCAGCGCACGAGGAACGGCACGCGCATCGACTCCTCGAAGTGGTTGTTCTTGTGCTGCTCTTCGTGGATGCCGATGCAGTCGCCGTGGTCGGGTAAAGACGACAATCGTGTCCTGTTTGAGGCCCTGCTCGTCGAGCGTCGAGGATGCGGCCGAACTGCTCGTCGACGCCGCTGATCATGGCGTAGTAGTCGCGGACGTTCTTGCGGTAGTAGTCGCCGTTCTCGGTCCCGGCAGGTGGCGGAATGTCGGGCCGCGAGAAGAGCTTTTCGCCCAGCGGCGTCGTAGGGTTTGCGGTAACGCTCCGGCCGCTGGGTGTAGGGCGTGTGCGGTGGGTTCATCGAGACGACCAGGGCAAAGGGCTTGTCGGGGTTGCGCAACTCGCCGCCCTCATTGGCGATGAACCGGATGGCTTGGTCTGCTTCGAACTCGGGCCCCCATTGGTCGACTTTCAGACGATCATCGCGGGACATCTCGGTCGTCCAGTACCACGGGGCCATGTGTCGGTCGTAGGTGTTGTAGGCGATCCAGTGGCGGAAGCCGTGGCGGCGCTCGGGCGGCGTCCACTCGTTCCATTTGACCGGGCCGTCATTGTTGTAGCTCTCGACGTAGGGCTGCTTGGGACCTTCGAGATGCCATTTGCCGAGATAACCGAGGCTGTAGCCCGCGTCGGAAAGCACGTCGGACCAGCAACGCGAGGCGGCAGGCAACTCGACGCCGTGGGCGTAGCTCAACTGCGTGCAGTTGGAGACGACCTTGTTGGCGTGGGGCCAACGACCGGTCATCATCATGGCGCGGTAGGGCTGCAAACGGGGTAGTTCGACGCGGCTTCGGTGAGGACAAGCGACTCCTGGGCGAAGGCGTCCAAGCGCGGTGTGACGACAGGCTCTTCGCCGAGGAATCCCATGGCGGAGCCACGCATCTGGTCGGGGAAGACGAAGACGATGTTAGGGCGCTTGGTGCGGCTGCTGAGGCGGTGGCGGCGGCGGTGGTTTGCAGAAAGCTGCGGCGGGTCATCCGCAGGACATTGTAGGGCGCCCGCGCGGCTACTTCTTGAGCAGGGTGGGGGCGTCGCGGCGCTCGCCGCCGGCGTTGGCCCCGCCGCGCTTCCGAGTCGGGCGCAGGTGGTAGCGGTCCGAGCCGCCTTTTTCGTCGAATGCGCGCGCGGAAGATGAAGCCGTTGAACTTCTCGGGCATCCACAGCGGGTTGATCGGTCCGCGGCCGTCCTTCTGCTCGAGGGCGAAGGTGTTGGGGTCGAGGTCGAGCGGGAGCGGCTGGGTGAGCTCGCTGCCATCATCGGTCGAGTCGGCGCCGCGCAGGCTCTTGGTGAGGACGACGTCGTCAATGACGACGAGATCCTCTACGTGGTCGACCATCAGGCGAATGTCGAGCCTTCCTTGCTCCCCTGCCGGGTTGAAGTCGTCCGCGCGTGGCAGGCGCATGGCGCGGTAGCCCTGTTGGCTCAGCGACTGGATGACGGCGGCGAGGCGAACGGGGGCGGGAAAGGAGGCGAGCGCGGCCCCGGCGTCGGCGGTGAGCGCGAAGTTGACGCCGCGCTTGATGATGGCCTGCACCATGTCCTGGTCAGAGACGCCGTTGCGCACGGCCATGGCGAGCCCAGGCAGCGACAGAGGGCCTTCGGCCGAGCCGATGCGGCGGGCGAGCACGGCTTCGGCGATCACGGCATCCAGGCCCGCGCCTTGGAGTTGCTCGGCGACGTCGTTCGCGGTTTCGAAGTCGGTTCCGAGCTCGGAGACGCGCTGGGCGATCGAGGCCGCGTCGAGGCCGGCGCCCTGCATCACCACGAGCTGGTCGAGCGAGAGCGGCTGGTCGGCGTCGTCGAGAGAAGCCTCCGCGACGGCGCGCAGCAAGGCCGGACCGGCGCCGGCGCCACGGCGCTGTGAGAAGACTTCGCGGCTGGCGGCGAAGTCGAGCGGCGCTGCACCGAGCTTGGGCGCGATTTCGTCAGAGGTGGCGCCGGAGGCGAGCAGCGCTTCGATTTGATCGAGAGAACCATCGAGCGTATTGGCGTCCAGCCAGCGGACGGCGACGATGCGCTGCAGTACGGGCGATGCGCCGGCTTGCTCGAGCGCAGCGCGCGATGCGGCATCAAAATCGCCGGACACGCCGTCGCTTTCCAGGTGGGCAACGATGTCAACGCTCGATGCGCCGTCGCTGAGGGCCTGGCAGATCGCAGAGACCGTGGCCGGGCCCGGAGGCAGCGGCGGGCGGTAGCCGTTGCGGACGGCGAGGATGACGAGGTCGCTTGCGCCGCGCTTGCGCAAGTCTTTCTCGATGTCGTCGGTCAAGCGGAACGAAACGCCAACCTCGAGCACGATCTCCGCAATGTCTTTGTCGCCCAACATCTTCGCGTCGAGGGCTTCGCCGAGGCGCTGCAAGGTGACGGGCGTCGACTGCGCAATTACGCAGAGCGCAGAGCAACGCGAGAGCGGCAATGAGCAAAGCGGGACATTCTCCGGAACTTACTGCAGCGGGCGATTCGCCGCGAGCGCGCCTTGGCGGCCTCAATCTCGGCTTGACGCCTGGCCTCGGCGGCGCGGCGTCGGCAGGCTTCTTCCGCGGCGCGCTGGCGGGCGGCTTCCTGCTTCCCACGGTCGGGCTGGGCCTGGGCCGGCGGCGCAACGGGCGGGCGCGGCGCTGGTTGGACAGGGCGCCTGGGCTGCAGGCTCCGGCTCCGGTTCCGGCGTTGAGGTCGAGCTCGGGCGCAGGCGCTGGCGTCGCGGGAGTCTCGACGACCGCAGGCTTGGAGAGTTGGACCCAGCTCAGGGCTCGACGAGCCGGCGAGGACTGCCCAAGCGACGCCGGCGAGCACGATGAGCACCGCCGCGGCGGCAAATGCGCATCAGTTTGCGCGTCCCCGAGCCGTCCGCAGTTGGAGGGCGGGGGCCGGCTGCGATCGGGCTGAGTATGCGTCGCAGTTGCGCCTGGGGAGGCGCTCGGCGTGCCGGTCGGAGGAGGCGTGAGCGTAGGCGTCAAAGTCCGCGTCCGCAGCTCCTCGACGTGCAACTGATCGACCGGTTCCAGCTCGGAAGAGGCATCTTCCAAACCGAGCGTGCGCAGATGACGCGCGACTCGGGCGGCAGACCGTAGCGGTTGGCTGGGTCTTTGGCGAGCAGGCTCAGGATGATGTGGCTGAGCGCCTCAGGGATCTCCGGCGCCAGCTCACGCGGAGTAGCGGGCTCCATGGCGGCGTGGGCGTACCAGATCGCCTCGCGGTTCTCGCCGTCAAAGGGCTTCTGCCCCGTGGCCATCTGGTAGAGCATTACGCCGAGGCTGTAGAGGTCGGAGCGATGGTCGACGGACTGGCCGCGGATCTGCTCCGGGGCCATGTAATGCGGAGTGCCGGCCCGGGCGCCCATCTCGGTGAAGCTCGATGGCGTCTGGCCGATCTTCGCGATGCCGAGTCCAGGACGGTCACGCCGCCGTGCATCCCGATGCGGATGTTCGAAGGCTTCAGGTCGCGGTGAATTACGCCACGATCGTGCGCAAAGGCGAGCGCGTCTGCAACCTGTTCGGCGACGTAGGCGGCCTGCTTCCAGGGCAGCTTGCCCTTGCGGCCCAGGTACGACGAAGGAGGTCTTCGCCCTCGACGTACTTCATGATCATGTAATAGAGGCCGTCGCGCTGGTCGATGTCGACGATGTTGACGATGTTGGGGTGCGCGTCGAGCGAAGCCTTTGCCCAACTGGGCTTCGGTGAGGAAGCTCTTGACCAGAGGAGCTCTTGGCTCATAAATGATCGGCGAGCACTTTGACGGCGCAAAATCCGCCGTGCATGCGGTGGCAGGACAGGAAAACCGTCGCCATGCCGCCGGCCCCGATCGGGTCGAACACTTCGTAGCGTTCGCCGATGGCGGCCGTCAACCTCTGCCGGACATGCCTGCGGAATCCATAAAGCCAGAACAACCTGACGCTATTATAGAGCGACATTTTTGTGGCGTAACCCTCACCCAGCCCCGCCTTTCATCGCGAAGTCAGCGCCGATGCCGACGCTAGCTAGCGCCAATCCTTCTTGGATCACACCACGTCTGGTTTGGTGGCTTCCACCCACCGCGCGGAGAGCGTGGATTGGAGGCCCTGCAACCCGCCCACGTCCGAGCCAGGGCCGGAAGGCCGCCGGTGTGCTGCTCAACTGAATGTCCGAATCTGTCAGGCGAACCGCCCTCCCAGACACAACTCGTCAGCCTACCGCTTTAGCATCGCCCAGGTGAAACCCGGCCCACGGCCCTGCACCCGAGCCATTTCGATCCACAGCATCGTCATGGGTTCCAGGTACCGGGCCATCTTGATCGGCCCTGTCGCCACGGGCTCCCAGCCCAGATCGCGGGCGAGCTCTCCCACTTCTGCGACGGCCTCCCGGGTCGTTTCCACACATCAACATGGCCGGCCGCAGGTCGCCGTAGCCAGGAGTAGGCGGCGTCCTCGAAGTTCTCGTAGCCGTAAATTTGTGAACGACCTGACCCGCGCCTCGGGCGCAGCCGCTGAACGGTCTCGCCGCCGGAATCCGAGCCTCCGACGGAGAGTTGCATACCGGGGCCGACCGGGTTGGTACAGTCGACGAGGATCTTGCCTGCGAGGTCGCCTGCGGAGTCCAAGGCGGAGATGTTCGCCGAGTACAGTGTCATGAAAGACCGCTTCGGCCTCGGCGACGGCCTCGGGGATCGATTTGGCCCGCAAACGCTCGTTTCGCGCAAGGGCTTCCTTTATCCCGGCGGACTCAGGGTCCCGCGCCGCGAGCACGACATCGTGGCCGGCATTGGCCAATCCGGACGCAAGCGCGCCGCCGACCTTACCGTGACCGAGAAATGCGATGTTCATCGCGCATGACCTCCCAACATCTCCAAGACCAGGCGGGCCGTCTCGCCGCCGGAGTTCTGTTGCTGACCTGTCACGAGGTTGCCGTCGCGCACGGCATGGGGCTCAAAAGCCGGCTTGGCTACAAACTCCGCTCCCAACCTGCGCGCCTCGTCTTCGATGCGAAACGGCATCACCTTGGATCCCACGGCGTGATCGGCATAGTCCTCTTCGCTATTGGCAAAGCCGGTCATGCGCTTGCCCTTCACGAAGGCTTCTTCGTTCTCGCCTTTTAGATGAAGGAGCAAGGCGCGTTATGCGTAATGAACATCAGCCTTCCACGTGCTTGAAGGCGTGTTGCCGAAGAAAGAATCGAATCACCCTCTTACTGGATCTTCAACCTCTCTTGCGTCAGTCGACACAAATCCGGACGGGTATCGGGGGCATTTACCTCCGGTGAAAGTTAATATCGTCCGCCGGAATTTGTGTGGTCGCACTCAAACATCCTCCACGGAACTTGCCATCACGGGCGGCGGCGTGGCGGCGAGCGAGGAGCCCGGCTTTGTGAAGGCTTCAAAAGGGTGAATGAGCTCCGACGCCCAAAAGCCCACCGGCCAACCCGTGGTTGTCGAGACGGTCGGATTGGAGACGACCATTAGAATGCCCTTGACCATGCAATCCTCCTTGGATCAGGAATATAAATTACGATACTGAATCGGAATATAATACCGCAAGACGAGATCGATTTTCACGCGATAGATTACAGAGAGATGCCGACGTCCCAGCAGAAGCCAAGGTCGGCCGGCCTCGCGATCCGGAGATCGACCGGGCCATTCCTAGGAGCCACCTTGCTGCGCCACATGGCGGATGAGGCCTCCGCCATGTCCATCGCCGCCATCGCGGAGAGCGCGGGAGCGTGACGAAGCCGGCGCTTTACCGGCGCTGGAAGTCGAAAGCCGACCTGGCCACAGCGGCTCTGCTGCAGTTGCAAACCGAAGAGCCGACGCCACAAACGGGCGACGAGCAGGTTGCCTCAGGAAGGCGCTTCGAACTTCCAGCGCAACTTGTTCGCCCGAACGGCATGGCCATGATCGGCATGCTGCTTTCTGAGAGAAGCGGGCCCCGGAGCTGATTGCGCTGTTCCGCGAGCGCATCACGCGGCGGCGAAGGCAGATTGTACGGTCGATTCTGGAAGCCGGGGCGGCGCGCGGGGAGATCCGCCCGAAGCGGATCTGGATGTAGCAGTCAACCTGCTGATCGGATCGTTCTAGCCGCAAGTACATCGCGGACGCAGGCCGCGAAACTGTGACGAGTGGTCCGGCTGGTCTTGGCTGCGCTGCGATTGGGATCGGACTCCTAAACAGGCACCTAGGTAATCTTCACTTCCACGTCGACGGTGTGGTCGCCGCCGAATGACCGCGCAGGGCTTTGACGTCGGCGAAGTCGCGGCCCCAGGCGAGCGTGATGTGGCCGTTGGAGGGGATCACGTCGTTCGTCGGGTCGAAATCCGCAGCCTTGGGGTTGGGCAGTAGGCCGAAACCCAGGCGTGAGACGCTTAGCCCACCACTCCAGGGAGAGGAACGAGATAGCCGCTGATATGGCGCGCCGGTCCGCCGAGCAGGCGCAGAGCGGCGATCATCAGGTGGGCAAAATCCTGGCAAACTCGTCGCGGTGCAGCGCTAGCTGACCGGCGTCAGATGCTGGTGACCTTCGGGTCATCTTCGAGAAAGTGCTCGAAGATGTACGCATCGGGTCGCGGACACTTTCGAGGGTAGGGCCGCCCGGGGAAGTGAGGGGGCGCGCGAGGCGGCCAGCTCCACGAAGATTTCGGGATGAAGCGCGACTCACCGCGACGAACTCCGAGGCGGTCGGCCCAGCCGCATCGGGCGGCCTGCTCATCGCCGCGCGGACGTCTTCGAGCGACTGGGAGGCGGCGAGGATCGGCGTGGCGATCTCTTCCAGGGTGATGATGCTCGCCGATCACCTCGAGAGCCGCGTGCGGCGCGTCGAGCTTCGAAGGTCGAGACCCGGTTGCCGAAGTAGTCGTCGCGGTCGTAGATCGTGCGCGCCTCGAACGACGTGCAGGTAGGGCGTGTGGACCTCCTGATGCGTCGTCGAGCGAGGCTTGAGCATCGCGGCACGAGTGGTAGGACAACGAGACCCGCTCGGCGTACACATAGCGCGTGGCGTGCGTGACGTGGAGCGAGCGCGTGCTGGCGTCGGAGGAGGTCATTGCGCGGCGAGGTGGCGAAACGGCTTCGCGTGCGTGAGGTAGTCGGTGGTTAGCGTGTCCGACAGGCCCGACAAATCGTCTTCGATGCCGGGTCGAGGAGATCGGAACTCTCGCGGAAGCCGTCCTCGACCGCGGCGACCGGCTCGTCGAGATCGGCAAGCTCGACCGCAAACAGGCATCTGGTGACCAGCCGCATCGGGCGAGCGGCGGCTGAAGCTGTGGCGGAAGGCAGCTCGGCGACGTGCTCTTTCAGACGGAGTGACTGGAAGGCAATCGAGCGCGGGTTGGCGTCGTCAACCAGCAAGAAGATCGATCACCAGATCGGCCTGGAGCGAGGTCAGGTAGCGCGATCGGTATGTGATGGAGCCTGTCGGCGGCCGCCAAAAGCAGCTCCCAACCGGGCCGGCTCGATCCGCGTCCGGCTCGGCGACGCCGGATTGCAACAGCGCTGGAGACCGCTAGTGCGCGCTCGAGGCGACGGCCGATGTCGAGCAAGCGCCAGCCTAGCCCGCGCGTCATCGCCTCCATGGCAGGCAGCCGCTGAAGGCAGCCAGAGTGAGCGACGCTGTCGAGCGGGTCGTCAAGGTCCTGACGGTTTGCCCGCGCGCCTCGACGTAATCGGTCTCCAGGCGGCTGATGGTCCGCCAAGCGTCTTCGGAGAGACGGTCGCGCAGCAGCTGGCGACGTGGCGCATCTGATGGATTTGCCACGAAGCCGCCCTTTTCCTCGAATCGAACAGGGCCGCCTCCTCGATCGTAACGTGCAGTCCAGCGGGGGCGGACTCCGCGGACGAAGGTATCCGAGATCGGTGATGAGCGTACGGGCGCTCTCGACCGAGACGCTGTTGCGACGGCCGGATTCGGTGACGGAGAGCAGGGCGGAGGCGGCGGAGCAGTCTTGCGCCAGCTTCCACGCGTTCGGCGTAACGGCCTAGCCAGTATAGGTTTTCGCCGACGCGGCTGGGCGGCTCGATCGTCGCGCGGCTGATGTCGATCAGGCGGTGCGTGGTCTGCAGCAGGCTGACGATCGGTTCCGGCTCAGCCGGTCACCCAAGGTCTTGCAGGATCCCTCGAGCGGACTGACGTCAGGCCCGCAGCGCGAGGAAGACACTCGCGCCAATCCCCCGAAGGCATCACGCGATAGGAACCGTTGTAGGCGACCGCGAAGGCGCATTGCGACGAGCGGACGACGCAGCGCTGAAGCCAGCCGCCTTTACCGGCAGCGTGGTCAGGCAGGATGTAGCCGGCATAGGCTCGGGTTGGCGCGCAAGCGGTCAGCTAGCTCTTCGCGTCGCCGCACGCCCATGCGCGCCACGAACTCACGGCTGCGCGGATGTAGCGTAAGAAGGCTTGATGACCAGATGCTCGAGGTTGCCGAGCGTGGTGAAAAGCGAATCCAGGTCGCCGCACCACCACGTCTCGGCCGAGTCGACCAGAAGGTCTTCACCGATGAGCGCCTGTGCCAGGCGCGGCAGGAAAGCCGACAGCGCCGGCGACTCCGCGAAACCGCTGCCGAGCGCGTTCGCAGCAGCGACATTCCCGGTGCAGCGCGCCTGCAGAAGTCAGCAGCCGATGGCGGAGTCGGAGGTGAGCTTCGAGCGGGTCGCACTGTACCGCCTCTTGCCGTCGCATGATGATGTCGACCGGAATGAGGCCGCCGAGCGTGCGCAAGCCAGACTTTGCGCTCACGGACCGTGAGGTCGGAGCCCTCGGCGAGGGTATAGCCCAGATAGCGTGCCAGGAAGGCGTGCTCGAAGTAGGTGGGCGGCGCGCGCCGGGCCAGGCGTGGATGGCGATACGCGGGTTCTCGCGGCCGTTGGCCGCTGCGGCTAAGCTCTGCTTGAAGGCGGTGAAGTAGGACGCTGACCGCCGCGCGCCGCGCGTCGAACGCTTCGCCGAAGGTCTCGTTGGTGACCAGACGGTTTTCCAGCGCGTAGCCGGACCCGATGGGCGCTTCGGTGCGTTCGCCGATCACACGCCAGCGGCCGTCGGGCGCGCGGGCGAAGTCGATGGCTAGCATGTTCAGCCAGATCCCGTCCTGCGCATACATGCCATAGCAGGGACGCAGGTAGCCCGGGTGGCTGAAGGCAAAGGCCGGCGAAGCAGGCCCTCGCGGAGCGTGCGCTGGGGCCCGTAGATGTCGGCCAGCAGGGCGTTGAGGATGCGCGCGTTGGGTGACAACGGCTTCGATTTGGGCCCAATCCTCAGACGAAAGCACGCAGGGAATGACGTCCAAGGGCCAGGGGCGGCTTTGGCCGGCCTGGGCTTCGCTACGTGGTAGGTGATGCCGTTTCGCGGATGAGGCGCGCGCTCCTGCGCACGGCGTTGCAGCTCGTTCCGGCCGAGCGCGTCGATCTGGTCGTGGGGCCGCCAATGCGGGCGCACCTCACCCGACGGAGTGAGCATTTCGTCGAAATGCCCCTCAGTGGGCTGTATTGCGGCACGGAGACGTTACACTCGGGCCTTACCCTCTCCTTCGGCTCGTGTGCGCGGATTGGCCTGGACACGGCTCGAATGCGGGAAGCATTCTCATCGTTGCAGTTTCCGCGGAGAGCATCCCTAGAGCGTTTGCCCGCGCCTGAGATCGAGTATAGGGAAATCGCGGGTTTTTTTTCCTGGGGCATTGTCGGTTTTCCGAGCGTGGCCTATGGAGAAGAAGCGAGACACGCCGGGCGCGTCAACTTCGCGGAGTTGACCGGGAATCTCATAGTTGCGTCCGCCTGGATGGCCGGCATGTTGAACGCACCCGCCACGGGCGTTGCGACCAAGCGTCGAATGATGTCGAACGTGAGTGGCGTGTGGACGCCAATCGTCGGATGCGGGCACGAAGGCGGCGCAAGCGCGGTAACGTACACCGGCGACGAGCTCGCCTTCGGTTCCGGCCGGTTGCAGCGGAATGCGGCGGTGGTTGCACGTCACCGAATAACGATCGGCCAGAAATCCCTTGACCTTGACTTGCAGCCGCTCGTGAGGAGTCGACGAAGCGGCTGGTCCCCGCCCCGGCCGGCCTCCTCGCCCAGTACGTACCGGGGCTCGGTGGCCACGCGCAGCTCAGGGTCGATACCGTGGACCACGCGACGACGCGCGGGTAGCGGAACTCGACTTGCGCGTCGAACCAGCCGAGCTCAAACGGGTAGCCCGCGCCGCGCAGGTCTTCAATGATCAGCGATCGCGCTCGATGAAGTGCGGCAGCATGAACTGGTCGTGCAACCGCGTGCCCCAATGGACCGGCATGCGCTTGTAGGGGAGCGCCAGAACCACGCGATGAGCGCGCGCAGCGGCAATTGCTGGGCGAGGCTCATCCGGGCGTGGGGCGGCATCTCGAACGAGCGGAGCTCACGACCAAACGAGGCGGCCCGTGGAGGATTCCGGGGCGTAAGAGAAAGCATCGATGCAGAACTCGGCGCGATGGGTATTGCCGGTGACGTCGACGAGCAGGTGACGAAGATGCGGTCGACGAGCCAGGGCGGACAGTTCGGACGGCCTGGTGATCTGTTCGAAGGCGATCTCGAGCTCCGGTAAGGCGTCCATGCGCGTCTCGTCCACGCGGGGCGCCTGGCTGTCGGGCCGATGAACAGCCCGGTAGATGGATAACGACGGATGGTTGTTCCAGTACGAGACCAGGCTGCGCAGCGAAATCGAAAGCGGCGCAGGAACGGAGAATCGGCAGCGCTGGGCCCGCCCATGACGAAGTGGTTGCCGCCCCAGGCCGTGTGGCGGCCAGCGAGCATGAACTTTTCCGTCCCCAGGCGGCACGAGGCGGGCGTCCTCGTAGAGGTTGACCGTGTTGGCAACCAACTCGTCCCAGGTGCGCACTGGTTGGACGTTCACCTCGATGACGCCGGGGTCGGGAGTGATTTTGAAGGACGCCAGGCGCGGATCCGACGGTGGCGTGTAGCCTTCGATGACGACCTTCGTAGCCGATTCAGCGGCGGCGTCTTCCACCTTCTGGAGCAGGTCGACGAAGTCGTCGGCGGACTCGAGCGGCGGGAAGAGAAGACATGGACCTGCCCGTCGCGCGGTTGGATGGCGATGGCGGTGCGCACGACCCATGGGGCCGATTCGCCGACAGTGGGCCAGCGATCGACCGGCGCTTGGCCGGGCTTCGGCGCCCGAAATTGTTAGATGCGGCCGCCGTCTCGGGCCCTGGATGCCGTTGCTGTTGCGAAGGCGCCGCCAAGGGATCGCGCTCGGCGGGGGGTCGACCGGCATCTGGTGCTGCGCGTGGCGCTTGTCCACCCAGGGCAGGGAAGGCAGCGGTAGGCGCAGGCCGATGGGCGAGTCGCCGGGAATGAGGAAAAGCTGCTTGCCCCGCAGCATCCACATGCCGCTCTGCCACGCTTGGCGCCGGCCACTGCGCTGCAAGGAAGCACGTAGCCGGACGGGGAGTCGAACCCGGTCTCGTAGACGCGCTTGAGTCGCTCCCGCTCGTCGGCGCGTTCAAGCTTGTTGTCCTCCGGCGAAACGTTCACCGGCAGCCGGCCTTCCTTCTGCAAGTAGTGGACAGGATCTCGTAGGCGGCGATGGAGTAATCCGGGTCTGACGCCGAGTTGGCTGGCGAGCGAACGGGTGAAGGCCTCGGCCTCAGGCAGCCCGTGGTCCGACGGTTCCTCTGTATCGGCGATCAGGTCCGGGTCGGTCCACAGCGGGTGGCCGTCGGTTCGCCAATAGCAGGTGAGCGCCCGGCGCGGCAGGGCTCGCCAGGGTACCACTTACCCTGGCCGTAGTGCAGCAGCCCGCCGGGGGCGTAGCGGTCACGCAGACGCTTGATGAGTTGCTCGGCGAGGATGCGTTTGCGCTCACCCAGTGCGGCTGTGTTCCACTCCTCTCCCTCCATGTCGTCAATGGAGACGAAGGTGGGCTCGCCGCCCATGGTCAGCCGGACGTCCTGGCGCTCGAGGTCGGCGTCGACGCGGTGGCCGAGCTGGGTGATCGCCTCCTGCTCTTCCGTGTGGGGTTTGGTGACGCGCGGATCCTCGCGGATGCGCGTGACCTTCATCTCGTGGTGGAACTCGACCTCGGCCGGATCGACAGCTCGCTGATGGGCGCGGCTGATTGCGGATCGAGGTGGCGGCCACAGGCAGGTGACCCTCGGCGGCGAACAGCCCGGAAGTCGGGTCGAGCCCGACCCAACCGGCCCCAGGCAAGTAGACCTCCCGGTCCAGCGTGCAGGTCGGTGAAGTCGACCTCGGCGCCGGAGGGGCCGTCCGAGCGATTTGACGTCCGGCTTGAGCTGGATCAGGTAGCCGGAGACGAAGCGCGCGGCGGGCCGGACGGCGCAGGACCTGCACCAGCAGCCAGGCGCTGTCGCAGCGGGAGCGCCGCTCAACTCGAGCGTCTGCTCCTGGAGTCTGCACCCCAGGCTCGTAAGGATGACGTAGCCAATCGCCTTCTGGATCCGCTGGTTGATGTCGACCAGGGAAGTCGACGATCTGGCGCTCGCGCAGGTCCGTCTCGGCAAGAGAACTTTTGCAGGTGCGGACCGTCCGCCAGCGCCGAGGAAGGGCTTGAGCTCGCGGTCGACCAATGATCGTACTGGAAGGGGTACTTCTCAGCCTTGGGCTCGAGGAAGAAGTCGAACGGGTTGATCACCGACATCTCGGCGATCAGTCGACCTCGACTTCGAGCTCGCTAGTCTTCTCGGGAAGACCAAGCGAGCGAGGTAGTTGCTCTGCGGATCCTGCTGCCAGTTGATGAAGTGCTCTTCCGGCTTGACCTTCAGCGAATAGCTGGGAACCGGGGTACGGCAGTGCGGCGCGGGACGCGGCCGGATGATGTGCGGGGAAAGCGAGACGAGGCGGTCGTAGCAGTAGGTTGTCTTGTGGTGAAGAGCGACGCTGATGGCCATGAAGAGCTTCCGTTTCGCAACTCCCGCCAGGGTGGGCGCTCAACACGGAGCGATCAGGGAAGGACTATCGTAGCGCGGAAGCGCGGGCCTGCGCCCGCGCTTCCGGCAGTCCTGCTGCTCGGTGACTTGCCGGATCACGCGCAGCAAATTCCCGCCTAAAATCTTGCGGATGCGCTCATTCGGAATAGCCTAGGTCCTGCATGGCCTTGGTCATCTCGGGGTAGTCGGAGATGTCCTCCATGCCCTGCGGAAGCGGCGGGCCGCCGTCGAAGTCTGAGCCGAGCGCGATGTGGTCTTCGCCAATCAGATTGACGCCGTAGTCGATCACTTTGGCGAAGTCCTTCATCGTCATGCGGTACTTCTTCGGCAACGCTCGCCATGTAGACGAAGGGCAGCGAGGCGCGCTGCTGCTCATCGATCTCGGCGAGAGGCATGGTGGCGTAGCCGCCAGCTTGGACGAAGTGTGTACAGGCGGACCCTGGTTGCGCCACTTGAAGAACTTCGGGTTGTTGAACGTGTTGCCGAACTGCAGCCCGACACGCCGCCCTTCTCCGCGATCGCCTTGGCGGCCTCGTCGAGTGCAGCGCGGAATCGACGAAGTGGCGGAAGCCGCCGTGCGTGTAGACGACCGGATCGCGGCTCGCTTCGACGGTTTGCAGGATCGTCTCTTCCGAGCCGTGAGCGACGTTGATGACCATCCCGAGGTTGTTCATCTCGGCGATGACCTTGAGGCCTTGCTCGTTGAGACCGTTCCACTTGGATACGTCGCAGCAGGAGTCGGCGAAGTTGTTGGTGTAGTTGTGCGCGGTGAGCTGCGCGGGCGCAGGCCAAGGCGATAGAGCGCCCGCAGAATCAGCAGATCGCCGTCGAGGTCGGCGCCCTCCAGGTCGAGGAACGCCGCGATCTTGCCCAGGCCGACGATACGCTCGATGTCGGTGGCGTTGCGGGCGGCTCGATGACGGGGAAGATTCTTCTCGATTTGGTCTCAGGCCAACTCGACGACACAGGGTGTTGGTCACTTCATGGCGGCCAGAGGTAGTAAGGCTCCGGGCGTATAGACGGTGAAGAACATCGCGTCCGCCGCCTTCGCGCGCCCGTGGCAAGGTCGATGTGTCCGTCAGGGTAGCGGTCGCCGATGTCGAGACCCTCGAGCAGTTGCCGGGTCATCACGTGGACGTGGCCGTCGAGTACGAGCGCCTCACGATGGATGTCCGGCGATTGGGCAGGCGCGGCGGCGGCTACGAACAGGAGCGCGAGACGCTTCATCGTCGTCCCCTTGGACAGGGAAAACGTGGCAACGGGGGGCAGGTACTGTTTGGGAATCATGGTGCTGGCAGGCCGTAGTAGGTGATGATCTTGTGCTCGACGACGCCGCCGAGCAGCACGTGCGCCTCAGGGCCTGTGAGGCGCAGTCGTTCGTAAGCCAATTGAGCATGTCCGTCATCGAGGAGCGCAGCGCGAAGTCCATGCTGGAGCCGAACTCCGGCGCTGGCTGCCGACGGAAACCAGGTGCGTAGCGTGACCAGCCGGGGATTGCCCAGGCGCTTGCCCTTGTGCAGCTTGACGGTCATTTGGACATCGGTCGATGTCTCGACGCCGTTGCCCCAGCCTTCGCCGTCGCCCTGACGGCATGCATCACTTCACGAACAGATGCGCGCCAGGAGCGAACACGGGCGAGTAGACGGTGGCGCCCTCGACGATGTCGTTGTAGTCCATGTTTCCGCCGTAGTTGCCCGACGGGCCGAGGTGCGGACTTCGTCATAGGCGGGGGCCACGCCGATACAGCCCAGCATGGGACGCGCCGGCAGTTTGATCAGCCCGACGGAGAGTCCTGCGGGCGCAGCTTTCGGCGTGACCGTGCCAGCGGCGGCGTCGATCCACGGCAGCAGCGTGGACGATGCCTTTGCGGACGGCGTCCATGCCGTAGTTGGGGTCGTGCAGGTCGGCGCCGGGGTTGAACGCCTTGGCTGACGCGGAAGGATGAGTAGCCGTCGGCGCGGTTCAGGCGCAGCTTGTCGACGTGGACCTCGGCATGTCGCCATGCTAAGCGTCTCCACGTAGAACGGACCCGTGAGCGGGTTGCCGTGCTCGGGGTAGGTGTGTAGAGATGGTGGATGTGCCAGACGCCTTTCTCGTCCTTGCCGCCCGAATCCCAAGTGCGCGTGACGATCGTCCCCGAGCGCACGCGGGCGATCCAGGTCAGCTTGCGCGGTGAACACGCGCGAGTGTGACCGGAGTAGACCAGTATGCGTTTCCGCAGCCATCGAGGCGCAGAGCAGTAGCAGGGCGGGGAAGAGTCGGGACATGGTGGAAGCCGTTGGCCACTACGGTAGCGGAAAGCGGTCCGATGCCGCCGGCAGGATTTTGCCGCCGTTTCGGATAATACCCGCATAGCAGGATGGACCAGACGAGGGTTCATGGCGGCGGCGGGCATGCGCGGCGCCGCTTGCGCGCCGGCCCTCGCCCAAACCCCTCAGACGCCGCTGCCCAAGGTCGCGGCCATCATCACCGAGTTCCGCCACCGCTCGCATGCTGACGTCATCTGCACGCGCATCCTCGATGGTTACTATCCCAACGGTATCCGCCAGATCCTCGGACCAAGATCGTCACCATGTGGACCGATCAGTGAACCCGGACGACATGAGCCGCGGCGGCCTACCGCAAGCGCTTCACTTGCTTCACGGCGAGATCGAGCAAGCGCTCACCCTCGGCAAGGATCTGGCCGTGACCGTCACCAGCGATCGGCGAGCATGGCGACTACCCCGACAACGCGCGGCAAGCTCTCATCCGCGCCACCGCATCATGAAGGGCATCAATCGACGTGTTCCGCAAGACAGAAGACGAGTCCCCTGTTTTCGGACAAACATCTCTCCCCTGCTCCTGGGATTTGGCGAGGAGATGTACGACTGGTCGCGCGAGCTTAAACTTTCCGTTCATGGCGGGCTCGTCGATCCCGGTGACAGTGCGCACGCCCGAGGCTCGAGATCCGCAAGGGCGCGAGATCCAGCGCCGTGCCCATTCTGGCTATGGTCCGCTCGATGCGTACGGCTTCCACCACGCTCGAGTCGATGCAGTGCATGGTGGAACGGCGCGCTGGCGGTGAGACGGGCGTTGCGTCCGTCGAGTTGCTCGAAGGCGACGCGGTGTGGCGTTGGCGTGACGGCGAAGGCAAGTGGTCCATCCCGCTGCTCGGCGCTGTCGAGAGCAATCCGCACCTGCCAGGAGCGCATGGAAGAGCATTGCAAGAACCCAGCGCTGTTCATCCTGCGCTATCGTGACGGCTGGAAGCCTGCGCATGCAGCCATGCTCAACAACTGCGTCTACCGCGCTGTGGGATTTTGCGGCCGAGGTAGACGGCGGATCGTCGGTACGCATTTCGGCCAAGTGCGAGACGCGCGACCTGCCGCATTTTGACGGGTTGACGTGGTGCATCGAAGAAGCTCTTCGTCACCGGCAAGTCCGTCCGCCCGATCGAGCGGACGCTGTTGGTCACCGGCGCGCTCGCGTTCGCCTTTGAATCGCGCGAGAAGAAACGCCGTATTGAGACGCCCCAGTTGGCGATTCGCGCTATGAGGCGCCGGAACGACTACTTCCAACGCAGTTGTGAAGTTGAGGAGGATTGGCGATGTCCAGTTTGTGGAGCTCGAAACGCAGGGGCTTTCTGAAGATGCTTCCCGCGCTCGCCGCAGCGGGCTCGCTGCGCCCCAATAGTCTAGCTGCGGCCTATCTGGCCGAGCGCAGAGAGAAGCATACCGCCGGCTCGGCGTGCGGCCGCTGATGCTCGCCGACACTTGCCACGCTGACGGGCTCCGTGATGGCCCCGGAGACCATTCAGGCGATGGCTTCGGCAGCGGGGGTGTTCGTCCCGCTGATCGACCTGCAGAAGGCCGTCGGCGCGCTCGCATCCGTCAAGCTCATCGGCGTGGAGGCGGCGATGGTCAGCTCCGGCGGCGCGGGCTCCATCATGCTGGCCACCGCAGCGTGCATGGCGGGCAAGGATCCCGAGAAGATCCGCCGCATTCCAGACACGACCGGCGTGAAGAACGAGGTCATCATGGTGCCGCGAGCATCGCTTGGGCTTCGACCACGCCAGCCGCGCCTGCGGCGCAAAGATCGTCGAGGTCGGTACGGTGGACGAGTTGCGCAAGGCGATCGGGCCGAAGACCGCGATGCTGCTTCTTCGTCCACATCTACGAGCCGAGGGCAAGATCTCGCGCGCAGGTTTATAAGGAAGCCGGTAAGGATGCGGGCGTGCCCGTGTTCAACGACGCCGCCGCCGAGTTGCCTCCGGCCATGAATCTCTCCGAGATCGTGAAGGAGGGCTTCGACCTGGTCGGCTTCAGCGGCGGCAAAGGCCTGCGCGGGCCGCAAGCGTCGGTTTACGCTCGTTGGCCGCGCTGACCTCATCGAGGCGGCTGGGGATGAACAACAACCCTACAGCATTTGGTGGGCCGCCACGCCAAGGTGGGCAAGGAAGAGATCGCCAAGCTGCTCAAGGCCGTCAGCACGACGAGCTCTACGTGGCGCGCGATCATGACGAACCAGCGCCTGTGGCACGGCTACATGTCGCGCGTGTCGAAGGAAGTGCGCGATATTCCGACCGTCAAGTCGGAAATCTACGTGCCAGGGCCGGGCGGCCACCCCATCCTATCTGCGTGTGCAGTGGGATGAAGGCAGCTGAAGGACTCCTTATGCCGAGTGCGCCAAGCGCTTGAGCGAGCGAGCCGCGCATCGAGATCAATGCGGCGAAGGACGAGGTGCCCTGGCTTCCTGCGTCTCTTCCCTGGCGAAGATCGCATCGTAGCTTGGCGTTTGCAGGAGATTTTGACGGACGCGGCGGCAAGTCGTCGCGTCGTTCGAGAAGCGTAAATAGGATGTTCTATCGTTTGTCAATTTGTGCGCTGGCCCTGGCCGCCCACTTGCGCGGGTCAGCAGTACATTATGGTTCTCAAGGGCGGCCGGGTCATCACGACCCGTGATCGACGGTATGTTCGACGTCGCCGTAGCAGGGAGGTAAGATCGCGAAAGTCGCCAAGGACATTCCGGCGGCGGACGCGAAGAAGAGCGTGGACCTCGGGCCTGATCGTCACGCCCGGGCTGATCGATCTGCACGCCCACGTCTGTCTACGAAGCTATGGTAGCCATCCTGCCCGATGACTCGTCTCTCTCATGGCCGGCACGACCACCGTGGTCGACGCCGGCGGCTCGGGGTGGATGACCTTCGACGACTTCAAGAAGACGATCATCGACCGTGTCCAGACGCGCGTATACGCCCTGATCAACATCGTGGGCCACGGCATGGTTCACGAGTGGGAGAGCAACACCGAAGACATGGATCCGAAGAAGACGCGCGAAGATGGCGGAACCGGATCTGATTGTGGGAATCAAGACGGCTCACTTTGGCGGCTACGGATGGACCGCCATCGATCGCTCCATCGAGGCGGGCAATCTCTCCGGCAAGCTTGTGATGATCGACGACAAGATCTTCACCAACACGGGCCGCAACTCCAAAGAGAAGCTGCTCGAGAAGATGCGTCCGGGCGACATCCATACGCACGTCTTCAACGACCGCCAAGTCGAGATCATCAGCCGCTTCAACGGCAAGGTGCAGCCCTATGTTTGGGAAGCGCGCAAACGCGGCGTCCTGTTCGACCTGGGGCACGGCGCGGGCAGCTTCATGTGGCCCGTGGCGCACTCGGCCACCAAGGACGGCTTTTACCCTGACACCATTTCGACCGACCTGCACTCGTCGAGCATCATGGGCCCCAAGTCCGACATGCTCAACTGCATGACCAAGATGATGGCCCTCGGCATGTCGCTCGAGGAAGCCGTGATGCGCTCGACCGTCACTCCGGCCAAGGCCATCCACAAGTTCCCCGAGATCGGAACGCTGGGCGTTGGCAAGGAAGCCGACATCGCGGCCTTCAAGGTGGATGAAGGCGTCTTCGCCCTGATGGATGCCTGGAAGAAGAAGAAGACCGTCACGCAGGGGCTCATTCCCGTGCTGACCGTCCGTGCGGGCAAGCTGGTAGTGGACCTGGAAGGCCGTGGATTCCCGGTTTGGACCGAGGCGGGGGACTATGTTTCGATTCCATAATGCGATCGCCCGCTGTCTCGCGGTTGCGGCTCTGATTGCGGCGCCGTTGTGCGCCCAACCGGTCATCTACGACCTGATTCTCCAGAATGGACGCGTGCTCGACCAGAAGAACGGGCGCGACGGACATTACGACATCGGCATCGTCGGCGAACGCATCGTCAAAGTGTCCGACCATATCCCGGCCGTTCAAGGCCGCAAGGTAGTCGACCTGGCCGACTACGTCGTCACCCCGGGCTTGATCGACATTCATGGCCACTTCGACGTGGGCGGCCCTAGCTTGAGCATCAACGCGGACCACAACTGTCTGCGCAATGGCGTGACGACGGCGGTTGATGCGGGCACTTCCGGTGCGAAGACTTTCGAACGGTTCCGTGAGCATACGATCGAAAACTCGGTCACGCGCGTTTTGGCGTTGCTCAACATCGTTGGCGCCGGCATGTACGGGTCGGGCGACGGCGGTCCTGAGAACGACGTCAAAGAGATGGACGTCGCGGCTGCCGTTGCGATGGTCAAGAAGTATCCGAACATCATTGTCGGAATCAAGACCGCGCACTACCAGCCGGCGGATTGGGAAGCCGTGGACCGTGCCGTGAAGGCTGCGGAGGACTCGAACACCGTCCTCATGGTGGACTTCCACCCAAAACCGGGGCGCGAATACAAAGACCTCGTCCTCAAACACATGAAGCCGGGGAATATCCACACCCACTTCTATGGGAGGGTGACTCCACAACTCGACGAGAACAAGAAAGTCGAGTCGTACATGTGGGAGGCTCGCCAACGCGGCATCCTGTTTGACGTCGGCCACGGCTCGGGCAGCTTGTGGTTCCGGATCGCGGTTCCGGCCATCCAGCAAGGCTTCTTGCCGGATACCATCTCGACCGACATTCACACCAGCTCGATCATGTTGCCTCACGCCACTTTGACGAACGTCATGTCGAAGTTCCTCAACATGGGCATGACGTTCGAACAAGTCGTTGAATGCGTAACCAAGAACGCAGCCAAGGCGATTCGGCGCTACGACCTTGCCGGCTTGGCGGAGGGCGACATTGCAGACATCGCCGTCCTGAAGCTCGAACGCGGTCAGTTTGAATTCTTGGATTCGGGACGAGGCAAGCTGATTGGCGACCGCAACATCCGCGCGGCCATGACGATTCGCGCGGGCGACGTAGTGTGGGACCAAGACGGACTGGCGGCGGAGGAGTGGAGCAACGTCGGCCCGTACAGCAACTTCAAGTAGCGGATGGGGCGCAAGAACAAGCGGGGCGGAGTAGCGGCGCCGATACCCTCGGCTGCCGCTGCGGCCGCCCCCGCGTCTCCGTGGATCCTCGGTCCGGCGCGCGACATGCTGCTGTTCATCGCCGCGCCGCTGCTGGTGATCGCGGTCTTCCTGCCTCTGCGCGCGTGGTTTAGCTCGCGCCAGATTGCCATCCTGCTGCTGGCGTTCTTTACCTTCGGCCACCATTTCCCAGGTTTCCTGCGAGCGTATGGCGACCGGGAGCTCTTTTCGCGCTACAAATGGCGGTTCCTGATCGCCCCGCCCGCGCTGTTCTGCGTGGCCTATTGGTTCAACGCAGAGCAGTTGCACGGGCTGCTGGTATTCGTCTCACTTTGGGACATCTGGCATGTGCTGATGCAGCACTACGGCTTCATGCGGATTTACGACTCCAAGGTTGGAGCCGTGAGTCCGGTCGGGTCGTGGATGGATTGGGGCTTGTCGATCTCGTGGTACGTCACTTTGATCGCCGTCAGCCCGCACTACAGCTACAGCTTGTTGAGTCGTGGATATCAGGCCGGTTTGCCGGTGATTTCTGCTACGGCTTTGCAGGGATTGCGGACGGGCCTTTTGAGCGTGAGCGCGCTGCTCACGTTGGCCTATGTCGGGTATCACCTGAACGAGTGGCGCGAAGGGCGGCCGGTAAGCTGGCGTAAGCTGCTGATGCTCGGCATCTTTTTGGGCGCCACATATTACCTCTATGTGTTCCTGGATGATTTTCTGGTCGGCTTCACGGTCTGGTCCGCGTTCCATTGCATCCAGTACTACGGCATCGTCTGGGTCTACAATCGTAATCGCGTCAAGAAGAACGGCCCAGTCGCAGCGTTCGTGCGCTTCTTGTTTCGGCCGAGCGCCGGCCTAGTGCTCTTCTACGCTGGGCTGATTCTGGCCTATGGCGCAATCAACTACTTCACGGCGGCGGTGACCAATGTCGGCTTACAGAAATTGTTGATCGCCTTCGTGGTGACCTCGAACGCACTCCACTACTACTACGACGGATTTATCTGGAAGGTTCGCGACAAGGCGACGCGCGCCGATCTCGACATTGCCGATGCGGTGGGCGCGCCCGCCAAGGCAAAGGCCTGGGCGGGACAGTTGATTCGTCGCATGTCTCCGGCGGACAAAGGCTGGCTGCAGGCGGTCTATTTGAGCTGTGCGCTGCTGTTGCTCGCGAACCTCGAACGCGAGCGTCCCAATGAGCCGCTCGCAGCGGCGCAGTCGTTGGCGGAGGCTGCTCCAGAGCTTGGCGAGCCGCACTACAATCTCGGCCTCGAGCTGTGGCGCGCTGGGCGGTTGCCGGAAGCGGAAGCTTCGCTCGAAAGGGCGGCGCAGCTGCTGCCGAGATCATCAAAGGTTTTCAATAACTGGGGCGGCGTGCTCTACGATCAAGGACGCTTCGACGAAGCGGTGGAGCGCTACCGTACAGCGCTGTCTTTGCGGCGTCCCGATGATGAGAATGCCCTGCGCTCGAGCTCGCCGCTCATGCCGGGCGAGGCATCCAGCGATGCGGCGCGACCAGGATTGGTCTACACCAACTTGGGTCAGGCGCTGGCGCGTTTGGGCGATGGCGACGAAGCCGTCGATGCCTATGCGAAGGTCTCGAGTACGACCGCGGTCAGCTCCCGCGCATGCGGGACGCGGGCTCGCACTCTCGAAGGTCGGACGCTACGACGAAGCGCGCCGGGCCTTCGACCGCGCTGGAGATCGATCCGTCGTTTGTCTCCGCGCACATCAACTTGGCCGGGCTGCTTGCCTACGAAGGCGACGACGAGCAGGCGGCGTTCCACTATCAAGCCGCTCTGGCGTCCGGCGACGAGCGCGCGCGCCAAGCCGCCGCGGCCGGGTTGGCGCAGTTGCAGACGACGCCAGGCGCACCATGACGCGGCGGACCGCACTGCTGCTCGCGGCCGCGTTTCCTGCCGCGCTCCGCGCCGAAGACGAAAACGCGCGCTGGAGTTTCTTGCGGACGAACCTGTCCGTTTTTCCGGGAACGGAAAAATCTTCGAATCCGACGACGAGCTCTTTTGGAAACTCAAGTCGGGCTTGCACGCAGTGGCCTGCGCCGAGCGTATCGCCGAGCAGGAGTGGCCATTTTCCGTCTCGACCGACGAACACGGCCGACGCTCGACGCCGGATGCAAAGGATGCGCAACGCACGGCGCTCTTCTTGGGCGACTCCTGTACGTTTGGCATCCCCGTCGATGACCACGAAAGCTTCCCTGCGGTATGCCAAAGCCTCATGCCCGGCCTGCGTGCGGTCAATGCCGGGGTTCCGGGTTATACGGCGTTTCAAGGGCGTGTCCTGCTCGAGCAACTCGGCCCTCGTTTGCGCCCGGACGTTGTTGTCCTCACCTTCTGGGTAAACGGCAGAACCGTGTGGGACCACCTGTCCGACCTGGAACACCACGAGTTGCTGGCCGCCGAGCGTGCGGGCGAGCCAGCCGGCATCGCGTGACGCGTCTCGTGCGCCGCGTCACGCCGGGCGATCGGCCGCGTCTGAGCGAAGACGAGTTTGCCGCGGAGGTGCGGACGATCATCCGCCTTGCGCGTGAGGCGAACGCGCGCCCCGTGATCGTCGTTTGGCCCGCTGCTACGGGCATGGATGGCGGTCCGCCACACGTTCGCCAGCAGCTCTTGCTCGACATCGCACGCGAGCAGAACGTCGCCGCCGTCGAGCTGACCTCGAAGTTTCGCGCCGCCGGCGGACGTGCGCTCTTCGTCGACCCGGTCCACGCGACGCGCGAAGGCTACCGCATCGCGGCGGAGACGATCGCGCCGCACCTGGAGGGCTAAGCGAGGTGCGCTGGCTGCTCCTTGTCTCCCTTGCTGCTCCGCTCTTCGCGGGCGAAGCCGAGACGTGTATCCCCTGTCACGAAAAAGAGGTCCGAAACTATTTGGCGACGCCGATGGGGCGATCGTTCTACCTGCCTTCCTCGGACAACATGCCCGAAGATTGGGACACTTCGTTCCGCCACGAAGCGTCCGGGCGCACTTACGAGATGTTCCGCCGTGGCGACAGCTACTACGTGCGGCGTTACCGGCTCGACGAGAAGGATCGCCGCGTGGATACGCTCGAGCGCAAGGTGACCCACGTGATGGGCTCGGGCGAGCGCGCGCGCAGCTACCTACACCAGTCCGCCGACGGGCGCATCGTCGAGCTGCCCGTGTCGTGGTACGCCCAGGAGGGCCGTTGGGCGATGGCGCCGGGTTACGACCGGCCCAACCATGCTGGCTTCACGCGCCTCGTCAACAACCGCTGCATGTTCTGCCACAATGCCTACCCGGACGTTCCCGCCGAGGCGGCGCGTCCCGGGCGCGATGACGACCCGCGTTTCCCCGCTGCGCTTCCACTCGGCATCGACTGCGCGCGCTGCCACGGGCCGGGGGAGAAACACGCCGCGTCGGCTAAGGCGACCGACATCGTCAACCCGGCCAAGCTCCAGGCTGCTCGGGCGAACGAGGTGTGCATGCAGTGCCACTTCGAGTCGACGACGTTTCGCCTGCCCGAGACCGTGCGGCGCTTCGAGCGGACGTTCTACGATTACCAGCCGGGGCAGCCGCTCGAGGACTACGTTGTCCATTTCGACCACGCACCCGGCAAGGGGTGGGATGAGAAGTTCGAGATCGTCAGCGCGGCTTATCGGATGCGCCAGTCCGAATGCTTCCTCCGCAGCGAGGAACGGCTGACCTGCGTGGCCTGCCACAACCCGCATGATCGGCCCGCACCAGAAGCTCGCGCCGAGCGATACCGGCGCGCCTGCTTAGAGTGCCATGAGCAACCCGCGCTTGCCGCAACCCACCAAGCCTCGCAGACCGATTGCGTCGCTTGCCACATGCCGCGCCGCCGCACGGAAGACGTCGTCCACGTGGTGATGACGGACCACAAGATCGCGCGGCGGCCTCCGCCGGGCGACCTGCTCGCTCCGCTTGCTGAAAAGACCGACGCCGAGCAGACCTATCGCGGCGAAGTGGTTCCCCTTTATCCGAAATCGCTCGCCGGTATTCCGCTTGGCGATCTCTACTGGGGCATCGCGCAGGTGCGAGAAAAGGCGAACCTCGATGCGGGCATCGCGCGGCTCTCCTCAACGCTTGCCGCCACGGACGTGCACTTCGCAGAGCCCTACTTTGCGCTGGCCGAAGCGCAAGCTGCGCTTGGCCGGCTGCCCGAGGCCGAGCGCAACTACCGCTCCGCGCTCGTGCGCGACCCGCGCCGCGTCCAGACCTACAACAATCTCGCCAACGTGCTCGCCGACATGGGCCGCTTCGAGGAAGCTGACGCCTACTATGGCCACGCGCTCGAGATCGATCCGCTCGCTGCCGACGTGCTCGTCAACCGCGGACTCGCGCAGCAGGAAGCGGGCGCGCCGGACGAGGCGCTGGCGAGCTTCGCGCTGCGACGGCCGCGAACCCGTTCCTGGCTTCCGCGCACGCGAATCTCGGCGCGGCCTTGCTCGCCGCGGCGCGGTCGACGAAGCACGCCTCGAGCTCGAGACCGCGCTGGCGATCGATCCGAGCCAGACGATGGCACGGCAGAATTACGAGTTGCTGCTAAAGCACACGCAGCCGTAGGCGCTACTTGCGCGGGCCCTTCGTTGATCCACACGTCAATGCGTGGCGCGCCAGTTGTAGGGTTTGGCCAGGATGTCGAGGTCGCCGTCGCCGTCCAGGTCCGCCAGGCGCGTCTCGTGGTTGCCTCCCCTCGCACGATCAGTTGCTCCACGAACCGGCCTTTGCCGTCGCCGTAGTAGACCCGCAAGCGGGCGTCGTCGTTGTGTTGGTCAGGCCGTTTGCCCCACCGGCCCATCTCGGCGGAGAGGATGTCCGCGTGCCCATCGCCGTTGACGTCTCCCAGCCCGATCGAGTGGCCGTGGATGAGCTGGTTGTTTGGCAGATCGTGGCCCACCCATTCGCCGCCTGTGTACTACACCAGCGGATCGGCCCGTCGACGTCGCCGGGCGCGAACACAACCTCTGGCGTGCCGCCCTCGACGAGTTGTCCCGCCGCCGCACGGGAGAAGCGAAACGCGTCGTCAATGACGTGCGCCTCGAACTGGCTTCGCCCACGTGCTCGAACCAGCGGCCACCGCCCACCAGATCCGTCACGCCGTCGCCGTTCACGTCCGCCGCGGCCACGCCTTCGTGCTCCTCGCCGGTCCATTCGTAGATCGTTCGCCCTGTCCATGCGGGCGCGGTCCGCGGCTCCGCGGGAATCTCAAACAGCAGCAGCGCATGCGCACGCTGGTTCCAACTCACCAGCTCGGCCGCGCCATCTCCGTCGAAGTCGCCAAAGATCTGATCGTGGTGCTTGTTGGCGCTCGGCTCTTGATCACGTGGCGCGTCCAAGGCTTGGCGGGGTCGAAGTCGGGGAAGGGATTCTCCCACCACCAGATGTGGTTGTCGCCGGCGTCCGCGCCGAAGACGACGTCCGAATCGCCGTCACCATCAATGTCGTGGCAGGCTCCGCCGGCTTCGATGCGCAGAAATTCGGGCTCCGCCACGAGCTTCTCCCAGCCATCCGCTCCGCGACGAAAGAACGTGACCGCCGGACCAACCACGCGCGCTCCGATGAAAAAGTCCGCGTCGCCGTCGGCGTCGATGTCGCAGACTAGCGACGCCGTCTGCTGCTCCGACGACCCCGGCGAGGGCAGGTCGCCCGCTGTGCTCGAGAGGTGACGCCAGCGCGGCGGCGACTGCGCCGAAGCAATCGCAGCGAGCAGGAGAACACCGAGTACGCGCATCCGCAAGCGCCCAAGAGCGTAGCACGGGTAGGACGTAAGGCAAATTCGAAAGCCCTAGAGCGCACACACTAGGACGACCTTTCGCCGCGGCAGAATAACCCGCCGCCGACCGCCGCTGATAACCCCTATTCCGGCGGAGCTGGATTTGGAGTCGCGCCGTATTGTTCACATCGGCCAGGGGGCCGAAACTTTAGCGCTGTTGTTCGACCGGCTGACCCAAGAAGGGGCAGAGCTCGCGGTCGGGCTGCAGCCCTGAAGACGCGCTGCGCCGCATCGAGCGGGGCGGCGTCGACCTGTTGCTGCTCGAATGCGGCGATCCATCCTTCGACCCTTCGAAGCCGCCGAACGCGCCTTGCGCGCGGACGCCTTGGTCGGCGTGGTCGCGCTGGCCGACCAGGCTATCCCAGCCGAAGCCGTGCGGCTGGGGCAGGTCGGCGTGGCGGAATATGTGGAGCGCGCTGCCGAGCAGCCGCTCGACTGGCTGCTCGAGCGCCTCGAGCTTGCTCTGCCCAAACGCCTCGCGACGAGGGCCCGGAGCGGGTTCGACGCCTTCGCCTCGCTGCGGGTCACAGCGCCGCCATGGATCGCGTCAAGAACCTCGCCCGCATGATCGCGCCGCGCCAATCCACCGTCCTGCTCACCGGCGAGACGGGTACGGGCAGGGAGGTGCTCGCGCGCGCCATCCACTTGGCCTCGCGTCGCGCGTCGGGGCCGATGGTGGCGGTCAACTGTGGTGCCATCCCGGCGGACTTGATTGAGTCCGAGCTGTTCGGCCATGTTCGGGGCGCGTTCACCGGCGCCACTGCATCGCGCGAAGGCAAGTTCGAGCTCGCCGACAAGGGCACCATCTTTCTCGACGAAGTGGGAGAAACGCCGCCCGCCATGCAGGCAAAGCTCTTGCGCGCCCTGCAGGAGCGCGCCTTCGAACGCGTCGGCGGTGCGGAAACCATCCACGTCGATGTACGCGTGATCGCCGCCACCAACCGCGACCTGCGCGAGATGGTGCGCCAAGGGCGTTTTCGCGAGGACCTCTACTACCGCCTCAACGTCGTGCCCATCGAGCTGCCCTCGCTCGCCGACCGCCCCGAGGACTTGCCGCAACTCGCCAGCCATCTGTTGGAGAAGGTCTGCCGCCGCGAGGCCCTGCCGTGCAAGCGCTGCTTGCCGGAGACGCTTGAGCGCCTAGCTCGCCACGATTGGCCCGGCAATGTGCGCGAGCTCGAGAACGCGATCGAGCATGCCGTGGCGCTAAGCGGCGAGCGCGAGACGCTCTACCCGAGCGACTTCGCTCTGCCGTCGGCGCGCCTCGATGTTCGCACGGCGCTGGAGTTGCGCGTGCCTTCCAGCGGGCTCGACTACGACGCCGTCGTGGCCGGATTCGAGCTGAACCTGATGCGCCAGGCGCTCGAGCTCGCCGACGGCAACAAGAAGCGCGCCGCCGACCTGCTGCGGCTCAAGCGCACCACCTTCAACGCACGGCTCAAGTCGATCGAAGACATCGAACAGGAGCAGGAATGAGGAGATCACGATGCTGACACAAGGGACCCTGCGCGCGGCGCGCTATCTCGACCTGCTCTCGATGAGGCAGCGCGTCACGGCGTCGAACATTGCCAACGCCGATACGCCCGGCTACCGTACGCGCGCGCTCGATTTCGACTCGGCGCTCGACGAAGCGATGCAGCGTCCGGCTAAGCGGCCGACGTTTGAGCCCCAAGTGCGCGAGCTCGGCGGCCTCGCGGTCAAGAACGACGGCAACGACGTCGTGCTCGACCGCGAGCTACGCAATCTCTCCGAGACTGCCATTCGCTTCTCGCACGCCCTGCTCGTCATGCGCGGCGGCATTCGCCAGCTGCGCCAAGCCATCCAAGAAGGACGCGGAGCCTAACCAAGCCATGAACCTCTACAACACGCTCGACATCGCCTCCAGCGGCCTCGCCGCGCAACGCAAGCGCGTCGAGATCCTGGCCGAGAATATCGCCAACGCCGAGACGACTCGCACGCCGGAGGGCGGTCCCTACCAGCGGCGCAGGGTCGTCTTCGAAGGCCGCCCGCCGCGTGAGGGTTTCCAGATCGCGCTACGAGACGCGCAAGCCTCGGGCGTGCGTGTGGCTGAGGTCGTTACCGACCCTTCGCCGCCCGAGCGACGCTATCTGCCGGAACACCCTGACGCCGACGCCGAAGGCTACGTCGCCTTTCCGTCCTTCAACCCGGTCGAAGACATGGTCGACCTCACCGCCGCCGTGCGCGGCTACCAGGCCAACCTCGCCGTGGCCGGAGCCGTGCGCGACATGATCAACCGCACCATCGAGGTTGCACGGGGGTAACGCATGGACGTCGCACGCTTCAGCCGCATCACCGCGCCTGAGCTCATCGCCGAGTCGAAGAGCAAAGCCGCCTCAGCCGCCGCCCCCGCGCAGGACTTCAAAGGCCTGCTCGCCGAAGGCATGGCCAAGCTCGACGCGCTCGAGAGCGAAGCGTCGTCGCAGGTGCAGGCTCTGATGCAGGGCGAACCCGTCGAGCTGCACCGCGTCGTGCTCGCCGGCGAAGAAGCTTCGCTGGCCTTCGACATGATGCTCAGCGTGCGCAACAAGGTGGTCGAGGCCTACCAGGAAGTCATGCGCATGCAGGTTTGACGAGGCGATAGCGCTTGAACGAGCTTCTAGCCAATCTCCGCCGCACGCTCAGCCAACTCGCCGAGGCGTGGAGCGCCCTGCCGTTCGCTCGCCGCTTCCAGCTCATGGCGGCGGGCCTCGTCGTGCTGGCTTCGATTGGGGGCTTCACCTGGTGGATGCAGCGCGTCGCCTACCGTCCGCTCTACACCGGGCTCGACGAAGCCGAGGCCGGCGCCATCGTGCAGAAGCTCACCGCCATGGAGGCTCCCTACCGGCTCGCCGCCGGCGGCACGACTATCCTCGCGCCGGAGCAGCGCATCGACGAAATTCGCCTCCAGCTCGCCTCCGAGGGCCTGCCTCAGACCGGCCGCCTCGGCTTTGAGCTTTTTGACGCAAACAGCTTCGGCGCCACCGAGTTTGCCGAACAGGTGAACTTTCGCCGCGCGCTCGAAGGCGAGCTCGAGCGTACGATCGGGTCGCTTGTCGAGGTGAAGAAGGCGCGCGTTCACATCAGCCTCCCGCGTCACTCGGTGTTTTTGAGCCGGGACCAGGAAGCGAAGGCCTCAGTGGTCCTCGAGCTGCGCCAAGGGCACGCCCTTGGTGAAGAAAAGACACGCGCGATCGCCTACTTGATCGCAAGCGCGGTGGAGGGCCTGGATCCCGAGCACGTGGTCGTGATGGATCAGCTGGGGCGGCTGTTCTCGCAGCGATACAACGGCTTCGGAGGAGAGCTCACCGACGGACAAATCGAATACCGCCGCAAGCTCGAGAATGACGCCGTTCGAAAAATCCTCGAAACGCTCGAACCCTTCCTGGGCCCCGGCGGCGTGCGCGCCAACGTCGTCATGGACGTCAACTGGAATTCCGGCGAGCAGACCGAGGAGAAGCTCGACCCGACGCCGGTCACCATGAGCACGCAGCTGTCGGAAGAGCGCACCGTCGATGCCATCCCGGCCGGCCCGCCCGGCGCCGCTTCCAACCTGCCGCGCGACCCTGCCGCTACCACCGAGAACCAACGCGGCATGACGCGCACACAGGAGACCACCAACTTCCAGACCAGCCGCACGGTCAAGCGCATGACCCTCGAGCGCGGCGACATCGACCGCATGTCGATCGCCGTGCTCGTCGACTACCGAGTGGCGCTCAACGAGCAGGAGAACAAGCTCGAGCGCCAACCGCGCGAACAGCGCGAGCTCGACAAGATCCGCGAGCTGGTCGTGGCGGCATCCGGCGCCGTTGCGGCGCGGGGCGACACAGTTACGGTCGAGAGCCTGCCCTTCACCATGCTCGAGGATCCGCCACAACTCGCGGCGCCGCCCGTCGACCCTGCCGATGAGCTGTTCAGCGAAGAGTGGTTCGTCCGGCACAGGCTCGAGTTCATCGCCGGAGCGGTGGCGCTGCTGTTGCTCATCGCCGTCGTCGCCTACATACGGCGCCGCAAGCGCCTCGGACGCGTGCGTATGGAGAAAGAGAAAGCTCTCGAGGCTGAGCGCGAGCGCTTGCAGATCGAGGCCAGCGAGAAGGCACAGGAAGAGGAGCGCCGGCTCGAGGAGGAGCGCATCCTCAAGGGCCTCAAGATCGCTCCGCCCGCCAACAGTAAAACGCAGATCCTCAAGAAGCACCTCGAAGGCTTGGCCGAGGAGGATGCGGAATCATTTGCACGCTTGGTGAAGGCTTGGATTCACGAGGATGATTAGCAATTCCGACAACTCGAACGAGATCTTCTCCGGTCCTAAGAAGGCGGCCATCGCTCTGGTCGCCCTGGGCGACGACGTTGCCTCGCGCGTCTTTCCGTTCTTGACCGAGAGCGAGATCGAGACGGTTTCGAAGGAGATCTCGAAGCTTCAGTCGATCAGCGGCGATCAAGCCGAGCGCGTGCTCAAGGAGTTTCATGACCTGCAGGCCGCGCAGCACCACCTCTCCGCCGGCGGTTTGGAGTACGCCAAGCGCGTGCTCAACAGCGCCTTCAGTCCGGACCGCGCACGCTCGATCATCGACCGGCTGGTGCGCTCGCTCGGGGCCGAGCTGCCGACCTTCGACTTGCTGCAAAAGGCCGACCCGCAGCAGGTCGCCAAGTTCATCCAATCCGAACATCCGCAGACGATCGCACTCGTACTCTCGCACTTGAATTCGAGCTCGGCCGCGGGCATGCTGATGGCCTTGCCGCCGCAGGTGCGCGCCGACGTCGCCCTGCGCATGGCGAGCTTGGAACAGATTTCGCCGGATATCGTGCGTCGCATCGCCGCTATTCTCGAACAGAAGCTACGCTCGCTCGGCCAATTCAGCCGCGAATCCTATGGCGGCGTTCCGGCCGTAGCCGAAATGTTCAATCGCCTGGAGGCCAACGCCGGTCAGGAGCTGCTCGAACAGGTCGAAGATCTCGACGCCGAGCTCGGCGAGTCCATCCGCAGCTTGATGTTCGTCTTCGAGGACATGCTGTTGATCGACTCGATCGCGATGCGGGAGGTGCTCTCGCGCGTGGACAAGAAGGTGCTGACGACCGCGCTCAAGGGCACAAGCGCCAAGCTGCAAGATCACTTCTTCTCGAACATGTCCGAGCGCGGCGCCGGCATGCTGCGCGAAGACATGGAGGCGATGGGGCCGGTCAAGATTCGCGAGGTCGAGACGGCGCAGCAGGAGATCATCGCCGTCGTGCGCCAGCTCGAAGCAGAGGGCGTGCTCAGTCTGAAGGGCGCCGTGGGCGAACAGTATGTCGTCTAAGCTCATCAAGGGCGGCGGCGGGCGCGAGGTGCGCGAGTTCGCCTGGCGCGGGGACGTGCCGAAGCCCGGCGTAGCCGAGTTCCACCCCAAACGCGTCGGCGACCAGAAAGAGCATGCCGCCGAAGCGCCCCCGGCCGAGCCCTCGATCGATGTCGAGGCGATCCGCAAGCAGGCCTTCCAGGAAGGCCTCCACGCGGGCAAGAGCGCTTCGGAGAAGCGTGTGGCCGAAGAGCTGGCCAAGCACGCCGGCGAATTCTCGAAGTTGTTCGGCGAGCTGACTGGCTACAAGGCCGTTCTGCGCAACGAGGCCGAAGCCGAGCTCGTCGAGCTCGCCTTTGCCATCGCGCGCAAGATCCTGCGCCGCGAGCTCAGCGTCGACGCCGGCGCAGTCGCCGCGTTGGTCAGGAGTTGCATGCAGGACTACCCGGCCGTCGGGGTTAAGAAAGTGCGCGTCCACCCGCAGGACCTTGCCATGGTGCGCGGGGCGTTGGGATCCGGCGTCGAGGCCGAGGCCGACGCTGATATCCCGCGCGGCGGCGCCATCCTCGAGACCGACCCGGTCGTGCTCGACGCGCGCCTCGACACGCAACTCGAAGAGATCGCCCTCGGGCTGGCGGACGTCTAAGCCGTGCTCACCCTTCGCGAATCGTTGAATGCCAAGGCCGCGCGGCTTGCCACCTTGCGGCCGGTCCGCGCCGAGGGCGTGGTCACCGACTTCGCAGGCCTCGCCCTCGAGTCTCTCGGGCCGGCGGCCTCGGTCGGTGACGTCTGCGAGGTCGAGTGCGGGCGGGGAAGCATTCGCGTCCAGGTGATCGGCTTCCGCCGCGGCCGCGTACTGTCCATGCCGCTTGAAGACGCTGGCGGCTTGCAACCGGGCGCCCGCATTCGCACGCGGCCAGCGGGTGCGCTCGCGCCGGTCGGCGACGAGCTGCTCGGGCGCGTGCTCGACGGCTTCGGACGTCCGCTCGACGGCAAGGGGCCGCTCGGCTGTTCGGAGTTGCGTCCACTCTACGCCGCGCCCATTGGCCCGATGCAGCGCGAGCCCATCCACGAGCCCATGGCCACCGGCGTGCGTTCGATCGATGCGCTCATCCCTTGCGGCAAGGGCCAGCGCGTGGGCATCTTCGGCGGCTCCGGCGTCGGCAAGAGCACGCTTCTCGCCGCCATGGCGCGCAACGGCGCGGCCGACGTCAACGTGATCGCCATGATTGGCGAACGCAATCGCGAGGTCCGTGCATTCCTGGAAGAGAACCTCGACGACGAGGGCTTGCGCCGCTCCGTCGTCGTCGCCGCCACGTCGGACCGCCCCGCGCCCGTGCGCGTCCGCGCCGCCTTTCTTGCGGCCACGCTCGCCGACTCGTTTCGCGAGCAGGGCCGCGACGTGCTGCTCATCATGGACTCAGTCACCCGCATGGCCATGGCGCAACGCGAGATCGGCCTCGCCGCCGGAGAGCCGCCCAGCCAGAAAGGCTACACTCCGTCGGTATTTCAACTGCTGCCGCAGGTCTTCGAGCGCGCCGGCAACTTTGACTCGGGCTCGGTCACCGCCTTCTATACCGTTCTCGTCGAAGGCGACGATATGAACGAGCCGATCGCCGACGCCGTGCGCTCTTTGCTCGATGGTCACATCGTGCTCTCGCGCGAGCTCGCTCAGCGCAACCACTACCCCGCCATCGACGTGCTCCAGAGCGTCAGCCGTCTGCAACACGCCATTGCCAGCGAAGGCCAGCTCGAGCGAGCGGGACGCCTGCGCGAGGCCCTCGCCGAGTACCAGCAATCGGAAGACCTCGTCCGCCTCGGCGCCTATGCCGCCGGTTCCAACCCCAAGCTCGACGCCGCCCTGCGCACACGCGAGGACCTCGTGCGCTTTCTCAAGCAGAACCTCAGCGAACCGCAGCCCTTCCAGAAGACTCTCGGCCAATTGATGGAGGTCGCCGGCAAGCTCGGATGAAGGCGTTTCGCTTTCCGCTCGAAGCTCTTCTGCGTCTGCGCCGGCGCAAAGTGGAGCGCGCCGAGGCCCAGCTTGCCTCGCTCGAGAACCGCCGCCGCGGCGCCCTGCAACGAGCCGGCGCGTTCGACCGGCGCAGCCTCGAAGCGCGCGACTCCATCGGCCGCGCGGGGCGCATGCGCGGCGCCGACATCCGCACCGCCGCCAACTCGTCGCAAGCCTTGCAGGACCGAGCCGCCCAAGCGCATCGCGCCGCCAAGGCCCTCGAAGCCGAGGTCGCTCCCGCCCGACGCGCCGTGCTCGCCGCCCGCCGCGACCTCGAAGCCCTCGAGTTGCTGCGCGACAAAGCGCTGGACCAATGGCGCCTCGACGCCGAGAAACAGCAGCATGCACTCTCCGAAGAGCTCTACCTGGCGCGGCGCTTCCGCTGGTCGCCAGAAGACGAGCGCTGACGAAGCAAGCGATAATGACTGGCCGTGAGCCCCCGGCTCAAACTCCTCGTCGCCGCTATCGCACTTGCCGCGGCGGCCTCCAGCCAGTCCGGCGAATGGCAGGACGTCCAAACGCAGCCTGCCGAGTTCCACTTCCTCCGCGTCGTCTACCGCGACCTGCCGGGCATGAATCGCCGCTTCGGCCGCGGCTGGTGGCGCCAGGACTGGCCTGAGGCGGAAATGCATTTCGCCCAAGGCATTCAGCGCTTGACCCAAATCGACGTCGGCGAGGGGCTCTTCCTGCCGCTCACCGATGAACGCCTCCACGACTACCCTTGGATTTATGCCACCCAGGTAGGCTATTGGGACTTGACCGACCAAGAGTGCGCCGCCTTGCGTGAGTACTTGCTGCGCGGCGGCTTCCTGATGACCGACGACTTCTATGGTGAAGAGCAGTGGGCGGTATTCGCCGAGTCCATGCGGCGCGTATTTCCCGAGCTGCCGATCGTTGAAGTGCCCGAGCAGGACTCGACCCTGCACGTGCTCTACGACCTCGACCAGCGTATCCAGATCCCCGGACTGCGCCATCTGCGCGGTGGCTTCTGGCAACAAGGCGAACCGCATTGGCGCGGCATCTACGACGAAGAGGGCCGCATGATGGTCGCCGCCAACTACAACATGGACATCGGCGACGCCTGGGAGCACGCCGACTGGGTCGAATACCCCGAGCCCATGACCGCCCTCGCCTATCGCTTCGGTATCAACTACATCGTCTACGCCATGACGCATTAGCCACCGCGTACAATCGGCAGATGCGCCCGTTGTTCTTCTGTCTGAGCATCTCTTTGCTCACCCTCTACGCCCGCCCCGTGCTCGCCGAAGGCGATCCACTCCTCCCTATCTATGCCGGCGAAACGCCGTCCTCGGTCGCCTCGCTCATCGACCACTTCCGCCAAACGCGCCGGTACCGCACAGAGGACTTCCCCATGGAGCCGGAGAAGTTTCGCGCCTTCCAGCAGGACGTACTGAAGACCTTCATATCCGCTCTCGGTATGCAGGACTGGCAAGTCCGAAATCCTGTTGGTAAGCAAAGCCCGATCGCGGACCTCTATCGCGATCGCCTCTTGCGGCGCTTCACGCACGAAGGCGTAGAGATGGAGGCTCATATCATTGAGATACTCGCCACCGGCGACAAAGTTCCGGCCGTCATCTGTCTGCCTGCTGGAGACGAGGTCGTGCCCGGAGTAGCGTGTTACCCCGGCCATGGCAAGAACGGCCTGCGCGACCTGGTTCTGGATGAACAAAGCTACCAGCGCGCCATCGCCACGCAGCTCGCCAAAGCGGGCTTCGCATCAATCGCCGTCGAACGCCTCGACTCGGGCTACTTGGCGCGCACGCCCGTCGCTACGGACGAGAACGCCGCGTCCGGCTTCCGGATCGGGATGGGCGTCCCTACGCGCTCTGTCGAGTTGATGGCCGATATGGCGGCGCTCGAGATCCTCGCCGCCCACCCGCGCGTTGACGAGACTCGCCTTGGCGCAACTGGTGTTTCGCTGGGCGGCTGGTTAGCCACGCAAGTCGGCTTGCTCTCCGATCGCGTGCGCGCCGTCGCTGAGTTTGGGACCAAAACGGTCTTTTTGTCGGAAGAGACGACGGCGCAGGGTTTCGAGGGCATCCCGGACGCCTGCTACATCATCCCCGGCACGCTCGCCGTGGGCGACCGCAACATGCTGATGCCGCCTACGCGCCGCGCCCGCTGTTCTCGGGCCACGGTGGCCCGGCCGACCGCGAATCGCATGCGCAATACGCGCGCTACTACCGGCCGCTCTTCCAAGCGCAGTATGCGGCCCTGGGGCAGCCGGAAAATTACCGCTATTACGTGCATGACGGCGGACACGTGATGGTCGCGCCCGCCGTCATTGACTACTTTAACAAGACTTTATCCGCCGCTGGTAGCGGGCGGAACCTAAGCATCCGCCGGTTCGGAGCGGCGAATCCGCCGCCGTCCCGACCTGGACCGACGCCGATCGCCGGCGCTCTGCGACGACTGTGCCGCCGCTTGCTCGCCGCGCGGAGCGCCGCTGCCGCCGCTGCGCGGCGCCGCTGCGCCGCTTCGGCGACTCGCCGGCCTCGGTCGTCGCGGCTTCGCGCTTTTGGGCTTCCGGCTTGGCGCGACGGCCTTTCGGCTTGGCCGCCGGAGCCGCTTCCACCGCCGGTTGGACCTCCACCGCGGGCTTCTTGCGCCGACGCGATTGCTTCTCCGCCGGAGCCGGGGCCGCCGCAGCCGGCTTGCTCTCGAACACCGGCGGATCCAGCCGCGGAATCTTCTTTTTGATGCGCCGCTCGATCTGGTGAATCAGCGCATAATCTTCCGCCGAGACGAACGTGTACGCGGCCCCTTGGCGTTCCGCGCGGCCCGTGCGGCCGATGCGGTGCGTGTAGAAGTCCGGCGTCGACGGCACGTCGAAGTTGATCACGTGCGAGACCTGCGCCACGTCGATGCCGCGCGCGGCGATGTCGGTCGCCACCAGCACGTCGTATTTGCCCGAGCGGAATCCGCTCATCGCCTTGTCGCGCTGCGGCTGCGTCATGTTGCCCTGTAGCGCGATGGCGTTGTGACCGCCGCGCGTCAACTGGTCGGCCAGCCGTTTCGCGCGGTGCTTCGTGCGGCAGAAAACGATGGCCGAGCCGAAGTCTTCCTTGTCCAGCAAGTGGAACAGCAGGTCGGTCTTCTGCGTCTGGCTCACGCGGTAGAGCACGTGCTCGATCGTCTCGGCCGGTGCGGAGCTGGCGAGCTCGACCACGTGTGGGTCTTGCAGGATGGCGTCCGCGAAACGGCGAATCTCGGCCGGCATCGTCGCCGAGAACAGCAGGTTCTGCCGCTTCGCCGGAACCGCGTCGAGAATGCGCCGCACATCGGGCAGAAAGCCCATGTCGAACATGTGGTCGGCTTCGTCGAGCACGCAGACTTCGATACGTTCGAGATCCACGAAGCCCTGGCCGAACAAGTCGAGCAGGCGGCCGGGGCAGGCGACGAGGATGTCCGGGTTCTTCTTGAGCCCGCTGATCTGCGTCTTCTCGCTCACGCCGCCGAAGACGGTCTGCGTCTTGATCTTGGTGTGCTTGGCGAGGGCCTTGATCTCCTCGTCGATCTGCATCGCGAGCTCGCGCGTCGGCGCCACGATCAGCGCGCGCGGCCCTGGCCGCTTCTTTTCGAGCAAGCGTTGCAGGATGGGAACGGCGAACGCGGCGGTCTTGCCGGTGCCGGTTTGGGCAAGTCCCAGTACGTCGCGGCCTTCGAGGCCGGCGGGAATCGTTTGGGCTTGGATGGGACGCGGGTCGACAAAGCCGAGCGCGTCGATGCCTTCTTGGATGCGGTCGTCCAGCTTGAACTGCCGGAAGCCGCTTTCGGGCGACACAATTCTTTCAGTCATTCAGAGTAGGGTTCACTACGGGCGTAGCATCGGCTGGATGCACGTACGCCCTCCAGTTCCGACCCATACAACAGTGATAGGTAAGAGAAATCAGCACGGCGCGATCAACCCTTCCTGGGGGATCCTGTTGTGCGCCGCAGGCCGCGGACGCGGCCAAAAACGAGATATGCCTCGATTGTAGCACGGCCCTGCCAGCAAGCAACGCTAAAGTGGAGGGCATGTCCACCACCTCCAACCTGCTCGACCCTCGTGGCGTCGAATATGTACGCCAACTTTCGATGGAGCGCGAGGACGCCGTTCTCGCCCGCCTCCGCGAGGAGACCTCGAAGCTCGAGATGGCCATCATGCAGATCTCGGTCGAGCAAGGCCGCCTGATGGAGATGCTCTGCCGCGCGCTCGGCGTGAAGCGCGCCGTGGAAGTCGGCGTTTTCACCGGTTACAGCTCGATCTGCGTAGCTCGCGCCTTGCCCGCCGACGGCAAACTGGTCGCCTGCGACGTCTCCGAAGAGTGGACCGCGACGGCCCGTCGCTACAGGAAGGAAGCAGGAGTGGCGGAGAAGATCGACCAGCGCATCGCCCCCGCGTCGGAGACGTTGGCCAAACTGCTCGAAGCCGGCGAAGGCGGGACCTACGATTTCGCCTTCATCGACGCCGATAAAGAGGCCTACCCGGATTACTACGAGAAGTGTCTCGCCCTGCTGCGCCCCGGCGGCATGGTCGCAATCGACAACATGTTCATGAACGGCAAAGTCTTTGACGAACAACCGGAAAAGGAAGGCCCGCGCGTCGTCCGCCAGCTCGCGCAGACGATCTTCGCCGACGCCCGAGTCGAACCTTCGCTCGTCCCCATCGGCGACGGCCTGCTCCTAGCCCGCAAACACTGATCCCATCAAAAGAGCCTCGGCTCTGTTACCGCCGAAGCGTACAACTCCGAAACGACCTTCGACACGACCGGTCAGACCAGTACAGTTGGGACTGGGGCTTGCATGTCCCGTGGGGATACAAGCTCCAACTGCATGTACGTTTAGGTACAGAGGATTAACGCCCTCTAACTCTCTCCCATTCAGGCACTTACTCGAACGGAGCCTCTTCAGGCGCTCACGGTCGGTGTATCCTCCAAGCGAGGGCGGTTGGTCCACAAGAACCTTAGGCGGCTCTCGGCAAATGTCCGCTATTGTCGCGATTTGTCCGGGTTTAGGGCCCTTTTCAACCGCTTCACCTCACGGTCGAGCTCCGGCAGCCGATTGTAGACCGCTGTGCAGCGGAGCCACTGGCGGTTGTCGATCTCCGGAGCGCCGGACATCTTCGCCCCGTCCGGCACGTCGTGGCCGACGCCCGTCTTTGCGGTTAGCAGAACGCGGTTGCCGATGGTCAGGTGGTTGATCACCCCCACCTGCCCGGCGAGGATGCAGTGATCGCCCAGCGTCGTCGAGCCTGCGATGCCCACTTGCGAACAGATGATGTTGTGCTCGCCGATCGTGACCGCATGGCCGATCTGCACCAAGTTGTCGATTTTCGTGCCCCGTTTGATTCGAGTCTCGCCCACGGCTGCACGGTCGATACAACTTCCGGACTGGATCTCGACGTCGTCCTCGATCACCACAATGCCCGCCTGCGGAATCTTGTGGTGCGAGCCGTCCGCCCGTCGCGCAAACCCGTAGCCGTCGCCGCCTACGACGACGCCATTCTGTAGGATCACGCGGTCGCCGATCCGGCAGTGCTCGCGTACCACAACATTGGCATGCGCCAAGAAGTCGTCGCCAATCGTGACGCCGTCGTAAATCGTCACATGCGGGTGCAGCACTGCGCCCTTGCCGATGCGGACGTCCTCACCCACCACGGCGTACGCTCCGATGCGCGCGCCCTCGCCAATCTCAGCCGAGTCTGCGACAACCGCCGTCGGATGCACGCCTGCCTTGGGTCTCGGCGCTTGATAGAACAGTTCGAGCGCGCGCGCGAAGTCGAGGTAGGGGTTCGCCGAAACGAGCTGCGCGATCGGCCAATCCGCCGTCTCGCTGTCGACCAGAATGGCGGACGCGGCCGTCTCACGCGCGCGCTTGGCATAGCGCGGGTTGGATAAGAACGTCACGTGGCCCGCCTCGGCGTCTTCGACTCCGGCGACTCCGCGGATCTCGATCGAGCCGTCGCCCACCAGCTTGCATCCCAGCCGTTCGGCCAACTCTTGAAGCTTCACAGGCCTTGCCCTCCCGACCCCGTCACGGCGGTCCAATACAGACCGAACAACGAGTCGCCCCAAATGGTGACCAACAGGGCCGCGGCCCCGAGGTAGCTCCCAAACGGCATCTCGTAGTTCCACTTCTTACCGCCCAACAGCACGATCGCGCCACCTGCAACCGCGCCCACCAATGAGCCCAGCAGCAGGATGATCAGTGTGTGGGCCACACCCCAAAAGGCTCCCATCATGGCCGCCATCTTCACATCGCCAAGCCCGAGCCCGTCCACGCCGCGAATGCGGTAGTAAAGCTCCCGCATCACCCACAGCGAACCGCCAAACAAGATCGCACCCGCCGCCGACTCGGCAAAAGACAACATGCGCCAACCCGGCGTCTCGCCGCTCATGGACAGGATGAACTTCATCAGCCCTTCGGGCATGGGCAGCGCCAGGCTCAGTAGCAAGCCGGCGACGGTCCCGCCCAGCGTAATCTCGTCGGGCAGGATGTAGTGCTCGATGTCGGTGAAGATGAGCACGACCATCATCGACCCGAATACCGCCGCTTTCACGGTCAAGGCATCCAGACCGAATCGCCAAATCAACCCGGCATACAGCGCTCCGTTGAGCAGTTCGACCAGCGGGTAGCGCCACGAGATGCGCTCCGAGCAGTAGCGGCAGCGGCCTTTGAGAAGGAAGTAGCTCACAAGAGGGACGTTGTCGCGCGCCTCGATCTGGCGGCCACAGTGGGGGCAGCGCGAGCGCGCCGGCTTCACGATGGACTCGTCGCGCGGCCAGCGGTGGATGCAGACGTTGAGAAAGCTACCGATCAGCAGGCCGGCTAGGAATGCGAGGACGATCACGGGGAGGGGTTCGCGGAGAGGACTCGACGGTAGGCCTCGAGGGTACGAGCGATCATTTTATCACTGGTGAATTCCGCCAGCGCTCGCGCCCGCGCCGCTTCGGCCAATCGGCGCGCTAAGGCAGGATCGTGTCGCAAGCGGTTGAGCGCGGCGGCGACTGCGGCGGGATCATTGTCGGTGAGCAGCCCTGTCTCGCCGTCCAAAACGGCCTCGGGGACGCCGCCGGTGCGACTGGCGACGATCGGCTTGGCGAACATGCCGGCAAGCAAAATGGCGGAGCCGAGGCCTTCGTTCTCCGTGAGGTAGAGAAAGAGGTCCGCGCGGGGCAGATCGACGTCGAGATTTTTAGAACGCAGCAGCTCCAGGCCGGCTAGTCGGCAGGCTTCGCGGGCTAGCGCCACGCCTTTGAGCGGATCGTCCGAGGCTGGGATGACAACCAGCGGCTTGTCCGAGACTGGTCGAAATTCCGCTTCGCGCGGCGCAACTCCGTCGGGGACGACGGTGACGCGGGCCGGATCGACGCCGGCTTCGACAAGCCGTTGGCGCACGAACTCAGAGACCGCCAGATATAAGGTCGGTCGGCGATACTTCCAGCGGCTCAGTGGTCCGTCCTTGACCGGAAAGGCAACGCGCCTGGAAACGACGATGGGCGCACCTTGTGCGAAGGAGGCCGCAAGCGTGTGTGCGCGGGCGTCGTGCGCGTGCAGGATGTCAGCGCGCCTGGCGGCGCGCCAAACTGCCATGGCCGTCAGCTCAGAGCCGCCGGTCCGGCGCAAAAGCTCGCCGCGGCACAGGATCGTTTGGTCGACTCCTTGCCGAGCCAGCCCTTCATAGAGCAGCAGTGCCTGGCGTTGGCCGCCGCGCAGCTCGAGTCCGGAGTCGAGGTGGACGATGCGCATCAGCCGGAGCTCCCTGGCGTGCCTTGGCGTACTTGGCGAAGACGTAGAAGCCGGCCATAGCAGCGATCAGAAATCCCTGGTAGCCGTCGAGAAAGCCGCGCTGCAGGACGTAGGTGCGAAAAGACGTCCAAACCGGCGCCGTGAGAAGGCGGAGCAGGCCGGGGCGGCGGCCTGCGGCCTGCATTTGCAGGGCGGCGAGCGTCGTGTAGCGGTCGACAGTCAGGATGTGTTGGGAAAACGTATCGCAGGTGTAATGGAGCAGGTCGCCTTCGAGTCGTTCCGTCGTCCCCTCGACCGTGACCGATTCGTGGACGTAGTCGCCGCGCCAACGCGCCTTGCGGCGGTCGTAGAGACGCACTTTGGCGTCCGGATACCAGCCACTGTGGCGAATCCAACGCCCAAGGTAGCGCGCTCGGCGCGGGAAGGCATACCCGTCGGCCGTCGGTCCTTCCTCACGCAAGCGGCCGATCGAGGCGGCAAGCTCGGGTGTGACCTCTTCGTCGGCGTCGAGCGAGAGAATCCAGTCGTGCGAGGCGAGGGCGGCTGCGGCGTTCTTTTGATCGGCGTAGCCGGTCCAGTCTCGATGATCGACTCGAGCGCCGGCTTGCCGGGCTAGTTCGAGCGTACGGTCGCTTGAGCCGGAATCGAGGACGACGATCTCATCGCAAAACGCTAGTGACGCGAGTGCGCGGGGGAGATTCTTCTCTTCGTCAAGCGTGATGAGGGCGCCGGTAATCTTCACCGCAAAGCGGCGCCCCATTAGGGAGGCGCCGGTCCCATTCTAGCCCGCGTGCTGCGCGGCCGAGGAGTGTGAGTGCTGAGCGGTCAAAGGGCGGGCGGCCTTGCCAAGCAAACCGGCAAGACGCGCCACCGGCACCAACGGATGCAGAAACAAGCCGAGGCGCAAAGCAGCCGAGAGAAAGCGGAAGCGAATAGACTGCCGGAGAACGGCGAAGGCGAGCTCCGGTGCATCGGCGTCGGCGGCGAATTGCCGCGCGATCTCGGCGCTCGAGTGGAAGCTCGCGCGGCATTGCTCGAGATAAAGGTGAAGAAAGCGCTTGCGCAGTTCGCGAGCCTGACGGCTGAGGTCGCCGGTTGGGACTGCGCGATTCTCGAGGTATCGCAAATCTTCGGCGCTGATTGCGCGTTGCACGGCTGCGCCGACCTTCTGCTCAGCTTCAGCTGAGAGATAACGCGGACGCGACACATTGAGGATTCGGAGGGGATTTCTCATCAGACATGCAACGCCCAAAGCACAACCGGATGAAGAGAGAAACTGAAGGGTAGCGTTGGGCATGGCGTCTGTCTCGCTTTATCCGCGTCGTAGCAGATCGGACAAATGGTCGTTGGTCGAGCGCATCTGTTCGAGATCTTCCCTCGCGCCCCAGGCGCCTCCTGTAGGGGGGAGGGGGCGCTCGGCTGGCTCCGGCGCCGAGCTCCACATCCACGCCAACGCGCCCCAGCAACGCGTCGACCACGCAATGCCGGCATAGAACATCCATGGGGTGAGAGACGCGATGACGCCGGAAGCCATCAAGGCTTCGCCGATGCAGAAAATCGTCAGGACGGTGACGATGAGCTTGCCGTTGCCGCTCATTCGCAGCCGCGCCCACCGGGTGAAGCCCAGCATCGAGACACCCAACAAGGCCATGGAGGATTGCACCAAGTGGCCTTGTGCCTGAAGAAAACGGAAGAATCCGGAAGTCCAGGGGGCCGGCGCGAAAAACAACAGGCCGACGATGAGCAGGCCGGTCACCACGAGGATGGTGCGGACGATCATGCTGGCAACTTGGCCGAATTTTGGGAACCGCTGGAGGCTGGTGACGCTGGCTTCTGTGAGTGCGAGCGCCATCAAGCTCCAACTCAGAATGAAGCCAGCCACCCAGACGTTGGCGTAGGTGCGCGATGGAAGCGTTTTGGCCAGAACGACCGTGGCGATGACGATGAGAACTGACGCGACCACGAAAGCCAGAAACAACGGATGCCGCTTGGCCCGTCCGCTAGCGAGAATTCGACCTGCTACGCCAACCTGCGCTGCGGCCGGTAGGGTCCACAACCAGGCGCTTAGCATGTCCAACATGAGGGCCATGGGGTATCGCTCCAGCGGAACCGATAGCGCCGAGCGAGAAATGAACCCTCTGAGAGTAGCATGGCCGGGCGAATAACAGAGTGTATTTTCGGCCCGGCCACGTTATTTTCTCTGAACCCGATGGAATTCCGACTAGGACTCGGGGCCCCAGCAGTCAGGCAGGCAATCGGGGGGCGGCATGCAGGGGCTGCAGTCCTCGGCGGTGGCCGTGTTGGCGCTTGCGGCGTAGAGCATGATGCCGGCGGCGAGCGTGAGAGCCTTGGCTGCGATGGCGAGGGAGATGAATAGCTTCTTCATGTGAGTTTGGAACCTCTTCGTGTGTTGAAATCAAGCGCTGCGGTCGACTGATCGGAGCGGGTGCGGCGCTTGCATGACCTCGACCTTAGGCGGCGTCGAGCGCCTGCAGAGGCGCGTTTCGGCGATTTTCTGCTGACAGAACGTTGCTTTCCGGTGGCGAGGCGGGAGGCCAGGCGATACGTTCGCGCTCAATTCTGTTCTGCAAACAGAAAATCTAGAGGTTCCTCGCGTCTCTATTCCTCGATTCCTTCAGTGATCCGAAGACGGGTCTTATGTCGACAGGCAGAGAGGTAAGACCCTGCAAAGAGGGGGTTGTAGGACGTAAACTCGCCAGCAACACACGGCGTGAGGCTGCAGTAATTCGCCGAATGGCGGGAGCGGAAGTGGAGGAAAAAAGAATGCGAATCCGACGCCAAAACCGGTAGCGGATAATGCAATTTCCGGCTATCCTTGACGTGATGTCGAGCTTTGACCTCGGGGAATCAAGCTCAGGCGCGTCGCGTGCGCAGCAGGCGATGCAGGATGTTTGGACCCGGACGCTGGACCAAATTGGGACGCAGTTCGGGAAACTGGCCTATCTGGCCGGCCTGCGCAACGAGAACTCAGGTCGCTACCACCACTACGGGCTCGCGCACCTTTACGGCGAGGACGAAGCGAACCAAGTGTTGCGGGCGAGCCACGAGCGCGTCTTCGTCGAATGGTTGACCTTCGCGCTCGAGCGGCAGCGGGACGACATCGAGGAGTATTTGGGTTCGATGGAGGACGACCTGCCGACCGTGTTGCAGACCTGGGGTGCGCTCGCGCCCTATGAGCGGTTGCCGCCGGAGGCCGCGAGCGACGCCGAGCGGTTCCTGTTCTCTTCTGACATCGAGATCACCTTGGAGTTGATACGGCGCGAGCTCGCTTCTCAGCCACAGAGCTCAGGCTCGGCTGGGGGGTGAGGTGCATTGCGACGCCGACGACTTGTCCGATGACATCGACGTCGCGGCTAAAGCTCACGATTTCCGGGGGATCCGGAGAGCCGTGGTGCGGTTGGAGAAAGAGCTGATCGCCGCTGCGGTTGCACCAGCAACAGGCATAGCCGCCGCGCAGTTCGAGGAAGTAGATAGGGCGGTCGTACTCGCTGGTCCAGCCGCTGGATGCGATCTGCCGTCGCTCCATGTCGATTTGCACGACAGCGCCGGGGCGGAGCAGGGGAGACATGCGCGTGTCCTGCCAGCCGATCATGCCGTAGCGGGCGTTCTCGAGGTCCAGCGCGTTGAGCATGACCAGGGGTACGTTGCCCCAGCGTTGGACGATGCGGCTGAGGAATTGGGTCTTGCTGAAGTCAATGCCGGGGTCGAGTTGGAGAGGCACACGAACGGCGCCGACCTTGGGTTCGTAAAGGTCGATCGGATGCGTATTGGGAGGGTGAACGGTCGTGGCGTCGGCCCAAATCCCGCTCAGATCGACTCCGTACCAATCCAGTACCTCTTCGAAGTCGATACGGTAGATGGCGCAGAGGCTGTAGAGGCGGTGGAGGCTAGGGATGACTCCGCGGTTTTCGATGTCGGCCAACCGGCTGAGGCCGACCGCGAAATCGGAGTTTTTGCGACGCTTAGCGATGATGTTTGCGGCGTGTTCCACATCGCGATAGCGCAAGCCGAGCCCCTCGCGCACCCTCTTCAAACGTAGGCCGGGATCCATCCGCGTCCTCATATGTAGCATGATGGACGAGGGCAAGACCGCCGAACCGTGTTTCAAATCGGAACATTGTTCTGAATTCGGAAAAATCAACGGGTAGGCGTTCCGGGAGCGAAACATGGTTCGGCGAATCGTGGTGGGCATCAGCGGGGCGAGCGGCGCCCTCTACGGCGTAAGGTTGCTCGAGCGGCTGGCCGGACGCGAGGATGTCGAGACTCATTTGGTGGTCTCACGCGCGGGCGAGAAGACGCTGCATCACGAGACCGGGCTGCTTCTGCGCGACGTTCGCGGCACGGCTGACCATGCCTACTCCATCGAAGAAGTGGGCGCTGCGATCGCGAGCGGGTCGTTCTTGACGGACGGCATGGTGATCGCGCCGTGCTCGGTGAACACGTTGTCCGCGATCGCGTACGGGATGGCGTCAAATCTGCTGGTTCGCGCCGCGGACGTGACGTTGAAGGAACGGCGTCGGCTGGTGCTGATGGTCAGGGAGTCGCCTCTCCATCTCGGGCACTTGAGGGCCATGGCTGCGGCGACCGAGATGGGCGCGATCATCGCACCGCCCATGCCGGACTTCTACAACCGGCCGGCGACGGTCGAGGACGTGGTCGAGCAAGGCGTGGGCCGCATACTCGACTTGCTGGGTCTCTCCGATGAGGCGACGAAGCGCTGGGCAGGGTAGGGGCAGGGGCCAGAAATCAGGGCAGGAAGGCGCAACGCTACGCGGGTTTGCTGCATCGAATACAATGAATCCTGAGATGGGGGCGTCCTGGCTTCGACGGGATTGCAACCTTCGTAGGGAGGCATGCCGGGTTCCGAGCTCCCGTTAAACGATCGGAAAACCATAGCTGCCAACAACAACATGCAGCTCGCATACGCTGCCTAATTAGGACAGCGCGTTCTAACCGGTCGGCCCGTAGGCCGGGGACGAATGGCATAAATCACGGGCTGGGTCAAAGGCTTCTGCTCGGAGCCGTAGACCGAGATTAATCGAGCTGGGTCGCTTCCAACTTGTCCGTTCCATTGGAGGCGATCGAGAAAACGGAATGGACTAAGCATGTAGTCTCTTTATGTTGGTCTTTCTCGGACGCGGGTTCGACTCCCGCCGCCTCCACCATTCCTAATTTCTGAAAGAACACGCGCCCGTCCGGGCGCGCCGCTGGCCGCCATCCAAACGACTTCTGGTGCGGAAGCGAGTCCGCGCGCGCCCGGGCCTGAGAAAGCCCTGGGAACGGGGCTGCCTGCCAGCACGCGATCTGAGATTCGGAGCTGTGGTCCATTAGCATAGGAGTTAGCGATGAAGATCGGTTTCGTCAGCCTGGGGTGCCCGAAGAACCTCGTTGATTCTGAGGTGATGATGGGGCTGCTCGAGCAGCGCGGCCACGAACTGGTTACGCAGCCCGAGGAGGCGGATGCGATCGTCGTCAACACCTGCAGCTTCATCGATCCGGCCAAGCAGGAGTCGGTGGACACCATCCTCGAGATGGCGCGCTACAAGCAAAGCGGGCAGGCCAAGCGTTTGGTGGTGGCCGGCTGCCTGGTGGAGCGCTACCGCGACGAGATCAAGGCCGATATCCCGGAAGTGGACGCCGTGCTCGGGACGAACGAGCTCGAATCGGTAGTAGCCCACTGCGAGGGCTGGCACGATCCGGCTTCGGCGGAGTCAGTGTCGCCGTATCTCTACCATGACCTGACTCCCCGCCGAGTGGCCACGCCCCGGCGGATGGCCTACCTGAAGATCAACGAAGGGTGCGACCACCCTTGCACGTTCTGCATCATCCCGAAGTTCCGCGGCGGGTTCCGTTCGCGTCGATTCGAGTCGGTGATTCGCGAGGCGGAGCAGCTGTTTGCGCAGGGCGTGGGCGAGATCAACCTGATCGGTCAGGACACGACCATGTACGGCGAGGACCTGGGCTTGAAGGACGGTCTGCCGAGCCTGCTGGCGCGGCTTGCAGAGATTCCGGACGGCGGTTGGGTGCGTTTCCTCTACGCCTACCCGAACCGCGTGACGCAGAAGCTTCTCGACACGATCGCGGGGCACGAGCGCATCTGCAGTTATATCGACGTTCCGTTGCAGCACGCCAGCGCTTCCGTGCTCAAGCGCATGAAACGCGGCGGCTCGGGCGACATCTTCTTGAAGATGATTGAAAAGGCTCGGCGCACGATTCCGGACGTGGCCGTGCGGACGGCGTTCATCGTGGGCTTCCCGGGCGAGACGGAGCAGGATTTCGACGAGCTGTGCCAGTTCGTCGAGGCTGCGCAGTTCGATCGCGTGGGCGTGTTCCGCTACTCCGACGACGAAACGAGCGGCAGTTTCGCGCTGGACGGCAAGGTGGATGAGCGGACGATCTACAACCGGCAGCGAAAGTTGATGGCGATCCAGCGCAAGATTTCCCGTAAGCGGAACCGCGCGCTGGTGGGACGGACGTTCCCGATCTTGCTCTCGGGGCCATCGACCGAGCATGAGCTGCTGTGGGAAGGGCGCATGCAATCGCAGGCCGAAGAGATCGACGGCAAGACCTACATCCTGGACTTTCCCGAGGGCCAAACCCCAAAGCCAGGCGACATGGGCATGGTGCACATCACGCGCGCGAGCGATTACGACGTGTTCGGGATGCTCGAGAGCATTCAGCCGCGCACGGCGGCCGAAACCGGTGCCCCGCTTACGACCGGGGCGAACGCGCTCGGTCAATTGCCGGTATTGCAGTAGGATTGAGGTTCGTGAGCCGGTCTCTCCCCAGAACATGCCGCATTTGCTCGAAGCCGGTCAATCCGACCTCGAAGCTATATCCGTTTTGCAGCGCCCGTTGCCGGACGATCGATCTCGGCGCCTGGGCTGCGGAAGAGTATGTGGTGTCGCGTCCGCTGACGGAAGCGGACGAGAACCTGCAACCGAGCGCGCCCAAGTCTGACGCGCACGACGATGAGTAACGCGCGATTTGCCGTGGCACTGGCCACCTGGGGCGGGGTCGGGTATTTTCCTCTTGCTCCGGGCACGATGGGGTCGTTGGCTGCGGCGGCCGTCGGCTGGCTCTTCGTTCGTTACGGCGGGATGCCGGCCTGGGGGTTTTTCCCGCTGGCGCTCGCTTTGTTCGCCCCGGCGGCATGGGCGGCCACCGAGACCGAGCGCGCCAACCGAACCCATGACCCGGGCTACATCGTGGTCGACGAAGTGGTGGGCCAATGGTTGGCTTTGGCAGCGATCCGGCCGGAGCGCTGGGAAGAGTGGCTGCTGGCCGTGGTGCTGTTTCGACTGTTCGACGTCACCAAGCCGCCGCCTATTCGCAGGCTCGAGAAGCTGCCGGCGGGATGGGGCGTGGTGGCGGATGACGCCGGCGCGGGGCTCTGCGCTATGATGATTCTCGGAGCCTACCGCTGGCTCATTGCTTCCGCTTGAGCTGGCGGTCCGCCTGACCCCGCTCCCCGCTCCTCGCAGGCAGATCGAACTTGAGCGACAGTCGCCCGGTCATCAAAAAAGTCGTGCCGCCCGCCGCCATTCCAGGCGGTGATTTCGAGATTCGCGGCACTGGTCTCTCCCCCGCAGGCGAGCGCCAGGCCGTTGTGCGCTTTGGCGAGACGCCCGGCCGTTTGGTCGTGGGCGGGAGCTCGCGGATTGTGGTCCGGGTGCCGGAAGAGGCTGCTGACAACGAACTGAGCGTCGAATGCGCCGGCGTGAAAAGCGAAGCTTTCCCTTGCGCGTTGGGCCTGTCGATCGCGGAAGGGCTGCACCCGGTGGCGAATCCAGCGGTGGACCGGGCGGGGAACATCTTCACGACCCGCTCAGGGACGCGCGGAGAACGGGTCCCGGTGTCGGTGTTCAAGATCGACACCAACTTCAACGTGCGGCCGTTCGTCTCGGAGATCATCAACCCGACGGGCATGTTGGTCGACCCCGAAGGCGCGCTGCTGATCTCGAGCCGCAACAACGGCACGATCTACGCCGTGACCCCGGGCGGACAGGTAGAAGTCTATGCCGAGGGCATGGGCGTGGCCACCGGCCTCGCGATGGACGAGGACCGCAACCTCTTCGTGGGTGATCGGACGGGCACGATCTTCAAGATCGCTCGCGACCGGCAGATCTTCGTCTTTGCGACGGTGGAGCCGTCGATTTCCGCCTATCATTTAGCGTTCGGCCCTGACGGCAACCTATACGTGACCGGGCCGACGACATCGAGCTTTGACAGCGTGTACAAGGTAGATCCGAAGGGCGACGTCGAGGTTTACCACCGCGGGCTTGGCCGTCCGCAGGGACTGGCCTTCGACGAGCAAGGCCGGCTCTATGTTGCAGCATCCAAGGGCGGCCGCAAAGGCGTGTTCCGGATCTACGAGGACGGACGGGCCGAGCAGGTGGTGTCGGGGCCGGGTGTGGTTGGATTAGCCTTCCTGCCGTCGGGAGAGATGATTCTGGCGACGGGTTCGAACTTGTATCGCGCGCCCACCGAGGGCTGGATCGACGACTGACGCATGGAAGCGGTCATCATCGCGGTCGGCTCTGAGCTGCTGACGCCGGCGCGTCTAGACACCAATTCTCTATTCCTGACCGAGCGACTGGCGCGCCGCGGCGTGGAAGTGATCCGCAAAGTGGTGGTGGGCGACAGCCAGGAACGCATTGCGGCGGAGATCCGGCGCGGACGCGAAGAAGCGCACATCGTGATCGTGACGGGCGGGCTGGGCCCGACCCTCGACGACCTGAGCCGCGAAGGCGCAGCCGTGGCGCTGGGCGTGGGATTGGTCGAGCGTCCAGAGCTCGTGGAGTGGCTCGAGCGGCGTTTTGCAAGCTTCGGGCGTACGATGGCGGCGAACAACCGCCGCCAGGCGCTGATGCTGGAAGGCGCTGAAACGCTGCCCAACCCGAACGGTACAGCGCCGGGGCAGTACTTCGCCGACGACGGCGGTGTGCTCATGCTGCTCCCCGGACCGCCGCGCGAAATCAAGCCGATGTTCACGGCTGAGTGCGAGCCACGGCTGGACCGGATCCATTCGCCGTACAAGTACTACACGGTGACGCTTCGAGTGGCTGGGCTGGGCGAGTCTGACGTGGACCACCGCGTAGGACCGATCTATTCGGCGGAATCGCGCGCGGACACGACGATCCTTGCCGGGCCGGCTGACATTCAACTGCATGTGCGCGGAAAGGCGGCGAAGGCCGACGAGGCAAAGCAGATTGCGCAGGCCGTGGCGGAAAAGATGGCCGCCGAGCTGGGCGCGAACGTCTATGCCTGGGAAGACGAGCCGCTCGAAGCAGTGGTGGGCAAACTGCTGCGTGAGCGGGGCCTGCAGCTCGGTTTGGCGGAGAGCTGCACGGGCGGCCTGATTGCCGAACGGGTCACGGGAATCGCAGGGAGCTCAGACTACTTCTCGGGCGGCTTCGTAAGCTACTCCGAACGGGCCAAGGTGCTGTGGCTGGGTGTGAGCGCCTCGTTGATTGCCGAGCACGGCATGGTGAGCGAGCAGACGGCGCGGGCCATGGCCGAGCGCGCGCGCGATCATGCAGGCGGCCCGACGGGGGCGGTCGGAGTCTCGGTTACGGGCGTGGCCGGCCCAGGTCCAGACGCGGCGGGCAACCCGGATGGGTTGGTCTTCATGGCGGTTGCCGACGAGGCGGATACGGTCGTGCTTCGGCGCGAGTTTCGCGGCGGCGGGCGCGACCGGGTGCGGCAGCTCGCCGCGCAGTATGCGCTGGACTTGCTCCGGCGACGGCTGTTGGGGCTGGTTTAGCGGCCTGGCGTGCGATAATTCGGCCATGCCGACGACTCGCCGGGCCTTCCTTGCCACCGCCTCTCTTCTTGGAACTTCCGCCGCTTGGGCTGGCGCCAATGACCGCTTGCGCTTGGGCGTAATCGGACTTGGCAGCCGCGCCGGAGACATCCTCAACGCGCTCGGTTCGATCTCGAGCGTGGAAGTCGCTTCCGTGTGCGATCCCGATGAGAATCGCTTGCGTGAGCGCGCCGCGCAGGTCGAGAAGTTCGCCGGGCGCTCGCCCAAGCAGTATTCCGATCTGCGCCACATCCTCGACGACAAATCGATCGACGCCGTCGTGGTCGCGACCTGCAACCACTGGCACGCCCTGGCCGGCGTGTGGGCCTGCCAGGCTGACAAACACGCTTACGTCGAGAAGCCGGTGTCGCACAACTTCCTCGAGGGCGAGAAGCTGGTCGCGGCGGCGCGCAAGTACGACAAAGTCGTCAGCGGCGGCACGCAGCGGCGCTCGTATCCGAACTTCCAGCACGCAGTAAAACTGCTGCAGGACGGCGTTGTGGGTGATATCTACATGACGCGCTGGGTGCTGCCGAGCTCCCGCGCTTCGATCGGCTTCAAGCCGACCGAGCCGCCGCCGGCGTGGCTGGATTGGAACCTGTGGCGCGGGCCTGCCCCGGAGCAGCCGTATCACGCGAATCTGGTGCACTACAACTGGCACTGGTTCTGGGATTTTGGCAATGGCGAGATGGGCAACAACGGCAGCCACTCGGTGGACATTTGCCACTGGGCGCTGGGCGGCAAGGCGAAGGGGCTGCCGACGCGCATTGCCTGTTCGGGCGGCCGTTTCGGCTACAAAGATCAAGCGGAGACGCCCAATACGCAGACGACGATCTGGCAGTACGGCGATGGCACGATCGTCGAGGGCAAGCTCGTCAATCTCTACACGAACGAGCCGCGCACGTGGGAGTTCTACGGCACGAAGGGCTACATGATCATGAAGGAGCATGGGCTGTTCGAGGTCTACCTCGATGGCGCCAAGGAGCCCGAGCCGTCGTTGCAGGCGCCGGATGAGCCGGTGAAGAACTATCGTCCGATCGACCATGCGCAGCTCGAGAACTGGGCGGATGCGGTGCGCGCGGGAGACCGCTCGAAGCTGAACGCCGAGGTTGAGGAGATTCACCTCTCGAATACGTTTTGCCACTTCGCGAACATTTCCTACCGCGTGGGCCGCGAGGTGCACTTCGACGAGAAGACGCGCCAGTTCAAGGGCGATGAAGAGGCCAACCGGCTGTTGACGCGCAAGTACGAGAAGGACTTTGCGATGCCGGAGAAGGTGTAGTCGGTCGAGATGATCGATCACCTTCTGACATCGGACCAGCTCGACATTCGCAGGGAAGCAGCTCGCTTCTCAGATGAAGTGGTGCGTCCGGCCGCGGCGGACCTCGACGAAAAGGAGAGCTATCCGGCGGAGATCTACGAGCAGATGGCCGCGCTGGGCTTGTTCGGCGTAACGACGCCGGAGGAAGACGGCGGCGTTGGGCTCGACGTGGTCTCCTACGCCATCGTGATGGAACAGCTTGCGCGCGGCTACGCATCGGTCGCGGACCAATGCGGGTTGGAGGAGCTGCTTGGGACGCTGCTGAGCCGTCACGGTACGGCGGAGCAGAAGGAGCGTTATCTGGCGCCGACTCTGACGGCGAAGCGGCGCTCGGCGTACGCGATCACCGAGGCGAGGGCGGGCTCGGACGTCTCGGGTATCCAGACGACGGCGCGCAAGACGCCCCAAGGCTGGCGGCTTACGGGCGAGAAGATCTGGATCCACAACGCCCCGGTGTGCGATTACGCGGCGGTGCTGACGCGAACCGATCCCGAAGCCGGAAGGCGCGGCATGAGCGTCTTTCTGGTGGATATGGAGCTGCCGGGCGTGACTCAGGGCAAGAAAGAGCACAAGATGGGGCAGCGCGCTTCACAAGTGGGCGCGTTGCACTTCAACGATGTGCTGCTACCGCCGCATGCGCTGCTGGGCGGTGAAGGCGAGGGCTTTCGCATGATGATGAGCTCGCTCGACAAGGGCCGGGTGGGCATCGCATCGCTGGCGACGGGCATCGTGCAGGCGGCGCTCGACGCGGCGAGCGGCTACGCGAAGACTCGGAAGCAGTTTGGGCAGGCGATCGCGGACGTCCAAGGCGTGCAGTGGATGCTGGCGGACATGGCGAAGGATGCCGAGGCCGCACGTCTGCTGATCTATTCGGCGGCGCGCAAACTCGATACGGGTGTTCGCGCGACGAGCGAGTGCGCCATGGCGAAGTGTTTTGCCAGCGACGCGGCGGTGGCGCACACGGCGAACGCGGTGCAGATTTTCGGCGGCACGGGCTACATTCGCGGCTACGAAGTGGAGCGGCTGTACCGCGACGCGAAGATCACCCAGATCTACGAGGGGACGAACCAGATCCAGCGCAACATCATCGCGCGCGGCCTGTTGGCTTAGAGACTGCTACCCTACCTGGTCGATGCAGAAACGGCGCGATTTCGTCAAAACGCTTGGGGCGGCGGCGGCCGCGGGGCTGGCTTCGGCGGCAGAGGGCGGGTTTTCGTTCGAGAGCCGCTGGAAGGGCAGCCGCGTATGGGTCGGTCCTGAGTATTGGGCGAACCCACTTCAAAACTGGCGCGTGGAGGACGGCGAAGCGATCGCGAAGGCGGCGGCCGGACGTACGCTGCACTTGCTGACGCATCAGGCGGCGGCGGGCGAGGGCGACCTGCGGATGCAGGTGACGGTGCGGCCGCCGAAGGGCGACGCGGGCGAGACCTGGGCGGGCTTCGAGCTGGGAGTCCGCGGAGGGTTGCCAGGGTATCAGCACGCGCTGGTGCATCCTGCGACGGGCGTGAAGGCTGGGCTGCGCGGCGATGGGCGCCTGTTCGTCGACGATGCGGTGAGCGCGGATACGGTCGAGCTCAGTGCGCCGGTCACGTTGCGTCTGGAGGCGAGCCCGGATGGCGCGGTCACGCTGAGCGCCGGGGCGGTGACGGTGCGCAAGAGCGTTCCGCCGGAAGAGTTAACAGGCAACGTGGCGCTGGCGGCGCAAGCGCCGGGGCGTCCGGGTCCGGAGACGTCGGGCGTGGAGTGGGGCTTCCGCGATTGGAAGGCCGGCGGCTCGCGTTTAGCGGAACGGCCTGAGTAGACGTTTGGGCCGATCTTGTGGACGCAGTACACGCTCAGCGGCGGCGTGCTGAAGGTCATGGCGCTGTTCCCGCCGCTGGGCCCGGACGACGACTGGACGGCGAGGCTGGAGGCGGGCGGGCGCAAGGCTGAGGCGCACATCGATCCGCTGTCGCGCACGGCGGTGTTTCGGTTGGAGGGCTGGGACGATACGCGCGATGCGGACTACCGTGTGCTCTATCGCTGGCAAGACGCCGAGCACGCCTGGGCCGGCCGAGTGCGCAAGGATCCGCGTGGAGGGGCGAACTGCGCGTGGGCGTGTTCTCGTGCGACCACGGCGAGTGCTTTCCGCAGCAGCGGATGGTGCGGAATATCCAGATTCAGGACCCGGATGTCGTATTCTTCGCGGGCGACCAGATTTACGAGGGCTATGGCGGTTTCGGAGTGGCGCGCGACAAGCCGTCCGAGGAGGCCATGCTCGACTATCTGCGCAAGTACTGGCAGTTCGGTTGGACGTGGCGCTCGATCTTGAAGGACCGGCCGAGCGTGGTCATCCCGGACGATCACGACGTATTCCAAGGCAACATCTGGGGCCAGGCGGGCCGCCCGCTGCCGAAGAAGGAAGCGAGCGGGCCGGGTTTGAGCAAGGCGGCTTCCTGATGCCGGTGGACTGGGTCAACGCCGTCCAGCGCACACAGGCGGGGCACTTGCCGGACCCTGTCGACCCGGCCCCGTGCGCGAGCGGCATCGAAGTCTACTTCACAGAAATGCGCTACGGCGGCGCGAGCTTCTGCATCCTGGAAGATCGCAAGTTCAAGACGGGGCCGGGATCGATCCTGACGCCCGAGCAGCGGGCGCAAGGGCGGCAGGACCCGTCCGTCGTCGACGTGGACGGCGCGGAAATGCTGGGCGCGCGACAAGAGAAGTTTCTCCGCGAGTGGGTGCGCTCATCGAAGGATGCGGAGTTTCGGGTCGTGTTGTCGCAAACGATCTTCTGCAAGGCGACTACGCACGCGGGCGGGGAGCTGCGGCGCAGCGTGATCGATCTCGATTGCGGCGGTTGGCCGCAGAAGGGCCGGCGGCGGGCGCTCGAGATCCTGCAAGGAGCGCCGGATGTGGTGATGCTGCATGGCGACCAGCACCTAGGCATCTTGGCGCGCCAGGGTCTCGACGAGTGGGAGGACGCGGCGCTGGCGTTCATGGTCCCAGGCACGTCGAACGGCTTCCCTCGCGCGTGGCGCCCCGAAGCGGACAAGTGGACGGGACGCTTTCTCGACGGGCTGGGCAATCGCATGACGATCCTGGGCTACGCGAACCCGGAGCCGGGCAGCAATACCAAGGAAGGGCAGGCGGGGCTGAACGCCGAAGAAGTGGCGCAGATCAAAGGCTCAGGGCACGGCGTGGTCGTGTTGCGGAGTGTGGGACGTAAGGCGACGTTCGAGATGTGGCGGCACGCCTTTGACGCAACGGCCCCGCGCGAGGGCGACCAGTTCGAAGGGTTCCCGATGACGATTGAGCTTGGGTGATACGAGATGCAACGACTCAAATACGGACACGAAGGCGATCAATCGAAACGAGAGACAGTCCAGCTTCGGGACATCCAAAAGAAGCTGCCCTTGCGCGTGCTCTCGGACGAAGACTGGCGGCACTGGACCACGTGGGGCTACGTGGTGGTGCGGCAGGCCGCCTCGCCGGAGAACGTGGAGCGGCTGAAGGCGGCGCTGTGGGAATTCGAAGAGATGGACCCGAGCGACCCGTCGACGTGGGGCCGGGATGACCGCCGCGCGAACGACTTGGCGGTGCTCAACCACAGCGGCATGGTGGAGATGTACAACCACCAAGCGCTTTGGGACAACCGCCAGACGCAACGCGTTTACGACGCCTATGTTGACATTTGGGACCGCGAAGACCTGTGGGTGACGATCGACCGGGCCAACCTGAACACGCCGAACGTGGGCGCGCGCAGCTTCGGCGGGTTCTTGCACTGGGATTCCGACACGTCGATGCGTCCACTGCCGGTGAACGTCCAGGGCGTGTTGGCGTTAACGGATACGGATGAGGAAGTGGGCGGATTCCAGTGTGCGCCGCGGATCTTTCGGGACTTCGAGGAGTGGCTGAAGACCCAGCCCGAGGACCGCAACCCGGCCGAGCCGGATATTGCCGACGAAGAAGTCCGATTTGTGCCGATGCATGCGGGTGACCTGCTGATCTTCAACACGCTGCTGGCGCACGGCATCCGGCCGAACCGCTCGAAGGACCGCGTGCGTATGGCGCAGTACTTGGCGATGTACCCGGCGGATACGGACGAGGCGTTGCGGGCCGAGCGCGTGCGGCTATGGCGCGAACGGGAGGCGCCCAAAGGGCTTGCGTTTCCGGGCGACCCGCGGGGCAAGGAGAAGGAAAACCCCGTGGCCGAGCTGAACGAGTTGGGGCAGCGGTTGCTAGGGGCAAAGACCTGGGCGTAGCGGCCGCCCCCTGCGCGAAGCGAATTGCGCTAACCTCTCTGTTCATGCCTGAGGGGTACCGTCGCCAGAGGCTCGAAGCCATCGTCGCCCTGCTGATCTGGGCAATCGCGGGCGTGTGGGTGATTACCGCGTCCTACATGCTGAGCGCCGAGAGGCCGATCCGCTTGATTGGCGGAATCCCGCATTGGGTAGTGTGGGGCATCCTGGTTCCGTGGTTGACAGCGTTTGTCGTCCACACGTGGTACTCGCTCTTCTTCGTCGGCAGCGGCCGGGAGGATTAGCGCGTTGTACGCTTCCGAACCATTCGTTTGGATTGCCTTCATCTTCTATCTGGTCGCCACATTCGGGTTTGCGTGGCTGGGCCATCGCAAAGGCCAAGGCGGCTCATTTCTCGACGAGTTCTTCGTAGCAGGACGCTCGATCGGGCCGTGGACTCTGGCGCTAACGTGGATCGCGACGGCGGCCTCGGGCGGCAGCTTCATCGGCGTGCCGGCCCTGGCTTACACGTACGGCTGGCCGATCTTACTCTGGATCTGCTCGTACATGGTGGTGGCGCTGCTGGGCTTCGGCATGCTGGCGTCGCGCATCTCGGACCTCGGCCGCAAGACGGGTGCACTGACCTACCCAGACCTGCTGCGTGACCGCTTCGAGAGCCCGGCGATCGGCGCGGTGGCGGGCGTGGCGATCGTGCTCCTCTATATGGCGTACATGGAAGCGCAGTATGTGGCGGGGAGCCGTGTCCTCGAAGCCGTGCTGGGCATACCGTACACGTGGGGCCTGATCGGCTTCGCGGTGACGGTCGGGCTTTATACGGCTTACGGCGGCTTTCGCGCGGTGGCGTGGACCGACGCGTTCCAGGCGGTGGTGATGCTGTTCGGCGTGGTGTTGGCCGCGGCGTTGGCAGTGCACAAGATCGGCGGCTTCGAGGCGCTGGCCGTGAATCTGCAGGCGCAGGATCCGGAGCTGCTGACACTGCCCGGGCCGGATGGCTATCTGCCCATCTCGGCGGCGGTGTCGTTCTTCGTGATCTGGCCGCTGGCGACGGCGGGGCAGCCGTCGTTGATGACGCGCTTTCTTGCGAGCAAAGGCGGCGGGTCGCTCAAGCGCGCGATGTTTCTCGTCGGGCTTTACATTCTGTTGCTGTATCCCTCGATCATTCTGATCGCGATTGCCGGGCGGGCGCTGACGCCGGGGCTCGAGACGGCTGACCACGCAATGCCGGCGACGATTCTGGCCGCGACGCCGCCGTGGCTTGCGGGCTTCGTGTTGGCTGCGCCGATGGCGGCGATCATGTCGACGCTGAGCTCGTTCTTGCTGGTGGGCTCGAGCGCCATCGTGCGTGACCTCTACGAGCGGAACTTGGCGACGCCGATCAGCGAGCAAAAGGCGCGGAAGCTAACGCACATCGCGACGCTGGTGATCGCGGTGATCCCGCTGGTGTTTGCGTTTCGGCCGCCGGAGTTCTTGCAGTACATCGTGGTGTTCTCCGGTACGGGCTTGTCGGCGACGTTCGTATGCCCGACGCTGTTTGCACTCTATTGGCCGACGTTCAACCGGGTGGGCTGCCTGGCGGCGATGCTGGGAGGGTTCGGGTCGTTCTTGTTCCAGTATTTGCAGATGGGCAGCCGCAGCTATCTTGGGCTGGACCCGTTTGTGTGGTCGCTCGGGGTGTCGGCGATTTGCGGCGTGCTGGGATGGTGGCTTGGGCCGCCGGATCGCAAGGAGATCCGCGAGCGCTACTTCGGCGAGGCGTAGAGCGCTACCGCTAGTTTTCGCGCAAGGCTACGACGGGGTCGACGCGTAGGGCGCGGCGTGCGGGGATCCAGCAACCAAGCAGAGCCGCGAAGAGGAGCGCCGCGGCGGCCGCGAGCAGCGTGACTGGGTCGGCCGGCGAGACGCCGACGAGTTGCGATGCAAGCGCGCGGTTGACCAAGAACGACCCGGCTAAACCGAGCAGCAGGCCAGCCGCGAGTGGTCGCATGCCGAGCGCAAACACCGTGCTCAGGACGTCGCGGCGTCCCGCGCCTAGCGCCATGCGGACGCCGATCTCCTTCGTTTGCTCGCCGACGGCATGCGCGATGACGGCGTAGAGGCCGACGGCGGCGAGCAGCAGCGCGATTGCGGCGAACGCGAGGAAGAGCGCCGACTGCACGCCTTCCGAGCGGTAGTTGGCCGCCATGCGCTGCTCGAGGTCGAACGGACCGAGCCAGATGGAGAGCCCGGGCGCGATCTGCTGCAACTCCTGGCGAAACGGGTTCGCGAGCGCGGAGGCTGCGCCGGAGGTCTTGATGAGGACCCACATGGCCTGCGGCGTTTGGCTGCGGTAGGGCGTGTAGACGAGCGGGTCGAAGCGCTGACGGGTGGCGTCGTTCTGCACGATGTTGGGCGCGACGCCCACGACGGTGAGCCATGGGCCGGGGGCGCCGTCGGACCACAGTCGCAAGCGCTTGCCGATGGGTTCCGCGCCAGGCCAGTGCATCTGAGCGAAGCGCTGGTTGACGAGCGCCGCAGCCGGGCCTGCTTCGCCATCTGCGGTCTGGATGGTGCGCCCGGATTGCATGGGAGCCCCTAGGGTTGAGAAGTAGTCCGGGCTGACGCGGACGGCTCCAACGCGTGGGCGGCGCTCGTCATCGGTCGATTCGGCGCCCTCGAGCTCGAACGGATGCGTGGCGGCGCCCCAGGCGGGCAGTGTGTCCGCAAGGGCGACGGACTCGACGGCGGCCAGTCCGGCGAGGCGGTCCCGGAGCTCGCTAAAGAAGGAGACGCGTGCGGCGGCGTCGGGGTAGTCGGTAGCAGGCAACCGCAGCAAGGCCGTGAGCACGTGGTCGGCGCGCACGCCGGCGTCCGCACTGTAGACGTTGAGGAAGCTGCGCAGCAGCACGCCGGACGCGGCCAGGAGCATGATGGCAAGCGCGGCCTCGGCGGCGACGAGCGCCGAAGAGAGTTTCTTGTTCCGGCGGCTGCCGCTCGCGTTGCGTCCGCCCTGCTTGAGCATGCCGCCAATGTCCAGGCGAGACAAGCGCAGCGCGGGCAGAGCGCCGAAGAGGAGGCCGGTCGCGACGGCGACGACCAAGGCGTAGACGAATACGCGCGCGTCCATCGAATAGTCAAGCACGCGTTCGAACCATGCTGGCCCGCTTGCCGACGCCACGTAGAGCCGCACGCTCAACCCTGCCGCCCACCAGCCCACGGCTCCGCCTGCGAGCGACAACAGGAGGCTTTCGATGAGGCTCTGGCGCAAGATGCGCGCGCGAGAGCCGCCCAGAGCGATGCGGACGCTGACTTCGTTGGAGCGGCTGATGGCGCGGGCCAGCAGAAGGTTCGCCAGATTGGCGCACGCGATGAGCAGGACGAAGCCGACCGCGCCGAGCATGGCGCCGTAAACGGCGGATGCGTTCGAGCCGAAGAAGAAGTCCTGGACGCTGTGAATGGTTGGGCGGACGCCGCGATTGGTCCGCGGGTACTGCTCGGCTAGGCGGCGCCCGATGGCGTCGAGCTCGGCGGCGGCGGAGTCGGGAGTCGCGCCCGCGGCCAAGCGTCCGAACGCGAACCAAAGGCCGCGCGCGCCGCGCTGGTCGACTTGCGCGGTCGGGCGAAGCGGCATCCAGAGGTCCTGGCTTTGAGGGAACGAGAAGCCGGCGGGCATGACGCCGATGATGGTCGTGGGCTCGCCATTGAGGCGGATCGTGCGGCCTAGAATGGCGTCGCTCGCGCCGTAGCGGCGCTGCCAGAAGGCGTGCGAAAGGATGGCGACGGCGGGCGCGGCGGGGGACTCGTCGCGCGGCCGGAAGTTGCGGCCGAACAGCGGAGCTTGCCTGAGCAACGGGAAGACGCCGGAGGTGACCAGCGTGGCGCTGTAGGTTTCCGGGAGGCCGCCCTCGTCTTCGAGCGTGACGCGCAGGTCGGCGACGGCGCCCATGTCTTCGAACGACTCAGCCTGCGCGCGCCAATCGCGGAAGTCGGGGTAGGACACGCAGCAAAATTGGCCTCCTTCGCGGCTGTCGACGTAGACGATGCGATCATTGGCTTCCACCAGCGGGAAGCCGTTGAACAAGACCGCGTTGACGATGGTGAAGACCGCCACGTTGACGCCGATGCCGACGCCCAAGGTGGCTACCGCGACGAATGTGAACCAGGGGCTGCGGCGAAACGAGCGTAGGGCCTGCCGGACGTCTTGCGCGACGCCGTCCCACACTGACGCTCGTTTCGCTGCCTGCACTCTTCGAGTCGTCGCGCTGCGCGGCTATTTGAGCCCGTCGATGAACTTGGCGATGCGGGCGACGCCTTCCTTGATGTCGTCCATCGAGGCGGCGTAGGAGATGCGGATGTGCTCGTTGGTGCCGAAGGCTTCGCCGGGCACGGTCGCGACGTGGGCTTCCTTGAGCAGTTTGGTGGCAAACTCGAGGGCGCTGTTCACGCCGCCGCGGCCGAACGTCGAGCTAATGTTCGGGTAGGCGTAGAACGCACCGCCGGGCATGGGGCACGTCACGCCGGGGATGGCCTGCAGGGCGGGCACGATCCAATCGCGGCGCTTCTTGTACTCGGCCAGCATCTCGCCGACCGAGTCCTGCGGGCCGTTGAGCGCTTCGAGGGCGGCCATCTGGGCGATCGAAGTCGGGTTGGACGTCGAGTGGCTCTGTAGGTTGGCCATGGCCTTGATGAGCGGTTGCGGCCCAAGGGCGAACCCGATGCGCCAGCCGGTCATGGCAAAGGTCTTCGACAGTGAGCCGACGACGACGACGTTCTCTTTGGCGTCGGGCAGGGAAGCGATCGAGAAGGGCTCGCCGTCATAGACAAGTTTGCAGTAACACTCGTCCGTAAGCAGGATGGCGCCGGCCCTCTTGACCAGGGCGTAGATCTTTTCGAATTCGTCGCGGTCGACGACCGCGCCGGAGGGGTTCGACGGCGAGTTTACGATGACGACTTTGGTCTTGGGCGTCAGCGCCTTCTCGATCGCGGCTGCGGTCAGGCGGAATCCTTCTGATTCGAGCGTCTGGACGGGGACGACCTTGCCGCCGTGGTAGTTGACCACGTCGTAGAAGGTGACCCAGTAGGGGACGGGCAGCACGACCTCGTCGCCGTGTTCGAGCACCGCCGCCATCACGTTGAAGATGGAGTGCTTGCCGCCGACATTGATGATGGCTTCCGAAGGTTGGTAGCTCGTGCCGAAGCCGGCTTTGTGCCACTCGACGACGGCCTTCTTCAGCGCGGGGATGCCGCCGGCGGCGGTGTAGCGCGTGAAGTTGTCGTCGAGCGCCTTCTTGGCCGCGTTCTTGATGTTCTCGGGCGTGGGAAAGTCGGGCTCGCCGGCGGCGAACGCGATCACATTGACGCCTTCGGACTTGAGGCGGGCGGCCTCGGCGGTGACGGCCATTGTTGCGGATTCTGAGATCCGCCCAACACGTTCGGAGAGCTGCATAAGCTTCCAGAATAGCTTGTGGGGCGGGTTTTTGCGCGCGGCCTTGCGCCTGGGGCCTCTCACAGGTGCAGCACGGTCGGATTGTCGAACGCGCTACGGGTGGGCGGCTTTTTCGCGTAGGCGGACGGCGACGTTGGGCGGGACGAGGGCGGAAACGTCGCCGCCGAGGCGGTTGACTTCTTTTACCAGGCGCGAGCTGAGGTAGCTGTAGCTTTCCGCTGCGGGGATGAACATCGTTTCGAGCTCGGGGTAGAGCTTTTGGTTCATCAGCGCCATCTGCAGCTCGTATTCGTAATCGGAAATTGCGCGAATGCCGCGCAGGATGAGCGTGGAGCCGCGTTTGCGCGCGTAGTCGACGAGCAGGCCGTCAAAGCTGTCGAAGGAGACGTTCGACAGGTCTTCGCTGGCGCGCTCGAGCATCTCCAGTCGCTCTTCCACCGTGAACAGGGGCGATTTGCCCTCGTTGCGCAGGGCTGCGACGACCACGTGGGAGAAGAGCCTGGCGGCGCGACGGATGAGATCGAGGTGACCGTTTGTGGGCGGGTCGAACGACCCGGGGTAGATGACGAGGTTTTGGCTCGGCACGAGAGCTGAGTCTATCGAACTCGACCACCGACGGGCGCGCGAGGCGTCCGAATGCGCAGCTCGGCAGGCAGAATGATGCTGGTTGGCGGGGCTTCCGGCTTCTCGATGCGGCTGAGTACGAGCTCGGCCGCGCGCACTCCCATTTCGTAGCTGGGTTGCTGAATGGTGGAAATGGGCGGGTCGAAGACGTCGAGCAGCGGGCTGTCGCTCCAGGTCATCAGCTCGACCGTGTCGGGGACGTCGACCCCTCGCGCGCGGAGCACACCGAGGCAGCCGGTCATCATGAGGAACCCGGTTGCGAAGACGGCGTCGGGCGGCTCGCCAAGCGCGAGGAACTTCTCCATGGCCGCCTCACCGGATTCGGAGGTGTAGTCGCCCTCTGCGATCAGCGCCTCGTCGGCCGGGACGCCGTGGTCTTGGTGCGCCTTGCGCCAGCCCTCGATGCGGTCCTGGCTGACGGCGAGCGTACGCGGACCCACGATGAGACCGATACAGCACCGGCCCTTGCTTAGCAGATACGAGACGGCCTGGATCGTCGCGCCCACGTTGTCCACCAGGACACAGTCGGCCTCGAAGGTGGGGCGGCGGGCGATGAAGACGAGAGGCCTGTGTGCGGCAACCATCTCCGCGAGCTCGCTCTCGTCGCCGAAGGCGAGTAGAGCAACATGCCGTCCACTTGCTTGGAGCGCAGCATGCACAAATAGCGCGATTGCTCTTCGACTTGGTTGTGGGTGGAGCCGAGCAGCAGGGAGCAGCCGGCGGTCTTGAGGCCCGATTCGACGCCTTTGACCATCACCGAATAGACAGGTTCGGCGATGTCGGGAACGAGCATGCCGATCATGTTCGTGCGCCGCGTTTGCAGTCCGCGCGCAATCGCGTTGATGGTGTAGTCAAGCTCCTTGACCGCTTCGTTGACGCGGCTGGTGAGCTCGGGGCTTACATATGCAGTCCCATTGAGTACGGCGGAGACGGTGGCAGTCGAGACGCGCGCACGCTTGGCGACATCGTAGATCGTGGCCATGACCCCACAGTTTATACGGTTAACTGGGCCGCTGGCGCTTGGCGTTTTCCACCGGGCGGAGTGTCAATCAGCGCACAGGGATCAGAAATATCAGCGCGTCGCCCAGAAAGATTGGGCTATGTGGCTCTATCGAAAACGGTAAAGCGCGCTTGGGACCAAAAGGCAAGGTGGCGAACCCGGTCTCGACGGCCGAAAAAAAGCCCGGCGCAGCCGCTATTCACCCAGAGGAATTTGCGATTCGATTTCGCGCCAGGCGCTGATCTTGAGCCGCCGACAAACCCAGCAGAGGCCTTCGGTCTCGTCGCTCGCCGTCGGGTCACCGCAGACGCGACACTCATAGGTCTTACGCGTTTTCGGTTCGAAGACGATACGTTTGGCTTCTTCGGCGATCTTGGGGTCGACCACGTCGGAAGTTGGCGGGCTATTACGCTTTCTCATTCGTTGGAGGCTCGCGTGCCTAGACTCTTACTATAGGGTCGGCTAGGGCCCGTGTCTACCGGGGGATTCCGCTGAGATCGACCCCGTGGCCCTATGGTACGATGAGACCGCCGCGGCAGAGAACGTTTTGGACGAAAATACCCCATTGCAAGCCCCGCTGCGCAAGCACGGCATACGGCTGACTCGGCAGCGCGAGCTGCTCTTTGAGCTCATCCACAATTCGCACAAACACCTCAACGCCGATCAGCTATACGAGCTTGCAAAGGCGCGGGATCCCAAGATCAATCGGGTTACGGTCTACCGCACGTTGAAGATCCTCAAGCAAGAGGGGCTAGTGGACGAGCTGGACTTGCTGCACGTGGAGGGGGATCAGCACTACTACGAGACGCGGCTGAAGCGTGAGCATGCGCATGTGGTCTGCTTGCGCTGCGGTTCGGTCCAGGAGTACTTCGGCGAACCTCTCAAAGAGATGAAGGCGCAGGTGGAGCGGAACTTCGGGTTCCAGATCGAACTTGCGCGCACCGAGATCGGCGGTTTCTGCGCCGACTGCCAAAGCATCCAAGCGATGGAAGAAGGGCGCCCCGTGTCTACCGAAACGCAGGCAGCGGGCCAATTGCCCGCCGAGTAGGCTCGCGCGGTTCCGCGTAGATCATGGCCTCGTCGGATTTCCAACCCGGCTCGCAACAGACAGAGCCGCAGAGCCTGCCCCTGACCGTGATCGGCCCGAACGGCGAGCGGCGGCGCGTTCTGGTGGATCGCAGCCCGTTTCGCATTGGCCGGCTGCCTGACCGTGAGTTGACGCTCAAGGACGGCCGGATTTCGCGCGACCACGCTCAGATCCTGCTGGAGGACGGGCAATACTTCATCGAAGACGTGAACAGCCGTCATGGCGTGTTCGTCAACGGGCGCAAAGCGGCGCGTGCGCCGCTCAAGCGCCGAGACCGCATCGACTTTGGCATCGAGGATTCCTATTGCATCTACGTGGGTGATGCCCCGGCTTTTCAAACGCCGCTGCTGCAAAAAGTAGCGGCGCTGCCGGGTGCGCCCGAGTCGGCGGGAAATCTGACGCGCCTGAGCGCCGTGCTGGACGTAGCGCGCACGCTCGAATCATCGGGCAACGTGGACGACGTGTTGGCCGCCGCAGTCGATGCAGCACTCGCGATCACCAAGGCAGAGCGTGGATTCCTGATGCTCAAGAACGAGCGTGGGGACCTGGAGATCCGTGTGGCGCGCGATGACCAAGGCCAGCAGTTGGCGGAGGACGACTTGCAGACGCCGCGTGGCGTGATCAATGAGGCGCTGCACCAGCGCAGCGACCTGTTTGCGATGTCGTTCGACCCCTCGATGGGGCGCAAGGTCAATCCGAGCGAGACGGTGGTCGCGCTGCAACTGCGGAGCGTGGTTTGTGTGCCGCTTCTCAAGATTCGGTTGGGCGAGGCGGCTGAGACACGGGTGCTCTCCGCGAAGCAGGACACGATCGGCGTGCTCTACATGGACACGCGCCGGGCTGGGGCGAACCTCATCGACGGGGCGAAAAAGGTCTTGCAGACGCTGGCGGTGGAAATCTCGAGCGTGCTCGAGAATGCGCGTTGCTCGACGAGGGGCGCAAGAAGCACTTTCGAGCAGGAGTTGAACATTGCGCGCGACATCCAGCAAGCTTTGCCGCCCCAAATGCCCGCGGATGGTTGGTTGCAGGCGGCAGGTTCGAGCCAGGCGTGCTTTCAGGTTGGCGGCGATTACTTCGATGTGATCGAGATTGCGCCGGAGCGATGGGGCTTCGTGCTGGCGGACGTTTCCGGCAAGGGCGTCTCGGCGGCTTTGTTGACGTCGTTGTTGCAGGGGGCTTTCTTCTCGGCGGCGGCGAGGCTCGCAGTCGCTTTCGGAAAGCGTGTCGCGCATCAACAAGTATGTATCGGCGCGGTCTCGCCACGCACGGTTTGCCACCGCTTTTGCGCGATGTTGCGGCAGGATGGCGCGATGCGCTGGGTGAATGCGGGGCACTGCGCCGGTCTGCTGGCTCGGGCGGGCGGCGCGATTGAGTGGCTCGAGCCGACGGCTTGTCCGATCGGGCTGTTTGCGGATGCGGAATTTCCATCCAAAGATCTGAGGCTCGAACGCGGCGACCGCCTTGTTCTCTACTCGGACGGGGTCAGCGAAGCGGCGTCGTTTTCCAACGACCGCTACGGCGAGAAGCGACTGGGCGACTTCGTGCAGGCGAATCGTGCACTGGCGCCGCAAGAGCTTCATCGGCGCTTGATCGATGAGGTGGCGGCGTTTACGCAGGGCGCCGAGCAGGCTGACGATCTGACTCTCCTGATCGTGGGTTACGAGGGCTAACCCGAGCCTGCGCGTAACTCATCAGTCCACGTCTTCGATGCGCGGGCTGGGCAGGCCGATATGGATGTGCGGGCCGGTCGCTTGCCCCGGGACGGCGCTGCGGAAGGCGATGTAGGGAATCGCCCAGCTCTCGAGCATCGAAATAGAAACTTGCCCTCGTCGCTATCCGGGTGGACCGCCACGTCAGGAGCCGGCCGGAGTGGTTGAGCCCATCGAGCGATGTAGCGGCGTATCGCCGTCGGCGCTGATGGGCAGGGAGCGCGTGGAATGCTTCTTCGTAGAACCCCTGGACGTCGAGGATGTCGAGTTCGTCAAAGCCGCCGGAGCCGATGAACTGAAAGGCGAGATCCTCTTCTTCGAGCTCGTCCAGCCGCTCTTCAGCGCTAGCCATGTCCGCAAGCTGTTTGGCGAGCCGGCCGCGAGTTTCGGCAAGCTCGAGCAGTTTTTGAGCCGAATCGTAAGCGTCCTGCGGGTTCGAGATCGTTGCGCGGGACGGCTCCCGCGTCGACGCGCGGTGGTTTCGAACTGCTCTTTCGTCAGATCGCGCAGCCGTTTTGCGGCGTCGAGCAGCTGGAGATCTCGTCGAGCGAGAGCTCACGCTTGCCGGTCAGCGTGCGCAGCTCGGTTTGCAGGCGCTGTTTTTCCAGATCACTGTCGAGGTCCGCCAGCGCATTGCGCGGCATGGCTCCGGCGGCGACCAAGGCGCGAATGCGCTCACGCTCTGCGGTTTCCGACGCCACTTGCGCCATCAAAGCGCCGCGAGCAGAGCTGCGCCAACGACGATTCCCGCGAGCATCCGCACCTTGAGTGTAAGATAGGGAAAACATCCTGATGGAACCTTGGCAGATTGCAGTCGAAGCCGCGCGCTCGAAGAAAGCTGAAGATATAGTCGTGCTGGACATCGGGAAGGTTAGCTCCTTCACCGAGTTCTTCGTGATCTGCACGGGCACGAACACGCGGCAAACGCAGGCGATCGCCGACGCGGTGCAGGAGAAGATGCGCGAAGCCGGCTGGCGTCCGATGGGCGTCGAGGGTGAGCAGCGCGGCGAGTGGGTATTGGTCGATTACGGCGACCTCCTGATCCACGTCTTCACGCCGGAGAAGCGCGCGTTCTACGATTTGGAGCGCCTGTGGAGCAAGGCTCCGCGAGTTCCGATTCCCGAAGAAGCTCCCGTTGAAGGTTGACGTCTACTACATCGGCAAGCCGCGCAGCCGCGCGCTGAACGAGGCGGCAGCGGAATACGCCAAGCGGCTCGGCCGTTACTGCCGCTTTTCCATTCGAGAAATCAAAAGCGAGAAAGAAGCGCCTGAGACCAAGGCGCTGCGCGGCATTGGACCCGCGCGGTGAGCGAATGGACTCCGCGGGCTTGGCGGCGTTTCTCGAAGACGCCGGCCGCGACGTGGCGTTCTACATCGGTGGCGCCGAGGGTTGGACGGACGAGTTTCGCCAAGGCGCTGACCGGTTGCTCTCACTCTCGAAGATGACGTTGCCGCACGAGCTGGCGAGGGTCGTGCTGGCGGAGCAGATCTATCGGGCGTTTACGATATTGAGCGGACATCCCTACAACAAGTGAGATTCGTCAATGACGCGCCGGGCTCTTCTCGCAACTACCGCTCCGCTCGCTTTGCGGAGGCTCAGTCGAGACCGCCGAACTTTCTCGTCATCGTTGCGGATGACCACGGATGGGACGATCTCGGCTGCTATGGCCATCCGGTTGTCCGCCACGCCGAATTTAGACCGCATTGCCCACCAAGGCGTTCGTTTTACGCGCTGCTTTACGACTGCGCCGTTGTGCGGCCCGGGCCGAGGGCGCGGTCATGACCGGGCTCTACCCGCATGTTTCCGGCGTAACACAGCTCGTGCAGGGCGATCAGGCGGAGGAGCTCGCAATGGACCCTCGCTTGTGGACCTTTGCGAAGAGTTTGCAGGCGTTGGGCTATGAGACGGCCGCCGCTCGGTGAAGCATCTATCCACGGTCAGGGCGACGGCGCACGGAGTTCGAGCATGAGTTCCCCAAGCCTGCGGACTACTTGGCGCAGTCCGAGGCCTTCCTCGAAAAACGACGCGACCGCCCGTTTTGCCTCTACTTCTGCCCGACACGCATCGGCCGTATCGCCGCCACGACGACTTCCCTTACACGCCGGACGAGGTCGCTCACTGCTTAGCCGTATTTGCGCGACACCCCGCAGGTTCGGGAGCACTATGCGCGTTATCTATCGGAAACGAGCAAGATGGACCAGGAGATCGGCCGGCTGCTCGCCGCCCTCGAGCGCAGCGGAGAGCTTGATCGTACCGTCATTGCGTACATGACCGACCACGGGCCATCCATGCACCGCGCAAAGTTCTCCCTCTATGACTGGGGGCTGCGTTCGAGCTTGCTTCTGAGCGGGCCAGGGGTCGGCGGCCCGCGTGTGGATGACCGGTTGGCGTCGACTATCGACGTCGCCCCCACCTTGCTGAAGCTGGCCGGAGGCGAAGCGGCCACAACCTGCCAGGGCGTTGACATCCTAGGGCAAAGCAGGACGCACGTCTTCGCAGAGCATCACGAGCGCAACGAACTCTACACAGTCCGCGGCGAGCTGCCAAGCTCATCCGTAACGTCACTTTGCGCGATGAGCCTCTACAGTCTGGCCACAAGTCATCCAAAACTGGGGCGGAATGGGCGAGGACGTGTTGCGCGACCCGTATCCCTTGCTCGGCCGCCGGAAGAGCTCTATGACTTGGAGGCGGATCCGCTCCCGAAAGACGCAACGTGGCAGCCGATCGGGCTTATCGCGAGCCGCTCATCGGGCTGCGCGGACAACTCGACCGTTGGCTGGGCTGACGGCTGGAGGTGCTCGATTGCGCCGCGGCGATTTGACGAGGCTACGCTCACGGCCATGCCTCGCCGCCTGCTCGCTCGCCCTGTTGCTGCTGCCGGTTCTTGGCCGAAGCAGCCGATCGGCGCTCGTTTAACATCCTGTTCCTCTACACCGACGATCACTCGTATCGCACTGTCGGCGCGTATCCGCAGTCCTATCCGTGGGTCGAGACGCCGACGATGGACCGCTTGGCGAAGGAGGGCGTGCGGTTCGGTACGCCTATATCGGCTCGTGGTGTATGCCGTCGCGCGCGACGTTGCTGACGGGGCGGCACCCGTTCGGCATCGAGTCGATGCGCATGGAGGGTGCATATCCGGGGAGCGTCTACGACCCGGCCAAACGCCTTTCTGGCCGAAGGTCTTTCGTGAGAACGGATACTTCACGGCGCAGATCGGCAAGTGGCACACGGGCGTGGATACCGGCTACGGCCGCGATTGGGATTTCCAGATCGTGTGGAATCGTCCCGCGCACCCGGAGACGAGCGGCCATTACTACTACGATCAACCGATCACCTACCAGGGTGGCAAGACGGAGATGCTCGAGCGCTATTCGACCGACCAGTACACCGACTGGGCCGTCGACTTGATCAAGGGCAAGGATCGCGACCCGGACAAGCCCTGGTACCTTTGGTTGTGCTACGGCGCCGTCCACGGCCCCTACACTCCGGCGGACCGGCACATGAAGGATTACGCGGGGATCGACTTTGATACCCCGGCGGACGTGTTTGCGCCGCGGCCGGGCAAGCCGGACTGGGCGCAGAAGATCAATCACTGGGAGCGCGGCCCAAACGGGACGCCGGTGTTTCGCGGGCGTTCGATCACCGAATGGGTCCGGCAATATCACCAGGGCGTCAAGGCGCTCGACGAGGGGTTCGCGCGCGTCCTGGCCGCCCTCGAGGAATCGGGCCAACGCGAGAACACGCTGATCATCTTTACCTCGGACCAGGGCCTGGCCTGGGGACAGCATGGTTTTCGAGGGACGAAGATCGCGGCCTACGACGCGAACATTCGTTCGCCTTTGATGTTCAGCATGCCAGGCCGCATTCCACAGGGGAAGGTGGTGAAGACCGCCGTGTCCGGCGTCGACATCGTGCCGACGATCTTCAGCTTCGCCGGCATCGAGTTGCCGTGGGAGATGCACGGAAACGACTTGCGTCCGCTGCTCGAGAACCCTGACCGCGACTGGCCGTATCCGGCGATGCTGGCGGCTACGGGGCGCAGCTACGGATCGGACACAAACCCGATCCCCAAAGGCGAAGGCGCATTCCACAACGGGGTGCCTTGGTACGTGATGTTGCGCGAAGGCAAATACAAATACGTGCGGCCGCTGATCGAAGACCTGGAAGAGCTCTACGATCTGGAAGCGGATCCGGACGAGCTCGACAATCTTGCCGTGAAGCCCGAGCATCGCGCCTTGCTCGAGAAAATGCGGGCGGAGGCCATCGTGGAGTTGCGCAAAGACAAGGCGGGTTTCGTGGACGCGATGCCCTCGGTGCGCGTGGCGAACTAGCGGTGGTAGAGGAAGATCTCGTGTAGCGGGATGTTCGGGTCCGGGTCCTTCATCGTTTCGGTCTGGACGGGAGTCCAACCAGGGATGGGGAATTTATAGGCCACGAGCCGTGTGCCGGGGCGCATCTCCGCTTCGAGCTTCGGCGTCACCTTGGCGAGACCTTCGGGCGTGAGGTAACAGGCAACGACGTCGGGCTTGGAGAAGTCCGCGCTCATCAAGTCTTCCGGCACAACGCGTGCTAAGCGGCTGAGGCGCTTGCTGCGAATGGCTTTCTGACTCAGGTGCGCCAAGTCGCGATCAATCTCGAAGCCGAGCGCCTGGGCGCGGAACTCTTCCGCGGCGGCGATGACGATGCGGCCGTCGCCCGAGCCCAAATCGTAGAGCAGTTCGCCGGGTCGGAGCTGCGCCATCTCGAGCATTTTGCGCACGACCGGATGCGGGGTCGGCTCCCAGGTCGAGAGCAGTTCGCCCTCAATTTCGCGTTGGGGTGCGGGGCTCCCGCAAGCCGCCAGCAAGGCGGAGGAGCCGATCAAGAACGCGCGCCGTCGCATGCGTTACCTCTTGTAGACATAAATGGTGTGCGGCAACCCGTCGAGATCTTGGTCGTCTTCGACGGGTATGGTTTTCTCGGGTTTCCAGGTGGGGAAGGCGAAGTCGTGGGCGATGACGCGCGCGCCGGGCTTGAGCGTCATCTGGAGGATGGGTTCGAGCCGCTTCATGGCGCGGGGCAGCAGGTAGAGCGTGACGACGTCGGCGTCACCAAGCTCCGCGGTAAAGAGATCTTGCTGGCGAATTTGGGCGCGCTCGCCGAGACCGAGCTCGTCGATTTGGCGGCGCGAGGAGCGCACGAGGCTGTCTTCGAGCTCGTAGCCGACCGCTCGGACGCCATAGTCGCGCGCGGCTAGGATCACGATGCGTCCATCGCCGGAGCCCAGGTCGACCAACAACTCGTCAGGCTGGAGCTCGGCGGCGTCCAGCATTTCGAGGACGACAGCGCGCGGCGAAGGATAGTACGGCGCAACCCGCTCGGCCTCCGCGGCGGGGGTTTCGGCTCCGAATGCGATGGCGGCGAACAGCAGCGCGGCGGCAAAACGCATATCCAAGTCCAGTATAGGGGTCAACGGCGATAGAGAAAGACACGGTATGGCAAGCCGTTCGATGCGTCGACGCCGGATTCGATCTTCTCCGGCGTCCAGCCAGGGATGGGGTAGTCGTGCGAAACGAGGCGGCTCCCGGGCTTCATTGCTGCGCGAGGATGGGTGCTAACTCTTTGAGCATGACGGGTAGCAGGTAGGTGGTAACCAGGTCGACCTGGCGAAAGTCGGCGGTGTAAAGGTCTTTCTTTTCAATGTGCGCGAGCTTAGAAAGGCCGGCTTTGCGGATGGAATGGCGGCTGCTGTCGACAAGCTTGGCGTCGATCTCGAATCCGACGGATTGCGCGCCGAGCGACGCGGCGGCCAGAACGATGCGGCCGTCGCCGGAGCCGAGATCGAAATGAAGCTCTCCGGGGCGCAGTTCGCCGAGTGTGAGCATTTGTCGCACGATGGGGTCGGGCGATGGGACGTAGGGGCGAGCCGGCGGACGTCTTGGTTCTGCTGCGCTCCCAGGACAGAGGCGGCGAGCAGGATTAGCGTGAGCGGGAGCGAGGGGACATGAGCCGACGAGGCTCATTATGGGGGATGCCCCCGACTAGGGGTTCACCACGTCCGCGCCAATGTCCACGAACGCAGGGTTGGCTGAGCCGATGGCCATGGTTGCAAGGCCGGCATCGACGAGCTCGGGGTTGATCTGGTCGACCATGTTGGTGTCAACCACGGGCAAAGCGGGCAGGGAGGGAGAGTCGCCATCGACCTGGAAATAGGCGTTGTTGTGGAAGACGAACGATGCGACGTCCACGCCACCGAGGACCGAGAGATTGACGAACTCTGGGTTGATGCCCGAGTCGTAGACGAACAGGTTGTGTTCGAAGCGTCCGTTCTGGTTCGGCTCGAGATCGCCGTTCTCGTTGAGCAGGCGGATGATCCAGATGGATGGCAGGTAGCAGGTGTTGTGGTGAACGTTCGAGTCGGTTTGCGTGGCGAGGGAAAAGCATGCGCCGCCGCCGACGATGCGGTTGCCGTAAACCTCGACTCGCTGCGCCTCGAATGAAGGTGGTTCGCGGAAAAATTGTGCGCCCGTGCCGCCGCCAATTTGCACCACGCGCTGGCCTGCGTTGAAGAAGTAGTTGTTGCGCACGATCAGGTCTCGGCTGTCGCCTTTGAGCTGGAGGGCCGTCCGTTGGGCGAAGCCTGAGCGGCCGAGGAACTGGTTGTCCTCGAAGACGCCGCCCCACAGCCCGATAGTGTCGATTGAGTTGTCGCCCCAACCGAAAAAAGTGGAGTTGCGGACGTCGACATTGTCGCTTCGAGTGATTTTCAGGTTGGCTGCGAGGGTGAGGTCGGGCTTGCTTTCGGCGTAGATGCCATCGAAGACGATGTCGTGCGACGGGTAGGCGTCGTTCGGGTAGACGTTGACGTTGTGGTAGCCGGGGTTGACGAAGCGTAGGTTCTCGAACCGCAGCCAGCTCGAGCCGGCGAGCACGAGGCTGCCGTCGATCGTCGGCGGGTTGGCCGGATCCTGGGCCCGAAAGACGATGGGGTACTGTTCAACGCCCCGTAGGCCCCAGTCGGTGCTGGAAAAGACCGGACGCGTGTAGACGCCTGGCGCGAGCACAACAGTCTCGCCGGGTCGCGCAAAGCGAAGTTTGGCGAAGAGCTCATCCGCGGTCGAAATTGCGGTGTTGAAGGTCTGGTAGGGCTCGACGGTGATGCTGATAGCGCCCGTCGCGGAATGCCCGTAGGAGTCGCGGACTTCGAACTGGATGTGATCGGTCCCGGTCCAGCCCGCTTCCGGTTGGTAGTACTTGAAGGGAAATGCAGTGTCCTCGAGCGTGCCGTGAGCCGGGCCTGAGGTGACGCTGTAGGTGAGCGAGTCGCCATCGGGGTCGCTGCCTCGCAGGTAAACGAACCCGTAACGATCCTGCGCGATGGTCATGTCCGCGCTTTGTGCGGTCGGGCTGGAGTTGCCGGAAGCGACATAGCCGTCGAGGGAGGCGCCGCGTGAGGCGAGGGTGGAGCCAGCGTACTGGAAGTTGGCGTCGACTTCGGCGTCGGTGAGGGCGTCGCCGTAGACCCAGAACAGGGAGGAGACGTTATTGGTGAAAGGCCTGTAGTGCTGGTAGTCGGAGCCGACCAGCAGTAGCGGCGAAGGATCGACGGTCGTTCCCACTGCAGCGTTCTTCCAGGTATCCGCGCCGACGCGCCAGGAACAGATTCCGCTCGCGCAGCGCAAGGCGACCATGACGTTTTTGCCAAACAGGGAGCCGGCGTTGAAGGCGCTGCCGTAGCCGTTGACGTTGAGATAGAGATAGCCGTTGGGCTGGTAATAGAGCAGGCTGGCGTGGACCTTGGAGCTGCCCTGCATAGAGAACAGCGTTTGGTAGTTGTTGGACGAATCGAGCTTGCCGACCCAAAGGACGGTGAAGGCGTCGCCGGAAACCGCGCTGAGCTTGTTGCCGGAGAAAGAAGAGACGCCGGAGTTGACCCAGCCGCCCTTGAGACCGAGCGAAGTCCAGGAAGCGGAACCTGCGGTGGTTCCGTTGTGGCCGCCGACCGCATCGTAGACGGTTGTTCCAGTGCCCTCGTTGAAGGCGTAGTGCAACAGACCTGCTCGCGTGATGTAGAGTGGACCACCGGCGGATGCGCTGCCGACGGAAACTGTCACGGGGGCAGAGTCGGTCGTGGCGCCGATGTTGTCGGTGGCGCGCGCGACGATCGAATAGTCGCCCGCTGGGACGCCGGTCCAGTTGTAGCTGAAGGTGGACGAGGCCGAGGTGGCGGTTCCGATGAGCGAGCCGTTGGCTAGGAAGTCGACTTTCTGGACCGAGCCGTCGGAATCCGATGCCGTGGCGACGAGGTTGATCGAAGCCGGGGCCGTGAAGGGACCGCCTGTCGGAGAGGCGAGCGAGACCGTAGGCGCTGTATTCGAAGGCGGGGGCGAGGACGGAGTATAGCCGTCGAGGGAGGCGCCGCGTGAGGCGAGGGTAGAGCCAGCGTACTGGAAGTTGGCGTCGACTTCGGCGTCGGTGAGGGCGTCGCCGTAGACCCAGAACAGGGAGGAGACGTTGTTGGTGAAAGGCCTGTAGTGCTGGTAGTCGGAGCCGACCAGCAGTAGCGGCGAAGGATCGACGGTCGTTCCCACTGCAGCGTTCTTCCAGGTATCCGCGCCGACACGCCAGGAACAGATTCCGCTCGCGCAGCGCAAGGCGACCATGACGTTTTTGCCAAACAGGGAGCCGGCGTTGAAGGCGCTGCCGTAGCCGTTGACGTTGAGATAGAGATAGCCGTTGGGCTGGTAATAGAGCAGGCTGGCGTGGACCTTGAGCTGCCCTGCATAGAGAACAGCGTTTGGTAGTTGTTGGACGAATCGAGCTTGCCGACCCAAAGGACGGTGAAGGCGTCGCCGGAAACCGCGCTGAGCTTGTTGCCGGAGAAAGAAGAGACGCCGGAGTTGACCCAGCCGCCCTTGAGACCGAGCGAAGTCCAGGAAGCGGAGCCTGCAGTGGTTCCGTTGTGGCCGCCGACCGCATCGTAGACGGTTGTTCCAGCGCCCTCGTTGAAGGCGTAGTGCAACAGACCTGCTCGCGTGATGTAGAGTGGACCACCGGCGGATGCGCTGCCGACGGAAACTGTCACGGGGCAGAGTCGGTCGTGGCGCCGATGTTGTCGGTGGCACGCGCGACGATCGAATAGTCGCCCGCTGGGACGCCGGTCCAGTTGTAGCTGAAGGTGGACGAGGCCGAGGTGGCGGTTCCGATGAGCGAGCCGTTGGCTAGGAAGTCGACTTTCTGGACCGAGCCGTCGGAATCCGATGCCGTGGCGACGAGGTTGATCGAAGCCGGGGCCGTGAAGGGACCGCCTGTCGGAGAGGCGAGCGAGACCGTAGGCGCTGTATTCGAAGGCGGGGCGAGGACGGAGTATAGCCGTCGAGGAGGCGCCCGCGTGAGGCGAGGTGGAGCCAGCGTACTGGAAGTTGGCGTCGACTTCGGCGTCGGTGAGGGCGTCGCCGTAGACCCAGAACAGGAGGAGACGTTGTTGGTGAAAGGCCTGTAGTGCTGGTAGTCGGAGCCGACCAGCAGTAGCGGCGAAGGATCGACGGTCGTTCCCACTGCAGCGTTCTTCCAGGTATCCGCGCCGACGCGCCAGGAACAGATTCCGCTCGCGCAGCGCAAGGCGACCATGACGTTTTTGCCAAACAGGAGCCGGCGTTGAAGGCGCTGCCGTAGCCGTTGACGTTGAGATAGAGATAGCCGTTGGGCTGGTAATAGAGCAGGCTGGCGTGGACCTTGGAGCTGCCCTGCATGGAGAACAGCGTTTGGTAGTTGTTGGACGAATCGAGCTTGCCGACCCAAAGGACGGTGAAGGCGTCGCCGGAAACCGCGCTGAGCTTGTTGCCGGAGAAAGAAGAGACGCCGGAGTTGACCCAGCCGCCCTTGAGACCGAGCGAAGTCCAGGACGCGGAGCCTCCAGTGGTTCCGTTGTGGCCGCCGACCGCATCGTAGACGGTTGTTCCAGTGCCCTCGTTGAAGGCGTAGTGCAATAACTCAACCCGCGTGGTATAGCCTACGCTGGAGCCGGCGCCGACAGTCACGGAAACGGCGTTGGAAGTCGCGGTGTTCCCGGTGTTGTCGCGGGCGACGGCGGTGACTGAGTAGCTTCCCTCTGTCACATTGGCCCACGCGAACGTGAAAGAGCTCGTCGAGGATGTCGCCGAGCCGATCAGCGCTCCGTTGGCGTAAAAGCGCACGTCGAGGACCGAGCCGTCCGAATCGGTTGCGGTCGCGGTCAGATTGATCGTGGCCGGCGAGTTGAATGGGCCGCCGGTGGGAGCAGCCAAGCTGACGCTGGGAGGAGTGGATGCGGGGACGGTGACGTTCAGGCTGATCGTGCCGCTGTCGAATCCGCCGTAGGGATCACGCACTTCGAACGTAAACTGATCGGGGCCGCTGTAGCCTACGTCGCCGCGATAGGTCCAAGTGGCGCCGCTGCCGGTCAGGGAGCCGTGCGATGGTTGCGTGAGGATTTCAAACTCGAGCGCATCGTTGTCGGCGTCGGAGCCTGTGAGTGTGATGACCTTGTCGATCGAGGAAAAAGCGCTCAGCGTCTGATCATTGGCGGTAGGGGCGTGGTTGGGCGGCGGCGATTGCGGGGCGATGAGTCCGGCGACTGAAGGTGCAATTTGCCGCAGCGTCGCCGCGTTGTCGGCCGCCAAAGGATCGAGCTGGGGCACGCCGGTTGGGACGCCGTTGTAGAGCAAATCCGGGTTGGACCAACGATTGATCGAAGAGCAACTCGAGCAGCCGCCGCTGTAGGACATGATCGTGTAGAAGCCTATGCCCGTGGATGGCTTGTACTGGTAACCGTAGGAGTAGGAGAAGGCTCCTTGGGTCGATGCGTGGTCGCGATCATGCGCTCCACCGAGGTTGTGTCCCCCCTCGTGAGCGAAGGTGTAGAACGGGCCGTTCGAGTAGCTTTGCGTGACGATGCCGTAGCCATAGTCGGTGAAATCGAACGGAGCTCCCGGATTGAGCCAAGCGATGCCGACTGTGCCTCCGGCCGTATTCTCAACCCAAACGGACACCATGTCCGCTCCGTAATAGCTGCGGAGGGCTTGCAGATCGGGCTCGTTGGAGGTGACTTGGTCTAAGAATGATCCGTTCGGCGCGGGCGAGCCGGAGAAGTTCATCTCGGCCATGCCGACGAGACGGTACTGCATCTGCGTGTTGCTGCTGACGAAGCTGGCGTTGGCTTCGTCGATCGCAAGCTGAATGTGGTCCTGAATCGTTTGCGATCCGCCGCGGCGCGGCGACTGCGGAAGTGTAGACCACCAGAATGTCGACTTGCGCGTCTCCCGCCGCGGCGATTGCGTTGGGGCCGACGAGCTCTTTGGATTGCTTGGGCGCTGCCAGTGCCGCGGTTTGCGGGAGCGGTACGGCGTCTTCAATGCTCTGCGGGCGGTCATAAGCGACCTCCGCAATCTCGTGGAGATCGCCCTCGATGTGGCGAATGCGGAAGAAGCCTTCGCGAAGAGCGATCGAGCCGTTCACGCGGCCGTCGGAGACGCTGAGCACCACATCGGACTCGGGTTCTCCCTGAGGTTGTCCAAACCAAAAGTAGCGTCCCGGACGACCGTGGTTCGCGCTCCTGGTCCGCTGCGCCTGCGGGTCGATGCCGGGAAATAGGTTGATGCGGACGCTGTGGATCGCGGCTGCCCCGGCTGAATCCGGGTCGATGGCATCGAGGTTCAGCCGCACGAGGCGGCTGCGTACGACGGCCATCTCCGCGGGAGAGCTATCGCGTTGCAGCGCGCGTTGCCGAGCGGCGTTTAGGCCTTTCGGCTCCTGGAAAAGGTCTGGGACATTGGTTTGCGCCAGAAGGCCGGCGGCGAATGCGAATGCCGCCAAGAGGCTGAAAAGAAAACGTTGCATAGCAGCTCTCGACGGGCGCCGCGGTCGTTTTCATTGTTGCGTCGACTCGTACTAAAAAGCCGTTAGGTGTTCGCCTTACGGGGTCTACGTGTTAGCTCTATGTCATCCATCGGGGCACGGGTTCGTGTACCCTGGATGGCGCGATGAAGTTTGCCATGTCTCGCCGCAACGTTTTGTCGGCCGCCGGCGCCCTGTTCGCCGCCGCGGCTGCGCCCGCGCAGCAACGCGATTGGTCGGGCAAGAGCCCGACACGGTATCCCGACCCGGACATCGTCTCGCTCGACAAGCGTTTTGACAAGTATAAGCTGGGCAACACGCCGATTCAGCGGCTCTACGTCGGGACGCTGTGGGCCGAGGGCCCGGCCTGGAACGGCGTTGGGCGTTACCTGGTGTGGAGCGACATCCCGAATGATCGCCAAATGCGCTGGGTGAACGACGACGGTCACGTCAGCGTGATGCGTCAGCCGGCTGGCAACTCCAACGGCAACACGTTCGACTGGGAGGGCCGGCAGCTCTCCTGCGAGCATGGCAACCGTCGGGTGGTGCGCTACGAGCACAACGGCTCCACGTCGGTGATCGCCGACAAGTTCGACGGCAAGGAGCTCAAGGCTCCCAACGACGTGGTCGTCGACCCAGACGGGAATATTTGGTTCACCGACCCAGGGTACGGCGCGTTGATGCATTACGAAGGTAACAAAGGCCCTCTGCACCTGAAGGAGGCGGTTTACCGGGTGGACGGCAAGTCCGGCGCGATCACCAAGGTCACAGACGAAATCTACAAGCCCAACGGGCTGTGCTTCTCACCCGACTACAAGATGCTCTATATCGCGGACACTGGGGCGACGCACTACCCGGAGGCCGACCGCATCATCAAGGTCTGGGATGTGAATGGCGCGAAACTCGAGCGGGGACGGAAGTTCTGTTCGATGGAGCTGAACGGCAAGGCGGGCCTGGCCGACGGCATCCGTTGCGATGAGGATGGCAATATATGGTCCTCCGCGGGTTGGGTCGGCGACGGCTACGACGGGGTTCACATTTTCGCTCCCAACGGTGACCGTATTGGGCAGATCCGTTTGCCGGAGATCTGCGCCAACCTCTGCTTCGGGGGGCCGAAGCGCAACCGCTTGTTCATGGCGGCCAGTCAGTCGCTCTACGCGGTCTACACTGAGGCGCGCGGCGCGCACATCACCTAGTCGGCCAGGCGAAGAAGTTCCAGCCACTGCCCGTCGTGAAAGTAGCGCACGACAGCAGGCTCGCCCGGCTGCACAATCTCAATGCCTTGGTGCTGGATGGGCGGCGGCGTGAGGCCACTGACCTCGCGGTCGTACTGCCGGATCAATTCAGGGTCCACGGTCTGGATGTTTGCAGCGAACGAGCAGGGCTGCTGCGCATTCGCGCAGTGATTGTCAGCGATGGAAGCCAGGGCGGCAGGGTCGCGGTCGTCGGGATCGCGGAAGACCAGTGCGATCGATCGGCCATCGCGCGAGCAGAGGGCGGCCCAGGTTCGCACGCCTGTTTCGAAGAACTCGCCGGATATTACGTTCGACTGGCCTTCGACGCTGTCGGCCTGCGGGATAGTGCACTCACGCTTTTCGAGGAACGCGGCTACCGATGCCGGCAGCTCGGAAAAATCCGCGATAGGCAAACGTTTGACTGTGCTCGGAGCAACCGCGGGCTTAGGGTTCTCGCTCGCCGGTGCTGGGGATTCTGCGGGCGGCGGCGCGCCACAGGCGGCGAAGGCAAGCAACGTGGGGACGGCGAGCGAGCGTAAAGCGTCCATGGCTTGATCTTAAAATGAGAGCGTGGCGAGGCGGCGCAAGAAGCTCGAGAACATCAAGAAGCGGAACCTCGCCGCAAAGCAGGCTGTGCATCAACCCGGCGCCGGCCCGATGGACGACAAACGGCGGAAGAGCCGCCAGCAGGAGCGCATCGACGATCAGAAACGATTGCGGGAGCTTCGCGGAGAATAATTCTCAGCCTGCTTGTCACAATCTCTCGGTGAGCGGCGTTTCTAGCAGTGAACGCCATGGAGATCACCGAGGCCATCGCCCGACCGACGCCCATGCGAGTCGAAAACCACTCTCGGTGGGCGCGCCGCGACTTCGAGGCGCTTTTCCGCGAACACTACCCTCGAATCGTAGCCGTCATCCGCCAAGTAGTGGGCGATAGCGGCCTTGCCGAGGAAAAGGCGGGAGAGGTCTTCCTCAAATTGCACGAGCGGCCGCACCTGCAAAGCGAGCCGAGGGGAATGCGGGCGTGGCTGTATCGCGTCGCAGTGCGATCTGGGCTCGATGCTATTCGAGCGGACTCGCGCAGAACGCGCTATGAGCGTGAGGCAGCGCCGGCGACAGGCGAACAATCGCCGCCCCTGGATGATCTGCTCGCCCGAGAGCGTGCGCAACGCGTGCGAGCGGCCTTGGCCAAGCTCGAGCCGCAGCGTGCGCAGATGTTGCTGTTGCGGCATTCGGGTTTCTCGTATCAGGAAACGGCAGAGGCGCTGGGCCTGAATCCGGCGTCGGTGGGAACTCTGTTGGCGCGTGCGGAGGCCGAGCTTGCCCGGCGCTACCGCGAGCTCTATCCCGAGGAGGACAAACAATCATGCTGATTCCAGACGGAGACTTGCGCGCGTATCTCGACGGCGAAGTGTGCGAGACACGCCGTTCGGAAATCGAATCCCTGCTTGCCCACGATTCGGCGCTGAGCCGCCGCCTGGAGGCGTTGCGCGAATCGAGCCAATGGACCTCTGGCGCCCTGTCCTCGCTCGACGACGCTCCGTCAACCGCCGACACGGAGGCGGCCCTCGCCGCTCTCTCTCTCGACGGAAAGCCCGCCCGCCGCAACCTGCCCGCTTGGGGCGCTCTTGCCGCGAGTCTTTTGCTTGGCGCGCTGCTACTGACCTGGCAGCCGGCACGTGCCGCGGCGCAGCGGCTGCTCGGGTTCCTGCGTTTCGAGACCGTCGCCGTGCTCGAGTTCGACCATCGGCAGCTTCCCAAGGATTTGAGCCAACCCCAAGCGCAAATGCTCGCGCAAGCCCTTTCGGAAACCGTCGAGGAGGTGAAGAAGCCTGGTCCGAGTCAACAGGCGTCTTCCCGTGAAGAAGCGTCCGCGATGGCACACTTGACGGCGCGCCTTCCGGCAGGCGTCATCGAGCAGCCAAATCTGACGGTAAACGACTCCGCGTCCTTCGAGATGACGGTCGACCTCGCCCGCTTCGAGCAGATGCTCGAAATCATCGGCCGCTCCGATGTCCAGGTCCCCGCGGAGCTCGACCAAGCGCACGTCCGTTTCGATCTGTTCGAGTCGTTGCGCGCCCGCTATGGGAATTGCTGGGAGGAAGGCGCCAAGCCGTCGCCCGAATGCTTCCAGCTCGTGCAGACGCGTACGCCGTCGGTCGTGTCGACGCCGGAGATCGACCTGGGCCAGATCGCCAAGTTGGGTCTGGAGGTCAGCGGGATGTCGTCTGACGAAGCTGAGCTGATGACGTCGGCTATCGATTGGACCTCCACCTTGGTGATCCCGATGCCCAAGGATCAGGCTCGCCATGAAGAGATCGAGGTTGATGGCGGCAGGGGCGTTCTGGTGACCTTTCACCGCGACGACGTCGAAATGCAGGGGTATGGCATCTTTTGGGTGAGGAACGGAATCACCTACATGCTGACGGGCACAGGCGACACCGGCTTCGGGCTGCAGATGGCGAACAGCTTGGAATGAGCTCAACGCCCGCGATCGCAACGCGTGGGCTGCGAAAGGTCTTTGGAGACAAAGTCGCCGTAGCCCGCCTGGACCTCGCCGTAGACCGCGGCGAGGTTTTCGGATTTCTCGGTCCGAATGGGGCGGGGAAGAGTACGTCCGTCAAGATGCTGCTTGGCTTGGTCCATCCCACTAGCGGCGAGGCGAGCGTGCTGGGCGAGCCGGCGGGCCACGTCGAAACGCGACGGCGCATCGGCTTCTTGCCGGAACTTTTTCGGTTTCACGACTGGTTCACCGGGGAAGAGATGCTGCTGGCCCACGGGAGGCTCTGCGGCCTTGATGGTCCGGCGCTCACTCGTCGCGTAGGCGAGCTGCTCGAGCGCGTCGGCATGGCGGATCACGCCCGCCGCCGCATCGGCGAATACTCCAAGGGTATGAGCCAGCGCGTGGGGCTGGCGCAAGCGCTGCTCCACCGTCCGGATTTGCTCTTCCTGGACGAGCCCACCTCGGGACTGGACCCCAGCGGCTGGCGCATGGTGCGCCAGATCATCTTCGACGAGCGCGAGCGCGGTGCGACGATCTTCCTCAACTCGCACCTGTTGGGCGAAGTCGAGCTCACCTGCGACCGCGTGGCCTTCATGCGTTCCGGCGAGACCGTGGACGCGCTCGTGCTGGATGGCGCCGCTGAGACGGTCGTCGTAATCCGAGCGGACGGCTTGCCCTCCGATGTCGCGGAACATCTCACCGGCGCGGAGGTTCTGCCGGATGGTCTGCGGCTCACGCTCAATTCGAAGGACGCCATCCCCGCCGCCGTCGAAGCCCTGGTCGCGATGGGCGCACGGATCTACTCGGTGACGCCGGAACGTCCGTCGCTGGAGCAGCGTTTTCTCGACACTGTGGGCGAGGAGGGCGGCTTGTGAGCCCGATCCGCGTGATTTTTGGCATGACGCTGCGGGAGGCGTCGCGTCGCCGCATTCTCAGCATGGGCGTTCTGATCGGCCTAGCAATGTTGCTGCTGTTCGGCGTTGCGCTCTACTTCATCTCGCGCGAAACCCCTCCGAACGCGATCATCGCGAAAGAGCTCTCGAAGATGTTCCTCGTCATCGGCATGTATCCCTTCAACATGCTCGTGGCGATGGTGGCGGTATTCGGCTCGGCGGATACTTTGGCCGGCGAGATTCGCTCGGGCGTCGTGCAAACCATGGCCTCGAAGCCCATCCATCGCGGGCAGATCGTGCTTGGAAAGTGGCTTGCTTATGCGGCGCTGCTCGGCGGGTATTTGCTGTTGCTCACGGGCGGCCAGACGGCGGTGGTCTATGCGCTGCGGGGGTTCTATCCGCCGCGCTTCCCGGCGGCGTTCGGCTTCATGTGGCTGGAGGCGTTGTTGTTGCTTTCCGTGACGATGTGGGCGAGCTCGCGCTTGTCTACGCTCGCCGCGGGTGTCGTTGCGATCGGGCTGCATGGTTTGGCGTTCTTGGGTGGATGGATCGAGGAGATTGGCCATGTCGCGGGGAACAACTCCGCGGAAATGGTGGGGGTTGTGGCGAGTGTCGTCTTCCCGAGCGAGGCGCTGTGGCGGCGGGCGGCCTATGAGCTGCAGCAGCCGATCGTGGTTTCGGTGATCGGGACGCCGTTTGGGGCGAGGGTGGTCCCGAGCGACTGGATGGCGGTCTACGCGGCGCTCTATGCGGCGTTTGCGTTGGCAATGGCGGTGCGGTCGTTTAGCCGCCGGGATTTGTAAGGGGTTTTTCCGTAGTGCGTATAGAGGAGCCCCCGGTTGTCCTCGCTCGCGTGTTACGGGTACCCTCGAGGAATGCGATTTTCGACCCTGGCGGCCCTACTTGCGATTGGGGTGTGCAGCACCATGTCCCCCGCGGCAACGATCTTGATCGATCATTCCGACGATGGTCCAGATCCCACGTTTGGCGGGACCTGGAACGTGATTGCC
>JAWKHJ010000025.1:0-99175 GCA_041394905.1 Bryobacterales bacterium | reverse complement strand
GCGCGCGCCATGGGCACGCTCGTCTCGAACACGGTGCCGCTCGTGCAATCGCTCGCCATCACCAAGGGGATTCTGTCCAACCGCGTGCTCTCGGGCTCGCTCGAGCCGATCTCCAAGGGCGTCAAACGCGGCGAAGGTTTGGCGGGACCGCTCAAGAAGACCGGCGTGTTTCCGGCGCTCGCGGGCCACTTGCTCACCGTGGGCGAAGAGACCGGCCAACTCGACGAGATGTTCAACCGTATGGCCGATATTTATGACAAGGACACGCGCGAGGCGATCAAGCGCTTCACGGCTCTCTTCGAGCCGGCGGTCATCTTGTTCTTGGGCGTCGTCGTCGGCGCTATGATCCTGAGTGTGATGTTGGCTATCACCAGCATCAATCAGATGGGGATGTAAGGGAAGTCAATGAGTCGCATGAAGAATCAAAGAAGACGCGATCGGCGCGCGGGTATCACGCTGATCGAGATGCTCGTGGTGATCACGATCATCGCGCTGTTTTCCGCTGTCGCCTACCAGCGCCTCGCGCCGGCGCTCGACCAAGGCCGCGTGGCCGCCGCCCGGACGCAGATCGAGCAATTGGCCTCGGCCGCGCAGCGCTTCAACCTCGAGAACGGCCGCTTCCCCACGCAGGAAGAAGGTCTCGAGGTCTTGCGCAAATACCTCACCAAGGACATCGGCCTCGACCCCTGGAAGAACCCCTACGTCTACATCTTTCCCGGCGAGCACGGCCCCGAGCCCGACATCTTGAGCTACGGCGCCGACGGCCAGCCGGGCGGGGATGAGGCCGGCGCCGACATCGTGAGCTGGAAGTGAGGAACGCGGGCCGGTTGCGGTCCGATGCCGGCGTCACGCTCATCGAGCTGCTGATCGTCATGGGCATCGTGGCTCTGGTCGCCGGCATCGCCTACCCCAACGTTTCGGCGGGGCTCGACGGCATTCGCCTCAAGACCACCGCCAATCGCGCCGGCTCGTTCTGGAGCGCCGCGCGGCAGCGCGCCGACCGTTATCAGCAAGTGGTTCAGGTCGTCGTGGACCCGAAACAGCTCGAATTGCGCGCGACGTCCGTGGACGGCCAATGGCGAGACTCGCTGCCGATCGATCAGCACTTGCACATCCAGATGCCGCACGAACGCGCGGTCTATTTCCTCTACCCCGGCGCGCCGTCGCCGAAGTTCGAGCTGCTGCTCGGCGCCGAAGACGCGACCCTCGCCGGCGTCCGGGGCAAACGTGCTCAGGCGTCGCAGAGGAGTGGGCGGGCCTGGCGAAGGAGGAGCGCTGAGAGGGCGCGATTCGTCATCACAGCGCTAACGCCGGCTTCACCCTCCTCGAAGTCACGTTGCACCGCCATCATGGCGACCGCCATCGTGGGGTCAGCGCTCGTGACGCAATCTCTTCGAACGCCGCGCAGGTGCGCGAGCATGACCGCGCCGCCATGCTCGCCCGCACCGAGATGAACGAGTTGCTCGCGCTCGACCGCCCCGCTGGGCCAGGAAAATAAATGGCGAGATCGATGATCACAATTCCGCTGGCGCGCCACCATCACGCCGTGGAAGTCCCGCCGGCTGCCGCCGGCTCAGCTCGCCCGCATCGAGCTCGAGATTGCCTTCGGGACTCTACGGACAGACCGCAAGCAAGTCCAGATCGAGGGCTTTCTGCCGTGCGCATCACTCCGGAGATGAATCTGTTTTGAGGCGCGCTCCATCCAGCCAGTGCGTCGCCCAGACGCCGGCCTCACGCTGATCGAGATCCTCGTCGCGATCACTTTGCTGGCCCTGCTCTCGGCTGGCATGATGACGGCGCTCGCCATGCCTGCTCGGGCTCGGAGCCAGGCGCGCGAGCGGCTCACGCTCGATCGCCGTATCGCCACCGCCAACCAGCTTCTCTACGCACAGTTCGCCGCCGTCACGCCCGTGCTCATGCAGGCGCCTCCCGCAGTGGGCGCGCCTGCGGCGCCGTTCTTCCACGGCGAGCCGCAACAGATGCGCTTCGTCAGCTCCTATTCGATCGAAGCCGGTCCCCGCGGCGGTCTGTCGATCATCGAGCTCAACGTGCAGCAGGCCAAGAACGGCCTCCGCCTGGTGCTCACGGAATCGCCCTACCGCGGCCCGCTCAGCATCGGCCGTTTCGCTGTCGGCGTGGAGCGCAACGGCCCGACTGGCGCAAGAGTGCTCTACGCGCCGGTGCGTCCGCGCTCGGATTCGCTGATCCTGGCAGACCAGCTTTCCACCTGCACGTTCGAGTATCAACGCGAGCCGCGCAGCGTGGCGGATCATGCCGAATGGCTGCCGGTGTGGGGCGACCTGAACCAGCTCCCGGCGGCGATCCGCGCACGCTTGGCGCTCGGCGGGACAAGAAGCGCGCCTGCAGCCGGTGTCGATCACGGCGGAGGTCCTGGCGCGCTACGCCCCGCCCTTCGGCCCGGGCCAGTCCGCCACCGCTCCGCTCGAGCGCGGCGTCATCGAGGTGCGCGGCCCCAATGGAACCACCCTGCGCAGGGGGCCGCGATGATGCGCTCTTCGAACGGGCGAAGCGCCTTGCTGGCCGTGCTTTGGCTCTCGGTCGCGATGACCGCCATCGCCCGCCCTCCGCCGCGCGGCGTGCGCTCGGAGCTCGACCGCGCCTCGCTCAACGTCGATTCGACCGCTTCCTGGCCCAAGGCGCCATCGAGGCCACCATGCGGTGCATCACTCGCCCCACCGACCGCGAGAACCCGGAACGCAACTTCGAGGCCGGCCTGCGCTACATTCACTACGATTTCTCGCTCGCGCGCGGTCGACGTCGAGATCACTGGCGAGAGCGGCAAGCTCGACGTCAACTCGGCCACCGCCGAAGCCCTGGCCCGTGTCTTCGACGCCGCACGCATCGACCCCGCCGTCGCCGTCACGCTCGCGGCCGGCATTGTCGACTACCGCGAACGTCTGCGCAAGGGCCTGGTCAGCTACGGCCTTTCGCCGGAGGAGTTGATGGCGCAGATGGGAACTTCTGGGGACCCGTCGTCTTCGGTCCCGGGTCGCGTCTATCCAAGAGTTGGAGGAATTGTTGACGGTCCCCGGCATGACCCAAGAGCTCTACTACGGCGGCTATCGCGAGGCGTCCGAAGGCGCGTTGATCCGTGTGCCGGGCGTGCGCGAGCTGTTGACCGCGCGTGGCTCTTCCGTGGTTGACGTGCGTTACGCTCCGGCGCTGTTGCTGCTCGCCGCGGGCTTGTCCCCGGCGGCGGTCGAGCAGGTGGAAGAGATTCGCCGGCCAGCGCCCGCTGCGACCGGACGATCCGATCGTCTCCTCGGTGACGAACCTGCCAGGCCCCATCCGGCTCAGCGTCGGCGCGGGCTCGGCGTACACGCTCTCCGCCACGGCCACGTTGAAGGATTCGCTCGCGCCAAGCGCAGTGTGGCTGCGCTCGTCGAGCGCGCCGCCGTGCAAGGGCCGGACCCGATTCGCGTCGTGTGCTGGTACGATTCCGCCTTTTAAGCCATGGCCTCCTTCGCCACAACTTTGGCCCGCCTCGGTTCGGGTCTCGGCATCGAGATTCGCGGCGAAGACCTGCGCGTCGTCGCGGTCAAATCGCGCTCGGGCGGCGTCTCCGTGCTGGGTGCGACCACGATTGAGCGCTTCAGCGAACGGCCGGCGCCGGAGTGGGGACGCGAGCTCGCGTCCTTCCTGCGCGGTCTCGGCATGGCCCACGCCGCGGCTACTGTTTGCCTGCCGCGCCGCGACGTGATTGTGCGCCAAATCCAGCTCCCGCCCATGCCGGAGAAAGAGCGCCAGGCCGCGATCCGCTACCAGCTCGATGGACTGCACCCCTTCTCCGAGGATGAGATCTACTGGTCCGGCGCCTCCATCGGCAAGTCGCCCGCCAAGGGCGCGCCCACGCCGGTCGCCGTCTTGATCGCCGAGCGCGACCGCGTCGACTCCTACGCCAATCTTTTTGAAGAAGCCGGAGTCCAGGTCGCGGGTTTCACGGTGAGCGCCGCCGCCCTATACACGGCCCTGCGCGTGCGCTGGGACGAGCCGCCGCGGCCGCTGCTGGTCGCCGAGATCGACGGCTCACTGATGGAAGTCTACGGCGAGAGCGCGGGCCGCCCGATGCTCTCGGCCGAGATGAACCTGCGCACCGTCGACCCCACGCGCGCGCTCGAGCTTGCCGCCGCCGACCTGCGCCTCGACGAAGGCCAATCCGCCGCGCTCGTTGTCGCCGGGGAGCCGTCCGACGAAGCCCCGCCGGAATTTCGCAACCTCGAGTGGAAGTCCGCTGAAGAGCTTTTCCCTGCGCCTTCCGGGTCGCCGGCGGACTTCGATCTTCGGACTGATTTATCTGTTTTCTCCGCCGCGCTCGATAGTGCTTGCCCCCGGCTGGGCTTGCGCCTGAACCTGCTGCCCGAGGAGCGCCGCAAGTCCGACTCGCGCTGGCGTTACGCACCCACCGCCGCCTTGGCCGCCATGCTTGCTCTGCTCGCCGTCGGGTTCGCTGTGCGCCCCGTCGTGCAGGACCGCAAGTACGCCGCCGCGCTCGAGCAACGCATTGCCGCTCTCGAAGCCATCGCGGCCGAGACCGAAGCCGCCCACGACGAAGCCGAGCGCGTGCGCGCCAAGCTCGCCATCCTAGGCGCCTTGAGCGTTCGCACGCAGAACGACCTGCGCATCTTGAGCGAAGTTTCCGACCGGCTGCCCACCAGCGCCTGGCTTACGTCGATCGAGATCGACGATGACGGCGCGCGGCTGGTCGGCGAGGCCGACGCGGCCGCCCCGCTGCTCGAAGCGCTCAATCAATCCTCGTCGCTCGCCGAGGCGGCGTTCTCCACTTCTCTGCGCAAGATTGAAGAAGGCGAGCGCTTCCAGATCGCCGCCAAGCGGCGCGCGGTCACGCCTGCGCCCGTTGCTACTCCGCCACCGGCCGTGGCCCAAGCCGGTCCCGCGCCGGCGCCGGAACCGGCTCCCGCAGCCTCAGGCGCGCTCTCCACCGTCGGGGAGGACCAGCCCTGATGCAACAACGCGACAAACGCGCGCTGCTCATCCTCGGCGGAGCTTTGGCCTTGTTCGCCGTTCTGCAGCTCGACATCTTCGCGCCGTCAGCCTCGCCTTCGTCGAGTCCTTCGAGCGACGCCATCGCTGTACTCGAACAGCGCCTCGAGCTCGCCCGCGACAAGGCCGCGCGCAAGCCCCTGACGCAGGCCGAGCTCGACGCCGCCCGCCGCTCGCTCGATCAAATGGAGCAGCGCCTGCTCACGTCCGAAAATCCCGCGCTCGCCCAAGCCGAGATGCGTTCGCTCGTCGGCGACCTGCTCTCGGCCGAAGGCGTCGCGCTCGGCTCCTCGCAGTTCGGTCAAGTCGCGGCCGAGCAGGATTCCTACGCCATGGTGCCGCTCTCGGTCGACTTCACCTGCTCCATCGAGCAGTTGGTCAACCTCACCGCCGCCATCGCCAACGCCCCCAAGCTGCTTACCACGCGGCTGATTCGCGTGCGTCCGGAAAAGCCCGACGTCAAGTCGATCCAGGTGCGTATGACCGTCGCCGGCTACCTGCCGCTCGAGCGAGCGCCTGAGCTGATCAAGAAGCCCGCCGCCGCTGGAGGTTCGCTATGAAGCGCAAGCTGCTGTTGATCAATGCCATGCTATTCGGGCTGTTTGTGCTCGGCGCCTCGGAGCTGTACAGCCGCTGGCTCGAGGCTGACGCGCGCTTCGCCCGCATCGACCAAGCCGAGCGCGTGGTGCCGCTGCCCGAGTATCCCGCTCCGGGCGCGCAGGCCGCCGTGCGCCCGGCTGAATACATGCCGGTGGTCGACCGCATGCTGTTCTCGAAGGACCGCAACCCGGTCGTCGAAGTCGTCGTCGCAGAAGCGCCGGTCGAGCAACGCCCCGATCTGCCGTTGCTTGCCGGGCTGGCTGACTTCGGCGACGGCCCGCGCGCGCTGATGGCGGCCGCTTCCAACGATACGCCGCAGTGGATCAAGACCGGCGACAAGGTAGGCGCGTTCGTCTTCGAAGGTCTCGACGGGCAGAAGGTCAAGCTGAGCTGGAAGGGCGAGCCCTTCACCGTTTCGCAAGAGCAGCTCGCCGGCTCCATCGTCCGCAAAGAGACCAAGAAGCAACAAGCCAAAGGCCCGGCGCGCAATGGCGCTGCACCCGCCGCCCCGGCGCAAACGTCCGGCAATCTAGCCGCGCAACAAGCGCCGGAGACCGTCGGCGGCGCCCACAACATCGGCAAAGAGCTGCGCCCCGGCGTCTTTGCCGCCGACCCCAAAGACAATTCACCCGACGGCACGAGCTTCAAACACTCTGACGGCGGCACCTACGTCAAGACCGTTCGCCGCACCCCGTTCGGTTCGCAGTCCTGGTGGGAAAAGAAGGCGCAGTAGCTGCGCACAAGGAGACCCCTCATGTTTCGTATCTTCATGCTCGTCACGCTCTCCGCCGCGCTGGTTTTCGGCGCCGAGGCTGACAAAGACAAGCCCGCCGAAAAGGCGTCTTCTGGCGACACCGTGCAGACGCCCTTCGGGCCGGCCAAGAAACAGGCCACTGCGCCCAAGCCCGCTGCGCGCCGCACCGCCTCCAAGCCCTTGGTCAAGGTCGCGCTCGAGGGAGACACCTATACCTTCACGCGTCAAACGCCCTTCGGCTCGCAGAGCTGGAAGCGCGCCACCGCCGACCTCTCCGCCGACGAGAAAAAGCTGATCGCCGACCAGGAAGAGTGGGAAGCGCACAAGGCCGAGCAGGCCAAGCCCAAACCCGCACCGGCTGAGAAGCCACAGAGCTAAGCCTGTTTTCAGACCGACTTGTCTCCAGAGGAAATTGTCCTGATGCCTTTGCGCACCATGTCCCCCCGGTTCGCCCTCGCTACGCTCGCCCTCGTGCTGTGCTCGACGGCTCTTGCGCAGCAACCGCCCGCACCGCAGCAGGGCCAGACGCAACCCGCTGAAGAAGACAACCCGGTCTCTTTTCGCAACTTCCGCAATGCCAGCATGTTCGAGCTCGTCGACTTGCTCGCGCAACAGCTCGGCATCAACTATACCGTTGACCCCGCCGTCCAAGACGGCTCGGTCACCATCAATACCTACGGCCAACTCCGCCGCTCGGACCTGTTCCCGCTGCTCGAATCGATCCTCCGCATGAACGGCGCAGCCATCGTCCAGGTGGGCAACATCTGGCGCGTCGTGCCTCTGCCCGGCGTCGCCAACGAGCCGCTCTCGCCCTTGACCGATCTCGAAAACTTGCCCGAAGGCGAGCGCATGGTCCTGAGCGTCGTGCGCGTCAACTACATGACGGCCAAGGACCTCGCCGACGTTCTCTCGCCCTTCTTCGGACGCGGCGCCCAGTTCGCCGTCGTACCGCAGGCCAACACCTTGCTCGTGCTCGACAACGCGCGCAACATGCGACGCACGATGGAGCTGCTTGCCCTCTTCGATACGCCGGAGATGGCGAACCAGCGCATGCGCCTATTCGAGATCAAGAACGGCCTCGCCTCGACAGTCGCCAAAGAGCTCGAGAAGATCTACGGCGCGATCGCCCGGACGGACGACTCCGCCATGCAGTTCGTCCCGCTCGAGCGCATCAACGCCGTGCTGGCCGTCAGCTCCAACGCGCGCGTGCTCGAAGATATCGCCGGTTGGGTCGAGAAGCTCGACCAGGCCGCGACCGTGGGTGGCGTGCAGAATTTCGTCTACCGCGTACAGTACGGCTTCGCGGGTAACCTCGCCAGCACCTTGATGCAGCTGTACGGCATGGGCGGCATGGGTTACGGCGGCGGCTACGGGGGCTATGGCATGGGCGGTTACGGAATGGGTGGCTATGGCGGCATGGGCGGCTATGGCATGGGCGGCTATGGCGGCGGCATGGGTGGCTACGGCATGGGCGGTTATGGCGGCGGAATGGGCGGCGGCCTGCGTCCCGGCATCGGCGGCGGATTCGGCGGCGGCTACGGTGGCATGGGCGGTTACGGAGGAATGGGCGGCTATGGCATGGGCGGCGGCTACGGCATGGGCGGGGGATTCATCCAAATCCCCGGCGTCACCCGCGCGCCTGTCGCGGGTGCGGCTCCGAGTGGAGACGGCGCGACCGACCAGACCGGCGCCACGCTCGGCGAAGCCGCGGCCGCCGAGGCCGTTGCCGGCGGGGTCCGCATCGTGCCGGACTTCATCAACAACCTGATCGTCGTACAGGCCACCAAGCAGGAATGGGAAGTCATCCACCGCACCCTGCAACAGCTCGACTTCCCCCCGCGGCAAGTGCTCATCGACGCGAAGGTTTACGAAGTCAGGCTGGAGGGTGCGCTGTCGGCTGGCGTCCGCGCGTTCTTGAACACACAGGGCGCTTCGAATGTCTCGGGCGAGCGAAAGTTGACCGGCAGCTTCAGTTCGGACGGCCTCTCCCTTGGAGCCGGCGCACTAATTGGAGCCACACGAGCTTTGCGCGTATTCCTGGAGACAAGCCAATCTCAGGGCCGCACTAAGGTCGTTTCAGCACCCTCGGTTATCGCAACTGACAACATAGCGGCATCCATCACAGTTGGCACCTCCGTTCCGGTTCTGGCTTCACAGGGCGTCGCTGGCGGCGCGCAACAGGATGGGAGCTCCCTGTTTACCAACACCATCCAGAACGTACAGACTGGGGTCAGCCTGAACATCACTCCACGGGTGAATGCATCCGGCATCGTCACGATGGAGATCGATCAAGAGGTTTCGAGCGTCGCACCTCAGTCCGGCCCTATCGATTCGCCGTCTATCGATCGTAGAAACGTGAAGACTCAGGTGACCGTCGCCGATGGAGACACCGTGGCGATCGGTGGAATCATTCGGGAAGACAACACCTTCACATCCGGCGGGGTTCCGCTGCTGCACAAGGTTCCGATCGTTGGCGCTGCTTTCGGCCAAAGGCTACACGAAGGCCAAAACGGAGCTCATTGTCCTATTGACCCCGCGGGTTATCTACGACGAGCACGAGGTTGTCAATATAAGCGATGAACTCAAGTCGCGGCTACGCAAGCTACGCGGCATGATGAACGAGTAGTCAGACTTACGGCGGCTGCTCTCGCTGACGCCTACGGCTCCTGGCTCAACAGCTTCGCATCGCTCGGCAACTGGAAGATCCCCGCTTTGATCTCCTGGTTCACGTGGAATTCGCTCGCAAACTGCTCGAAAACCACCTCGCCGTCGCGTTCCTTGCGAATGTTCCAGGGAACGATGGCCCTGGTTTCGACCGAGCGGAACTTCGAGTAGATCGATTTCTCTTCGAAGGGGATGCGCGTCTTGGGGTCGCGGCGCGTGTATTTGCTCGTGTGCGGCAACCCATCCGACTGGCGCAGGTAGACCGTGATCGTCTCGCCCTCCGCGTCGGAGATCTCGACCGCATTCGTCGGCGTGTTGTCGACGATCTCCATCCCTGGGTTGTAGAAATAAAGCCCGTTTTCGTTGAGTCGGTAGCGCAGGAAATACAGGAAGTCCCGGCGAACGCTCAAGCGGTAGCGCTCGATCAAGTCCGGCGGAATCGGACGCGCGCCCTGGAACGTCACCTCCCAGCCCCTGCCGTTGAGGAACAGCGAAAAGTAGTCGCCCTTCTCGGTGTAGACCTCGCGGCGGCTCACCGGCAGCCAATCCGCCGGCATGTTCGGCTGCATCGGTTCGAAGCGCTCATACACGCTGATCCTCGCCAAGCCGCGCACGCTCGCGTTGTAGAACGAGTACGCCCGCCCCGACGCCACTTGCGTATGGATGTCCAAGAACCGGTCGCCGCCCATCGCATCCAGCGCATCGTGGACGAATTCCCGCCCCTTCTCCTGCGCGGTTTGCCCTGTCAGCCGGCGTACGAAGACGAATGGCGCGGCCGAAAGCAACGCGCGGCGGCTCAGGGAAGCGTTTTCCTTCACACTCATTTCTGACGGACGTCGGCACGACATTGTTGCATCCCCCTCAACCCTTTACGTTTTCATAAACTTCCTGCGCCGCCAGCAGATCCTCGAGCGCGAGCCCTTGCGACTCGAACAGCGTGACCTCCCCCGCGTCGGACCGCCCCGGCAGCCGACCGGAGACGACGCCCGAAAGCTCGACCACGCGCGACCAGTCGAGCTTGCCCTCGGCCGCGGCCTGGATCAGGTCGCCGGCCTCTTCCTTAGCCTGCTCAACGGAATCCGCCGCGATCAACCCAGCCCGCGCCACCGCATCGCCGTCGATCTCGCGCCGCAGCGCATGGTTGCTGCCCGCCGCGTTCACATGGCAGCCTTCGCCGAGCCAAGCGCCCTCCACGACCGGCGCCTTCGCCGACGTAATCGTCACCACCACGTCGCTCTCGCGTACCGCCGCCTCGGCCGTCTCCACCGCTTCGATCTTCAGCCCGAGCTTGTTCGCCATCTTGCGCGCGAACGCTTCGCGCTTCTCCGGCTTGCGGCTGTACACCTTCACCAGTTCGAACGGCCGCACCGCCGCGCAGGCCTCGAGCTGCGTTTCGGCCTGCCACCCCGAGCCAATCATGCCGAGCACGCGCGCGTCCGGATTCGCCAGAAACTTCGTCGCCACGCCGGAGGCCGCGCCGGTGCGGATCCGCCCCAAAGCGTCGGCCTCGATCGTCGCCAGCGGCTTGGTCGTTTCCGCGTCGAAGAGCACGACCAGGAAGTGTGCGCCGACGCCGGGCCGTGTCGCGTAGATCTTCGCGCCGAGCAGCCCCGAGACGTTGTCGCCCGCGTCCATCGCATGAAGCATCGCGTTGTTTTCCAGTCGTATGCGCCGCCTGGGGTGGTTCTGCGCCCGCCCGTCGTCCAGCCTGCGGAAGGCTTCTTCGACGAGCTCCAACGCTCGACGCATGGGCAGCGCGGCCGCCGCTTGCTCCTCGGTAATGTGCAGCATGGGCCCCATTCTCCCACGGGTATACTGTTCCGCATGGCCGACCCCCAGGACGAGAAGTTGATCGTCACGATCCAGCAGCACATCCTCACCCAGCAACGCGCTTTTCCTGAGGCTGGAGGCTCGTTTTCGTGGCTGCTTTCCGGCATCACACTCGCCGCCAAGATGATCCAGGCCAAAGTGCGCCGAGCCGGTTTGGTCGACATTCTCGGCAGCGCCGGCGAGACCAACGTGCAGGGCGAAACCCAGCAGAAGCTCGACGTCTACGCCAACCAAGCCGTGCAGCATTGCCTGGGCGTGCGTGAAAGCGTCGCCGAGTTGGTTTCCGAAGAGAACGATCACGCCGTAACCTTCGACCGCTCCGACGATCAAGCGAAATACGTCGTCGTGTTCGACCCGCTTGATGGCTCATCGAACATTGACGTCAACGTCTCGGTCGGCACTACGTTTTGCGTTCTGCGCCGTCCGCCCGGCGCCAAGGTCGGCGAAGGAGCCTTGCAGCCCGGCCACCAGCAAGTCGCCGCGGGTTACGTGGTCTACGGCTCTTCGACCATCATGGTCTACACCGCCGGCCGCGGTGTGTTCGGTTTCACGCTCGACCCAGCAGTCGGCGCCTTCGTGCTCAGCCACGACAACATGCGCATGCCCGAGCAGGGCGACATCTATTCGGTGAACGAGGCCTACATCGACGAGTTCCCCGAGGTCTACCAGCGCTACATCGCCGGCCTGCGTCGAGGCGAGCTCGGACGCCGCTACAAGTCGCGCTACATCGGTTCGATGGTTGCCGACTTCCACCGAACGCTGCTCAAGGGCGGCGTCTTCCTCTACCCGCCCACCCAAGCGCAGCCCGAAGGCAAGTTGCGCTTGCTATACGAAGCCAATCCCATGGCGTTCATCGCCGAGCAAGCCGGCGGCCGCGCGCTCGATGGCTCGCGTCGCGTCCTCGATGTCGAACCTACGTCGCTGCATCAACGTACTCCATTGATTCTCGGCGGTAAAGCCGAGATGGACGCCTTCGAGAAGCTACTCTAGAGCTTGCTCTGGGCCATCCTCGTCTACGCGGCGGCTTTGGCCGCGGCCGGCCTCTACTTCGGCCGGCGCGTGCACGCCGCGGCGGACTTTTTTGTCGCCTCGCGCGGCCTGCCCGCCGGACTACTCTTCTCCACTTTCCTGGCCGCCAACCTCGGCGCGGGCGCGACCGTCGGCGTCGCGCAGTTGGGCTACCAGTACGGCCTCGCGGCTTGGTGGTGGGTCGGCTCAGCCGGCATCGGGTCGCTGCTGCTTGCTTATTTCGTTGGCCCGCGCATCTGGGCCGTCGCCGCTGAGCATGACCTCTACACCGTTGGCGACTATCTCGAGCTGCGGTACTCCCGCTCGGTGCGTCTGCTGCTCGCCTCCTTCCTCTGGCTGGGCTCGCTGGCCATCCTCGCCGGACAGCTCATCGCGATGGGCTTTATCCTCGAGGTCGCCGCCGGCCTGCCGCGCGCCTGGGGCTGCGCTCTCGGCGGTGTGCTCGTCACGCTCTACTTTGCCGCCGGAGGCCTGTGGGGGACGGCGCGTATCAACCTCATCCAGATCCTCGTCAAAGGCGCTGGCTTCTGTATTGCCGTGCCCTGGGTGTTACGCGAAGCGGGCGCACTCGGGCAGGGAACGCCGGATCCGCAAGCTTACCTCAGCGTCTTCGGCGACCCCGACGCCGCGCTTGGCTGGGCCCTCATCCTCATCCCCTCGTTCCTCGTTTCGCCGGGGCTGTTGCAGAAGCTGTTCGGAGCACGCGACGCCGCAACGGTCCGCCGGGCCGTCGGAGCCCAAGGCTTCGTGCTGCTCGGCTACTCTTTCCTGCCCGTGCTGCTCGGTATGGCGGCCCGCGCGCTCTATCCGGATCTCGCCGACGCCGGGCTCGCGCTGCCGCACGTGTTAGCGCACGCACTTCCGACCTGGATCGGTGGCCTGCTGCTCGCGGCCATCTTCTCCGCGGAAGTCTCCTCCGCCGACGCGGTCTTGTTTATGATTTCGACCTCGGTGGCACGCGATTTGGGGCAGACCCTGCTCAAACTGCCAGACGCCGCCTTGCTGCGCTGGACCCGCGTGACCGCCGTGCTTGCCGGCGCCGCCGGCGTGGCGCTCGCCGTCTGGCTCGATTCGATCATCGCCGCTCTTACGCTGTTCTATTCGCTGCTCACCGTCACGCTGTTCGTCCCTCTGCTGGGCGGGCTCTACTGGTCGCGCCCCGGCCCTACGGCGGCCCTCGCCTCCATGCTCGCCGGCGCCGCCGGGGCCCTCGCCTTCAACAGCCAGATCGGAATCGCCCTCGCGGCTCTCGCATTTCTGGTATTCTCCCCGTGGCGCAGGCCTCCCGGCCTGCAGGGCCGACCTCCCGGTCGGCCTTCCCAGCTCTCGAGGACTGACCCATGACCCGCCGCCAACTGCTCGCCTCCTTCGCCGCCTCCGCCGCTCTCCCCGCCCGTGCGCAACGGACGCCCTTGCCCGAATGGGGCCCCGGCATCAAGATCACTCTCCAGATCCCGGAAAATTACGACGACGACGATCTCACCTTCGCCAAGCAGATGGGCGTCGAATACGTCGCTATCCCGGGCCGTAAGCGTACGCTCGACGACTACATCGCGAACGTCCGCCGCATCCACGCCGCCGGCCTGAAGATTTCCAACATGGGCAACTCCTCGGTGCACAACATGCCCGAGGTCACCCTCGGCCTGCCCGGCCGCGACGCCAAGATCGAAGAGTACAAGCAGTTCATCCGCGACCTCGGCAAAGCCGGCCTGCACTACACCACCTACGCGCACATGGGCAACGGCATCTGGAGCTCCGACCGCGAACAAACCCGCGGCGGCGCCTCCGCCCGCGCCTTCAAAATGGAGACCGCCAAGGGCTACTGGGCCGGCGAAGTCTTCGAGCCGCCGTTGAGCCACGGTCGCAAGTTCTCCAAAGAAGAGCTGTGGGAGAACTGGGAGTACTTCATCAAACAGGTCGTCCCCGTCGCCGAGGAGGCCGGCGTCCGTATCGGCGTTCACCCCGACGACCCGCCCGTGCCGGAGCTCGCCGGCGTTCCGCGTCACATCTTCGGTACGTTCGACGGCTACGTCCGTGCCTTGGAGATCGCCAACAGCCCTAACATCGGCGTCTGCCTCTGCTGCGGCACCTGGATGGAAGGCGGCGCCCACACCGGCAAGAACGTCCTCGACGCCGCGCGCGAGTTCGCCAAGATGGACAAGCTTTGGAAGATCCACTTCCGCAACGTCAGTGCGCCGATCCCCTACTTCGTCGAAACCTTCGTCGACGACGGCTACACGGACATGAAGCAGCTCATGCGCACCCTAGTCGACGTCGACTTCCGCGGCATCCTGATCGCCGACCACGTCCCGCAAATGGTTGGCGACCGTAAGACCGGCTGGGCCTACTCGATCGGCTACATCAAAGCGCTGTATGACATGGCGAAGGAAGAACGCGGCCGGGCGTAGACGGCATGCCGACCATCAGTGTTTTCCTCGGCATCGTCATTCGGATGTATTTCGACGACCACAACCCGCCGCACTTCCATGCGGTGTACGGTGAGCATGAAGCACAGATCGGAATCGAGACGCTCGACATCTTGGAGGGCGGTCTGCCGAGACGCGCAGCGTCCCTGGTTCGGGAGTGGGCTGAGATCCATCGAGCGGAGTTGCGAGAGAATTGGGCGCGGGCGGTCGCGCACGACGAGTTGCAACGGATTGACCCGCTAGACTAAGTCAGGAATGTATCGCACGAAGAAGGTACAGGCGCTTGATGGTTATCGGCTTTCGGTCGAATTCGCGGACGGCGTCTGCGGAGTCATTGACCTCCAGGACCGCCTCTTCGGCTCCGTGTTCGAACCTCTGCGCGATCCGGCTTTCTTCCGCCAAGTGTCGATCGACGAGTTCGGCGTGATTTGCTGGCCCAATGGCGCCGACTTGGCGCCGGACGCCCTCTATCGCCGGCTTGTTTCCGAATCGGCTTCAGAGTCGGTGAGCACATCCACTAAGGGATAGTGCCGCATTCCCAGGCTTGCGCCCGCAGCTCTGAAGGATCTATTGTGACTTTGGAACCCTCCGGCGGCGCTCCCCGTCTCTTTGGAGGAGGAAGCTCAACATGAATCTGCACCGGATCGCCTTGCCCCTGCTCGCTCTGATCGCCCCGGCGCTCCCAGCCGCAGACCCGATCGTCGAGCAGCCTAAGATCCCCATCGAGCAGATCGTTGACCGCTTCGTCGCCAAGGAAACTGAGTTCACCCACGCCCGCGAGCAGTACACCTACCGCCAGAGCGTCAAGCTCACCGAGTACAACGAGGGCGACCGTCCCGCAGGCTCCTGGGAGCTCGTGCAGGACGTCATCTTCGGTCCCAACAAGGAGCGCACCGAGCGCGTCGTCTATGCGCCTGTCGCTACCCTGCGCCGCATCCAGCTCACCCCCAGGATGAACAGGATCTGCGCAGCGTCCAGCCCTTCGTCATGACCGAAGAGACCCGCCACGAGTACGACATCGACTACATCGGCACGGAGAAGATCGACGAGATCGACTGCTACGTCTTCTCGATCAAACCCAAGGAGCTCGAGAAGGGCAAACGCTACTTCCAAGGCCAAGCCTGGGTCGACCAGCTCGACCTCCAAATCGTCAAGACCTACGGCAAGGGCGTCGGCCAGCTCAAAAAGAACGAGGACAACCAGTTCCCCGCGTTTGAGACCTACCGCCAACAAATCGACGGCAAATACTGGTTCCCGGTCTACACGCGTGCGGACGACGTGCTGCACTTCCGCAACGGCGACGTTCGCGTGAAGATGATCATCAAGTACGAAGACTACAAGCGGTTTGGGTCTGACGTCGACATCCAGTTCGGTGACATCGTCGACGAGACCGGCGGCCAGAGCTCGCCGCCCAATCAGCCGCCCGCACCCAAATAGCGCCGCACGATCGCTTGTTCGATCGCACCCTGCCGGCCCACCGGGGCTGGCACGCGCATCACGATCGTCGCCTTGTCCGCGTCCGTCAACTGCAACAGCGCGCGCGGCTGCACGGGCAGACCCTGAAGTCCATGGCTGCGCTCCAACCGATCCATGTAGTTGCGCGCTTCTTCGAGGAACGGCGCGCACTCCGTCTCGGCCGAGCGTAATAGGGCTTCCTCCGCTTTGTGCCAATCGTCGTCAATCTTCATCGGCACGTTGAAGACGTGGATGACGAACTGCTTCATGAAGGACTCGTTGACCACCACGTCGCCCAGCAGCTTGCTGTTCGGGAATACGATCGTGCGCCCGGTCCGCAGATGCAGGTTCGGCCCCGGGCCCACCTCGAGCAGCGTTGTGGTGAACAGATTCAAGTCGATCACGTCCCCGCGGAAGTGACCGATCTCGATGCGATCTCCGACCGAATAAGTGTTCGCCGCCGCGCGCAAGAACGATCCCGTGGCGCACATCAGCAGCTCTTTCGTCGCAATCACGAAGCCGACGCCGAGAGCCAGCACCACCGTACCGAACGTTTCCACTGCCTCGGCCCACAGCGCCGCCAGCCCCAGAACGATCGCTAGGATTGAGGTGTTGCGAATGTTGACCACCCAGCGCCGGCGCTGCTCGGACTGCGGCGACAACCGCAGCACGGTTACGGTCAAGAACGTCCTTACCGCGAATACGACGGCAATCAGAATCGCGGACTTCGCGATCTTGAGCGCCGTCGGGTTTCGCAGGACTTCGAGTACGTCGTCGAACATAGTGCGGACTGGAAACCTCCAGTGTAATCTCGGCAGTTTGCCGAGAACCGACAGAGGCCCGTACATTTGCGCGAGTTCTCTTCGTGATCGTCTACACTGGCGGCGATGCTCCGTTTCGGAGTGCTCCTGGTTTGCGCCGCAGCCTTGCAGGCGCAAACCGAGGGGGCGTGGGCGTCGCGGGCCCCTGTTCCGCTGGCGCTCGCCGAAGCTTCCGCCGCGACCCTTGGCGACGAGGTCTACGTCGTCTGCGGCATTGTGGGAATAGGGCAGTACTCCAATCGCCTTTTTGCCTATAATCCCAGCGCGGATTCCTGGCGCGAGCGCGCCCCGTTGCCCATTACTGGCGGAGTGGAGCGCTGCAACGTTGCTGCCTGGGATGGAAAGCTCTACCTCGCCGGGGCCATTCGCGTCGGCCGCGGTTTTCTCTCAGCGCAAACCTTTGTCTACGACCCTGCCGCCGACGCCTGGACCCAGAAGGAGCGCATGGGAGCGGTCCACGCCGCCGCCGGCGTCGCCGCGCTTGAAGGCAAAATCTACGTTGCCGGCGGCGAAGGCGAGCAGCGCGCGGCCACCGTCTTCGAAGCCTTCGACGTGGCAACCGAACGCTGGCAAGCGCTGTCCGACCTGCCCCAGCCGCGCACACGCCTGACCGCCCAATCCGTCAACGGCAAGTTCTACGCCGTCGGGGGACGCTTGCCCGGCGCTGCGCCGCAACGCGAGGTTTTTGAATACGACCCTGCTGCGGGCAGTTGGCGAACCCGCGCCCCCATGCCCACCGCGCGCTCGGACGCCGCGTCGGCCGTACTTGGAGGGAAGATTCTCGTCTTCGGCGGCGAAGGCGCGGGCGGGGAAGTACTCGCCGAAGTCGAGGAGTTCGACCCGCCGCCAACACGTGGCGCTCGCTCTCCCCCATGCCCAACCCGCGCCACGGCCTCGCCGGAGCCGCCTTCGGCGCGGAAGCGCACCTGCTTGTCGGAGCTTCGGCCTCGAACATCTCTGCCACCCACGATGTCTTCTTCCTACGTTCGAGCCCCGGCTTCACGTCCTCGGGTGTGGTCAGCGCGGCCTCGTTCCAGCCGGGCCTCGCGCCGGGCTCGATAGCGTCGATCTTCGCCGCCAATCTCAGCTCCGGCAGGCGTTGCGCGGGCTCTGCCGCTCCCACGAAGCCTCGGCGGCTTCGAGGTGCGCATCGACGGCGAGCCCGCACCGCTCTATTTCGCGAGCGCCGCCCAAGCCAACGTGCTCATCCCCTTGACCGCCTCTGGCGTCATCCGCATCGTCGCCTCCGACTCCGGGCTTGAGAGCGCCCCGTAGACATCGAGCTCTCTACCGTCGCTCCCGCCGTGTTCACTCTCGAGCAGACCGGCCGCGGCCAAGCCGCCGCGCTCATCTCCGGCGCGGGCATGGTTGCCGGCCCCGGCGGACGCCCCGTGCGCGCGGGCGAAGCGCTCGAGATCTACCTCTCCGGCCTCGGCGCCGTCGTCAACCCGCCCCAGGCTGGCGCCGCGGGCCCTGTCTCTCCGCTGGCGCGCACCCTCAAGCTGCCACGCATAACGCTCGGCGGAGCCTCGGCCGAAGTGCTCTTCTCAGGACTCGCGCCCGGTCTTGCCGGCGTCTACCAGGTCAACGTCCTCGTCTCCCCGTCCACCCCTAGCGGCCAGCAGGTCGAGCTGCTCGTCGAAATGGACGGTGTTCCCAGCCAACCGGGCGTCTTCGTCGCCGTCGAGTGAGGGGCCGGCGCCCAGCCCCTCCATCGCCCGAACTAAGCAAGAGGCCTGATTGCCGCCCCGCGCCGCCGGCCTGCATCGTAAGACGGAGGTTCGCAGTCCCCCGTTGACCCACCGCCCGCAGCGTCAACCCGCTCCCCGCGCCGATAAGAAGGTCGGCTTCGTCGGCATCGGCGTCGCCGTGATCTTCTCGATCATGTGGCTCGCCATGGGGTCGATGATCTCTGAGCACGCCAAAGAGCGCGACTTCCTCAACCTCTACATCGGCGCGCAAATGGCCGCCGACGGTCACTTCTCCAAACTGCACGACCAGGACCTCCAGCTCGCCTATGAGCAGCGCCTGTTCCCGCAAACAGAAAACCTCTGGCCGTTCGTGCGGCCACACTTCTACGCTGTCCTACTGACGCCGCTTGCGTGGCTGCCATTCCAGACCGCCTTCTACGTCTGGACCGCGCTACAGATCGGCCTCCTTATCGGCTGTTGGGCCTGGGCCGCGCGGCGTTTCGGCGAAGAAGCGCTCATCCTCGGCTCGATGTACCTACCCACGGCCGTTGGCATCTCGAACGGTCAGGACTGCATCCTGCTGCTCGCCTGCATCGTGGTCTCTTACTCCTTGGCGGAGAAGAACCACGACCGCGCCGCCGGTGCAGTTGCAGCCCTCGCCCTCGCCAAGTTCCACCTGCTTTTGCTTTTGCCCCTGGCCATGCTCGCCGCCGGCCGACGCCGCATGCTCACGGGCTATCTCGGCATGGCCGCCGCTCTCGTGCTGGTCTCCGTCGTGCTCGCCGGCCCCGACGGCGTCTCCGCCTACCTGCACATGCTCACTGATTCGAGTTTGGCTGGCCTTAACCCCGGGCCGCAGAAGATCGTCTCGATTCACAGCTTCCAGTGGAACTACTTGGGCGAGATGCTGCCGCCCGTGACACTAGCGCTCAGCCTTGCCGTGGCCGTCATGTGCTGGGTCGCTTCGCGCAACGCGCCCCTGTGGCGCTGGTTCACCGCCGGTTGCCTCGCCTCGATCCTAGCCGTTCCCCACGTCTACGCTTACGACGCGGCGCTGTTGTTGCTCGGCGTCTGGCTCACCATGGCTTACGCCCAAACCAAGCCCGCCCGCATCCTTGCCGCGCTGCTCGCCCCGCCGCTCATCTTCTACGTCAGCTTCGTCCCCTCCGAATACGCCGTTATGGTCGCTCCCGCGGCCGCGCTCACCGCTCTGATGGCGGCTCTTGTCCGCGAATCCCGGATCGAGACCGCCCACTCGGCGGCGTAATCACCCCTTTTTGACCACCGCTGGACCCCGGCGGACGAGTCGGTCTGGCACCTTCCTCCACGACGAACCAGGGCGGTCGGGAACCATTCCCACCAAAGCCTGTTTTCAGACCTTCAATGCGGGGTCTGCATATTGCGCTCTACGTTGCTAGGGGCACAACATCTTGTACGTCAAACTTTGTCGCATGAAGATGCGGAAGCGTGCTTGACACGCCTGCGTGGTTCGGGCAATCTATTGAGGGTCGGCGGTGGTCAGAAGTGGTCAGTTGTGGTTAAGCAAAACCCCTTCGAACCGAACCGATCGCTGCACCCATGCTTTTTCGTGGCCTCCAAAGCGGGCGCGTGGACGAGAAATACCGGCTCAAGTTCCCGGCATTTGTCCAGAAGAAGCTTTCGGAGGTATATGGCAGCGGCGACGTGTTCATTACGAGCCTCGACGGCAAGGAAATGAAAATCTACCCGATCAGCGAGTGGGAAAAAGTCGAACGTACTCTAGCAGAGAAGTCGGCGGGCGGCAACACGGGCGACGGGTTGATGAAGAACAAGTTTTCGTTTTTGGCCAACCACTATGGGGCCGAACAGTCCTTGGACAACCAAGGCCGCATCCTGATCCCGGTTCCCTTGCGGGAGGGGTCCGGGGTCGGATGCGAGATCAAAATGGTCTGGCAGTCCAACCATCTCCTCGCATTGAACGAGGAGAACTACGAAAAGAAGATGGTCCAGCACACGTTGAGCAGCGAGGAGATGTCCTATGCGGCCGACCTGGGCTTCTAACGATTGAGGAGCCGGCGTGGCCCAACACTACCCGGTTCTGTTGGAGGAAGTGGAACAGCATCTCGCGATTGATCCCGGCGGCGTCTATGTGGACTGCACGCTCGGGGCCGCGGGATACGCCGAGCGCATTTTGAGCCGGCTCGACACCGGCAGGCTGATCGCGATCGACCGCGACGAAACGGCGATCGAGGCGGCCCGGGCGAAGTTGGCGGGCTTTGGAGCAAAAGTGACGTTCTACCACGGCGGGTTTAGCGAGATCGATCGGGCGATAGGCCCGCAGACCGAGCTCGCGGGCGTGGTGGCGGATCTGGGTTGGTCGCGCACGCAGGTCGAGGACGGCGAGCGCGGCTTTAGTTTTTCGCTGGAAGGTCCTCTCGACGGCCGCTATGACCGGAGGCAGCCGCTGACGACCGGACAGATTGTCAATCACTATCCGGAAAAACAACTGGCCGACCTGTTGTTCGAGCTAGGAGGCGAGAGGAGGTCGCGGAGAATCGCAAGAGCCATTGTCCGGGGGCGGCCTGTTCGATCCACGAAGCATTTGGCGGAGTTGATCGAGGGGGCTGTCCCGCGGGCGCACTGGCAGCGCATTCATCCTGCGACGCAATCCTTCCAGGCCTTACGGATCGCCGTGAACGACGAGCTGGGCGAGCTCGACGCTCTGCTGGCGAAAGCCCCGGCGCTGCTCGCGGCCGGCGGCCGGATGGTGGTTGTGACGTTTCACTCGCTCGAGGATCGGCGCGTCAAGCAGTCGTTCCGGGACTGGGCTTCGACGGGCGAGTACGAAGTGCTGACGCGTCGTGTGGTGCGGGCGTCGGACAAAGAGTTGCATGAGAACCCCGCGAGCCGCAGCGCCAAGCTGCGGGCGCTGGAAAGGAAGGCGGAATGGGCGCGGCGGAATTAGCTCTCGATTGGACCCCTGAATTGGAACGCGGCGCAGCGCATGTCGCCGCGGACGCGGAGCCGCGACTCGAAGTCGTGCCGCCGAAGTCCGAGCGCGACATGCACCCCGTTTCCACCGGTTTTGTTTACGATGGCGCCGCCGCCGGCCGTGCACTGCGCGCCGGTCTTTCGCGCCGTTATGCGCGAACTTTGCCTCTGCCAATGGAGGATGTCCTTTTGTACGTAAAAAGCATGGACGGCCAGCACGTGCGCCGCTCCGCCGATCCGGCTGACAAGCGGGCTTGGCGGCGCATGGTCGGCTGGGGATTTTTTGCTGTATTCTTGCTCGCTTTTGCCTTTGGTCCGCGCGCTTGGCTGCGCCACTCAAGCTACCGTCAAGCGGCTTTGCTCGAGCAGCGCACCGCGTTGCGGGAAATTCAAGACCACTTGCGGGTGCGTCACGCGCAAGCGGCCGACCTGCGCCGCGTCATGGCCCGCGCCAACGACGCTGGCCTCGAAGCGCCGGTGCCGGACCACTATGTTTGGCAAGGTCCTTCCTTCGGCGATGAAGCCGGCGGGCCTGCTTTTGCCGTCGTCCAGGCGCCCGCCGCTCCGGCCGCCAACCAGTAAGCGAGCCGCACCGCCATGGATGTCATCCGGCGAGCCGCGGAAATTCATCTGCCGCGCTGCGGGGAGCGCAGCCGGCGGCGCCGCTTGCTTTTCCTCGTCCTGGTCAGCGTGGCCTGGATGGGTTTGCTCGTCTATCGCTTGTGGGACTTCCAGATCCTGCGCGGTGAGGAATTCAGCGGTCGCGCCGCCAATCAACACGTAGAGGAGATCGAGATCCGAGCCGAACGCGGCGCGATCTACGATCGCCGCGGCGTCGAGCTCGCTCTGAGCCCCTTCGTCGACTCAATCGCTGTCTTCCCGGATAAGGTTCGCGACAAGGCTCTCACCGCCGAGCGCTTTCGTCGAGCCTCAACCTGCCGCTCGGCCACGTCCGCCAGTTGCTCGACAAGAGCGGCTTCCAGTGAATCAAGCGCTTCTCCGAGCCCGCTGAAGCCAACCAGCTGCGCGAGCTCGAGGCGTCCTTGCGGCTCACCGGATTGCACTTCGAGAAGGAAGGCAAGCGCTACTACCCCAAGGGCTCGGTCGCCTCGCACGTGCTCGGCTATGTCGGCATTGACCACAACGGCCAGGGCGGTCTCGAACAGAAATACGACAAGCTGCTCACGGGCCAGTCCGGCGTGCGCCGTGTGCATTTCGACGCTCTTCGCCGCCAGTACGAGAGCAGCGTCGTCCAAGCTCCGGTCGCCGGCTCCAGCCTGTTTCTCACCATCGACGAGAGCATCCAGACCGTCGCCGAGACCAGCCTCGCCTCCGCCATCGCCGATACCGGAGCTAAGGCCGGCAGCATCGTCATGATGGATCCGGTCAAGGGCGACGTTCTCGCCATGGCCAACTGGCCAACGTTCGACCCCAACGACCGCCCGCGCGGCTCGGGCGATCTGGCCGCGCGCCAGAACTACGCCATCAGCCATCTCTACGAGCCGGGCTCCACGTTCAAGATGGTCACCGTTGCGGCCGCCCTCGAAGAGGGCTTGACCAAGCCGTCCGAAGTGATCGACTGCCGACGACGTATCTGCGCTCTGACCCGACGCGCATCCGCGACCACAAGCCCTTTGAGACGCTCACCGTCACCGAGATCATTGCGAATTCGAGCAACGTCGAGCATCGTAAACTTGGCATGCGTCTCGGCGCCGACCGGCTGCATGAGTACGTCCGCCGCTTCGGCTTCGGATCGCCCACGGGTGTTGAGCTGCCGGGCGAAATCGATGGTTTGGTTCGTCCCGCCAAGGTTTGGCGTGACGGGTCGGTGGCCTCGATCTCCATCGGGCAGGAGGGACCCGGGTCACTCCTCTTCAAATGGCGCAGGCCTTTTCGGTCGCGGCCAATGGCGGCTACCTCGTAAAGCCTCGCATCGTCGAGGCCATCCGCCGGCCCTCGGGCGAGGTCGAGCAGATGGAGGCCGCCGCGCGCACCCGCGTGATTGGTACGGAAGACGGCTGCAAACTGCGCGCCATGATGGAGCAGACCGTGCTCCGGCACTGCGCGCGGGGCCCATACGCCGGGCTATCGGGTCGCCGGCAAAACCGGGACGGCCCAGTTGATTGACCCGGAGACCCGTGCGTACTCCTCCGAGCATTACATTGCGAGCTTTGCGGCCCTGGCGCCGCTCAACGACCCTTCGATCGTGACCGTCATCGTCCTCGACTCTCCACGAGGCCGGATGTACTACGGCGGTCAGGTGGCGGCTCCGGTCTTCCCGAAGCTTGCGTCGCAGGCGCTGCGTTTCCGTGATGTTCCTCCCACGGAGCCGACCGGCGCAGGCCCGGATAAGCCTGGAGCCGCCACCAAAGAAGCCCTCTACGCAGATACGCCGATCTATGACGAGCCGCGAGCGCCCGAAGTGCTTGCTGACCGCGATGGCGCCATTCTCGTCTCCGGCGAAGCGCCGCCGGTCTCGAGCCTAGGAGAAGAGCCAGCCGAGTCAGAAGCGAAGCCTAAGGGTCGCAAGGCGCGTATCCGCGTCGCCGCGGTTGAAACGCCCGATTTTTCCGGCATGACCGTGCGCGAGGCCATCGCCGAAGCCGCGCAGCGCGGCCTCGAGCTCGAAATGAATGGCGCCGGTCTCGCGTTGCGTCAAGATCCGCCTGCCGGAACGCCGATCCAATCTGGCGCCATCGTGCGTATCACATTCGGTCGCATGGTCGCCTCAGCGGGAGCGCGTCGATGAAGTTGCGGGACGCGCTCGAGGGCTGCGAGACGATTGGCGCCGTACCAGACGTCGAAATCACTGGCCTCGACTACGATTCGCGCCGTGTCGAGCCCGGCTTCGCGTTCTTCGCTTTTCCGGGCGAGAACGTCGATGGCCACCGCTTCATCCCAGCCGCACGGGAAGCGGGCGCCTCCGCGATCGTGAGTGAACGCCCGCGCCCGGAGCAGGACGGAGCCGACTGGGTGCAGGTGCGCCACGGCCGTCAGGCTCTTGCTCTGGCTTCGCTCGCTTTCTATGACCATCCGGACCGCCGCATCAAGATCGTGGCGGTCACCGGGACCAATGGCAAAACCACGACTGTTTATTTGATTGACTCGGTGTTGCGGGCTGCAGGGTATTTGACGGCCCGCTTAGGCACAATCGAGCACCGCATCGGGGACAAGGCCATTCCGGCGATTAACACCACGCCGGAATCCTTGGATTTGGTGCGATTCCTGGCCCAACTCGAGGGTGACCATGGCTCCTTTGCCTGCGTCGAATCCTCCTCCCACGCCCTCGAGTTGGGCCGGTTCTTCGGCTTTCATGTCCATGCGGCGGTCTTCACCAACTTGTCCCAGGACCATCTCGACTTTCATGGCGACATGGAGTCCTACGCTCGCTCAAAGCGGCGGCTGTTCGAGGGCAATGGCGCTCCTCCGCCCAAATTCGGTGTGATCAATGCCGATGACCCGGTCGGCCGCCAGTTCCTCGCGCTCGATGGTTTCCGGCCGCTCTCCTATGCGCTCGATCGCGATGCGGACGTGACCGCGGCCAACGTCAGGACCGGTTTTGAAGGGTTGCAGTTCGAGCTGCGTACGCCGCAAGGTTCCATCGAGCTGCATTCGCCTTTATTGGGATTGTTTAACGTGCGAAATCTGCTGGCCGCCGCCGCCGCGTCTCTTGCCTGCGAAGTCGACCTCGAAACCATCCGGCAGGGCCTCGAGTCTTCGCACGGCGCGCCCGGCCGCTTCGAGACGGTCCGCGAAGGTCAAGACTTCCTCGTGGCGGTGGACTATGCGCACACCCACGACGCACTCGAGAATTTGATCCAATCCGCGCGCCAATTTCTGCCGAAAGGCGGACGCATTCTGACGATGTTCGGATGTGGCGGCGATCGTGACCGCGCCAAGCGCGCGCTCATGGGCGAAGTCGCCGGACGCTTGAGCGATCGCGTAATTCTTACCTCGGACAATCCGCGCAGCGAAGATCCGCTACGCATCATGGCCGACGCCATGGTTGGGCTGCAGCGCGTCGATGCCGATTGCGTGCGCGAGCCCGACCGCGCCAAAGCCATCCGCTTGGCCATTCAAGAAGCCCGCCCAGGCGACATCGTGCTGCTCGCAGGCAAAGGCCACGAGACGGTACAGAAGGTCGCAGGCCGTGCGCTGCCGTTTGACGACCGCGAAGTGGCGCGCGAAGTGCTACGGGAACTACGCAATGGAAGGCGGGCCGGATGACGATCGATCTCTCGGTAGTGGGAGAGGCGCTCGGCTCGGGCCGCGACGCCGGCAAGTTGAGCGCCACGGGTTGGTCGATTGACTCGCGCACCGTCCAGCCTGGCGACGTCTTCTTCGCCATTGCCGGCCCCAACCATGACGGCCACGACCACGTATCCGACGCCTTCCAGAAGGCGCGGTGGCCGCCGTCGTCAAGCGTCCAGTGGAAAGTCTTCAATGGCGATGCCACGGCGGCTTCGTGTTCGCGTGGACGAACCCGCCCGCTACGACGCTCTCGCTTCGCCTCGCCGCCTTCGCCAGCACCCCGCTGGGCCGGCCGCGTGGTGGCCGTCACCGGCTCCAACGGCAGACGACCACCGGGAGGCCATCGCCGCATTGCTCGCGACCAACTTTGCGAGTCTCGAGCTGAGGGCAACACCAGCAACGAGCTCGGGCTGCCGCTTTCCATCCTGCGCGTGCCGACGACGCCGAGGCGGCCGTGCTCGAGATGGGCTGTGAACCACGCCGGCGAGATTCGCCGCATGGCGCAACGCATTGCCGGACCCAGATGTCGGAGTCGTCACGAACGTCAGCGCCGCGCACGTGGGGAACTTCGAGTCGGTCGAAGGCGTCGCGTTAGCCAAACGCGAGCTGGTCGAAGAGCTCTCTGAGGGCTCCTGCAGTCCTCAATTTCGACGATCCGTTCGTGCGCGGTTTCGCGGCCGTCCATCGCGGCCCGGCGGTCACGTTTGGTTTTTCGGAAGGCGCGAACTACCGCATCGTCTCTCGGCTTGGGTGCGGCCGGCTCGAGCTTCCGCGTGTGCGCGAGGGCCGCACCGGCGCCGGCGTCGCCTTCAAGACCAAGCTTCCGGGCCGTCACAACGTGCTGAACTTGGCGCTGCATCGCTGCGGCCGGCGTGATGGGCGTCGAGCCGCGCTCTTTGCGCAAGCCGTCTCCTCCATCGAGCCTACGAAGATGCGCGGACGTGTGATCGAGCGCGACGGCTTCGTAATTCTCGACGACTGCTACAACTCGAACCCCGCCGCAGCCAAGGCCATGATCGACGCGCTGCGGCAACTGCCCGGGCGGAGCGCATGGTGGCCGTGCTCGGCGAGATGCGAGCTCGGGAAGCAGTCGGCCGCGCTGCATCGTGAGGTGGGCCGCGCTGCCGCCGAAGCCGGAGTCGCGCTCATCGTCGGCGTCGGCGGAGACGCCAAGGAAATCGTCGCGGGAGCCGTGGAAGCCGGTTCGCCCCAGGCTTCGGTCGCATTCTTCGTGACTGCCGCCGAGCCGGCCAAGCGTTGAAAGGCCTGCTCCATCCTGGCGACCGCATCTCTTCAAGGCTTCTCGTGGAGTAGGGCTCGAGAACGCGCTCGCCGAGGTCATCGCGCAGCAGGACGCCGTAGAGCGATGCTGTACTACCTGCTCTACGAACAGTTGCACCCGATATTGCAGGGCCGCTACGCGTGTTCCAGTACATCACCGTGCGCACTGCCCTCGCCAGCATGACGGCGCTGCTCATCGGCCTCGCGCAGCTGGGCCCTGGTTCATTCGCCAATTGCGCGCCTTCCAAATTGCTGGGCAACACATCCGCGAGGATGGCCCGAAGTCGCACCAGTCCAAGGCCGGCACGCCGACGATGGGCGGTGCCCAGCACAGTCAACGTTTCGATCGTGATTCCTACGTTGCTTTGGGCCAACCTGACGAACCTCTACATATGGCTCGCTCTGGCCGGCCTGCTCGGCTTTGGCCTCATAGGCTTTGTCGACGACTACGCCAAGATGCGCAAAGCGCGCAACCTCGGGCTCACCGCGCGCGGCAAGCTCGCTTGGCAGATGATCATCACGCTCGGCATCGGTTCGGCCTTGGCGTGGCTCTATCTGCGCAACGGCTACGAGCCTGTCCTGGTGCTGCCCTTCTTCAAGTCGTTGCGTCCATCGCTCGTCTTCGAGACGCTGCTGAGCGAACCCTTGGACGTTCCCAGCACGGCGTTTTCGGTCTGGTTCATCTTTTTATTCCACACTGGTGCTGGTTGAGAACGCCGGTGCCGTCAACTTGACCGACGGCCTCGATGGCCTCGCCGACCAGCGATGTGGTTGTCGCCGGCGGCGCCTTTGACTGTGCTGAGCTACATCGCCGGCCACAGCGAGATCTCCGGCTATCTCGACATCGTCTTTGTCCCGCGCGCCGCCGAGCTCACTATCTTTTGCGGCGCGCTTGTTGGCGCCAGCCTCGCGTTCCTCTGGTACAACGCCCACCCGGCGGAAATTTTCATGGGCGACGTCGGCTCGCTTGCTCTCGGCGGGGCGATGGGAACCGTCGCCGTCCTGATCAAGCAGGAAGTGCTGCTGCTTTTCGTCGGAGGCGTGTTCGTCGCCGAAGCTGTGAGCGTCATTTTGCAGGTCAGCAGCTACAAAACGCGCAGCGACGCATCTTCGGATGGCGCCGCTGCACCACCACTTCGAACAGATCGGCTGGCCGGAGTCGAAGGTCATCGTGCGCTTTTGGATCGCTGGCTTGGTCTGGGCGCTCTTCGCGCTAAGTACGTTGAAGTTGCGATGAGGTACGAGGGCAGAGAAGCGTTGATCGTCGGGCTGGAGGAATCAGCAGGCCGCGCGCGCTTTCTAGCCGCGCGCGGGGCTTCGTGCTTATCACCGACTCGCGCTCGGAAGCCCAACTCGCATCTGCGCTTGCCGAGATCTCAATCCGACGCTCTACCTGGGCGGACATCCCGACCAGGCCTTCGAGCAGTGCGACCTGATCGTGCCTTCTCCTGGCGTTCCCTGGAACATGCCGCAGCTCGAAGCCGCGCGGGCTGCCGGCGTACCCGTGATGGGCGAGCTCGAGCTCGCTGCGCCCGAGCTGCGCGGGAGGGTGATCGGCGTCACCGGCTCCAACGGAAAAACCACCACAACCGCGCTCGTCGGCCACATTCTCGAACAGGCCGGCTTCAAGACCGTCGTTGCCGGCAACATCGGCACGCCCGTTCTGGCCATCGTCGACGACTCCGAAGAGGAGCAGCGCACTGTGCTCGAGCTCTCGAGCTTCCAGCTCGAAGCCATGCGCACCTTCCGATGCCACGTCGCGGCCTGTCTCAACGTCACGCCCGACCATCTCGACCGACACGGCACGTTCGAATGCTACGCCGCCGCCAAGAAGCGCATCTTCGACGCGCAACGGCCGGAAGACGCCGCCGTGCTCAACGCTGACGACGCGACCTGCCGCTCCTGGGGCGCCGCCGTCTCCTCGCGCGTGCGTTGGTTCAGCCGCCGCCGCGCCGCCGAGCCCGGCGTCTGGGCCGCCGACGGCCTCATCTATCGCGACGGCGTGCCCGTCAGCGACTGCAATTTGCCCATCCCCGGCGCCCACAACCTCGAGAACGCTCTCGCCGCCACCGCGGTCTGCTCTCTTGCCGGCGCCACCGACGCACACATCGAGCGTGGCCTGCACTCATTCCAGGCGGTCGAGCACCGTCTCGAGCACGTCCGCCGGCTGCACGACGTCGACTACTACAACGACTCGAAAGCCACCAACGTCGACGCCGCGCTCAAAGCGATCGAATCGTTCGAGCGCGGCCTGTGGATCATCCTCGGTGGACGCGACAAGAACAGCGACTACACCGTGCTCGCCGAGCCCCTGGCCGGCCGCGTACGCGAGGCGCTGCTCATTGGCGAGGCGGCGGACAAGATCCGCACTCAGCTCGGCGGTCGTACGCCGTTGCGCGACTGCGGCACGCTCGAGCAGGCCGTCCGCTTCGCACGCAAGCACGCTGCTCCGGGAGACACCGTCCTGCTGTCGCCCGCCTGCGCCAGCTTCGATCAGTTCCAGAGCTACGGCCATCGCGGCCGCGAGTTCAAACGCCTAGTGGAGGAGTTGACCTAACATGCCGCGCCAGCTCCATTACGATCGCACGCTCTGTTTCACCATCCTGCTGTTGACCTTCTTTGGCTTGGCGATGGTCTTCTCCGCCACCACGGCCAACAGCGACCCGAGCTTCGAGTTCATCATCAAGCAGGGCGTCGCCGCGCTCATTGGCTTGGCGGCGATGCGGTTCTTCATCTTCCGCGACTACCACGACTGGCAGAACCAGCACGTCGCCTTCGGTTTGATCGCCGCCACCATCCTGCTTCTCGTCGTCACGTTGTTCGTTGGTACGGGCCCCTTCGGTACGCGACGCTTTTTGCGTTTGGGCGTGCTGTCGCCGCGTGTTCGGAGTTCGCAAAGCCTGCGCTCGTCGTCTTTTTCGCCTACATGGTGCAGGTCTGGGGCGACAAGATGGGCAAGATGCGCTTCGTCGCGGGCGCTGGGCTGGTGCTTGGTTGCATCGCGTTGCTCATCTATAGCGGAAAGGATCTCGGTGCAGTCGTGATGGTGGCGGTCATCGCGGCGTCCATCCTGTTCACCGCCGGGCTTGCCCCCGCCCACTACTGGCGCGATCGGGCTGGCTGTTCCGGCTTCGCCCATGCGATCTACTCCCAGCCCTATCGCTGGGATCGCCTGGTCTCGTTCTGAATCCCGAGGCTGACCCGCTTCAAGACCGGATTTCAGATCATCCAGTCCAAAATCGCCGTCGGCTCTGGCGGAATCGCGGGCCAAGGCTTGATGCTCCGCCGCCAGAAGATGCGCTTTCTGCCCGAAGGCCACACCGACTTTATCTTCGCCGTCATCGGAGAGGAACTCGGCTTCTTCGGCTGTCTCTTCGTCGTCGCCTTGTTTGGAGTGGTTTTGTGGCGCGGCATTCGGACGGCGATGCGCGCGCCGGACGACTTCGGCCGCTATCTTGCCATCGGGCTGACGACCATGATCGTTGGCCAGGCGATGGTCAACATGGGCGTGGTGTTGCAGCTTCTGCCCACGAAGGGCATGACGTTGCCTTTCATCAGTTACGGCGGCTCGTCGCTGATTGCGATGTTGGCCGGAGCGGGGCTTTTGCTCAATGTCAGTCAGCGCGCGGAGCAGCTTTGAGGCCTGCGCGCCACGCTGGTGGGGCAGGGCCGTCGAGATTGAGAAATACGAGGTGGACTACACCTTCCTCATCGCCGCCGGCGGAACCGGCGGCCACGTCATACCAGGACTGGGCGTCGCCGAAGAACTGCGCCGCCGCGGCCACAACGTCGTCATGGTCGGCACTGAGCGCATGGAGACCAAGCTTCGTCCCGCGCGCGCCGGGCTTCCCGCTCGAAACGATCCACGTCGGCGCGCTCAACCGCGTTTCTCTCACGCGCAAGCTGCGCACACTTGCGGAGCTGCCCCGCAGCGTCTGGCAAGCGCGCGTCTTGTTGCGCAAACACCAACCCTCCGCCGTGCTCAGCCTCGGCGGCTACGCCTCCGGCCCGCTCGCCCTGGCCGCTGCGCGTCCGGGCTATCCCCGTCATCGCCATGGAGCCGAACGCCTACCCCGGCCTTGCCAACTGACTCGCCTCCCGCTGGGTTCGCCGCGCCCTGCTGGGTTTTGAAGACGCCATGCGGTTCTTCCCATCCGGTCGCTCGGAAGTGGTGGGCGTACCGGTACGAAAAGAGTTCTTCGACATGCCGCGCAAGCAGCGCGCCGGCGCTGCTGTCGTCTTGATCACCGGCGGAAGCCAAGGTTCGCGCACGCTCAACCGCGCCGTGCGCGATGCTGCGCGCGCTTGGATCGAAAAAGGCTTCCCTGGAGGCCTTCAGCTGTCCATCAGACCGGTCAGGCGGAGTACAATGAAATCCGGTCCGAGTACGAAGCCTTGCCCAAATCGCGCGAGGTTTCCGTCGAAGCCGTTCCGTTTTTTGACGATATGCCTGCGGCTTTCGCCCGCGCAGACCATCATCTCCCGCGCCGGGGCTTCGGCGCTGGCTGACCGCAGCCTGGAAAAGCTCCATCCTCGTTCCGCCCCCTTCGCCGCCGACGATCACCAGATGCGCAACGCCCGCGCTATGGAATCCTCGGGTGCGGCGCGCGTCGTCGCAGACGCCGAGTGGACGGGCGAGCGCATGGTGCGCGAGGTCGGCGGCGTGTTCGGCTCGCCGGGACGGTTGCAGACGATGGCTGACGCCGCCCACGCGCTCGCGCGCTCCGGCGCCGCCTCCCGCGCGGCCGACGTGATGATCGAAGAAGCCGAACGCGCCCAGCAAGGAAAGAAGTAACGAAGTGCTGTTTGACGAGAAAATCTTGAAGCGCCGCCGGCTGCATTTCATCGGCATCGGCGGTATTGGCATGAGCGGCATCGCCGAGATCCTGCTCAACCTGGGCTATCGCATTTCCGGGTCGGACCTGCGCCGCTCCGCCATCACCGACCGTCTTTCCAACCTTGGCGCCGTCATCCACGAAGGCCACGCCGCTGAGCACGTCACCGGCGCCGACGTCGTCGTCTACAGCTCGGCCATCGCCAAGAAGAACCCCGAATACGCCGCTGCGGCAGCGAACGGGGTGCCGCTGATCATGCGCGGCGAGTTGTTGGCCGAGCTCATGCGACTCAAGTTCGGTATCGCCGTCGGCGGCAGCCACGGCAAGACAACGACCACGTCCATGACGGCCGCCGTCCTGCAGGCCGCTGAGAAGGATCCTACCGTCGTCGTCGGCGGCAAGGTGGGCTCGATGGGCTCGAACGCGCGCCTGGGCAAGTCAGACTTTCTGCTCGTCGAAGCCGACGAGAGCGACGGCTCCTTCCTGCGCTTGGCGCCGATCATCGCCGTCATCACCAACGTCGACCGCGAGCACCTGGACCACTATCAGTCCGACCAGGAGATCGAAGACGCCTTCGTCGCCTTTGCCAACAAGGTTCCGTTTTACGGCTCGGCCATCGTCTGCATCGACGACCCCGTCGTGCGGCGCCTGATTCCGCGTATGACGCGGCGCGTGCGCACCTACGGCTCTTCGCCCGACGCCGACTTGGTCATCCGCGACATCGAGCACGGCCGCATGGTCAGCCGTTTCGCACTCGCGTTCCATGGCCGCGACATGGGGGCGTTCGAAGTCTTCGGCGCAGGCCGCCACAACGTGCTCAATGCCGCCGCCGCTGCGCTGGTGGCGCTCGAGCTCGGCGCCGGCGACGAGCAGATTCGTGAAGGCCTGCGCGGCTTCATTGGCGTCGACCGGCGCTTCCAGATTCGCGGCGAACGCGGCGGCGTGACTGTGGTCGACGACTACGGTCATCACCCGACCGAGATTCGCGCCACGCTTTCGGCCGCCCGCAACTGTGGCTTCCGGCGCATCCACGTGCTCTTCCAGCCGCACCGCTACAGCCGCACCGAGTTGCTCGAGGCGGAGTTTGCCGCGTGCTTTGGCGATTGCGATTCGCTCGAGGTTGTCGACATCTACGCCGCCAGCGAAGAGCCGCGTCCAGGCGTAAACAGTCTGCGCTTGGTCGAGAAGATCCAGGCCGCCGGCGCCCCGGCCGCATACGCGCCTTCGATCGAAGAAGCCGTCGAGCGCGCCGTCGAACGCGCCCAGCCCGGCGACGCCATTGTTACGCTCGGCGCCGGCAACATCTTCCGCGCAGCCGACAACATTCTGGCCGCTTTGGATCCTATCGAGGCCCGTCCTCTGGAGGAGGGAGCGGCGCACTAGCGCACGAGAGTTTTTCGCCATGCCGTCGTCCCCCAAAACCAAACGGCAAGACGCCTCCGGCGAGTCCGAAGCTTATCGCCGCCGCAAGCGCCCCGTACGGGTGCGCTCGTGGGTATTCGATTGGCGCAACTGGCCCTGGCAGCCCATCTTCTTCACGCTGGCCTTCATCGGTCTCGGCGCAACCTCGGTCTATGCGGTCAACCGTTATCTCGGCGATGGCCCGCGCTTCCGTTTGGCTGAGAGCGGTTTGGCCGTTAGCGGCGTCGACCGCCTGGACGAGTCGAGCATCCGCGGAATCTTCAGCGAAGACTTGGGTTTGAGCTTGGCCGACATCCCTGTAGAGGAGCGCCGCGCCTCGCTGCTCGAGATCCCCTGGATCGCCGAAGCGAGCGTCGCGCGTCTTTGGCCGGACCGCATCTGGGTGCACATCCGCGAGCGTCAGCCGGTCGCCTTCGTGCGCGTACCTGGCTCGAGCGGCGGTCTGCGCGCCCGCTTGATCGACACCGAAGGCGTCTTCCTGGACCCCATCAAGAACGTGCGCTTCGAGTTGCCCGTTCTCGACGGCATTCCCGCCGACCTGCCGGCGCCGTCGCGCAAGGAGCGCGTCGCGCTCTATCTGCGGCTGATGAACGCTCTCGAAAACGAAGAGCCGCGTTACGGCTCGCAGGTCTCGCAGGTCGACGTTGCGGACCCGCATAACGCCAAAGTCACCGTCGCACACAATGGCGACGTCGTCACTCTCGATCTCGGCGACGAGCTATTCCGTCACCGCTTCGAGACGTTCCTCAAGTACATCGAGACCTGGAAACGGCAATTCGGCGCCGTCGGCTCGATCGACCTGCGCTACGAAGATCAGGTCGTCGTCGTGCCCCCGGTTTCACGCGAAGGGGGCGCGCAAAGAAACTAAAGCCGCCATGCCGCGCAGACAGGATTATCTGGTCGGGCTCGATCTGGGCAGCTATCGCACGCGCGTCGTCGTTGCGATCGAGGAAGACTCGCGTCTGCGTCTGATCGCCACCGGCGAGGCGACAGTGGAAGGCGGCTGGGAAAACGGCGCGATCAGCGACCAGGACCCCGTCCTGGCGTCGCTCGAGAAGGCGATCGAACAGGCCGAGCAGAACGGCGGCATGTTGGTCGAGACGGCTGTGGTCGGCGTCGGCGGCCCCCACGTCCGCAGCAATTTGAGCCGGGCTCCGCTCACGCTTAGCTCCTGGGAGAAGGAGATCGAGCGCAAGCACGTCGAGGCCGTCACCAAGCTCGCCGTTCAGAACGTTCTCGGCGAGGATCGCGCCCTACTGCAGGCCGTCCCCATCGAGTTTTCCGTCGACCAGCAGTCGCGCGTGCGCAATCCGCTCGGCATGGCCGGCAAACGTCTCGACGCCTCGGTGCAAGTGGTCTCCACGCTCGCCCAGGCGCACGACAACCTGCGCGCGGTCGTCAATCGCGCCGGCGTCGTCGTCGAGGAGACCATCTCGGAAGGCTTCGCCGCCGCTCACGCCGTGCTGGAAGAGCAGGAGCGCGAGATGGGCGTCGCCGTGCTCGACATGGGCGCGGGCTCGATCGAGATCGTCGTCTACATGAACAACGACCTGCGCTACGTCTCCGCGCTTCCTTCGCCGGCGAACACTTCGTCACCGACGTCGCGGGCGTGTTGCGCACGCGCAAGGAAGACGCCCAGCGTCTGGTCGAGCAGTACGGTTGCGTGCTGCCCGAGCAGACCGCGCCCAACGTCACCATTGAAACGCCCAGCCTCAAAGGCGGGTATCGACAAGCCCCGCGGCGCATGTTGAACGAGATTCTCGAAGCGCGCGCGGAGGAAATCTTTGAACTGATACGAGACGAGCTCGATAGCCGCGGCTTTGGCGGCCCGCGTCTCGTTGGAGGGATCGTGTTGACGGGTTCGTTGGCTTGCCTGGCCGGGGCGTGCGACCTGGCTGAGCGAGTCTTCGATGCGAACGTTCGGATTGGCTTGCCCCCCCGCATCGAAGACCTGCCCGACGAGCTCGACCATCCAGGGTGGGCCACCGCCATCGGCCTCGTGCTCTACGCACAGAGGCTGCGGCTGCATCAGAAACGCAGGAGAGACCGCGTAGCCGACTGGCTCAAGGCTCTCCTGGATTGAGATGAACATGAGAAACGCAGAGAACGGTCTTGAATCCGCGAACCTCTGCGCATCGGCGGAGCGAGGAGGCCACCGCCAAGGAACGGTGAAGACTTATGAGCAACTTTGAACGCGAGGACATTCGGGACCAACAACAGCGGCGCAAAATGAACGAGCCGGAAGAGCGCGTCGACCGCCCCACCATTTCCAAGCCCGCCGACGCCGAACCTCTCTATGAGTTCGAGGAAGACCTGCGGCCCACCGCCCGCATCAAGGTCATTGGCGTGGGCGGCGGCGGTTGCAATGCCGTCAACCGCATGATTGAAGCCGGCGTCGAGGGTGTGCAATTCGCTGCCATCAACACCGACGAGCAAGCGCTGCGCGTGTCCCGGGCGCAGATCAAGCTCCAGATTGGCCAAAAGCTCACGGCCGGCCGCGGCGCCGGCTCCAATCCGGAAGTCGGCCGCAAGGCGGCGCTCGAGGATACCGAACAGCTGATCGAGCTGCTCTCGGAATCGGACATGGTCTTCGTGACCTCGGGCCTCGGCGGCGGCACCGGCACCGGCGCGGCGCCTATCGTCGCCTCGCTGGCCAAGGAGCTCGGCGCGTTGACCGTGGCGGTTGTCACCAAGCCGTTTCACTTCGAGGGCGTGCAGCGCATGCGCGCAGCCGAGGAAGGCATCAAGGAGCTTGCCGAGACTGTCGATACGGTGGTGACCATTCCCAACGAGCGCCTGCTCGAAGTGGTCGACCGCGGCACCAGCCTGTTCGAGGCGTTCCGCATCGCGGACGACATCCTGCGTCAGGCCGTGCAGGGCATCTCTGACATCATCACTAACCCCGGCATCATCAACCGCGACTTCGCCGACGTGCGGACGATCATGCACGGCATGGGCTATGCCGTCATGGGCACCGCCGTGGCTTCGGGCTCGAGCGGCGCGGTCGAGGCAGCCCGCAAGGCCGTCAGCTCGCCCTTGCTCGAGGACGCCTCCATCGAAGGCGCCCGCGGCATCCTCATCAACATCACCGGTTCGTCCAAGCTCAGCCTCCACGAGGTCACCGAGGCTTCGACAATCATTCTCCGCGCCGCCGACCCCGATGCCAACATCATCTTCGGCTGCGTGCTCAACGAAGACATGGGCGACGACGTCAAGATCACCGTCATCGCCACCGGCTTCCGCAGCGACCAGACCGCCCAAGGCGATCTGCGCGGCGACGCCCACCAGACGTCGCAGCCGAAGGTGCGCACCATGCCGTTGCGCGACGATTCGGTGCGCCGCCAGACGCTCACGCCGCTCGCCTCGCGCGCGGCAGTCAACGCCGATCGGCCTGCCGCTCCTCCGGAGGACGTCGACCGTGACGACGACGCCGGGTGGACCCGCGCAATCTCGAGCAGCCGGCCTACTTGCGCCGGCGCATCGAGCGCGAATAACCCCGTCCTGTTTTCTCTCTCTAACCGAGCCCCGCCAGCAATGGCGGGCTCGACGTTTCCAGGCCCCCGGGAACATTTCTCCTCCTCGGTGTCTACCCCACGACAGGCTTCGTTCTGTTTTGTTGCCGTTACGGGCGCGGCGTCGGTACCATAGAGTTCTGGCTGTTGGCGGGCCCTCGCCCGGACGGTCGGCGTGCGCTCCGTTTGCGCGCACCCTTCGAAGGACACCCCAAGCGCCCCGAAACCTCATGCTACGTATCACTCAGAGGAAACTCCTTTCCTGCTTTGTCTCCGCCGCCGCCGTCGCTGTGATGAGCGTTGGCTGCGACAACATGTCGATCGGTCCGGTTGCCGAGAACATGGACCCGCTCACCGAGCAGTTCGCTAGAGAACCGCTGGCGATGGATCCGTCACGGCGACCGAAGTGGGCTACCACAAGCACACCGTTGGCGGGACCGCGGAAGGCGAAGGAGGCGGCCAGACCGTCAACCTCGACGAAGAGCTCGGCGACTATTCCTCGGCCGGAATCGCCAAGCGGGTCGAGTTCTACAAGGGCATCCAGACGCGTCTGAATACTCACGAGACGAACGAAGATGTGCCCGAGCGCGACAAGCTCAACTCCGACCGCTGGGCAAACTTCGGTGTGATTAGCAACCGCATCGACCGGGCGCTGTTCCGCCTGGAGACCGAGAAGCCCCAGAACAACGATCCGAACTTCTACATCGAGATCTTGGGCCGCGGCCCTCTACCCCGTTGACGTTGGACTACGCCGGCCGAGGAGCGCTTTGGCCACATCATCGCGCGGCTCGAGAAGGCGCCCGACTTTCTCGCCACGGCGAAGGCGAACCTGACCGAGACGTCCGAGCTGCAGGCGGAGTCCACAATCGAAGAGCTCAACGGGCTCAAGAACCTGATCAACAACGACATCAAGTCCGAGTTGCCCGATACGCTCGCGTCGCGCTTCACTCCGGCCGCTGAGGCCGCCGTCGCCGCGATCGACGACTTCGCGCAAGCGCTGCGCAGCCTGCCCAAGGGCAAGGATTGGCGCGTGGGCCGCACGCTCTACGAGCAGAAGCTGGCCGCGCTCGGCGCTCCCGAGGGCACCTCGCTCGACGACGTCCTCACCCAGCTCGACACCGACTTCGATGAGGCTTACAAGCACGTCATCGAGGCCGCCCGCCCGATCCACCGTGAGATCTATGGCGGCCAGCGCGCCCCGAGCGACTACGCGCTGATGCGCGACATCCTCGACGTAGTCTCGGACCAGAACCGCCTGCGCACTGGCGACGGCCTTCTCAACCGCGTAGAGGAGAACGTCGACGAAGCCAAGCAGTTCATGCAGCGCCAAGAGCTGCTCCCCATCCCGACGATTCCGCTGAGCCTCGACGACACGCCGTCGTTCCTGCGCGCCAAGTACCCGGTTGACGCCTTCCAGGCGCCGCCGCTTCTCAACGCCTCGCAGGGCGCCACCTACTGGGTCACCCCGATCCCGTCGAACTGGTCGGCCGTCCAGACTCGCGATAAGCTGCGCGAGTACAACAACTTCAAGCTCAAGATCGTCGCCGTCGACGGATTCGCCCGCTACGTGCAGGCGGCGCTCGCCGCGGACAACGAGAATGAAACCTTCCGCCTGGTCCGCAACGTGGACGGCAACCGCGCCTACACCCGCGGCTTCAACTGGTACATCGTCGATTCGGCGATCGCCGACGGATACCAAGGCCGCGGCGGCCAGTTCCAGATGACCTGGTGGAAGTACAAGCTCGAGCAGTTGGCCAGCGCCATCCTCGACATCCGCCTGCACGCAATGAACATGTCCGAAGCCGACGCGCGCGAGATGCTCGAGCGCAAGGTCTTCATGGAGCGCGGCGCGATCGATAGCGCCGTCCGCCGCATCCAGCTTGCCCCCACGGACAACACCCTCGCCTACGTCGGCAGCAAGCAATGGAACACGGTTCGGGAGAAGTACACCGAGGCCACCACGGACTTCAGCCTGCAGTCGTTCCACGGCAAGGCCCTTCGCGCCGGCGCGATGCCGGGCGACGAGCTCGTGTACATCACCACGGAAGGCAAGGGCCGCCTGCGCTAAGGCGCAAGCCAAATTCCGAAGATTCGGCGCCGGCGGAACGCGAGTTCCCCGGTGCCGTATACTTTGGAGACTCCCTCCGATGGCGACCCCGCAGCCGAAAGTCGGCATCCTGATTCAGCTGGCGGCCTTCGTCGTCGTCGTGGCAGGCCTCAAGGCGGCTCAGGACATCGTCCTGATGATCCTCGTCGCCGGCTTCGTGGCCGTCGCCGTAGCGCCGCCCATCTTCCTGATGCAGCGCAAAGGTGTGCCGTTCCTTTTGGCCCTGGCCCTCGTGATGGCCGCCGTTGTTGCGATCTTCGGTACGATGGCGGGCGTCGTCGGCGCCTCCGTCAACGACTTCACCGATCAGCTCCCGGTCTATCAGGCGCGGGTCCGCGATGGGATCGATCAGATCACCTCGCTGCTGTCGAACTACAACCTCCAGCTTGCCTTGGAGAAGGAAGCCAGTGACCTGCTCGATCCCGGGCAGGTGATGAGCTTGGCGGCGGGCCTGTTCGCCGGCCTGGGAGGGCTGCTCGCCAATTCCTTCCTGATCTTCATCATGGTGATCTTCCTCCTACTCGAGGCTTCCACGTTCCCGACCAAGCTGCAAGCGGCGTTCCATGACCGCGGCAAGGCGATGGGCCGCTTCAAGCAGTTGGGCGCCAGCGTGAACCACTACCTGGCGATCAAGACTTGGGTCAGCCTCGTCACGGGCCTGATTGCGGGCCTGTTGTGCTGGGCGGTCGGCGTGGACTTCGCGCTGCTGTGGGGCTTGCTGGCCTTCCTGCTCAACTACGTGCCCAACATCGGCTCGGTGATCGCGGCTGTCCCGCCGGTCTTGCTGGCGCTGGTGCAGCTCGGCTCGGGCGCGGCGTTCGCGGTCCTGGTGGGATACGTGCTGATCAACAACATCCTCGGCAACTTCGTCGAGCCGCGCTTCATGGGCGAAGGCCTGGGCTTGTCGGCGTTTGCGGTTTTGCTCTCGCTGGTATTCTGGGGCTGGGTATTGGGCCCGGTCGGCATGTTGCTGTCGATTCCGTTGACGATGGCGGTGAAGATCGCCATGGAGGAGCATCCGGAGACGCGTTGGCTGGCTCTGATGTTGGGCTCCGGCGCGGAAGCCGAGATCGAGCTCGCCCGCCAACGCGACATCAGCTCAGCCGATCGCGAATCGTCGCTGCGCTCAGGCTCGCCCTCGTAAAAAGGCCTCAGAATACGACACCACGCGACATTCCGCGACATCCAGGTAGCGGAACCTTGAGACTTTCGCTCGTCTCAGTCGCCCAGGCGAGGATAGTTCTTCGACAGGAAGCGGTCCCAGCCGCGGTCGCCCAGCAATCGGCGCATGCCCATGAACAATCGGGCGCCGAAGGTGACGGGGTAGCGTGTTTTGGGCTTATGGGCGGACAGGGCGCGTTCGACAGCTTGGGCGACGTCGTCGGGGTCGCCGGCGAGCTTGGATGCCTTGCCGGATTCGTAGGCGGTCGCGCTGATGCGGGCCACCTCGGCAGTGAACTCCGCGTAAGGGCCGGCAGCGGCGTCCGGCATCTTGCGTTCGATCGTGTCCGCGAAGCCGGTTCGGATCAGGCCTGGTTGGATCAGTGCGACATCGATGCCGAAGCCTTCGATCTCGAAGCGCAGCGCGTCGGCGAGGGCTTCGAGCGCATACTTCGTTGCGTGGTAGGCCCCGCCGCCGGGGAAGACGAGCTTGCCGCCCATCGGCCCCATGAGCACGATGCGGCCCGCGCGTTGACGGCGCATCCCGGGCAGCACGAGCTGCGTCAGACGAAGCAGGCCGAAGACGTTGGTCTCGAACTGGGCGCGAATCGCCTCCATCGGCAAGGTCTCCAGTGCGCCGGACTGGCTGTAGCCTGCATTGTTGATGAGCGCGCCGACCGCGCCGTGCTCGGCTTCGATGTGCGCGACGGCGGCTCGCATCGACGCTTCGTCGGTGACGTCGAGCGCGAGGGTTTCGCAGCCGGCTGTGGCAAGCTCGCCGAGGGTTTCGGGCCGACGCGCGGTGGCGTAGACCGGCCAGCCAGCTTTGACGAGGCGGAGGGCTGTCGCTTTCCCGATACCGGAAGAGCAACCGGTGATGAGAACGGCGCGAGACGGGGAAGGCACTAGAGTTCAGGCTAGCGCAACCTCGCGGAACGAGCCTATTGGCGGTAGACGAATTCGTTCAAGTTGAACATCGTCTGGCAAAAGTCGACCAAACCGGTCGGGTTGTTTCGGATAAACGAGACCGCTTCCTCTTTTTCGTGCGCTCTGGGCGGACGCGCGAGTGCTAGCTCGAACGCGCGCTCGACTTGTTTGCCCGGGTCCGAGCCCGCTTCGAGCTCGAGCCGCTGCGCCAGGAATTTCGCTTGGCGGAAGATGGCGGCGTTGTTCATCAACAGCAGGGCTTGCGGCGCTACGGTCGACTCGGTGCGCGCCGCGCAGTGGCCGACCATGTCGGGCTGGTCGAAGGCTTCAAACATCGGGAAGCGGATGGAGCGCTTCTGGAAGACGTAGACGGAGCGCCGCCAAGTTTCGGGATCGCCGATGTCCGAGCCGTCCCAGCGCCGACCGGTTGAAGACTGAATGAGGTCGGGGTTGATGTAAGGCCGCACCGCTTCGCCGCCCACGGCCAAGTCGAGCGTGCCGGCGACCTGCAGGATCGAGTCGCGCAGGATTTCCGCTTCGAGGCGTTGTCGCGGCGCGCGCCAGAACAGGCGGTTCTCCTGGTCCTTGGCGAGCCCCGTCTCGGAGTCGTTCGCCGAGCGCTTGTAGGCCTCGCTGGTGAGCATCAGCCGGTGCATGTGCTTGACTGACCAGCCGGAACGCACGAACTCGGTGGCGAGCCAGTCGAGCAGCTCGGGGTGGCTGGGCGCTTCGCCCGTCTTCCCGAAGTTCGAAGTGGAGCGCACAATGCCTTCGCCGAAGTGGTGTTGCCAGAGGCGGTTGACCATCACGCGCGCTGTCAGCGGGTTCTTCTCGGATGCGATCCAGCGCGCAAACTGTTCACGGCGGTGGCTGGTTTCGGCTGTCTTGGGGGCTTCCTTGAAATGGACCGGCTGCCATTCGGCCACGGTCAGTACGCCGGCGTCCATGACAGAGCCTTTGGAGCCCGGATCGCCACGGTGCAGGAAGTAGCTCGGCAGCGGTTCGGCGCTCTCCTCTGTGACGGTGCGCGCGGTGGCGTACTTCTCGGGCCGTTGATCGTTCAGCTGCGCGATCTGCCGCTCGAGCTCCTCGCGTTGTTTGGTTTCGTCGGCGGACATGCGCTCGAGCACTTCCTCGAGCTTGATCTGCTTGTAGAGCGCCTTGACTTGGCGCGCGTTCAGGCGCTGGCCCTCGGTGCGCTCTGCTGCAGCGGTTTCCCAAGCCTTGCGGTAGTAGGGCGGGAGCGCGTCGAGCTTCTCTTCAAACAGCTGGTCGCGGTAGGGCTTTTCGAGCGCGTCGATCTTGTCTTCGAGCGGCTTGATGCTGTCCTTTATGGCCTGGACCGCGGCGTCGTACTTGGCGACCTCTTCCTTGGAAACCAGCGGGTAGTCTTGCTCCTTGGTGGAGAAGAAGACCGCCTGCATCTGGTAATAGTCCTTCTGCGGAATCGGATCGAACTTGTGGTTGTGGCAGCGCGCGCAGCCAACGGTCATGCCGAGGAAGGTGAGCGCGGTTGTCGAGACGTTGTCGTCGAGCTCGTCCATGCGCGTGCGCTCATCTTTGATGTTGTTGTCGAGCACCATGCGCAGGTAGCCGGTGGCGATATGCGCTTCCGGGTTGCCAGGGTCGATTTCGTCGCCGGCGATCTGCTCGAGGATGAAGCGGTCGTAGGGCTTGTCCTCGTTGAAGGCCTTGATGACGTAGTCGCGATAGCGCCACATGGTGGGCCAGTCGAAGTCGCGTTCGTAGCCGCCGGAGTCGGCATAGTGGACCAAGTCGAGCCAGTGGCGGCCCCAGCGCTCACCGTAATGCGGCGAGGCGAGTAGCGCGTCGACAACCTTTTCCCAGGCGTTGGGCGAGTTGTCGGCTAGATAGGCGTTCACTTGCTCCGGCGTTGGGGGCAGGCCGAGCATGTCGAGATAGATGCGGCGGATGAGCGTCCGCTTGTCGGCCTGCTCGTTGGGCTTTACGCCTTTTTCCTGGAGCTTAGCCAGCAGGAAGCCGTCGATCGGATTCTGCGTGGCGACGGGCGGCTCGCTGCGCACCGGGTGCACGAAGGCCCACCAGCTGCGCTCTTCCTTGGTGATGGGCCGGTCTTCGAGCTTCTTCAGCGCGGAAAGGCGCGCGGCCTCTTCGTCCGTTTCGCCGACCTCCGGGAACGGTGCGCCGGCGATGATCCACTTGCGCAACGTCTCGATGTCGGCGTCAGAGAGCTTCGACCCGGGAGGCATCTCTGGCTTTTGCTGATGGGTGACGAAGCGCCATAGAAAGCTACGGTCGAGGTTGGCAGGTTCCACCGCCGGGCCGCGCTCGCCACCCTGCAGCGTGCGGTCGCGCGTGCGCAGGTCGAGCTTCGACATCTGCACGGCCGCGCCATGGCAGGCGTGACAGTTTTTTTCGAGGATCTGGTACGCCTCCGACGCCAAATCCGCGCGTGCGGCGGGCAGCAGAACGAGAAGCGAGAGCGAGGCGGCGAGGAATCGCATACGGGGCTTCGGGCCTGATTTTAACAGACAAGAAAGCGCTTGCAGAGAAAATGCAGGAGGAGAAGGGCGCGCGTGACTAGTTGCCGATTTCGAGCACGCCGCGCAGCCGGCGCTTCATGCCGCGGTAGAAGACCCCATAGAACGGGCTGTCGATGTTGCTTTGCACGTCGCGCGGGTTGAACTGGTTGAGCACGTTGAAAGTGCGCACGCCGAGCCGGAAATTGCGCTCTTTACCCGCGATGTTTAGCGAGAAGCGCTTCGTCACCTGCAAGTCGAGCGTCTTGTACGTGGGGAAGCGCCCGCCGCGGTTGCGCGCGCCGACGATTTCGCGGAACTCGTTTTGCAGCGAGTATGGGAATCCCTGGCGCAGTTCGAGCACAGGGGCGGCGCGCAGCTCCCACGGCAGTCCGATGTCGGCCCAGAACAGGAACCGGTTTGGCGCATCGAAGGCAAGCGGAGCGCGCTGGTTGGGTTGGATGAGCGCGGCCGGCGTCTCGCCCAGGATCGAGGCGAGATCGTTGAGGTCGCCGACGGAAGACGAGCGGATGTAAGAGGCCGTGATGTGATTGTCCGAGCGGATGCGGTAGCGCGAGGTCAGTTGCCACTCGCGGTAGCTGTCGCGGCCTTTGTTGGTCAGTGCGAGCGTGCCGACTCCGTCCAGACCGTCGCGTCGCTCGATGAGGAAGTTATGGGTCGTGCGGCGTTGCTGGTAGCCTGCCCGCAGGAAGAGGTTTTGGATCACCTCGCGCTCGAGCTGTAGGCTCCAGCTCAACGTGCGTGGGTTGCGTAGGCGGCCGTCGAACCGCTGCTCGAACAGTTGCGACACGCCGAGTGGGTCGCCCGGGCCGTAGAGCGTCTGGGTGCGCGCGGGTAAGTCCAGGAATGTTGGCACGGCCAAGCTGATGCGGTCATAAAACAAGCCTGAGCCGCCGCGCAGCACGGTGCGCCCGCCTTTGCCGATGGTATAAGCGAAACCGCTGCGGTAGGACGGATTCGTCTTGCGTCCGAGAGAATCGCGCTCGACGCGTGCGCCAATGTCGAGCGTGAGCCCGACGAAGGGTTGCCACTTGTCCTGGATGTAGGCGGCATAGTCGCGCTTACGCGCCTCGACTGAGGCCGGAGGGCCGAAGGTCATACGGCGGACGACTTGATCGTCAACGCCGAGCCAAGTGACCGGATTGTAGGTTTGCAGTCCGTTGTAGCGCTCCTGTCCAATTGAGCCGCCCACTTTGATCTGGTGACCTCCGGCCGCCTGAAAGGGGGCGAAGTGGTAGCGCTCGGACCATTGCCGCCGCAGCGAGTGGCGGCTCTCGCGGTGGAAATAGGAGCCGCTGGCCTCTTCCAAGCCGAGGCGGTAGTCGTCGTAGCCCAAAGGCTTGACGTCGGCGTCGAGGTCTTGCACGTCGAATTGAGAGAGCAGCGTAGCGCCGCTGGCGAACTGGTGCGCGTCACGCAAGGTGGAGAGCATGCCGCGGCGGCGCAGATCGGGCGTAGTCGGTTGCGGGTGGAAGGCGTCGAGCCCGAAGAAGTTGAGCTTTTCCGGGAAGAACAGGACGTTCAGGGTGGCGGTGTTCTTGTCCGAGGCCTGAATGTCGACTTGGTTGAACACGCTCAGGGCTTCGCGTTCGGTGTCGCGCGCGAGCTGGGGCAGTTTTGCGTCCTCTTGCTGGGTGCGCACGAACTGGTATTCGATCGCTTGCAGAAAGGCGATGCGGCCCTTCTTAATGGGGCCGGTCAAAGTGAGTCGAGGCGTGGCCGACTCGATGCCCATGATCGTGCCGTCGCGTTTACGCATTCGTGGGTTGAAGTTCTGCAACGAGATGTTGAACTTCGTCATGTTGCCGCTCTTGGTTTGGATGCGTGAGAGCGCGCCGGTGAAGCCGCCGTACTGGGCGTCGTAGGGGCTCGAGAGGACCTCGATGCGGTTTACGACGTTGGCCGGCATGTTGACCTCGGATTGCCGCGTCACGGGGTCGGTGACATCGGCGCCATTGACTCGCGCGCCGCTTTGGGTGTTGCGGGCGCCGTTGAGGTTGATCTCGCCGGAGGGGCCGCGCACCACGCCGGGGATGAGCGGCAGCACGTCGTCGAAGCTGCGGTTGGCCTTGGGCGCGTTGTCGAGCGTGGCTTGGCCCACTTCGCCCTGCGAGGAGGTCTCGACGGGGTTGATGCCGATGGCGCTGGCCTGGACGACGACGGTTTCGACCACTTCTTGGACGCGCATGGGGACGACGACGGCTCCGTCGAGCCCGGGGAGGCAGAACGGCTCACTCAGTCCCTCGAGTCCCTCGGAGTGTCCGGTGATGAAGTAGCAGCCGTCGGCGACCCCGGCGAAGCGGAACACGCCGAGCTCGTTGGTGGAGGCGGTTTGGCCCTCGACGGCGGTTCCATCCGCGCGGGCAGTTGGACCGACGCGCCCGGGACTGCGAACTTCTGTTTGTTTGCGCCGACGGTCGTGGCTTGGCCCGTCACCACGCTTTCGGCGGCGAGCGGCAGCGCGGCGAAAGACAGCATCGCCCCGACGATCGCGAATGCGATCTTCCCCAAATGCCTCGACCTCACTACTTCTATCGTAGCTGGGGTTCCACCACCGCCTGCCCGGGGGAATCCAGGCTAGAATCGTGGAACCAACCTTATGCTCTCCCAACACGATCTGGCCCTGCTCGCCAAGTATGATACGCCGACGGTTTGCAACGTCATCGAGCTGTTTAAAGTGCGCCCGCAATCGGCGGGTTACATGGACTCGCGCATCCGCGCGCTCTACCGTCCCTGCCGCCAATGGTAGGCTACGCCGCCACGGCCACGTTCCGCTCGGCCTTTGCGCCGGCGGACGGCCGACAGTACGGTTCGCTCGAAGGCCAGATCGCGCGTTTTGCGGAGTTACCGGGCCCCGCAGTGGTGGTGTTCCAGGACATCGACGCGCCGTCGGCGGCCGCCACCTTCGGCGAGGTGATGTGTACGTCGTACAAGAGCTTTGGCGCGGCGGGTCTGATCACCTCCGGCGCCGGCCGCGACCACGAGCAGCTCAAGCCGCTGGAGTTTCCGGTGTTCTGCGACGGGCTGATCTGTTCCCACGGTTATCCGCAGATCTTGGACCTGCACGTGCCGGTGCATGTGGGCGGGTTGGCGATCCATCCGGGCGACTTGATCCACGGCGACGCGAACGGCGTGACGACGATTCCGCTCAACATCGCCTCCGAGGTCGCGCACCTTTGCGAAGAATTCATTGCGGCGGAAGAGATCCTGATCGGCTACTGCCGCGCCGGGAACGTGACCGTCGAGGGCTATACGGAGGCGCGGAAGGCGCTCAGCGCGAAGATCAAAGAGCTTGGCGACCGCGTGCGTCGCTAGCATGCCGATGCGCCGTTTATGCCTCGTGCTCGGCGATCAGCTCGATGCGAGCGCCGCCCTGTTTGACGATTTCGATCCAAATCAGGACGCGCTGTGGATGGCGGAAGTCGAGAACGAGGTCGAGCACGTTCCGTGTCACAAGCTTCGCATCGCGTTCTTCTTCTCCGCGATGCGCCATTTTCGCGACGAGCAGCGGGAGGCGGGCCGAGAAGTTCACTACCACGAGATCGAGCAGGAGCGCGGCCGCACCTTCGCTGAGGTTCTCGCCAAGGATCTGAAGGAGCTTCAGCCGGAAGAGCTCGCCGTGACGGAGCCGGGCGATTGGCGGGTGCGCGAAGAGCTGCGCCAGACGGCCGAGCGCGCCGGCGTTCCCCTCACGATCGTTCCGGACCGCCACTTCTACTGTTCTGTTGAGGATTTTCGCGAATGGGCGTCCGGGCGCCGCTCGCTCGTGCTCGAAACCTTCTATCGCTGGCTGCGCGGACGTGAGGGCGTGATGCTCGACGAGCGCGGCGAGCCGGCGGGCGGCCAGTGGAACTTCGACGAAGACAATCGGGAGAGCTTCGGCAAGGATGGGCCTGGCAAGTTGCCGCCGTCGCCGCGACAAGAGCCCGATGCTGTCACGCAAGAGGTCCTGGAGATGGTGGAGAAGCGGTTCTCTTCCCATCCGGGGCGGCTCGAGCATTTCGATCTTCCCGTGTCACGAGCCGGCGCCAAGCGATGGTTGGCGGATTTCATCGAACATCGTCTGCCGAGCTTCGGGCGATTCCAAGATGCGATGTGGCAGGAGGAGCCGCTGCTGTATCACTCGAGGCTCTCGCCGCTGCTGAACGTGAAGCTGTTGAGCCCACGCGAGTGCGTGGAGGCGGCGGTGGAGGCGTGGCGCGCCGGGCGGTCGCCGATCAATAGCGTCGAAGGGTTCGTGCGGCAGATTCTCGGCTGGCGGGAGTTCGTGCGCGGGATCTACTGGACGTTCATGCCGGAGTACATTGAGCGGAATGCGCTCGAGTGCGAAGACGTCGATGTGCCGCAGTCCTATTGGGACGGCGAGACGGAGATGGAGTGTGCGGCGGGCCATGCGGAATGTCTTGGACAACGCCTATGCCCACCACATCCAGCGGCTGATGGTGTTGGGGTTGTATGCGCAGCTACTCGGTGTGCATCCCCGGAAATTTCATGACTGGCACATGGCGATGTACGCCGATGCGATCGACTGGGTGAGCTTGCCGAATACGCTCGGGATGAGCCAGTACGGCGACGGCGGCGTGGTCGGCACCAAACCTTACTGCGCCAGCGGGGCTTACATCAGCCGGATGAGCGATGCGTGCAAGAGCTGTCGTTTCGATCCGAAAGACGCGACCGGCGACCGCGCTTGCCCCATTACGACGCTCTATTGGGACTTTCTGGACCGCCATCGTGAGCGTTTTGTCCACAATCGCCGAATGGGCTTCCAGATCAAAAACCTGGAGCGCAAGAAAGCGGCGGACATGCGCGCCATTCGCGAGCGGGCCGCCAAGCTCAAAGCGGAGCCCGTTTAGTCGGCGATTAGCTTTCCGTCGCGGCGCCAGCCTTCCACCCGGGCCTCGATTTCCGGTCGGGCCGGGGTTTGGGGTACTCGCTCGAGGAAGAGTGCATACTGCGCCGCGGCTTGTTTGAAGCGGCCCCGCGCGGCATGGATGTCCGCCTGCACCAAGGCGATCTGCGGCAGCTTGTGGGCGTCGGCGGCGCGCTGGGCGGCGTCGATCGCCAGCTCAGCGGACTCGAGCGCGCCGAGCTCGAACAAGGCCATGGCGCGGAAATAGGCCGATTCTCCATTTGGCGCCAAGCGCAGGCGTTCTCCGGCGAGGCGCTCAGCGTCTTCCCAACGTGCGTCCAGGGCGGCCATGCGAATCAGAGGCGCGTAGGGCGGCAGGTAGTCCGCGTCGGCTGCGACGGCGCCCTCGTAGGCTTTGCGGGCGCCTTCGCGAGAGCCGGTGAGCAGGTGACAGTCGCCGAGCAGGTCCCATGCGGCGGCATAGCGAGGATATTCGGCGACGGCCGCTTCCAGGTCGCGCATCGCGTTCTGCAGGTTCGGCCGTTTCTTGTGCGCTTCGCGGAAGGCTTTGTCGAACAGCTTGCGCGCGCTCTTGGGCGCTTCGTAGGAGGTGATGCTCACCGCCGCTCCGACGGCTCCGCTGGAACGGCGCAGCACGATGGTTCCGACATCGATGAGGCCGAGGGCGCCTTCGTCGGCAAGATCGAACAGCACGGGCTGGTAGCCGCCGAGAAAGATGCGAAGTTGACAGCGGTTTGCGCCGCGACTTTCGGGGAATGAGTTGATTTGGCCAGCCCTCGGCCCGAGCTGTGTGGAGGCCGAGGCGTCCAACATGCTCGCTGTCGAGTCTTCTCCGAGGACGGCGGTGAACTGGCCTTTGCGGTCGGTGTAAACTTGGCTGACCGCGCGAGACTCGCATTCCAGCTCGATCGCGATCGGCTCCGGCGGCGGCATTCCGCTGTCGAGGGTGACCTTTCCGTTGACCGTCGAGCTCTGGCGATGGAGAAGCTCGAGCTGCTGGTCGTCCTCGTTGTTCTCGACCTCGCCGTCCTGGGCGAACGAGAGGGCGGGCGAGAGCGCCAGAGCCAGAATCAGAGGAATGCGTTTGGTTGCAGCAGCCACGGCAAGTTGCCCTCCTGCTTGCTGCTACTGTTGCGCCTGGGCCGGTTTCGCGTAATTAGCCCAGTTAGTCTATTGTGGCGTCGAATTTGGGCGCTCGCGTCGAGTGTCTGTCAAATTCGCATAGGCGGTTAGAGGTTTGGATGCCCGCAAACACGGTCAAACACTATGTTCGCCGGACGCAGCGAAATGTGCGCCGGTCCCTGGAAAAGGACGCGCAGCATGGCGGTATGACGCTGGTTCTCGGCGCGGGCGTCTCGCTCTCGCGCGGGCTCAGGAGCTGGCGCACGCTGGTGCAGGCGATGTGGGCGCGCGTGCTGGGGAACAAGCCGATGCCTCCGTGGCTCGCCGGCGGCGGTGGCGTACCGCATCCGCTGGCCTATCAGATCGTCTTCGAGGAGCTCGAACACTGCTTGCGGGCCGAAGCGCTCGCAAGCGATCCGGACGCGGATCCGATTGGGGCGGCCGAGCGCCGCTTCGCCGCGCTGATCACCGAAGAGCTCTATCGCGGTTTTGTGCCCAAGGGGCGTCCTGACGATACGTTGGCCATAATCGCCAAGTTGATCCGCTCCGAGCAGGCCGCGCCTGACCCGCGCATTGCGCGCGTGATTACCTTCAATGCCGACGATTTGCTCGAGATGGAAGCCAACCGCGGCTTCCATTACCAGCGTGATCCGGTGGTATGGGCGGTGCCGCGAGCGAGCTTCCATCCTCGGCGCGGGAACGGCGCCAACGGGCGGCCGCCGATCCCTGTCTACCACCTGCACGGCTACCTTCCAAGGTTGCGCAACACGCGTGCCGCGCCGGATACGCTGGTCTTCACCGATTCCGAGTATTGGCGCTCGGTGGCGAATCCTGGCTCGTTCGCCAACCGCACGCTGGCGAATGCCTTGCAGGACAGCCACTGCATCTTCATCGGGCTCTCGATGGAGGACGTCAACCTGATGCGTTGGTTGGGACTGCGGCAGGTCGAGGTCGAGGACGATTACCTGTCGCGGCAGGAGGCCGACAATCTCTCCGCGGCGAAGTCACTCGACAAGATTCGCCGAGCGCTGAACCGGCACTTCTGGATCACGACCGCTTCCGCGGACCCGAGCCGTTTGATCGCTTCCCACTTGGAGCGGCGCGGGGTGGGCACGATCTTGCTCGACGACTGGGATGGGCCTTTCCAGGAGCTGATAGAGTCGACATTTCCACGGCGGCCGGAAAGCCCCTGACTGCGGACCTGCCGGCGCTTGCTGGAAACGCTTCTGCTCATGCTCGAATCCAGCAAGTACGAGGACCTTCAATTCCCGAACAAAAATCCAAGCTGGGCTTCAACGCCGCATGGTCAATGGCCGTCGGCGGTATGGTCGGTGGAGGTATTTTTTCGACGCTTGGCGTCGTCGTCGCGATCGCCGGTCCGTGGGCGTGGCTCAGCTTCGCGACGGCTGGGCTCATTGCGTTCGCGGCAGGCTATAGCTACGTTCATCTGGCCTCGCACTATGGCGAAGCCGGGGGCGCTTTCACCTTTCTTCGCGAGATTAATGCGAACGGGTTTGCCGGGAGCCTTTCGTGGGTTTTGATCGTCGGTTACGTGCTGACGAACGCCGTCTACGCATTCACCTTTGGACAGTACTTAGGCCATGTCGCCGGCTTAGGCCCATGGTTTCCGCGAGCGGTTGGCGTCGCCATCATGGCCGTGTTCATCGGAGTCAATCTGCGTGGGGTTGGAGAAGCGGGCGGCGTCGAAGTATTTTTGGTCTGGTTCAAGCTGGCCGTGCTCGTTGGGCTCGCTGCCTGGGGCCTGCGGGAGTGGTCTCCGGCGATGCTGGCGAAGGGCGTGCCGAACGCTGGAATCGGGTCGGCGCTTTTCGGGGCCGCATCCGTGTTCATGGCTTACGAGGGGTTCCAGTTGCTCACCTACGACTACGATGACGTGCGCGAGCCCAAGAAGACGCTTCCGCGTTGTGTACTGTCGGCGATTGCCGTCGTAATCGGGGTGTACGTCCTGGTCGCGCTCGGTACGGCGATGTTGATTGGAGCGGATCAGGTGGTTGAGCACAAGGAAGTGGCGCTCTCGATCGCGGGAAAGCAGGCCTTTGGAACCGCAGGCCTGATCGTCGTCACTGTTGCGGCTGCATTCTCGACGGGATCGGCAATCAACGCGACGCTCTTTGCGACAGCGCGACTGTCGTGCATTGTGGCGGACGACGATGAGCTACCCGACGTGTTTTGCCACGAAGAATAGCGCTGGGATTCCGGACCGCGCGGTCCTCGCGTTGGGTGCGGCGGCCGCCGCGCTGGCCGCCGTTGGAAACCTGACGACTCTGGTCGAAGCGGCCAGCCTGGCTTTTCTGTTCACCTTCTGCGTGGTTTCGTGGGTGGCCTATCGAGAGAACGCCGGCTCCAAGATCATCACCGGCTTCGGCGCGGCGGGCGCGGAGCCAGCGGGGATCACGCTCATCGTGCGGCTCGTGCACACGGACCCGCTGGCCCTGTTGTTTCTGGCCAGTTTGGCTGCGCTCGCGGTGTTTGGCCGCCCCATTCTCTTGCGTCAAGCCGAGCGGGCAAGCCATTCCTAGCGCTCACCACCGATGTTTCAAGCTTTGAATGGGTAGACGCTCAGCGCGGTCTTGCCGAGGATCCATTCCTTGTCCTCCGCGGTAAAGAAGGGGATGAGATCCTTCATGATCAGCAGCTCGAAGAAGTTCGCGTAAAGCATGCGCTTCGGCCCGTAGCGGTCGTAGAGGCGCTCGAGGTAGGGCCACATGTCGCGGTACGGCATCTGCTCGTTCGAAGGGTTGTGCAGCGAGGTGCGGATATAGACGTTCGGATGCTTCTCGAGCGCAAGCAAGGCTCGATGCCTTCGCTGTCTGGGCGCGTGATGTCGATCATGGCGATGTGGTCGATGACCACTTTCACGCCAGGAAGCGCTGGGCCATGTCTCCGACCTGGCCAATCTGGTGCGGGCGCAGAAAGATGTTGAAGACCGCGCCGAGCTCTTCGGCCTTCTTCCACAGCGGATGGCAGACCGGGTCGTTGAGCCAAACGACGTCCGGGTCGTAGAGCGGGCTCAGGCGCAGACCGACGAGATGCTCGTCCTTGATTAGCCGCTCGAGCCGCGAGGCATTCTCTTTGTCGTCCGGCCGGTGGAGCCTGTGGCCGACGAGGAGGCCGATGCCGGCGAATTTATCGGGAAAAGTCCGGCAGCAATAACTCGTGTAGGAGTTGTTTGTCCCGTAGTAACAGACGTGGCTGATGACGACCTTGTCGACGCCGTGGGTCTTCATCTCGGCCAGCAGGTGCTCGCGCGAATACTCGCGGTCGGGGACGCTGTTGGGGGCAGTTCGACAAGCGCGGGTCAGGCGCGAAACGCGGATCGTGGATGACCCAGGCATGCTCGGCCGCGTTGACGATGGGGGTGCGCGTTTGCGCGGAAGCCTGACTCGGCGCGGATGCGGCGGCGAGGGCGTTTGCACCGGCGAGCTTGAGGTAGTCGCGGCGGTTCATATCGGCGGTCAGGATAGCTTCAGCAGATTCGCGCGCACCTTGTCTTCCGGCACTTCGATGCCGAGGCCCGGCTTGTCGGGAACCTTCACCGTGACGCCGTCCATCTCCAAGCCGTCGACCATCAGGTCGACCAAGAACTGTGGGCCGTTGAGGCTCGGGCGGGAGAAGCAGGTCGAGGGTCGAGTAGAGGTGCACGGCCGCGATCAAGCTGACGCCCGCGTCGGTCAACCCGCTGCCCAACAGACCAATGCCGTGGGCTTCGGCGACCACGGAAGACTTGTAGCAGTTGGTGACGCCGCCGGACTTGGGCACTTTTAGGACAACGAGGTCCGCAACGTCGAGCACGGCGGCGCGGGCCACGTCGAAGGAAGAGAACGAGCCCTCGTCGAGCGCGACTGGATAGGGGCTCTTCTCGCGCACCCGCCGCAGACCGAGCCAGTCCTCCGAGCGCACCGGCTGCTCGAAGCAGCGGATCTGCTTGAAGTCCTGAATGGCGGAGAGAAAGCGCTCGAGCGCGATGGGCTGGTAGGACTGGTTGGCGTCGAGCCAGATCTGGATGTCGGGTCGGGCGAGCGAGATGGCTTCCAGGCGTTTGACGTCCATGTCGGCGTCGCCGGAGACCTTGACCTTGAAGCACTTGCAGGCGGGCCACTTCTTGACTTCGGCGGCCATCACCTCGGGGGTGTCGATCGAAACGGCATAGCAGAGCTCGACGCCGTCGCGCATCTTGCCGCCCAGCATGGCGTGCAAGGGCTGTCCGGCGATTTTGCCTTGCAGGTCGAGCATGGCGATCTCGACGGCGCTCTTGGCGAAGGGCGCACCGTTGGAGACGGCCGGACGGATGGTCTCGTCCATCTGCTTCTTGAGCTTGTTGAGCTCGAAGGGCGATTTGCCGACGGCGAGCGGGGCGAGGTAGTTCTTGGCCGTCCCCACGACGGCCTCGATAGTCTCGTAGGCCCAGTTGGGGACGGTGTTGGTCATGCCCCAGCCGACCAGGCCATCCTCGGTTTCCATGCGGACGAGCACGTATTTGCCGGGAACGCCCTTGCCGCCGACTTGGCCGACGCCGATCTTGAACGCGGAGCGGAACTCGATGCCCACGGGCAGGATTTCCACCTTGCCGATGCGGTGGGACTTGGAAGCGGCGGGGATGGGGGCGGCTGCGGTCATGGCGAGCGCTCCGCCGGCGAGCGAACGGGCGAACCCGCGACGATGCGATGGCATTGCCCCGCGATTGTAGCAAGCTCGCAGGATAGTGCTAGGCGCGACGCGCGCGCGGGATGATTACCTGTGGAGAGGCGTATTCCAGGCCAGCTCGGCCCAGCGCACCGCTGCGGTTGTCGTGGGTACGCGCACCGACTCTTGAGCGGGACGTCTAGGCGGATTAGCTTCCAGGATTTCCATACCGGATGGCGTGACCATCAGGCTGCGCACGTGGCCCATTGGGCCGACAACGCCAAGCTCCTTGCCGTTCAACGCCAACGAGACGCCGCCGGCGTTGCCCACCTTGAGCGTCACTTCCTTGTCGGCCTGGATCGGGTCGAGGTGACCTCCGGCGCGGAAGATGCCTTCGAGTACTTGTTCGCCGTCCGCTACGGCGCGAATCCAGACCGTATCCGTGATCTCGATCTCGAGCTCGATGGGCGCGGCGGGATGGGCGGTCTCGAGCGAGGCCGTCTGCACTGAGGGCTCAAGCTCGGCGGAACTCTTCGGGGCCGCCTCGTTCTGCGCAGCGGTCGGTTGTTTCGCGGGGGCCTGGGCTTGCACAGCTTCCTGTGCCTTCTCAACCTCCCAAGACTGATAGGAATACAGCCCGCCGACGATGAGCAGCAACCCAACCGTAATGCTGGCCAAGGCGCTGCCGTGATCCTGGAGGAACGCGCTGATCATCTGCGCCAAGCGCGAGCCAGGACCGCCTTTGAGGAACGGATCGCGCTTTTGCGGACTGGAGTCCCAACTGGGCAGCTCGACGTTTGTACTCGTCTGCGCCTTGAGCAGGCGCACAGCTTCGTCCTCATCCGCGCCGACGATGCGGGCGAATTGACGCACGAAGCTCACACGGAAAACGCCTCCCGGGAGCTCGTCGAAGCGTTCTTGCTCGAGAGCCTCGAGTTGGCGCACCGTGATACGCGTAGACTCCGCCACCTGCTCGAGGGCGACACCTCGACGCGTACGGTGGGAGCGTAGCAGCTCGCCGACACCAGACATTTCAGCCATCCTACTGTGGGTTTCTTAGCGTATAATACGAGGCTGCCTGTTGACAACGGGTAGCGGAGAGCTTGTCTTTTCCATACCCGCCTCGCCGCATGCCGGCTTCCCCGCTCATTTCGGTCATCGTGATCAATTGGAACCGCAGGGAACTGCTCGAAGCGTGCCTGCGATCGCTCCAAGCCCAGCTTTTTCAAGACTTTGAGGTGATCGTTGTCGACAACGGCTCGCATGACGGGTCGCTCGATACACTGGACGCCGCGGAAGCCAGGGGCGAGTTGAGGTGTATCAAAAATGACACTAACCGCGGCTTCTGCGCGGCGAACAACCAGGGGATCGCGGCTGCTCGGGGGGCGTGGGTCGCGCTGCTGAACAACGACGCCGAGGCGGACCCGGGGTGGTTGGCAGCGCTGGCCGACGCCGCCGCGCGCCAGCCGGACTATGCGATGTTCGCCTCGAAGATCGTCTCCTACGACGATCCGGAGGTCATCGACAAGGTCGGTCATCTGATCTACCCAGACGGTCAGAACCGCGGGCGTGGGACGGGGGAGCGCGACCGCGGCCAGTACGACCGGGTCGAGGAGGTCGCTTGGCCGGATGGCTGCGCGGCCCTCTACAGCAAGGCGATGTTCGATCACATCGGCGGTTTCGACGAGGACTTCTTTGCCTACGCCGACGACGCTGAGTTGGGACTGCGGGCGCGCATCGCCGGGTACCGCGCTTTGGCCGTACCGACCGCGGTGGTGCGTCACCGGTTGGGTTCGACCCTGGGGCGCTATTCGCCGCAGCGGATCTTCCTGATCGAGCGCAACCGGCTATGGCTAGCCTTCAAATTGTTCCCGTTCCGGATGTGGCCGATGGTCCCGGTCTACTACGCCATGCGCATGGCCGCCAGCGCTGGCTCGGCGGCGAAGGGCGAGGGCGAAGCTGCGGCGGCGGGTCGCAACCTCGGGACGGCGGGCTTGCTAAAATGCCTGCTTCGCGCACATCTAGCAGCCCTTGCGGGTTTGCCTCGCATGTTCCTCAAACGCCGTAAGTTGCGTTCGCTCCGAAAGCTCTCCGGGGGGGACGTCGCCGCCTTCCTCGAGCGCAACCGCATTCCGCTTGCAGAGCTGGTTTCGCGTTCCAGCCCGTCCGCTGTCGCCTCGTCGTGAGCGTATCCGCTGCAGTTTCACCCGGACTTTCGGCCTGCCCGCGTTGCGATAGCGAGGTCTACACGACGCTGTTTCGCGGCACGGACCGGCTCTATGGGACGACCAACCGGATGTTCAACGTGGTGGAGTGCAGCAATTGCGCCCTGCTGCGGCTCGACCCAAAGCCTTCGCCTGAAGAGCTCGCAAAATTCTATCCGGAAACCTACTGGTGGCAGGAAGACGAATCGAGCTCAGGCCGCTTGGCCGAGCTCTACCGTCAGTTCGTCTTGCACGACCACGTGCGCTTCGTCGCGCGGGCCATCCGCCGGGATGGGCCGGTGCTCGACGTGGGCTGTGGCGGCGGCTCGTTCTTGCACGCGCTGGGTAAGCAGGGCCACGACGTGGTCGGCTCAGACATTTCGGCGAAGGCGGCGGCGACAGCGCACAAGCAGTACGCGATCCCGGCCACGTGTTCGTCGCTGCCGTATTTGCCGTTTCGCGACGGTTCGTTCGCGGTGGTGACGATGTTCCACGTGCTCGAGCACTTGCCGGACCCGATGGCGGCGCTCGAAGCGGCTTGGCATCTGCTGGCGCCCGGCGGACGACTGGTGGTGCAGGTGCCAAACGCGGCGTGTTGGCAGATGTTGCTGTTGGGCGAGCGCTGGAGCGGACTAGACATCCCGCGGCACTTGATCGACTTTCGAGCCGACGACCTGGAAGGGCTACTGGAGCACGCCGGTTTCGAGGTGCGCCGGCGCAAGTACTTCTCGTTGCGCGACAACCCGGCCGGGCTGGCGACGAGCTTGGCTCCGTCGCTCGACCCGATGGCGCGCAAGGTGCGGCGCGTGAAAGAGAGCCCGCGCGGCGAGATGTTCAAGAACCTGCTCTACTTTGCGCTGGTGGTGGCGAGCGCTCCGCTGACGCTGCTCGAAGCTGCAGGTGCGGCCGGGTCGACGATTATGATTGAAGCGGCCAGGCGCGGCGAGGAGTGAGCCGCCTCGTGGGATTGGCATGGGGCTGACGGAGCAGTTTGGCGGGCTCATACCGAGCTTCGTGCTTCGCCGATTGCTGACCGTCGAGACGGCGATTGAGCAGGGCGTGACCGATTTCGCCGCGCAAACGCCGACTGGGGCGCGCGTTCTCGATGCCGGCGCCGGAGAGGGGCGCTATGCGCAGTACTTCCCTGGGCGCCGCTACGTGGGGATCGACCTGGCGGTGGGCGATGCGGCTTGGGACTACAGCGGCATCGACGCCTTGGGCGACCTGGCGAAGCTGCCCTTTCCTGACGACACCTTCGATGCGGCGCTGAACATCGTGACCCTCGAGCACGTGCCGGAGCCGTTGGCGGTTCTGCGCGAGATTGCGCGCGTGTTACGCCCGGGCGGGCGCTTGTTCCTGGTCGCCGCAGCAGTGGGAAGTCCACCAGGCGCCGGCGCCACGCTACCGCTACACCCGGCACGGGTTGATGATTGCTGGAGCGCGCGCCGGCTTGGTGGAAGAGCGCCTCGAGCCGATGGGCGGTTTTTCACGTTGCTTGCGCGGCGTCTGACTGCGACGCTGAATTATTGCCAGGGCGGCGCGCGATGGCTGCTGTTTCCATTTGTGGCGGTCGTCGTCGGGCCGCTGGCGCTGCTGCTACCGAGCCTGGACGTTCTCGATCCGAAGAAAGACTTCACGTTGGCCTACCGATGCGTTGCGCGCAAACCCTAGCCCTGACTTTGGCGCTCGCCGCTTGCTCCGGACGCAGTGCGCCCGCGGGGCTCGCCACGCTGGGCGAGCGTGCGCTCGACTACACGCGGCAGGCGGTCGAGATGGGGCCACGGCCGGCGGGTTCGGAAGAGAACGGCAAGCAGCGCGAGTGGATCGTAAAGACGCTCGAAGCCACGGGCTGCAAGCCGGTCGAGGACAGCTTCACTGCCTACACGCCGTTAGGGCCGCGCAAGATGGCGAACGTCTGGTGTGACTTTCCGGGCGATTCGGGCCGTTTGATCGTGATCTCCGGCCACTACGACACGATGAGCCGCGAGGGGCTACATTTCGTGGGCGCGAATGACGGAGGTTCGTCCACCGGCGCCTTGCTGGCCCTTGCCGACCATTTGGCCAAACAGACGCGCAAGGATACCGTTCGTGTGGTCTTCTTCGACGGCGAGGAGTCGGCCGTGGCGTGGGAAGGCGACGACCATACCTACGGCAGCCGGCGGCTGGCGGAGCAGTGGGCCGCTGACGGGACGCTCGCGAAAGTGAAGGCGCTGATCAACATCGACATGATCGGCGATGCGGACTTGGCCGTGCTCGCCGAGGGCAATTCGACGCCTTGGCTGCGCGAGCTGATCGTCGATGTGGCGGCGGGGCTCGGCTACTCGCGGCAGTTTCCAGCGGGGCCGCTGCAGTACGTCGAAGACGATCACATCCCTTTCCTGCGCGCAGGCGCGCCAGCGGTGGATTTGATCGATTTCAATTACGGCCTCTACAACCGCTACTGGCATACCAATGCCGACACGATGGACAAGTTGAGCGCGGAGAGCTTCGCGGCGGTGTTGACCGTTCTGGACGGAGCGATCCGAGAGTTGGAGAAAAGACCTTGATGACCCGTATCTTCTTGTTGGCCCTGCTCGCATCGGCAGGGGCTTTCGCGCAGTACCAAACCCAGAACGTGATTCTGGTGACGACGGACGGGCTGCGTTGGCAGGACGTCTTCCATGGCATGGACCCGCAGCTGGAGAACCTGAAAGAGGCGGGGATGACCGGAGACGGCGCGGAAGTGCGGCGCCGCTTCGACGGCAAGACGCCCGAGGAGCGCCGCAAGAAGCTGATGCCGTTTCTGTGGTCGACGGTGGTGAACGAGGGCGTCTTGATCGGCGACCGCGATCACGGCTCGGTGGCGCGGGTGCGCAATCGGCATCGCTTCTCCTACCCGGGTTACTCGGAGATCATGACGGGCCGTCCGCAGGACGATGTCATCAACTCGAACGACCTGAAGCCGAACCCGTCGACGACGGTGCTCGAGATCGTGCGCAGCAAGCTCGACCTGCCGCGCGAGAAGGTGGCGTTATTCGGATCGTGGAACGTGTTCCAGGGAATTGGGGCGCATCGCTCGGATTCGGTGATGATCAACGCTGGGTATCAGCCGCTGGCGGCGGGTTCGTGGAGCCCCCGTCTCGCGGAGGTTGCGGCGAGCCAGTTTGAGCTGCTGACTCCGTGGCGCTCGGTGCGGCATGACTATTCGACCTTCGAGATGGCGCGCGAATACTTCCGCACGATCAAGCCGCGGGTGCTCTACATTGCGCTCGGCGAGACGGACGACTGGGCGCACGACAAACGCTACGACCGCGTGCTCGAGACGGCGAACTACGTGGACCACTGCTTGAGCGAGATTTGGCAGGCGGTGCAGGCCGACCCGGCGTATCGCGGCAAGACGACCTTGCTGGTGACGGTGGACCACGGGCGCGGCGCGACGCCGCAGGACTGGCAGAGCCACGGCGCGAAAGTGGATGGCGCAGAGTACATCTGGATGGCGGCGCTCGGCCCTGACACCAAGGCGCAAGGTGTGGCCAAGCCGCGCGAGGCGCGCACGCAGAGCGACATCGCGCCAACGATCCTCGAGCTGCTCGGGCTCGACTACCGCCTGCTGACAGCGGTGGAAGGCAAGCCGCTGCCTGAGGCCACGAGCAAGTGAGCCGACGCCGTTTCCTGGTCTTCGAGACCGGCGGTACGAAGCTGGTTGCGGCGCTGGCCGACGCGGAAGGGCGGCTGCTCGAGACGCGCATCCTGCGGCGCAACCAGGACGATCGAGCTGAGCACAGCCTGGAGCGGTTGATCGAGACAGGCCGGGAGCTTGCGAAAGGCGTCGATCTCTCCGGCGTTGGCTTTGGCTATGGCGGCGCGGTCAATCGAGCGGTGCGGCGGCCGATGATCTGCCTGCACGAGCCGGGTTGGGAAGATCTCGACCCGGTGGCGCGGCTGGAAGCCGAATTCGGCGCGCCGACGGCGATTGAGAACGACTGCAAGCTGGCTGCCCTCGCGGAGGCGCGCCTCGGGGCGGGGAAGGGCTCGGACACGGTCTTCTACATCACGATCGGTACGGGGATCGGCGGCGGGCTGGTCCACAACGGGTCGATCGTGGCGCTGAGCCCGCTGGGGAGGCGGAGATCGGCCACGTCGTGGTCGATCCGGAGGGGCCGGAGTGCGATTGTGGCAATCGCGGTTGCCTCGAATCTCTGTGCGCCGGTCCGAACTTGCCACGGTTGTATCCGGGCGAAATGGTGACCAGCAAGGACGTGTTCGAGCGGGCCGCGGCGGGCGAGGCGCGGGCGCTGGCTGCGGTCGAGCGCGCGGCGGATTATCTGGGGCGGGCGTTGTCCATGGCGGCGAATCTGGCTTGCCCGGATGTCTTCGTCGTGGGCGGCGGGCTGGGCGCGGCCTATCCGGACTTTCTCGAGCGGATCGAAGCCCGGGCGAAGGCTTGGACCGTGCCCTATTTCCGAGATCGGGTGCAGGTGCGGCCGAGCGCGCTGCGCGAACAGGTGGTTACGCAAGGCGCGGCTTTGCTGATTGTGGATCGCGTGCGCGCGGTTTGAAGCCGATGGTTAGAGCTGGGGCGCAGCGACGCCGCCGAGCCGCAACTCAGCCTCCTGGGCGGGCACGGCTTTACCGAACAGGAAACCTTGGCCAAGCTCGACGCCAAGGTCCAGCAGGCGCTCGTGCTGCTGCTCCGTCTCGATTCCCTCGGCGACCACTTCCATCCCCAGATCAGCTCCGACGCCTTTGATGGCGCGCACCAGAACCCGGGATTCGCTGAGCTCGAGGCTTTGTACGAAGGCTGAATCGATCTTGATGATGTCGATGGGCATCGTGCAGAGGCGGTTCAGCGACGAGCGGCCGACTCCGAAGTCGTCGAGCGCGAGTTGGAAGCCTAGGCGTTTGAGCTGGCGCAGCTTCTCTTCGGCGTCGGGGCTGTCCGTGGTGATCTCTTCGGTGATCTCGAGCACGAGGTTGCTTGGGTTTGCGCCGCAGTCCCGCAGCAGGGTTTCCATCCGGTGCATGAAGTCTTTGTGGGAGAACTGACGCTCGCTGACGTTCAAGAAGATCCGCACGGGCTTGGCGAAGCGTTCGGTCCAGTCGGTTGCTTGCCGGAGCGTCTGTTCGACTGAGCTCCAGGCCAGCCGACGCCCCAGTTCGCTCGTGTTGGCGACGGGCATGAATTCAGCGGCGGTGATGAGCCCGTGCTCGGGGTGGAGCCAGCGGGAAAGCGCTTCGAAACCCAGTGTGCGCGAATCCGCAAGCTGGACAATGGGTTGGAAGAAGACTAGAAACTCACCGCGCTCAACGCCTCGGCTGAGGTCAGATTCGAGCTCGACCTGTCGTATTAGGCGCCGGCGCATTTCCATGTCGAATAGTTGAGACGAGCCGCGCTGGGACGCCTTTGCGCGATACATGGCCGTGTCGGCGTCCTGCAGCAATTCGTGCAGGTCGGCGCAGTCCGCGCGACCGAGGACGACGCCGATGCTGACCGAGGGTTCGATGCGGCGGCCGGCTGTTTCCACCGGTTCTCGCAACGTCCTCTGCATCCGATCGGCGAGGTCGAGAGCGTGTTGAGGGTCGCGCACAACGTCGAACAGGACGCCGAACTCATCGCCGCCCAACCGCGCGACCATGCCCCGCGAGCCAACGAAGGCGCTGAGGCGCTGGGCAAGCTCAGTTAGCACTCCATCACCGTAGTGGTGTCCCATCGTGTCGTTGATGAGCTTGAAGTGATCTACATCCAAGAAGAACAGGGCGTAGCGGGGCTCGTCGAAATTCATCTGGTGCAGTTTGCTCAAGCGCGTGAGCAATGCGTCCCGGTTTGGCAGCCCGGTGAGCGCATCATGGGTGGCGCTGTGGCGCAGACGCTCTTCGATCTCTTTGGTTCGCGTGATGACGAACATGACGCCGCAGAGTCGCCATGAACCGTCCTCATGCTGCACGGAGTTGACCAGCTGGCGCAGCCAGACGATGCGATTGTCGGCGGCCAGCATGCGGTACTCCAACTCATGCGGGCGATGCGGCTTGCTCTCGAACCGATAGCAGCCGACGGCGCGCTTCCGGTCATCAGGGTGGATGTGGCTCATCCAAAAGCCGTCTTCGTACCACTGGCGAACGGGGTACCCGAGCAGGCGTTCCGCCTGGCGGCTGACGAATTGGAATCGGCCGGTGTGCGGGTCGGCTTCCCAGACAATGCCTTCGACGGCATTGACGAGGCTGGCGAAGCGACGATCGGATTGTGCGCGTCGACTGTTGAGTGCGAGCAGCCGTCCGGCCTGCTGGCGGCGCCGCTGCTGGTAGCGCCGGAAGGTCCACAAGATCGCGAGAATGCCGATGGCCTGAGAGCTGAACCCCGCAGTGGCGATTGTGACTGACGTGAGGCCGGATTCGATCGTGAAGCAGTCGAGTAGGCAGATCAGCCGGCCGATCACATGCAATTTCCAGGTGATCGCAAGCGGACGGTAGCGGAACTCACGGATGTAACCAGCGGCGACAATCGATGTGGACAGCAAGAGAGCGTCAAGGACCACGTCGACAGCGTTGAGCGATGGCGCCAACGGGAACGAGACGAACCAAGCAATCGTGGATACCGTCGCGATGGCGACGAACGGCCAGTCTAGGGCCCACCGGCTCGCCGCGGTGCGCCTGCTTTGGCCCCCCTGCTTTCGAAAAAGCCACATAGAAAGTGAAGCTCCGCGCTGAGAGCGGAAGAGAACAGGCCGGCGGGGGGACGGCAACTAGGGCTCTTCGATTTCGATTTTGCCTGGAAGTGTGGGAAGTTCCTGCGCTCGGTTTGCATGATTCTTCGCGGGGGCGCCGCTTACGACACGCAAACCAAAGTACCTTTCACATATCCCTGATGGGCTACGATGGCCTGCAGGGCGATTCAACGCCCATGGAGGAAAGGAGCTTTGGCTTTGAGCAAAACTGCAAAAACTCTTCTGAATGCGGCGGCCGCGTGTGTGCTGTTCGGCGCGGGGGCGCTGATCGGCGCGCATCACATCGAGAAGCCCAAGTCGGTGATCCACGTGGTCACGCTGGACTGGACCGACGAGGCGACCGATGCCCAGAAAAAGGCCGCGCTGGACGGCGTGGCGAACATGAACTATCCCGGCCTAAAACGGGTCTGGCTGCGTTCGATCAAGTCGCAGACCAAGCAGGCGGCGTTCGCGATGGAGTTCGAGAGCGAGAAGGCGCTGGCGGATTACGCTGACAGCCCTGCGCAGAAGGAGTGGTACAAGCTGTATCTGCCGATCCGCAAGGCGTCGGTGACGAGCGACATCACGAATTAGAAACTCGCGGGTGTACTCCGTGCCGCGCGTGGGGGAAACGGGGGAACCCGCCCTCCAGGTGCGGCACGGTTTCGTTGAGGCGCGGTTTCGGCGGCTGGGGCCAGGATTCATAGCCGGTGTGGGACACTAGAAGGTCGTATGTCGGCTGCGATGGGGACCAAAACGGAACGATTGCTGGCGATCGAGGATCGCTGGGGAGCGCACAATTACCACCCCCTGGATGTGGTCGTCGAGCGCGCGGAGGGGCCGTGGGTCTACTCGGTCGAGGGCGAGCGCTATCTGGACTGCCTGAGCGCGTATTCGGCCGTCAACCAGGGACACTGCCACCCGAAGATTCTGGCTGCGTTGACCGAGCAGGCAGCGCGGGTGACTCTGACCTCACGGGCGTTCCGCAACGACCAGCTTCCCCTTTTCTATCAAGAGCTTGCGGAACTATGCGGCCTGGAGATGGTGTTGCCCATGAACACCGGGGCCGAGGCCGTGGAGACGGCGATCAAGGCCGCCAGGCGCTGGGCCTATCGGCGCAAGGGCGTGGCGGCGGATCAGGCGGAAATCATTGTCTGCGAGAACAACTTCCACGGGCGTACGACGACGATCGTGAGCTTCAGCTCCGATCCCGGCAGCCGCGCGGATTTCGGCCCTTTCACTCCCGGGTTTAAGCTGATCCCCTACGGCGACGCGGAGGCGCTGGAGCGGGCAATCACGCCAAATACGGCGGCCCTGCTGATCGAGCCGATCCAGTGTGAGGCGGGCATCAACATTCCGCCAGCGGGCTGGCTGAGCCAGGCGGCGGAGGTTTGCCGCAAGAACAACGTTCTGCTGCTGCTCGACGAGATCCAGACTGGACTCGGGCGCACGGGCAAGATGTTCTGCGCCGATCACGAAGGCGTCAAGCCGGACGCGTTCATCCTGGGCAAGGCGCTGTCGGGCGGTTTCTACCCGGTTTCCGCGGTGGTGGGGACAAAGGACTTTCTGAGCGTTTTCGACCCGGGCAGCCATGGCTCGACTTACGGCGGAAATCCGCTGGGGTGCGCGGTGGCGAGGGCGGCATTGGGCGTGTTGCGCGACGAGAAACTGGTCGAGCGCTCGGCTGAGCTTGGCGCGTGGTTCCTCGAGCAGTTGCTCACGATCCAGCATCCGCACATCAAAGAGGTCCGCGGCCGCGGGCTGCTGGTTGGAGTCGAGCTGAACGTTGCGGCTCGGCCTTACTGCGAGCGCCTGCAGCAGCTGGGGCTGCTGTGCAAGGAAACGCACGATTTCGTCATCCGCATCGCCCCGCCGCTGGTGATCACCAAGGACGAGCTCGCCTGGGCGGTGGAGCGGATTCGCCAAGTCTTCGCCTCCTGAAGGCGCGATTTTTTCGCTAAACGTTGTCGGGTTTTCAATACTCTCCGCGCATACTAGGGACCGAGCCGAAAGACGGCTTGGGAACAGGAGAGAGAAAAACATGGCGACGACAGCAGAAATTGCCAACGATTTGGTTTCGTTGTGCAGCCGAGGCGACTTCGCGGAAGTCATCGAGCGGCACTATTCCCCGAAAATCGTTTCAGTGGAGCCTATGCCGGGCTCCCCGCAGATGCCGAATCCGATGGAAGGCATCGAGGCCGTCAAGGGCAAGAACAAATGGTGGGCGGACAACCACGAAGTCCACGCGGTTCGCATTGACGGTCCTTTCATCGGCGACGACCAATTCGCCTGCCGCATGTGGCTGGACGTGACGGCCAAGCACATGGGCAACGCGCGCATGCAGATGGAAGAGATGTGCCTCTACACGGTGAAGGACGGCAAGATCGTGCGCGAGGAGTTTTACTATTACATGCCGCCGCCACCGAGCGCGTAAGCGCCTTCGCGAGTACTCGCGACGCGGCAACCGATGGCTGCGCCTTTGAGCGCCGGCGGAAGCAGCGCGAACGCGACCAGGGCGGACTCGGCCAGCAAGACGAGAGCGGCCAGCATCCACGCGAGGCGTGCGCGCGGCGTCTCCGAGCAAACCTTGACGCCGAGATATTTGGCCATCGCGTAGCCGATGACTTGGCTGAGCACGAACAGAGTCTTGGTCTCGACAGAGCCCAGCGGCGTCGGGATGGAAGCAAACTCGGCCGCAAGGAAGGGCTTGCGGAACGCATAGGCGCAGAAGTATGTCGAGAACCCAGCTACGGCAAAGGCCAGCTCAAAACGCCATGGACTGTCTGCGCGGGAACGAGCCAACCCATTGGTATAGCCCAACGGAAGGGGCCGGAGTGTGAAGATCCGGTTGCAATCGGCCGGCGCGAGGCTACTTGTCGGGGTAGATGACGGTGTGGCGGCGCGGCGCCATGCCCTCGGAGAGCGTACGCACGCCTTCCACGTCGCGTAGTGCGATGTGGAGGATGCGCCGTTCGCGCGAGCTCATTGGCTGGAAGTGGAAGGGCTGACCGGTGCGGCGCACCTTCTCCGCAGCGTGCTCGGCGGTCATGCGCAACTCTTCGATGCGAGCGAGACGGTAGTCATTGGCGTCGAAGATGACGCGGTAACGCTGGTCGTGCGGAATCTTGATCGCTTCGAGCGTCAAATGCTCGAGCGCCAACAGCAGTTCGCCGCGGTTGGCCAAAAGCAACTCTACGTCCTCACCCTCGAAATCGACGGTCAGATCCGGGTCAATCAGCTCGGAATCTTCCGCGCCGCCTTCACGCAAGTCGAAGTCGAGATCGAAGTCGACGAGGTCGAGCAACGGATCCAGAAAATCTTCAATACGGCGACAAATGTCGTCGAGGTCCCACTTCTCGTCAGCCATTTTGATCGAGTTGGCGCAGAAACAGTTCGAGCACTACTTCGACCGTTTCTTGGTGCGCTTGAGGTCCTGCGCGATATCGAGCTCCTCTCCGGGGAGCTTGTTCAATAGCACCTGCTGGGCTACGCCCACCAAGTTACCAGTCAGCCAGTATAACACCAGCCCCGCGGAGAACTGGTAGAAGATGAACCCCATCATCAGGGGCATGAACTTCATGATGCGCGCCTGTGCGGGGTCGACGCTTGGCGTCGGCGTCAGCGACTGCATCCAAAACTGGGTCGCCATCATAGTGAGCGGCAGGATGCGGATGGCGAGCGTTTCCGGCTGGGAAAGGTCCGTGACCCAGAGCCAATCCGCGTGGCGCATCTCGATGGCGAGCGTGAGCACCTTGTAGAAGCCGTAGAAAAAGGGCAACTGGAGCACCATCGGCAGGCAGCCGCCGACTGGATTCACCTTGTACTTGGAGTACAGCTCCATGATCTCCTCGTTTTGCTTTTGCTTACGAGGATCGGTCATGCCCAAGCCCTTGTACTTCTCGTTGATCTGGGCGACCAGGGGCTGGATCTGCTGCATGCGCTTCATCGACTTGGAGCCCTTCCACTTGAGCGGGAACAGGGCTGGGTTGATGACGACAGTACGATGATCGACCGGCCCAGTTGGCGACCACGTTGTCGTGGACCCAGCGCAGGAACAGGAATAGCGGTTCAGCGACAAAGCTGAACCAGCCGAAGTCGACCACGTTGCGCATCGACGGACGAACTTTCTGCAGCTCGTCGACATCCTTGGGGCCGACGTATACCTGAAAAATCGTTGCGGCCTTCGGAGCCAACGGCAAGCGCGGCGTAGGTTTCTTTCTTTTCCGCGCCTTATCGGCGCGATCTCGATGGCGGAGGTTTCGACCGTCAACGGCTCGCCGGCCTTGGGCAGGAAGATAGCGGTGAAGAAGTGGTCCTCGATACCGGCGAAGGGTAGAGGCCGCGCGCGGTGATGCGCGAGTCCTCGGCGTCGTCGGCTTCGGTGAACTCGATCGATTCGTCGCTCGGGTCCTCGTAGAACGTCTTCGAGAACATCCAGTCCTGCTGGTGTCCGGTGTCGCCAAATCCGCCGGGCCAGGCGACTAGGTGCGGTTGAGCGAGCGCCATTCTCTGAGTAGCTCGTAGAGAGATCGAGCAGGTAGCCTTCCTTGGAAAAGCGGAATGTCTTGACGGCGCGGCGTGAGCCGTCGGTGAAGCGAAACTCGAGCGTCTCGGGCGCGGTGCGGTGCGAGGGGCCTTCATTGACGACGAACAACGCCTTGTCGAGCTCGGGGATGGGCGCGCCGCCGAGCGCGCTGAGCGGAACGGCGCGCCGAACTCCTGCACTCCCTCGCTGTGCACCAAGTTGAGCGGGTCGCCGGCAGAGTCCTCGAAATTCTTGAGCACCCAGCTCGTCACGACCGCGCCACGGTTGGAGAACGTGGCGATGAAAGTGTCGGTCTCGACGACGATCGTCTGCTCGGCGGCGGCAGGCGTCTCGGCTTCCGGCGAGGCCGGTTCTCCAGATGGCTCGCGAGAGGGCTCGGCCGCGGCGGCCGGCTCGGCAGCCTGTGCGGGCGTCTCGGCCGACTGCTCGATTGCCTGCGGCTCGAGCGGGGGCAGGGAGTTTCTGGATTGAAACCAGAAATAGCCCATCACAAGCAGGCCCGAGAGCACCGAGGCGGCAAGCAGGCGCTGTTGTACAAACTGATCGTCTTTTTCAGGCATCGGGAACGGGGTCGAATCCGCCTTGGGCGAAGGGATGGCAGCGCAACGTGAGACGCTTTACGGTGAGGTACAGACCTTTTCTGACCCCGAAGCGCTCAACTGCATCTTTAGCGTACATCGAACAGGTAGGTTGATACTTGCAGGCGGATGGGAGGAAAGGCGAAATCGTCTTGTAGAACAGCAAAGAAGAATACGACGATTCGCCGACCCAAGTTCACGCTTCCTTCAGTGTAGCCCGGGCTCGCCGCATCGTTCTCAGGAGATCCTCTTCGATTGCGGCGTAAGTCGCCTCACGCACGCGTGCGCGGAAGTGGATGATGCAGTCGCAATCGTGCGGAGTCGCCTCCCAATTGCGCCGAACGGCCTCGCGAACGAGACGCTTGGCGCGATTCCGGACCACGGCCTTGCCCACCTTGCGCGATGCGGTGAGACCGATGCGACAGGGTCCTTCCTCTTCGCGGTGACGGACGAACGGCAGAAAGAGGACCAACGATCTTGGTCCCGCCGTCATACACGCGTTGAAAATCAGCACGACGCAGCAAGCGCCGCGACTTGGGGAAGGATTGGTTCGGTTCCGGGGAAGGCGAACTGGGGTCGTTAGCCGCGGCGTTCGTCGCTGACCGTGAGCTCATGACGGCCCTTACGGCGACGGTTGGCGAGCACTCGACGTCCCCGGGAGACTTCATTCGCGCGCGGAAGCCGTGCGTCTTGGCGCGCCAGCGGCGATTCGGCTGGAACGTTCTTTTCGGCATGGCTACACACAAAAACGACGCCGAACCCGGGCGGGGCCCAGCGCCATCACAACTTTTTCTAGCATAGCAACGCGATTGGACGGAATCAATAGCGGGTGAGGATCTGGTCCACAGACTTCTTTTCGAGCGTCGGCACGCGAGCCCCGTCTGCCGGGTACCCGACGGGGATGAGCAGAAAAGCGCGCTCGTTTTTGGGTCGATCGAGGATCTCGGCGAGGAAGCCCATGGGGCTGGGCGTGTGGGTGAGGGTTGCCAAGCCGGCTTGGTGAAGCGCGGCGAGAAGGAACCCGGCGGCGATGCCGACCGACTCCTGGACATAGTAGTGCTTCGACTTCTCGCCGTCCGCGCCGAGGGCGTAGTCGAGCCGAAAAACGACGATCAAGTAGGGGGCGACTTCGAGGAAAGGCTTCTGCCAGGTGGTTTCGAATGGCGCCAAGTCGTCGAGCCACTCCTGCAGGAAGCGGCGCTCGTAGTTTTCGCGTTCCTCTGCCTCGGCGGCTTCCCGGATGCGGCGTTTGAGGACGGGATCTTGGACGACGCAGAAATGCCAGGGTTGCTTGTTGGCCCCGGAGGAGCGCCGGCGGCGGTGCGGATGGCGGTCTCGATGAGCGCGTAGGGTACGGGTTCGGGAGAGAAGTCGCGCACGGAGCGGCGGCTGCTCATGGATGCGAAGAATGCCTGGGCGCGTCGGAGTTGCTCGTCGGGAGGCAGGCGTTCGAAGGCGAGGGGCGGCATCAATCATCCGCACAAACCGAGCCGCGGCGGCCACGCTCCGGGTGGAAAGCCGGACAGGAGAAAGAACCGCGGGATTGCTCCCGCGGCTCGGTTGTGGGGCGGCGGGCGGCCTTCTGGGAAACCCGACTATTACTCGGAGGCCGACTCGACTTGTACGTCCAAGTGACCCTTGTGGAGCCGGACCCGTAGTGGTTGGCCCGTCTTGACCGTTGCCGCATCGCGGACAATGCGTTGCTTTGCGTCAGACACGATGGCGTAGCCGCGCTCCAAGATAGCCACCGGGCTGAGCGAGGCCAGTGCGCGGTCAGCAGAACGCAGCCGGGAGCCTGCCCGTTCGACGCGCAGCCGCATGGCCGGCGCTAGCGCTTCCGCTGAGCTTGTCAGAGCCGGGCCCGCTGGCAGGCCGGACGGATGCGCGGGTCGAGCTCGGCGAGGGCGTGCTGGCTGGCGCGCAGGCGCTTCTCGGCCAAACGGAGGCGTCCAACGATGGTTTCGCGCAGGCGCAGGTCAGCTCGTCATTCGCTGCCAAAGCCGCTGGATACGGCGGCGGACGATGGCAGCCGGGCGCTCGACGCCGCTCTCGACCAGGCGGCGGGCCGAGCGTGCGAGGCGGCCAGCGGACGGCTTGCGTGAGGCGCTCGTCAGGTTGCGGACGCCGGCTTGCAGGTCTTGTAGCGACGGCGCGACCAATTCGGCGGCTGCCGAAGGCGTGGTGCGCGCAGGTCGGCGACGAAGTCGGCGATGGTGAAATCCGTCTGGTGGCCGACGGCGGAGACGACCGGCATGGCGCATTCAGCAATCGCCGGGCGGCCTTCTTCGTTGGCCAGAGTCTTCGAGCGAGCCGCCGCCGCGGCCGGCGATGACGACGTCGGGCCAGCCGCTCTCGCTGAACCAGCGCAGCGCGCACGCACGATCTCGCCAACAGCGACTTCGCCCTGCACTTGCGCGGGGTAGAGGCGGATGTGGAGGCCGGGGCAGCGGCGCTCGAGGATGCGCACCATGTCCGCGATGGCGAGCCGCTGGGGGAGGTGACGATGCCGACGCGGCGCGGGAAGCGCGGCAGGGCGTTTGCGGTCCTCGTCGAACAATCCCTCGGCGTCGAGCTTCTTCTTGAGCTGCTCGAAGGCGAGTTGGAGCGCGCCGTAGCCGCGCGGCTCGATGGCTTCGACGTAGAGCTGATATTCGCCGCGCCTCGTAGACGCTCAAAGCGCCCACGCGCGACGATCTCGAGCCCGTCCTGCGGCTTGACTTTGAGGTAGAGCGCATTCTGGCGGAAGCAGACGCACTTGAGCTGGGCATCGGCGTCCTTGAGCGTGAAGTAGTAGTGGCCGCTGGGCGCGCGGCGGCAGTTGGAGATTTCGCCGCTGACCCAGCAGGCGCCGAAGACGTCTTCGAGCAGGCCGCGCACGACGGCGGTGAGCTCGCCGACCGAGAAGATGCGGCGCTCGGGGGCGCGTTCGAAGGTGAAGCCGAGTTGGGACAAAGGGTTTGCCTTATTTGGACTGTCGGTCGCTTTACATTAGGGCTCGGAGCATTGCATTCATCCGAGTTTGGTAACCCTTTCCCTTTGACTTGAGCCAATCGAGCACATCGGCGTCCAGGCGAACGTAGACTGCCTTCTTCGGAGTCGGCATGCGCATTTCGACGCGTTGCCAGAAGTCGTCGCTCAGCTCTGGAATCTCAGAAAAGTCGATGTCTTCGTCGCGGATGGCGCGAATCTGATCAAGCCGTTTGTTCGAGATACTACCCATCTCGTTCCGCTTTCGCGTCGTGTCGAGGAGGCGATAACGCCATCATTCGTAGATTTTGCCGCAGTAGAGAAACTCCGCGAATTGCTTCCAAGGGTTGGCCGCTGAAGTTCCTTGGCTCTCCCCGCACCGCGTGGCTTCCGCCCACCGAATCGCACCGTCGAGAAAGTCTTCAATCGTGATGTTCTCCCATCCGTGCTGTGATGCGTACGGCGAAGACGGCTCCTCTTTCTCCATTGTGACAGCGTATTCACGGTCGGCTTGTAGGAGCTTGGCGAAGGTCAGGAAGCTCGGAAAGTCCTTCACACGATCCAGGGCTTCATAAAGGTCCATCCAAGCAAGTCTACAGTCGTTACGCCCGTCGGGTGCGCGCCCTTAAGGGCGCAGCAGGAAACAGCCCCGGGCCCCCAGCCCGGGGAACGCGAGGGCGGCGCAATTTTCCCCTCCACCCCGGGCTGAAGGCCCGGGGCTGTTTCCTGCCGCGCGCCTGCGGCGCGAGCGCAGGCACGGGCGCTTTGCTTTTGCGATGCACGGCGGGGGAAACTCTCGCTAGTGACGCGCAGAGGATTTCTCGTATCCACCGTCGCGGTTGCGGCGGCGCAACCGCGTGCGGTGCAGACGGTGATCGGCCCGGTATCGCCGTCCGCGCTTGGTCTCACGCTGATGCATGAGCACGTCGTGACGGACCTGCGCGATATTGCCGACCGGCGACCCGAAGATTATGACCGCGAGGATGCGATTGCGGTCAGCCTGCCGCACTTGGCAGAACTTCGTGAGGCCGGGGCGGAGACGCTGGTGGAGCCCACGCCGCTGCACATTGGGCGGGATCTAGAGGCGCTGCGGGCGCTCTCTCTTCGCACCGGTCTGCGCATCGTCGGCTCGACGGGGATTTACGGCGCGGCGGAGCATCGCTTCGTCCCTGACTACGCGCGAAAGGAGACGGCGGAGCAGCTTGCCGAGCGCTACTTGCGCGAGATCGCAGACGGCGGGGCCCGAACCGCGTGCGGCCGGGGCTGATCAAGACGGGCGTGAACAAAGACGCGCCGCTGCCCGAGATCGAGCGCAAGCTTGTTCGCGCGGCGGCGCTCGCGGGCGCACAGAGCGGGCTGACGGTTGCGTCGCACACAGGGCCGGCCGCGCCGGCGCTCGAAGAGCTCGACATCATCCAAGCTGCGGGGCTCGCGCCTGGGCGCTTCATCTGGGTTCACGCGCACAACGAGCGCGATCATGCGTTGCATCATCGACTGGCGAAGGAAGGCGTCTGGGTGGAATTCGACGGTCTGAGCGAGCGCTCGGCGGATTGGCATCTCGAGTGTCTGCGCTCGATGGCCGATGCCGGATTGCTCGGCAAGGCGCTGCTTTCGCAGGACGCCGGCTGGTACCGGCCCGGCGCTGAGCGCGGCTCGCGTTACCGCGGCTATACGTACCTGCTCGAGACCTTCGCGCCGCGTCTGGTGCGCGAAGGCTTCTCGCAGGCGGAGCTCGATCAACTTCTGATTACAAACCCGGCGCGGGCTTTGGCCGGTTGAGCCGGCTCGCGACCAGCGCCGCGAGGCAGGCAGTGACGGCGACGGTGAAGATCGAGAGCAGGTCGAGGTAGGCGGTTAGGCCGAGGTCGAGGTCCGGCATGAGCGTCTGCATGAACAGCCCTGTGCGGTAGTGGATGATCGCCACGCGCAGGCCGAACAGCGCAATCACGATGAGCCCCAGCCAGAGCAGTCCGCGTTTGGCGACGAAAGACGCGCACAGGAAGGCGACCGCCGCGGCCGCGATGTTCCGCAGAAAGAAGCTGTTGAGGTATTCCTCGCGAATGATGGCGCTGAGCGAGTAGCCCAGTCCGAGCGCGTAGAACAGGCCCGCGTAAACGGCCAGGAACGTCGCGACCGCCCAGAAGAGCTTTGCCTTGCTCACAGGGATGCGGGTGATGCCGAAGCCGAGCGCGAGCAGGAATCCGAGGCCGGCGGCGAGGCTTGCGAGCAGGCGTCCGGAGCGTTCGTTCTGCTCGGTGACCTGGCGGTTGGGCGTGCGCTCGGCGAAGACCTTGCCCTGCGCGATCATGCGGAGCTCGAGCGCCTGTTGGTTGTGCGCGTCCAGGTCGAGCGCGTCAAACAGAATCGTCCCTTGATTGCTCGCTGGGATGGGTAGGCCGAGCAAGGCCGCGATGGTAGGTGCGATGTCGAGTTGCCAGGCCATCCCTTGGCCGGGCTTGATCGCCTTGCCGACCAGCAGCAGCGGGACGTTGGTGACGGCGCCCTCGCTGCCGCCGTGCCCGCCGTGGCCGCGGCGCTGAATGTGTCCGTGGTCGGAGGCGATGACGAAGGTGGTGTCGCCGTCGTCGAGCGCTTGGACGACGCGCCCGAGGCAGGCGTCGACGGCACGCGCTACGCTTTCGTACTGCTCGGACTTGCCGCCCCAATCATGGCCGGCTTCATCAGCCGCCGTCAGGCCGGCGATGAGCAAGCCTTTCGGTTGTGCGGCGAGGAAAGGAATCATCTCGTCGCAGGTGGAGTTTTGCCAGGCGATGAGGGTCTCGGGATCGTCGATCTCGTGCTGTTCCTTGTTGAATTCGCGGACGTGGCTGGGATCGAGATACTCGCCGAAGGCGCGCGACCAGAAATCGCTGCCAAAGACGGCGACGGGCACGCCGTGCTGTTTGGCGATGGAGAACAGAGACTGCACCGGCGGCGGGTAGAACTTGCCGTTGTTAGTGACCCCGTGAACATCCGGGCCGGCGCCGGTCGAGAAAGTGGCGCGCGCTGGGTTGGACAGCGACGGCAGGACGGTCTTCGCAGTCTGCCGGTTTCCGCGCGCGGCTAGGGCGTGCAGGGTTGGAGAGCTCTTCCTCGGCGACGCGCAGTTTGATGCCGTCGAGCACGATCAGCACGACGCGGCTGGTCAGAGGCTCGCCAGGGTCCAAGTCGACGTTGACGGCGTAAGGGCTGCGGTAGCTCGTGACGCTGTTCCAGGCGGCACTGGCAATCCAAACTGCGCCAATGCCGAGCGCGAGCAGTAGAGCTGAGAGGAGGGCGCGACTCAAACCGGCATTCTAGCCTGGATGGAGTCCGCCACGTAGACGCGGAGATGTCAGCAGCAGATATCGAGGCCCTGGCACGCCGAGGCCGGGACCTGGACGGTGGCGTCAGAGGCCGCGGACGCGTCCGGCGGACCGTCGGGGGCGAAGACGGCGCCTAGGAGCAAAGCCGCCAAAGGGAGAGCCGCTGTCAGCAAGATGTGTCGAAAGAGTCGCAAAGCGTTTGCCTGTGTTCCTCACATAGACGTACGAATGACGGAAGGGTTTTGTTTGCCAAACCTGAAAATTGCAAGAAACCATAGGCTGGATGGCAGCGTAGAATCATCAATCGAGGGGTTGGTCGCCATGGGGTGTCTCGCTTGAGGTCCGTCGGGGCCGTCGTCCTATTTGTTCTTGCGCATTCTGCGTCTCTAACCGGACAGCAGGCGGAACAAAAATATCTGGGCAGCCAGGTTTGCCAAGCTTGCCACCCGGACGTTTGGCAGGCTTTCCCTCGGAATCCACATTTCAATTCGATTGCAATCGAGGGCCAACCTGCTGAAAAGACGGGCTGTGAGGGGTGCCACGGGCCCGGCGGATTGCACGTGACAGGAGCGGGCGACAAGACGAAGATCATCCGGTTCCCGGAGCTGTCCGCGGTCGACGTTCTCGACAACTGCCTCGGGTGCCACTCCAAAGACTTCGGCAAGATGGAGATCCGCCGCTCGGCTCACTCGACAGCTGAAGTTTCCTGCATCGCTTGCCACACGATCCACGGAGCGGACGATCGTCCGGCGCTGTTGGCTAAGCGTCAAGAGGAAACTTGTTACACCTGTCACCTGGAAGTGCGTTCGCAGTTCGAATTGCCCTTCAAGCACCGCGTAAACGAAGGGGCGATCGAGTGTTCAGACTGCCACAACCCGCACGGGGCTCCGACGGCGAGCTGGGGTGTGGCGCGTTCGCGGATGGTGAAGCAGGCCTACGGCAATGACATCGTCTGCACGAAGTGCCACACCGACAAGCGTGGTCCGTTCCTGCACGAGCATGCGCCCGTGCGCGTGGAGGGCTGCACGGTCTGCCACCAGCCCCACGGTTCGACAAACCCAAGACTGTTGTCGCGGCCGGCCGGATTCACGTTGTGCCTGGAATGCCACAACGGCGTGATGAGCCAGAACGGCGACGGCTTTGGGCTGCGCGGCGCGGGCATCACCAACCCATCGGCGGGATTCCACAACATCGCCGATCCGCGCTTCCAGAATTGCGTGAACTGCCACCCCAAGATCCACGGCTCCAACGCGGACCCGCTGTTCCGGAGGTAAGCGACGATGCGTTTGACCATCCTCACCATCGCCCTTGCCTGCTGCGCCGCGGCCCAAACGACGGTCGCGCCGTCGACGGAGACGCCCGGGGCGCTCGAGAAAGCCGGCGGCTACACGATCACCAATTCGTACGAGGTCGGCTATCGCTTTGCCGACGTCAGCGGCAACCGCGACGTTTACCGCTCGGCGGTGAACTACGGCAATGGCATGCGCCTACTCGAAGGCTCGCTTAGGGTGCACTCCGAGGACGGAAAGAGCCGCTTCCTCGACGAGTTCAGCTTCCACAGCCTGGGCGCGGCGACCGACCCCTACCAGAGTCACACCGCACGGGCGGAGAAGCACGGCCTCTACCGCTATGACATGCGCACGAGCCTAGTGCGCTACTTCAACGCGCTGCCCTCGCTGTGGCAGGGCGAGCACGCGCTCGACGCCGAACGGATGTTCCAGACGCACGAACTGACGCTGCGCCCCGGCTCGCGCTTCGAGATCCTGCTCGGCTACGACCGCAACAGCCAAAGTGGGCCGGGCTTTTCTTCGGCGGGCATCCCAAATTCGACTGGGGCGCTGGATACCGGTTCCTTCCTGCGCTACCGCACCGATCTACGGCGCCAGAACAACAACTACCGGTTCGGTACGAGCTTTCGCGCCGCGGGATTAGCTGTGACGGCGATGCAGTCGTTCGACAACTACAAGGAAGACACGGTCTACACAAATGGCGCCGGATTCCCTTCGAACGTAGCCAATATCCAGGGCGTGACTTCGCTCACGCGCTCGGATCCGTTCCATGGCAATACTCCGGTGACGATGGTCGCCATCCGGACGGAAAAAGAGCACAAGGTCGGTTTTCACGGACGCTTTGTCTACTCGGGCGGCCGGCGCAACGCCGCTCTCGACGAAAACCTGACGGCATTCGATTCGCAGACGAGTCTTTCGACGACACGGCAGACGTACATCGTGGGCGATGCGAGCCGCAGGCAGGGCTCTGGCGACTTCACCGTGACGTTGACGCCGAACGACACGCTGACGCTGACGAACACGAGCTCGGTAAGCTCGACGCGCATCTCCGGCGGAGCGCAGTTCGTGGAGGTGAGCGCATTCACGAACCAGTATCTGGACTTCGAAGACTTGTCTGTCCGATTTGTGACGAACGCAACCGAGGCCAGTGTACGTCTCGACACGTCGATGAGCGTTTACGGCGCCTACCGCTATACCCAACGCACGACCCGCACGCGGACGGCGCTCGAGTTCCCTGGGTTCGCGTTTGGAGATCCGCTGGAGGAGATCGACAACAAGGTCCACACCTGGGCGGTCGGCCACCGGTTGACGCTTCCGAAGAATGTGCGCACCTCGTTCGACTTCGAGGCCGGGCGCGCGGATCGTCCCTTGACGCCGGTGAGCGACCGTAAGTTCTACACGAATAGGCTCCGCGTGCAATGGCGCGGCAGGGGCGCCACGGTCACCGGGAACATGCAGGTCAAGCAGAACAACAACCCGACCTCGCTGGTTTCCTATTCCTCGAACAGCGCAGGCGGCGGCGTCCATGGCTCATGGGCCGACCCGGGCTCGCGCTTCACGCTCGACGGAGGCTACCAGTACCTGCACCTCGATACCGCCGCGGGTATCTACAACCTACTTGCTCCGGTGGAGGGCGGCGCGTCCTACGCGCGCTCTTACTACACGAGCAACCTGCATACCGGTAGCTTCGGGCTGCGAGTGGTTGCACACGAGCGGGTTACGCTGTACGCGGGCTACTCGATCGCTAAGGACACGGGCGACGGCCGGACTGCTCTTACTTCGACGGGCGACTTTGCGCCGGGCTACCCGGTGGTGAGCTCGGACGGAAAGGACTTCCGCGTAAGCTTTCCGCTGACCTACCAATCCCCGCGTGCGCGAATATCGGTGAAGTTCCGGGAGAAGCTGTGGTGGAACTTCGGTTGGCAGCGCTACGACTATGACGAGCGCTTCACGGGAGTGCAGAATTACGCGGCGAATACGGGCTACACGAGCCTGAGTTGGAGTTTTTGATCGATTCGTCGTCCGAAAAGCGTTTGAGGGAACATGTCGGGTCGACAGCGCGTACTTCGCAAGGTACAACGTTAGGAGAGAGTTTCCCCATGCGCATCCTTGCTTTGGCCCTCGTCGTCGCCTGCGCGGCGTTTAGCGCTTCGTCTGCGACCTATTCCGAGGACGTCGCGCCGATCCTGCTTGATAACTGCGCCTCATGCCACCGACCGGGTCAAGCTGGGCCGTTCTCTTTGTTGACGTACGAAGACGCAAAGAAGCGTGGACAACTCATCGTCGCCGTGACCGAATCGCGGTACATGCCGCCTTGGCACGCGGACGAATCCGACGTGCCCTTCCATGGCAGCCGGCGTATGAGCGACGCCCAAATCGCGACGCTCGCACAGTGGGTGAAAGACGGGATGCCGCAAGGCGACCCCGCCAAGGCTCCGGCGCCTCCGCAGTTTGCTGAGGGCTGGGAGCTGGGCGAACCGGATACGGTTGCGACCATGCGCGAGACGTACGAAATTCCCGCTGACGGCCCGGATCTCTACCGTTATTTTGTGCTCGACTTCCCGATTGAGAAGACGGAGTACATGAGCGCGATTGAGTTCCAGCCGGGCTCGCGGCCTGTCGTGCACCACGTGTTGGGCTTTTTAGTCGACGGCAAGGATGTGGAGGGCGTCAAGTCGGAAGAGCTCGGTCGGTTCACCAACGACGGCAACCGTGTGCTGACGTGGGCGGTGGGGACGAATCCGCGCATTTTGCCCGAGGATATCGGCGTCGAGGTCCGGCCGGGGATGAAGCTGGTGGCGCAGATGCACTATCACCCGACGGGCAAGCTGGAGAAAGACCGCTCGCGCGTCGGTTTCCATTTCGCTGCTGAGAAGCCGTCGAAGCGCTACATCGAAGTGCAGGTGCCGGCTGATTTCGGACAGATCTCGGCGATCGACGTGCCTGCCGGTAGCGACACATACACCTTGAGGGAGACCTTCACGTTGCCGGTGGATGTCGACGCATTTTCGACCTTCGCGCACGCGCACTACATCGGCAAAGCCTTCGACCTCGAGGCGCAGTTGCCTTCCGGCGAGACGAAGAAGCTGTTGAAGATCGGAAATTACGACTTTGCCTGGCAGGAAATCTACAATTTCCAGGACCCCGTCCGGCTACCCGCGGGCACGAAGCTGAAGTCGACGATCCGTTGGGACAACAGGGCAGAGAATCCGGTGAATCCCTACAGCCCGCCGCGGGACATTCCTTGGGGATCGTTCTCCGAGGACGAGATGGGCAGCATCATCCTGGACGTGGTCGTAGTCAATCCGGCCGATGAGGCCACGCTCGCCGAGGCGAAAGAAGAGAGGGATCTGCTCTCGATGGTGAACTTCTACGTTGCGACCGACGGCAAGTTTTGCGACGAGCGCTGCTCGCCGCCGAAGAACCTCCAGAAGAAGGCGGAAAAGTTCGCCAAAGAACGCTTCGACAAGAATGGCGACGGAAAGTTGGACGCGGCGGAGAAGGCGATGGCGCGGGAGTTCTTGACCGAGCGCGGCTTCGACGATCCGACCCAACGTGACGGCGCCCGCTTGGCGGCGGTTCGCTAGGCTGCCGCTCGAGCCGGTTCAGGCTCAGGGGCGACGCCGCTGTAGCCAAGTGCCGTCAAGGTGAGGAACGCTCCGAGGACCTCGGAGTCTCCCAGCGTCACGTCGAAACAACTCACCGCCATCACGGCCAACGTTCCCGCGAAGGCCGCCTCGGCTAGAAAGCGCGCCTCGGACCGTCCGGGCGCCATGCGCGCGATGCCGCGGCGCATATCCCACAGGATCTTGCCGAGCATCCACAAGATTGCAAACGCGGCCGGCAGGCCTCGCTCAGCGGCGTAGTGAATGTAGACGTTGTGTAGGTGCTCGTAGTAGGCCGGCGGCAGCTCGGTCACATCCGCAGGCTGGAATTCGTGGAATCGCTTGCCGACATGCATCGGGCCGACGCCGTCAACAGTGGCTCGGATCATGTTCAGGCCCGTGCGCCACATGATGGGGCGCGCTTCGCGAGGGCCGGGGTTGCGGATCGAGTCGATGCGCTCTCGCAGCGGGCCAGGGGCGGCGGCGACGAGGAGAGCTGCGGCGATAGGTACGAGCCAGAGCAGCTTGGGCTTGCGTTCCCAGACGAAGTAGAGGCCAAGCAGGATCATCGCCAGCCAGACGCTGCGCGTAAAGCTGAGCACCAGTCCGGCCGCGAGGAGCACTCCCGCGGCGATCCAGAAGCCGCGCCCGTACCGAACGCGGCGACCGAAGAGCAAATAGGCTGAAAGCACCGCCAGGATGAGCAGCGCGGCTTGGCTGAAGGTCATCCAGTGGCTGAAGAAGCCGGTGATGCGGTCGGGCGTGTAGTACTCGAGGAAAGTCTTGCCTGAGCTCTGAGCTTCGCCGATCTTCGCAACAAACTGAGCGATGGCGAAGCTGACGGCGATGACGCCGACGACGATCCAGGCCTCGAAGAGCCGGCGGGCGGCGTCGACGCTACGGAAGATCGAATAGGCGACGGGCAGCGCGAGGTAGACGTAAAACTTTTTGATCTGGGGAAATGCGCCCGCCAAGTCGTCCGCTGCGAATGCCGATACTAGCGTCCAAGCGAAGAACAGCCCGATCGGCGCCAAGAGCGGCGGGAAGCGCACGGGGGTGCGCGAGGCCAGCAGCAGAACGATAGCAAGCCCGAGAAACAGATGCGATGCGGCGATCGAGACGAAACCCGTCACCGAGAACAGGAAGGCACAAGCGTAAGCAGCCGATTGGAGCATCGCGGACGCAGCCCAGCATAGCAGGGGCGCAGCCGGGAAGGGGGCCCGCGGGCCCCCGATGGCGGCTACTAGCTCCGGGGCGGACGCGCGACGGCGCGGCTCATCGGCTTGAGCGAGAAGTACCCCTTGGCCAGCTGTGGCTTCAAGCGGATCGCTTCCTCGAATGCCTCGACGGCCTTTTCCTCGTTGCCGGCGGCTTGTAAGGCGACGGCGAGGTTGAGGTGCGCTTCGGCCAAGTCCGGGCGCTTGCGGATGGCTTCGGCATAGAGCTCGGCGGCCCGCTCGTGGTTCTCGGCCTTCTGTTCGAGCAGACCGGAGTTGAACAGGACCTCCGCGGAGTCCGGCTTGAGCTCGGCCAGGCGGCGGTAGAGGGCGCGAGCGGCCTCGAAGTCCTCTTGCGCGACCTTGACGCCGGCAAGGCCGAGCAGCGCTTCCGCGTCATCGGCGCGGCGCTCGAGCGTGTGTTGGAAGGCTTCGGCGGCAGAGTCCAGCTGCTGCATGCGTAGCCGCGCGATACCCAGGTTGAGCCAGGCTTCGGGCCAATCTTCCTTGTGACGCAGGCAGCGCTCGAACAGCATGGCCGCTTGCGGCCACTGGCCATTCTTGTGCAGGGTTGCGCCGAGGCGGAAAAGCGGCTCAGGGGAGCTGGTGGCTTCGGCCACCTTGTCGTAGTATTCGATCGCCTCGTCCCATTCTTCGTTGCGCTCGTGCATCACGGCCAACGAGTAGAGCGCGGGCAGGGAATCTTCGTCGAAGCTCAGCACGCGTTGGTAGAGCTTGCGTGCATCGTTGTTGCGGTCGAGCTCCTGATAGCAGGCGGCTAGGTTCAAGTGCGCCTCGACGGAATCCTCGCGGATCTCGAGCGCCTTCTTGTATGGCGGAACCGCGTTCTCGTAATCGCCCGCCTTCTGTGTGACCAGACCGAGGTTGTACCAGCCCTCGTACGATTCTGGGTCGAGCCCAGTGAGCTTCTTGTAGTGGCTCTGCGCTGACTCGAAGTGCTCCAGACGATAGAGCACGTAGGCCAAACCCTCGTGAGCTTTGGCGTTTTCGTTATCAAGCTTGAGCAAACGCCGGAAACAGCTTTCTGCTTCTTGGTAGCTGGCGGTCTTGATGTAAACGCCCGCCAGATTCGTGAGGACTTCAATCGACTCCGGGCTACGTTCTAGCGCGCGGACATAGCTTTCGATGGCTTTGTCGTAGTTCTCCTGGAGTTGGTAGGACACGGCAACGCCAAACTCGGCCGTGAACGAATGCGGGTCGTGCTCGAGGTAAGTCTGGTAGGCGGCGCGGGCGCTTCCGGGGTCGTGCGTCTTCAGGCACGCGCCGCCAAGACCAAGGTAGGCTTCGCTCAAGTCGGGCGATCGCTCGGCGGCAATCTGGAAAGCCTTGCGAGCTTCTTCGTAGCGTTCGAGCGCCTCGAGCGCCAGACCGTAGTTGAACTGCGCCGCGGGATTGTTGCTTTCAATTTCGAGCAGTTCTTCGTACGAGGTGGCCGCCCGGTCGAACTCGCGGCGTTCGAGGTAAATCTGGGCCGCAGCTGTGCAAACCTCCGCTGGGTCCTCGCCGGCGGCCTTGGCTTTGCTGAGGTGGTCGAGCGCCTCGTCGAAATCTCCGCGCAAATAGGCGCCCACGGCCGCGGCGTAGTGATCCGCGCCGGACTCGTCGGTGGCCCCACCCTTGACCGGCTCGGCCGCGTCACGAGAATCGCGTTGCGCGTCGCCACCGTTGGGTTCGCCCGGGCGGTCGCCGTACTTGAGCTCTCCTAGGATCTTCATTTCGCTTACCTTCTTTTCCAAGACCCGAACGTTTTTGGGTCGGGAGCCGGCTAGGATCGTGGCTTTCCGCCTCCGCTCGAAACGCCTTCTGGTTCGGGCTGCATCGCCTCGCTGCTGCTCGTAAGGTCCAAGAACAGCCCTCCCGGCTCGAATGGGGTCGAGGCCGGTCCGAGCTTGGCTCCGAGATCGTTCTCGTTTTCGATTGCGAGTGACGCCTCCGGCTCGAGGTCTACGGAAGCCTCCGCCATGCTCATCGTTCCGCTTCGGCCCGCGCCGGGGGCTACCTCCGGCGGCACGCTGATAAATGACAACGCGGGCGCGACGATGTCGCAACGATCCATCCCGGCCGCGGCCAAGATATCGTCGCGTCCGTCTGGCGGCCACTCCGCCGTCTCGAGTAGGATCTCGGCAAATTCGGTGACGGGCTTGAATCGCGTCGTGTGGCGCGCGCCGCCGGCTACGGCCGAGTCCGTGGAGTGGTTGGTTCCGTTGCGCGACTCGGTCACCGCGGGCGCGGCAGGGGCGCTGACGATGCCTTCGTCGTCATCGATCTGCGGCTCGGGCGGTTCGATGTCATGTTGGTCGAGATCGAGCGCGGCGAGCTCTTCGAAGTCCGGTTCTTCGGGCGAGACGTCTACGTCGGACTCGCTGACGAGATCGACGCGCGCGGCCGGCGATCCGACAGAGGAAAGGGACTCATTGAGCGCGCTGATTTCCGCCGAGGAGTCCTCTTCGAAGCCCCAGTCGGGCTCGGGCGCCTCTAGGTCAATCTGCTCCCCGCTTTCCCCCGAAGCCTCGAGCGAGTGGACGAGCTCGCGCAGCGCTGCCGCCGCCTCGCCCCCATCCTTGCCGTCAGCGGATGCTTCGGCGCTAGCCGCCTGGGCGCCCTGGATCTCTTCGCTCGGGGTTTCCGGCGCGCAAGAGACGGGTTCGTCGAGCGGCTCCAGGTTGCTGGTGAACTGCTCCGGTTCATCGCGATCAGCCGAGACGTCGAGGCGGTCCGACTTGTGGCTGCCGTGCGCGTCGCGCGACCAGCTCGTGAGCGGATCTTCCATCAGCTCGTCGAGGATTGAGCTCTCTTGCGCTCCTCACCGCGGGCGGAAGGCTGCTCAACCGTTTGAGGCTCGGGGCCTCCTCTTGCGGCTGTTCGGCGGTCAGGTCTGCGGTTGCAGGCTCCTCGTCGATCTCGCGGATCTCGTCGAGCAGGGCGCTTTCATCAATTTCGGTCGAAGGCGGCATCTCGAAGACGCCCCGCGACTTCGGTTCCTCTTCTTCTTGGGGTTTTGCCGCTCGGCTTGCGAGGCTCCGCAAGGCTTCGAGCGCTTCGTTCGCCGACTGGCTGCTCACCTACCGACCGAGCCGCCTGCAGGACGGTTCTGCACCTCTTCGGCGATGCGCCAAACCTCGCCGATTCCCTCGGTCTCGCTCTCGTCGGCCGGCGTGGGCAGGTCTTCGTCGCTCTCGAATTGACCTGGCAAGTCAAGATCTCTCCAGTTCGGGCTGTTTGCCGTTTCTAAGCCGGAAGCGTCGGATTGGGCTTCAAAGCTCGGTTCGGCAAACTCCGCCGGTTCGTCGACCTCGAACTCCTCGGGCTCTGGAGGTTCGGGGAGGTTCGATTGTCCGTTTTGGGACGCACTGGGATCGACAAGCAGGCGTTCGAGCGTCTGTTTCTTATAGAGGGACGCGTGCTCGTCACAGCAGAATTCCGATTTGGTCCGCCAAGCGCGCAGCCTCGGGATTTTCTCGTGGCACAGGAGGCAGTACATAATCGCCGCGCTCTCGCCGCCTCTGCGGGAGACACGCTAGGGGACGGCGATCCCGACCCACCTTGCATTCTGTGCCTTGGGAAAGGCCTAAGCGATCCGAGCCAAACCCTAGTCAATGGCGTAAGAGTACGTAGACGAGCTGGGGGTGTGCCAGTCTGATTTGATGGAAGTCGTTGAAAAAAGAGCTTTAGATTTTCAGGCGAATATCCGAGGGTGGGCCTTTGGCAGGCCTCTTGCGCGAAGAAATATTGCTGCCGACGTAGGTCTAAGTCTCAGGGGCGGGCTAGGCGGCGGGGGGCGGGAAAACAAAAAACGAGCCCGGAAGGGCTCGCTGGTGTGAGCGGGACTGCGATGCAACGCGGCGGACCGAGAGCGGCCCGCCGGCCGATGCACGTTACTGAACCCGGGTTTCGGGTAGATCCCGGAGGAAACCGTCGACGATCTCGCGTTGTTGCTGCTCGTTGAGCGAGCTGCGGACGAGCTTGGAGGCGGCCTGGATGGCGAGGTTCGCCGTCTCGCGACGCATCTGTTGGATGGCGGCGCGTTGTTCGCTCTCAAGCGCTTCAGGCCGTCCTGGACGACCTTTTGCGATTCGGCCTTGGCCTCTTCGATCATCTTCTGACGAAGTTGTTCGGCCTCGGTCTTGGCTTGCTTGACCAACTCCTCGGACTTGCGCATGGCGGCGGCGGAATCCTGCCGCGCCTGCGCGATGGCGTCCTCGGCTTCCTTGCGGGCCTTTTCCGCCTTGGTCAGCGCCTCGTCGATCCGGTTTTCCCGGTCTTCGAGGGCCTTGAGCAGAGGCCCCCACGCGATCTTGCGCAGAACGACCAGGGTGACCAGGAAGGTGACGACCGTCCAGATCATCAACCCTGGTTCGAACTGCAGAAGCGGGTTTTCCGAAGCCATGGAGCGCCTATGTCAAGAAGATGATGACGAAGCAAACCGCCAGAGCGATAACCGCAACGCCTTCGAGCAAGAACAGGGGAAGCTGGAACGCCGCGGTGATGTCCTTCGCAGCCTGCGGCTGGCGCGCAATCGATTCGGTCGCCGCCGCGGTGAGTTTGCCAATGCCGAAGCCCGCGCCAATCACTACGATGCCCGCGCCCAGGCCGGCCCCCATGTAGTGAATCGTGCTGCCGCCGGCGCCGTCTTGCGCCAGCGCAGCCGACGGGGCCGCCAGCAGGACGGCGATCAGAAACAGCAGGGCGGTCGCCGCCCGTTTCGTTGTACCTAGCATCTCGAGAGATCTCCTCCGTTGGAAAGTTGTGGTGAGCTTAGTGTGAGGAATGGACCACCATTCCGATGAAGATGGAAGACAGCAGCGTGAAGACGTAGGCCTGAATGAAGGCCACGATCGTCTCCAAAATCGTAATCGCAACGGCCAGCGGAATCGACAATCCCGCCACGGCGACATTCTGGAACACGAAGATAAAGCTCAGCATGACCAGAATCACGATGTGACCCGCAGTCATGTTCGCGCCAAGACGGATGGTCAGGGCGACCGGCTTGACGAACAAGCTGAGCAGTTCGATGACAAAAACCATCGGCGCGATTAGCAGCGGGGTTCCGGCGGGCACCATATGCTTGAGATAGCCCATCGGGCCCTGCTCGACGATGCCGCTAATGATGATCATCGCCAGCGTGATCATCGACAGCGTGGCGGTGACGTTCAGGTTGCTCGTCGCCGTGTAGGAGCCCGGGATCATCCCCAGCAGATTGCAGGCGAGGATGAAGAAGAACAGCGTACACAGGAATGGTGTGAAGCGCTTGCCCCACTTCTTGCCCATAGCTGAGATCGCGACCTCGTCGCGGATGAACAGTACGACCGCCTCGAGCGCGTTGGTCCAGCCCTTGGGCGGGCCTTGCAGCCGCGAGGGGCGCATTGCGAAGCCGAACAACAGAATCAGAAGAACGGAGGCGATGAGCATCATCGCCGAAGCTTTGGTCAGACCCCAATTCTGGGCGATGGGGTGGTCCACTTCGTCATTGACGATGTGGTGCATGATCACCGCCGAGAGCGATTCCTCGTGCTCTCCGCCGTGCTCCTCCGCCGCGGCATGGTCGCCGCCGGCGTGTTCGGCCACAGCGTGGCTTTCCTGCGCCTCGGAGGCGCCGGCGGGCTGCTCGCCGTGCTGGCCGAAGCACAATCCGGCCGTAAGCATCAGAGTGATCAGGACACGCGCAATCATCGATTGTCCACGAAGCGCCGGTAGCGGATTCCTTCCACGATTTGGACGATCAAGTACGTCCCCAACAATGCCGCCGTAAAGGCCTTCGGCTCCCAGAGCCCGCTTACGAGCCCTGCCACCAGCGCAGCCGTCATCCAGGCGGTGCGTATGAGCATCCCAGCAAAAACGACTTTTAGCGCCGGTGTTTCCGGCTTCCCCGACCACCACTTCAGCAGCGCTTCTGAAACGACGGCTGTAACCAGCCCTGCCGCCAGACCCGCCACTAGAGCGGAGGTCATCCAAACAACCCCATGACCTTGGCTAGGTTGTAGAACCCGACGATCAGGCCCACAATCAATCCTGCCACGGTCGCCGCCGGATTTGCGTCGAAGTAGACTCCCGCAATGTACCCCACGAACAGGCAACCGATAATGGCGCCGCTCAAGGTCCATCCCGCGTCCGCCGCTCGACCTCCGAGACCACGGATCAGCGGCGGAAGATCCCGCTTCTCCTGATCGTTTTCTCGGTCGTTCATGGCGACGGATCGCGCCGCGGATGGGAAGAAACTAGTATCTGGGAGTACTTCGGCGGTGCGAATCCGATCGAAATCCGTAAATTCAACGATACCAAACCTTTCTCGATGCGAGCAAGACTTCGGCGTCGCTCAATCTGCGGCGGCGGCGCTAGCGGTCGGCTGCCGCAGGTTCTCCTGTGAATCGGGGACGGCTTGGATCATGCGGTTCGGGGCTCCGGCCTGCTTTTGAAGCTCAAAGGCGTCGTAAAGCGCGCCGCGAGCGGTATAGGATTCATAGCGCAGGCGATCGCCGTCAATGCGGATCTTCTGGAACAATTGCGTATCTTCGGCGGCGCGCTGCATCCAATCTTTGCGCTCGAGCTCGTACATCTTGGGCCCTGAAACAGAAACGACGTAAACTGTTCCAGCATCGCCCGACTGAACGTTTGCGCCAACAGTGAGGTTCGAGCGCGCGTACGTGTGGTCGTGGCCTGTGAGCACGAGGTCGACCCTGTGCTTGTCGTAGATCGGCTGCAGCAGCTCGCGCAGCTCCGGATTGTCGCGGCCTTCGGCGGCGGAAAAGATCGGGTGGTGGTGGGTGACGACGGTCCAACGGTTGGGGTTGTCGCTGAGCAAGCGGTCGAGCCACTCAGCCTGCTCTTGTTGTCGCTCGTTGGTGTTGAGGGCGACGATGCGGACGCCTTGGATGTCGAGGTAGTAGCAGGTCTCGTCCAGTCCCTCGGGGCCGTTGCGCGGCAAGGCGAACTGCGGCCGCCAATGCCGTGAAAGCGTGCGCTCCTGCGTCACGTCATTCTTCTCGTACTCGTGGTTTCCCGGCGTGGGAACGCTGGGCAAACGGCCGAAGATCCACCCGCGGCCAGGAACCACTCGCCCCATTCCGCGTCGCGGTTGGCTCGATTGATCAGATCTCCAGCGTGGATGATGAAGTCGGCCCGAGGCGCTGTCGAGTAGCCTTCGCGGATGAGCCGTGACCATAGCGAAAACACGTCGTTCTGAGCGTCGCCAACGTAGAGGAACTCGAGCGGGGCTGGAGTATCGGCGACGGTCCGGAACTGGCGCCACTCGCTGAAGCTCTCGTCCGCGCCGACGCGATAGACATAAAGCGTATCCGGGCTGAGCTCTCGAACTCGGCGGTGTGATAGGCGGCTGGGCCTAGGTCAGACTCGAAAACTTCCGTCACTGCTTCCACGCGGCGCGCCTTCGAGACGAACAAGGGGCCGTCCTCGGCAACGGCGATCTCCGCCCAGGCGGACGGGACGTCGGCGGAAGTGCGCCAGGTCACGGCTTGGCTATGCGCGGGGTCGCCGGTCCAGGTCAGATGGACCCGGTCGGGCATCCGCGACGGCTGATGAGCTGTGTTGGGGAGCGGCTCCGTCACAAGCCGTCGGTCACAAGATCCTGCCGCGAAGCTCAGTGCGAGCAGAGCGCCAAACGGAAACAGAAGCAAGGGGCGGGATCGCAGAGGGGACATGGACGACAGGAGCCGGACGCTCCTCGCCATCATACCCGCTCAGACGCCGGCGCCGGCTGGTCCAGGCGCCGGATGGCTTCGTCGAGGCCGTTGAGGTCGATCGGTTTGGCCAGGTAGTCGTTCATCCCGGCATCGAGGCACCGTTTCCGGTCGCCTTCGAGAGCATTGGCGGTCAGGGCGATGATCGGCGTGGCCTTGTCCTCGCGGCGAATCTGCCGGGAGGCCTGGAAACCGTCCATTTCCGGCATCTGGCAGTCCATTAGGATGAGGTCGAAGCGCTCGGAGCGACAGCGTTCGACGGCCTCACGGCCGTTGACGGCAAGACAAGCGTCGTGTCCCAGTCGCTCGAGCATCTTGAGCGCGATGCGCTGGTTGACCGGGTTGTCTTCTGCGACGAGAACGCGCAGCCTGCAAGCCGGCTGCTGGGCTGCGGGCAGGGAGGTCCGCGCTTGTATCGGTTCGTTGCGCAGCCAACTCCAGAGTCGGCGGCGCTTGACCGGCCGATAAAGCGCTTCGATCTCGCGGCGGCGCAGGCTTTCGATCTCGCGCGCGCCGGACCAAATCAATGCCGCCGTGCGTACCCCGTTGCAACGCTCACGTAACGCGGCAATGTCCTCGACGGCAAATCCGGCAGGTGCTCCGCACTCGACCAGCAACGCGACAGGCTGCTTGAGACCCAACACCTCGGCGGCCGCGGTTTCGAGCGATGTGGCCGGAGTCGCTTGGACGCCCCACGCCGAGCAGTACTCGAGCACGCCCTTACGCAGGCTGGGCGTTCGCGCCAGCAAGACCACGTTCGGCGAGTCAAAGGGCTCGGTTGCGATGGCTTCTTTGATGACGGGGAGATCGAGCTCAAACCAGAACGTCGAGCCGCGCCCGGGTTCGGAGAATGCGCCGATGCGGCCGCCGAGACCCTCGACGATCTGCTTGCAGATAGCCAAACCGAGACCGCTGCCTCCGAAACGGCGTGTCGTGCCGCTGTCCGCCTGCGAGAACGGCCGGAACAGGTTGGGCAAGGCATTGCGGGAGATGCCGATGCCGGTGTCGATCACCTCGAAGCGCAGCAGACTTTGGTTGGCTCGTACCGGCCCGACGCGGACTACAACCGAGCCGGATTCCGTGAACTTGAGCGCGTTGCCAACGAGGTTGACCAGAACCTGGCGGAGGCGGCCCGGGTCTCCGCGCAGCTCGGCTGGGCAGGTTGGCGAGATGAAGACGGAGAGATCAAGCTGCCTGGCGGCCGCGCGTGAGGCGAGCATGTCGGCCGCCTCTTCACAGCAGCGCGCCACGTCGAAAGGGATGGAGGCAAAGCGAGTCTTGCCGGCCTCGGTCTTCGAGTAGTCCAGGACGTCGTTGATGATCTCGAGCAGCGATTCACCGCTGACCCGGATCGTCTCCAGAAATTCGCGGTGCTCCTCGCTCAGCTCGGCTTCCTCCATCAAGCTGACCATGCCTAGGACGCCGTTCATGGGCGTCCGAATCTCGTGGCTCATCGTGGCTAGGAAAGAGCCCTTGAGACGGGCCGCTTCTTCGGCGCTCTCTCGCGCCAGGGCGAGCTCGGCGGCCTGTTTGGCGAGCTCGATGGCCTGCCGCTCGGAACGTTTGCGGGCTTGTTCCACCTCGGCGAGGGTCTGTTGGATGCGCTGCGCAGATTCCCTCTGCTCGGTGATGTCCCGCAAGGCGCCGTAGATGCGCTTGATCCGCCCGCGCTCGGATTCCGCGCGGCCTTGCGAGCGCACCCACAACTTGTCGCCGTCCGCGCGTTGGACCCGCAATTCGAGATCCCATGGCTCCCCGCATTCGAGAGCTCGTTCCAGGGCGGATCTCATGCGCTTGCGCGAACCCGCTGTGTAGAAGCGCATGTACTCCTCGAGGCTGAGGCGCTCGTACTCGCAGACTCCGAACATGCACAAAATTTCGGGAGTCCAGTGCACCTCACGGGTTTCGGCTTTGAGCTCCCAGCCGCCGACGCGGGCGAGCGCGCCAGTGTCCCGCAGCAACTGCTCGCTGCGCTTGAGCCGCTCGAGCGCCCCTCTCTCGACGGTGACGTCGCGGCCGGCCATGTAGGTGAGCCCGTCTCCTGCCGGGGCCGAGGCGTTCCATTGGATCCAGCGATAGGCGCCGTCCTTGCGGCGGAACTGCGTCGTGAAGTCGCGGATGGTTTCGCCGCGCGCCATACGGCCAAAGATCTCCCAGACCCGGTCCCTTTCCGCATCCGGCGTCATCTCGAGGAACGGTTTTCCAACGAGCTCCCCGTTGCCATAGCCCAGCAGTTCTTCCGTGCTGCGGCTCACGCGATGAAAGTAGCCGTCGAGACCGGCAATGGCGAGCAGGTCAACCGCCAATTCGAAGAACAAGTCGACTTGGCCGCCGTCACGCTGAACGGTTTCTTGGTGAAGGGAATCGTCCACGCTCACGCCTCGAGAGGCTTATCGGCCTTCGTGCGAAAAGGCGTAGCAATGAGATGCGCGGAAGTGTGACAGCCGCTGCGACTAGCTAGCGGTTGCCGGCTGCGATGAAGGCCACACCGACCAAAACCAGGAGCACGCCGGTGATCTTGTGCTTATTCAGCGGCTCGCCGAAGAACAGACGCGACCAGACCATCGTCCAGACATAGCCGAGGGCGAGCATGGGATAGAGAACGGTGAGGCTGCCCTCGCGTGCGCCGAACGTATAGATGACGAATCCGCCGAGAAACAGCGTAATACCGGTGATCAGCCACGGCGCGGCGGCCTTGAGCGCCTCGGGCGTGCGGTGGATACGGTTGGCGCCTGCTTTGAGGAAGACCGAGGCGATCGACCCGATCACGCTGGCGAGCAACACCAGCAGCATCGACGAAACGGGTGTCGTCATTGCCGGCTGCCCCACCCGATGAGCGAAACACCCAGCACGATCACGCCCACGCCGATCGCCTTGTACAGGCTGATCTTGTCATCGAAGAACATCGGCGACAAGATGACCACCCAGACGTACGTTAGAGCAATGATCGGGTAGAGGACAGAGAGCTGGCCTTCGCGCAGGGCGACGACGAGCAGCAGCGTGTTCACGCCGAGGAAGCTCAGCCCACCCAGCAGCCACCAGTTCGCGAAGAGTCCGTGGGCGAATGCGTTGGGGCCGCTTGGCGGCCCAAACTTGATCAGGATTTGCGCGACCGCCCCGAAGATCGTGCACGCGACCACGAGCATGATCGAGCGCAGCGTCGTCTGTTTGCGAGTCGAAACGCCTGACTCGACCTCTACCGCTTCCGCGGCCGTAGCGGGCAAGGACATCTTCGGTGAGTCTAGCATAGGGATCAGGCCTCCCAGGCTCGGGTAAATACCCGGTCTGTTCGGCCCGATACGCTGGGATCTGCGGCTGAGACTACGTCCTGGCGCTTACTCGTTTTCGAGTCCGGTATTCCAATACTCGTACATTTCCTGAGCGGAAGGGACTTCGACCGGGCGGACAACACGCAGACCTAGGAACTGCGCGTCGGTGTGGTACCAGATGCTCTCGGGCAACTGCGGATCCTGCATCTTCCACTGCTCGTCGGAAGCCTTGCGGGACGCACAGCGCAGCGCGTCCGCATCGTCAAACCAGGATCCGCCGCGGGCCACCCTCGGATAGAGCGTCGTGGGCTTCACCCAGGGGTTCTCGGCGTCGCCGGCGGAATAGCCTTTGGGGTGTAGCGATCTAAAGTCCACTCTGCGACATTGCCATGCATGTCATAGAGCCCCCACGGGTTCGGCTTCTGACGCCGACCTTCTGGTACTGGAAGTCGGCGTTGTCGATCGACCAGGCATAGTCCTTGAGCTGTGCCGGATCGTCACCGAAGGAATAGGCCGTCGTGGTTCCCGCTCGGCAAGCGTATTCCCACTCAGCCTCGGTCGGCAGGCGGTAGAAGTGACCCGTGCGGGCGCTGAGCCATTCGGTGAATTTCTCGGCGGCGTGCTGGGTCATGCTGATCGCCGGGTAGCCTTCGATTCCCATGCCGAAACTCATCTCGACGTAGGGCTTGGTGGGCCGGCTGACGCCGTCGACGATCTCATCATTCTTCTCGGCATCGCCGGAAAGCTGGGAGAACATGAACAGCCGGTAGAGGTCCCATGTGACCTCAGTGACGCCCATCCAGAAGGGTGCGACGGTGACCTTGTGCTGCGGGCCTTCGTCGGCCTTGCGCTTGGCCTCGCTCTCGGGCGAGCCCATGAGGAAGCTCCCGCCCGGGATGGGCGTCATCGCGAAGCTGACTTCGGCGCCTGGGATGGTGTCTTCGTACGCCTCGAACGGCCCTTTCTTGGTGTTGGCGACGATGCGATCGTGCAGTTTATCGACCAGTTCGCGGGCGTCCAGGTCGCTGGAAGTCTTAGTTGCGGCACTGAGCGTGACACCGTTAGGCCAATCGGCGCCGGAAGCGATCCAGTCGCGCACCAGGGCGCGCTGCTCGGCCGAGAGCGCGCCTGTGGGCGGCATGACTTTGTCGTCATCCGGCGCGAGGGCGGTGTAGAGCAGGCTCTCGTCGGGCTTGCCCGGCTTGATCGCCTTGTCGGCTTCCGCTTCGGTGTCGAAGCGGAAACCTCCGAGAGGCGTCACGGCGTTGTGGCACTTCAGGCACTCACCCTCGAGCAGCGGGCGGATCTCAGTCGCGAAATCCGCCGCCGCCAAGGGCAGGGCGCCCAAAGCCAACATCAGAACGAAACGTTGCATGTCGAGCCCTTAGATCAGCTTCGTGACGCCCGGCTGCGCGCGCGGACGCACTTCGAGGCTCGAATCCCAGGTCAAGTTCTCGGGGAAGAGGCTCTCTTGCGAGTTCAGGGTCTGGTCCCAAGTGACTTCGACGCCGGTGTAGGCGGCCATGCGGCCCATGATGCCCATCAGCGTGCTGGTGGTCATGCGGTGGCCGTTGTTGATTGGCTTGCCGCGGCGGATCGAGGCGAACAGCTCGTCATGTTCCTTCTGGTACATGTCGTACTTCTCGCCACGCCACATCCAGTTTTCCTTACCCTGGATGCGCGGGAACGGGCCCTTGCCGATGGTGCAGGTGCCTTCCGTGCCCATGATGTAGTCGGCGTTCTCGTTGTGGCAGCCTGCGATCTGGCGGTTGGCCACACAGCCGCGGAAGCCGTCTTCCCAGAGCCATTGGGCCGAGAAGTGATCGTAGATGTTGCCGCCTTCGGCGGGGATTACGCGTCCGCCGACGGAGACGCAGCTCATGGGCATGACGTCTTTCTTGGCCCAGGCGAGCTTGTCGACCGAGTGGATGGCCTGCTCGACGAGGCTGTCGCCGCAGAGCCAAACGAAGTTGTACCAGTTGGCGATCTGCCATTCAGCGTCGCTCATGCCGGCGGGCCGCTCCGAGGCGGGCGGCATCGGCTTGACGGGCGACGTGTAGTAGGTGGCGTAGTAGGAAACCAGGTCGCCGATCGCGCCCGAATGCACCTTGTCGAACGTCTCGACGATGTAGTTCGAGTAGCGCCAACAGAAGCCGGAGACGAGCGCCAAGCCCTTCTCCTCGGCCATTTTGGTGGTTTCGAAGACCGAGCGGCAGCCGGGCGCATCGGTCGCGACGGGCTTTTCGCAGAAGGTGTGCTTGTTCTTCTCGATGACGCGGCGGATGTGCTGGGGGCGGAAGCCGGGAGGCGTGGTGAGGATCACGACGTCCACGTCGGCGTCAATCAAGCGATCGAAAGCGTCGAGGCCGATGAACTTCTTGTCGTCTTCGACTTTGATCTTGGCTTCGGCGGTCTCGCCGATCTGACCTTGCCGCTCGTGAAGGGCTTCAAGGCTCTTCTCGATCTGCTCGGGGAAGACGTCCGCCATGGCGGTTAGGTGGGCGAAGTCGTCGGCGTTCATCGCCTGGGAGGCGGCGCCGGTTCCGCGCCCACCGCACCCGACGAGGCCGACGTTGATGGCATTGTCGATCGAGGCCGATGACAGGATTGCGGGGAAACCCGCGGTCACGGCGCTCGCTGCGGCGCCGGCCTTGATGAAGTCGCGGCGGGTGGAGGAGGGTTGGTCGGGGCTTTGGGGCGTATTTTCCACGGTTTTATTCTAACAGCTCAGGGCTGGAGGCCCTCGCGTCTGTGTGACGGGCGCTCCTGCGCGCCGGTTTCGGCGAGGGCAGCCGAAGCGGGAAGCCGCCGCCGCCCGCGGGACACCGGGTCACTACCGGACGGCCACGGTGACGCCCGCTTGGCTGACTTCCTTCCCTTGCATGATCCACACCGGCACGTCGTCCCGCGGGACGACTCCCGACGGGATACGGAGATTCACCTGAAGCACGCCTTCGACCAAGGTCGGCGCCGGTCCCGCGTAAAGGACTTCGGCCTCGATGCCATCCACGAACGCCTTGGTTGGCAGAAGCAACGCCGGCAGCGGGGCCCCCGCAGGTCTGCCGTCCACGCCGGCAGGTTCGGTTTGTCCGCCTCCCGTCCCGAAGAGCGCCACGATGTCGCCGATGGCCGCCGGATTGTTCGCGCCATTCAAGGAGTTGTCCTGGTTCAGGATCGCCCCCTGTCCAGCGCCGCTCTGGTCGAGGGTGAACACACCCGGCGCCGCGTCCACAACGGGTAGGCTCACATCCAGCGACGTCCGGCCGTTCTGCTCGACTCGCACGTTCGTGGTCTTCTTGCCCGCCACGCTGAACGGCACGAAAACGCTGATCTGTCCGTTCACGGCGTAGATCAGCGGAGCCGCTACGTCGTCGAAAAACACCTGCACGCCTCCAAGCGAGGTCGTCGCGCGGCCATTCTGATCGAACTCCAGCGTCTGTATGGTCGCAGGCCCGAATCGCTTGCCGAAGATCACTATGCCCTCGCCCGGCGAGACCGCCGCGGGCTGATAGCCGGCCGCGTTGACCACTCCGTAGGCATGAAACGCCGGGTCATTCTCCGAAGCGACGTGGAGCTCGAAGGGAATCTCGAGAGGTTGGGTCGCGTTCGGCGATGCCACCCGAATGGTCGCGCCATACGTTCCCGCAGTCAGACCGGTCGGATTGACCGAGTAGGATGCCGTCGCGGGCGTTGACGTGTAGTCCAACTCCACGGTGAGCCAGTTCGAGGTCGCCTGCACGCCGAGGCGGGGCGACTTGGTGGCGTTGACGTCGAGTGTGAGTCCGGTCAAACTTCCCTCGCCAGCGATCACCAAGTCTCCGCGCGGATAACTGCCGAATGGATCGCGGCTTGTGTTGGAGACTGCGATACCGGTCTCGAAACCCGCCTGACTGGTGACGAACGGGTACAACAGGTTCGTAGAGCAGGTGTTGATGGTGAGAAGCGACCGCTGCACGCCGGCATCTGCGAAACGTGGGATTGGCGCGGCCGCCGAGGAGGAGGCGCCGGTCGAAAGGGGCGCCAGCCTCCCGTTGACAGTGGCGGTTCCGAGCGCGGGAAGGTTATCGCTTGGTCTCGCCACCCAGGCGAAGAAGACAGGGATGGGCAAATCTTCGATGACGGCGGGATCGCTTTTCACGATCTCCCATACTGCTTGTCCGGAACCGTCTTGGAGGAGAACCTCCTGCAAACCCGGCAACCCATCCGCGGGCGGGAGAGTGAACGGCCCTTCCGGGTTCGCTGTCATCCGAGCCTGCAACGCACCGTTTTGAAGCGATTCCGCCACATAAACCTGGACGCCGGCTGGCATGTTGTCGAATCTCGCCATGAGTCTCGTACCATGGTCCGCCAGCCCAGCCTGATCCAATCCGTTCGTCGACGGGAAAGAGGGGTTGAAGAAACCGGATTGGTATTGATCGGAGAAGTTGATTCCGAGCTGGTTGTGCGGCGCCGTGCTCCCTGGATTCTGCGCGGTAGTCCCTGCATTGCGAGGCTTGAACATCGACGGGAAATTCTCGCGGAAACGCAGAAAGAAATCGGGGGCGCCGATTGTCTTGTCCTGGCACTGCAAGAACGAAGGGGCTTCCGAGGCTCCCCGAACGATGGAAAAATCGACCGGATCCCGAACGAGGGGTATTGCGGGGCCTGTCAACTGAACAGCCGACGAACCTGGCGCCGTCGGCTCGATGGACACGTTCCACTGCACGGTGACGGGGCCGGGTGGCGCGCTGACGCCAAGTTGATGGGCGTTCAACCTGACGTTGGTGATGCGGATCCTTCGCGTCCCGCCCGTTTGGGGAGGATCGATCGGAATTCCGTGCCAAAGAATAGCAGCAGGCCCGCCTTGTCTTCCTTGATAAACGTTGGGAACAGGCTGGCCTCCGTTGACCTGTGCGCTTGGGTTGGCGTAATTAATGCCGCTTCCGCCTACGCCGGTGAGAGTGGGGAAGGCTCCGCCGGGAGGGATGACGAGCGGCGCTTGATTTGCGGGCGTCGGGTCGTCAATAAACAAGAAGGCCTCGCTCCACTCGTTTCCGCCGAGGATGCGGCTGGTAATGTTCGTGGACGGCGAAGTGAAGATCCGAAAATCATAAGTTGGCGCCGGTTGGCCGGCGGGCGTAGGTTGGCCCCCGGACATGTTGATGATGATGTCGCCTACGAACTCCGACATCCCTTCGGCCCTCAAGGCTGGCACGGCGCCAGTTGTGAGGACGGGCGTGAATACGACGGGCTGGGGGCTTGTGGCGGCCGCCACTCGCGCGGTGACTCGCTCGGTTCCTCCGCCGGAGCACGTCGGGCTTTGTGTCCCAGCCACAATGCTCCAATCGACGGAAATCGTCGCCGTGCCGACGCTCACCGGCGTTACCGTGAACGTCGCAGAAGAATTTGGAGGAGTGGAGTACTCCGCCATCATCGGAGCCACAGTCACGGCCGATCCTGAAATTCGAATCGACACCCGCGTCGTACAGTCCATCTCATTTGAACTATTCGACAGCCGGAACGCGCCGGGCGCCCCGCCCACGGTCAAATTGAGCAACGTCGGAGTGGCGATGTGCCCAAAGGCGCCCGTTGCGCTTAGCCATGCGAGCGCCATCCACAGATGCAACCTAAAGAAGGTTGGCCGGCCGGGGATCACAAAGAAGGCGATGCGGGCGAACATGGCGCTTCCAGCTTGATATTCGCGGGAAGGATACCCGAGGCGCTGGCGCCAGTCAACAGCTTTTTGGCGCAGCGGCGGCGCAGGCGGAGGATCAAACGGCTGCGCTAGACGGCACGCCGTAGCGATCATGTCCCAACTCTGGCGCTCGAGCCAAATCCAGCGACTGGTGGAGACGTTCGTGCGCCAGGAACTCAATGCCGGCGCGCGGATTGAGATGCCCCCGGCGCTCTACCGTCGCTCCCAGGCGCTTCGCGCGAGTTGCGGGCCTACCGGCTGAACGCTTCGCCGCGTCTGCGGCGCCGTCCATTCCCTTGCGGATGTGGTTTCGTGAAATGACATGGCGGTCCATCGTTCCGACGGCGCTACACTGTTGCGCATCCATGCTTACCCGCCGAAGCCTCTTAGCCGGCGCCTTGGCCCCGGCCTTCCATGTTCCCCTTCGCGCTCAAAGCGCCCGAAGATCGCCTGCATCTCGACGATCTTCTTCAAGTACTCCCACACCCAGCACATCGTTGATCGTTTTCTCGAAGGCTATGGCTGGAACGGGACGCACCACCGTCCCGCAATGGACTTGGTCTCGTTGTGGGTCGACCAAGTCGGCGACAACGACGTGAGCCGGGATTGCGCCAAGCGTCATCCCGAAATGAAGATCTATCCCTCGATCGCCGAAGCCTTGACGCTCGGCGGCAGCAAGCTCGCGGTCGACGGAGTTCTGCTCATTGGCGAGCACGGCAACTATCCGCGCAACGAGAAGGGCCAGCGCCTGTACCCGCGCTACGAGTTTTTCGAAGAGATCATGAAGGTCTACCGCGACAGCGGGCGCTCTGTGCCGCTGTTCAACGACAAGCATCTGTCGTGGAACTGGGATTGGGCGAAGCAGATGTACGACCAGTCAAAGGAGCTCGGCTTCGCCTTCATGGCCGGCTCGTCGCTGCCTGTGACCTGGCGCACGCCGCCGCTCGAGATGCCTCTGGCGCCAAGGTGCGCGAGGCGGTGTCTGTGGCCTATGGCGGCGTGGACTCCTATGACTTCCACGCGATCGAGACCATCCAGTGCATGGCCGAGCGCCGCGGCAAGGGCGAAGTCGGCGTGAAGTGGGTGCAGTCCTACCGCGGCGACAACTTTTGGAAGGCGTTCGACGAGAAGCTCTGGTCGCACGAGCTGATGAACGCCGCGATGACGCGCAGCCAGAACCTCAAGCCTGCCCGCGAAGGCTTCAACGACATCTTCCCCACGCCGGACGACATGAAGCGCATGGTGAAGGACCCGATCGCCTACCACTACGAGCACGAGGACGGCCTGCGTTCGACCATGCTGCTGCTCGGCGGTTTGATCGACGACTTCAACTTCGCGGCGCACGTCGACGGTATGCGCACGCCGCTTTCCACACAGATGTATCTGCCGATGCCGCCGCGGCGCACGACGCTCGCGAGCTTCTTCTCGCCGCTGGTCAACAACGTCGAGAAGATGTTCCTGACCGGCAAGCCGACCTATCCCGTCGAGCGGACCCTGCTGACCACCGGGCTGACCGCCGCCGGAGTCGAGAGCCTCTTCCGAGACGAGAAGCGCTACGAGACCCCGCACCTCGCGATCGACTACAAGCCGACCAAAGAGTCGACTTTCTGGAGGAGCTAGCCGTGATCGACCGCCGAACGTTTTTCTCACTCGCCGCCGCCGGCTTGGCATCCTCCGCGGACTCGCTTGCGCAAGCCGCGCCCAAGCGCATCGCCGTCGTCACGACGATCTACCGCTACCTCTCGCACGCGCAGCACATGGCGGACCGCTTCCTGGTCGGCTATCCCTACGACGGCGTCTGGCATCAGCCGAAGATGGAGATCGTCTCGCTCTATGTCGACCAGCATCCGGAGGGCGACCAGAGCCAGGAGCGCGCCAAGGAGTTTGGCTTCAAGGTGTATCCGTCGATCGCCGAAGCCTTGCGCTGCGGCGGGGACAAGCTCGCCTGCGACGCCGTGCTGCTGATCGGCGAGCATGGCGACTACCCGTCGAACGACCTGGGGCAGAAGCTCTATCCGCGCTACGAGTTCTTCAAGCAGATCGTGAAGGTGTTCGAAGAGGACGGGCGCGTCGTGCCGGTCTACAACGACAAGCACCTCTCTTATAGCTTCGACAAGGCCAAGGAGATGGTCGCCGACTCGAAGCGGCTCAAGTTCCCGATGCTAGCCGGCTCGTCGCTGCCGGTGACTTGGCGCTTGCCAAATCTCGAG
>JAWKHJ010000024.1:0-101499 GCA_041394905.1 Bryobacterales bacterium | reverse complement strand
GCTCTGCTTTCATGGTCTTCACGCGGTCAGGCTGTTCGGCAGCCAGGTCGTAGCGTTCGCCTGGGTCGATGGCGATGTCGAAGAGCATGTCTTCGCTCTCGCGGCCGGTCTCGAGGAAGGAGAGCAGCTTGTAGCGGTTTCCGATGAGTGCGTGATTGGGCGAGCCCAGACGCTGTTGGACGGCCTTCTCGTCGGCGCCGGGGGTTTGGAAGCCGATGCGGCGGGGGCGCTCGGTCATCTGACCTTCGATGAGCGGCATTAGGTTTACCCCGTCGTTCGGCAGCGGACGGCCCTGCACCTCAAACCCTAGGGCGCCGAGCACGGTTGGGAAGTAGTCGAGCGTCGAGCAGGGAATCCTCGTCGAGCGCGGCTCCCGGACACGGGACGGCCATTCAAGCAGGCCGGGGACACGGACGCCTCCCTCGAACAGGCTGCGTTTGCGGCCACGCAAAGGACCCGCCGTTCCCCTGCGCCGTCTGGTGGTGGTGTTGATCCCTTCTGGGCCGTTGTCGGCGCAGTACCAGAGCATGGTGTCGTCGGCGACGCCAAGCCTACGAAGTTCCGCACGCAGGCGGCCTATCTGCTCGTCGAGAGCCGTCACGGCGCCGTAGAAGTGTTGTTCGTCCTCGCTGAAGGCGGCGTATTTGGCGCGATATTGCGGCCCGGCGGCGACGGGCTCGTGCGGGGTGTGGAACCAGATGACGGTGAAGAAGGGGTGCTTGCGGACCACGGCTTCGCGAATGAACGGAATCGCGCGGTCCATGATGATGCGCGAGTCGTCGCCTTCGAGGTTTTCGGTAGCGTATTCGCCGGGGCCGGTCCAGTATTTCGCCGGGAAGGATTGATCCTTCATGGGGTCCCAGTTGGGCATCTGGACTTCGGTCGAGAAACAGGCGTCAAATCCGTTCTCCCAGGGCGGGGAATAGTGCGCGAGCTGGTTGGGGCGTCCGCCGCGCCGGCCGTCCTGGATGTCACGTGTAAGCGTGCCGAGGTGCCACTTCCCGAAATGGCCGGTGGAGTAGCCCTGGGTCTTGAGCGCCTCGGCGAGGGTAACTTCCTGCTTACGCATGTGGCCGGCGTTTGCCGTGTAGATGCCGTAGCGATACGGGTGGCGTCCGGTAAGCGCGCTGCCGCGCGTGGGAGAGCAGACTGGGGCCCCGGCGTAAAAGCGGTCAAAACGCAGGCCGGCGCGAGACATTGCGTCCAGATTCGGCGTCTGGAGGAAGGGGTGACCGTTGTATCCGGTGTCGCCCCAGCCCTGGTCGTCGGCCATACAGAGGATGATGTTTGGGTGTTCGGGAGACGCTTGCGCCGGGGCGCTGAGGGCTGCTGCGCCGCCGGCGAGGGCGGCAAAGGCGGAGCGGCGAGAGATGGTGCTCATGGACTTCGCCATTCTTGCATCTCGCGGTGGTAGGATGGAGAAGTTGCCAGCCATCCTTTAGCCGGAGTGGCGGAATTGGCAGACGCACCGGACTCAAAATCCGGCGCTCTTCACCGAGCGTGTGGTTCGACTCCCACCTCCGGCACCACCTAATTCTCGACATTCGAATGCGCTTTTGCGCTGCCGTCCCTCTAGAGTTCGTAACTCGAGTGTGCTCGGCGCGATCTACCCGCTCTCTAGGAAGAGCTGGAATGTCTACGAATACGCACCCGAACGAGAGCCGACATCCGTCGCGGTCTTTCCTTTACTGGTTGGCCGGCGGCGCCGTCGTTTCCGCGGCGTTGTTTGCCCTCTACCTATGGGGCACGGCATTCGATCCGCTGATCCAAGAGCGGTTGACGGAAGGGCCGTTCCAGCCCCCGGTTCGGATTCGCGCCGCTGCGCGCGAGCTTGCTCCGGGAACGCCGCTCGATCTGGGGCAGAGCTTGCCGGTGCTGCAACAGGCCGGCTACACGGAGCAGGGAGGGCCTGCCGGCTCGTACTCGGTCGAGGATGGGGTGCTAACCGTACGGCCGGGAACGGGTGTCTGGCAGGCGCATGAGGCTGCCCGGGTACGCTTCGACAAGAAGGGCGTAAAGGCGATCGAGACGCTGGACGGCCAAGAGTTGCCGAGCTACTCGCTTACGCCCGTCACGCTGACGCGCATCAGCGACGAGGGCCGCACTCTGCGCCGCTTGGTCAGCTACGACGAGATTCCCGAGACGTTGCGCAACGCAGTGATCGCCATCGAAGACCACCGCTTCTTCGAGCATGACGGCATCGATCTGACGCGCACGGCGAAGGCGGCGCTCGAAGGCGTAGTCGAGATGCGCCGGCCGCGCGGCACGTCCACGCTGACGCAGCAATTGGCGCGCGGCTTCTTCCTGACGCCGGAGCAGACCTATACGCGCAAGCTCAAGGAGCTAACGATTGCGCGAAGGCTCGAAGAGTTGCTGACCAAGAAGCAGATCTTCGAGCATTACGTGAACTACATCTACATGGGCCGCTGGGGTCCGTTCGATGTGCGCGGGCTGGGCATGGCCTCGCGGCGCTATTTCGACCGCGACATCACGCAGCTCACGACAGCACAGTCGGCCTTCTTGGCCGGCTTGTTGCAGCGCCCAAGCTATCTGGACCCGGACCGCTTCCCGGACCGGGCGCTGGCCCGGCGCAATCAGGTGTTGAAGGCAATGCTGCGCTACGAGTACATCAACCAGGGCCAGTATGACGAGGCTGTTGCCGAACCCCTGGGTGTGGTGCAGCGTGACCTCGACACGGACATGGCGCCGTACTTCACGGCGCTGGCCGAGCGAGAGCTTCGCGAAATCGCGCCGCGGCAGGACGACGGGTTTGACATCGAGACCACGATCGACCTCGACTTGCAGCGAATGGCCGTGGCCGCGGTGGCGCAGGGCATGGAGAAGGTGGACGAGCGCGTGGCGAAGCAGCGGCGCTTCCGCGACAAGGAAGCGCCTCGGGCGCAAGCCGCGCTGGTTGCACTGGACCCGCATACGGGTGAGATCAAGGCGCTGGTGGGCGGCCGGGACTTCGAGAGCAGCCAACTCAACCGCGTATTAGCGCGACGACAACCTGGGTCTGCGTTCAAGCCTTTTGTCTATGCGGCTGCGCTGACCACGGGCCTGCCCGGGCAAGCGACGCCGGACGGCGAGGTCATCACGGCGGCGACGGTCTTACCGGACACTCCGCGTGTGTTTGAGTTTGGCGATGAGGAATACGAGCCGAGGAACTATGGCCACCAAAGCGGCTTCGTGACCGTGCGCGAGGCGCTGGCGCACTCGATCAACGTGCCGGCGGTGGAGGTGGCGGAGCGTGTGGGGTACGCGCGGGTCGCAAAGTTCGCGCACAAGGTTGGCCTGGATAACGTGCGCGCCACGCCCTCCGCTGCATTGGGCGCTTACGAGACGAGCCCGCTGGAGCTCGCCGGCGCGTTCGCGATGTTTGCCAATGGAGGACGGCTGGCGAAGCCACACTTCATCCGCGAAGCGCGAACCGGGGACCGCAGCTTCTACAGGGCGGCGCCCGAGAGCCGGCAGGTGCTGGACCCGCGGGTGAACGCCATCATGGTGAGCCTGATGGAAGACGTGGTGAACCGGGGCACCGGCTATCGCGTCCGGTCGGCTGGGTTCCGCGGGGCGGCGGCGGGCAAGACGGGCACGGATGACGACGGCTGGTTCGTCGGCTTCACGGACAAGCTGCTCTGCCTGGTGTGGGTCGGGTTCGACGACAACACCGACCTCATGATCGAGGGCGGAGACGCGGCGGCGCCCATCTGGGCCGAGCTGATGAAGCAGGCCAATGAGCTGCCGGCGTATCGCGCGGCAAAGGACTTCCCGCGCCCCAGCGGACTGGAGGAGGCGTGGGTGGACGTGCCGGCGCGCATCGCCGAGTACCAACGCCACGCCGAGCAGGAACGCCTGGCGAACTTCGCTTTCGCGGCGGACGCACCTGCCGTGGAGGTGGTGCAGCACGAGAGCAAACCAGTGGAACACCGCGAGCAAATGGAGCTATTCCTGCCCGGCACCAAACCCGAACCGCCGAAAGGATTCTTCCGGCGGTTACAGTTCTGGCGGAACGGGGACTAGCGGCGGCCGGCGGACGACGGCGGCACGACGCCATTCGCGCGCAGGTGTACGGCCATCTGGGCGTATTCGTGTTCGATGTGGATGACGTTGCCGTAGAGCGTACCGATGCGCGAGCGTTTGCCACGCCGGCCTTCGATCATGTCCGACGCCTGCGCGTCCTTGAAGGAGCCGTACGCCTTCTCGCATTCGGCCGCAGCAGCCTTCATGGCGCCCACCAAGTCGGCCTTTTTCGTCATGTCCTTGGCGCCGGCGCGGCGCATCTCGCCCATGTAGCCCGAGCAGGCGCCCATGGCGGAGTCGGCGGTGTGTGCGACTAGATCGCGAAAGCTCATGCTCTCCGGCGTCGGCTTGTAGTCGTATTTGTCTTCCGGCATCGCCTCGGCGGCGGCGACGGCATTGCGCATGGTGCGTCCCCAGGCCTGTTGGACTTCAGTGGCGAGGGGGTTGTCTTGGGCGAGCAGCGGCGTGGCGAGCAGCGCCATGACCAGGAAGGAACGGTGCATGTTGGTTTCTCCTTCAGATTCGGACCGAAGCTCAAGGCGCTGAATCTGGTGGAAGGTTACCTGGTCAGAGTGCGTCGCCGGAGTCGTAGATCACCTTGCCGCCCAGGATGGTTTGCACGGGCTCGATCCATTGGATGTCGTCCTCGGGGCAGGTCAGGATGTCGCGGTCGAGGATGACCATGTCGGCGTACTTACCGGCTTCGAGCGAGCCTTTCACGTCTTCGTCGAAGGAGAGGTAGGCGGCGTTCCAGGTCCACATCTTGAGCGCCTGCTCGCGGGTGAGTTTTTGCTCGGGATTGAAGACTTCGCCCGTGGCGGTCTTGCGAGTGACGACCATCCACATGCCGAAGAAGGGGTTGTAGGGGTTGATCGCCTTGCGCGAATCGAACTTGATCATGTGGTCGGAACCGCCCGCGACGACGACACCGGCGTCGAAGACGGACTTGTAGGGCTGGAACCATTTCATGCGCTCGGGTCCCAAAACCTTCGACAGTGCGGGACCGTCGTGGTGGTACCAGGCCGGTTGCATGTCCATGACGACGCCGAGTTTGGCGGCGCGCGATGGCTTCGGCGTTGGGAAAGTTGGCGTGGGTGAGTGAAGCGCCGGTCCTTGATGGAGGCGATCTTGTCGGCGGCCTCGTAGGCGTCGAGCAGGGCGTCGGTGGAGGCTCCGCCGGTGGTGTGAGCGGTCATCTGCCAGCCCAGCTTGTCGCAAAGCACGGCGATGGCGTTGATGGTTTCGCGCTTCACGCGGAGGACGCCGCGATAGTCGGGGTCAGAGTACCCGTAGACCTCGGTATGCATGCCGTAGGGAGCGCGCAGGAAGGCCGTGCCGATCAAGATTCCGCCGTCGAGGAAGATCTTGAGGCTGCCCATGCGCAACATCGGGTCGCCGAAGCCCGTGACGGGGCCGAGCGCGCGCAACTCAGATTCGATCTCTTCGATGGGGCGCTCGGCGTTGACGGTGCGCGTCATGTAGGTGCGCACAGTGAGCTTGTCTTCGGACCAAAGCTTCTGATAGACGGCGATCTGGCTGGGCGAGAGCGAGCGGTCGATGACGCTCGTCAGGCCGACTTTGTTGTAGGCCTGCTGCATCTTGGTAAGCGCCTCGAGTGAGTCTTCGAAAGTGGTTTGGCGCGCCGAGAGCAGGGGAGAGACGAGGCGGCGCGCGCCGAGGACGAGACCGGTGGGCTCGCCCGCGTCGTCACGAATGATCTTGCCATCAGGGGGATCGGGCGTTTCCTTGTTGAGCCCAGCCACGGCGAGGGCTGCACTGTTGAGCGCCGAGGCATAGCCGTTGTCGAGCATCACGGGGCGGTCGCCGGACCAGGCGTCGATCTCCTGGCGGGTGGGGTAGCGCCGCTCAGCGAGACGCGTGGAGTAGACCTTCGGTACGAAAATCAGCGCATTGCCAGGGTTCTTGCGCATCTCCTGCTCGCCATGCGCCTTGAGCTCGGCGAAGCTGCCCATCACGGGGATCTCGCCATCCATCTCAGCCAATGCCGCGCCGATGGGGTGGACGTGGCTGTCGATCAGGCCGGGAACGACGGTGCGCCCGTTGAGGTTGATCTGTTTGGTGGCCGGACCGATGGTGCGTCCGACTTGCTGCGTGGTCCCAACTGCGAGGATGCGGCCATCGGCCAGGGTGAGCGCCTCCGCGACGGGCTGCTCTGGGTCCATCGTGATGATCTTGCCGTTGTAATACATGACTTCGGCGCGTCCGCGGGGGACGGAGCGCTGGGGCGGAAAGGTTTGCGCCGAGAGTAGAGCGGCGAACGCGAGCGAGAGGACGATACGCGAGATCACCGGATCAGCATAGCGCGCCCGCGGGCTAGCGCCGGAGCGCGGCGGCGAGCGCTTCCAGGTTGTGCGCGAACGTGGCCGAGAGGATCATCTTCTCGACCACCGGCGCGGAGCCGCGGAAAACCTCGACGGTTTCGTCTTCGGGTAACGGGATCGTTCTGTCTCCGATGCGGATGACCATGGGCTCGGCGGCGTAAACGGCGGCGACGGAGTCGGCGCGTCCGGCGACCCCGTTTTCCACCCAGGCGCCGCGGTCGTCCATGGCGGCAAGTAGCGCGGCGGAATCGCCAGCCTTCGCGACGCCGTCGCCGCTCCACGGGGAGAGGCCGTGAAGCTTGTCAGGGCGGCGAATGGCGGAAGGGTCCGCATCGCGCAGTCGCTCGTATTCGGCTTCGATTGCATCGAGCCCGCGCCCGCTGATCCACATGCCGTAGTGCTGAATGGGGTCGGAATCGTCGTAGGTCACTTCGTAGCCATCGGCTCGCAACGAGCCTAGGCCCGCGGCGCTTACCCGGGTCCCCTTTGTGATGAATAGGCCCTTGTTGGTCTGAAGCTCGTAGAAGCGCGCTAGGCAAAGCGTCCCGGGAGGGCAGGCGCGGCGCTTGCGCGCAGGCGGATTAGGATCAGGGGGCAGGCCGGAAGACCGCAGGTAGGCGAGGGCGCGCGGGATGGGTTCGAGGAACCGCTTGTCGCCCGTCTCGCGGTAGAGAGTCAGCAGGATGCGCATGGCGCTTTGAGATTCGCCGCCGGTGACGGAAGGCGGCTCGAAGATGCGCGCCCATGCCGGGTGCATGTCGCGGTCGTACTGCTGCGCCCAGGCCGGTTGCGGATCCGGCATCTGCGCAAGCAAGAGGAACTCGCCGCCGCGCATCGCGACTTCGGCGTAGCGCGGTTCGTTGTAAATGCGGGCCGCTTCGAGGAAGGCGTCGATCAGGTCGGCGAGGCTGTTGTCGTTGAGCGTGTACTGCAAGCTGTAGTCGTCGCCGGGCCACTTGCGCGACCAGCTTTCAGGGTAGGAGGCCTTCTTGACGGGAAAGTCCTTCGGATCGGGCCGGGTGTAATAGCGCTGCGGCCAGGCGCCGTTGGGATACTGGGCGCGCTCGAGCGCGGCGAGCGCATACAGGGCGGAGTCGTGGATCGGTTTTTCCGCAAAGCCAGTCTCGCGGTCGACGCGCATCATCAATCGCAGGGCGGCTTGGGACGTGTTGTCGTCCAGGTTGGTCGGGCTGGCGGCCTCGCCGTCGCCGGCGCATCCATCGACGCGGTAGCGGTACGGGGCGCGCTTCGACTCTTCGAACTCGACGATGTAATCCCAACCGCCGGAGCAGAGTTGGCCTTCGACAAGCGCCATCGCGGCAGCCTTGGCGGCGTCGAGGTAGAAGCGGTCCTGGGTGGCATCCCACGCTTCGAGATAGGCCATGCCGACGCGTGGGGTGCCGTCGCGCTGGACGCTGACCTGGGTCGGCCCGCTGGCGTGCTCGCTGCGCCCGAAGCTGAGGTCTGCGGCATATCGGAATTGATAACCGCCCTCGGTCGAGACGTCCTCGCGGAAGAATCGCGCAGCCTTGTGCATGCCGTCCAGAATTTGCTCGCGAGACGGCTGTTGCGCGGGAGCGGCGCAGGCCAGAGCGAGCGGGAGGACGAGCAAGAGCGAGGGCGGTCGGAGCATGGCGCCTCAAGTTGTAGCAAGAACCGGCGGCCACGGGCGTGCTAATTTCAGGCGAGAGATGGCGGCTTCGGGACGAGTGTTGTGTTCCCACTTGGTGCATATGCGCATCGATGGCGCGGCGCGGGCGCCCGAGTGGGCGAATCTCGAGGAGCTCGACGCCTTCGGCGCGGTGCTGGCAAGCGAGCGCGATTGGCCGACGCAGATCGAGGTCGTGATCGAGGCCGAGGGGTTCGCGGCTCCGGCGTTCGTGCAGACCTGCCGCCGGCGCGAGACCGACTATGCGGTTACGGTGGAGTTCACGGACGGCTACCGCTGGGACGCGCAGGCTTGGCAGCCCGATCACGCCTATGCGGCCCCGTCGAAGGCGAATAGCGCCAAGGCGGGTGGATAGGGGGCTGAGCGGCGAGCGGCAGTGCTATGCTTGCCCCTGAATGAAACGCCGAGCCTTTCTTTCGTTTTTCCTGACGCTGCCTCTGGCTGCGCAGACGAAGAAGCCTGACCCGCAGGGGCCGTGGGACGTCCCAGCCAACCCGAGCCTGCCAAACGTGCTGCTGATCGGCGACTCCATCTCGATCGGGTACACGCGCGCCGTGCGCCGCATGCTCGCGGGCGAGGCGAACGTGATGCGGCCCCTGAATGAGCGGCGCGACGGACCCTCGAACTGCGGGCCCACGCCGCGCGGCCTCGAGCTGATCGACGACTGGCTGGGAGGCACGAAGTGGGACGTGATTCACTTCAACTGGGGGCTGCATGACCTCTGCTACCGCAACCCCACCGCCGAGAACCAGGGCAATCGGGACAAGGTGAACGGCAAACAAGCCGTGCCGGCTGCCATCTACAAGCAAAACCTGGAGCAACTGGTGAAGCGGCTGGAAGCGACGGGCTCGAAGCTCGTTTGGGCGTCGACGACCGTGGTTCCGGAGGGCGAGGCGGGCCGCTTCGTGGGCGACGACGAAAAGTACAACGCCGTTGCGGCGGAGGTGATGCAGGCGCACGGCATCCCGACCGATGACCTGTATGCGGTCTCGAAGTCATTTCCGGAAGACCTGTTCGTGGGCCCGGGAAACGTACACTTCACGCTCAAAGGCTATGAGCGGCTGGCCGAGAGCGTGGCGCGTTCGGTGCGCGAAGCTCTGGCGCGCAGGTAGAAAGCGGTAGTCTATTAGGTGCACAAGACGCTCGAATAATGTCCCCAGATCTTCCATCGGCCGGCCGCTACGAGATCGTCTCGAAGATCGGCTCGGGCGGCATGGGTAGCGTCTACCGCGCGAAGGACCCGGTCATCGGGCGCGCCGTGGCGGTGAAGGCGATCGCCTTCACGGACGTTGCAGACCCCAAAGAGCGGCGAGAGATGCAGATCCGGACAGCGCGGGAAGCGCGTTCGGCGGGCATGCTCTCGCATCCCAACATCGTCACGGTCCACGACATCGGCCAGGAGGGCGGTCTCGCCTTCATCGTGATGGAGTTGGTGGAGGGCCCCACGCTGTGGGAGCTTTTCTGCAAAAAAGGCAAGCTTGGCAAGCAGGAATTTCTGCGGATCCTCGAGCACAGCGCCTCGGCGCTCGACTACGCCCACGAGCATGGCGTCATCCACCGCGACGTCAAGCCGAGTAACATTCTGGTGCGCGGCGACGGCGTGGCGAAGCTCACCGATTTCGGCGTGGCAAAGATTTTGGCCGCGGAGCAACTCACGCGCACGGGTCTGGTCGTCGGCACGCCGAACTACATGGCGCCGGAGCAGATCAAAGAACAAAACGTGACGCCTGCGTCGGACCAGTTCGGGCTGGCGGTGATCGCGTACGAACTGCTGACCGGCGAGAAGCCGTTCGACGGCGGGACTTTTAGCTCGCTGCTCTACAAGATCATGTCCGAGCCGGCGCCGCCGGTGCGAGACCTGAACCCGAACGTACCTGAAGCAGCAGCGGAAGTACTCGAGCGAGCGCTCGAGAAGAACCCGGAAAAGCGCTTCGAGAGCTGTGGCGCGTTCGTGAAAGCGCTAGCCGAGGCCTGCGCGGAAATGCCCGAGGATGGGCTTAAGGAGCGCCGTCAAGCCGAGCCGACGCCCCCGCCAACAGAGGGCGACGACGAGGTTGCGCGGCTTTCGCTCGACCAGTTGCGGAAGGTTTCGTCGACCGGGCCGGCCTTTGGGGCGCCTCCGATACCGGAGCCGGATAACAGCCGCCGAAATCTGATCATCGGCGCCACGGTGGCCGGCGTTTTGGCATTGGCCTTGGCCGCTGCCTTTTGGATGGGTGGCGGCGAGCCGTCTACGGAGCCGAATGGGCCCGAGACGGAGCCCAAGCCGACGGTGCTGGCAGAGAATCAAACGCCCGAGCAACCCGCCGCGCAGCCTCCTGCGAACGAGACGCGTCAGACCCAGACGCCCGCCGCTGCGACGCCGAGCCCGCCTCAGGCTTCTCCGGCGCCGTCGGCTCAGCCCATCCCACCGCCACAGCAGCCGGCGGCCAGCGCTCCGGCGGTCGAGGCTCCGCTACTGGTTGGCGCGACAACGACGATCGTCTGGCGCGGAGACCTGCCTCCCGGCGGCGAGCTGCGCATCGACGGGGATACGGCTTCCGTTGGCGAGATCAGCCGCGGACTGCCGGAAGGTCCATTCGAAGTCGAAGTGAGCCCGAACGTGCTCGAAGTCATCGAGAAGCCCTCCGAGGCGAACGGCTGGAAGCGTTTGCGCCTGAAAAATGGCGGCGACCGCGAGCGCCGCTATTTCCTCATTCGCTGCAAGTCTCCGTAACCTCCCGCGCGCGAGGGGCGTCGGTTCCTGAAAAGGTACTAGCGCCTCACTCTTGCGCTCTTGGCCGTTCCACGGCGGGCATTCTCTTCGCTAGAGTGAACTCGGTACGGGTCCCGTTGACCCGGGGGCTACGAATGACCGTCGAAACGGAATTTAAATGATCCAAGTCTTGATGGCCGATGATCACTCCTTGATCCGCCAAGGTCTTCGGTTGCTGCTCGAAGACCAGGCGGACATGACGGTCGTTGGCGAAGCGCGGGACGGCCGCGAAGCCATCGACAAGACCCTCGAGCTCAAGCCTGACGTCTTGATTCTCGACATCGCCATGCCGGTCCTGGGCGGTCTCGAAGCCGCCCGCGAGATCGCACACCACCGTCCGCGGACCCGCATCCTGGGCCTGAGCGTGCGTCGCGACGCCGCATATGCGCGCGAAATGCTGCGCGCCGGGGCTTATGGTTATCTGACCAAGGAGGCCTCACAGGACGAATTGCTCTCCGCAATCCGCGCAGTGCGGGACGGCGAGACGGTCGTTTCCCGGCTGCTCTCGACGGGCCTCACGCGCGACGGCCGGCCGGGAGTCACCAGCCCCGTCGAGCGCTTGACCGTGCGCGAGCGCGAAATCCTGCGGCGTATTGCCGAGGGGGCGACGAACAAAGACATTGCGTCGGAACTGAGCCTCAGCGTCCACACAGTGGATGCGCACCGCGGCAACATCATGAAGAAGCTCGACTTGCACAGCTCGGGCGAGATCGTGCGGTTCGCCGTTTGCCACGGATTGACCGACTGAGCGCCCTCGGCGCCATAAGCTGATCGAGGGGGCCGCCCCCGCGCCCCCTGCCGTGATTCCTCTGTCCCATGTGATGGCCGGCGTCGTTGTCGGCCGCTTTGCACGCTCGCTCATCCAACGCGACGGCGTGGGCCCCCGACCGTGGCAAGACTCGCTGGTGTTTGGCGGGATCGCGGCTAGCTGCTTCCCTGACTGGGACGTACTGCCAGGATTAGTGTTCGGGTACGAGGGCGCGCGCGTCCACCGCGGCGCCACACACTCGCCTGTGGGCGTCGTGCTGCAAGCCCTGCTGATGACACCCATCGGGCTCGCGCTTTGGCGCTGGTTGCGCGGCCGCTTTCCCAGCTTTCGTTTGGGGGAAGCGCCCGGCTGGCCACCCCTGTTCGGCGTGCTCGCGGCGGGTATGGGCTTCCATGCCTTCGCCGACGCATTGAACCCGTGGGGCGTCGCTCCGTGGTGGCCATTGAGTCGTGAGGGCGCGACGTGGAATCTCATCCACGAAGGCGACCTCGGATTCCTCGCGCTCTTGAGCCTCGCCGCGGCCATTTCGTTGCGGACATCTGCTAGAACGATCGCCCTGACTAGCCTGATCGGCTTGGCGACATTCTGCGGCTGGAAGGCAGAGCGGCGCAAAGAAGCGCGCTCGATTGCCCGCGCCGGTTTCGGGGTCGAAGCCACCGTCTTTCCGAGTCCGGCCGAGGGCTGTCCTTGGGTGGCGTTGGCCGCACGCGGTCACGCTCTGGAGGCGGCCTGTATTGCACCGGCGGGTGAACCCGACATGCGCGTGGTGCGCGATGTGCGCTCAGCGCAGTCGCCTGCAGTCGAGGCATCCAAGGCGGATCCGGCTGTCGCAGACTATCTGGAAGACCGCAGTTTCGCTTTCGCTCAGCAAGAAACGGATGCGCAGGGCCGAGAGGTGGTGCTTTGGCGCGACCTGCGCGAGTCGTTACTCGAAAGCGACGGAGACCCGCCTTCCGGCTTGGCCGTCACCTTCGACAAGGACGGAAGGGTCGCCAATGTTGAGCACCGCTGGCTGTTGAAGCTGGCGTTTTGACGAAGGCGTTCGGGACGTTAGAACATGCCGTTGGCGTGCGCGGCCTTCTCGGGAATGCTCTGCAACACATCCCAGTGCTCGACGATCTTTCCGGCTTCGTCGAAGCGAAAGATGTCGATTCCGGCGTAGTCGTCATCACCGGGCCAGTGCTGGTAGCAGTGCAAGACGACCAAGTCGCCTTCGGCAATGGCGCGCTTGAACTCAACGCGCTTGCCGGGGTATTCCCTAGCCATCCGCTCGAAGTAGTCGATGAACGCCCGCTTGCCGTCGGCGACGTGCGGGTTGTGTTGCGTGTAGGTGTCGCCGACGTAGCGCTCGACCGCTTCCGCCGGGCGGCACTGGTTGAACATCAGGTCGTAGAACGCCATGGCGTGTTGCTTCTTCTGCTCGGTCGGACTCAAGACTGACATCGCGACCTCACTCCACGAACTCGACGATACGCCCAACGCCCTCGCGAAACAGGTCGTGCGGCGTGATCAGGCTGATGACCAGTGGCCTGGCCGGTCGAACCCGAACAGCTCGCCCGGATGGACGTGGACGCCGGCGCGGTCAAGCAGATCGAGGGCGCGCTCTTCGTCCGGCATGGACGCCGGGCCGCGCAAGACGGCGTACCATCCGCCGTCGGCCTTCAAGCGGGTCAGCGGCGTGCGGCCACTCAGCTTGGCGTCGAGGAAATCGAGATTTTCGCGAATCCGATCAAGCACTTGCGGCTGCATGCGTTTCCGCGCTTCAAGCAACGTGCGTGCGGCCACCTGCGTGGGGGTCGAGACGGACAGGAACGTGTCGGTCATGACCTCGAGCCGCGCCACGGCGTCCGCGTCGACGCCAACGGGCCCGCGCACAGTGACCCAGCCGAGCTTCATCTGTGGCAAAGCGGAAATTTTCGAGATTCCGCTGATGGTCAAGGTGAGCGCTTGGCTGCGCGGGTCAAACGTCGAGGCGCGCGCATCCTCGTCCCAGAGGAAATCCAAGAAGACTTCGTCGGAGATGATCGCCAGCTCGCGCATCATAGCCAGGCGGCTCAGCTTGTCGCGCTCTTGGGGCTGGAGGATCTGGCCCGTCGGGTTGTTCGGGGTGACGACGAGGATGGCCTTGGTCCGCGGCGTGATCGCGGCTTTGAGCGCGTCGAAGTCGATCGACCAGCCGTTGTCATAGAACAGCGGATAGTGCTTGAGCTCGACGCCGGTGATGTCGGCCAGAAACTCAAACAGAGGGTAGCTGGGCTGCGGCGCCAGGATCTCGTCGCCGGGCTCGCAGAGCATTCGAAAACAATGCGCGTAGGCTTCACTCGATCCGCTGGTGAGCAGGATACGATCGGTTGGGATGGGCGTGCCGCGCTCTTCATAGTAGGCCGCGACCGCCTCACGCGCCGTGCGCATGCCTTTCGGCTGCGGGTCGTATTCGATGACCTGGTGCCCGGCCAATGCAGCACGAATGGCGTCAACGTCGTATACGAAGTCGCAGCGCGTGGGGTTGGACTCCGTCAGGTCGAGGACGTAGGCGCCTTCGCGGCGCAGTTGCTTGAGTCGCGAGGAGAGCTTGCTTGGGCTGGTGGGCCAATTCGTACGGGGGTTGAACATGGTAGGGCAGGCCCGTCGTTTGAGCGTACGGGGGGGGCTACCAGAACCTCGACGGCAAGGGCCTTGAGCTAGAGCGGTTCCACGTGCAGGTTGCGAACTTCAAGCTCGCCGTAGTGGAAGCTCAGGCTCAAGTTGGTCTTCGGAGCGGCCAGGCTGGGGTGTCGCACGCTCTTGCGGTATGCGTCACCGATCGACACTTTGGCCGTTTCGCCCTGAATCTCGATGGAGTAGGGGATCCACTCGCCGTTGTCGACATGCGGCGCCGAAGTATCGAGGCGCAGCGGGGAGTGTTTTCCGTCTTTGTCCTCGAAGGCCAGCAAGGCGGAGTTGTCAGGATTCTGCAGCAGCCGGAAGACGTGACCGCCGTTCCCGTTGAATGTAAACACGAAACGCTTGGCGTCCTCGAGCTTCACTTCAAAGCGGACGCGGACGTCCTGCATCGGTAGATCGTAGAAGACGATCGGCCCGTGATTCTTGTACTTCTTGTAGAGTGCGTCGTCTTGGGAGACGCGGGCGACGCCGTTGGCAACCCTCCAGTCACCTCGTTCCAGCCGGCGGTTGGCCATGGTGGGTGAATGGAACGAGTCCGTGAAGCCAGCGTCCTTGGGGCCCGCCGACAGGGGCAGGGCAAGGGCGGCGAGGAGCAAAATCGAGGCGCGCATCTTAGAATCCCCGGCTATCGTACAGCTTTTCCCACCACTGTGCGGCGCCGTGGTAAAAATACCCCAGAATCTATGACCGCGCGCGTCAGCCTCTCCCCTGCATTTTTTCTCGAGCTCGAAGCACTGCTTGGCGACCGCCTGTCGCGCTCGCCCTATGACCTGGAGTCACATGCGCGCGATGAATCGTGGCACGAAGCGGCGCCGCCGGACGCGGTCGCTTTCGTCGAGAGCAACGACGAGGCGGCGGCTGTGGTCCGAGTTTGCGCCGCTCACGGCGTTCCGATCATTCCCTTTGGCGCGGGTACGGCAGTCGAAGGCCATGTGCAGGCGCTGTACGGGGGCGTCTCCCTCGATCTCTCGCGCATGAAGCGCATCCTCGAAATCTACACCGACGACTTGGATTGCCGCGTGCAGGCGGGCGTGACGCGCAAGCAGCTCAACCAGGAGCTCGAAAAGCATGGGCTGATGTTTCCGGTGGATCCCGGCGCGGACGCAACGCTCGGCGGCATGGCCGCGACCGGCGCCTCCGGCACCACGGCGGTGCGCTACGGCACGATGCGCGAAAACGTGCTTGGCATGACCGTCGTGACCGCCGACGGCGAGGTGATTCGTACCGGCGGACGCGCACGGAAGTCCTCAGCCGGATACGACCTGACGCGGCTGATGGTGGGCTCGGAAGGCACGCTGGGCGTGATTACCGAGCTGCAACTGCGGTTGCGCCCCTTGCCGGAAGCGGTGTCGTCGGCGGTGTGCGCCTTCGCGACGCTCGAAGGAGCGGTGGCCTCGGTCGTTGAAATCCTGCAATCCGGCATTCCGGCAGCGCGGTGCGAATTGCTGGATGCGACGGCAATCGACGCCGTCAACCGCCACTCCAAGCTCGACTACGCCCTGCAGCCGACGCTGTTTTTCGAGTTCCACGGTACACCTGACGGCGTGGCGGAGCAGGCGCGTATGGCCGGCGAGATTGCGCGTGAGCATGGGGGCGAAGAATTCCGCTGGTCCGCACGGCGCGAGGACCGCGAACGACTGTGGGAAGCGCGCCACAAGGCCTACTACGCCATGAAAGCGCTGCAACCCGGCGCCCAAGGCTGGGCAACGGACGTCGCCGTTCCCATCTCGCGGTTGGCTGAGTGCATCTTGCAAACCGTTGCGGACTGCGAGGCGCACGGGCTGCTCGCGCCGATCCTGGGCCACGTGGGCGACGGCAATTTCCACGTGACGTTCTTGTTCCAACCCGACGATTTCGAGACGATGCGTCGCGTGAAGGCGGCCAACCTGCGCTTGGTGGAGCACGCTCTCGCCTTGGGGGGCACGTCGACTGGAGAGCACGGGGTCGGCTCGGGCAAGATTTGGGCCGTCGAGGCCGAGCATGGGGCCGCCATCACGGTGATGCGTAGCATCAAGCGGGCGCTCGACCCGAAGGGCATCATGAACCCAGGCAAGGTTTTGCGCATGCCCGCCGAAGAGACTTGAGAGCGAGAATCCGCTGCTATAATGCGGGTTCGCTGCGAGGGGTTTCTCCCTCGATTACGTATTCATGCCCAAGCTTTTCACCCTGCGCGAAGCGCAGGCCTTGGTTCCAAAGCTGGAACAGTTGCTGCGCGCGGCGGTGAAGGCCAAGAACGCCGCTGAAGAGGTGGACGAAGAGTTGCAGAGTGTGGCCGCTCGCATCACCATGTCCGGCGGCATGGAGATCGACCCGACCGCGGTGGCCGAGATGAAGGTGCGCAAGATGGGCGCGGTGCGGACGCTACAAGAGTCCGTGGAAGAGATTCGCGAGACCGGCTGCCTGATCAAAGATCTCGAAGAGGGCCTACTGGATTTCCCCGCCATGCTTGGGGATCGCGAAGTCTACCTATGCTGGAAGCTCGGCGAATCGCAGATTGAATACTGGCACCACGTCGAGGACGGCTTTGCGGGACGCAAGCGCATCGAGCGCGAGTTCGGGGATAACGATTTGCCGTCAAGCCGGCCGAATTGACGGAACGGGCGCGTCAGCTCTGGTGGTCGACGATGAGCTCCATCATCTGACCAAGTGCGGTGTAGTAGCGCAGCTCCACTTTCGCGCCGACCTTCACCTCTTCCAGCAAGAGCTTTTTCTTGCCGAGCGCCTTCATCGCTTTCTTTGAGGTCTTGATCTGCTCGCGGCCCGAGGGTTGGGCAAAAGTTAGCTGGAGAGCGTCACCCTTGCCGTCAGGGTCGATCGTCACCGTACGCGTCTTCAGGTCGACGTTGCGCACGACCCCTTTCACCTTTTCGATTTTGAGAACGGCTTCGGGTTTGACGCCGAGCTCCGTCCCCTGAGCGTTGGTGTTGTCATTGGGACGAGTTTTGCCGCTGGTGGTCTGCTGTTGCGCCGAGGCAAGCAGAGCGGTGAAGACGAGAAGCGCGAAAAGACGGGACACGATGTTTGGGAGACTCCCTCCAATTGATTGTCGGCTGCGGGGGCGGGAGGGTCAAGCGCGGCTGAGGCGCGCGACGGTCCACAGGATCTTGCAACCGGCGGCAAAGCTGCCCCAGACGTTGCCGGACACCTTGCTGCGGCCACCGCGCCGCTTGCGGTAGCGGACCGGGATCTCCTGAATGCGCAGCCCGCGGCGCACGGCTTGGATCTGCATCTCGATCGTCCAGCCGTAGTCGCGATCGCGCATCCGCAACGCCTCGAGGCTCGCTCGGCGAATGGCGCGGAAGGGGCCAAGGTCACTGTACGAGTGACCGAGCAATCCGCGCATCAGCGTGACGGCAAGGCGATTACCGAAACGTTGGTGGGCGGCGAGCGCGCCGCGTTCGGCATCGCCCGCAACACGCGAACCCAGCACGAAGTCGGCCTCACCTGCTTCTATAGGCGCAAGCAGGCGGGCCGCGTCGGCTGGCTCGTCACTGCCGTCGGCATCCATAAAGACCACCACGTCGATCTGCGCGGGTAGGGCGGCGATGCCGGCCAGACAGGCCGCGCCATAGCCGCGCCGGGACTCGCGTATGACGGCGGCTCCGGCCTCGCCCGCTGCGTCGGCGGTCGCGTCGCGCGAGCCGTTGTCGACGACGAGGATCATTTCGAACAGATCGCGGGGAATTTCGCGCAGCGTGGCGACGATGGCATCCTCTTCATCGAGGGCCGGGATGATCAGCGCGGCATGCATCGAGTCAACTGCGGCGGCGGTGCGAGCCGTTCGATGCGGCGTCGTAAACGATCTCGCATTCAGGCAGCGCGCGACCAAGCCGTTCGCGCGCTTCGGGGCTCACGAGCGTATGGTACAGGTTGAGCCGGCGTAGCTTGCGGAAGCGGCTCAGGACGTCGATCGCCTCGTCGCCTACGGCGGTGTTGTTCAGGTTCAGCTCGGCAAGGTCGACCAGCGGCGCAAGGGCCGCTAAACCTTCCTCAGAGACCTCCGTATAGTCGAGGTTGAGCGTCTGGAGAGCGGTGAGTGCAGCCAGCGCAGTCATGCCTTCGTCGGTCACACGGGTGCGAGCGAGGGAAAGCGAGCGAAGCTGGCCGAGACCGGCAAGATGCGGTAACCCTGCGTCTGTGAGGCGCGTGTAATCGAGCCGCAGTTCGGTGAGATGGGGTAAACCACGCAGCCCGGCGAGGCCCTCGTCGCCGATGTCACTGCCGCGAAGATCGAGCGATACGAGGCCCGTCAGCTTCGCCAACTGCGGACCAGCTTCGTTGGTGATGTCGGTGTAGGCAAGCGAGTTGGTTGAGCTTGGGGAGTTCCGCGAGCGCCGCGAGTGAAGAGTCGCGCACCGGCAGCCGGCCAGGCTCAACACCTCCAGCGAAGAAGGGAGCGCATCGAACGCATCGCCTTCGACAAGGGTGTTCTCGAGCGACAACCGCGCGAGACGCGGAAGAGCCGTGAGCTCTCGCACGGCGTTATCCGAAGCCAACAAGTTGTTGAGCTCTAGCTCGCGAAGAGACTGGATCGAAGCGAGTTGCGCAATGCCAAGGTCAGAGACCTGCGTGGCCGAAAGATTGAGGTTTTCGAGCGCATCCGCCTTGATGAGCGGCGCCAGGTCTTGATCCGTGACGCCGGTCCCGTGCAGATCCGCGCCAGTCAGCCTCCCGCCGGTTAGCGTCGCCACGCCTCCGGCGGCTTCTATCCATCTGGCGATCGCAGCGTCGCTCGACTCGGCCGGAGCCTCGGGCGGACGCGGAGGAGGCGGCGCCCCTGCAGCGACAAAGCGGATGCGTGCGGCGGGTAGAGTCTCTTGCAAGCGCGCCGCACCGGCCGCGGTTGCGCGCGTGTAGCGCAGGTCCGTCTCGCGCAGGTGGGCAAGGGAGGCGAGTTGTTCGAGGCCGACGTTCGAAACCTTGGTGCGGTAGAGGTGTAGCTCTTCGAGTTGGGTCAACGGCGCAAGTGCGCGCAGGCCGTCGTCGGTGATGTCCGCGCCGGAGAGGTCGAGCTTGCGTAGGTTCGTCAAACGCGCGAGCGAGGGGAGCGCAGCGTCGTCGACCGGAACCCCGCTCAGGTCCAGCTCTTCGAGAGCGGTCAGATTCTGCAATTGGCTCAAGCCGCGCCCCGTCACCAGCGTGTCGGCCAGCCGGAGAATGCGCAGACTCCGCATCCCGACCAGGAATTCGAGACCCGCGTCATCCATGCGCGTGCGGCTCAAATCGAGGATCTCGAGGTTGCGAAACGGCGCCAGCCCAGGGCCTTTGACATTGGTCTGGCGAAGGCCGAGCTCGCGCAATCCTGTGAGCGACGCAATCGCTTCAAGACCCGAATCGTCGAAGCGGATGCGATCGAGGAAATGGTCGCTAAACGTGAGGCGTTCGAGCGCGGGCAGGGAAGATAGTCGCCCCAATTCGGCGCTGAGATTCTTACCGCCGTCGGCGTTGCGGCTCCAGATGGGGCCGGGAAGCCGCAGCTCCCGCAGGTCCCTGAGGCCGGAGAAGCGCTCCAAATCGGCCGGGAAGAGGTTGACGCCGATCAAGTCCAAGGACTCGATGCGAATCTCGCCCTCGGGGAGCGCATCGAGAGCCTGCAGGCGCTCGCGGCTCTGGGTCGTCCGCACGGCTCGCCCATGAGCAGAACCCACTCCGCCACGGCGCGGTCGTCAGCCGAGACGACCGCACAAGCGGCGAGCAACAAGGCGAGCAGGCGCATCGCGGCTCCATGCTAGCAAGCCCGCCAAGCCCGAGGATGCCGAAAATCCGCGACGCGGCTTACATAGGCTCCCGTGCGGTGTTCCAGTCGATGTTTCGCGTCAGGTACATGATCGTCGCCAAGGCCGCAAAGAGCAGCAGCGACCCCGCCAGCAGCGCGTAATCTTCGAGTTGCAGGATCAAGTAGAGGCAACCGTACAGCGCCGCAATCACGCCGCCGACGGACATCGCGCGTGTCCAGGCGCCGAGCACCGGTCTCGCATACGCCGTGACCAGCGCGATGATCGGCGCGGCGGCCAACAGGTAGGCCATCTTGAAGCCCAAGTGCTCGCCGAGCGAAAGCTCGAGCAGATAGAACAGGCACAGCGCCGCGCCGATCAGAGCGTACTCCACAAAATGGACGCGCGCGCGGCCCAGCGCCTCGAACAGCCAAATCACGGTGAACGTGAGCGCCAGAAACAGGATGGCGTACTTGATCGAGCGCTCGGTCTGGCGATAGGCGTCGACTGGCGCGATCAGGTCCGCGCCGAACAGCGATTGGTCGATCTTACCCGTGTCTCCAGCGCCGATCCACTCCTCCGGATAGCTACGGCCTAAGTACGGGATGCTCCAGACTGCGCGAAAGCTCTCCGTCTGCACGTCGTGCTCGGGGAGCCAAGCGCCCTGGAAGCTCGGGTCACCCCAATTTCCGCTGAGCGTTACGTCTGTGTGGCGGCCCAAAGGAGCAAAGCGGATGGATTGGCTGCCGGCGAGGGTGAGGTCGAGGGAGAAAGACGTCTGCTCAGTGATTCCTCGGCTGAGCGGGGCGTGAATGCCGGCGCGCTCGGCTTGGCGCACACCGACGCCTGGCTCGAACGGAATCGTCACGCCGCCCCAGTCAAGCGCGACGGAGTTCTTGACGGCGCGCGCGTCGTTGATCTCGAAAACGATCTGGGCGGCGTCCCAGCGGACGTTCAGCCCGCTGATCTGGAAGCGTGAGAAATCCGGCGGATCGAAGGCGCCACTGATCTTCAGCGTCGAAGTGTAGACCGGGGCCTCGAAGATGCCGCGGTAGCGCCGCTCGACCGCCAAATCGCCGACGACTTTCAATTGTTCCGGCAGGAACGTGGCATAGCTCGAATAGGTGCGCGTGCGGCTGACGCCCTTGTCGTCCACCTCGGTCGTTTCGTAGGTGTAGGGCGCGACCAGGAATGGGCCGACGATCTGCTGGTTCTGTCCCCAGCTTGCGGCAATCTCGCGCACGGCCTCGGCGCGCGTGTTGTCACGCTCCCAGGCAATGGCGTTGATCAAGAAGACCGGAATTTGCAGCGCAAGCGTGAGGGCGCCGACGACGACGAGGCGAAAGGCGGGTGAAGAAGTGAAATTTGGCATGACTCTCGGCCGGGCTTGAATCGATCCTGTCACGAAGTACTTTATCGTGTCAAGTAGAGATAATCATCTCATGCTCTTTGCCGTCGATGTAGGCAACACGAACCTCACTCTGGGCGTCTTCCGCGGCGAGGAATTGGTCGGGCACTGGCGCCTGAAGACGGATCGAGAACAGACGGTTGACGGATGGGGCGTGCTCTTCCGCAACCTTCTTTCGCTCAGCGACTTACGCCTCGAAGAAATCCGCGGCATGGTGGTCTCGTCGGTCGCGCCGGCGCTCGACGAGTCGCTGCGGAAGATGTCGCAGCGCTACTTGCACCGGACGCCGTTGTTCGTCGATGCCTCGACCGACACCGGACTCGAGATCTGCATCGACAACCCCCGGGAGGTCGGGGCCGACCGCATCGTGAACTCCGTGGCGGCCTTTGCGCGCTTCGGCGGGCCGTGCGTCTCTGTCGACTTCGGCACGGCGATCAACTTCGACGTGATCTCGAAAGATGCTCAGTACCTGGGCGGGCTCCTTTGTCCTGGGCTGAGCGTCTCGGCGGAGGCGCTTTTCCGGCGCACGGCCCGGCTGCCCCAGATCGAGATCCGCGAACCGGGAAGCCTGATCGGCAAGAACACGGTGCACGCGCTCGAATCGGGCTTCTACTACGGTGCGCTGGGCCTGCTGGACGGCATCCTAGAGCGCCTGATCGCAGAGCTCGGGCCAGAAACAAACGTAGTGGCTACGGGCGGGCAGGCGTCGGTGATCTGTCCAGCGTCGAAGTACGCCAAGACGATCGACGAGCACCTGACGCTGACGGGGCTACGGCTGATCTGGGAACGGAATCGCTGATCGGTTGCCGTTAGTCGGTGACCATGGGACGGACGCTTCCGGCCAGGATAGGCTCGATGTTGCCGTCGTCGGTGCGGAGGAGCAGTTGACCGGTGCGGTCGAGACCCGCCGTCACGCCCTGTAGGCGCCGGCCAGCGCCCTCCACCACCACGCGCTTGCCTTTGGCATAGGAAGAGGCCCGCGTAAAGGCTTCGACGACGGGCTGCGCTCCGCGCTCGACGAACATGCGGTAGTAGTCGTTCATGCGCCGCAGCACCGCCTCGAGCAAGGAGTCGCGCAGATAGTCGCATCCGGTTTCGATGCGCAGGGACGTGGCAATGTCCGCCAACTCCGGCGGCACGCTCTGCTGGTTGACGTTGATGCCAACGCCGACGATGACGTAGCGCAGGCGGTCGGCGTCGGCGGTCATCTCGACGAGAATGCCCGCCAACTTCTTCTCGTTCAGCATCACGTCGTTGGGCCAGCGGATGTCGCAAACAACGCCGGCCGCATCTCCAACCCCGCGCGCCACGCCAAGGCCACAGGCGAGCGTGACGGCCGCCGAGGCCGCCGGCGCGACTGGGGGCCGCAAGACGAGCGAAAAGTATAGTCCCACGCCTGCTTCTGAGCTCCATTGCCGGCCAAACCGGCCTCGACCAGCCGTCTGCTCGTCGGCCGTGACGAGCGTGCCCTCGGCTGCACCTTCCTGCGCCAGCCGGGCAGCCTCGCGCATGGTCGTGTCGATGGTTGCGAAATGGATCCGCGGTTGGCCGAGCGTGCGCAAATCGCCATCGTATCCAACCCGCCACGAGCGGCGGGCAATAGACAACAGGCAACGGATACAATCGAAACTTCATGTCCGCCGCACCCCGTGTCGTCGTCGTTGGCCCCATGCCGCCCGAGAAGAGCGCTTACGCTCTGGCGCGCTATTCGCGTTCGGCGGATTCTGTGGTCGAGAGCCTGGAGTGGGTGCGCTCGCACAGCTCCGAGAAGTTTCTCGATAGCTTCTATTTCCAGTACGGACACGCCTCCATCGCCGACCTCGGCCACGTTACGTTTTGCTTCGAAGGAGTTCCCAGGAGCTCGCCGCGATCGAGATCGAGGACGAAGCCTTGTGGACGGCCAAGCCAAGTCGAGCCGTTATCAGGATTTTCGCAGGGCTCAATCATCACGCCGGCGGAAATCGCAGGCACGGCCGATGGCGAGCTTTACCAGAAGACCTGTGGGGGCTTCATCCAGCGCTACCTCGACCTCCACGGACATCTTCGTCGACGCGCTGATGGAAGCTCTGCCGCGTCCCGAGGAGATGCGCCCAAGCGCTTATGAGCGCACGATCGCGGCGCGGGGCCTATGACGGCGCGCGCTATCTGCTGTTCCTGGGCGTCTCGACGAACGTGGGGCAGGTTGCGAGCATCCGTACGCTCGAGAAGCAGATGCAGCGGCTCGGCGTTTCACCTTGGGAGGAAGTCCGCGACATCGCACGCGAGATGCACGACGCCTGCGCGGCGCCGCCGACTTGCGTTTGGGAAGAGTCGCAGGCCGCGGAGCCGCTGGCGCCGACACCGCAATATGGCGAGCCGCATGAATACGCCTGCCGCGAACGCGTGCGTAGCTGGGCCGAGCAGAACGTGCGATTCGATGCGTCTGCCGACGTCCGCGATGTCGACTTGGCGCCCAACGCGGATCCGCTGGACGAAATCGTTGCGACGTGGCTCTACTCGGTCGGCGACGCACCGTATCGCGTGATCCTGGGCGATGTTTCGGGCTGGAGCGCGGCGCGCAAGAACGAAGTGATCGACGCCGCCGTCGAAGGCTGCGAGCGACGCGAAGAGTTTTTGCGGGAGTTTCGGGCCGGTTATTCCTATGTCTTCGATGTGACTTGTGACATCGGCGCCTACCGCGACCTGCATCGCCACCGCCGGTGCATCCAGATCCGCCAGGATTGGACGGATGCACTGGGCATGGAGACGCCGGATCTGACTGGGAATCCGGCCTAGCGGACGAGTACGCCGGAGCGCCTCGAGGCTGCCGCCCAGGTGCGGCGGTTGTTGCCGGAGAAGGCGCGCGATTACCTGTTGCCGTTCGCGACGCGCTGCCGCACGCTCTACAAGATGGATTTCGCGGAAGCGGAATACATCGCGCGCGTGCGGTCGGGAGGAAAAGGGCACATCAGCTACCGCAAGGTGGCGGGAGATGCGCACCGCGTTGCGGAGCGCGACCCTACGCTGGGTCGGCTGATCCAGGCCACGCCGCCTGAGGTGGAGGATCCGCTGACGGCAGCCTTCGCCTCAATTTCGGGCGCTTGATCCTCGGTACAATTTGCCGATGCGCTTCTTGCCCCTGTTGCTGCTGGCCGCGTCCGCTTTCGCCCAATCCGTCGAATCGGAGCTCATTTTCCCGCTCTGAACCCTGGCAGCCGAATCACCATCCTCGATCGTCGAATTTCCCTCGGGAGAGCTGTTCGTCGTTTGGTTTCACGGTCTCCGGCGAACGCAAAGCTGACGATGTGCGTGTGATGGGCGCGCGCAGGCCTGCTGGGTCCAAGCAGTGGTCAGAGCCCTTCGTGGTTGCCGACTACCCTGGATTCCCGGACACCAACTGCGTCCTGTTCGTGGATCGTCACGAGCGGCTGTGGCTGTTCTGGATGACCTTCGTCGCGAACGAGGTGGAGACGACGGTCGTCAACTACCGCGTCTCCTCCAAGTACGAAGGCTCGACGGGCCGCCCAGACATCTGGGAACGGCAGGAGTTACTCCTGCTGCACCATGACCTCGACCGCTTTGCTGCGAAAGTGCGTGAGGCATCGGCGCCACTCATCGAGAAAGCGTCGCCCGAGCGCGCCGAGTATCTGTTGCGATTAATGGAAAACGCGGCGGACAAGTACAAATCGCGCACGGGCTGGATGGTTCGCACGCACCCGGTGCAGTTGCCCTCAGGGCGGATGCTCGTCGGCGTGTATTCCGATCTTTACGACTTCAGCCTCGTGGCGATTTCCGACGACGACGGCCTCACCTGGAGGCCCAGTGACCCGATCGTCGGCTTCGGAACGTGCAGCCGGGCTTCGTGCGCAAACGCGACGGCACGATCGTGGCTTACATGCGCGACAACGGCCTTGCGCCGAAGCGCATTCCCCGAGCGGAGTCGCACGACGACGGAGAGACTTGGTCGGCGGTCGTCGACACGGATTTCCTGAACCCAGGCGCAAGCGTAGAGCCAATCACGCTCGACAATGGCGACTGGCTGCTGGTCTACAACGACCTCGAGGAAGACCGCTATTCTCTCGCCGTCTCAATCTCGACCGACGAGGGCAAGACGTGGTCGCCGCCGCGCCACCTGGACCGCGACGAGGCAGGGAAGGGCCGGGCCTTACTACCCGTCGGTGATCCAGGCAAAGGACGGCTCCATCCACGTGACGTTCAGCTATTTCGTCGAAGGCGGCAAATCGATCAAGCATGCGCACTTTCGTCGGGCGTGGGTTCTGTCCGCTGAATCTGCGCCTTGATGACCGCGACCGCACCCTCGGCGGGCGCAATGCTTCGGCCGGCACGGCTGGACCAGGCATACGAGTAAATTCGGCTGAAAAGCAGAATCATCGAAGAGTAGTAGATCCACAGAAGCAGCAATCGCAAGTGCGGGCGGCTGGGCCGAAGGTTTCCGCCACATCGCGTGACCCTGCGATAAAGGCTAACGCCGAATTTGCCGATCGTCAGAAGCCCAGCCGTGATTTGCCGAACCGATCCAAATATCGCGCAGCTCGACTTTGGCGTCAGGCATGATGCCAAAGACCGCGGCTACGGCCACGAAGAAAATTGCGAAACCCGCGCCGAGGTCGAGCGCCTGCAGCACCGGCTCGGAGAATCCCTCCGGCAAGTAGTAGCTCATCCCTTCGCCCGCGATCGCAACCACGGTCCCTATCAGCACAGACCCTAACATGACCACCGTCAGCACAACGATCATGCCGAGGGAGAGTAGGCGCCGGGCGATCATGTTGTGGACATAGCCGCGCTTCGGATCGGGCTGGACAGCCCAGGCGCGATTGAGAGCATTCTGCAGTTGCACCAGCACGCCCGTCGCAGCAAAAAGCAGGACTGCGCTGCTGCCGACAATCATCAAACTGTCCGGGCGCAACCTGGGGCCATAGGAGTGCAGGGCCTCGCGAAGCTGTTCCGCCACAGCGGGCCCGATAGTGCTCTGGATGCTTTCGAAGATTCGAATCTCGATCGCGTCCCACCCGATGAGTCCGCCCGCCAGAATTGCGATCAAAAACAGCAATGGAGGCAGCGAGAACACGGCATAGTAGGCCAACGCTGCTGCAAACGTAACGCAGTCGTCCTCCACGAACGCGTCTACCGCTCGTACCAGTGCTTTCCAGATTTCTTTTGGCTTCGGCATCGGTCGGGCGACCCGTGCTCCCCCAGGGTAGGATACGTGGTCCAGCGGAGACGTTTCGCTTTTGCGGCTGTAGCATTTCTTCCGGCGCCCGACTACAATCGTCCGGAAGATGACAGCCACGGGCGAAGGCATCCCGCGTCAGGACGCTCACGTATCCCCCATTCGCGTCGCCATCATTGGCGCCGGTCCGGCCGGTTTCTATACGGCGCAAGCGCTGCTACAGCAGGAGACGGTCCCGGTAGAAGTCGACCTGTTCGACGCGCTGCCCACGCCCTTCGGACTGGTGCGCACCGGCGTTGCACCGGACCACCCCAAGATCAAAGCGGTTACGGCGCTCTACAACAAGCTCGCGCAGCGGCCGGAAATGCGCTTCTTCGGCAACGTGGAGTTCGGTAAGGACATCACACTCGACGAGCTGCGCGGCTTCTACCACCAGATTGTCTTCAGCAACGGCGCGCAGGCCGACCGCACGCTCGGCATCCCCGGCGAGGATCTGAAGGGGGTCCACTCAGCGCGAGAATTCGTCGCTTGGTACAACGGCGACCCCAAGCACGCGCACGATGTCTTCGAGCTCGACTCGAAAGGCGCCGTCGTGGTCGGCGTCGGGAATGTTGCGGCGGACGTGGCGCGGATCCTGTGCCGCGTACACGACAAGCTGGCCGTCACCGACATCGCGGACTACGCGCTCGAAGCGCTCGACGAGAGCCAAGTGAAGACCGTCTGGATCCTCGGCCGGCGCGGTCCGGTGCAAGCGAAGTTCTCGACGCCGGAGATCCGTGAGCTGGGCGAGATGGTGGACACTCAGGCGATCATCCCTCCGGGAGATCTCGAGCTCGATGAGTACAGCCAAGCTGAGCTCGATTCGGGAAGCGAGAACGACGAGAACCATCGCAACATGGAGGCGTTGCGCGAGCTGGCCACGCATGATGAGCCACACAAGAACCGCAGGCTCATCTTGCGCTTCCTGGTTTCGCCCGTTGAGATCCTGGGCGACGAGAACGGCCGCGTCACGGGCGTGAAGATCGTGAAAAACAAGCTGGTGAAGGGCGCGGACGGCTACGTAAGTCCACAGCCCACGGGCGAGACAGAGATCCTCGACGCCGGCTTGGTCTTCCGTTCCGTGGGGTACCGCGGGATGGCTTTGCCGGGGCCGCCGTTCGACCAACGCAAGGGCGTCATCCCCAATGAGCGCGGGCGTGTATTTGACCCCGCGAACAGTGAGCCGGTGACGGGCCTATACGCCGCGGGCTGGATCAAGCGCGGACCCAGCGGGCTGATTGGCTCCAACAAAGCCTGCGCGAGAGAGACGGCGGAGGAGATGCTTTCCGACGCCGCCGCGGGTGCAACGCTGCTGCCCGTACAGGCGTGACCGTGAAGCGGTCAACCGCCCGCTCGAGAGTCGCGCAATCCGCTACATCACGTATCAGGAGTGGCCCAAGATCGACGCCTACGAGGTGGAGATGGGGCGCAAGGAAGGGTCACCGCGCGTGAAGCTGACGGAGCTCGAAGACTTCTGCGCGTTCTGGAGAACGCCTAGCCGAGGGCTTGCGCCCACGGCTACGCAGTTGCGAGTGCTCAGCGGCGTCCGCCGCGTCCGCCGCCGCGATGACCGCCACCACCACGCAACGTTCCATAGGACGAGAGACAACAACCGTGCTGAGGCCCGGGCCGAAGCCAGTACGGGTAATAGGGATAGCCCCACCCCCACCCGGCGTAGTTGCCCCAACCCCAGCCCATGCCGGCGCTCCAATATGGCGGGTAGATGCGCGAGCCACGCGACGAGCCATCTGTCGCGGCGCTTGACCAATCGTCGAAGTCAGACTTGGGCTCGGCCTTCGCCATCCGTGGTTGCGAATCACGGCCCTCGCCCCGGACGCTCACCATACCCTTTTTCACGCGCTCCGTACGGCGGTCCGTGACGACGTCGACTTGACCGTCGCGTACGATCACGTCGGTCTGCTCGTCGCCGCGAAGCTCCACCGTGAAGACGGCGGGTTTGATCACGCGAACGGTCGCCTGAGGCGTCCAACGTCGAGATCTGCACCGAAGTGGTCGAATTGGCTTAGCGCGGCCAGCCCGCGCCGCAGCTCGACCTGATAGGCCAGATTGCCGAGATCGCGAATCAGCAGTAGTTCGAATCTCCGGCGAGCCCGGGCGAAGCAAGCGCACGGTCAAACCCGACTTCGGCGCGAGACCGTGCTCTTCTACACAGAGCAGGTCGCCGGGTCGCAACGGTCGCCGCCGGGCCTGCGTCTCGTCGTGCCGTCCGCCGTGCGCACGCGCACGTCTCCGTCGGCCACGCTAACGCGCGCCACTCCAAGCCCGGACCCTTGTCACGATCGACCCGGAGAATTGCGTTGCGCCGCCATTGGCAACGCCAGCACCGTCACGAGGAAAAGGATGAGAACAGGGGATATTCGAGACATGTTCGGGCCCTTAGGGGCCGCCATTTCGAGTGCAAGTCGACATCCAAATGCTAATCCCCTGATCACATTGACTTGTAAATCCATGTGCGTTCGTGAACATGGTGCATTACCGCCGCAAGTGGTGGTTCCCGACCGCCGACGCCCGCACGGCGTTCGGTTTATCATGGAGCGCATGCGCAAGCTCCTGTTGCTCGTCGTCCTCGCCGCGCCCTTCGTCGCCGCTGCGGCGGATCGCAGTCAGCCGCCGCTTTTCTTCCGCGAAGACTGGACCGAGACGCCGCCGAACCTGCCGGTCACAGACGCTGACCTGACGAACAAGGACCTGACCGTATCGCGCTGGGGCCCGGGCGGGTCGGTGATCAAGAAGAGTTTCCACGACAACAAGCCTGAGGATCCGTACTACATCTGGTCCGGACTGTGCCCGGGGACGTGGGCGGTGAGTCTGCGCAAGAAGGGGGCGATGGTGGATCTGAGGGCGGGGAAGGTGCGCCAGTGGTCGAAGCAGGCGGGCTTCCCGCGAGCTACGCATCCTCGCAGACGGCGGACGGCAAGTGGATGGTCACGATCAGTCCGACGGCCCGGCGGACGACTGGCGTGTGCGGGAATTCGTGCTGGCCGACATTCGGCGTACGCTCGACATCGAGAAGTCACGGAAGGCGCCTGGGTGAAAGCGCCCGATCTGACAAGGCTGCGAAGTCGGCTTCACGGACCTGACGGTCGGCGGCTGTCAGCGGCGTGCTCGCGGCTGGATTGGATCGAGGTGTACGGAATCGCGGTGAGCGGCAGCGCGTCGGATTAGTCTGCGTTTGACGTCGTCGAGTCATCGCGACAAATGCTTGGTCGCGCGGTGATGACTCGCGACCTCGGTAAGCCCGCGGCTCACGCGACGACGTGTCAACACCGATCGCAGGAGCCGCAGTGTTCTGGCCTGCTCCTAGGCAGCTGTGTCGTCTGGTGAGCGGTGAGCTTCCACTCTCCGGGCCCTTCTGACCCAGGAAGTGCATCATCATCAGCCGGTTGTCGAATGGACCGGCGGCGTTGCTGCCCTTCATCACGACGATGTTGTGCGAAACGGCGGAGTCGCCATGCACGCGGATCGTCGACTTCTGGTACTCGATCGCGTCGTACTTCTGGGCGCCGCTCTGCAATCTGCCCAGGTAGACGTCCTTGCTCTCGATCGCGCCGGTCGAGTGCGCGTAGATCAACTCGTTGTCGTAGATTTCCTTGAGCGCCTTGATGTCGAGAGCGGTCACCGCCTTCGCCCAGGCAGCCTCAGCCGCCTGATTTCGCCAACAGCGGCGCTGGACGATCTGCCTGGCCCGCGTCGGTATTTCACGCTGGCGTCCGCGGCATTGCCCGGGTGGATGACCACGCGGTAAGCGGAAGTCGAAAGCTGCTGACCGGGCTGCAGCGGTGATTGGAGCCGTCGCGATTCTTGTCGTTGAAGAAGTCGTGCTCGCCGAAGATGTTCGCCGCGAACAAACCGTGCGCCCGCACGTGCCAGTAGGTCGGTGCTTCGGGTTGAAGGTGGTCCATGATCGTGATGCCGTAGGTCTGGAGCCGATCGGGCCCGAGTAGTCGACCCAGGGAGCGGCCTTGCCCCAGGTGTTCTTCTCGCCGACGCCGCCGGTGGAGGACAGGATCACGCCTTTGCCGGGCTTTTTGTCTGGAGTCGTCTCACGTAGCGATGGAGCAATGCGGATGGCAACGCCTTCCTTGGTGTCTCCGAATGTCACCGGCTTGGTCTCGGCCGTCAGGTGGATGTCGTTGTCGATGATCACGTTGTCGCCCTGCACCGAGAAGCGGTAGATGCGGTCGTCGGTCAGCAGCACTTCGCCTTCCGGCGTACGCCATTCGAAGTCCGCGCGAATGAAGCCGTCGCCCACCTTGTGGACGCCCTTGAGCACGATGTGGCCCTTCTTGTTCTGCGGCTGCTGGTCCGGCTCGCTGGCCCAGAAGTCGAAGCCGTTGACGTCGCCATGGGAGAACCACATGCCACGGTGGTGCGGGTGGTCGTGCGCCTCGCCGGGGATGTCATCGCGCATCGGGTACTGCCGCGAGACGATGGTTCCATCGGCTGCGCGCAGCGGGTGGAGGTAGGGTTTTGGGGCGTCCTGACCGAAGTAGAGCGTGGTCAGAGGCTTGCCGTCGGCGAACACTTCGATGCGATCGGAGTGTTGCCGAAAGTCGACGCCGGCACGGGCGAGAGTGACCGACGCCGCAAGGACGCCGAGGAGGAGCGCGATCTTCCGCATAGACTGGCAGTAAAACACGACGGCGATGCGCTCGGCAAGCGAGGCCCGCTAGCTGCGTCCGAAGACGATCGCCTCGCGCTGGAGCAGCCGCGCCAGCGCATAGACACAAACCGCCGCCAAGGCGAGCGTAGCCGCGGCGCACACGATCGCGTAGGGCAGCGAAACAGCCTCGCCCAGCAGGAGGTGGATGATCGTCTGCGCCTGTCCGACGATGGGAATCATCTCGAGCCACGGCGCAGCCTCGGCGTCACTCATCGAGGTCATCATCACCGGAACGATCGGTAGCATGACGGCGAACGCGAGATAGCTCTGCGCCTCCTTGATGGACCGCGCGAACAGCGCCAGGCACATTTCGAAAGCAGGCGCGAACAGCGCGACCGGCAGCGCGACGGCCAGCAGGGCCAGGCCAAGCTCGGGGCTCAGCCGCAGACGTACGCCCAATTCATAGAGCGGCGTGCGGCCCAGGACGAGAAAGTGGAATGCGATGGAGGCGGCGACGCCGAAAGAGGCCAGCGCAGCAGCCGCCGCCCACTTGCCCGCCATTAGCTCCGCCGGGGTCACCGGGTTTGTCAGCAAGGCTTCGAGAGAGCCCCGCTCACGTTCTCCGGCGGTGGCGTCCGCCGAAGCCGACATGCCGGCCGCGAACGCGGCAAGCAACAACATCATCGGTACGATGCCCAACAGTCGTCGACTGCGCGTGTCTTCGGCGGACACTTCGACGTCCTCCACCCGCACTGCGTCCGGAAGACTGGGAGCGACGCCGCGAGCAATCAAGCGCAGCCTGCCCACGTTCGCCGAGTAGGCCTCTACCAAGCGGCGCACTCGTCCGGCCATGGCGCGCGAGCGCGAGCGGCGGTCGTTGAACAGCAGGCGCGTCTCCGCCGGCCGTCCGTGGGTCATGTCCGCTCCGAACTCCTCGTCGATCTCGAGCGCGACTTGGATGTCGCCCGCCCGGACAGCAGCCGCCGGGTCGCCCTGGTAGTCTTCCAGTTCCACTCCGGCTTGCTGCTCAAACCATTGCATCAGCCCGGGGGCGCGCTCCATGCCGACGACCGGCACGCGGATCTGTTCCAGGCTGCGCCGGTCCTGCGCGGCGTCGTGGACGATGTAGGCGAGCATCAACGGCCCGAAGATGACGCCGATCGAAGCGGAGAGCAGGGAGCGGCGATCGCGCGCATGGTCGCGCAATTCCTTGCCGAAGACCGTGAGCAAGCGCATGAAGCTCATAGCTGCCCGCCCTGTGAGGGCCACGAAGCTGTCCCTCGAGCGAATCGCGATCCGCAAGCTCCCGCACTCCGTTCAGGCGTACCTGCAACGACCCGGCCTCCAGACAACCACCAAACGGTCGCACAGCGCGGCGACCTCCTGCATCACATGGCTCGAAAAGATCACGCATCGGCCTTGGTCTCGCAAGTCGCTCAACACCTTGCGCAACGAGCGAACGGCGTTGACGTCGAGCCCGTTCGTCGGCTCGTCGAGGATCACGTTCGGCGGATCGTGGACCAGCGCGCGAGCCAGTGTCGTCTTGATGCGCTCGCCGTGCGAGAAGCCTTGCGTGCGCCGGTCGATCACACCGCCCATGTCGAACTGCTCGGCCAGCCGGTCGATGCGACTCGAGTGCCGCACCAGAGAGGGCCGTGCAGCTTGCCGAAGTAGCGGATGTGCTCGCGTGGCGGTGAGGCGCGGTACAGCCCGTCTCGTCGGGCAGCACGCCCAGGCGTGCGCGCGCGCCAGCGGGCGCTCTTGCGTAGACACGCCATCGATGGAAACGTACCGGCGTCGGCCTGCATCACGCCGCAGAGAATCCACAGTGCAGTGGTCTTTCCACTGGCGCCGTTGGGGCCGAGCAGCTTGTGATCGCGCCGTCGTGGGCGGCGAAGCCCAACCCGTTCAACGCGCGTGTGGGGCCGATACCTTTTCGAGGCCGCTCGCTTCGATCATTGCGCATCCTCCTCCGGGAGGAGCGGTCGCCACAGGGGTGAGCATGAAGTCGGGCCGGCGCGTACTGTCCACGCACGAAACGTCTAGAGCGGAGGCGTCGGCCGAATCGAAAAACTCTTGCAGCAGCCGCGGGACGCAGCCGTAGGGCGAGACGCCGTGAGCCACCCCCTGTGCAACCATTGCCGTGCATTGGGCAGGCTCTGTTGCACAAGCTCACCCCAGCGCGGCAGCGTCACCGGATCCAACTCGCCGGAGAGAATCAGCACCGGCTTGTCGGAGCGCACCGGTTCGCGGTAGTTCTCTGGCACAGCGCCGCGCGGCCAGTTCTCGCACGGCTTCCAGCGCGACTCGAACAGCGCTTCGCCCAGGGTGTTGCGCGTCTCCACTCACGGCGCGCTTCCCCGCCGAAATGTTCGACCAGTCCTCGCTGCACACATGACGGAATAGAACATCCCTTGGCTCATCTGCTCGCCGACTTCGTCGTTCGCAATCGCGAGAGGCATCAGCATCTGAAAATCGCCAGCGTGGGCGCGCTCGATGGCGAGTGGGCCGAGCGAGCTCAGCCAAGGCGAATACAGCATCCCGGTGAGGATCATTCCAACGGCCTCACGCGTGATCGTGCGTTCGATGCGCTCGCCGGTTCGCGGATGCACGAACGTTGCGCGCACCGGCGCCTGCTCGAGCTCCGCGAACAGGTCCGTGGTCTCTTAAACCGGAGAACCGGGGAACCGTTCGTGGCAGGGAGCGGCAGCCTCGCAATCCTCGATGAGCGTGTCCAGCGCGCGCTGCGCGTCCTGCGCAAAGTGCAACGGCAACGTCATCTCGACAGGCGCTACGCCATCGATAACCACCGAACGAACGTTGGCCTCGTGACGCCGCAGGTAGACCAGAGCCGCGCGGGTCCCGTACGATCCGCCGTACAGATTGATCGCGTCATAGCCCAGCCAATCCCGCACTTCATCGAGGTCGTCCATCGCAATGGGCGTGGTGTAAAGCAGCGGGTCGGCGTCATAGCTGTCGAGGCAGGCCTGGACTTACTCGGGCGGCAGCGGGGAAGTGAAGTCGAGCTCCTGCATGCCCTCGCTCAAGTCGCCTCGAGCGCGGTTCGAACATGTCCCGCGCTGATCGACGAGCACCACATCGCGGCTGCGGCGCACAGGCTCCAACAAGTATTCGACGCCATCGGCAAGCTTGGTCGCGCTTTGGCCGGGGCCTCCTGCAAGAAAGAACACCGGATCGGGACGCGGATCGTTCGCCAGGGCCGGCAACAGCAGGATGCGCAAGGCGATCTTACGCCCGGCGCCGGCCTCACGGTCTTCGAACACTTCGTAGTCGCCGCAGCGCGCGCCGGGCGGGGCCTCACCCGGTTCGCACGGACCCAGCCGCTCGAATGCTGACGGGCGACTTGGCCCCCCGCAGGAGAGGGCGTAGAGGCACAAGGCTGCCGCAAAGAAGCGAGTCATCGGAGTTTAACTACGTGACGAGCATGGGAATCGTTGGCCGATTCTCACCTTTTCTGCCTCGGTTTGCGAGCCCATACGTAGCCGTGGTTGCCAAGCAGCCGGGCATCCTCGCGCCGCAGCAAGATCACATCCAGGTAGCGCAACGGCCAGAGTAGCCATGCCCCAGCCGCCCACACGGCCTTCTTCGGCAGGCGGCCGGGCGTCCATAGCTTCAGGTAGTCCAGAAAGAACGCCAGCATTGTGGCAGTCGGGCCTGTTTGCCAACCGCGCGCAAAAACCTCCATCGGGGCCACCAGTTCGGTCAAACCGTCGAGCGAAAAGCGCCAGTAGTCGCGCGGATGTTCGTGGAAGGGATGGCAGAACGGCGCCACCAGATGGCAGACCCCGCCGGGTTCGAGGGTGCGCTCGATCTCTCCGACCAAGCGCTGCGGGTGCGGCGTGTGCTCGAGCACGGCGGGACACTCCACGCGGCTGAAGGAGCCGTCTCGGAAGGGCAAACGCTCGGCGTCGCAGATCACGTCCACGCCGGGGAGGCCAAAAAGGTCGACGTTGATGTAGCCCGGTGGACGAACCGCCGCTCCGCCGATGTAGAGGTTGCGTTTCCCCAGCGGCGGCTCAGCCGCCAAGTCGGCCGGATTGTGCCACGCCGGCACAGGCGGACGCAGTAGGCCTTTCCAACCGCGTCGGCCGGCGGCGAGCTGTTCAGCGGGCGTCGTGGCCGGTTGTGGCACGGGAATCGGCTATTGTCGCAGGTTCAACGTAGATGGAGCCGCACGAACTCATCCTCGGACTTGGAACCAAGCCGCCCCTCCGGACGCCGGCCCTCGTCCCAGTAGCGCACAATTTGGCGGTAGCGGCGTCGCAGTATGTCCGCCGAGCCGTCTTCCGGGGCCGCCCGATCGCGATCGTCGTCCCGCCAACAGGGGAGGGGATTGTCCACGCCGTTCCGCCGCGCGATCGACTGCGGCCCCGCGTGCATCCAGACAATCTGGCCGAGAGTCAGGCCATGCGCCGCCGTCGCCTCGCCACGCCACATCAAATTGGCGCTCGTAAAGGGATTCGGGGCAGGCAACGACTCCGTGTGCCCGTCGTCGTAGCGGTCCTGCGAGCCGTCTCCGTCGCCGCGCAGGCCGAGCGCATGGCCAGCCTCGTGCGCCAGAAGCCCCAGCGCTGCGCCAGGTGGCAGAAACACCATGTCTCCTGCCAGGCAGCAGCGCGCCGACACGCCCGCCTCAGCGTGGTAGTACGCATTGAGCACGCCGGGCCGATACCACCGGGACGCTCGGATCTCATGCTCGTTGCGGCAGTTATGGCCAATCCGCTCCCATACTGCCGCCCCCGGCGTGGCGACTGCTGTCAGGTCGAATACAATCCCCGCCGGATTTAGCCCGTTGAGAATCAGGTTCAGGTTCGCGACATGGTCTCGCGCGGCGGCGAGATTGGCGCCGGCGTGCATCCAAAGCTGGAGGGGCAGACGCACCAGTGGCGGCAGTGTGGCCAGCGCGCCCTGAGCGATATTGGGAACGTAGAGCGGGGAACGGTCGCGCTCAAAGAGCCATAGCCCGCCCCCGGCCGTTGGCAGCGATCGCCGCGTCAACTCTCGATGTGCCAATCCGCGTGGTAGCCCGAGCCCTCAGCGTCGTCCCAGCCTTCGTGACTTAGCTGCACGATCACGGCGTGCTTGCCAGGCTTGGCGTCGGGAAAGCTGCACGCGTTCTCGCGCGGCTCCAAGCCGAGGTGCTCTTTGAGCATGAAGTACGTCGGTTTGCCGCCATCGACGGGAATGAATGAACGGCCTCCAGCGTTGGGGCTGTCCTCGAAAACGTGCTTCGGCTCCCCGGAGTTGGCAGGCACATCGCCGCCGTTGATCCGATATCCGAGCACCAGGGGCTTGTAATGCTCGGTGCCTGCCGTTTCGTTCTTTGCCACTAAGGCCAATACACGCGTTTTGCGTTTGCAGATTTGTAGGGATTCAGGCTCGGCTACCAATTTATGGCGGCGCACTTTTTCGTCGTAAAATCCCCGCAATGTCAATATGGTTCCGGGCGTCGTCGGCATTGCCATTTACTCCTCCTCTGTCTCTCTCAACTGCCTGGGAGGCAGGAAATCCTCGAGAATGTCGATGCGCTCGATGGTCTCTCGGGCCGCTCCTAACTCCAGGGCCCGTTCGACCGCACGCCGAGCAGCGTCGCGATCCCCTTCTAAGGCAAATGCAATGCCAACATTGATTTGGTCGCCCGGAGAGTTGCTCGAGCTCCCTTCGCGGGCGTATTTGCGGCTGAGCTTGAAGTCGGGAAGGTTGGCGTAATGGTGCGCCATCAGGGCGGCAAGACGCGGCGAGCTTCCCTCGATCTCGATGCGCTTGGCCACCAGCGCGATGGCCTCGCGGTAGGCCTTCTTCGAATCTTGAGCGCGGCCCAGCTTCGCGTAAGCGCCGGCCAGGTTTTCCCAGGCGCCATCGTCGTTCGGATTTTGCTCAATCACCCGTTTGTAGAATTCGGCCGCACCCGCAAAATCGCCTCGCTCGTACAGCAGCGATCCTAAGCCGCGAAGCGCGGACGAGCGGTTCGGGTCGAGCTCGAGAGTCTTGCGTAGGTAGCGCTCGGATGCTACGTCGTCGCCCGCCAAATGCGAGATGATGCCCAGGTTCGCGAAGGCATGCGCGTTGTCGGGGCCAGCTCCGTGACGATCTCGTACTGTTTGACCGCGCGTCTTGTGGCAGCCCACGTTGTGATAAAAAATCGCCAGGCGCTTGTACGTCACCCAGTCGTTCGGACGGAGCGGAACCGCCTTGCGGAAGGCAGCCTCCCGCCCCGGTCCTGCATCGTCTGCTTCTCTGCGGAATCGGTCGCTCGAGAAGCCATTTGCTCGTAGGCTTGGCCGAGGCCCGCGTAGGCCTCTTCAGAGCGGGGATTGCCGAGCGCCGTATTGAACACCTCGATGGCCTCGTCGAAGCGCCCCTGCGCCACGAGCGCGGCCACGCGCTGTTTGCGTCTCGAGCAGATCCGGCCGCAGCTCGACCGCCCGTAACGACGCTTTGTCCGCCTTGAGCACCCACTCGGGCTCCAACGTGCGGGCGCGCATGTCCAGATAAGCCTTCGAGAGCCCCGCGTAGGCCATCGCGTAGTTTTCGTCGAGCGAGATCGATTTTCTCGAATAGTTGGATTGCGTTCTGCACGCTATCCACTTCATCGCTGCGCTGCAGGTAGCCCGTTCCCACCATTAGAGATTCCTGCGCCGGGCGCAGCCGGGGCAATGCTCTCGACCTGCTCCGGCAAGGCATGCAGGTTGAGCAGCGTGGCCACGCGCGTCACCGCCTCATCCTCGAGGTCCAACGCACGCGCGCGCGCGCCATTGATGACGGCGGTATCCGCCTGCACCATGCGTTCTGTGTCGATGAGGGTCAGGATCAACCGAATCCGCTCGCCCTGTTCGGTCAAGCGGCCCTCGAGCGCATAGTTCGCGCCAAGGAAACCGCGTGCATTGGCTGCATGGAGCACGCCCGCTGCGCACCTCGCTGGCCGGCACCACGAGCAACTCTGCGTTGCGCGATTCGTACTGAGAAAGCCTGCTGGTGATCGATTCCATCAAGCCGTCGGCGAGCGCCTGCAACAAGGTCGTTCGAGGCGGTGAGGAAGAGCTTACTGCCACTCGCCGTCCCTCGGCAAAGGCGGGCAGCGGCGCGCCGCCGTCACGCCAGCCCAGCATTGTCAACGCAGCAAGCGCAACCAAGGCCACCAGCGCAGCAACGACGCCCCAACGCTTCCACGGCGAGGCCGAGTGCGGAGGCGCGGGCCGCGGAACCGCTACCGTCTGAGCGATGAAGGGTCGAAGGCTTCGCGGCTGCGCCATTACGCGAGCGCTTCCAGTAGCTCGCCCACCGACTGCGGCCTCCTAGTCATGTCCGGCTGCAGGCAGTCCAGAATGATCAGCTCCCATGAGAGCGGAATCTCGGGATTGAAGGTCCGCGGCCCAATCGGCGTGCGAATGCGCTGATTCGGGTCAGGGAAGGGACGTTGGCCGGTGAGCGTCTCGTAGAGCACCGCGCCCAGCGCAAACAAGTCCGTCGCCGGACCGGCGGCGAGACCGCTCAACTGCTCCGGCGCCATGTACTCCGGCGTTCCCAGAATCTGTCCGCCCCCGGTGGCCGAACGAGTCGAGGCCGGCTCGCCGACCGGTCGATCCACAATGCCAAAATCCGTCAGCACCACGCGCATGCCGTCGGCGCCGCGCCGTTCGATGAGAATGTTGCCTGGCTTGAGGTCGCGGTGGACGATCTCGCGGTCATGCAGCGCGCCCAAGCCCGCCGCAACTTGCTCGATCAGCGGGCGCGCCTCCTCTACGTCGAGGGCTCCTCTGCGCGCCAGCAAATCGGCCAAGGTTTCGCCGTCGACGTACTCCATCGTTGTAGTAGTCGATCGGGCCCTTGGTTGATGTGGCGTCCGAGCTCGAAAACCCGGCAAACGTTGGGATGCGTCACGCGGCGGGCGAGTTGGATCTCGCGGCGGAACCGCGCGGCCGCGTCCGCAGCCAGCCGTATCGGCGCGCAGAGCCTTCAGGGCAACCTGCTCTCCGAGCGCAATGTCGTCGCAGAGGTAGACCTCGCCCATGCCGCCGCGCCCTACCAGACGGCGAACGCGAAAGCGCTTGTCGATGACCTCGCCAGAGGAGAGCAGCGTGGGGCCGGCAGCCTGTTTTTCGTGTTTTTCGAGTAATTCGGCAGCCGCCGCGCGTACGTCGGCGTCGCCTGCGCTACGTTCCCGCAACGCGTCAACCCGACGCTCCGCGGGTAGTTCGGCCACTTCCGCGAACACCTCGCGAGCTCGCTGCCAGAGCTCCGTCGACACCGTTCCAGGCACGATTCTATCGCACGCAGGGTGATAAGAGTTACAATGTCGCCGCCATGAGACGCCGTGACTTTTTGTCCCGCTCCCCGTTGGCCGCCGCAGCGGCCGCTTCCGCCATGCCAATGCCCCAAGCTCCCGCCCCGATGGGGGACAAGCCCGCCTTGAAAATTGTCGATATCAAGACGTATCTCGTAGGCACTTCTCGCCGCAATCCCAGCGACAACACCGGCAACATCCCACGAGGCCGAACCTGGGTCTACGTCAAAGTCGTCACCGACCAAGGCATCGAGGGCATCGGCGAGGCGTACTCCTGTGGGCCGGACGAAGCAACCGTCAAGGTCATCGAGGATTACAAGGAGTGGCTGATCGGCCAAGACCCGCGCAACATCCAGTACCTCTGGGACTTGATGTACAACACGACACGCTTCCCCGGCGGCTCCGTGGTCAATTCCGCGATCAGCGGCATTGAGCATGCGCTATGGGACGTCGCGGGCAAGGCGGCGGGGCTGCCGGTGTGGGCGCTGCTCGGCGGACGCGTCCGCGAGAAGGTGCTGTACCAGTCGATCGGCGGCGCGAGCCCTGCAGGAGGCGGCCGAGAACGCCAAGGCGCTGATCGCACGTCACGGCTACACGGCGGTGAAGATGTCTCCGCACAACCCGGGCGACAACCAGATGCCGTACAACCGGGTGACGCGCATAGCCGGCGAGCGCGTTGGGGCGGTACGGGATGCGGTGGGACCGGACGTAGACATCGCGGTCGACATCCACGCGCGGTTCCGCGAAGGTGCAGCGCGCCATCCGCGTTGCGAAGGAGATCGAGCCGTTCTACCCGTTCTGGCTGGAGGAGCCGATCCGCCCCGAAAACCCGGATGCCATGAAGAAGCTCGCCGACCACGTGAACATTCCACTGGCGTCGGGCGAGTGCAACTATACGAAGTTTGAATTTCGAGACCTGATCCAGCTACAGGCCCTGGACGTAGTGCAGCCCGATATTTGCGTCTGTGGCGGCATCATGGAAATGAAGAAGATCTTTACCGTGGCCGAGGCGCAGTACATGGTCGTGGCTCCGCACAACCCGATGAGCCCGCTCGCGACTGCCGTCAACGTGCACTTCGCCGCATCCACTCCGAATTTCCTGATCCTCGAATATCACGCTCCTGTCGACGGCGCGTACAAGGACGATCTTGAAAGAGCCCATCATGGTAAAAGACGGTTACGTTCCCATCCCGAACAAACCGGGCTGGGGTGTCGAGCTGAACGAAGAGATCTTTGCGGAGTATCCACCCATCCGCTGGAAGCGCTCGACGGGCTTCCGCGAAGACAGCTCGATCGCCTTCATTTAGTGAGCGGAACCGAACTGCGCCCGGGAGCCGAGCGAAGAATCGCGGGATTGCCCCGCGGTTCGGTTGTGGGTGTTCGTTGCGGCGACTCTGTTTGCGGCGATTGCGGCGACCGCTGACCGCGCCCCGTGGATCGACCCTGCCGACGATGCCAAGCACTTCGGCGGCGGAAATCCGCTCGTCTGGACGCTCGACCAGAAGGTTGCCGGCTTCCGGAACTACGACAAACTTTTCCCTTCGCGCACCGTTCCGGCCGGTCCGTACACACTCGGTCTGCCCGCCTCCGGCTCCCTCTGACCCCGACAAATTGCGCTTCTCTCACGAGGGGCAGGGAATGGACCCTGGAGAGTTATTTTGTCGAGCATGTCAGCTGGTCTGCTCGTAGTTAGGGACGGCAAAGTGATCTGGGCGCTACGGCGCGGCAACACGCCGTCGACGCGCTGGGTGTCCTACTCGGTCGCGAAGTCCGTGACATTCGTGCTGGTGGGCGCGGCCATCCAGGATGGCTACATCGAGAGCGTCGACGAGCCAGTCACGGCGTATCTACCACGCATGAAGGGCTCGGCCTACGACCGCACCTCGATTCGTAACCTGATGCGGATGGCCTCCGGCGTCGAGTGGAAAGAGATCTATGACGACCCCAGCTCGGACGTTTACATCGACAACTGGGGCTCGCTGTTCGTGCAGCGCTATCTCGCCCACAAGCGGCGAGTCGCGCCGGCGGGCAAGCTCTTCAACTACAACACGGCGGAGACGAATCTGGTCGGGACGCTGTTGCGGGCGGTGGCAACAACCTCTCGACGTACCTGAGCGAAGAAGATCTGGCAGCCATTCGGCATGGAAGCCGACGCCAAGTGGACGTTGACCGAGCCCGGCGGCGGCGAGTTCGGCGGCTGCTGCTTGAACGCGACTCTCCGCGACTACGCGCGGCTGGGCTTGTTCGCCATGGCGGATGGCCAACTGCCGGACGGCCGCCACGTGCTGCCCGAGGGCTGGATGCGCGCCTCCACCGAGCCTTCGCCCGCGAATCCGGGCTATGGCTACCTACATGGTGGCTGCTCGAGGACGGCGCCTATGCCGCTTCCGGCATCCTTCAGGCAACCTGCATTACGTCAACCGGCGACAAGGCGTGGTGATCGCGCAACAAGCCGCCCGCGAAGCCGCGACTTCCGCCGCCGACCGCGCGTTACAGGCGGCCATGGAGCGGGCGGTTGTAGCTCAACAGCAAGCGAAGCCCTAGTTCCGCAGCCCGCGAATCCACTCGGCCACGAGCGCCGCGCCCTGCTCATCCACGATCGCAGTGCTCGACGGCGGCATCTGCGACTCTGCCCTTGTCGTCATGCGCCGGTAAAGCACAGAACGGTCCGGAGCGCCGGGCGCGATCACGCGCACTCTGGTCCCGCCGATGTCGTGGAGTGGCGTCTCGCCGATCAGCTTTTGTCGTCGAGCGGCGTCTGGTAGCTGACCACGATGTTCGCGTTGCCGCCGCCATCATTGACGTGGCACATCGCGCAGTTCACGTCCAAGTAAGCCCGCACACGGGTCTCGAGCGGCGCGGCCTTGGGGTCGAACGGATTTGGCAGGCTCTCGTAGTCCTTGGCGTCCTTCTCGAGCGGACGCTCGAAGAGCCCGATACGATCGAACGTCTCGAGCTGATGCCCATGGTTCATCTGGCGCGTGTTGAGGCCGAGCACGAAGCCTGCCGCGCGCGAGTGGCAGAACATGCACTCCTGGCGGCTAGGGTAGTGCCACTTCTGTTCGCGGAAGCCGCCCGGGGCCTTCGAGTCCGCGATCCTGTAGACACGGTCCATGCCGGCGGCCTCCACCAACTCAGCGTCGGTCTGGTCGTCGTTCCAGGCGTAGCTGTAGCCCACCCAATGCTCTTCTTGCTTGAGGACGACGCGCGTCTCGATGCGCTTGCGTGAAGCGGGATTGCCCGGCTCCAGCTCCAGCTGGAAGCTCTTCACCGTAACGGCGCCGTCAGGGAAGGCCCAAGCGCGGTCGTCGCTGAACTTGATCTTGCCATCGGGCGGCAGCGCGAAATAGCGTTCCTTGATCGCGCCATCGGACCAAAATGGCGCATTGATCTCGTAAGGCGTCACGCCATGCGCGAGACGGTAGTCCTTCGTCGACGAGAACAATCCCGTCTCGCTGAGCTTCCGCGGGAAGGGCTGCTTCTGCACGGGCTCCGGCGGCCGCGGAGCGAGCTCGTAGATGCGTCCGCCTTCGTAATCGATGCCGTAGAACGAGCCGTTGCGGCCCACGCCAAAGCTGACGAGGTTGTAGGGGCTGTCGAGCAGCGTCTCGTGCCAGGTGACCTTCTCGTTGTCATAGTCGTAGCGCAGCGCCCACATCTTGCCGTACTGGTAGTCGCCGTAGATGTACGCACCCTTGAGCTCAGGTAGCTTGTCGCCTTCATACACGTAGCCGCCGGTGATGGAGCGGCAGTCCGTATGGTGGTGCTCCACGACGGGCGGGACGATCGGCGTCGGGCCGGTCTCAGACCCCGGGTGGAAGGGGTGCGATCCTTCCTTGACGCTCCAGCCGTGGTTCGCCCCGGCTTTCGAAAGCTCAATCATCTCCCACAGGTCTTGGCCGACGTCGCCTACCCAGGGCCGGCCAGTGACGGGGTCGAAGCTGAAGCGCCAGGGGTTGCGATAGCCGAATGCCCACACCTCCGGCCGCGCGCCGGGATAGTCGATGAACGGGTTGTCCTTGGGGATGGAGTACGGCTTGCCCGGCTCCGGATGATCGACGTCCAGCCGCATCATCACCGAGAGCAAGTCATTCACGCCTTGGCCAGTGTTCGCTTTGTCCGAGCCGCCGGTCGAGTCGCCCGTCGAGACGTAGAGGTAACCGTCTGGCCCGATAATGGCCTCGCCACCATTGTGGCCGCCGGCCTTCCATTCGACGATCAAAGTCTCCGACGCCGGGTCGACGCGCGGCGGGTTCGACCCCGGCACGGCCGTGAAGCGAAAGACCTTGCTCATCGAGACGTCGCGCTCGTGCACCAAGTCCGTGTTGCTGAACACGAAGATCTGTCCATTCTTGGCGTAGTTCGGGTGGAACGAGAACGAATAGATCTGCCGCGGAATCTCGAGGAATAGGTCCTTCTTGCCCTCCGGGTCCGCCGGATCGAAGCTGTAGATCTTGCCCATCAGCTCGGCCACGAAGAAGCGCTCCGAGGTCGGCTCCTGCGCAATGTAGAGCGCATGGTCGAAATGGAACTGCTCGAACGCCGGAACGAGTTGGTACGGCGGCGGCGGATCGGGCGACCCGACCAAGCGGGAGGTCGTCCACTCGATGCGCTGGATTTGGTCCTGCGCAACTGCGGCGAGAAGAGCCAAGGCGGCGACGGAGAGGAGGCGCGCGGAAGTAGCCAAGGTTAGATGTCTCGTTTGTTGGAGAAAATTGCCGAATCGGACAGGCCCGGTCGTGGGGCGGAGTGGACGCGCGACGCTTGATCCACGGAATTAGTGTAGTGCTTTCCGTTCCCGGCGGAGATTACGCTTTGGGCTGCTACACTTTGGCCCGTATGCGCCGCTGGTCTTTGCTTCTCTGCGCCCTCTGCTTAGTCGCCTGCAACCGCGACGAGTCGCAGAATCGGCAGCCGAGAAGCCGCCCAACATCGTCATCTTGTTCGCTGATGACGTGGGTTACGGCGACCTTGGCGTGTATGGAGCCACCCACGTCCGCACGCCGAACCTCGATCGCCTCGCTTCGCAAGGCCGCCGCTTCACGGACGCACATTCCGCCTCCGCAGTCTGCACGCCCTCTCGCTACGCGCTCATCACCGGCCGCTACCCGGTACGCGCGGAGAACCTTTGGGGTCCCAAGTTCCTCAAGACGCCGCTGCTGATCGACCCAGACCGCACCACCCTCGCCGACATCGCCCACGACGCCGGCTACGCGACCGCCGCCATCGGGAAGTGGCACCTCGGCTTCGGCTCCACCGAGCCGACGGACTGGAACGCGCCGCTGAAGCCTGGGCCGCTCGAGCTTGGCTTCGATCACTACTTCGGCGTGCCGGTCGTCAACAGCCATCCGCCGTTCGTCTTCGTGGAAGACCACGGCGTGGTGGGCTGGGACCCGGCCGACCCGTTCGTCTATGACCAAACTGCGGAGACTAGACCATTCGATGAGAAGTTTGGCGTGGACCAAATCGGCGGCGCCAAGGCGGCCCACGCACTCTACGACGACGAAAAGGTCGGCGAAACGCTAACCGCCAAGGCCGTCGATTGGATTCAACAGAAGGCCGGCGGCGACAAGCCGTTCCTGCTCTACTTTGCCACCACCAACATCCACCACCCATTTACGCCCGCGCCCCGGTTCCAAGGCACGAGCGACGCCGGGCGCTATGGCGACTTCCTCCACGAGCTCGACTGGATCGCAGGGGAAGTGATGCAGGCGCTCGACGAAGCAGGCGTCGCCGACAACACGTTGCTCATTTTCACCAGCGACAACGGCGGCATGCTCAACCGAGGCGGCCAAGACGCCTGGAAGGCCGGACACCACCAGAACGGAGAGCTGCTTGGCTTCAAGTTCGACGCTTGGGAAGGAGGCCACCGCGTACCGTTCTTGGCACGTTGGCCTGGCCGCATTCCGGCGGACAGCGTCTCGAAGTCGCTGATCAGTAACGTCGATCTCGCCGGCACCGTCGCGGCGCTTGTGGGCCGGGAGCTTCGCCCCGAAGAGTGCGAGGACAGCTTCAACCTGCTGCCCGCTCTTACCGGTCCCGTCGATGTCCAGGTCCGAGACCACTTGCTGATTGCGCCCTTCCACAAGACGCACCTCTCGTTGCGTCGCGGCGACTGGATGTACATCGGCGCACAAGGGCACGGCGGCTTCTCCGCTAAGAACCCCGGCGACCACGCCTTCGGCGGCCCGCCGGCGTTTGCGTTTACCGGCGCCGTCAACAGCGACATCGCGGACGGCAAGATCAAGCCCGACGCCCCACCGGCACAACTCTACAACTTGGCCGAAGACGTCCGCGAGCGGACCAACGTCATTGCTGAGCACCCCGACGTGGCGGAAGCCATGCGCACCGAGATGGAGCACATTCGAGGGCACGCTACGGCTCCGCACACGCGCTGAACCGTAAGCTATCATCGGTCTTGCCCGCGACGCCGAAACGCGACCTGTTCGATCGCCCTTGGCCGGTTCTTGGCCTCTACATCCTGCTCGCTTGCGGGATGACTTACCCTCTCATCCTCAACCTGACCGGCTCCATTCCGTATGGTTCCGGCGACGTCTGGCAGAACTACTGGAACTTCTGGTGGTGGAAGAAGGCGCTGTTCGATCTGCACGTCTCGCCGATGCATACCGAGTGGCTCTACTACCCGTTCGGCATCGACCTGATCTTCCACACGCACTCGCCCTTCAACATGCTCGCCGCCATGCCGGTGAACATGGCGTACGGCGAGGCTGCCGCCTACAACGTCTGCGTGCTGGCCGCTTTTGCTCTCTCGGGCTTCGGCATGTGGCTGCTGGCGCGCGAGTGGACGGGCAACGGCCGCGCGGCTTTTCTCGGCGGCTTGGTGTTTGCATTCTTCCCGCAGCACACCGAGCAGACCTTCGAGCATTTGAACCTTCTCTCGACGCAATTCTTGCCCTGGGCGCTTTACTACCTAGTGCGCGTTTGCCGGCGCAGCGGCACCGGCGCAATCGTGGGGCTAGGCGTCACCTTCGCGTTGAACGCGCTGTGCAGTTGGCACCTCGGGCTGATGCTGATCTTGTCCGTGGTCCCGATCGCAGCTATCGAGCTGGCGACCACTCCGGGCAAGCGTCTGCGCATCGCGCGCGATCTCGGGCTTGCCGCGGTTGTCGCGATCGCCGTGCTTGCGCCGGCGGTGCAACCGATGGTGGCCAAGATCGCCTCCGGCGCAACCTACTACGAAAAGCCGCAGGTCGACCGCGGCATCGATGCGACCTACCTTCTCACGCCGCACTTCGGCCAACCGCTGTGGGGCGGCCTTGTGGTCGGACGCTACCTCGAGCGCGCCTACCAAGCTTCGGGCTTCATCTGCTACTTGGGCTGCACGCCGCTTGTGCTCGCCGGTTTTGCGATTGCCCGCCGCGCCCGCGGCTGGAGGCTGTGGCTCGGCTACAGCTTGGCGTCGCTCGTGCTTGCACTCGGCGCACAGCCGTTCTGGAATGGCGCGCTGATCGAAAACATCACGCTCCCGTTTGCCGTGCTGCGGCACCTACCTCTCCTGGACGTTCTGCGGGTCGCCAACCGCTTCCTGATCCTCACCAGCCTAGGCCTGGGCGTGCTGGCCGCGATGGGATTCGCCGCTCTGCGCACGCCGTCGAAAGGCTTGTTCTACGGGCTCGCCGCATTCTTGTGTTTCGAGTACGCCTGGCTGCCGTATCCACTGCAAAAAGTTGAATTTCCCGACGCCTACCGCCAGATGATCGACGGCCCCATCCTGCGCATCGGCGCCGTGCTCGACATCCCCTCGTTCCAGAAGAACCTCACCGTGCCCAACATGGTGATGCAGACGTTGCACGACCGTCCCATCGCCGACGGCTACGTTTCAACCTATCCGCCCGAAGCGGAGGCCGCGGTCGCAACGGAGCCGGCGCTCGCCGACCTTGCCGGCGTACCCAAGCTCGAACGCCCCATCAACGCCGCGCGCTTGGTGCAACTCGGCTTCGATACGGTGGTGCTGCACAAGGACCGCGCGGACAGCTACCGCAAACGCAAGCTCGAAGAAACGCCGCGCGAAGACTTGCTCGCCCGCAAAGCGGCGCTGCGCATGGGCGGGATTCCCGACGAAAAAATGGATGAGATTCGCCGCCAATTGACAGACATTTGCGGTGAACCAGCCTTCGAGGACGATCTGGTCGCCATCTTCTACCTGCCGGCACGCGTCCGTTAGGCCCGCAACGGCCTAACGCAGACGCCCGCGCAATTCCGGCTCGAGCACGCGCAACGCCTCCGGCAGGCCCAGCACGATCGGAAGCATATTCTTTATCTGCGGTGAACCGATGATCTCCGCCGGATCCACGACGCTCCAGTCCGATCCGCGCCGCACTTCGATCCCGGCGGCCTCTGCCAGCGCCAATCCGCCGGCTACGTCCCAAACCTCGCAGCGCGAGACCACAACCGCGATCGGATCGACTGTACGGTCCGCCAGCAGCGCCAAGTGCGCCGCCGTGCCGCCCAGGTTGCGCACTTTGCCGCCGAAGGTGTGCAGGCCGCGCCGGTGTAAGTCGGAGTTGCCGTAAAGGTAGGAGCGCGCAACCGGAGCATCCGCGCGGTCACGCCATTCCGCGGGCAGGGAAGACCTCCCTTCCAGCGTCAGCCGCCCGTCCGCCCAGCGAAACAACTCCCCTTCCCAAGCCACGTAAAAACGCCGCTGCCAAGCCGGCAGATGGATCATCCCGAGAACCGGCCGGCTCTTCTCATCCACCAGCGCGATTTCGATTGCGAAGCTGTTGCTGCCCTTGATGTACGCCGCCGTGCCGTCGATGGCGTCGACAATCCAGTTCCAACGTCCCGGCACGAGCGCGCGCGAGACGTCGCTGGTGGGATCGTCCTCTTCGCCCACGAGTGTGCGCGCCGTGCCTCATCTGGCCCGGAGCGCCGCACGTGATCGCGAATGCGCCGCTGCACCTCCACGTCGAGCGCGGACAACAACGAACCATCAGCCTTGTACGTAAACGAGACACTCGGCTGCCGCTCGACGAGCATCTCGCCCAGGTCTTCGACCTCACGCAGCAGGTCGAACAGCTCCGATTCCGGAAACAATGGGGTGGGCGCGTAAGCAGGAAGCACGGGTCTCTCTCCATCATATAGACGCCGCCGCGGCTGTTACGATAGGACTTGAGCGCTTCCATACGAGCCATACTCTTCGACTTCGACGGCACTCTCGTCGACAGCGAGCCCTTGCACTACGAAGCTTGGATGCATGCCGTGCGCCCGCACGGGGCCTCCACCGACTGGCACGACTACCGCGCCCGCTTCGTCGGAAAAACCGACCGCTGGGCAGGCCGCGAGCTGCTCAGCTCCGTGGGTCATCCGGCTGACGACGACACCGTCTACACGGTCTGCCAATCCAAACACGCCTACTACCGCGAGAAGACGCCGGAACGCCTCAACATCTCCGAGGACACACGCGGACTGATCCAGCAAGTGCCTTCACATCTGCGACTTGGGGTCGTTTCCTCGAGTCCTACTGTGGACGTGGAGCCGACGCTCCTACGTGCCGGTCTGCGCGAGCGCTTTGAGTTCATGGTCTGCGGGGAGCACGTCCGGAACCACAAGCCGGACCCGGAGCCGTACCACCTGGCGCTGGAGCGCTTGAGACCGCGGGCGGCTCGCTGACGGCGGCAGACGTGCTCGTGCTCGAAGATTCGTCGTCGGGATCGCCTCAGCGCGCGCGCCGCCGGCATGCGCGTCCGTCCAGTCGAGGACCCTGCGCTCCTGGTGGCCCTGGTCCGCGCCGAGCTCGGCCTCTGAGCCATTCCTGGCGGACCCCACACATTGTCGAATAAGATATATTATGTAAACTATGGGATCGGGGTGGGCTACTCCAGTTCGACCGACCGCACCACATCCTCGTAGATCCCGCTCGCTGCTGTAATCGCTCGCCGGCGAAATCATCAACATGCGGAACAGTCCCTTGGGCTTGAGCGCCGCCACCAGCCACACATATTCCTTCTCGCCCTGCACCGGCGAATTCCCTTCCAGGAAGACGCTCTCGCCATTGGCGCCGCCAAAGTTCAGCGCCTTGCGATAGCCCGGCATCTCCTCGAGGCCGGGGTTTTGGGCGCGCAGGTCCTGGATCAGCTTCGAGAGCGCGTCCCACTGGTTGAGTTTGCCCGCGTCCACGAAGCCCGCCACGATGCCTCGCGCGATCCCTTGGCCAACGATGCCATTCGACGGCACGATGGTCACGCCCCCGTCGTTCTGACGCTGCGCCTTCCAGCCTTGCGGCGGCGTGAAGCTATAGCCCGCGCCATGGAACGCGCCTGAGACGGTTTCCGGCTGCGACGACGAGCCGGAATTCGAGGCGCCCGGGTTCACCGTCGACGAAGACGAAGTCGTCGTCTCTGTACCGGCCCTTGTACTTGTCACCGAACTTGACGCTGCGGACTACCTCCTCGAAGGTCTTCGAGTACTGGTTGTACTCGTTCTGCGGCGAAATCATCAGCAGATGGAACAAGCCCTCCGGACGCATCGCCGCCACCATCCAGATCAGCTCCTTCTGGCCCTGAACCGGCGAATTGCCCTGCAGCAGGACGCTTTCGCCGTTCACGCCGCCAAGCGCATCGACTTGCGTTGACCGCTGATCTCCTCGAGGCCCGCGTTCTTCGACTTCAGGTCCGCAATCAGCTTATTCAGCGCGTCCGTCTGATTCGTGCCGCGGCGGTGTAGTAGTCCGCAATCACGCCGCGTGCAATTCCCTCCCCGACGGCTCCGTTATCGGGCATGATCGTGCCGCCTTGCCGTCCGGGTGGCGTAGCAACTTCCAGCCGGTCGGCGGTTGGAACTGCACGCCGGTCGCTTCGAACGGGCCAGCGACCACCTCGGCCTGTGTCTGGCCGTTTGACGCCGTACCAGGCTGCTTGGATGGGTGGATCGCCGCCGCGCGCGGCGCATCGCCGGAGAACTGCGTCGAGTTGGTGACGTACTCGGTCGAGTTGCGGTAGTCCCGAATCTCCTCGGTCACGTACTCAACGCGGTTGCCAGGGTTCGGGTGGCTTGCCAGGAACTGCGGCATTCCGCCACTGCCGCTTTGCGCCGCCAACTACTCAAAGAACTAGGCCATCTCGACCGGGCTGTAGCCGGTCTCGGCCATATCGCGCGCACCCACGATGTCGGCGTCATGCTCGGCGTTGCGCGAATACTTGAGCAGCGCCGAATTCAGGCCCAAGCTCAGGCCCACTTGACCCAACGCGCCCAGCAGGCCGCCCGCCTTGCCCAAAGCGCCGCCGGCCAGCACCGCCGGCAACTGGAACAGGCTCGCTTTGGATGCTTGGTTGGTCGAATGGCGCAGCACGACGTGGCCGATCTCGTGCGCAATCACGCCTGCCAACTGCGCTTCGTTGTCGGCTTGCGCGATCGTACCCGTGTTGACATAAATCGGCCCGCCAGGCAGCGCAAATGCATTGATCGAATCGTCCGCCACCACCTTGAAGGTGAAGGGGTAACTCGGATCCTGCGAGTTCTTTGCGAGCTTGTTCCCGAGCGCCGAAACGTAGTCGGTCAACTGCTTGTCTTTGACGACTTCAACTTCCTTTTCGATCTCGGCCGCGGCCTCTTGCCCAAGCTGGATGTCCTGGTCCTTGGAAAAGAGATTGAAGCCCGGCTTGATTTCCTTGCGCTTGGTTGCCGCCTGCGCTCCCGCGCCGGCCATCAAAACAGCAAGTGTAAACGCAGTAATTCCGCGCGAAACGATTTTGCTCTTCAATCCGAAATTCAAGGGACTCCTCCTCGGCCTCCGCCCGGCTTTTCATTCGACGCAAGCCGCCTCAATGTTGTTACGACAAGCGTTTCCGTCTCATGGTACACCAGCCGTCACGGGGTTCTGCTAGGATCGGATTCCGATGTGGTCACGCCGACATTTCCTCACAACTGCCGCCTGTTCCGCCTTCGCCGGCTCTTCCCTGCCCGCGGCAGAGGAAGGCTTTCAGCCGCTGTTCAACGGCAACGATTTGAGCGGTTGGCAGGGCGACACGCTGCTCTGGACCGTCGACAACGGCGAGCTTGTCGGGCGCACTCCCGGCATTGGCTACAACGACTTTCTTGCCACCGCGGCCGAATACGGGGACTTCGTTCTGCGCTTCGAAGTGCGCCTGGTCGATGACGTCGGCAACAGCGGCGTCCAGTTCCGTTCGCAGCGCATGAAGGGCTCCATGGAGATGATCGGCTACCAAGCCGACATCGGCCCAGGCTGGTGGGGCGACCTCTACGACGAGTCGCGCCGGCGGGTGACTCTGGTCGAAGCCGACACTGCGCTCACCGACCGCATCGTCAAGAAGGACGGTTGGAACGAGTACGAGATCGACGCCCAAGGGCCGAAAATCAAGCTCACTCTCAACGGAAAAGTCACCGCTGAATACGAGGAGGAGGCCCCGAACATCGAGCGCTCCGGCCGTATCGCCGTGCAGGTCCACGCCGGTCCTCCCATCGAAGTGCGTTTCCGCAACATGCGCATCCGGACCCTCTAGGCGGCCGCCCGGACGGGCCTTGGTGCGGACGCCCCGGCAAGGCCGAACTGCGCCCTCTAGGTTTGTTACCATCCAACTCGCTATGCGCAAGCTCGTCCTGGCGTTTCTGCCCCTTGCGTTCTGCGTGGCCACGGCGCCCGCCCAACGCGTACCCCAAACCGCTTCCGAAGTCGCTCGCCCCGGCGGCAAGCTTCCAGGAAGCCCCAAAATCGCTCTCGTCAAGGTCGCCGACGGATTCCACGATCCGACCAACGTCGCCTCGGCCTTCGACGGCACCGGACGCATGTTCGTCACCGAACGCATCGGCCGCGTCCGGCTGGTCCAGAAGGACGGCACGGTGCAGAAGGAACCCTTCCTCGACCTGACCAACATCAACCCGCTGGGCAACGACGTCCAGACCGGCTTCGTCGAGCAAGGCCTCTACTCGATCGCCTTCCACCCCAAGTTCAAGCAGAACGGCTACTTCTTCGTCCATTACGCCTCGCTGCCCTTTAACGGCGACGGCGTAATCGTGCGTTTCCAAGTCGACCCGAAGAGCCCCAACGTGATGACCAAGGAGCGCACCAACCAGACGGCCAAGGTCATCCTGCGCATTCCTCAGCCTTACTACAACCACAACGGCGGCGAGCTCTCCTTCGGCAAGGACGGCTATCTCTACATTGCTTCCGGAGACGGCGGTTGGGAGGGGGACCCCTACGAATCCGGCCAGGACCTGGGCACCTTGCTCGGCAAGATGATTCGTATCGACGTCGACGTGGAAGACGATTCCCTGCCCTACGCCATTCCGAAGGACAACCCCTTCGCGTCCGCGTCGAAAGAACAGCTCATGGTGCTGTTTGGCATCACCGAAGAGCAATTCGCCACGATCAAGACGCGCTCGCGCCCGGAGATTTGGGCCTACGGCCTACGCAACCCCTACGAATTCTCTTTCGACCTCAAGACCGGTGACATGTTCATCGCCGACGTCGGCCAGAACCACTGGGAAGAGATCGACTTCCAACCCGCGTCCTCGAAAGGCGGCGAGAACTACGGCTGGAACCGCATGATGGGCACCCACTGCTTTCCCATGACCGGCGAGAACGACGAGTGCGGCCAGCTCGGCGTGCAACCGGCGGCCGAGTACCCGCATGAGATCCCCTACCCCGGCGCGGACCCCATCGAAGACGGCTGGGGCTGCTCGATTGAGGGACTGGGCGTGGCCAACTATGGCGGCATGGACGGCGTGTACCTCGTCGGCGACTGGTGCTCCGGGCGCGTCTTCGGCCTCGGCTGGGACAAGCGCGCCAACAAGTGGCAGCTCGAGGAGTTGCTGCACGCAAACCTGCAATTCACCGCGGGCGGCTACGACGAAGACGGCTACGTGCTCGCCGTAAACTGCTATTGCTTCTACACCTCCGACCAGGGCCCGGAAGACAACCCCGCCGGCGCGCTGTGGCGCGTCGTACCCGCGGACAAGGTTCCGAAGGGCGCGGAGGTCGCGCGGACGATCCAGAAAGGCGGCGCTGCGTTGATGCCCGAGAACGGCCCCGTAACCTTCCTGCATCCGCTCGACAATACCGTCCTCAAGCTCGACATGATGCCCGGAGATACCGTGACTCCGCAGGTCGAGCAATTCCGCGCAACGGCCAAGAACCCCTACGCCGGCCAGCAAGCGGCGATCGCCGAGGGCAAGGCCACTTATGACAAGTGGTGCGCCGGCTGCCACTTGGCGGACGGCACGGGCCGCATCGGATCGAACCTGACCGACGCCGAGGTCCGTTATCCGCGCGTTGCAACACCGGTTGGCGAATTCGAAATCATCTACGCCGGCGGCTCCGGCGCGATGCAGCCTTTCGGCGACCGCATTCCCCAGGACGCGATTCTCAAGCTCATCGCGTTCCTGGACACGCTGAAGAAGTAGCAGGAATTCAATGATGCAGAGACCCCTTCTGAAAGGACTCGCCGCCGTGGCCGTGTTTGCCGCGCTCGCGGTCTTCTGGACCTTCGACGGCCAAACCGCGTCCGCGCAGCAGGCCAAAGCGGCCAAGCGCAGCGGACCGCCGGGGCCGACCGCCTACATGCCGGACGACTACACCGGCTTCAAGCCCATCTTCGACGGAACACTCAAAGGCTGGGACGGCGATCCGCAATATTGGCGCGCCGAGAAGGACACGATCGTTGGTCAAACCACCGCCGACAAGCCTCTGCCGCAGAACACCTTCCTCATCTGGCGCGGCGGCAAGCTCAAGGACTTCGAGCTCAAAATCGACTTCCGCATGAACAACACCAACAGCGGCATCCAATACCGCAGCGCGGAGGTCCCCGAAGCCGGCAAGTGGGTGCTCAAGGGCTACCAATCGGACATGGACTTCGTAAATCGCTACACCGGCGCCGTCTACGAGGAGCGCGGGCGCGGATTGCTCGCGCTGCGCGGCCAGTCCACCCATATTGCCCCGGGACAGAAGCCGCGCATCATCGGCAGCCTCGGCGATGGCGAAGCCCTCAGCGGCTACCTCAAGATCAACGACTGGAACCGCGTCCACATCATCGCGCGCGGCAACATGATCATGCAGATCTACAACGGCCACGTAATGACGACCCTCATCGACGATGACGCCGAGAACCGCTCGATGGAAGGCCTGCTGGGCCTGCAATTGCACCGCGGCGAGCCCATGATCGCCGAGTTCCGCAACATCTACCTCAAGAATCTGTAGCCAGGCGCAAGCAATGAAATTCGGAGTCAACACGTTTATTTGGTCCGCGGGCTTTGACGCCTCCATTCCGCTACAGAGCATCTCCGACGCAGGCCTCGACGGCATCGAAGTTCCCGTGTTCAGCGCGGCCGACCTCGACGTCAAAGCCTTGAAGCAGGCGCTCGCCGACAACGATTTCGGCTGCACGTTCTGCTCCGTGAACCCCGAGGGCTGCAACCCCATCAGCGAAGACGCGGACGTGCGCCGCCGTACCATCGAGCACTGGAAGGACGTGATCAAGACCGCCGGCGATGTCGACGCGGAGTTGATCGCGGGCCCCACCTATGCCCCGGTGGGCTACCTGCCCGGCCGCCGCCGAAACGATGACGAGTGGCGTTGGGCCGTCGAGTTCCACCAAGCGCTCGGAGACACCCTCGACCAGGCCAACGTCGAGATCGCCATCGAGCCACTCAATCGCTTTGAGACCTACTTCCTCAACACAGTTGATGACGCGGTCCGCCTGGCCGACGAGATCGGCCATCCGCGCATTGGCTTGCTCGTCGACACCTTCCACTCGCACATCGAGGAGAAGGACACCGCCGCCGCATATCGCCGCGCGTCGAAGCATCTCAAGCACGTGCATACCTGCGAGAACGACCGCGGCACGCCCATGACCGGTCAAGTCCCTTGGGTCGCTGTCTTCGACGCGCTGCGCGACATCGGCTACGACCGCTGGCTGACCATCGAGTCGTTCAACTCGAACATCCCGCAACTCTCCGCCGCCACGGCCATCTGGCGCGACCTGGCTCCCAAGATGGATGACATCGCGTTTCAGGGCTCGGCGAACCTGCGGCAGGCCTGGGCTGCCGCCCAAGCTCGCGGCCGCCTTTGAGCCTCATGCGATTTTTGCTCCTCGCCCTTACCGTTGCCGTCGTGGCCTGCACCGCGCCGGAGGCCCCTCCCACGATCGATCCCACGCGCATTGCCGCCGACGTCGAACACCTGGCGTCGGATGAGCTTGGCGGCCGCGGTCCTGGCACGCCCGACGAAGACAAGACAATCGCCTACATTGAGGAGCAATTCAGGAAGGCAGGCGCAGTCCCAGCCGGCGACAACGGCACGTACTTCCAGACCGTTCCGCTAGTCGGCGTCGAGCCCCTTCCCTCCACCAAGATCTCCTGGTCGAGCGGCGACGCCACCCACCCGCTCGCCTGGCTCGACGAGGTTGTGGCGCTCAGCCATACGCAGAAGCCCGAAGCTACTCTGGACGCCGAAGCCGTCTTCGTGGGCCACGGAATCGTCGCGCCGGAGTACGGCTGGGACGACTACAAAGGCGCGGACGTGAAGGGCAAGCTCGTCCTACTTTTCACCAACGAGCCTCCCTCGGACGATCCCGCCTTTTTCGGCGGAAAAGCGCTCACCTATTACGGTCGTTGGACCTTCAAATACGAGGAAGCGCTGCGCCACGGCGCGGCGGGCGTGCTGATCGTGCATACCGATGAAACCGCGGGCTACCCATGGTCGGTCGTGCGCAATTCCTGGGGCCGTACGAATCCCTACGTCAAGCTCGCAGAGGGTGAGTCCGCGCTGACCGCCGCCGGCTGGATCACGTCCGAGGCCGCCGCGCCTCTGCTGGACACCTCTCCCGCCACCGCCGGCAAGAGCATCGACGACCTGCTCGCCATGGCGAACCAGAAAGAGTTCACGCCTATCCCCTTGCAGGCGCGCGTCACCGGCAAGCTCGACAGCAAGCTCAGCCAGATGGACACCCGAAACGTCGTCGCCAAAGTGGAGGGCTCCGACCCCGCCAAACGAGACGAAGCGGTCCTTTATACCGCGCATTGGGACCACCTAGGCCGCGGCGAGCCCGACACCAATGGCGACGGCATCTACAACGGAGCGGTTGACAACGCCACTGGCACGGCCATCGTGCTCGAGTTGGCGCGCGCATTTGGCGCGATGAAGACGAAGCCCGCGCGTACGATTCTATTTGCCGCGGTCACCGCCGAGGAAGGAGGCCTGCGCGGCTCGGAATATTTCGGACGTCACCCTCCTATTCCAGCGGGCAAGATCGCCGTCGATCTCAACTACGACGGCATCCTGCCCATCGGCCGTACGTCCGACATGACGCTCCCGGGCTACGAGCGCACCACGCTGGCGCCGGTCGTCGAAGAATTGGCCGCCAAAATGGGCATCAAGCTCGAACCGGAAGCGCACCCTGAGCAAGGCTATTACTACCGCTCCGACCATTTCAGCCTGGCCCGAGTCGGCGTCCCGGCTTTTTCCTTGAGCGAAGGCCAAACCGTCATCGGAAAACCCGCGAATTACGGCGAGCAACAGGCCGAGGATTACCGCACAAAACGCTACCACCAGCAGAGCGATGAATACCGGCCCGAGTGGGATTTCTCCGGCCTGCAACAACTCACCGAATTCGGCCTAGAGCTGGGCCTGCGCGTCGCAGCCCTGCCCGAATTGCCCACATGGAAAGCGGGCGACGAATTCCTCGCCGCCCGCGAAAAGAGCTGGAAGCAGTAGCGGAGTCCCGCCCTACATCTTGTCGTAGTAGATCTGCCAGGGCGTGCCCGCGCGTCCGTTCAGGTCCCAAACCACCTTGCCGTCCCGCACGGTCATCTCGCAGGTGATCTTCTGGCGGCCTTCCATCACCGCATCCTGCACGTCGAGGTACCCGAACCGCCCTTGCGCCACGCTGAGCACCGCGATGTCGGCTACGCCACCCACTGTCAGTCGTCCCAAATCCGGGCGGTGGATCTGTTGGGCCGGCGCATCCGTCGACCACTTCACCACGTCGTACATCGAGGCGCCCAGCACCAGGAACTTCGACATCACGTTCGTCATGTCCTTCATCCCGCCCTTCATCGAGCTGATGTGCAGATCGGTCGAAATCGAGTCCGGCCAAAAGCCCTGACGCGTCGCCGGAGCAGCCTTGTTCCACCAGAAGCTGCCGCCGCCGTGCCCCACATCGAACTTCACGCCACGCGACCGTGCTTCGTACATGAACGAGCGGACTTTGCCGTCAGCGTCAAACCACGGCACGCGCCCCAGGTACATGTGCGTGTACATGTCGCCCGGCCGCAGGTGCTCGAGCACCAATTCCTCGAACGGCCGTGCGGGGTTGAAGACGTTCGTGTTCTCGCAGTCGGCGCAGCCGCCATAGTCCACCATCACTACGCCGCCGAACTTGCCCGCCGCCTCCACGGCGCGATCCACGGGCGCCCATTCCGGCCCGTTGTAGTGCGCCGTCTTCACCCCGATGATGATGTCCGGATGCTGCTTGGCCATCTTTACCGTCGGCTCCACCTGCATGTCGGAGAGGTCCTGCTCGATCTTGCCCCCGCGCATGCCCTTGTTCACGATGTTGAGGAACGCAAGGACGCGCGTGATCGAACGATCGATGATACGGTCCTTGAACTGCGGAAAATTGTCCGCCCCCGAAGAGCCCGCATCCACCGCCGTCGTCACGCCGGAGCGGATACAGTGATCGTCCGGGTAGACCGAGTTATCGCCCGCGTAGGAGCCGCGCTCGCCCGTACCCGCAAACACATGGACGTGCAAGTCGACCAGCCCGGGCGTAACGTAGAGGCCGCGCGCATCCACCGTCTTCGCAGCCTCTGTGGGCGCAATGTTCTCGGAGACGGCGGCGATCTTGCCATCCTTCACCGCAACGTCCATCACCTTGTCGATCGCGTTGCCCGGATCGATGACATGTCCGCCCTTGAGCAGGAGATCGTACTGCTGAGCAGCAAGCGGCCATACGGCCAAGAAGAGAACCAGAGAGAGTCGGCGCATAGGCCCGCTATTGTAGCTCCGTTCGAGGCATGAAGAACCCACTATCCTGTCGGAAACGCCTTATGCGCATCGCACTGCTTATCCTCCTCGTCCTGGGCACCGCCGCCGCCCAAACCCTGCCCCCGGTCATCCTCGTCAACGGCTTCGACCTCAACGCCGCCTTCACCGGCAATTGCGAGCTCGAGCCGGACTCGACCGGCACGTTCGGACGCCTGCAAGAGTTGCTCGAAGCGGACGGCCGCCGCGTGATTTTCTTCGACAACTGCCGCTTCGGCGCACCCGCCATCGAGACTCTTGGCCAAGAGCTCGGCCGCACCATTGCCGACCTCGGCGAACCGGTCGACATCATCGGCTTCAGCCTTGGCGGGCTCGTCGTACGCGCCTATCTGTCAGGCAAGCAGCCCGACGCCGACGCCGCCTTCGTCCCCCCGGCCGATACGCTCGTACACAAGGCAATCCTAGTCGCCACGCCGCACTTCGGCTCGCCGCTCGCCCAGTTTGCGCCCTCCGGGTTCCAAGGCCCGCAGATGCGTCAAGGTAGCCGCTTCACTTGGGAGCTCGCACGATGGGCGCAGGGCCAGGACGACCTGCGCGAGACCGATTTGATCGCAGTCGTGGGCGACGGAGGCCGCGGCCGCGCCGGCGACGGCGTTGTCGGCCTGGCGAGCGGTTCCCTTTCCTCTTTCGGGATCGACCCGGAGCGCACCCGCGTCATCGAAGCCTGCCACAACGAGCCGGCTTTTCTCCTGTGTGACATTGCCGCCACGATGATCCACGTCGACGACGAGACCCACCCCACGGGCCGCATCATCCGTTCTTTCCTCTCCGGCGGCGACGAATGGCGCTCCATCGGCGTCGCGATCGACCAGCATCCAGCGATGCCCACTGGGCTCTACTTCGCCGTGGCGGACAACGCAGGAGCGCTTCGCGGCGACATCGCCCGCTCGGACGCCCTATCCAGCGACGACTCGACGCAACGGCTCGACTCCGGCCCGGCCGCTTTTCACTACGAGAACCTGGCGCCGGGCGACTACAGCATCGAGGCCGAAGGTTTCGATGGCGCACCAGCCACCGTGCGTTTGGAGGCCGGCAGCACCACGACGGTTCTCGTCAAAGAGGGCCCCCAAATCGCCCGCATCGTGCCTTCGGCGGGATTGGTTCCCACATTGAACCTCGCACCGGATTCTCTGGTCTCTTTCTATGGAACCGCGTTCCTGCCGGCGGACGAGTCCTCCGCCGCTGATGGTCTACCGCTGCCGCAGCGCCTCGGGGAGGTTGAGATTCTCGCCAATGGAGAGCCCCTGGGATTATTGTTCGGCGGCGAGAACCAAGTGAACGCCTATCTGCCGCCGGAGCTAAGCGGCTTGGTTCAATTCACGTTGCGCAACAACGCTGGTCAGCACACGCTTGCAGCGCTCCTCGTGGAAGCCGTACCAGCAGTCTTCACGCTATCGGGCGCGGGCTCCGGGCCGGCAGCGGCCATTGACGCGATCGCCGGCTCGATCATCACGGCGGAGAGCCCTGCTCAAGTCGGCGGGTTTGTATCGATCTTCGTCACCGGTCTGGGGGCCACTGAGCCCGTGGTCACGCTTGGCGGCGTCGAGCAGCGCGTGCTCTACGCAGGACCGGCCCCGGGCTTTCTAGGCTTGCAGCAGATCAACGTCGAGATCGCAGCGGAGACGCCCACCGGAGACGCGGTCGCACTCCAAATTGGACGAGCCAACGCCACGACCCTGGCCATCAGCCGCTGATCAGCAGCGCCGGAACAAAACAGACCCTACCAGCTCAAGACGCTGGGACGAATGTTGACGCCTTTCAGGTTGCCCAGCACCGCAAGCGACAAGTGATGCGGCGCAATCCACGCCGCGCCCAACATGCGCACACGGTCGGGCTTCACATTCTCGAGCGCCTCGATCTCTTCCTCGAGCGAGACCACGTGGTGGAAGTAGCGCTCCTGGCGCGCCAGATCGTCGACGCGAGCCTCGAGCGACGCCACCGCTTCGAGCAGCTCCTGGCGGCAGTAGGCTTTCGCCCAGTCCAGCTCTTCCTCGCTGATGTCGCCAAGGGCTAGTCGTCGGACCTCCTTCATCACCGTCTCGAGCGAATCCACAGCGTGCTCGCGCTCGCAACGCACCCGCACCGAAAGGCAGCCCGCATCGGCGAACATCACGAGCTCCGAGTAGGCCTCGTTCGCTTGCAATTTGCCGTCCGCTAGATCGCGGGCCAGCCGCGAGGCCGGACTGCCGCCCAAAATCGCGTTGAGAATGCGCGCCCCGTGGCGCTCAGGCTCGGATGCATTGCAGGCAGGCACGCCCAGACGGAACCGGATGTCTTCGAACTGCGGCCGGTTGCGCAGCGCCAGGAACCGGAACGCCGTCGGAGAAGGCGAAGAGACCTTCTTCTTCGGCTCTTCCAAGTGCCCAAAGCGCTTATCCACCAACTTGACGAACTTCTCGTGATCGAGCGCGCCCGACGCCACAACCGTCAGCCCCTTCGGATGGTGGCTGCGCGTGTGATAGCGCTCAATCGTCTTCGGCTTGAAGTTCTCGAGCTTCGTCTGCCCCTTGGAATGCAGCAGCCTTCCCTTGGGCGGCCGGCACAAACCATGGCCCTTCCAGAAGCTGCGGAAGAACATGCGGTCGAGCATGAAGTCCGGCGCTTCTTCGTCCTCGCGGAGCTCTTCCAGCGCCTGCTTGGTCTCAGCCGCAAAGCCCGCCTTGGTGATCTGCGGGTAGAGCGAAAGCTCAGTCAACAGATCAAGACCCTTCTCGAGGTCGGCTGACGACATCCGTGCGGTGTACTTGCAGTAGTCGCGGTCGGTCACCGTCTCCACGTTGCCGCCGAGCTGCTCGATCGACTTCGCGATCGCGCTTGCGTTGCGGTGCTTCGTACCGTGGAAGGAGATCTTCTGCAACAGGTACGTCACGCCGCTCTCGTTCAGCTCTTCGAAGCGCGAACCTGCCTTGACGAATATGCCGACCGCGACCTGCTTAGCATTCGGCACGCGTTCCGTGATCACGCGTACGCCGTTCTCCAGGGTCACCGAAAACACATCGCGCGTCGGAATCGGCTCACGCTTGGGCGGCTTGCTTGGTACAGCCGCCGCCTTGCGCGGAGCCGCAGCCGGCGCAGCTTTCCGCACCGACGATTCCGCGGGCTTCACCGCCGCTTTCTTGGGACTCTTTACCGGTGCGGCAGAGGCGGCCTTCTTCGGCGCTGCTTTGGCCTTTCGCGCGGCTTTCGGTTTCGACGCCGGCGCGGCCTTCGCGGTCTTCGCAGCAGCCTTCTTCGGCGCAGCGGTCTTCTTTGCTGCCTTGGCCGGCGCAGCCTTCTTCGGGACTTTCGGCGCAGCCTTCTTGGCCGGCGCCGCTTTCTTGGCTACTTTTTTCGGCGCAGCCTTCTTGGCGGCCTTCTTGGCAGCCTTCTTGACTGCAACCTTCTTCACGGCCTTGGCGGCCTTCTTTGAAGTCTTTTTTGCCATAAGGTTCTCTATTACTGGACCGCGGTCAACTTGAACGCCCACGCATAACGGCTCGGAGACTCGCCTGGTCCAAAGGGCGGCAACTGAATCAGCAGGTCATCGCCCTTCTGCGTCCACGCGAGAGGCGTGTCGAGCCCGAGCATGCGGACCTCTGTGTCTCGCTTGGAGGCGCGCACCCCTTTCAACCTCAAGGTCTCGCCCGGCCAACCGGGCGTGATCGCGTAAACCGTATCTCCCTTGCTCGTGAAAAATACTTGCTTGACGGCATGTCCGTTCCTCGGACGCTGCCCCGCCAACTCGAGCACGTCATAGGCGACCCGATACTCGCCAAATCCCATCTCAGGCTTCTCGCCCTCGCTCCATTGAGCGGCGATCCGCCACGGCCGAGTGCCATAAATCGCCTCGCCATTGACGGCCAGCCAGTCGCCCAGCTCATAGAGCCGCTCGACCATGATCTCGGGAATCTTGCCGTCCGCCCGCGGTCCAACGTTCAACAACAAGTTGCCGCCCCGCGCCACCAGGTCGCTGAACATCCAAATCAGCTCCTTGCCTGTGCGGTAGTTCTCCAGCGGCTCGTTCCGATTGAAGCCGTAGCTGAACCCCATTCCACGGTTCTCTTCCCAGGGATGGGAGGCGTCGGGCATCCCCGCGCCGTACTCGGTCGTGAAGTATCCGCCGTGATGGTGCCGTATGCCCTTGCCCCAGCGGTCGTTCACGATCACGCGGTCCTTCACGGGCGACTCGTTGTAGAGCCAGGCCAGCAACTCCTCGCTCTTCCAGTCCGCCGCGGGCATGTCCCACTCGCCGTCCGAAAAGATGATCGAAGGCTTGTAGCGCGTCACCACGTCTTTGAACTGCGGGAACAGGTGCTTGTCGACGAACAACGCGCGGTCGTTGAGCCACAGCGGGTTGTACCACTCGTAGAGCGAGTAGTAGAAGCCCATTTCGAGCCCCTCCGCGCGCACCGCTTTACTAAGCTCGCCCAGCAAGTCGCGCCGTGGGCCAATGTCCATCGAATTCCATGGACGGCCCCAATCGCGGTTCGCTTCCTCGCTCGGGAACAAACAGAAGCCGTCGTGGTGTTTCGAGGTCAGCGCGACATAGCGCGCGCCAGACCGTTTGAAGATAGACGCCCACTCGGCTGGATCGAATAGCTCCGCCTTGAACAGCGGAGCGAATTCGTTGTACGCAAAACCTTCGCCGAAGACGCGCTTGTGAAACGCTTGCGTGGCGCGGCGGTTGCGCGCATCGCGACTATCCTCGTCCCCGGGCGGCTCAATCAAGTTGCGCCAGTACCATTCGGCGTAACTGTCCGGAGCCGCGTAGGCCGGAACCGAGTACAGCCCCCAGTGGATGAAGATGCCCAGCTTGGCATCGAGGTACCACTCCGGCGCAGGTCTCGAATCGAGTGATTTCCAGTTAGGTTCGTAAGGGGGCGCGGCGATTGCAGTCGCCGTGAGACTCGACAGGAACAGGATTGCTCCCAGGTGATTTCGGACCATAGCCGCCAAATCGTTAAACTTCTGTAGTTTAGCGAATTTCAGGCCCTTAGCGCGACCCCTCCGGCCCGCTCGGTAGCGCCCAGGTCGGCATGGCATCCGCAGGCAACCTCCCATCCCACAAGGGCGCCTTACCTCCGAGATGCCTTACTCCTCACATCTTTGTCTTGACTGATAGCTTTAGATTCAGCAATCTAGGCAACTCATTTTTCACAAGTTACCATCTCTTCATACCAACCTGCCCAGTCCTTGGCGGTAACACCCGACACTGCTCGCTCATCCACCAAGGACATATGGCTATGCGCAGAAATGCCCTACTCCCGTTCGCCCTAGGGGGTCTAATTTTGGCGATCGCCCTAGGCTGCTCGCCCTCGCCACCGCCTGAAACGCTGGAGGAGGTCGCGGAAAACCCCCGAAAGGTAGCAGGGGAGATGTTAACGGTAGAAGGGAAGATTACGCGTGTCCTCGGCGACTGTGACTACGTTCTCGAGCCTCACGGTGTGCTCGAGATGAGCGAAGTCCTGACCCTCTGCGACCCTGAGGCGTCCTCCAAGCCGCCCGCCGACGCTGCCGTGGACGACTGGCTGCGCATCACAGGAGTCGCCGGCACCCTGAGCCGACCCGAGTACGAATACATCACCACTCTGACGCTTCCAGACGACATCTTTTCCGAGACAGAGACACGTCCGGTCATCTTCGTTCACTCGGCGCAGATCATCGAACACCCCGAGGACGGAAAACGTCAGGAGTAGCCCCCGCCTCAGCTCTTGCGGAACTCCGCGTACGGATCCCACAGCGGAGCGCGCTTCTCTGCCGGAACGGCGTCCAGCGCCTGGCGCAGCTTCGCGCGCGCCGCCTGGGCCTCCGGCCCGCCCTCGCCCTCTGGAATGGGGTGCTGCTCCAGGATATCCGCCGGAACGTCGTATAGGCGCCCGTCGTCGTAGAGCTTGAACCGCTTGTCGCGAGCAAACAACTCAAGCCGCGTGTAGGCCGCCTTTCCCGCGCCCGGACGCGGGTCATGCCAAACGACGATGACATCCTTCGGGTCGCCCTTCTCTCCACGAATCTCCGGCAGAAGGCTGCGGCCGTCGATCGTGACGCCACTCGGCGGCTGCGCGCCGCCCGCGTCGAGAATCGTCGCGTAGAGGTCGGTCGAATCCACCATGTCGTCGTTGACCGTGCCTGGCGGGCTCACCCCTTTCCAACTCGCAATCAGGGGGACGTGCGTTCCGGCGTCCGTCGGCATCCCTTTGCCGCCATCGACCGGCTTGCCGTTCTGGATCGAAGTCACACCCTTGGGCGTACCGTTGTCCGAGAAGTACAGGATCAGCGTGTCTTCGCGTAGCCCCAGTGCGTCGATCTTGTCGACCACTCGCCCCACGCACGCATCCATGTGCTCGACCATATCTCCGAAATACGCTTTCATGTCCGAGCGCAGGCGGTCGCCGTCCGCCCAATCGGCGCTCTCGGGCGTCGGATTGAAGGGCCCGTGGGTCAGGGCCATCGGGTAGTAGACGAAGAACTGCTCGTCTTTGTGCTGCTCCATGAAGCCGTTGATGTGATCCACGTAGAGGTCGGGGCCATACTTCCCCGCCCCGTCGACCGGCTTGCCATTGTCAATGATCGTAGGCTCGCCATAGCGTGAGCCTTTCTCCTCGGTATGCCGCGCGTGCCACAAGAACCAGTCGTCGAAGCCCGAATCCTCCGGCTTCTGTCCCAGCCCGCGAAACTCCGGTTCAAATTCCGGCGGATTGTAGCTCCACAATTGCCACTTGCCCGCGATACATGTCTTGTAGCCCGCCGCGGACATCTGGTGGCCGAAGGTCTTCTCCTCAGGCCGCAGCAGCCCGAAGCCATACCAGTTGCGGAAGTTGTACTCGCCCGTCATCAACTGCAGCCGCGTCGGCGTACACAAGGGCTGCGCATAGGCGTTGGTGAACCGCACGCCCGAAGCCGCCAGCTTGTCGATGTTCGGAGTCTTGTACGACTCGCCGCCATAACAACCGATTGCCTCGACGCCCAGGTCGTCGGACATGATCATCACGACGTTGGGCTTGCGAGCGGCGGCCTTGTCTGAGGGCGCTTCCGGCGCGGAGCCGCAACCGACCAATGCGGCGGCGCCGAGGCCGGCCGTGCGCAAAAACGAGCGACGCGAGAAGTCCATGAGCCGCTATTGTACGCGTTTGCCTCCGCGCTCTCACGGGCGCGGCTCTGATCCAGCACCAGACTTAGAACTGGAACTAGACAAAGGGAATCGTAGCGTCGACCACGCCGAATAGGTCGACCCAAAACAGCAGGCACCCCGCCGCAAGCGAAAACACCCAAGCCCGCGAACGCGCGATGCGTTCGAAGCACTGTGTCCCTTCTTCCGCCAGTGCGACAAAAAGGGACGTCCAAGCCAGCAGCCAGTGATGGGCGGCCAACATCGACGCCCCCGCCGCGCCGAAGAACATCTCACCCAGCACGTACCGGCTGTCGGCAAACGTCTCCGCTCGAAAGAACACCCAAGCAATGAGCACCAGCACGAACGTGAACAGGATGCGGAACGGGTAGGCCAGCGGCTCGGGCAAGCCTCCGCGCTTGCCCCATGCCGCACGCTCGACCGAAAGGTAGAGCCCGTGCAGCCCTCCCCAGATCACGAAGTTCCAGCTCGCGCCGTGCCACAGCCCGCCCAGCAGCATAGTCAGCATCAAGTTGCGGTAGGTCCGCCATGCGCCGCCGCGATTGCCGCCCAGCGGAATGTAGAGGTAATCCCGCAGCCAGCGCGAAAGCGTGATGTGCCAGCGCCGCCAGAACTCCGTGACGCTCCAGGCCAGATAGGGCCGCATGAAGTTCACCGGGAACTCGAACCCGAACAGGCGCGCCATGCCGATCGCCATGTCCGTGTAGCCCGAGAAGTCGAAGAAGATCTGCAACGCAAACGCAAATACGGCTGACCATGCCGTCAGTAACCCTGGGTGCGAAGCCGGGTCCTGGAAGTACGCGTCGGCCACCTGCGCGAACTGGTCGGCGAACGCCATCTTCTTCGTCAGCCCGAGAATCAGCAGCAAGCAACCGCGCTGCACGGCCTCCGTCGACGGAGGCTTCCAGTCGTAGAACGTGGCGAAGAACTCGCCAGCGCGTACGATAGGGCCGGCGACCAGTTGCGGAAAGAACGCGATGTACAGCGCATAGTCGAGAACGTTCGGAATCGCCTTCTGCTCACCGCGATGAACGTCCACCACATACGACATGCCTTGGAACGTATAGAAGCTGATGCCGACCGGCAGCACGACCGAGAAGAAGAACGTATCTTCGGGCTGTCCGAGGGCAAGGGCGAGGTTTTCGGCGAAGAAGAAGTACTCTGAAGAAACCGAGAACGACCAGATTGACCGCAACGCTGGCAACCAGCACCCAGTTTCGAATTGCTGCCGAACCCGCCTCAATGCTCCGGGCCGCAAAATACCCAACCAGCGTTAGCCCAATGAGCAACGTGCGCCAAGCCGGGGATTCCAGTCATGTAGAAGTAGGTAGCTGGCCGCGAGCAGCACGTACTTCCGCAGCGCGCGCGGGACAAGATAGAACAAGGTCAGGACAGTAACCAGAAAGACGAAGAACGGAAACGTGTTGAACAGCATTTCGCCCCTTCCTCTACTTCCTCGCCCCAGCAGCTTCACCAGCTCGTTCGCCAACGCCACCGAGAACTCACGCGAGCCGTCCATGTTCATGTGTAGCGGGTCGCTGAAGAACTCGGGCTTCTCCATCCAATCGAACAAGTGTTCGTCCATCATCAGCACGTTCGGCCGCTCGGCCAAGTCCCGCACGACGCTCGTGTCGTAGCCTGGATACGGCTCCGGCCGCGCGGGACAGGCCCCCGCGCCATCCGCAAGAAGATGATCTTCGTATCGCTGTGCGCGTAGTGGTCGAGCACCTTGCCGTACCACTTCTGGCGATACGCCCGAAACCGTTCGGTGTCGGGCACGGGCGGCCGTAGCACTTCTTCTCGAGAAGATCGCGCCGCTCTTGTGGAATGTCGCTGTCCGTGTACAGGAAGCGGTCGTTCTCCCAGTCGGCCTCAGCCCCACGAGGTTTTCCTTGATCCTTCGTAATTGTAGACCCACTCCCACTGGTCGCGGCGGTACCACTCGACCTTGGCCAGCCGCTCGGGATTGCGGCGAGAAACTCGCGCACATCGGTCTGGTAAACGAAGCCCTTCCACGTCGCCCTGCGTGCGGCCTTCAATCGATACTCCGGCAAATGGAATGAGAGCGCGAAGTCCGCAATGTCCGTCACCTTCAACTGGCCGACGATGTAGTTGAGGTCGCGGATACGGTCGTCGTAGCGGTCCCACGAGTCGCGGTCTTCGTACCAATACTCCGGGATGAGAATCGCGTGATAAAGATTGGCGTCGGGGTCCACGTCGCGCAGCATGTAATACCAGCAACGCGGAGACGTGCCCGGACTATTGATACCCGCAAAGAAATACCCAGTCTCCTCCTGCAGCTCGTTCGCCACACGCGGAAACAGCGGCATGCGCGAGTCTCCAACAGCCAGGATCTCCGGCCGGCCGCTGCGCTCGCGCTTCTTCTCGTTCCACAGCCGCACTCCACCGAGCCTGTGGTCGAGTCCGCCCAGGTAGTATGGGTACGGCCCGCGAAACACCAGCGCATCGAGCAGAAACAGTACGAGCGCGGCGCCGCCGAGGCGTCCGCCGATCACGAGAAGGTGCGCGCAGAATGTTGCCCGGTCGACAATCCACCAACATACACGACCAAGGCGCGAAGGTGAGCGCGTCTTCCCTGAACCCTTTCGCGCCCCCGAATCGTAGTTCGAAAACGGGTTGGGGAAACTTCCCCTCGGGGGTTGAACAATGACTGCATCTTTGCGAGCCGTGTTGCTCGCAACTCTCTCGTCTTCGCGTCTGCGCTGTGCGTGGCGCAATCGATCCAAGGAGCGCTCGAAATCACCGTCACCGACGCGACCGGCGCAGTGATCCTGCAGGCCAATGTGGAGGTGGAAACCCCGCGACGGGCCTCAAGCGCAAAGCCCAAACGGACCCACAGGGCGTGGCGCGCTTCGTCGCTGCCTCCGGGGGCAGTACCGCGTCCGCGTGGAATCCGCTGGCTTTCAGATTTCTCCCGCAGACTTGTTCGAAGTCCAACCAGGCTTGACCGCCCAACACACCGTCGCGCTCGAGGTCGGCTCGGTCGCGGAAACGGTGGAGGCGGACTCTCGCCCACGATCATGACTCAGTCCACCTATGCCGCCCTGCAGGCGGCGCTGGAGCGCCAGCAACCGCATCGAAGAGTCCGGCCAGCGCTACTCAAGACGCCGCTGTCCACGTTCTCGAGTGACGTCGACACCGCAGCCTACTCGAACGTCCGACGCTTCCTGAAGACGGCGACCTGCCGCCCAAGGACGCGGGTACGCATCGAAGAGCTGCTGAACTACTTCCGCTACGACGATCCCGCGCCGCAAGGCGAACACCCGCTGGCCATCGCCGCCGAGGTCGCGCGCTGCCCATGGGACTCGGACCACAAGCTCGCCCGCATCGCGTTACGCACGGCGGACATCGCTGTCGCCGACCTTGCCGCCCGCCTCGCTCACCTTCCTGCTCGACGTCTCCGGCTCAATGCATTCGCCCGACAAGCCACCGCTGCTGCAACAAGCGTTCAGCCTGCTCGTCGACCAGCTACGCCCGCAGGATTCGGTCGCGATCGTCGTCTACGCCGGAGCCGCAGGAGTCGTCCTGGATCCAACGCCCGGCGACCACAAGCACACGATCCTGCAAGCGCTCGAACGTCTGCGCGCCGGAGGTTCCACCGCAGGCGCAGCCGGCATCCGCACCGCGTATGAGCTCGCCCGCCGCAGCTTCCGCAAAGGCGGCTCCAACCGCGTGATCCTCGCCACGGACGGCGATTTCAACGTCGGCGTCTCGAATGACGACGAGCTGATCCAACTGATCGAGCGCGAGCGCGAGAGCGGCGTCTTCCTCACCGTCATGGGCTTCGGAACGGGCAACTTGCAGGACGCCAAGATGGAGCAACTCGCCGACCACGGCAACGGCCAGTACCTCTACATCGACAGCGCGCTCGAAGCCCGCCGCGCCTTGGTCGAGCAGATCGGCGGCACACTCGTCACCGTCGCAAAAGACGTCAAGATCCAAGTCGAATTCAACCCGGAACGCGTGCGCGGCTATCGTCTGATCGGCTACGAAACCGGCTGCTGAAGGACGAAGACTTCGCCAACGACAAGAAGGACGCAGGCGACATGGGCGCCGGACACAGCGTCGTGGCGCTCTACGAGATCGTCCCCACCGGCGCTCCGCCCGACGAAGAGCCCTTGCGCTATCAGCCCGACAAAGCAGAGCCGCCAGCGCCGCCCAAGTCCGCGGAGCTGCTCTTCGTGAAGGTGCGCTACAAGCAGCCCGACGCTCACGAGAGCCGCAAGCTCGAAGTCCCGCTGCACGACGCCGACGTGCCGGTCGAGCAAGCCTCGGCCAACCTGCGCTGGGCCGCGGCGGTCGCCGAGTACGGCATGTTGCTGCGCGACCTGGCTACAAAGGCGACGCCAGTTGGACGTCCGCCGGAGAGGCTGGCGCGCAGCGCCATGGGAGACGACACGGGCGGAGAGCGCGCCGAGTTCCTCTACCTTCTGCGCACGGCGGAAAAGCTGGACGGCCGCGGAGCGACGTCCGAGCTACGCTGAGCGCGACCGCGCCAGGCCGTCGAGGTGCGCCAGCGCGCGCTCGACGGCCGGCGCGAAGTCCCTTCCTCGTCCGCCACCAGCGTCCGTGTGCGCCTCGGTCGGGGCGACGAACGCACGCATCGGGCGGACGGTAGCCGCAAAACTGCTCGTGCACGGATTCCGAGTCCGCCCGCGTTCGCGCACATCGCGCTCCAACCGCCGCGACAACCGCACCGGCCTGGCGCCGCAACGAAGATGCTCAAGTCCATCGCCTCGCGCAGCGCCCGCTGGTGCAAAGCCAAAATGCCTTCGAGCACGATCCGCGACGCCGGCCCCACCGCACGGTACGCCGCACGGCGCGTGTGGGTTGAGAAGTCATAGAGAGGAGGCGCGATCGGCTCTCCGGCGCGAAGTCGGCAAGCTGGTCGCGCAACAGCTCCCAGTCCAGCGCGTCTGGGTGATCGAAGTTCCAGCGCGCCCGCCCTGAGGGTCCAAGTGCGCCAGGTCGCGGTAATACCAATCGAGCTCCACGATGCAGGCGCCCGGGCTTCGCTCCACGATGGCGTGGGCCAGGGTGGACTTTCCCGAGCCCGAGCCTCCGCCAATGCCGACCACGCGCGCGCCCATCGCGTCTATTCTAAGTAGCAATGCTTCGTTTGGTCCTGCCTTCTTCTCTTGCTTCCTCTTGCCTTGCTCAGCGCCCCGGCCACCGAGGTCGAACGCGTCACCAGGCCATCGAGACGCAAGGCGGTTCCGCCGCGCTCTACAACCGCCGCGGCGAGGCGAACTTTCGCGCCGGTTCGATCGACAGCTCCATCGCCGACTTCGACCGCGCCATCCGGCTGGAGCCGCGTCTGGCCCCCACCACTGGCAACGCGGCATCTCGCTCTACTACGCCGGACGCTTCGAGGATGGCTAGCAGTTCGAGCTGCACCAAACCGTGAACCCCAGTGACGTCGAGAACGGCGTCTGGCACTTCTCGCCGTGCGCGCGCCAATGGAATCGAAGACGCACGGGCGCATATGCTGCCCATTTCCGACGACCCTCGCGTGCCTATGGCGCAAATTTGCAGCTTTTCCAGGGGAAAGCCACCGTTGAGGATGGGCTCGCGCGCCAATGCGGGCGGCAAAGGTGCGCTAGAGGACCAGCTGTTCTACGCCAATCTTTACGTCGGCCCATATACTACGAAGCTCTCGACCAGGGACCTAAGGCAAGGAATACATCCGGAAAGCCGCGGAAGCTCCAGGCGCAACCCATTACATGGGCGATGTCGCCCGTCCACGCGCGCATGCTCGGCCTATAGTCCGCGCCCGTTCCCGTCAGGCTCGAACGGCGCTTGTGCGTGCCAACATGGTCCGTGCGCCCTTGTCACCTCACCATGCCATTCCCCCGCTTCCTCATTGTTCTCGCTTCGTCGGCGCTGCCGCTTGCCGCCGCGGATCGCCTCTTCGTTTTTCACGCCGATTCGCAAGAAGCCAGCGTCTTTGCCGCGCCATCCCTGCGTTCGCTGGGCTCCGCGCCCGCCCCGCAAGGCGCTTTTGCGGCGTTTCGTGCGGGTGACAAAACCTTCCTCGTTGGGTCCGCCCAGGTGCGCGTGCTCGATGCTGACTTGCGCGCCACCGCTTCCATCGAACTGCCCGACGACCCGGCCACCGCCGCCACGTTCGACGCGGGAAGCTAACACCTGCTCGTCGCCGTGGGCGGTCGACTGTATCGCATCGACACGCTGAGCGCGCGCATCGACTCGACGCTGGACGTAACCAGCGAGGCGGCAGCGAAGCCACCGCGCTCTACCTTCCGGCAGACGGCCGCCGCCTCTACTGGCTGCGCGCGGGTTCGCGCCAAGCGCGCGTCATCGACCTCGCAACGAACCTCGTGCTCCCCGGCACGGTCGACCTCGCCGCCTCGCCGGACGTCTTTTCGAGCGGCCTGCTCGGCTCCGGGCGCAGGTCTTTCCTGCCGGGCTCTTTCAGGCGGGGCTGCTGGAGTGTTCGCCCTCAGCCAGACGGCGTCGGCGCTGGTTGCCGCGAACGCAGGCCAGGCGAAGCATTGCGCTTGAGCGAATCGATGCTCTACGTCCCCGCGGATGGATCGCAGCCCGTACCGCTCGCCGACCCCGCAACGGGAGGTGCGCTGGCCCCAGCATCCGAAAAAGGCAGCCATCGGGGACGACGGAACCGCCTATCTCGCCTTCGACGATGGCCGTCTGCTCGCTTATGATCCGAGCGGCGTCAGCAGCACATCGACGGCGTGGACGCTTTCCGCCGCCACCGGACTCGCTCTTGGCGCTCGAGCCGGGGCCGGAGCAAGAACTAGATCACTCTGGAGAAGATCTCCGGCGACGGCCAATTTGTCATTTCTGGGAACACCTTCACCATTGTGGTCAAAGGCCCCCACCGGTGGGGTTCCTCGGTCGACGGTCGTCTCGAACTCGGCCGCTGCGCAATGCGACAATGTCCCGGCGCTCTCCGGCACCACACCCATCGACTGTACAGCTAACACTGTGAGCGCGGTTACGTCCGTGACGCTCACAGTCTCGCTCTACTGGGTCTTACTGCTGACTTCACAGTCTACGTCGCGCCCCGACCTTGGCGATGGCCTCTTCATCATCTCCGGCGACGGGCCAAACCGTCAGCGCCGGAGGATCTCACCCTCGTCGTCGAGAAACGCTCGAACGCGCTACCGCCGGGCCCAGTTCACGGTCACGGACGACAGCGCCTCGCTCACCTGTCCCGCCATCGGCGTTTCCACAAACGAAGTCGGCCGCAAGAGCATCACCTGCACTGTCGCCGCAAGCGTACCGGCCTCGCACATCGCGACCATCACCGTCAGCGACGCCGCCAGTCCGCCCAATTCCGTCCAGTTCACCGCCACCATCGTCGGCCAGTCCGGTGGCAACGATGCGATCGTACGCATCACGCCCGACCCGGTGACCGTCTTCGAGAACACCAGCTTCAACCTAACGGTCGAGACGCGGGCGGGCGGCGCTCCTCAGCCCAGCGTCGCCCTCGATTGTCGTCAACAACCTGCCGTGCAATGCCCTGCCTCCGCTGTCACGGGACAGAACGGCTGAGCGGGACCACGTTCGCGGCGCTGGCGAAGTGCCCGGCGACCTCAACGTCCAGGTCACCATCAGCGACGGAACGCGCAGCCTCGCCTACTCGGTCACCGTCAAGGACGGCGTATTGGTCGAAGGCATCAGGAAGTTTCGGGCGACAACCAGGTCGTCGCCCCCAGTACTTCGTTTCGCCAACCGCTCGTCGTTCGCGCGGTTTCCGCCGGACAGGTTCAGCCCAATTTGGTGCTCTTCGTGACCGTCAACTCGAGTGCGGTCACCTGCTCGACCAACACCCTCACCGATGAATTCGGCCTCGCCTCGATCGCCTGTACCGCAGGTGAGGTCACCGGCCCGACACCCGTCACCATCCAGCCGCGGATGCCTTCGGCCGATCGCTGCCCGCGCCCTTCAACGCCACCATCACGCCGAACGGGACCGGTACCCAAGCCGAGCGCATCCAGATCCTCTCTGGCGGCGTGCTTTCGGCCCGCGCGATGCTTTCCCCGCCGCCATCCAGGTCCGCACCGAGACGGACGCCGGCGCGGTCGTCGCCGGCGCGACGGTCTTCATCTTCGCGGCCCGCAGGGCATCACGTTCACGCCTGCCTCGATCCCGACCAACGCGGCCGGTATCGCTACATTCGATGTCGCCTTCGGCTGCGCTCCGCCTTCGGGAACGATCGAGCCTGGCTTGCCGCCGGCGGCACGGACGCCACCATCAGCTACAGCCTCACCCGCGGACCCTTCGCGCAGTTGCGCAAGGTGCAGGGCGACGGCCAAGTCGGCGTGCCGAACCAGCCTCTGCCCTTGGCCCTCGTGGTCGAGAGCACCGACCAGTGCGGAACCCTTACCACCAATGCGCCCGTGAGCTGGTCCGTTGTTCCCCCCGAGGCCGCCACGCTCGAAGGAGTATTCTCCATCACCAATGGACAAGGGCGTGCGTCGGCGCGCGGCGTGCGGCCCGCCCGCGCGCGGCGAGGACCTATGAAGTGCGAGCGGTTTCCCCGCAGGACGCCAACATCCTGGCTTCGTTCTCGCTGAGCACCGATCCGCCACGCCAGCGCAATTGGTCATTGTCTCCGGCAACCAGCAATCGGTCTCGCTCAATTCCGCAGCCCCGCGCCCTTGGTGGTCCGGTCGCTACGTCCGGCGGACAGCCGGCAGGGCGTTCAGGTCGCCTTCTCCATCAGCGGCTCCGGACTGCTCGGCCAAACCCGCCGTCACGGACGCCCAAGGACAGGCTTCCACCACCTTCACCGCGGGCCCCACGCGCGGTCCCGTCACCCGCGCGCGGCCGCCGGGTTTCAGCGTCGACTCTGCTTGACCGGGCGGCGGGACGCCGCAACTGCAGGTTCCCGGCTTCGTCAACGGCGCCAGCTTCCGCTCGGGCTTCGTGGCCGGCGGCACGGCTCCATCTTCGGCGTCAACATCAATGTGGACGGCCAGGCCGGCGTCTTCCCCGCCCCCTACGATCCGCTCAACGGTTTCCTGACGTTGTTCCGCGGCGTTCGCGTGACTGTCGGAGGCATCGCAGCGCCCATCCTGTCGCTGGCCAACGTCAACGGGCAGGAACAGATCAACATTCAGGTCCCGTTCGGACCGGCAGGACCGACCGTCACAGCGGTCGTGGAAAACCAAGGCCTGCTCGCCACCATCAGCGGCATCCCGCCTTCGGGCGGCGCAGCCCGGCGTGTTCGGAGTATGCCTTGAACAATCAGCTCTATGCGGCTGTGCTGCATGCAGACTACTCGGTGGTCACGCCCTCCAATCCGGCCCGCCCAGGCGAAGTCCTGCTGCTGTTCGCCACGGCCTCGAGCCGTCTTCCACCCGTGCCCACCAACCAGGCCGGGCCCTCGCCGCCACCGCTGTCGACGCCGGTTGCGATGCCCGCCGTCACACTCGGCGGCGGAGCAGTGATCGAAGGCGCGTTCTACGCTCCACAGCTCATCAGCGTCTACCAGATCAACTTCCGCGTCGGCTTCAACGTGCAACCAGGGACGCTCGATTTGGTCATTTCCTCCCAGGGCGCGCCAGCCAAACCGCGAAGTTGCCGGTGGGCGCGGCGTTCTAAGTTGTGGGTAGTTGGGACGGGGCGGTCGCCGGACTTGAGTTATTGGGAAACGTAGAATGGTTTCTTCACCTAACCCCGCATTCGTTCTATTCGGTTTGGCATTGTGCTCCTCGTCGTGTGTTCAGGACTGCCCCGAGCCGATCAAGCCCCTTCTGCTATCGAAGGTTCTCCCGCGACCCCAACGGTTGACATCGCGGTGGTCTTGCCTCCTGCCTGACGACGGATTTGTACCGATAAGGAAACCGCTGTACGGATTGCTGAGGCCGTCGCTCTTCCGATTTATGGTGGTTCAAAGCAACTCGAGTCAGAAAAGCCTTGGCGGGCGAGCCTAGAAGGTGATGTTTGGACCGTTACAGGCACACTGCCACCCGGGGTCGACGGCGGCACGGTGCTCGTCGAACTTTCGAAGCGCGACGGGCGAATCATCTACTTGATTCATGAAGAATAGGTCGATTCTCCGGCGGCGCTCGTTCAAGATCACGCCTCAACATAGCTGAATATCACGTAGGGCGCGCGCAGGAGACGTACACACGCACTCGCCGGAAACCCTCGTGGACGGTTCAACCGCGAGCCACGAAGTACATCCGGAGCCGCTTTCACGCTACGATTGCCTCATGCCCATTCTCGACACTACGCTGTTTTCCGCCGCACTTACGACAAGAAGGCCAAGCTCATCCAAGAAGTGACTGACGCCACCGTCCGCGCGCTCGACGTGACGCCTGAGAGCGTCCGCGTGATCCTCCGCGAAGTCCACCCCTCGCACTTTGCCGGGCGGCGTGCCCAAAGGCTGGCCGAGGAGTAGGGCCGGTGGCAGCCAACTATAAAGCGGAGCTCACGGGCTGCTTCGGCCGCCCCGTGGCGGAAAACCCCACTGGCGTGATGCAAGAGGCGGCTTTTCGCACCGCCGGACTCAATTGGCGCTACCTTACCGTGGAAGTCGGCCCTGAGGATCTCGTCGACGCCTTCCGCGGCGTCCGCGCCTTCGGCATGCGCGGCGTCAACCTGACGATCCCGCACAAGGTCGCCGTCATTCCTCTGCTCGACGACCTTTCGAAGGAAGCGCGCATGATCGGCGCGGTCAACACGGTAGTCCGCCAAGGCGACAAGCTGATCGGCGAGAACACGGACGGCAAGGGCTTCCTGCGCGGCGTCCGCACAGACGGCCGCATGGACCCGGCGGGCAAGCGCGTGGTGATGCTGGGCGCGGGCGGCGCGGCGCGCGCCATTGGGACGGAATTACTACTTGCCGGAGTTTCCGACCTGGTTGTCGTCAATCGCGGCTTCGATCGCGGCCAGTCCATGACGGCGGACCTGAAGAAGAACGCCACTGGCCCGGTCCGCTTCGAACACTGGCAAGGAACGTATGTCGTGCCCAGCGACGTCGACCTGTTCGTCAACGCCACCTCGATCGGGCTCTACCCCGACATCTCCGCCATGCCGGACGTCGACCTCAGCCAAGCCAAATCGGACATGCTGGTCGCCGATGCGGTCTTCAACCCGCCGGAGACGCGCCTGCTCGCCGCCGCCCGCCAGCGCGGCCTGCCCACGCTCGACGGCTTGTCCATGCTGGTCTACCAGGGCGTCATTGGCTTCCAACTCTGGACCGGCCAAGACCCCGACGAAGCAGTGATGAAGCACGCCCTGGCGGAAGCGCTCGGCGTCGCCTGAGCGTTCATGTGAGCACTAGTGGCACGAGCCGTCGTTCGCGCCACGCGATTCTGGGACCTTAGAAAAATGTCGCGAAATGTCGCCGTTTGTCGCGTTTTCGGGCCTATTCGCCGCCCATGATCATGCCGTAGGGCTTGCCCTGCTTCACTTCTTCCCAGCGCACGCGGAGCTGTTCGGCGAAGTTTGGCCCAACCCAATTCGCGACGCGTTCCGGCGCCTCGATCGTGGTCGCTACTCCCCTGCCCTCTTCGACCGTAATGACGTCTTCGAGCTTCTTGCCCGCCTTGACAGCCTCATCCACGGCGCTGTTGAGAAACTCCATGAACGCCTTCTCACCTTCGACAACTTCGCGGCCTCCTGCCGGACCGTGCCCAGGCAGAACCTTGTCGAAGTCCAGCTCGAGCGCTCGGGCCAGCACATTGGGCCAGCTCCCCGTGTTGCCGTGACCGGTGAAGTTGTAGGGGCCGTTCGTCGCGGCGTCGCCGGTCGCGAGGATCTTCTCGTTCGGTAGGTAGACGAAGCCATCGCCTCGCGTGTGAGCCCAGCCGAAGTGGTGTAATTCGATGCGGCGCTTGCCGTCTTCGACGACGTGCGGCGTCTCCGTGAAGGTCTGCTGCGGCGGCTCGAGCGTGGGCAGGTTGAGAGCCGCGACATCGGGCCGGGCTTGCGCCGCGCCCAGCCATCCGGCGGGCTCATAGCGCTTGATCTCTTCCGCTACGCCGACATAGGCGAGCGTCGTGGCGCCGGCCTTGGTCCAAAGGGGGTTGCCGTAAGCGTGGTCGCCGTGGTGGTGCGTGTCGAACACCCACTTCACCGGCTTGTCGGAGACGGTCTTGACGTCCTCCATTACCAGTTGCGCGCCTGAGGGGAAGTTGGCGTCTACGACGAACAAGCCGTCTTCCAGCTCGATGATGACATTGTTGCAGTGCCCCTGGTCCCGCTCGCCCTCGCGAAACCAGACTCCGTCGGCGATCTTGGTGAGCGCAGTCGGAGCGTCAGCCTTCGCTTCCGGCTCAGGCTCAGGCGGCGGCGCTCGGCGCATGCCACCCACAGGGCTAGGCCGGCCAGGGCGAGAAATGAGGTCAGCAACCAAGAGCGACGCATGGGAATCTCCTCGGAAATTCCCACTAGGATAGCCCAAAATCAGCCGGTCGCCACCTTCTCCAGATCGTCAGCGGCATAGCGCTCCGGGATGTCGTGTTGCGTCTCTGAGGTGACCGCGTGGCCCTCGAGCTCGACGACCTGAAAACCCTTCCAGCGCAGCCGCGCGTTCTCGACGGCCGTCCGCAGGCTCTCTCCGGCCGCATCGGTCGGCTCACCCTCCGCAAACCAGCGATACTCGCCGCTCCGGTCCAGGTACAGGTCGAACTCTTTGGGAGCAGCCGGCTGACCATCCTCGGCGGGATGCATGCGCGCCTGAATGCCTCTGGCGTAGAGTTTGTCCGTGGCTCTCGTTCTTTCCATCACTCGGTAGAGCGTGGCGGGACAGAGAACGTTTCCGCCGGAGTTCCGGCTAGGTCAGCCGCAAGAGCAGCGTCTCCATGATGAGACGGTCGTCGGGCGTGGGACGGCGTAGGTCGCGATCGGCCTCATAGAGCGCGATCAGAGCGCGCTCTAGATCGGAGCGCGAGAACTGCTCAGCCGTCTCGACGAGCTGCTGCGCACGGCTGTACCAGGTGCGGACGCCGCTGCGCGCGAGCTGGTCCATCGCCTGCTTGGCCGAGCGCGCGCCGCCTTCCTTGACCGCCAGCGTTTGGCGAAAGAGGCTGGCGAGCAGCGTGACCTGCATAGGCCAGTAGGCCCCGCCCTCGTGCAATGTGTCCACGATGCGCAAGGCGCGCTCGCGCTGCTTGTGCGCAAGAGCGTCGGTTAGCTCGAAGACGCCGCTTTGGCGCGCCTCCGGCACCAGCGTTTCGATGTCAGCACGGGTAATGGGGCGTCCGGGTTCGGCGTAGAGCTGAAGCTTTTGGAGCTCGTTCTCGAGCCGCGCCATGTCCCCGCCCAGCATCTCGACGAGCTCGGCGAGGGTATCGTTGTCGACGTCGAGCCCGAGGTTGCGGGCCAACAGCGCGGCGCCCTTGAGCGCTCGCCGGGCGTCAGCCGGTCCATTTCGACGATCACGGGCACCGAGGCGTAGAACTGTGCGACACGATCCAGCTTGGCCTTGTCGTCACGGTCGCGCGCATCGAGCTTCGTACACTCGAACGCCAAGACGACGCCAGGAGTGGGGTCTTGAAATACGCCGCCAAGGCTGCCGCGTTCGGCGCATCCTTGGCAGAGCGGCCGGCGGGCAGAGCGTTCTCGGCGTTCGAGACAAAGATCAGCCGCGAAGAGGCGAAGAGCGACAGCGAGCGCGTCTCGTCGAGCACGCGCGTGAGCGACTGCTCCTTGAGGTCAATCAGCAGCAAGCCGTCTTCGGTGACGTCGTCGCCTAGTACGGCCTTCTTGAGCCCTTTGCGGCAACGATCACGGAAGAAGATCTCCGCGCCGAGGAACAAATAGCCAAAGGCGGGCTTTTCGCCCGCCTTGAGCTCCTGCAGGAACTGTTTGGGTTTGATCTTGGTTTGCTTGCGCGCCGCCACGAAAGCCCAGTTTACGACTTTGCGGCGGCGCCGCGCGTGCGCCCGGAGCGGGCGGCTATTGGTGTTCCCCGCCCGCGGTTGGCGCTTCGCCGTGCCCGTCGGTCGCCTCGCCGTGGCCGCCCGCCGCAGCCGGCCCGTGACCCAAGGGCTCGTCGACGAACTGCGGCGCGAAGCCGGGAACCGGTTGCCAGTCACGCGTCCACACGTCGGAAAGCGTGAAGAACAGCATGATCCCAAGCCACAGGAACCCTGTCGCGGCGGCTAACTGGACCAGCTTGCTCGAGTACTTCACGTGCATGAAGTAGAGCACCACCAGCGACGCCTTGAAGAAGGCGATCAGCATGGCCACCAGCGTGTTCATGGGTCCGAGATCGACGTAGGCGATCGCGATCGTCACACCCGTGCCGACCAGCAGGGCCACGAAGATGGCCAAGTAGACCGGGATGGGGACGATGTGCGGATGAAACTCGTGCGTGGTGTCCGACATTAGTTGTGCCTTCCAATCAGGTACAGAAGCGGATACAGGAAGATCCAGACGATATCGACAAAGTGCCAATATAAGCCAAAGTTTTCGATTGGCGCGTAGTATTCAGATGTGTATCTGCCTTTACGCGCCATTGGGATCAACCAGACCACGAGCAGGATCGCGCCGACGATCATGTGGACCGCGTGGACGCCCGTCATCGCGAAGTACATGAAGAAGTACAGCTCGACGTTGCGCGGGTTCACCTCGTCGGCGAACTCGCCGTGATACTGGAAGTTCGGTCCCGGCACCAAGTGGTGCTCAATCTTCTCGCTGTACTCGACAACCTTGACGCCCAGGAACACGCTGCCGAAGATCAACGTCAGGATCAAGAACAGAACGATCTTGTTGCGCTGGCCAAGCTGTGCGAAGTGCACCGCCATCGCCATCGTGAACGAGCTGAAGATCAGCACAGCGGTGTTCGCGCCGCCGAGCGCAACATTGAGCTCGTGACTACCCGCAGTCCAGGCCAAGCCATAGGCGTTGCGGAAAATCGTATAGGCAAGGATCAACCCGCCGAAGAACAGAACTTCGGTGATCAGGAACGCCCACATTCCGAGCGCGGAGGCTTCTTTCTGCTGCTCCGCGTCGTCAAACTGGTGGGCGACCAACGAGTTGTGGTGATCGGCCGTGGCCGCGTGATCAGTGGACAACGGCTCCCTCCTCTTCTGCGTAGGCGTAGGCTTCCTGCGTCACGATCGGGGTCGCCTCGAAGTTCTCATGGTGCGGCGGGGAATCCGCGGCTTCCCACTCGAGTCCCTTCGCGCCCCAGGGGTTCGCGCCAACCTTCTCGCCGTTGATCAGCGATGCGGTGAGGTAGAACAACGGCATGACGTAGCCCACTGCGAGCACCGTAGCGCCCATGGTCGACATCACGTTCCAGATCTGGAACTCTTCCGGATAGAAGTGGTACCGGCGGGGCATGCCGAGGTAGCCGACGACGAACTGCGGGAAGAACGTGAAGTTGAAGCCCAGGAATGTAATGACAGCGGCCAACCGTCCCCACCAGCGGTTGTACATTACGCCGAACATCTTAGGCCACCAGAAATGGATGCCCGCGAGATAGCCCATGATCGCCGAGCCTACCATCACGTAGTGGAAGTGCGAAACCACGAAGTAGGTGTCGTGAACGTGAATGTCGATTCCGATCGTCGACAGGAACAAGCCCGTCAAGCCGCCAACGGTGAACACGCCGATGAAGCCCATCGCGTAGATCATCGGCGTCGACAGATCGATCGAGCCGCCGTACATCGTTCCCAGCCAGTTGAAGATCTTCACGGCCGATGGCACCGCGATCAGCACTGTAAGGAACGAGAACAGCAGGCCGGCGAAGGCCGACTGCCCGGAGACGAACATGTGGTGGCCCCAGACGATGAAGCCGAGCATGGCGATCGCGAGCGAGGAGTAGGCAATGATCTTGTAGCCGAAAACCGCCTTGCGGCTGAAGCACGCGATCACTTCGCTCATTACACCCATCGCCGGCAGGATCATGATGTAGACCACCGGGTGCGAGTAGAACCAGAACATGTGCTGGAACAGGATCGGATCGCCGCCCAGAGCGGGATCGAAAATGCCCACACCGAAGATGCGCTCGAGCCCGAGCAACGTCAACGTGATCGCCACCACGGGCGTTGCAAGGACCTGAATGAGACTGGTTGCGTAGAGCGCCCACACGAACAGCGGTAATCGGAACCAGGTCAAACCTGGAGCACGCATCTTGTGGATCGTGACGACGAAGTTCAAGCCGGTCAGGATCGACGAGAAACCCGCTGTAAAGGCCCCGAAGAGCGCAATTAGCACGCTGCCATTGGCGTAGCGACTCGAATACGGTGCGTAGAACGTCCAACCGGTGTCGATGCCGCCGGTGAGCAGCGCGATAGCGGCAATCGTACCGCCGCCGATGTACATGTACCAGCTCAGCAGGTTCAGTCGCGGGAATGCGACGTCTCGCGCGCCGATCATCATCGGCAGCAGGAAGTTGCCGAGTGTGGCCGGAATCAGCGGCACCAGCACGAAAAACGTCATCGCCACGCCGTGCCCGGTGAAGGCGCGGTTGTACTGCTCGGTCGAGAGCAGGTCGCCATCGGGTGTCAGCAACTCAGCGCGGATGAGACCGGCATAGAGCGCGCCCACGGCGAAGAACGCCGAGATGCTCACGATGTAGAGCAACCCGATACGCTTGTGGTCGACGGTCAGCAGCCAGGAAAGAATGCCGTACTTGTGATTGAGATAATTCGTCCGCGGTTTTTCCTGCGGAATTGCGGATGACATAGCGCCCATCGTCCTTCTCTCCTCGGGCTATTCCGCGCCCAACGTCTTGATATAGGCAATCAACTCGAGAACCTGCTCTTCGGTGACCTGCCCCTGGAAGGTCGGCATCGTCCCTTCGAAGCCCGAGACGATGTGGCGCTTCGGGTCTAGGATGGACTCGCGAATGTAGGACTCGTCGACGCGCACCCGTGCGCCGTCAGAAGTAGCAACTGTCGAGCCGTATACTCCGCGCAGCGAAGGCGCGCGGCCGATGCCGTCGGGGCTGTGGCAGGTATCGCAGCGATGCTGGGAGAACAAGCGCTCACCCGCCACGGCAGGCGGATCATTCGGACCGTTCTCCTCGGTTTGCAGCCACTCGTCGTACTCTTGCGGGCTCAACACGTAGACGTGCCCGATCATGCGCGAGTGCTCGTTGCCGCAGTACTCGGCGCAGAACAAGTGGTACTCACCCTCTTTGGTCGCCTCGAACCACATTGAGGTATACCGCCCCGGAACGGTGTCGCGCTTGATGCGAAACGCCGGAATATAGAAGCTGTGCAGCACGTCCTCGGAGGTCATGATCAGCCGCACGGGCTGACCGACCGGAACGTGCAGTTGGTTGATCTCGCGCTTGCCTTCCGGGTGTTGAACCTTCCACATCCACTGCTTGCCCACGACGTGAACGTCCATGGCATTGGCGGGCGGATTGGAGTACTTGAAGAAGATGTACGCGCCCCAACCGAACAGCACCTGCGTGATGATGAACGGAACGATCGACCAGAAGATCTCGAGCGGCGCCGAGCCGTGAATCGGCTTCGGGATGAAGTTTTCGTCTTTGCGGCGAAACTTCACCGCGAAGACGATCATCAACACGAAGATCAACAGCGTGAAAATCACCGTGATCGCCACGGCGAACAGATAGATCGCGTCGATCTCCCAAGCGAGCGTCGAGGCGCCCTCCGGGAAGAACGAAAAGTCGTTGTAGAGCTTTTCCCACATGCTCGTAAACTCGCCTCTCGGGCCTCCCCTTAGCTCAACGCCTCTCTGGGAGCGCCGGACGTACTACGCCGGCGCTCGCGCCAGACGTTCAGCCCAATAAAGCCAAACAGCAGCACCAGAGTCGCCCCGCCGGCGACCTGCAGCGCCTTCATGACGACGAACCCGTACTTGCCGCTCACCGGATCGTAGTGGAAGCAATAGAGCATCACTGCGTCCACCGGCGAGCCGATCTTCTCCGCCGAAGCCTCCATCAGCGCGAACTTGAGATCGCGCGGGGAGTATTCGACGCCAAACTGATACCGCGAAACCTTACCCTGCGGCGTCAAGGTGATGATGCCGCTGGCGTGCCGGTATAAATCCTTTTCTTCGTCGTAGCGATAACCGAATCCGACCGCATCAGCCAGCGCGCGGATGTTCTCTTCCGAGCCCGTCAAGAAGCGCCACCCATCTTCGAGCCGCTCGCGGTCATAGAAACCAGCGTGCGTGTACTGCCGCATGTACTCGTCTTTCTTAGTGGCAGCGAGGTCGGAGCCCTCGGTCGGGTCGAAGCTCAGGCTGATTACGTCATAGTCGACGCCGGCGGAAAAATCCATCGCGCGCATGGCCTTGAGCAAACCGTTCAGCTCGAGCGTGCAAAGCATCGGGCACTCGTAGTAGACCAACGAAAGCACGACGGGCTTGCCGCGGAACAACTCCCGCAGGACAACCTTCTCGCCGGAGGAGTCAGTGAACTCGAGGTCGAGATCGATGCGATTGTCGAGGCGTTGCGTAATCGTCACGCCCTCCAACTCGGTCGGGCTGATGTTCGACGGGTTCTGGTACTCGCCCGGAGCCTGACTGCGCGCCGGATTGAAGAACTGCGATTGCGCGAAGGCGGAGGACAACGAAGCCGCGCACAGTAGCAAAGCTTTCAGTGTAAGTCGCATGATTCGTCCTCCTTTCTCGCCTGTCCGTAACAAAGTTGAAGCCTGATCGCGGAACTATTCCGACCGCGCCGGAACCCCGCGCTCGATGAGCACGTCGATCGCTTTCTCGATAGGGATGTGGACCACGCGTCCGCCCTCATCCACCCAACCGTACCCGTTAAGCCGGTCTTCCTCAGCGGCGCGAATCTCGCGCAGGTCCAGCCCCGGCACGACTTGCAGGCGCGGACCAGAAGGCACCTCGTCGGCCACCTTGACCGAGCTCGGCACACGGTCCATGCTTTGCGCCCGCATCGAAAGAAAATCAAACAACCCGACCATCGAAATGAACGAGCCGACGATGGTCACGCCCATGGCGATCAGAAAGATCACCAGCGGCTTGACGTGCGCATCGGTGCGCTCGTGGTCGTGTGTCGGGGAAAACTTGAAGTCAGGCATGACTTAGTGATGTCCTCCCGTGTCGGCGAGCGCTTCCTGGAAGCGCGGATCGGCGACGGGCGCCAAATTACGGCTCTTGAGCTGCATTGCGAAGAAGCCTAGCCAGATGCCGCCGAGGGCGATCGGGACGGCCAGATCCATCCAGGAGGGATGGAACGGCGCGCCGTGCGTGTCGCCGCCATGCGATCCGAGGCTTGGCATGACCAGCCAGTAGAGGTCGATGTAGCGCATCACGATCAGCCAGGCGGCGACCTTGATCAAAGTCGACGGCGCACGTTTGGTCCTGCGCGTGAGCAGCACCAAGAAGGGCACGCAGAAATGGAACACGATCAGGATGACCGTGATGATGTTCCAGGCATCGTCATTGCGCACCAAATACCAGGGAATCTCCTCCTGCGTGTTGCCCGACCAGATGATCAGGAACTGCGAGAAGGCCATGTAGCCCCAAAGCATGGTGAACGCCATGAGCAGGTTGCCGAGGTCGTGGAAGGTGCTGACCTTGACGGCCTTGTGGAACGGCTCGTAATCCCAAAGCATCTTGGCGACGAGAATCGTGATCGCCATGCCCATGAGCAGGTCGCTCGCCGCGAACAAGAAGCCGAAGATCGTCGAGAACCAGTGCGGGTCCACCGACATCGCCCAGTCAACCGACATGAACGTGACGGTGATCGCCATCATCAGGATGCCGGCGCTGCTGAGCTTACGCATCTTCGTGCGCATCGGCTCGACTTCCTCTTCGTCCTGCTTGGACGACCAGGAACTCAGCAGGAAGGCCAAGCCGCTCCAGATCACGAAGTAAAGCGCGGCGCGCACAGTGAAGAAACCGACGTTGAGATAACTGGCCTTGCCAACCAGAATCGGATCATGCGCGGCCTCGGGCGAAGTCCAGCTGAAGAGCGTGTGCATGCCCATGAAAATGGGAATGAACAACGGGATCATGCTCCAGACCGTGCGGGAGCCGGCTTCCCAGATGCGGCGGACGGGGAAACCCCACTTGCCTTCGGTCAGATGATGGATCATCGTCCAGCCCAGGCAGCCAAGCGAGGCGGCCAGCCAGAACAAGTAGCCCGGCAGGTAAGCCTGATAGAACCGCTCGGCGTCCATCGCCCAAGCCGCGCCGCAGGCGACCAGACCGACGCCGCCCACCATCAAGCCCTTGGTCTGCAGGCCCGCAATCTTTTCGTTTGCGTCGTGTGCGCTCACTGAATGCCCTCCGCGCGCAGCTCAGTCACCACCGAGGCGGGAAGCTGATCGATCGGCGCCGACTGGCTGAATTGCAGCGCCCGGATATAAGAGACGATCGCCCAACGGTCGCGCGGCTGCACGCGGTCGTTGAAGCTGAACATGCGCCCGTAGCCGTTGGTGATCACGTTGTAGAAGTGCCCTGGAGGCGCCTGCCGAAGACGCGCGCTGTGATAGGTCGGCGGGCCCTGGAAGCCACGTTGCACAACCGCACCCCGGCCGTCGCCAAGCTCGCCATGGCAAGGCGAGCAGTAGATGTTGAAGCGGTTGCGGCCGCGCTCGACGACTTCGCGAGTGACCGGGAACGGGAACGTCGTCGCGAGCTCGCCATCGACGTAGCCCTCATAGAGGTGCGTGTCCGCGCGCAGCTCGCCTCGCGCCACCGCGCCTTCCACCGTGGGACGCGAAGCGCGATGATCCTCGAAGAACGCGCTGTATTCGTAGCGCTCGAGATAGGGGCCGTCGTGCATATCCTGCCGGCAGCCCGCGGCTGCGAGCAGCAGGAGGGCGATCACCGCGGCGGTCGCCTTATTCATTTTCCACCTCGACGACTTCGGTCGGATTGAGACCACGCAGGAACTCGCTCGTCTGTTCGCGGTCGAACTTGGGGTCCGTCGACTCGATCGTCAGCAGGAAGCGGTCGTCCATGATCTTGTTGAACCGTGGATAGTTGAAGACCGGGTGATAGGGGCGCGGCAGACCATTGAAGGCGATCATGCCGATGACCGCGGTAAGCGAAGCGACCAGCACGGTCGTCTCAAAGGTCACCGGAATGAACGAAGGCCACGAGTTGAGCGGCCGACCGCCGATGTTGTACGGCCCATTGATCACCGAGACCCAGTAGGCCAACCCGAAGCCCGCGCATAGCCCAACGAGGCCGCCCGCGAAAATAATCCAGGACAAAATCGGCCGCTTCAAGCCCATCGCGTCCGCCAGCCCATGGACTGGGAACGGCGTGTAGCACTCGAACTTCTTGAAGCCGGCGTCGCGCGTCTTCTCGCTGGCTGCGATCAGAGCTTCCGGCGTCTCAAACTCGGCGGCGATGCAAAAGATGTCGTTCATCAGCTCGCTCCCCTTACGCCCGAGTCTTCTCGCTCTGCGGCACCAGATGCTTCACCTCAAACATGGCGATCATCGGGACAAACCGCAGGAACAGGAAGAACAAAACCAAGAACTGACCGATCGAGCCGAGGTAGATCGCCCAATCCCAGAAGGTCGGATAGTACATGTCCCACGACGACGGCAGGAAGTCGCGGTGCAAGCTGGTCACGACGATCACGAAGCGCTCGAGCCACATACCGACGTTGACGATCAGCGAAATGACGAACAGCACCGGGATGTTGCGACGCACTTTGCGAAACCACAGCAACTGCGGCGTCAGGCTGTTGCAGAAGATCAGCATCCAGTACATGTGGCCATACGGGCCCATCATGCGGTTCTTCATCATGAACTGCTCGAACTCATTGCCCGAGTACCACGCGAAGAACACTTCCATCAGGTAGCCGTAGAACACAACCAAGCCGGTGGCAAGGGTAACCTTGGCCATCGCCTCGATGTGCCGCATCGTGATCAGGTCATGCAGCTTGTAGAAGTGACGTACAGGAATCGCCAGAGTCAGCACCATGGCAAAGCCAGAGTAGATGGCGCCCGCGACGAAGTACGGCGGGAACAAGGTCGCGTGCCAGCCCGGAATCACCGAGACCGCAAAATCGAACGAAACGACCGTGTGCACCGAAACCACCAGCGGAGTCGACAGACCGCCGAGAATCAGGTAGGCGATCTCGTACCGCTCCCAGTGCCGTGCAGCGCCGCGCCAACCGAGCGAGAAGATGCCGTAGAGCGTCTTCGCCACTTTGTTCTGCGCGCGGTCGCGCATTGTCGCCAGGTCGGGAATCAAGCCCGTGTACCAGAACAGCGCCGAAACCGTTGCGTAGGTCGAGACCGCGAACACGTCCCACACGAGCGGCGAGCGGAACTGCGGCCACACGTTCATCGTGTTCGGATACGGCATCAACCAGAAGGCCAGCCAAGGACGTCCGACGTGCAACAGCGGGAACAGACCGGCGGATGCGACGGCAAACAACGTCATCGCTTCCGCAAAACGGTTGATCGAGGTGCGCCAATCTTGTCGGAAGAGCAACAAGATGGCCGAAATCAGAGTTCCCGCGTGACCAATGCCGATCCACCAAACGAAGTTGATGATGGCGAAACCCCAGCCGACAGGGATGTTCAATCCCCAGATGCCGACGCCGTTGAGGAACAGCCAGACCGCACCGTGCGCCAAGCCGCCGGCCAGCATCAAGCCGGCCAACAAGCCCGCGTACCAGAAGACGGGCGCGTCCTTGCCTAGACAGATGTTGGCGATCGTATCGGTGACCGAACCGTAAGTCTGGTTCGGTCCGATGACCGCTTCGTGCAGGTTTTTCGATTGCGTCGCCAAGTTCCTCAAGCCTCCGCGTGCGCATCCGCCCCGGTCGAGGTCGCGGGCATGTCAGGATTGATGTTTCGCACGCGCGCCAGATAGCTGGTGCGCGGCTGCGTGTTGAGCTCTTCGAGCAGCGCGTAGTTCCGCGAATCGCCCTTGAGCTTCGACACCCGCGAATTATCGTCGTTGATGTTGCCGAAGACGATCGCCTCAGCGGGACAGGCCTGCTGGCAGGCTGTCTGAATCTCGCCGTCCACAATCGCGCGGCCTTCCCGTTCGCTCTTGATGCGCGCGACGTTGATGCGCTGCACGCAGTAGGTGCACTTCTCCATCACGCCGCGGCTACGGACCGTGACGTTGGGGTTCCGAGCCATCTTGAGCGTCTCGGTCGTGAAGTCTTGGTAGAGCAGGAAGTTGAACCGCCGTACTTTGTAGGGGCAGTTGTTCGAGCAGTAGCGCGTGCCGACACAGCGGTTGTACACCATGTCGTTGAGGCCCTCGTTCGAGTGCACCGTCGCGCCAACCGGGCAGACCGGCTCGCAGGGCGCGTTCTCGCACTGCATGCACGTCAGCGGCTGGTTGATCATAGCCGGATCGTCTTCGGAACCCTCGAAGTAGCGGTCGAGACGAATCCAGTGCATCTCGCGACCCTTCGCGACCTGCTCTTTGCCGATGACCGGAATGTTGTTTTCCGAGTTACAGGCGGCCATGCAGGCGTTGCAACCGACGCAAGCGTTGAGGTCGATCGTCATGCCCCAGGCGTAGCCCGCGTAGTTCGACTCGGGGTACACCGACAATGGGTTTTCCACGTCAGCGACCGCCAAACCCTGCGATTTGCCCGGCTCGAAGAGCTTGGCGCCCTCGCGGCGACCGTCCTGATCGGTCAACTTGCCCAAATACGGACCGCCCTGGCCGGGCACATCGTGCCCGCCGCCACCATGTCCGCCTTCTTGCGCGAAGTTCGGGTGCTCGGAATACTCCTGCGCATTGGCAATCCGCACCAGGTTGCGGCCTTCCATGGAGTAGTGATCCTGCACGCAGGCGAGCTCGGTGGTCCGTCCACGCTTGGCGAGATCCAGCCCCGCGACCGTCCATAGCGATCCAGTCGATTGCAGCTTGTAGGCGTTAAAGCCAACGCCAGTTCCGACGCGGCCGGTCATCTCGCGGCCGTAGCCGAGCGTGACGACACAAACCTCATCCGCCAAACCAGGCAGAATCCAGACCGGAGCCTCAACCTTGTTGCCGGCAGCTCCCAAAGTGACAATGTCGCCGTTACGCAGCGTCATTTGCGCGGCCGTAGCCGGACTGAACGCCGCAACGTTGTCCCAGGTCAACCGCGAGATCGGACGCGGCAACTCCTGTAACCAGCCGTTGTTGTTGTACCGGCCATCCCAGGCCGACGAGTCGGGGCGAATCACCAACTCCAAACCTTCGCTCGCCGCCGGGCGCTCAACCGCACTCGCCCACTCGGGGACGACCGCAGCCTCGACCGGCGCGAAAGCCGTGTCGGCCACCATACCGTCGTGGATCGCCTTGCGCCAGCTCGCCTCGAATGCGTCGCCAGACAGCGCCCAAGACTGCGCATACGCTTCGCGCAACACCTCGTAGGCGGAGCGCTCGTCACCCAGCATCAACCCAATGAGCTCGAGCTCAGACTTGGACTGAAAGATCGGTTCGATCAGCGGTTGCTGAATCGTCAGCGTGCCGTCGACGGCGCGAATATCGCCCCAGGTTTCCAAGAAGTTCGAGAGCGGAAGCTGCCAGTGACAGAGCTCGCCCGTCTCGTCGTGATGCGAGGCGAGATGGACACGGAACGGAACCTTCTCGAGCGCACCAGTAAAGCTGACATCCGCCGGCGCGTTGTACACCGGGTTGGAATCGAGAATAACCAACGTCTCGACCGCCCCCGACTCCATCTCCGCGACCAGAGCCTTGAGATCCGCAAACTGATCCGAAGGAGCCGGCAGCACAGGCTCAGTTACGACAGCCGGACCACCGAAGGCGCCCAGCTGCGCGTTGATGGCGTGCGCCGCAGCGTGCACCCAGGCCGGCTGCTGATCGCCAACGATCACGACGGCCGCACCCTGGTTCGCACGCAGATCCGCAGCGAGCGGTTCAATCCACGCCTTGGCTTTTTCGGGAAGCTCATCGGCAGCCGAACCTACGCCGAGCGCCGCAGCCAACGAGGCGGCGAATCCGGCCACCTGGGAAGCCTTCAAGCGCAGGCGGTGGTCGGCGTTCGATCCAGTCGCCGTGGCGTTCGCTTCGACGACATAGAGCCGGTTCATCCCGCTGGCATTGCCGTTCTCGACCTTGCGACCGCGGGCAAACGCCTTGATCATGGCAACCGAACCGGGGCCGTTCGTGCTGAGGAAGTCCGAATCGAGCGCCAGCACGACCTTCGCCTTCGAAGGTCGTAGCGCACGCTCAGGTCACGCCCGAAGGCCGCAATAGCACCGGCGCGCAGGTTATCCCGATTCACGGGCTCCCACTGCACCCACTTGGCTTCCGGCAACTCAGTCGTGAACTGCTGCAGCTTCGCCGCGAGCGTGGGGGAGCCCACCGTCGGAGTCAGGATCCGCACGCCCGCGCCGCGCTTGCTGCGGGCAATCGCCATTTGCCGGCGCATCTCGGTGCGAAACGCAAGCCAGCCGCTGTCACGGCCCCGCTGCTTCGGCGTCGGCAGCCGGTCGGGGTCGTACATGTTGAGGATCGAAGCCTGCGCGAACACGCCCGACGCGCCCTGGCTCATCGGGTGCTCGGGGTTGCCTTCGATCTTCGTCGGACGGTTTTCGTGCGACTCGACCAATACCGGCTCGCCTACACCACTGAACGGCATAGCCGTGGCGAAGTGCCGCGGCACACCCGGAATCATCTCCGGCGGCTCAGCCGCGTAGGGCATGATCAGCTCGCGAGGCTGCCGCGTGCAGCCGGTCACGCCGGCCAACGCGAGCGAAGCGCCCATCAAGCTGAGGAATTTGCGGCGCCCCACCGACTCGGTGAAGACGTCGACGCCGGCCGGGAACTCGTGCTTGAGCGTGTCCTGGAATTCCGGCGTGTCCGCCACCTCTTCCAGGCTTCGCCAAAAGCGCGGCCCCGTGGCCGAAGCGAGCTTTTGGCGCACTGCGTCCAGGTCCATGGCTGCGGTTTTGTTTTCGGTCTGGCTCATCGGTGGCACACCGAGCAGTTCACTTTGCTTTGGACGTTATACTCTTCCGCCAACTGCTTGGCGAGCGCGACGCGCTCCTCCGGGTCGGTCGGCGGCTGCCAGTTGAGGTTGGTGATCTCCTCGCGCGGCCGTAGATTCATCTCGGGATGCCAGTGGCAGTCCATGCACCACTGCATCTGCAGGGTCTGGGCCTTTTTCATCAGCGGCATCTCGTCAACCTGCCCGTGGCAAGTGGCGCAACCGATGCCCTTGGCAACGTGAATCGAATGATTGAAGTAGACGTAGTCGGGCAGGTCGTGCACGCGAATCCACTCGATTGACTTGTCGTCGCGGTAGCTTTCGCGGACGGGCTCGAGCATCGGCGCCTCGTTCCAGATCTGCGAATGGCAGGACATGCAGGTCTTCGAAGCCGGAATGCCCGCGAACGAGCTCTCCTCGACCGAAAAGTGGCAGTGCCGGCAATCGATCCCCAGGCCCTTTACGTGGTGCTTGTGACTGAAGGGAACGGGCTGATTTTTGTAAATGCCCTGATCGGTGTTGTCAGGCGTCCGGGACGTCCCAATCACGATCCCCAAACCACCGCCCACAACCCCGACAACCAGGATCAGGGACAGCATGGCGATCATGTTTGCGCTCTTAGGGAAGAATTGCGCCATCGCGTTCCTCTGGTCTGTCTCCGGGCAGGCCCTCGCCCGCCACTTCTTCAGCGTTTGTACAGACTCCGCCTTTCAGCGGGCCGGCAGCTTTTTGTACTTGGACTCGTTGGAAGCCATCAGGATACGGCGCCGGGAACTTTACTGTCAAACAGCATTGTGTGCAATCTGGCAGGAATCTACCGTCGTCGTTCGTTTTCGTCCACTGACGGGTGGAAGGTACGCCTGCATGGCCGAACCGCACCAGTGTACTACTTTCTTTCGTGCATTTGCTCACCTTGACGGTTCGTTTGCGTCAAAGGCCTTCATAACCGCGCCTGCGCCGGCGCTTGGCGCCGCAGAGCGAGCGCCCGCCAAGCTCCCAATCGGCTGGACACGGCGCTGCCATTAGCGCCAAACAGCCACTTCGCCCCCTGTTTACACTGGTTGCAATGCGCAGCGACCTGTCATCCCTGCTCCAGGAACGCGTCGGACACTTCGCGCTCGAATCTGGACACCATAGCCGGTTGTGGCTGGACCTGGAGTTGCTGTGCCGGCGTCCGGAGGATGTACGTTCGCTGGCAGAAGAGCTGGCCAAGCGCATCGAACCGTACCGCCCTGACGCTGTCTGCGGCCCCTTGGTGGAGGGAGCGTTCGTCGGACTCTATGTAGCCGAGGCGCTAGACGTCGATTTCGTGTACGCGCAACGCGCGGCAGCTCCGTCGGCGAGCGACATGTTTTCAGTGAGTTACCAACTGCCGCCGGCACAGCGGCAGTTGGTGGAGGGTCGCCGAGTGGCGGTCGTCAACGACGTGATCAACGCCGGATCGGCCGTTCGGGCAACGCTTTCTGACCTCGCCAACTACAGCGCCCAGCCGGTAGTCGTGGCTTGCCTACTGGCGCTGGGGGACGCCGCCCACGCTCTCGCCGCGGGCGCCGGCGCTCCACTGGAAGCGCTGGAGACGGCGACCAACGAAATCTGGACGCCGGGCCGTTGTCCGCTCTGCGCAAACGGCGTGCCACTGGTTCCACACCCTGGGTTTTAGAGCCCAGCCCCAACGGGAAGCATGATACGGAACGTGACAGCAACGATTCCATCCGTTGATTGACGACGGACTGACGGGGGTCCCGAGCCGACCTCGGATCCTGTTGCGGGGCTGCGGCCTCGGCGCGATCGCGATCATGCGTCGATGCAGAGACTGATTTTTCGAGGTCACCACGTGGAAACCTGGTGCGCCGAAAGCCTCAGGCTTCGGCGCGCAATCGTTTCGCCTACAATCTCCCTCTATGCGCATCCTCATCGGAGCCGACCACGGCGGCTTCGCGCTCAAACAGGAGATCGCTAGGCACCTGGAGGCGACGGGCCACACAGTGGTGGACTTGGGCGCCCACGAGTACGACGCGAAAGACGATTACCCGGACTTTGCGTTGGGGGTGGCGCGCGGCGTGGCGGCGGGCCAAGGCGAACGGGGCATAATCGTTTGCGGCTCCGGGGTGGGTGCATCGGTCGCGGCCAACAAGGTGCGGGGAGTGCGCGCGGTGCTCTCGCACGACACGTACTCGGCCCATCAAGGCGTGGAACACGACGACGTAAACGTACTGTGTCTGGGCGGGCGCATCATTGGCGGCGCGCTTGCTCGGGAAGTCGTGGACGCTTTCGTCAACGCGAAGTTCTCGGGCGAAGAGCGCCACCTGCGGCGCCTGAGCAAAGTCCTCGAAGCCGAAGACCAGTTCTGATGCTCAAGCGCCCCGACGGAGATCGTTTCGGGTTGGTGACGCAGCCCGACCACGCCGCCCTGTCCGGCTTTTTGGCTGCACACTGGGGCAACGACGAGTTCGCGCCCGCTGGGCATTGGGACCCCAAAGCCGATCATGCCTCCCTGCAGCGGGAGACGGTATTCGGCATCGCCCAACACGACAATGGCTGGTGGGAGTGGGAGGCGGATCCAGAGCTCGATCCGTCGGACGGGCTGCCCCTCGATTTTCTCTCCGGCTCAGACGAGGCGGGCTTCGAGCGTTGGGCGCGCGGTGCAGCCCGATTCGAGCGCAGCCATCCCTTTGCATCGTTGTTAATCAACCGCCATGCCTACTGGCTCCAGTCAGCGCGGGTGGCGGAGATCCGCGAAGCGCAGTTTCGTCACCCTCTGTTTGGTTTCCGTCCGCGGCCAAGCGATCCGGATACGCCGGAAGCGGCAGCAATCCGCGACTTCTTGATCGAGCGACTCTCGCACGAACGAGTGCTGCTCAACCGCCTGGCGCGGCGAGGCGGCCCCTGGCCTCGGGCGAGCCGTGACGAGACGCTGCTGCCGGCCGTGCGCCTTTTGCAGACGCTCGACACGGTGTCGCTGGCGATCTGCGGCGGGGCGCGCAAGCCACTGACGCTGCTGGAGATTCCGCGCAAGGGTTGGTCGGACCGTGTGACGATCGAGCTCGAGTGGAGCACGGAGGCCGACCTGCGCGTCTCGCCCTTCCCTTTCGACGTGGATCCTTTGCCCGTATCCGTCCCTGCCCGATTCTTGGAGGCGAACGAATTGGTAACGGCATGCACACCGAGTCTGATCGCGCTGAAGCTCAGGTCTTAGGGCAGTCGCTCCAAAGCGCCCCCGGCATCCACCTTAGCGACGCGAGAACCTAAAGCGCCGTACCATCGGCTCAGGCGGTCGTAGGGCTCGTGGCAAACAAGGCTTATCACAAACCGATCAGTATGTTCTGGACACTCGGCGTGCCCGCCGTTCTGTTCGGCGTCATCTGGTACGCCTACAATTCCACGGGCTGGGTCTCTTCGCAGGTCCAGCGCACGCTCGGCCCGATTCTCGCCCCCATTATCCGCTGGGCAGACCGGCTGATCTAACCTCCTCAGGCGGGGCTTGATATCCTGGGAGTTTCCCTGTCGGAACCCCTTCCCTGCCATGCAGCTCGATAAAGTTTACGAGCCCGGGCGCTTCGAGCCTCAGTGGGCTCAGCGCTGGGTCGAAGAACAGCTCTTCGTCGCGTCAAACGACTCAGACAAGCCGACGTATTCCCTGGTAGCGCCGCCGCCCAACGTGACGGGCGCGCTGCACGTGGGCCATTGCTTCGAGATCGCGATGACCGACATCACGATGCGCTGGCGGCGTATGTGCGGCGACAACGTGTTGTGGCTGCCGGGCACCGACCACGCCGGCATCGCGACGCAGATGCTGGTCGAGCGTTCGTTAAAAGCACAAGGCATCGACCGCCGCGAGATCGGGCGCGAGAAGTTCCTCGAACACGTCTGGGCCTGGAAAGAGAAGTACGGCGGCAAGATCGTCGAGCAGTTCAAGCGCATCGGCGCAAGCTGCGATTGGACGCGCGAGCGCTTCACGATGGACCCGGGCCTGTCACGCGCGGTCCGCGAAGCCTTCGTGCGGCTCTACGAGATGGGGCTGCTCTACCGCGGCGAGTACATGATTAACTGGGACCCGGGAACGCTGACTGCGCTTTCGGACCTCGAGGTCGTTTACGAGCAGCAGAAGGGCCACCTGTGGCACATGCGCTACCCGGTCGCGGGCGAGCCGGGCAAGTTCGTGGTGGTCGCGACGACGCGTCCGGAGACGATGCTGGGCGACATGGCGGTCGCCGTCCATCCGGATGACGATCGCTACAAGGGCCTGCACGGCAAGAGTGTGATCCTGCCGATCGTGGGACGCGAGATCCCGGTGATCGCAGACGGCTTCGTCGATCCGGAGTTTGGCTCGGGCGTGGTGAAGATCACCCCCGCGCACGACTTGAACGATTTCGGCGCGGCGCAACGGCACGGGCTGGACATTCTGACGATCCTCGACGAAGAAGCGAAGATCAATCAGAACGGCGGCGAGTATGCGGGTCTCGACCGCTACGAGGCGCGCAAGAAGATCGTGGCGCGGCTCGAAGGCGAGGGCCTGATCGAGAAAATCGAAGACTACGTCAACAACATCGGCAAGAGCCAGCGCTCGGGGCTGGCGGTGGAACCGCGCGTCTCCATGCAGTGGTTCATGAAGACGAAGGGCCTGGCCGATCGAGGGATCGCGTCGGTCGAGTCGGGCGAGATGGACATCCTGCCCGATCAATGGAAGCGCAACTACTTCGAATGGATGACGAACATCCGCGACTGGTGCGTGAGCCGCCAGTTGTGGTGGGGCCACCGGATCCCGGCCTGGTACTGCAACAAGTGCGGCGAGATGATGGTGCTGCGCGAGGACCCCTCGTTCTGCGACAAGTGCGGCGGCAAGGACCTCAAACAAGACCCCGATGTCCTTGATACCTGGTTCAGCTCTGGCCTGTGGCCCTTCTCGACGATGGGCTGGCCGGACAAGACAAAAGATCTGGACGTCTTCTATCCGACTTCCTGCTGATCACGGGCTTCGACATCCTGTTCTTCTGGGTGGCCCGCATGACGATGATGGGCCTGGCGATGACGGACGAGGTTCCGTTCCGCAAAGTGCTCATCCACGGCCTGGTGCGCGACGCCGACAAGCAGAAGATGTCGAAGACGAAGGGCAACGTCATCGACCCGATCGAGATGACGGACAAGTACGGCACCGACGCCGTGCGCTTCGCTTTGGTCGCATCGGCCGGCCAAGGCTCGGACGTGGTGCTGAGCGAAGACCGCATCGCCGGCTACGCGACCTTCGCAAACAAGGTTTGGAACGCAGTGCGTTTCGTGGGACTGAGCCTCGAAAAGGCCGGCGCGGAGCCATGGACGCCGGAGAACCTGGACGAGTTCGAGCCGCTGCCGAACGAGGAGACGGGCGAAGTTCCGATCGAGGACCGCTGGATCTTCTCGCGCCTGGACGAGGCGGCGCAACTGGTCAACGAGCACACGGCGAAGTTCCGCTACCACGAGACGGCGAACTGTCTTTACCAGTTCTTTTGGCGTGAATTCTGTGACTGGTACATCGAGCTGAAAAAGCTACGCTTCAGCGAAGGCACGGGCCTGACCAACGAGTGGAAGAACATGCTGGCGGCGCTCGAGCGCGCGTTGCGGCTGCTGCATCCGGTGGCTCCGTTCATCACCGAAGAGCTGTGGCAGCGCTTGACGGTGAATACGCCGGGGCGTGCGCGTTCGATCGCACTCACCTCGTACCCGCAAGCCAAGGCCGGACGGCGGGACGCGGAAGCGGAGCGGGCCGTCGGGGTTCTGCAGGATGTGGTGAGCGCAGTGCGCAACCTTCGCGCGGAGATGAATATCCCGCCGCGCGAGGCGCTGCACGGGATGATCTATTCGCCTCAAGCTGATGTGCGCGCGGTAGCGCGGTCTCAGGCGGACGCATTTGACCGCCTGGCGGCGGTGGAGCTGAAAGCCGTGGAGGGCCATGCGCCCGAAGGCGGCGCCCTGCTCCACAACCCGGACTTCGACCTGGCCGTCGACCTGCCCGAAGATCAAAAGAAGAGCCTGCGCTCGAAGCTCGAAAAGCAACTCGCGAATCTCGAAAAGGCGGCCAACGGCTCGCGCAAGCAGCTCGGTAACGAGGCGTTCTTGGCGAAGGCGCCGGAGAACGTGGTGGCGTCGATCAAGGAAAAGCTGGCCGACTATGAGTCGCAGATCGAACGTATCCGCAAAACGCTAGAGACGTTATAGCGATGAGCTCTTGGGATCACCCTGAGATTCGCGACCTGATCGCGCGGGCGCTGGCCGAGGACATCGGCCCGGGCGATGTGACGACGGAGGCATGCGTGCCGGAGGATGCGCGCGCCGAAGGATTCTTCCTGACGCGCGAGCCGCTGGTCGTTGCTGGACTTCCGCTGCTCGAGATGCTCTACGACAAAGAGGATCTGAACATCCTGTTTGAAGACGGCCAGAAGTTGGAGGCCGAAGTCGTGTTCGCGCAGGTTTCGGGTTCGGCCCGGCGCCTGTTGACGCTGGAGCGCACCGCACTCAACCTGCTGCAACGCACCTCAGGAATCGCCACGATCTCGCGGCGCTTTGCGGACGCGGTCGCGGGCACGGGCTGCAAGGTGCTCGACACGCGCAAGACCGCGCCGGGCATGAGGCGGCTGGAGAAGCTCGCCGTGGCGGCGGGCGGCTGCGTGAACCACCGCTTCGGCCTGTTCGACGCGATCCTCATCAAGAACAACCACATCACCGCTGCCGGTGGCGTGCGCGAGGCTTACGAGCGGTGCAAGGCAAAGGGCCTGCCGGTCGAGATCGAGGTCCGTTCCTTCGAGGAGCTCGATGAGGCGCTGGCAGTCGGCGCGGATCATCTGCTACTCGACAATCTTGCGCCAGCGGAAGCTCGCGAGGCTGTCGAGCGAGTGCGCGGGCGAGCAAAGGTCGAAATTTCGGGCGGCGTGAACCTTCAGACCGTGCGGGCTTATGCGGAGACCGGCGCAGACTTCGTGTCGGTGGGAGCGCTGACACATTCGGCGCCGGCGGCGGATATCAGCTTCCGTTTGAAGTGAGCGCCGATTAGACGTCGCGCAGAGCTTAGGCGTCTGCCCCGCGGTCGATTCGAAACTACGGCTGACTTCTAGGCCAACGCCTCCTCGATCAGCTTGCCTCCATTGACCGTCGCGCGCTCGGAGCGTCCGTTGTGCAGGAAGGTCAGATTGAGGTGGTTCAGGCCCAGCAGGTGGAGCACGGTCGCGTGGATGTCGTGCACGTGGTAGGGCTTCTCAATCGCCCGCAGGCCGATGTCGTCGGTAGCGCCGACGGCCTGGCCGCCCTTGGTTCCGCCGCCGGCCATCCAGATCGTGAAGCCCCAGGGGTTGTGGTCGCGGCCATCGCCTTTCTCGTTGAATGGAGTACGGCCAAACTCGCCCGCCCAGACGACGAGCGTATCTTCCAGCATGCCGCGCGACTTCAGGTCCGCGAGTAGGCCCGCGATCGGCTTGTCGGTGTACGGGCACCACTTGCCGTGGTTCTTCTCGATGTCCGAGTGGGCGTCCCATGAGCCGGCGTAGACTTCTACGAAGCGCACGCCGCGCTCGACCAGTCGGCGGGCGAGCAACAGCTTCTCAGCGCATGGCCGCAAGAAGTCGTCGTCCATGCCGTAGAGCTTGCGGGTGGCCTCCGACTCGGAGGCGATGTCGACGGCCTCAGGCGCATGCGCCTGCATGCGCCAAGCGAGCTCGTAGCTTTCCAGACGGGCGTCGAGCTCGGACTCGTTGGGGTGGCGCTCGGCGTGATGGCGGTTGAGCTTCGAGAGGAAGTCGAGTTTGCCGCGCTGCTGGTCCTTGCCCACCGTCTGCGGGTTATTGAGGTTGAGGATGGGCGGACCTTCCTTTTGGAACTGCGTGCCCTGGTAGACCGCCGGCAGGAACCCCGACGACCAGTTTTTGGCTCCGCCATTGAGCGGGGCTTCGGTGTCGAGAACGACGAACGTGGGCAGGTTCTGGTTCGCCGCGCCCAGGCCGTAGGTGATCCACGAGCCCAGGGCCGGGCGTCCGGCCAGGATCGAGCCGGTGTTCATCTGGCAGACCGAGCCGACATGGTTGAGACCGTCCGCCTGACACGAGCGGATCACGCAAAGATCATCGACGTGCTTTGCGACTTCCGGGTACCAATCCGAGACCCACAGACCACTCTGCCCGTGCTGCGCCCACTGGCGCTGATCGGGCATGAGGGTATTCCCGAACGTGCCCATCGCGGTCACCTTCGGCGGGTCGAATGAATCCGGCGTGGGCTGACCGGCGAGCTTCTTGAGCAGAGGCTTGGGATCGAACGTGTCGACGTGGCTCGCGCCGCCCTCCATGAAGAGCCAGATTACGCTCTTCGCCTTGGGCGGGTGGTGCGGCTCGCGCGGCGCGAGCGGGTTTTCCGAGCCCCCGCTGGCCAAGCCGTCGCCGGCCAACAACGAACCGAACGCCAAAGCGCCCAGCCCGCTCCCGGCCTGCGATAAAAAGCGCCGTCGAGTGGCGGGCCGCAGTCGGGACGAATCGATCTTCTGCATGGGAATCCTCGCTACCGCATGTTCTGGATCACGCCTTGCGCCGTCTCGTTCTGCTTGGTCATCAAGCGCTGCAGCGATTCCATCATCTGCCCTTGCTTCTTCATCAACGCCTGAAGCGCCTGCTGCGCTTCGTTGGGGGACATACCCTGCGCCTCAGAGGAATCACGCGACAGGTTTTGCAGCTTGATGATCAGGTCGTTGATCTGCGTCTGCGGATTGCCGCCCGGCTTTTGCGCTTTGTCCAGCGCATCGTGCAACAAGTGCAGCAGCCGCACGCGAGTCATAAGGTCCGCGAAGCTTCGGGGCGAACTCTTCGGTCCGCCGATCAAGCCGGCAAGCGCCGCCGTAGCCCCCTTCACGTTGAACATGCCTTGAAGCATGGCATCCGAAATCCCGTTGAGTGCGTTTGGCGCGATTCCGTTCTTCACAACTCCAGAATGCGCAAGCGCGCTGATGGCCTTGTTCAAGCCGGGTCCACCTATATTCATCCATCCCCCCTAGCTGTCAATAACTAGTTCTGGAACACGAACTCGTTCGAGTTGAGCAACGCGTGGCAGAAATCCACCAGCGCCGCGGTTTCGGCTTGGCCCAAGCCTTCGACCGGGCTGTCCACGTCAGCGACCAACTCGCCCGCATTCATGCGCTGCTCGATCACCTTCCGTTGTGAGTCGAAGAACGTCAGCGCAGAATCCTTCTCAAATCCATCGGGCTTGCGCGAATAGGCCAAAAGAAACGCCTCATCGACTTGGCGCCCCTTGTCTGCGCCTGCCCTCTCGAGCACGCGCTCGGCCAACGCTTCGGCCCACTCTACTGTCTGTTCATCATTCAATAGCGACAAAGCTTGCGGCGCGGTTATCGTCGTCGAGCGCCGCGCGCAACTTTCGTGCGTATCCGGCATGTCGAAAGCCTGCATCATCGGGTAGCGGTTGTTCCGCCGCACGAAGATGTAGACGCTTCTGCGTGTCTGCTCGGCGGGGTCGTCCGTCGCGTCCCAGCCGCCACGCGGTTTCGGCATGCCATCGGGCAAGGGAGGAAATACACTTGGTCCGCCCACGACGGGATTCAGCTTGCCGGCGACGGCCAGCATCGAATCACGGATCACTTCCCCTTCGAGCCGCTGAGGCGGGAAGCGCCAGAGCAACTTGTCAAAGGGGTCTTTGGCTTGCGCCGCCTCGTTGAACATCGAGGCCTGCTTGTAGGTCCGCGACGTCATGATCAGCCGGTGCATGTCCTTCACCGACCAGCCGTTTGCAATAAACTCCGACGTCAACCAGTCCAGCAGTTCGGGGTGTGACGGGCGCTCGCCCATGCGACCGAAGTCGCTGGGCGTACCGACGATGCCTCGGCCGAAGTGGTAGTGCCAGATGCGGTTCGCCATCACCCGGGCGGTCAGAGGATTGTTCGCATCGGCCAGCCAGTTGGCCAGCGCGCTGCGTCGTCCGGTGGACACCACTCCTTCGGGCTGGTGCAGCTCGGCCGGCCCCGGATCGAGCACAGAGAGGAATCCCGGCTCGACTTCATCCTTGGGCGCAGCGTAATTGG
>JAWKHJ010000023.1:0-102925 GCA_041394905.1 Bryobacterales bacterium | reverse complement strand
CTCTCCCTGCTCGTTCTGTTTGCGTTTCCGGCGAACGCTCAGCGTCCAATCCGGTCTCGTTCGAAGCTCGCCCCCGCGCCCGACTCGCGCCCCATCGACGGTGGCGGCCAACCCGGATCAGCGGGCTCGATGCTCGTGCGTTGGATGGAGCCCGCCTATGCGGATGGGGTCTCCGCGCCCGCCCAAAAGGGCCGGCCCAACCCGCGGGCCGTCAGCCAGATCGTCAACCGCGAGGACGTCGCCATCCCCAATCCCCTTGGGGCAAGCGCCTTTGTTTGGCAGTGGGGCCAGTTCCTCGACCACGACCTTGATCTGACTGGCGGCAACCAAGAGCCCTTCCACATCCTCGCGCCCATGGGCGACCCCATGTTTGACCCGCAGCGCACGGGCCGCATGCGGATCGACTTCTTCCGCTCTGTCTTCCGCATGAACGCAGGCGTGCGCGAGCAGGTCAACCTGATCACCTCCTGCATTGACGCCTCCAACGTCTACGGCAGCGACCTCGAGCGGGCCCGCATGCTGCGCACGACCGACAGCTCGGGCAAGCTCGCCACCAGCCGCGGCGGCTTGCTGCCCTTCAACCAGCACGGCATGCCCAATGACGGCGGCCCCTCCGCGGACTTGTTCCTGGCCGGCGACCAGCGCGCCAATGAGCAGATCGGGTTGACGGCCATGCACACGCTGTTCGTCCGCGAGCACAATCGCTTGGCCGGCCTGCTGCACGTCTCCAACCCGCGAATGTCCCGCGACCGCATCTACGAATGGGCCCGCGCGATCGTCGCGGCCGAGATGCAGGCCATCACCTACCGCGAGTTCCTTCCGCTGCTGCTCGGCCCCGACGCCCTGCCGCCCTACCAGGGCTACCGCCCGACGATGGACCCGAGCATCTCGAACGTCTTCTCGACCGCTGCCTTCCGCGTTGGGCACACCATGCTCAATGCGCAACTGCTGCGCTTGCAGGCTGACGGCTCTTCCGTGCCCGAAGGCCCGCTGCCGCTCGCTGAAGCCTTTTTCCGGCCCGACCTGATCCAGGCTCCGGGCGCGCTCGAGGCGTTATTGCGGGGCTTGGCGGGGCAACGCGCGCGCGCCGTCGACCCCTACGTCACCGACGCCGTCCGCAACTTCCTCTTCGGTCAGCCCGGGGCCGGCGGATTCGATTTGGCGGCGCTCAACATCCAGCGTGGCCGGGACCATGGCTTGCCGGACTACAACACGGTGCGCGCGCACATGGGATTAGCCCGCAAGACCAGCTTCGCCACGATTAGCTCCGACCCGGAGATCCAACGCCGGCTCGAGGAGGCATACGGTTCGGTCGAAGTGATCGATCCTTGGGTAGGCGGGCTGGCGGAGGACCGGCTCGAGGGCCGCATGGTGGGCGAGCTGGTCTACAGCGTTCTGCGCAAGCAGTTTCTTCACCTGCGCGACGGGGACCCGTACTGGTACGAGCGCATTCTCGATCCGGCCGCCTTGGCCTACGTCGAGAGCCTAACGCTGGGCCGCATCATTCAGCTCAACACGGAAATCGGGGCCGAATTGCCGGAGGATGTCTTCCACGCCCCGGCGGACTCGCCTTACTAGCGCTCCGCGCTCGTCCACGCGATGGGCCGCGGCTCGCTGCCTGGGACGCAGGCGTAGCGGTCGAAGTCGGTGTAGCCGAGCTCGCGCAGGAAGGGTTCGTCGATCAGCGCCTTGCCGTTCGACTTCTCCGGGTTTTGCAGGACCTCGTAGGTGGCATCGGCGACGATCTCAGGCTTGCGCCATTGGCTTCTCTCGCCCATGTTGAAGTTGATGCTGGCCGAGGTCTCAATGGTGGTCGCGGGCCAGAGTGCCGTGGCGCGGATGTTGAAGTCGCGGAACTCATGGGCGATTCCGATCGCCTGCATCGTCATGCCGAGCTTCGAGATGGCATAGGCGATGCGGCCAGGGATCATCCTCGTGTTCAGCGGCGGCGACATGTTGATGATGTGGCCGAAACGCTGGCGTTTGAGGTGCTCGAGGAACAGCAAATGTAACCGCATATGCGCCGCGCGAGTTGACCTCGTTTACCAGGTCATAGCGCTTCATCGGGACTTCGTCCATGCGCTTCCACCACAGCGCGCCCGCGTTGTTGATGATGGCGTCGACGCGGCCGAACTTGTCCAGCGTGGCCTTTGCCGCCGTATCCACCTCTTCGAGGTTCCGCACGTCGCAGCGCAGCGGCAGCACCTCGCGGCCGTGCTCCCGCAATGCCTGCGCGGCCGTGAAGATGGTTCCGGGCAACTTGGGATGGGGGTCCACCGTCTTGGCCGCGATCACGACGTCCCAGCCCGCACGCGCCAGCCGGTGAGCGCATGCGAGACCGATTCCGCGTGAGGCGCCTGTGATAAATGCGACCTTCGGCATGCGCCAAGAGGATAGCGCATGTGCGAAAAAGCGCGTGGGGATCTTGGCGAAGCGGGGGAGTTTTACCGTGTGCGTCCTCCCCCGAGCCGGTTATTCGTACATTTTGTAGCGGCTGCCGTAGACTTTCGCCATCACCATGTTGCGCTCATACTTGATGTTCTCGAAGAAGCTGATGGCATTTGGCACGCCCTTGATCGCTTCCGCGTAGAGGTCGCCGAAAATCGGGACGTACTTGGCAATGACGAGGCCTAGGGCGGTCACCCCGGCGGCCGTCGCCACGTCGCCCGACTTTTGCATTTGCGTCATGACGTCGTCCATTGCTCCGGTGAACTTTCCCAGCGTCTTGGTGTGGTTGTAGCCGGAAAGCAGCTTCGATTCCGGGCACATCACCAGCAACGGGTCGATCGCTTTGGTGTACTCGTCGAGTTGCTTGAGCGGATCGTTGATGAGCTTCCACTGGACGATCTTCTTGCCCTCAAGGCCCTTCTTTAGACCCTTTACGGCCTCCTGCTGCTTCTTGATCAGCGCGATGAGCTTGTCCATGTTGGCGTCGTACGCCTCGCCGAAGGTGGCCAGAGCCCAGGGCACGTCCGACACCATGCCTCCGAAGAAGGTCCCGCCGCCGTAGGTGGCCAGACTTGGGTCGGTCCACTTCTTGCCGTTCTTGTCGTAGTGGATGCAGGCGTCGAAGAAGTGCTTGACCTCCATCAAGCTGATCGCAGCCATGAAGCCGCGCGTGCGCCCGATGCTCTCGAGCGTCTCGAGAGCGGCTGTCGCTCCGGCTTTGCGCAGCTTCTTCGAGTCGTGACGCCAGGTGGAGAACACCTTGTTCACGTAGGCTTCCGCCTTGGGCTTGTTGATCCAACCTCCTGTAACGTTGCTCGAACTGAGTTTGATTAGGGCTTCTCCATTCCAGTACGTATAAGCAGACACGAATTCTATTTCTCCCCCGGGTGCGGAAGCGCAGCGCTTCCCCCGAAAACATCCTAGGACTGTTGCGGACCGCTTGTCGATGCCCTGTTGGTACCATCAAGGCGTGTCCGTGAGCGCGAAGACGTACTACCTCGAAACGTTCGGGTGCCAGATGAACGTGCATGATTCGGAGAAAGTCCGAGGCACGCTGGCGGCCCGCGGCTACACGCAGGTGCAGTCGCCGGATGAGGCAGGCTTGGTTCTCTTCAACACCTGCTCTATACGCGACAAAGCGGAGCAGAAAGTTTTCAGCCGGCTGGCGGGATCGAAGAAAAACACCGGAGGGCGGCGGTTCGGGGTGCTTGGTTGTGTAGCGCAGCACAATGGCGAAGAGATCTTCGAGCTGGCGCCGCACGTCAATTTGGTGTGTGGCTCGGCGTCGTACAACCAACTGCCGTCGCTGCTCGAGCGGCTCGAGTCGGGCGAGGACCGTGTGACGGGGTTGAGCCTCGATACGGACGAGGCCTTCGATCAGCCCAGCCCCGAGCGCGACAATCCCTATTCGGCTTTCCTCACCATCATCGAAGGGTGCGACAAAGCTTGCGCCTACTGCGTAGTGCCGTTCACGCGCGGACCCGAGCGCAGCCGCTCGTCGGAGAGCGTGATGGCGGAAGCTCGCCGCATCGCCGCGCAGGGCACAGCGGAGATCATGCTGCTGGGCCAGACGGTCAACAGCTACCGCGATCCGTCGCCCGCAGGCTGGAATTTCGCGCGGTTGCTTCGCGAGGTCGGCCAAGTCGAAGGCATCCGGCGGGTACGCTTCACCACTTCGCACCCGCGTGACTTCACGCAAGACATCGTAGACGCAATCGCTGAGAACCCGACGCTTTGCGACTGGGTGCACTTGCCCGTGCAGTCCGGCTCGACCAAGACCCTGCGCGGCATGCGGCGCGGCTATACGCGGGAGGATTACCTGCGCGTAATCGAGAAGCTCAAATCGGCCAAGCGCGAAATCGCGCTGTCGACCGATATCATCGTGGGCTTCCCTGGCGAGACCGAGGCGGACTTCGAAGAGACGCTGACCCTGATGCAAGAGGTTGGCTACGCTTCTGTCTTCTCTTTTAAGTACTCGCCTCGGCGCGGAACGGATGCGATCGACTATGCCGAGCAGGTACCGGAAGAAGAGAAGGGCCGCCGCCTGATGATCCTGCAGGAGTTGCAACGGCGACTGCAGAAACGCAAGAACGAGCAGTGGGTGGGCCGCCAGGACGAGGCGCTCGTCGAGGGCCGGCGCGAGAAGTTCGACCAGTGGATCGGACGCACGACCCAGGGCCGCGTGCTCAACTTCAGCGACCCGACCGGCCTTGCCGGCGGACGCGACTTGCGCGGCGCGTATTGCCGCGTGAACGTCACATCGGCCGGCCCCAATTCTCTGGTTGGTGAACTGGCGTCCGTAGAGCGCTTGGCCCCGGCGGCTAGCCTGCGCGTGCTGCAGTAGTCGCCTACTCACGCCCCCATAATGTAGTGCAGATTCACCTCGTTTAATAGACCTATCAGGTGATCAGCTATCCGTTTCGCTCGCCCTAGACTGGCAACAGTTTTAGGGGAATCCGGCATATTCTTGCGACGGATTCGGAGGGATAGCCATGTTGAACATCCGAAAGTCGGCCCTAGCGGCGTCGCTGGGGTTGGCGATGGTATTGGTATCGGGGCCGGCTGCCAGGCAGGCGGCGGCACAGATTCTCTACGGCGGCCTGGTCGGCAACGTGACCGACGAATCCGGCGCGTCGATTCCCGGCGCGTCGGTGACCGCGACCAACGATCAGACCGGCGCCGTGCGTACGGTCCAAACGACGGCCGAAGGCGTCTACCGCATCCCGACGCTGGCTCCGGGCAAATATACGGTTCGGATCGAGGCCGACGGCTTCCGGGCGTATGAAGAACGCGGCGCGGAAGTGTCGGTGAACAACCTGACGCGCATCGACGTAGGGCTGCAACTGGGCCAGGTGAGCGAGCAGGTGACGGTGGAGGCGACGGCGGTGACGTTGCAGACCGACCGCGCCGAAGTGCGCCACGAAGTGGACGCGACGACGCTCGAGAACGTGCCGATCCCCGTGGGCCGCAACTACCAGATGTTGCTCGGCACGCTGCCCGGCTTTACCCCGCCGCGCAACGCGCACTCGGTGCCGGCCAACCCGACGCGCTCGGTGCGCTACTCGGTCAACGGCACCAGCGACATGAACAACAACGTGCGCATCGACGGCGTGACGGCCTACAACCCGAACCTGCCGCACATGACCGGTATCAATCCGACGCTCGAATCGATCGAAGTGGTCAACGTAGTGACCAACTCGTTTGATGCCGAGCAAGGGCTGGCGGGTGGCGCCGCCGTGAACTTGCAGATCAAGTCGGGCACGAACGAGGTACACGGTTCGGCCTACCTCTATCACTTCGATCAGAAGCTCAGCGCCTATCCATACTTCAGCGATCGCTCGGCCGCGCAGCCGAAGTACATTTACAACCAGGGTGGCGGAACCGTCGGCGGGCCGATCAAGAAGAACAAGGCGTTCTTCTTCCTGAGCTACGAGCGCACCTCCGAACGTCAGAATGCGCAGCGCTTTCTCGACGTTCCCAGCGCGGCCATGCGTCAGGGCGACTTTTCCGGGTCGCCAACGATGATGTACGACCCGTTCAGCGGCGCCGATTTCGATCCGTCGAAAGCGAACGCCTACGCACGAGACCGCGTTCCGTTCGCGAATAATCAGATCCCGTTGTCGCGTTTCTCCGGACCCTCGCGCAAGATTCTGGACTTGGGCGATTGGCCGTTGCCCAATCAACCCGGCCAGGGTTCGCTCGGCCTGAACCTGAACTACCTTGCCGCAATCAACTACGCGTATAACCGCGACCAGATCGACTCCAAGGTGAACTTCAACCTCAGCGACAAGTGGACTGCCTTCGTTCGGCTGAGTTGGTTGGACTACGGCACCAAGAATCCGCCGCCGTTCGGACGTCTCGCCGGCATCAACGTACACCCGACGGATTCGCGGCCCGGCAACGGTTTCGGCGGCACCTATTCGGGCACGATCTCCTCGACCTACGTTGCCAAACCGAATCTGATCTTCGACGGCTACTTCGGGACGATGTTGCTCGACACGAACGCCGTGTTTCCGGATCAGGATCAAAACATCGGGCGCGACCTGCTGGGCATTCCCGGCACCAACGGCGACACGCCGTTCTACGGCGGCCTGGGCAAGATGCCGATCGACGGCTTCTCGCTGCTGGGCAACAACAACGCCTCGCCCTTCTACGGGCACGACTTTCAGTACCAATACGTGGGCAACGGCAACTGGACGAAGGGCGCGCATGACGTGCGCTTCGGCGCCGACGTCTACCAATTGAAGATCAACCAGGCCGTGGGCAACGCGGCGGGTGCGGTCGGCGGGCCGGCAGGGGGCTTCACGTTCCGCAACTCGACGACGACGCTGCGCGGCGGGTCGGCGGCGAATGACTACAACTCGATCGCCTCGCTGCTGCTGGGCGTAGCCCGCGAGGCCGGACGCAACGTGCTCTCCGTCGACGAGTACAGCACGCGTGCCACGTTCTATAGCGCGTTCGTGCGCGACCGCTGGCAGTTGAATCCGCGGCTGACCTTGTCTTACGGCCTGCGTTGGGAGTTCTACCCGTTCCCCGGACGTGTGAATCGCGGCCTGGAGCGCTACGACTACAACACGAACGAATCGCTCCTGTGCGGCCTGGGCTCCATTCCGAAGAACTGCGGGCTGCCGCAGAGCAAGAAGCTGTTCGCGCCGCGCCTGGGCATCGCGTGGCGTGCGACGAATTCGATGGTCCTGCGCGCGGGCTACGGCATCACCTACGATCCGTTCAGCTTGGCTCGCGACCTGCGCGCGAACTACCCAATCCAGTTCGTGCAGAACTTGGCATACGACACGAACTGGTCCTACTCGACGACGCTCGACCAGGGTCTGCCGGCGACGGAGATCGTGCCGGAGGAACCGCGTTTGCCGTTGCCGTTGACGGCGGCGTTCATTACCGCGGACGACAACTTCCATCGTGGCTATGTGCAGTCTTGGAACGCGACGATCGAGAAGCAGTTGGGGCAGTGGGTGGCGTCGGCCGGCTATGTGGCCACGCGCTCAGTGCGCCAGACGTCATTCCTAAACGCGAACTGGAGCGACCTCGGTACGGGCAACGCCGGCCGTGTGTTGTTCCAGCGCTTTGGGCGCACGGCGAACACGACGTACATCGGACACCCTGGTACGGCGAAGTACGATTCGCTGCAAGCGCGGGTGCAACGGAACTTCAAGGGCGGCTATCAGGTGCAGATGTCGTACACCTGGGGCCACTCGCTGGGCTATACGGCGGAGGCGTCCACGGCGTCGCCGCGCGTCAATCACCCGGCTTACTGGGACAAGAACTATGGCTCGACGCCGCTCGACATTCGCCACAACGTGGTGGTGAGCGGAGTGTTCGAGTTGCCTTTCGGCAAGGGCAAACGTTGGGCGCAAGGCGGCGTGGGCGCGGCGCTGCTGGGCGGTTGGCAGATCAACGCCTTGACGCGGATGAGCACTGGTACGCCGGTGACGCCGACCGCGCCGGGCACGACGTTGAACGCAGCCGGCTCGGGCCAGTTTGCCGATTGCCTGGGTCCGGTGGACGTCATCGGCTCGCGCACCCAGTGGTGGGACCGCACGAACCTGGCGAACCCGAACGCCGTCGATCCGAACACCGCGCGCTTCGGCACCTGCGGCTCAGGCGTATTGCGCGGCCCGGGCCTGATCAACGTCGACATGGGCGTATTCCGCAAGTTCAACGTGAACGAGCGCATCTCGGTGCAATTGCGCGGCGAGGCGTTCAACATCTCGAATACGCCGCACTTCTCCAACCCGAATTCGGACATTTCGTCCGGCAATTTCGGGCTGATCAGCAGCGTGCAGAATACCGGACGAGAAGGCAACGACCAGCGCTTCTTCCGGGTTGGGTTGCGGATCGGGTTTTAGACGAAAGGATCAGAAGGTGATCCCGACGATGGCGTCGAGTTGGTTTCGGCTGACGTCATTCGTACTGACCTCACCGTTGCGCCACCGCTTCGGGCCCCAGTATGTGTAACGCAGGCCGGGCTCGAAGCGGATGCCGCGCAAGTCGAAGCCCACGCCGGCCCCGGCGGTTGCGCCCAGCGTCGAGAGGTTTCCGCCCAGGTCCTGCGGCAGGCGGAAGGAAGGGCCGGCTTCGAGGTAGGGCGCGATCCCGCCGATGGGGAATCGTCGCTTGACGAGCGCCGGGAACTGCCACAGGACGGCGCTTTTCCTTCAACTCGTACCGCTCAACAGGCTTGCCGGGGAAACTGTAGAGCTGAATGGTGCGAAACCGGATTTGCCGGTAGTTGGCCTCGGCTGAGACGAGCCAGCGGTCCGAGAGTACGAATTCGAGCCTCGGTCCGATAAGCCATGTTCGTCGGCTTGTTCGAGAGGACTCGAAGGTTGAACCCTCGGGGTAGAAGGGCGGGGAAAGCTCTCCGGAAAAGCTGTCGTTCCAAACGGGCCGGACGAGCATTCTGCCCGCAGTGACGCCGAAACGAACGCGACGTCCGAATGGATTGCGATTGCGTAAACCGCCACGACTGACCGCGAAGAGCGCTTCGATCTGGTCCTGCTTGGAGGGATCTGTCCCGGGACCGTCGGCTCGCCAACGGGTGTAGCGGACGGTCGGCGCGAAGCGAAGACCTTTCCATTGCCAGTCAAAGCCGGCGCCGACGGAGACTCCCAGGTGCGAGGGTTCGGTGTTGCGGTTGCCCGTGCTTCGAAATGACGGACCTGCCTCGAGAAACGGGCTGGCCGCGCCGCCCGTGAAGCGGTATTTCGCGAGGACGGGGAATTCCCAAGTGACGGTTGGAACCGGCGGGTCGCCCTGCGTGCGGAGCCGGCGATAAATTGCATTGCCTTCGACCGAGAAGCGGCTGTCGAGCTCCCATTCGAGCGTGGCGCCGCCAATCAAGGATCGAGGTCCCGGCAAGACCGAGAAGGCGGGTCGGACGAGAACTGTTCCGTCCGGGAGCTCCGTGCGCATCTCAGGGAAATACTGCGCGGGGTAGTCGCGCGTAACGGGGACGCCCGCGATGGCGCCGAGCCGCAGGTGTTGGGCTTGCGCGCGGTCAGCCTGGAAAAGGACAACCAACGCAACCAAGGATGGACCGGCAACCCGGATGAACTGCATGAAAGGCCAAGCTACGGCCCTTTCGAGAGAAAGGTTTCAGAGCAGGATGGCCTCATGGTGCGCACGGATACGTCCACGGGTCGGGTTCCTTTTTTGAGAGCATATTGCCATGGTTCGTCTGGTGTTGCTTTGCCTCGTGGCATCGGTTCCGCTCGCCGCGCAGGAATCCATCTCGTTTCTGGTGCGGATGGGGTTGACGGACCCTGCTCCGCGTTCGTGGGACGGATCGGTTTCCGCCGTGGCCGGCAAGGTGACGGGGCTGCGCAGTTGGCGGCCGCGCGGGGCGGACCGCATCGAAGGAACGAAGTGGTCCCTTGCAACGACGAAGGGCCAGAAGTTCAAGTACCGCAACTGGGAGCCCGAGCCGTCGTCGCCGGTCCCGGACTACGTGTATACGCCAGGGCTCTTCATGACCGTGGAGGGCGGCCCGGATACGCGTTTGACGCTCAACACGGACCAGGGCGCGGTGTCGTTCCGCGTGGGCGACGTGCCGGTGGGCGAGCGCAAGCTCTACCTCAATGCAGCAGTCTCGGTGGAGCGCGCCGCCGGGGCGGAATCGGTTTCAGGCGACGGCTACGAGAATGGCTTTGCGGATGTTGTGGGCGACGGAAAGGCCGGCTGGTGGGTGGCCTGGGTCGGCTACAAAGGCTGGGCGAACCGCGTGATGGTGCGACGCTTTGATGGCGCGGCCTGGGGCGAGACGGAAGAGCTGACCGGCGCGAGCGATGTCTACATGGTGCGGCTGGCCTACGACGGGCGCGGCGGCGTGTGGGCGGTGTGGTCGGAGCAGAAAGACGGCAATTTCGACCTTTACGCGCGGCGCTACGACGGGCAGAGCTGGGGGCCGGCCGAGCGCATGACGGCGGCGCTGGGGCCGGATATCCATCCGGCGCTGGCGAACGATTCCGACGGCGGCGTCTGGCTGGCTTGGCAGGGATTTCGGAATGAACAGTCGGAAATCCTGGCGCGGCACTGGGACGGCGAGCGCTGGACGGGCGAAGAGGTGGTTTCAGTTTCCGACTCGGACGATTGGAACCCCGCGATCGCGACCGACGCGAACGGCGGCGTTTGGATTGCCTGGGACACCTACGACAAGGGCGACTACGACGTCGTGATGCGCGGCCGCCAGGGTGAGCGCTTCGGCGAGCTGATTCAGGTGGCCAACACGCCGCGCTACGAGGCCTATCCGAGCATCGCCTGCGACGCCGAAGGGCGCGTGTGGGCGGCTTGGAACGAGAGCGACATGCAGTGGGGCAAGGACACCGGTTTCCTGGTGTTGCGGCCCGCAACACAGCTCTACCAGTCGCGCTGGATTCGGACGGCTGTCTACGGCAACGGCGAATGGCGCAGCCCGGCGGCGGAGCTCGAGGCGTCGCTGCCGGAGGACCTGCGCGGCTTCAATGATTTTCCGCGCTTGCGTGCGGACGGCGCGGGGCGCGTTTGGGCGGTGTTCCGGCACCGCTTCCTCAAGCAGCGCGAAGTTCCGCCGACGGCTGCCTCGCACCGTGCTGCCTGGGAGACCTTTGCGACCGCGTTCGACGGGCGCGGCTGGTCGACGCCGACGCCGTTGCCGGCCACGCAAGGCCGCTCCGATACGGGGCTGGGCGTGGCGAAGTTGGCCGGCGGCGCGCTGGTGGCGGCGTGGGCGACCGACAATCGCGACTACGACGAGTTCTTCTTCGAAAAGGGTGAGATCTTCTCGGCCCGCTTGCCAGAGCCGCCGGGCAAGATCGTCGAAGCGCGCCTGAAGCCCTACGTGCGTGACGAGCTCGAGATCTTCCAGAACCATCCCAATGAAGCCGAGGATGTGGCGCGCGTCCGGGAATACACCGTGGACGCGGGCGGCAAGCAGTACAAGATCTATCGCGGGGACATGCACCGCCATACCGAGTACTCCCATGACGGCAACAACGACGGCTCGCTCAATGATACGTATCGCTACGCGCTGGACGCGGCGAACTTCGACTACCTGGGGCTGAGCGAGCACCATAGCAGCGGCGGCCCAAACATCGAGTACATCAACTGGCTGCTGCAGCAGCGCGTGGACGTGTTCTCGGTCCCCAGGAGATTCACTCCGCTCTACGGCTACGAGCGCGGCTTGAGCTATCCGCAGGGACATCGCAACGTGTTCTTCTCCGATCGTGGGAATCCGACGTTTCCGAACGTGGAGAACGAGAACGATCCTTCGGTGGGAGCGAAACCGCTCTATGCCTATCTGAAAAAGTACAACGGCATCACGATGTCGCATACTTCGGCCACGGGCATGGGGACGGATTGGCGCGACAACGATCCGGAGGTCGAGCCGCTGGTCGAGATCTATCAGGGCGACCGTGTATCGGCCGAGTATGAAGGCGCGCCAAAGGCCGCGGTCGGGAATGACGTTACGACGCAGGCGGGCGGCTTCAAGCCAAAGGGCTATGTGTGGAACGCCTGGGCGAAAGGCTACAAACTGGGCGTGCAGGCGAGCTCGGATCACCTTTCCACGCACGTCTCCTACGCCAACCTGATCGCGGAAGAGCACTCGCGCGAGGGTTTGATGGATGCGATCCGCAAACGGCACGCGTATGCGTCGACCGACAACATCATCCTGGACTATCGCCTGAAGGCGGACGGCAAGGAGTTCATCCAGGGAGACATCGTGGATGTCGCCTCGCCGCGATTCGAGTTTCGAATCAAGGTGGTTGGAACGGGTCCGATCAAGCAGATCGACGTGATTCGCAACAACGAGTTCATGTTGAATTTGCAGAACCAGGGCAGCACGGTGGACTTCGCCTATGCCGACCAGGCGCCGGTGAAGGGCGAGAGCTACTACTACGTGCGCGTGCAGCAGGCGAACGGGCAGATGGCCTGGTCTTCGCCGATTTGGGTGCGTGTGCCGTAAACTCACGCGGCGCGAGGGTTGCTCTGGACTGCCGAGCGTTGTAGTCTTTGGAGCGGCCTATGCGATTCGCCTTGTTGCTTTTGGGGTTGGCGGCCTCGTTAGCCGCGCAGCACGCCGACCGAAATCCGTTCCACTCTCGCGAGGATCTCGAAGAGGGAAAGCGTCTCTACCGCCTGAACTGCGGCGTTTGCCATGGCATGGAAGGCAAGTCGGGGCGCGGCGCGCGCTTGGCTGTGCGGGACCATCGCCACGGCAATGCGGACGCCGCGCTGTTTCGCGTGATCCAGAACGGTGTGCCAGGCACGGAGATGCCGGGGCTGTGGATGGACGAGGACTCCATCTGGCGCATTCTGCTGTTCGTCCGCACCTTTGAGGTGAACGCAGGCGAAGCATGTCCGCCCGCGCCGGGTGACGCCGCCAGAGGCGCTGCGCTCTATCGCGACAAAGCCTGCCAGACCTGCCACATGACCGGCGGCCAGGGCGGCAGGCTCGGGCCGGATCTGACCCACATCGGGCTGAACTATTCGCGCGAGCAGTTGCGCGAGTCGTTGGTCGACCCGGACAAGAACGTCGCGATGCAGTACCGCACGGTGATTGCAGTCGCTGGCGGATCGACGGTCGATGGCGTGCTGCTCAACGAAGACGCCTACACGGTCAACCTGCTCGATCGCGGCGAGCGTTTCCGGCGCTTCGACAAAGCCAAGGCTAAGATCGAAAAGCCCGCGAAATCGTTGATGCCGGCTTACCAAAACCTCTCGGAAGGCCAGATGAACGACATGCTCGCCTACCTGTGCAGCCTGCGCGGAAAGGAGAATCGGCAATGAAGCGCGCAATTGCAGCGGGATTGTTGGCGGCATTGGCCGCAGCAGCGCAGGTGACCAGCGAGGACCTGCTGCGCGACCAGGATACGCCCGCCGACTGGGTGACCTACCACGGCGGTAATGCCGGCTGGCGCCATAGCGGTCTGAGCGAAATCAACACCGAGACAGTGAAGGACCTGCGCATGAAGTGGGTCTTCCAGCAGCCGATCACCAACAAGTTTGAGACGACGCCGCTGGTGCATGACGGCGTGATGTACTTGACCATGCCGCCGAACGAGGCCTTCGCCGTCGACGCCGAGACCGGCCGCGGCTTGTGGCATTACGTGCGCGAGCTGCCGCCCAAGGTCATCGCATGTTGCGGCGAGGTCAACCGCGGCCTGGCCATGCACGGCGACAAGCTGTTCATGGCGACGCTCGACGCCCACGTGGTCGCGCTCGACCGCAAGACGGGCCGCGTGTTGTGGGATACCGAGATGATCGATTACTCGCAGGGCTATTCCGGCACGCATGCGCCCATCGTCGTCAAGGACATGGTGATCGTCGGCACGGCCGGCGCCGAGTATGGCATTCGCGGTTTCGTGGATGCGTTCGACATCGAGACAGGCGAGCGCAAGTGGCGCTTCTATGTGGTGCCGGGCGAAGGCGAGCCGGGCAACGAGACTTGGGGGGGCGACTCGTGGAAATCCGGCGGCGGCTCGATTTGGGTGACGCCGTCCTATGACCCGGAGGCGGACCTGCTCTACATCGGCACGGGTAACCCCGGGCCGGATTGGAACGGCGACGTCCGCCCCGGCGACAACCTCTACACGGATTCGGTGGTGGCGCTCGAGCCGGACACCGGCAAGCTGCGCTGGCATTTCCAGTTCACTCCGCACGACACGCATGACTGGGACGCCGTGCAGGTGATGGTTCTGGTCGACAAGCCCTTCCGCGGCCGCGAGCGCAAGCTGCTCATCACGGCCAACCGCAACGGCTTCTACTACGTGCTCGACCGCCTGACGGGTGAGTTCCTGCTCGGCAAGGAGTACGTGAAGCAGACCTGGGCGAAGGGCTTGGACGATTCCGGGAGGCCGATGGTGATTGAGGGAACGGACCCGAGCGAGGAAGGCGCGGAGGTTTATCCGACAGTACAAGGCGGGACGAATTGGATGTCGCCCGCGTATTCGCCGGACACGGGGCTGTTCTATGTGACCTGCGGCGAGGGCGCGTCCATGTATTTCAAGGGCCCGGCGGAGTATCGGCCTGGGACGCGCTTCTGGGGCTCGATGTTCATGAACGAAGAGACCCAGGCGGAATGGTATGGCGCGGTGCGCGCGTTCGATCCCGTGACGGGGAACAAAGTCTGGGATCATCCGCTGTTTCAGCCGGCCTGGGCCGGGCTGCTCTCAACCGCCGGAGGGCTGGTGTTTGCCGGCACGCAGGATGGTTGGTTCAAGGCCCTGGACGCGAAGACGGGCGAAGAGCGCTGGCGCGTGAATCTCGGGGCCCCGATCCGCGCGAGCCCGATCGCCTACGAGAGCGAAGGTCGCGAGCACGTGGCGATCGCGGCAGGGCAGGGAATGTTCGTCTTTGCTCTGCCTTGATCGCGAGCGCGGGCCTGCGATGCGCGTAATTTGCGAGAATCAAAAGACTCTATGGCGCAAAACAGTTTTGACGTAGTCTCCGAGATCGAGCTGCCGGAAGTGAAGAATGCGGTGATGCAGGCCAACAAGGAACTGAGCACCCGCTTCGACTTGAAACCGACCAACAGCGAAATCGAGCTGGACGAATCCGCTCCTAAAATTACGATTCGCTCGCAGGACGAGTACAGCGCGAAGCAAGTGCGCAGCGTGCTCGAAGAGAAGCTCGTGCGGCGCAAAGTTCCGCTCAAGGGGCTCGACTATGGCAAGATCGACCCGGCGGCGGGCGGTCGTGTGGTGCAGGAAGTCAAACTGCAGCAGGGCATCCCTGTCGAAAAAGGCCGCGAGATCGTAAAGGTCATCAAAGACCTGAAGCTCAAAAAAGTGCAGGCCTCGATCCAAGGCGAGCAGGTACGCGTGACCGGGCCCGACCGCGATGATTTGCAGCGGGTGATGGCAGCGTTGCGCGAGAAGGATCTCGGCATCGACATGCAGTTCACCAACTACCGCTCGAACTAATGGCGCGACTCCTCGAAACCACGTTCCTCAACGGTCCGGCGGGCCGGCTGGAAGCCCTGCACGAAGGGCCGGAAGAAGGCGTGAAGATCGAGCGGGCGGCCGTGGTGTGCCATCCGCATCCGCTCTTCGGCGGGACCTTGCACAACAAAGTGGCGTTCCGCTTGGCGCGCGGCATTCGCGCGACGGGCGCCGCCGTGCTGCGCTTCAATTTTCGCGGCGTGGGCCAGAGCGGCGGCGAGCATGACCACGGCAAGGGCGAGCAGGACGATGTGCGCACGGCGGTCGCCTACATGCGCGACCGCTACCCGGGCTTGCCGCTTGTGTTAGCCGGCTTCAGTTTCGGCTCCTCGATGAGCCTCAAGGTGGCGTGTACCGACCCCGGCGTCGAGCGCGTGATCGGGTGCGGCGTTCCGGTGGACCGCGCCTCGTTCGGCTTCTTGCGCACGTGCGGTTGTCCGCGCTACTTCATCCATTCGACGAATGACGAGTACGGCTCGCGGGAGCGCATGGAAGAGGTGTTCGCCTCGATGCCGCAGCCGAAGAAGCTCGAATGGATCGAGGCGGAAGACCACTTCTTCAAGGGCGCGCTGGACGTGTTTGAGGAAGCGGTGAAGCGCGCGACGCTGCACCGGTTTTAGCGTTCGCGTTCCGCCGGCGTTCGCGGAGGTTCTGCGATGAGATTGACTCCCCTTCTGCTGGCCGCTTGGCTTGCCACGGCGGCGATTGCGGCGGAACCCACGCCCACCATCGAACAAAAGACCGAGGGCCTCACGCGCACCGAAGGCTTTCTGCCCTTCTATTGGGATGCAAAGGCCGGCAAGGTGTGGCTCGAGATCGGCCGCTTCGATGAGGACTTGCTCTACGTCGAGTGGCTGAGCCGCGGACTGGGCTACAACCCCATCGGGCTGGACCGTGCGCAGTTGGGCCAGACGGCGGTTGTACGTTTCCGACGGATTGGTCCGAAAATCTTTCTCGAGGAGCCGAACCAGCGCTACCGCGCGTTGACGGACGACGCCGACGAGCGCCGCGCGGTGGCTGAGTCGTTCGCCTCCTCGGTATTGTGGGGCTTCTCGATTGCGGCGGAGACCGGCGGCCGCGTTTTGGTCGACGCGACGCCTTTCCTGTTGCGCGACTCCCACGACGTGATCGGGACGCTCAAGTCCTCGAGCGAAGGCGACTACAAGCTCGACGAGGGCCGCAGCACGCCGGTCCCGGAACGCACCAAGGGCTTCCCGAAAAACACCGAGCTCGAGGCGATGCTGAGCTTCACGGGGACGCGTCCCGGCCGCGGCGTGCGCGAGACGACTCCCACGCCCGAGGCCGTAACGCTCTACGCGCACCATTCCTTCGTGGAAGCGCCAGGGCCTGGTTATGAGCCTCGCCAGTTCGATCCCCGCGCAGGGGTTGGGTCGATTACGTTTGCGGACTATGCTTCGCCGCTCGACCAACCGCTCGAGAAGCGCTGGATTCGGCGGCACAGGCTAGCGAAGAAGGATCCATCTGCGGCGGTTTCCGAGGCGGTCGAGCCGATTGTTTACTACTTGGATCGCGGCGCGCCGGAGCCGGTGCGGTCCGCGCTGCTCGACGGGGCGCGCTGGTGGAATCAGGCGTTCGAGGCGGCGGGCTACAAGGACGCGTTTCGCGTGGAGTTGTTGCCTGAGGACGCCGATCCGCTCGACGTGCGTTACAACGTCATCAACTGGGTCCACCGCTCGACGCGCGGGTGGTCCTATGGCGCGTCTGTGACGGACCCTCGTACGGGCGAGATCGTCAAGGGCGTGGTGTCGCTGGGGTCGCTGCGCGTGCGGCAGGACCGGCTGCTCTTCGAGGGGCTGATTCCGCAGTACGCTTGCGCGCAGGCAGCCGGACCGGCGGCCGAGGCGCTGGCGGCGGCAACGGGCAGCGAGGCGGTTACGACGGCGCTGGCGCGTATCCGGCAACTCTCCGCGCACGAAGTCGGGCATACGCTGGGCTTCCCGCACAATTACGCGGCCAGCAGCTACGATCGCGGCTCGGTGATGGACTATCCGGCGCCGCGCGTGAAGATCACGCCGGATGAACAGCTCGACCTTTCGGACGCCTACGGCGTGGGCATCGGCGAGTGGGACAAGATGACCGTCCGCTACGCCTACTCGGACTTCGCGCCGGGCGCGGATGAAGCGGCTGAGCTCGAAAAGATCCTCGCCGAATCGCAACGCCGCGGGCTGCTGTTCATTACGGACGCCGATGCGCGTCCCTGGGCGCGCCGCATCCGCTGGCCTCGCTGTGGGACGAGGGTGCGGACCCGGTGGCGGAGCTTGACCACACGATGCAGGTGCGCCGGCTGGCGCTCGAGAAGTTCTCGGAGGCATCCGTCCCGGAGGGGACGCCACTGTCCGAGCTCGAGCTGACGCTGACGCCGCTGTACTTGCACCATCGTTATCAGGTGGAGGCGGCGGCGAAGTCTCTGGCCGGGATGGAGTTCTCCTATGCGGTGCGTGGAGGCGGGGCGCCGCCGGTGCGCATCGTGCCGCCCGCGAAGCAGCGAGCCGCGCTCGAAGCCCTGCTGCGGACGCTTGATCCGCGGGAGTTGGTCCTGCCCGACCGGCTGCTCGCGATTCTGCCTCCGGCGGCGTTTGGCTATCCGGACCGGCGCGAGACGTTCGAGAGCCGCGAAGGTCGGATGTTCGACCCGCTGGCCGCGGCAGCCGTTGCGGCGGACGTGACGCTGTCGGCGATTCTCGAGCCCGACCGTGCGGCGCGTCTAGTGGATTTTCACGCGCGCGACGCGGAGCAGCCGAGCTTGGACGAAGTGATCGACGCTTTGATGCGGCGGCTTTGGTCGGCGGAAGCGCCGGCGGATCCGCGCGAACAGGCCGTGCGGCGTGAGGCCGGCTACGTGCTGCTCGATCGCCTGATGGACTTGGCTGACGACCCGGCGGCGCCGCCGGAGGTGCGCACGATCGCGGAGGCCGGGCTGGCGAAGTGGGAGTCGTCTTACGGCGAGGCTTGGCCGACGGTCGAGCGCTTCCTGCGCCGGCCCAGCCGGGAAGCGGCGCGGCCACGCCTGTTGCCCGCGCCGCCGGGAAGCCCGATCGGGGCGCGCTGAAGAATGCCGTCGCGACGACTCGCGACGCGGCAACCGTGGCCGGTTGCGCCACGGTTGGGAGGTCTGAAGAACCCCTACTGCTTGATCAGGCGGTCGACGTCGTCGAGGGAAACTTTGATGACTTCCATCGTTTGCTTGGCGCCGGAGAAGGCGATCAGCAAATGGCCGTCGTGCTCGAGGATGTGCGGGTAGTCGACGTGCCGGCCGCCGACCAGATAGAACATGCGCGTGTAGACGAGGCCGTCTTGGCTGATGGAGAGCGTGAAAGGGTCGCGCTTGGCCGGGTTGGCGTTCGAGACCATCGCGTAGTAGCCGCGTGAGGTGCGCAGGGCGAAGAACTTGCTGCGCGCGTCGGGGAAGTTGGTGGTGACGATGGGCGTCCAGGTTTGCCCGGAGTCGGTGGAGAACGTCCGCAGCAGGCGCTTGGATTCGCCGTTGTCGCGGATCAGGCCGACGATGTTCTTCTCGTCGGGCAAGACGTACCAGTAAGGCTCCTCGGGCATGGCGTTTTCGTCGTAGGCCGCCAGCGGGCGGACATCCCAGATGTTGAACGCCTTCACACCGCCGATCATCACCGAGACTTGGCGCTTGTGGTCGCGGCGCGTCATCATCCACTGGCCATTGGGCAGCTTCTTGGGCGGGAAGTTGTTCATCGAGTCGTCGAGCACGGTCCCGTGGGGGACCCATTTCCCCGCGCTTTCATCCCAGCGGTAGGCCTCCAGGCTCAGGCCCGGGCCTTCGTAGCCTGGCGCGTTGAAGTGTGTGACGAGTGCGATCAACTCGCCGTCGCGGACCCAGTAGCCGCGCGCGATCCAGCCAAAGCCCTTGGTGCGCGGGGGACCGGCCAAGTCTTGGGGCGCGCTCCAATGCACGCCGTCCTTGCTGGTGGCGTAGGAGATGCGCGTGTCGGGCCGGTCGTGACCCGGCACGACGTTGCGATGCTCCTCTGCCGAGACTCCCTTGCGCGGCACGCCCGGCCCGTCGCTCCACATCGCCCAATAGCGCCCGCCGTAGAAAGCCAGGTAGGCATGCTGGTTGACCCATGTACCGGCGCGGTCGCGCACGTCCTTGATGACGGAGTGCTCGCCCGGAACGCGTGGCAAAGCGTCGAGGTCGATTGCAGCCGGGTCCGTGCCTGTGCCGGGCAGGTCGAGCATCAGGGCGCTCGAAGGGTTTTTGAGCGGGTCGGGGTAGCGGAGGTTCTGGTCGGCCGCTGGGCTGTTTTGTGTCGCGACTGCGAGCGTGGCCGCGCAGAACGAACGGCGGGTGAGCTTGGACGAAGCAGGCATGATGTTCAGTGCTTGGAGTGTTCGAGGATCTGTCCGCCGGCGCGCAGCAGCTTCTGCAACTGGGCGATGGAGACGTCGCGTGGCTCGACGTCGTGCTCGATGGCCAGATGCGCCGCGACGCCCGCCGCTTGCCCCAAGGCCATCCAAGTCGGCTCCATGCGGATCGACGAGAAAGCCACGTGCGTGGTCGAGGCCGCCACGGGGACGAGGAGCCCGTCGATCCGCTCGGGAACCATGATGCGGTAGGGGATCTCATACGGCCGCGTGATCGAGTCGAGCATGCCCAGGTAGCCTTCGAGCACCACGGTATCGCCCGGCTGGCGTTTGCGGCAGGGGAAGCTGTCGATCGGGAACTCGCCCACCGCGATCGCGTCAGGCTGGCGCTTGCGCTCGCCCTCGGCGGTGGTGATGTCGAGCTCGGTCAGCGTGTATTCGCCGACCAGGCGGCGGCCTTCGCGGACGTAAAGCTGAAACGGAAAGTGCCCGTTGTCGGCGAACTCGTCGAGCGGCAGATGGAGCTCATTGGCGAGCTTGCGATGCGCGGCTGGGACTTCGGGGTCGTTCTGCAGGAACCAGAGCAGGCCGAGCGTGAGGTTGCGATGGCGCGCGGCGATGCGTAGGCGCGTTTGCTCGTCGCCCTCGATGTAGCCGGTGTTCTCCTCGGCGAAGGGGAAGGCCAGCGGACGCGGGTTGATGTTGACGTCGGTTTTGCCGTTAGGCAAGTCGGTGACGGAGAGCGCGCGCACGAGCGTATCGAAGTGGGCCGGATTGTAGCCACGGCCCGGTTTGAAGACTTTGGGGCCCGCGAGGCGGCCGGCGGCGAGATCGTCGAAGTAGCCGGCGTAGTTGTTGCGGTTGTAGTCCGGCGGGGGCTCGCGGAGCCGGTAGGCGTTGTTGGGGTCGCGCGTCAGGCAGAGCCGGTAGGTGTAGGCCGGCAGCCAATCACTGGCGGCGCCGGTGGTCCCTTTGAGGAATTCGTGCTCCTGGTAGTCGAAGTAGACGACACCGGCGTGGGGTTCGCCGAACTCCTCGCGCGACTCCCGTCCGAGGCGATACTTGGCGCCGGCAGCGGCGAAGAGGTCGCCTTCGTAGGAGGCGTCGAGAAAGACGCGGGCTGCGACATCACGACCTTCGCCCGAGTGGCGGTTAACGATCCGGATGGAGCGCAGCCGATTGTCTTCGACCTGGGCGGAATCGAGGCGCCAGCCTTTGATCACGGCGATCTTCGGCTGCTCGGCCACCATCTGGTCGAGGATCGCCTCGGCGACGGATGGCTCGTAGTAGTAACCGTTGCGCGCTAGTTCGTAGTCCTGCGAATCCGCCCCGTAGTGGTCGAGGTAGTGTCGCTTCACGCGCTCGGTCAGCTCGAGAAAGAGCCCTCCGATCAAGGCGCGGTCTTCGATGTCGCTCTTGCCCAGCCCGGAGGTCATCATGCCGCCCAGATGGTCCTGGTAGGCGACGAGAACGACGCTACGCCCTTGTCGTGCAGCGGAGATGGCGGCTGCGATTCCGCCCGGCGTTCCGCCGTAGATGACGATATCGGCTGCCGTGATCTGCGGCGTCGCGGCGGCGAGCAGGCAAGGCAGCAGGGCGAGCAGGAACTTCACAGGAGAAATGCGGCGAGGCTCCGCCAGTTTAGCAACGAGGGATGGCCGGCATCACTCTCGTGTAGGCAGTTGCGGCGCACCGGTTCGCACTTGCTCGTTCCAGCTTTCCCAGGCCGCCTCGAGCTCGGCGAGCTTTTCCGGATGCTCGGCGGCGAGGTTTTGCTTTTCCTGTTTGTCTTGGCTGATGTTGAACAGATATTCTTGTCCGGTTTTGTCGCGCAGGTACTTGTAGTCGTCGCGCAGAACGGCCCGTTGCTGCTCGCTTCCCGGGTCCTGGTAGCTGAAGTAGAGCGTGCGTGGTTCGAGCTCGGTTTGCTCGCCCCACAGCAGCGGCGCCAGGCTTACGCCGTCCACTTTGCGGTCTTCGGGAGGCGTGACTGCGGCGATCTCGAGCACGGTCGGGAACAGGTCCATGCCGATGACGGGAGACGAGACGGTGCGTCCGGGCTCGAGGCGGCCGGGCCCCCAGGCGATGAGCGTGGTGCGGATGCCGCCCTCCCACAACTCCGTCTTGAAGCCGGAAAAAGGCGCGTTGCGCGCGACGATGGGCAGCCCGCCGTTGTCGCTCATGAAGAAGACGATGGTGTTGTCGGCCAGGCCGGTCTTCTTGAGATGCGCGATGACCTCGCCGACGTTCTCGTCGAGCGCTTCGACCATCTCTTTGAACTTTTCGCGCGTGCGATAGGTTTGGCGCGTCAGGACCTGATCCCCAGCCGAGTCGCGGTCCTTGGGCCCCTGAAACGGATCATGCGGCGCGTTGAAGGGCAGGTAGAGGAAAAACGGATCGTCGACGTGCCGGGATAGAAACGCGTTGGCCTCATCCGCGATCAGATCCGTCATATAGCGATCGTCCGTGATCGGCTCTTCGCCGTTCCAAAGGTCTGGGTTGCCCAGCCGGTCCGTGTGGGCGAAGTAGTCGATGTTGCCGGCGAGGAAGCCGATGAAGGCTTCGAACCCGAAGCGGGTAGGGAAGCTTTTCTGGATATAGCCCAGATGCCACTTGCCGATGATGCCGGTGGCGTAGCCGGCTTCGGTGAGGAACTCAGGCAAGAGCTGGATGGAAGGATCCAGGCCGAGGTCTCGCTCGTCGACGTAGAGCACGCGGTCGATGCCGGTGCGCTGCTGATACATGCCGGAAAGCAGGGCGGCGCGAGTCGGGCTGCAGACCGGGGCGTTCGAGTAGGCGTGATCGAATACGACCCCTTCGCGGGCGAGCAGATCGATGTTGGGTGTCTTGATGTCGGGCGCGCCGGTGATCCCCAGGTCGCCGTAGCCGAGGTCGTCCGCCAGGATGACGACGATGTTGGGTTTGCGCGCGAGGTCCGGCTCGGGCACGCCCGCGGGTTCACTACTGCAACCCGCGAGCAAAATGCTCAGCAGGACTCCGGCCAAAATACGCATTGCCGGTATTGTATCCAGCGGATCAATCCAGCCGGGGCCGATAGCTGAGCGCTTGCTGCCAAGCCAAGGCGCTCAAGATCAGCACGCCCCCGATGACGGTGTTCCAGCCGACACGCTCGCCGGCGAGCAAGTAGCCAAAAACCGTACCCGCAATTGGCTGCAGGAACAAGGTGAGCGCGGCTTGGCTCACCGGGACTTCCCGCAGCGCCCAATACCAGACGCCATAGCCGAATACGGAAGCGCCGGCGCCGAGGTAGACGATGGAGGCCCACGCCTTTGTGCTGATCGCACTCAAGTCGATTTCGCTCCATACGCCTGCGTAAAGTACGGCGGCGGCAAGAAAGCCCGAGGTTTTGAGTAGTCCCATGGCGACGAGAGGATCGTAGCGGCGCGCCAGCCGCCCTCCGGCTAGGGTGACGGACACTTCGCATAGCGTGGCGGCGATGTACATGGCGTTGCCGAGCAAGCGCTCGCGCGTGATCTCGGCGCCGGGCAGGCCGACGCCCGAGAGTGCAAGCGCCCCGGCCAGGGCCATCGCGCCGGCGGCCCAGGTGCGCGGATTGAGGGTTTCATGCAGCACGAGCGCGGCGAGCACCACCGTCATCAGCGGCTCGAGCGCGACCAGGATCGAGACGTCGATGGCCTGGGTGTAGCGCAGGCTGGCCACTTGCAGACTGGGTGAGATCGTGAAGTTGAGCGCGCCGAGCGCCAGAATCAAAGCCCAATCGCGACGCTCGACCTGCGGCAGGCCAAGACGCAACACCAAAGGTAGAAATAGCAGCGAAGCCAAGCCGAAGCGCAAAGTGACGACTGCGCCCACGGGCATCGGCTGCCGGCGAACAGCATCGCGACGTAGCTACCGGCCCAAATCGTCTGGCAAATCACCAGAACGAGCCACATACGCAGGCCTCAGCTTCGAGTGTCGCGCAATTTGCTAGCCTGCACTCGAGTGAGATTCGCGCTGCTATTTGCCGTGGCTTTGGCCGCGTCGGGGGCCGATTTGATGGAATCCGTCGAACACCGCTACGCCGAAAACCAAGGCGTGAAGCTGCACTATGCCGCGATGGGAGAGGGCTCGCTGGTGGTGATGCTCCACGGTTTTCCCGACTTCTGGTACACGTGGCGCAACCAGATGCCCACGCTAGCGCTCGGCGGCCATCGCGTCGCGGCTCTCGATCTACGCGGCTACAACCTCAGTGACAAACCGAAGGGCGTCGAGAGCTACGCGATGCCGTTGCTCGTGGGCGACGTGGCGGCGGTAGTCAAGGCCGAGGGGCGCGACAAGGCCGTGATCGTAGGTCACGATTGGGGCGCTGCGATCGCTTGGCAAGTGGCGATGCACCTGCCGCAGATGACCGAACGGCTCGTGATCCTCAACGTGCCTCACCCGCGCGGGCTTAGCCGCGAGCTGGCCGCGAACGGGCAACAAACGGAAAACAGCGAGTACGCGCGCAAGTTCCAGCAGCCGGGGCGTACAAGGCGCTTACAGCCGAGGGGCTCGCCTTCTGGGTGCAGGGCGAGGACGCGCGCGCGAAGTACGTCGAGGCCTTCCGCAAGAGCGATCTCGAGGCGATGCTCAACTACTATCAAGCGAACTATCCGCGCCCGCCGTACGAAGCGCTCGAATCGACGCCGCCGATCGAGTGTCCGGTGCTGGTTATGCACGGGATGAAGGACAAGTACTTGCTCGCCGCAGGCCATGCGGGCACGTGGGACTGGGTCGACGGCGAACTGACGATGGTGATGTTTCCCGAAGCGGACCACTTCCTGCAGCACGACGAGCCGGAGCGGGTGACGCGGACGTTGGTGGACTGGCTGGCGACGACGAGGCCCTGAGGCGACCCGCTTCGGTCGCGATGACTCGCGACCCGGCAAGCCTGGCGGCTTGCGCCACGACGTCTCGCTAGAGCTTGTTGCGCAGGCGCGGAATTCGCGCACCAGCGCGATGGCGACGTACACGCCGGCCACGACGCAGAGCCCGCAGGCCACGATCAAAACCGCTCCCATCATCGGGCCGTCCTCCTTTGGGTGAGCGCGACGCCCCAGAATGCGAGCTGATTCGCCACCAAACCCGCGACCAGAGACGGCACGGTGTACGGGTTGCCTAGCCCCCACTCCCATACGCCGGCCGCGATTGCGCCCGCGACGATCGCCGCTAGCCCCGCGGCTTTGGGCGCATCCTTCCACAACAAGCCGATCACCAGCGGCGCGACCACCGTGGCGCCCACATGGTGTAGACGATCAGCAACGCCTGCACGAGGCCTGGAACGGCGAGCGCGAAGATGATTGCGATGACGCCGATGACTCCCACGGCGTATTGGCTCATCTTCAGCAGCGTCTCGTCGCTCGCCTTGGGCCGGGCCAACTGGTAGAGGTCAATCGAGAACGCCACTGACGCACTGTGCAGGCAACTGTCCTGCGAGCTCATGATGATGCCGAAGATGCCGGCCAGAACCAAGCCGAGCATGCCCGCCGGCAGATACATCTTCATCGTCTCGAGGAAAACCGTGTCGCCCGTGAGGCCGGGCAGGGAAGCGCCGCCGATCACGCCGATGCTGACGACGACGAACATCCAGGGCAGCCCAAAGAGCCCGGCCGTGACGAAGCCGCTGCCCGCTTCTTCGGCGTCCTGCGCGGCGAGCGCGCGCACGCAATAAGGCGGTAACAGGATCTCGCCGAAGAAGAACGAGACGACGAGCCCGATGACCTCGCCCGCCGGGTAGTCGCCGCGCCATGAGAAATGAGACGCCGGAACCTGGGCGGCCAGGGAAGGGAAGTCGAATAGGTAGCCCGAAAAGAAGACGACCGCCGGGATGGAGATGGCCATCACGCTGAACTGGATGGCGTCGGTGAGCATGACGGTCTTGACCCCGCCCCACGCCGCGTAGAGGATGACCGGCAGCGTGCCCACGATGATGACGGTCTCGGCCGGAATGCCGGTGAAGGCGCCCACCACCTCGCCGAACGCGCGCGCGATCAGCCCGACGACAAACGAGTTGAACAGAAACGAAAGAACGCCCGTGACCCAGCGAACCGGCGTCCCGTAGATCTCGCCCATCACATGGCCCACGCTGTGGCATTGCGAGTACTCGCGCAGCCGCGGCGCCACGAACTTGCCAACCAGCATGGTCTGCAACGGGACCATGATGCCGATCAGGTACCAGACGTAGCCGTGCTGGGCGGCGCTGCCGGCGATGCCCAGCGTGTAGGCTGGGCCGATGTAGGTCGCGCCGAGCGTGGCGAAGATCATTGCACGCGGCATGTCGCGCGAGGCTACGGTGAAGTCTTCGAGCAGCCGCGTACGCCGGGCCTTGACCGTGATCCAGACGAGGACGCCGATGTAGGCCGCGACGACGAGCCAGTCAATCGCCTGCATGGGCTTGCTTAGAACGTCCTCGTGCCGGGGACCTTGGTGCGCACGTAATAGACCGAGGTGCGCGCGGTGATGTAGAGGCCGCTGAAGCCGCGTCCCCAGCAGCAGTTGGCCGGGATTTCAGGCGTCACGATCGTCCCAAGGTGTTCGCCCTTGGGGTTGAACACCCAGACGCCTTCCGGGCCGGTGCAGTAGACGTTGCCCTGCTCGTCGGTCTTGAGGCCGTCAGGCGAGCCTTCTTCGTCGGAGGCGAGCGAGGCGAAGATTTGGCCCTTGCCGAGCGTGCCGTCATCCTTGATCTCGAAGCGGCGGATGTTCTTCTCGGTGCTATCGGCGACGAAGAGCGTGTTCTGCTTGGGGCCCAGCGCGACGCCGTTGGCACGCTTGCACTCTTCGCTCAAGCGCTCGAGCTCGTAAGAGTCCTTGTAGATCTGCGTGCGGCGGATGCGGTAGAGCGCGGGCACGTTCGTACGCTCGGCGGCGTCGGGCAGGCCGTTGCGCGGCATGTCACTGAAATAGATGTCGCCGCTGATGTTGTAGACCAGGTCGTTAGGCGAGCTGAGGCGCTTGCCCTCGTAGTGGTCGGCGAGCACGGTGATCGAGCCGTCCTTCTCGGTGCGGGTCACGCGGCCCGGCCCGGTTTCGCAGGTGAGCATGCGGCCCTGGTGGTCGAAGGTGAGTCCGTTGGCGCGGTTGGACGGCTCGCGGAAGACGCTGAGCTTGCCGCCGTCGGGACCTTTCCAGGCAGGGACGTCGTACTGGTAGATCTTGCCGGTTTGGATGTCGCTAAAGCGCAGGAAACCGATGCGGCTGTAGACCGGCCCTTCGGTGAACTGGAAGCCGCCGGCGATCTTGACGATGTCGGCGCCGCGCTCGACGAGGTTGAACAGATCGGTGTGTTTGGCGTAGATGCCGGGAGCTCTCATGTATGCACCTGCTCGTGTTCGCTTGCCGTCCGTGCCGCTTGCGGAAGCATGCGGGTTCTACGAGCCCATGCCTCGGGCGAAGTACGACTCTTTTGGGGCGCGGTAGCGGATGTCGAGCATCGGGGTCTCCAACCGCTTTTGGCCTTGGTACCAGGATTCCATCAGGAACGACAGCGCGCCGGTCGACAACAGCGTCCGCTCCAGGGGGAAGTCGTGCTTCCCCGTGTTGAAGCAGCGGCCGATGGCATGGACGAGCGGGCTGAAGTTGTTCGAGTTCTCGATGGGGATGTAGCAGAGCGTGGCCCGTGGTTGAGCTTCGCCCTTGATCTTGACCGCCGCCAGGTAGCCGCCCGCCTTGGCGCCCATGGCCAAGCCCGCGGCTCGGAAGCCGTCGTTGTATTCGACCAGGCAGGCCACGGGCTTCTTCACGACCTTTTCCACCGGACCGGGTTCGCCGTCTCCGCGCGCGAGCGCCGCGTCGAGCAAGCTGCGGTCCCACAAGCCCTGCTTGGCCGATTCCCAAACCGCATCGCCCTCGACGAGTTGCACAGACTTGACGCCCGTCTCGCCGCCCTTGCGCCGCTCGGTGAAGGCTTGCAGCGTGTCCATCACGTGGAACAGGCCGCCGTCGCCCACCCAGCCGCCGCCCACGGCGATGGCGGACTCGAGATCGCTGTCGATTGGCAGGTCGAGCTCAGGCCTGCGGAAGGTGACCGGCACCGAAGATCCGGCCATCATCGGGAAGCCCATCTCGCGCGACCAGTCGTACATCTGCTTGGCCTTCTTCCAGTCGTAGGAGAGGTGCTTGTCCGTAAAGAACGGCACGCTGCGGCCTGACTTCTTGAACACGTTCACCACACGCTCCATGAATTCGTAGCGCGGGTAGAGGTGCTGGTTCTTGACGTTGGTCGGGTAATTTCCGTGCTCGACGACTTGCAAGACGGCGTCGACGGCGAGCTTCTTGCCGCCGAGCGTGAGCGCATCCTCGATGGAGGAGTACTTCTTGAAGCCCCAGGCCTTCGACAGGCGCGTGCTGATGTCCGCCGGGTGTTCTTGGTCGACGTAGAGGGAGACGATCTCGCCGGGGCTCTCGTGGTACTGGTCGCCGATCCAGTAGCCCTCCAGGAAGCGCGTAATGAAGTTATCGCTGTGCGAGCGCATGTGATACGTGCTCGACAGTGCGGCGACCTTGATGCGGCCTGCTTGCGCGGACAGGCGTGGGCCGGGCAGGAACGGAGTCGCCGCCGTGGCCAGGAAGGTTCTGCGCGTAAGGGACAAAGCGTTGACCTCGGGATGGAGCGCCCATTGTAGCGCCAACCGTTTTGCCCAAGCGGGCGCGGTCGGCCAGAATGGTAAAGCAATGAATCGAGACGCCGCCTGGATGGCGCAGGAGACCCAGTCTTCACTCAAGCGATTGCTGCCCCGCATCGAGGCGCGCTTTCAAGACAAAACGGATCCGGTGGAATGGGAAGCCTACATGGGGCGCCTCAAGCGCCATTTCCCGCGCCTGTTCGATCGATTGTTCGCGCTCTACGGGACTGAGTACGACTTCTTCTACCACCTCGAGAGCATCCTCGCGACGGCGACCGAGATGTGGCTCGAGCGCCCGGACGAGCTCAAGGCGCTGGATGCGCTACGCGAGGCGAACCCTTACTGGTATCAGTCCAACCGCATGGTTGGCGCGATGTGCTACGTCGATCTGTTCGCGGGGGACATTGCGGGCTTACGCGAGCGCATCCCCTACCTGCTCGAGATGGGCGTGACGTACCTGCACCTGATGCCGGTCTACGACGTGCCGGCTGGAGATAACGACGGCGGCTACGCGGTCAGCAGCTACCGCGACGTCAACCCTGCGCTGGGCACGATGGAGGCCCTCGCGGAGTTGGCCACGGAGCTGCGCCGCCACGGCATCTCGCTCGCACTCGACTTCGTCTTCAACCACACGTCCGACGAGCACGAGTGGGCGCGGAAGGCTTTGCGAGGCGATCCGGAATTCCAGGAATACTACCGCATGTTCCCGGACCGCGCCATGCCGGACGCCTACGAGCGCAGCATGAGCGAGATTTTTCCGGACGAGCATCCCGGCGCGTTCATCTACCGCACGCAGATCAAGAAGTGGGTCTGGACCACCTTCCACGGCTACCAGTGGGACTTGAATTACGAGAACCCAGCGGTGTTCAACAGCATGGCCGCCGAGATGCTCTTCCTGGCCAACCAGGGCGTGGAGGTGTTGCGGCTCGACGCGGTGGCCTTCCTATGGAAGCGCTTGGGGACGACCAGCCAGAACCTGCCCGAGGCGCACTGGATCATCCAGGCCTTCAACGCGCTCGCCAGCATTGCCGCGCCGGCGATGGTGTTCAAGTCCGAGGCCATCGTCCACCCGGACGAGGTGAAGAAGTACATCAGCATCGACGAGTGCGAGCTCTCCTACAACCCGCAGTTGATGGCGCTGCTCTGGGACGCGCTGGCAACGCGGGACACGCGGCCGCTGCACAGTGCGATGAAGCGCGGTTTGACGATCCCGCCCGGCTGCGCTTGGGTGAACTACATTCGTTGCCACGACGATATCGGCTGGGCGTTTTCCGACGAAGACGTCAAGGCCGCCGGCTTCAACCCGGACGAGCACCGGCGCTTTCTCTCGAGCTTCTATGTGGGCAGCCACAAAGAGAGCTTCTCGCGCGGCGCGCCCTTCCAAGAGAACGCCGTCACGGGAGACGCGCGCGTCTCCGGCGCGCTCGCGTCGTTGGCGGGGCTCGAGCAGGCGCTCGAAGACCAGGACGACGAAGAAGTCGATCTGGCGATCGCTCGCATCCTGCTGCTGCACGGCGTGATCATCACCATCGGCGGGATTCCGCTGTTTTATCTGGGCGACGAGATCGGCACGCTCAACGACTATGGCTATAAGCAGGATCCGGCGAAGAATGGCGATTCGCGCTGGCTGCACCGCGCGCGTTCGACTGGAAGCGCGCCGAGCTCCGCTGGCCGCACCCGACGACGGTTGTGGGCCGCATCCATCAGGGCCTACTGAGGCTGATTCAGTTGCGCAGCCAGAACACGGCATTCATGGGCGCGGAGACGGAGATTGTCGACACAGGCAACCCGCATACGCTGGGCTACTTCCTGCACGCACGAGGCCAGAGCGTGTTCGTGCTGGCCAACTTCAGCGAGCGTGAGCAGCGCGTGGACGCGCGCCTGCTGCGCATGCTGGGCTGCGCCGAACGATGGTGGACATGTACGCGGGCCGCGCGGTGACGGCCGCGGAGGAGTTGGCGCTCGAGCCTTACCAGTTGATGGTGCTGGCGCGACCGATGTGAAGAGCCGAGATTTTTTGTGGCGCAACCGGCCACGGTTGCAGCGTCGCGAGTCATCGCGAGGGCTTTTCGGTCGCGATGACTCGCGACCCTGCAAGCCTGCGGCCGGCGCCACGAAAGTTCGGATGCAGCCGGGGTTAGAACGTCGCCGTGCCGATGGCCACGATTCCCGCCAGATAGCCCAGATCATCAGCGCCAGCAGCTTGCCTGTCCTGGCTTCGCGTCGCGGAACTCGCGCCAAATGAAGATGCCCCACAGGGACGCCACCAGCGCCGCGCCCTGGCCCAGTGCGTACGAGATGGCCGGCCCGGCCACGCCCGAGGCCAGCACGTTCAGCTCGAGCGCGATCATCCAAATGAAGCCGCCGGCCAACCCCGTGGCATGCACGCGCGCCGAGCCGCGGAAGTAGTCCGCGTAGCTGAGGCCGCCCACCTTCATGAAGACGGTGTTGATGACCACGTTGCTCGCCACCAGCCCCGCGCCGAACACGAGCAGCGCAGCGTAAGGCGTCATCAGCATCCCAGGCTCGATCTGTCCAGAGACGAACGCGGGCGAAATGGCGCGCGCGAGCTGCGGATAGAAGAAACCCATCATGCAGCCGGCCAGGATGGCGAACACCGTCCCATGCTTGCCCCCGTCTCCGCTTTGGGCAGCCGGCGGTGTGCCAGTGAAGAGATGGCCATGGCGGCGACGATGAGCGCCACGCCCGCGAACAGCAGAGCGGCGTTGCCCTTGGCGTATCGACGTAGCTGCCGACCGTGCCGATGACTAACGCCAATCCCACGCCCACCGGAAACGCCACCGCCATGCCCGCGCGGTCGATCGCAACCACCAGGAGGATGTTCGAAAGGTTGAACAGCCCCGCTTGCGAGCGCATAGCCGATGGAGCGCCCGTCGGCCTGCGCCAGATTCGCGAGCGCGCCCGGACCGGTCGGCCCCGTCGACCCTAGCGTGAGCGCAACAGCAGCGCGCACAGCAGCACGCCGAGCGTAGTCCCAGTAGCAGAGCTCGAAGCGCCAATGCCTGCGGCCGGGCAAGCTTTTGCGTATTCGCCCACGAGCCCCAGCCGAGCATCGTGATCACGCACAGGAGAATGGCGACAGGCGCCGCGGTGACGACATACATGGTCAGCCGCCTCGCATCAGGCGTTCGGCCTCTCTCACGGGTCGGCGCGGAGGATTTGCGCGCCGGGGCGTCACCGAGATGGCCGCGGCGGCCGAGCCCAGGTTCCACCGCCCGGCGCAGAGCTCCTTCGGCAAGTGCTGCGGCCACGCCGGCGTTGAACGTATCGCCCGCCGCGGTCGTATCGACCGCTTCGACCTTGTGCGCCTCCACGACGAACGACCTGTCTGGACTGAGACAAAGCAGCCTTGCTCGCCCATCTTGACGATCCGCGATGCCCACGCCGAGCGCGTGCAGCCCCTGCGCCGCCTCGGCACGCCTCCTCGTGCGTGCGCGGCGGCTGCTCTTGGCCGTCCAATTAGCAGTGTGCACTCGGTCTGGTTGGGCGTCACCATGTAGGCCAGACGCAGCAATTCGGGCGAGAGCGGACGCGCCGGAGCCGGGTCGAGAATCACACGATGCGCCCCGGAGGCTTTCCGCCAGCAGCGCCTCGACAGCCGGCATGGGAACCTCGAGTTGGCACAGCACGAGCGGCTTCGTCGAGGCGAGGCCATCGCGGGGGCCCAGGTTTGCATCGAGCGTGGTTTTCGCGCCCGGCGCGAGCAGGATGGAGTTGTCGCCGTCGGGCAAGCACGGGTGATCGACGCGCTACCGGTCGAGCGCTCCACGCGGCGCACGCCGCTGACGTCGCCGCCCTTGCGCAGGCTTTCGAGCAGCAGGTCGCTTGCTACGTCGCGTACTCGACCGCGCCATACATGGCGTCCGTGCGCCAAGCCGCGCCGTTGCGTATGCCTGGCTGGCCCCCTACCGCCGACGGCCGTCGCCGCCCTTTGCAAGGTTTCGCCCTTGCGCGGCAGGCGCTCGGCGCGGGATGACGAGGTCGGCGTTCAAGCTGCCGAAGAGTACGGGCGTGGACTCCATGGCGGTCTAGCGGAACACGATCAGATCCGAGGTCACGTTCGAGCCCTTGCTGCCCGGCGCAGGCGTCCTCGCCGCGCACGACGACGCGCAGCGTGTGGTCGCCATTCTCCAGGCCAAAGGCGTGCCAGTTGTCGGCGTCCGAGTAGACGTCGAGCGTACGGTCGAGCTTAAGCCGTCGAGGTAGAAGTCCGCCACGCCGCCGTCGGCGAGATAGGGTCCTGAGAGAATTGCGCCCGTCCCGTTGAACGACCTCCGGCTTCGACCGTCGGTGGAGGCGGGAGCGTCCCGCGTAGACCTTGCCGCGTTGGGTTCTTCGACGCGCTTCCAGTCGCCGCTGAGCTTCCAACGCGGGTCGTCGATCAGATCTCTTCCTCCGGCGAGCCGTAGTCGTCCCACAGCTCGAGCTTATGCTGTCGCTTGATGAGTAGGCGTCGTTGCCTCCGTGGCGTTCGACCAGCTGATCGCGTTGCGCTCGACGATCGAGTCGAACGAGAAATCGGTGTAGCTGAACTTTTTATCCGCAATGGACGGAATGTGCGACTTCCATTGCTCGGGGATGGCTTCGTAGCCGAGCATCACGCCCAGAATGCCGCATGGCGCTGGCGGGATTGCAGTCCGAATCCTGGCCCGCGCATCGAGATGACCATCGTCTTGGCGAAGTCGCGTCCGCCATAGAGCAGGCCAAGCGCGATGTAGGCTCCGTTGAGCTTTTGGCGTCGATGTTGAACGGACTCGACCGAGCCTCTTGGGGCAGGCTTCGCGCCCGTTCCACTTCTGCTCGAGCAGTTGCCAGACCTGCATCCAGTCGTCGGGATGTTCCTTGTGCCAGGCGAGCGTGTCGGCGATGGTTTGTGCGTAGGCTCTGCAGCGCGGCTAAGCCGGCGCGTGACCACGGCCTCGGGTCTTGCTCGAAGAAGGCCGCCGAATACATGGCGGCCGAGAACGCCGCCGTAAATGCCATCGCCGTGGTTCATCACGCGGCCCACGCGCCAGCAGATGTCGTTGGATGCCTGGGGCAGGCCGTGGGCCATCAGGCCGATGAAGTCCGCCTCGATCTGAAGTCGATGTGTCGCTTCGGCGTGGGCGTTGTACTTCGGCGTGCCGGTGAGCGTGGCAGGAACGCCGCGCGCAGTGCGCGGCGGGCGGCGAGGTTGGCGTGCCAGAGGCGTAACGGGCGTCTTTGAACATCGCGCCGAAGTCGTCGGTTGTTGCGTCGAGGCCTTTCTGAAGTCCAGCACGGCGGCGAAGGTCATGACGACGTAGAGGTCGTCGTTGTCGAGCGCGACTTCGACGCGGTCTCTGGCGTCCACTCGGGGACCTTGTCCTCGGGAATGATCTCGTCGTTGAAGCGGAACTCCGTAGGCAGGCCGTAGCTTACGCCGACGGCCGGCCCAGCCGCCTTGGATGCGGTCGTGAAGCTCTCGACAGCGGGATCGGCGTGAGTCCGCCGTCAGCGGTGGAGCAACTGAGCAGGAGGGTGCAGGCGAGCGCGGCGGGCGAGGCGTGACATGCGGTCGAAATCATGTCACGCAGGGACTTGACGTCAAACGGTCCTCGACGTCTGGAGTCGAAGGACAAGGCGCGATCACTGTCACGCGATCGGGCCTGCTCGCCGGCTACGGGACGATGCCAGAGACCGGGCCGTCATAATCGTGAACTCTTGACGATTCCCTTCATCCGATGACCAGAGTGGAGCCACGGCGAATCCAAAAGTCAGGATCGAGTTCCTGTCGCAACCTCTGCGGGCTGTCAATCTAGCTGGTCGCTGTGCGAAAGTAAGGCGAATCGCCATGACCAAGCGCCTCTGTTGTTCTGCGGCTTCCGCCGCAGTCCTCGCCTGGGCTCCATTTGCGGCGCCATGGGGCGCTGCTTCGGACGACCCCGGCCGTCGAAGACTTCGCTTCCGTCGCCATCGCATCCGTCCCGACGCCGTCGACCAGGTGGTCGGCAAGCGGCTTCATGACTACGACATGCGCCCGGTCATCCCTGGCGTTTCGCGCCGCGCCGTCACCGCCAAGTTGGTCCCGATGAAGCGAAGCGCTTGCCAGTCCAGCGCCACCGCCGTCAGCCACTCCGTGCAGATGATCGATGGCGCCCAACCCTGGCGACGTGGGCGTGATCGTGATCGAAGACGGCCTCAACGTGGCCGCCGTGGGCGGACTGATGATGACCGCCGCCAAGTCGCGCGGCATGGCCGGGATGGTGCTCGACGGCGGCGCGTGACGTTCCGGAAATTCGTGGCCTGGGACTGCCGGTCTATGCCCGCAGCTACACACCGGCCACGGCAGGGCTACACCAGCGTCTCGAAGAACGAAACCGTCGAGTGTGCAGGCGTTTCCGTCTCGCCGGGCGACATCATCGTCGCCGACGAGGACGGCGTGGTGGTGGTACCGAAGGCCCACGCCAAGAAGGTTTTGAAGTCGCACAGGTGGGATTGACGAAAAAGAAGGAGCCGGTGGCTTCCTGACCAGTTGAAGTCGCTGACGGAAGTCATCGCGAAGTTCAACCGGATCTAGAGACGGCGCGGAGTGCGCGCCCTGAAGGGCATGGCAATCTTCCGCGCACGTTATGATCTCTGCGGCTGCGCACGCGCTGAGAAGACAAGATGGGGCGCGCGCAATCTCGCGCCCTACTTCGAGCCGCGCCTTGCGCCGAGCCCGCTTTGGGCGAAGCTTGGCTGACCTACGAACAGGCCGAGGTCGAGAACGGGCCGCTTGCCGGCCATACACTCGGCGAGTTGATGGAGTCCTGCGGCGCCCGGCTGCTGGGCAATACCTACCAGAAGCGCGAGTACAAGCGCATTTCGGCGGATCCTTCGCTCGTGCCGAGGCGCCGGAGCCCGTACTTCCCGCTGCTGACCAAGTTGCCGTTCACCTCCGACGTGCTCTCCGTACAGGTGCATCCTCCGACACGTGGGCGCTCGAGAACGCCGGCGGGCCTGGCAAGACTGAAATGTGGTACGTGATCGACGCTGAGCCGGCGCCAAGGTGGCGCTGGGGCTGACCAAGCATCTCGACCGCGAAGAGCTGGCTGATTCGGCGCGCACGGGCGAGATCGAGCAATACCTCAACTGGGTGCCCGTCCACGCGGGCGATGCAATCTTCGTGCCGGCCGGGCTACTCCATACGCTCGGTTCCGCCTCAAGATTCGCGAGACTCCACCGGGCGCGGACGGCAAGCCGCGGCAACTGCACATCGAAGAAGGCGCGACGGTGACCCACGGCGCACACTGGGCGGGCAACGCCCCGGCGCTGATGCTCGAGAGCAAAGACCCGACTGCCGCCTGTTGGCCGCCTGCCCCTACTTCGCCGTCGAGTTGCTGAGCTGGAGCACGGGGCTCAAATTCCGCTGTGCGGATGTCGATCGTTTCCTGATCCTGGCGATCTTGGACGGCGAAGGCACGATCGATGGCGAACCATACCGGCCCGGGACGACGTTCCTGATTCCCGCGCACGCTGAGGAGTTTGCGGTAGTGCCTTCGACGCCGACACGGGCGGTCTGCGCTTATGAGCCGGACCTCGATGCGCTGCGCCGAGGTTTGGAAAAAGCCGGCGCGTCCCCCGAGGCAATAGAGCGCATCGTCCACGGCTAAGCCGGCTTCTTGGCTACTGCCACCAGGTTGTGGCCAAGCGGCAGGCGTACGTGCAGCCAAAGCAGGAAGCGCCGCTCCCAACGCCAATAGACCTCGAGCAGGCGCTCCTTCCAGATCGGCTCGTCGGCGCGCAGTTCCATACCCACGTCGCCTACTGGACGAGAGCGAACAGGCCGCGCAGGTCGGCTAGAAAGCCCGGCAGCCAGTTGACCCGCGCGACGAAGCGCGGCTCGAAGCCGCTGTCGATCAGCAGACGCTTGAAGGGGCGGCGGCCCCATTGGCAGTAGTCGTTCGTGTCACGGTGGCGGCGCCACAAGATGCCGCGGCGCGCGCGGCGGTGCGAATGACCAGCAGTCCGCCCGCAACACGCGTTTTGCTTCAGCGAGCGCCTCGGCAGCGCCAGCTTGACCGAGGTGTTGCAACACGTCGTTTGAGAGGAGCATGTCGAACGTCTCGTCGGCCAGCGGCAATTGGCGGACGTCAAGCTCGGCCAAGCGGCCGTGACCGGCCTGCATGGCTAAGCGAAGGGCATGGCGCGAGATGTCGCCGCCGTAGGGCTGAACGCCTGCGATCGCCGTGGTCTGCTAGAACACGCTCGCGCCGCAGCCCGCGTCGAACGTTCGCGCCCGGCCCGGCGGCAGATGGCGGTTGATGAGCTTTGTCTCGAGACGGCGCATCGCGCGAGCCCAGGGGTGCCGGCGCTCGATGTCGTGCAGCGCCCGGTAATACTCGGGCGAGTAGATGCGCAGCTCGCTCACGCCTACTCTTAGAGTACTGCGGGTCTCGCACCGTATAATGTGCGACGGACCTATCCATGCGAATCCTGCTCTTGCTCCCTCTCTTCGCCTGCTCGGCGCTCGCCGGCGGCCCCTCGCCCGAGATCGATTTCAGGATGCATACGCTCGACCTGGGCCGCAACGAGGCGGCTGCGGTGGCGGACGTCAACGGCGACGGCAAGCTCGACATCATTTCCGGTGAGAACTGGTACGAGTCCCCGAACTGGGACAAGCACGTTTTTCGCTCCATATATTTCTGGAACAACTACATCGACGACTTCTCCGATCTGCCACTCGACGTCGACGGCGACGGCGACATCGACGTGGTGAGCGTGGGCTGGGGCGGGCGGCGCATTGTCTGGCTCCAAAACCCCGGCAAAGGGCAGGGCATGTGGGCCGAGCACGAAGTCGACGCCGGAAGTCCGGTCGAGTTCGCCTTCCTGGTGGACCTCGACAATGACGGCAAGAAGGATGAGATCTTGCCGCAGTTCGGCGGGCGCGAGGGCGTGACGTCTTGGTTCGAGGCCGAAGATCGCGGCGGGAAGGTCACATGGCGCAAGTATGACGTCAGCGATCGGCTCTTCGGCCACGGCATCGGAGCTGGCGACGTCAACGGCGACGGCCGGAACGACATTCTCACGCCCAAGGGCTGGCTCGAGGCTCCGGCGGACCCGCGCGCCGGCGTGTGGACCTTGCATGAGGACTATGCCTTTGACAAACACGTCGGGTTCCTGTTCGTGTTCGACGTCAACGGCGACGGCAAGAACGACATCGTCACCACCCACGCACACGACTATGGCGTGATGTGGCTGGAACAAGGCCAGAAGGATGGCAAGCGGACCTTCGAGACCAAGCTCATCGATGACGCTTGGTCGCAGGCGCACGCCATGACGATGGTCGACCTGACCGGCGACGGCTACCCGGAGCTAGTGACCGGCAAGCGGCTCTATGCCCACAACGGGCACGACCCAGGCGGGCGCGAGCCGCTGGGGCTGTATTGGTACGAGCGCATTGACAACGGTCGTCAGACCGAGTGGGTGCGTCACATCCTCCACTATGGCGGCCGCGTTGGCGGGGGCATGCAGATCCCGGTTGTCGATCTCGATGGCGACGGCGACCTGGACATTGTGGCCCCCGGGAAGGGCGGCCTCTTCCTGTTCGAACGCCGCTGAATGCGCCGCCGGACGCCCCTTACACACGGCCAGCCTCCGCTTACTTCACGCCTACGGCAAAATGTGGCTGATTTCTCACTTTTTTGAGGCGGCTCAGGACGCCTGAGGGGCCCTCGCGAGTACCAAACGGTCGGGCTACCCCAGTTTCCGGCCAGCAGGGCTCTTCCATTTTGGTACTTCGTCATACGTGGTCAACGCTGTTTGAGTCCACGCAGTAACCTATTCAAAATCAAATAGATAAAGGATTTTTTTGGCCGTCTCGGCGGGCGCTGGGCGAGCCTAGGAAGGGTCCTGGGTCTAGGCTGGGCGGGCTCCGGGGGCTCGAAAACGAAAGTACCGACCTATACGCCTATCTCCTTAGATTCGCTCTAGGGCAAAGTGCCAATTGTTCGGGACCATACCCGTCCCTAAGATAAAGCACGAGGCAAAGCAGGCAAGCAGCCTAATTCGCCCCGCCTGTTGGCAAGGAAAAAAGCGTTGTCAAACCGCGCGAAGAAAACAGGGCAGCAAAGGGAGCCAGACGCAAACGCGACGCTCCGGTTAAGCCTCCGAGGCGTTCGCCCTGGAACGGCGACCACCTCGATTGCCCTCCCGTCGGTTACTCGTGGTTCGGTATACGAACCGACGCTTCATGATCTGCGTCCTTCCGGCGGAGGATCGCGCAAGCTTCTCTCGGTGGCGCTGCACGGCATGCGTCATAGTGAGGCGCTGCTTCCCATTCACCCCGGCGGCCGTGCTGAGACCGTTCGGCCGGCGTCGTTTTCACAGATCAAAGCTTTGCAGCGCTCGGAAGTGCGCTACCCGGCGGCGAACTTGCAGCCGGCAAAGCTGATCGCGACCGAGGGCATCGCCATCCCGGAGCAGACGAAGTCGAAGTCGATTCGGAGCAAGGTGCGCGCAGCGGCCGCCGCGGCCAACTCGCAGCCGGCGGGAGCGTCGATTCCGGCGCCGCCGATGACTGCTCCTTGGCAGGACGATCCCCGTCTCACGTTGTCCGGCTCGCGCACTGAGCCTCTTTGGCATGCGCTTTTCGCGCCCGAGTCTGACATCAAGTCCAAGGCTCCGGAACCAATCAGCAAAAAGTTCGACCTGAACGAGTCGAAGCTCCGCTCGCATTCGGCCTTCGACTGGGGCTCGGCCGGTGACATCGACGTTGGGGACTTGACCAAGACTCAGAAGACGCGCGTGAAACCGCCGGCCCACAAGCCCTTCTGGCTGTGGCAGAGCGTGGAAGGCGTTTTCCTGAGCAAGACGTTTGCACGCTCGCTCGCCGCCGTCACCATCCTGCTATTCGCCAGCACGGTGGATGCGCCTTGGCGCGAGTGGCTCAACCGTCAGGCGAGCAACATCAAGCAGCCGATCGTCACGGCGATGGACAACCTCAGCCGTCCGATCCAGGAGCGCGCGGCGTTCCAGATCAACGACGAGTTCACGACCGGCATCGATAACTGGGCGAGTACGCGGAGCCTCGATGTCGACCCGGCCGGCTGGCTGAAGATGCAACAAGGTTTGGCGCTCAATACGGAGACAACGAATCTAATCGACTACCGCATGGACTTCGACGCGAAGATCCAGAACCGTGCCGTCGGTTGGGTGGTCCGTGCGCCGGATACGGACAATTTCTACGAGTTCAAGCTGTTCCAAAAAGGTACAGAGGCGAACCCGCAGTATTCGCTGGCGCGCTACAGCATGCTGGACGGCGTCAAGACTCTGGTGGCCGAGGGGATCGAGGTTCCTTCGCACCTAGCCAAGCCGGATGACTTCAACCGCATCTCGATGCGCGTGATGGGCGACAACGTAACCACCCTGATCAACGGCTGGGGCGTCGACCACTGGCGCGACGGCGCGATCAAACGCGGCGGCGTCGGATTGATCGCCGACGCGGGTGAGTCCGCTCTCGTTCGCAAGATGACCGTCTCGGGCAACGACGACACCTGGGGCCTCATCCTCTACGGCGCGATCGAGTCGGTGCGCTCGGTGCAGGACTTGTTCGGATCGGGCCAAGCTCCAGCGGTGATTCTGTTCTACCGTCCCGGCGGCATCCCGGCGAGCGCCGCTCCGACGTTCCTTCTGCAAGGTCCGCGTAACTAGCCGCCCGGCCATTGTTCCCCAAAGGAAGCGCGCCTGTAAGGGCGCGTGTTGTCTTTTTCGGGCGTGCTACTCCAGCGTCGTAAGCGCCTCGGCAAACCTCTTGCCGAAGTCCACGTATCCGGCCGAATCGTAATGCGCCGGGTCGGAATAACCGTAGCCGTCAGTTGAGGTGACGATTGCGGCGGCGACGTCCGAATCGACGAATGCCTGTTGGGCTGCGCGCACGATGTCTCCGTGGTTCCACATTTTGCCGTCACGTTCGTCACGGCCGGAGTCGGAGATGCGGCCGATGGCGACGGGAAGATCATCCTGGCGCAGTGCGGCGCGGATCAAGTCCATCAAGCGCTTGAGATTGTGCTCGTATCCCTCGGCAATCTCCGCCGTCGCGGCGGCGTCGCTCTCGCCCTGCATCCAGATGATGCCGGCTGGGATCAGCCGATCTGGCTCGCCGTCGCCGTCGATGTCGGACTGAGCGAAGGCGTAGCGCAACGTCGCCAGGAAGTGGTCGTACTGGTTGATGCCGGAGGCCTCGCGCGGGCCGCCGGTGAAGTCGGGCTCCCAACTCCCGAAAAAGCGCGCGGCCCGCTCGTCGATCGAGGTTCCGCCGCGGGAGTACTTGATCAGCGCGATGTTCCGGTCCGGATGCAGTTCTTTCATCCGCGTTGCGAAGGTAAGCTCAACGCCGAAGCGGTTGGAGTACTCGTTCGTCTTACCGTCGCTCTTGAAGCCCGTGCCGTGGCCGGGCTGCAGCTCGGCCCAGATGCCGCGTCCGTCGACGGGGACGCCGTCCGGAGCCATGTTGCCGTGGAAGATCCAGACGCCCTCGACGGGCTTGTCGAGGTCGGACGGGAGGTCCTTGGTGTAGCCGAAGCCGTCCATGTTGGACTGGCCGCCTAGGTAGTAGACGTGGTAGTCCTTTGCGGAAAGCGTGCAGGCGCAGAGGAATGTGAGAGCGAGGCGAGCGATCATGCTCAAGCAATTCTACAGAAACGCTCGCTCGACGGCCCAGTAGATGCCCGTTGCCGCGATTGCGACCGATGCCGGAATGACGATCGCCTTGCGGTAGAGCGGATGGTTGCGGAAGCGCCCCACGAAGGCGAACGCCAACCCCACCACCGTGAGTTGGCCCAGCTCGACGCCCACGTTGAACGACACCAGCGCCGGCACGAACTGATCACGTGGCAGGCCCAACTCACGCAAGACTCCAGCGAAGCCCAGGCCGTGCAGCAGGCCGAAGCAGAACACAACCGTCGTGCGCCATGGTGTGAGCTTGGACGTGAAGAGGTTTTCGATCGCCACATAAGCAATCGACAATGCGATCAGCGACTCGACCAATCGCGACGGCAGAGAGACGACACCGTACATCGAAAGCGCCAGCGTGACGGAGTGAGCCACCGTAAACGCGGTGATCTGCCATAGCATTGGCCGCAGGTGCGTGGAGAGCAGGAACAGCCCGAGCACGAACAGGATGTGATCGAGTCCCTTAGGTAGGATGTGCTCGAAGCCGAGCTTGACGTAGCGCCAATAGACGTTCTGCGCCGATGTCTGTTCGCCGCCTCCGAGTTGGTACGGCGGGCTCGTCGCTCCGGGGTCGAGCGTGAAGGCGGTTTGGCCCGACTGCGCGGGGTCGAAGATGGTGAGCTGGACGATTTTGAACTCCTCGCTGGCCCGTAATGTCAGCTCGTGTGCACCTTCGGGTACGCGCCCAGCTAGCCGCGCGAGCGTACCGAGCACGGTTGGGATTTCCGCCGCTCGCGCCGCCGGGGTGCCATGCTGCGGAAACGTGATCTGCGGCTGCTGCGCCACACCATCGAAGCGGATTTCGATGTTGTCGGTCAGGTTCCGGCGGGCGAGCTCGATGGCTTGGTCGAGCTCGGCGGGCGAGAGCGCACTCATGCGCTCGGCGACCACCGCGGAATCGGTCGCAGGGTCCAGTCCGAGCGCGAGCGCGTCGACATCGGCGGCCACATCGGCCTGATAGCCGCCGTCCGCCGACAGAACCACGACGATTTGGGTGAACTGGAAGTCGTGGGCCGTCGCGACGAAGGGCAGCAGGAGCGCCAACGAGGCGCTCGCCCACATGCGCCTCATCGCTTGGACAAGACCTCTCGCTCGTAGCGGCGCACGTCCTCGATCCAACGTTCGGCCGGCGGAACGCCCTGGCGGCGGCAGTGCTCGTCCCAGATGGCGCCGAAGGGTAGCGCCTTGAACTCCTCAGTGAGCGCCAAGCGGGCGGTGAAGTCTCCCTGGGCCTCGAGCTCCTGCCAGCGATCGATGGGCTCGAGCAAGGCGAGCAGCAGGGCCTTGAGCATGGCGCGCGTCCCAATGACCCAAGCCGCGACACGATTGATCGAGGCGTCGAAGAAGTCGAGCCCGATGTGGGTTCGATCGAGGTAGCCGCCGCGCACGAGCTCCTGCGCGATGGCCCGGAGCTCGTCGTTCAGCACCACGACGTGGTCGGAATCCCAGCGCACGCCGCGGCTCACGTGCAGCAATAGCTCGTCCAGCCAGCACATGACCGCGGAGATCTTGTCCGAGATGACCTCGGTCGGATGGAAGTGGCCGGCGTCGAGGCAGAGCAAGGTCCCGCGCTCGATGGCGTAGCCCAAGTAGAACTCGTGCGAGCCGACGACGTAGGCTTCCGACCCGAGGCCGAACAGTTTGCACTCGACCGCGTCGAGGTTGTGCTCGGGGGCGATGGGCTGGCTGAAGATGGCGTCGAGCGACTGCGCCAGGCGCTCGCGCGGCCCGCGGCGGTCGACGGGCATGTCCTTGTAGCCGTCAGGGATCCAGACGTTGGTGACGCAGGGCGAGCCGAGCGCCTCGCCGATGGCTGCGCCGATGCGGCGGCAGGCGCGGCCGTGGTCGATCCAGAAGCGGCGAATGGCCGGATCGGCGTGGGCGAGCGTGAAGCCGTCATCGGCTTTGGGATGGGCAAAAGGTGGATTGAAATCCATTCCCATGCCTTTCGCTTTGGCCCAGTCGATCCAATTTTGGAAGTGAGCCGGCTCGACCTCGGTGCGTTCCACCTTCTTGCCGCCGGTTTCTGCGTAGCTGGCGTGCAGGTTGAGGCGATGCTTGCCGGGGATGAGGGCGAGCGCTTGATCGAGATCGGCGCGCAGCTCCTGTGGGGTCCGTGCGCGGCCGGGATAGTTGCCGGTGACAGCTAGACCGCCGCCGATATCGTCGGCGACGCCCTCGAAGCCGGCCACGTCATCACCCTGCCAGCAGTGCAGGGAAATGGGGATGCCGGCGAGCCGCTCGAGAGCCTGGTCCACATCGACGCCGAGGTCGGCGTAGCGCTGCTTGGCCAGCGAGTATGCGTTGTCGATTTTTGTGTCCGCCATGGAATGCGATTGGGCCGCTTGCTAGGATCGGCTGAATGCTCAATCCTTGGCTCAACGTGCCGCTTGGCGACTACGAAGGCCATATGGGCTCACCTAGCGTAGCTCAACTTGCCGCGCTCTCGGACCTGTTCGCAGCGGCCCTAGAGCTCTGTCAACCCGACTCGTTGGCCATCCTTGGAATCGCGGGCGGCAACGGCCTCGAGCGTATTGACGCGGGCCTGACCAAGCGCATCGTGGGCGTCGACATCCATCCTGACTACTTGCGCACTGTTGGGGAGCGCTTCGCGCACCTGCCGCTGAGGCTCCATTGCGTCGATCTGGAGACAAGCCGCGTACCTGAGGCGCCGGTGAGCCTCGTTCACGCCGCGCTTATCTTTGAGCACGCGGGCATGGGCGCCTGTCTCCGCAGCGCGCTTCAACTGGTGAGCGAGGGAGGACGCCTCTCCGTCGTGCTGCAGCTACCGAGCGCTGGCCAAGCGCGGATTTCACCAACGCCGTTTGCCTCCATCAAAGCGTTGGGCGATTGCTTCGAGCTGATCGATCCTACCGCACTACGCCACGCCGTCGAGTCGCAAGGTTTGGCGCTCTGCCACGAGGCGACGTGGGCGTTGCCTGCCGGAAAGGCGCTTTGGCACGCCGTCTTCCAGCGCTCTCAACCCAGCGCCCTCGCAGATCGGCGCCTTGCTCCGCGATAATCATGGCCAAGATGAAGCGCATTCTGCTTGGCTCGCTCCTGCTGTTGGCTGCCTGCTCCTCGCCGGAGACTTACGACATCGTGATCGAGGGCGGTCGGGTCATGGACCCGGCCTCGGGGCTCGACGCCGTACGGGACGTCGGCATCAACGGCGACCACATCGCCAAGATCTCCGAAGAGCCGCTCCAAGGCAAGGTTGTGCTCGACGCCTCGGGAGACGTCGTGGCGCCGGGCTTCATCGACTTGCACGAGCACGGCCAGAGCCCGGAGAACTACCGTGCTCAGATCGAGGACGGCGTCACCACGGCGCTCGAACTCGAGATTGGTGTCGAGGACATTGCGAAGTTCTATGACGAGCGCGCCGGCGGCGGGCCGGTCAACTATGGCGCTTCGATCTCGCACCCCTACTTGCGCAATCTCGCCATGACGGGCGAGAACCCCGGCCTGACCGGCGATGCCGCTTTGCAACCCATCACGCCCGAGCAGCAAGAGAAGCTGCTGGCGCTCCTGGAGAAGGGACTGGAGCAGGGAGCGGCGGCGGTCGGCTTCGGCATCGCCTACACGCCGGGCATGACGCAGGAAGAGCTCGAAGCCGCCTTTGCCGTGGCGGCAAAGTACAACGCTACCGCCCACGTTCACATGCGGACCAATCGCGACAGCTTCGCAAACCTCGACGAAGTGGTGACGGCGGCCGAGAAGACCGGCGCGAGCCTGCACGTGGTCCACATCAACTCGAGCGGCGACAACCGCGCGTTGGGCTACCTGGACCGCCTCCAGGCGGCGCAGGATCGTGGCATCGACGTGACCACCGAATGCTACCCCTACAACCGCGGTTCGACGTTCCTCGAGTCGCACCAGTACGACGACTGGGAAAAGTTCAGCGACGAATACATCAACGGATTCACCTGGGTGAAGACCGGGGAGCAGCTCACGCGCGCCACCTTCGGCCCCTACCGCGAGAAGGGCGGGCTGATCATTTCGCCGCCGATCTACTCGATGGATACCGTGCGCGCGCTGGTCGCCCATCCTATCCCGATGATCGCGAGCGACGGCATGTGGATCGTCGACGGGCGAGCCCACCCGCGCACCTACGGAACCTACTCACGCGTGCTGGGCCGTTACGTTCGCGAAGAAAAAGCGCTCTCGCTCATGGATGCGCTGGCCAAGATGACGGTGCGGCCGGCGCAACGGCTGGAGAAGCGCGTGCCCATGATGGCGAAGAAAGGCCGCGTGCAGGAAGGCATGGACGCCGATATAACGGTCTTCAACCCCGAGACCGTGATCGAGCGGGCGACCTACGAAAACCCGGCGCAGCCATCGGATGGCATTGATTTCGTGCTGGTGAATGGGGTCGTCACACTGCGTGACGGTACGTTCGTGGATGGCGCGAAAGGCGGCCGGGCCGAAGCGCGTACACTAGAAATAGCCGCCGGCGGCCAACTAGTCGAGCGCGGCCTTGATCTTGGCGTAGCCGCTCTTGATCTCTGTCGCCTCAGCATCGAGGGCTTCGCGAACGTCTTTCGAGGTCTCCTCGAGCTCCCGCCTCGGCGGAGAATTTTGCCCACTTCGATTCCAGAGCTTCCCACTGCTGTTTGAGCTCCATAGATCCTAGATGTAGCTTCAGCTTCAGCTCATCACGCTGCTGTTCCCAACTCGCTCTTCAGTTCGGGCATGTTCGGCATCGCCTTCCACCTCCAGCTAGACAGAGTTGCACGTTCGGCTTCATCTTGGCATACTCGCCTGCTATGGCTCAGTGCGCGCTTTGCTTGATGGCTCACCCCTGATGACGGTGAAATTTTCGCAGGAGGTACGCCTTCGCTCTACTCGCACAGAAGGGCTGGACGATCCATATCGCATCAATGACTCCTGGCGACTGCGGTTCGCGGGAATACTCGGCGTCGGACGTCTCCGGAATGCGGCGCGCCGAGGGCCAAGGCGGCGGCGCTGATCGGCGCGACCTACCACCGTTCCTCGATCGGCGCGACCTGCGCATCTTCTACGACGACCCTGACTGTGTCGGCTGCTGTTGAGTTGCTCCGCTCCGTGCGACCCGACCTCGTGTTCACACATCCGCCCAGCGACTACATGCTCGACCACGAGATGACGAGCATGGTGACCTGCGCGCGGCCTGTTTTGCGGCTTCGGCTGAACTATGACGTACCGGCCGCCGGCCTTTTGCCGAGCCAACCGAGCACATCTCGCACCTCTACGCTACGCCTCGCTGGCCAGTGGAATCAACCTCTTTCGGCGAGCCGGCCAAGTTCTCTGTGATGGTGGATACGACCGAGGTGATCGAGGTGAAGGCGGAGATGCTTGCCTGCCACGAGAGCCAGAGGGTTTGGCTGCAGCAGCAGCATGGCATGGACCACTACGTGGAGGAAATGCGCCACTGGAGTCTCGAGATGGGGAAGCGCATGGGCGTCGAGCACGCCGAGGGCTTTCGGCAGCACATGGGGCACCCGTACCCCCAGAGCGACCTGCTGGTGGAAACCTTGGGCGCTAAGCCGGCTTAAGGGATATACTGGAGGGAAGCCTTCCCGGGTGGCCCGCCTTGGCGCGTCCGCGGGAATGGTCCGGATCGACCGGCCGGTTCCGCCGAAAGCCGGTTCTTTTTTTAGATTCAGGCAGTTGACGTCTATGGTTCCGGAATTCGTTCGCAAACTGGAAGAGAAGGTCAAAGCGCTCGAGTTCGAACTCACCAACGAGCTTCCGAAGGAAATCCAACGGGCGCGCGAGCTGGGAGATTTGAGCGAAAACGCCGAGTACGCCGCCGCGAAGGAACGCCAGGACTTAGTCAGCGCGCAGATTTCTCAGCTCAAGCGTCGCTTGGCGAGTCTGCGGATGGTGGACTTCACGAAGATCCGGCGCGATGCCGTCGGCCTGGGTTCGATGGTGCGCGTGATTGACACGAACACCGAAGAAGAGATCGAATACGAGCTAGTGGCTTCAGAAGAAGCCGATGCGCCCAACGGAAAGATTTCGACCACGTCGCCCATCGGCCGTGCGCTGATGAACAAGCAAGAAGGCGATGTGGCCGAGGTGGTGACGCCGGGCGGCCGCAAAGAGCTCGAGATCGTGAAATTTCGCACGATCCACGACAAGGCCGTCGAAGGCGTCTGAGGAAGATATCGGGAAATGTCCTTTACCTCGGTCATTGGCGGTATCGGGAGCCGCATCCTGGGCGGTCTCGTTCGACTGCTCGCCATCACGCACATTCACCCGAATGTGTTCACCTGCTTAGGGTTGGCCATCAATGCCGCCGCGGCTTGGCTGTTCGCCCAAGGGGAGTTCACCAAAGCCGGCATTGTGGTGTTGCTAGCCGCCGTATTCGATCTGGTTGACGGCCCTATCGCGCGGCATTCCGGTAAGGTGACGCGCTTCGGCGGGTTCCTGGATTCGGTGATCGACCGCTACTCGGACTTGGTGCTGCTGATGGGCATGCTGGTCTACTACGCCACCATCAGCCAGTTCGGCTACATTGTGCTGACGGCCGCAGCCATGACGGGCTGCGTGATGGTCAGCTACTCGCGCGCACGGGCTGAGAACGAGATCCCCAAATGCAAAGTGGGCTTTCTCGAGCGGCCTGAGCGCATCGTGCTGATCATCATCGGTGCGCTGTCCAACCGCATGGCCCCTGTGCTGTGGGTGATCGCCGTATTGGCCAACTGGACGGTGATCCAGCGGATCCTGTACACGTGGACCGAGACCGAGCGCATCGGCCAGCAGCCGGCCGCCGCCGCACAGGCTGCAGCTGCGACCTCCGGCAAGAAAGCCGGGACGAAGCTGCAAGAAGGCTATTCGGCCTAGTCAGCGGCTTCACGCCGTCTCTAAAATCACCTGCGCGACAGCGTAATCCTGAGTGTGCGAAAGCGACACCCATGTACGCTCGCAACCCTTTCGGTCGGCGATTTCTTTCGCCCGGCCGTGAAGCACGAGCGTTGGGCAGCCGTCGGCCTCGTTGACGATCTCGACGTCGCGCCAAGCCACACCTTTGTCCCAGCCTGTACCGATCGCTTTCATGCTGGCTTCCTTCGCGGCGAAGCGGGCCGCGTAGCGCTCCCACTTGTTCGCCTTCGATTCGACGTATGCAATCTCGCTCGCCGTGTAGACGCGCTGGATGAAACGGTCCCCGTGGCGCTCGATAGCTTCGCGCACGCGCTCGACCGATTCCATGTCGATGCCGATACCGACGATCATCCGGTGAAAGTCAAAGGTCGCCGCCGGCCGAAGTCACCGTCAACTTGCCGTGCTTCACGCCCTTTGTGCTGATGATGGCATTGGCGAAATCCTGCACGGCTTTCGCCTTGCCACGAATGAGCAGCACCTCGAGGCAATTGTCGTGGTCCAGATGCACGTGTAGGGTCGACAAGATGGCGTCGTGGTGTTCGTGCTGCAAGTCGAGCAGCTTATCCGAGAGCATGCGCACGTGGTGGTCGTAGATGAGCGTGAGCGAACCCACTACGTCGTGATCGGGCTCCTTCCAGGCCTCATCCACCAACTCGGCGCGTATCAGGTCGCGGAACGCTTCCGAGCGGTTAGTGTAGCCACGGCTTGCGATCAGGGCGTCGAACTTATCGAGCAAGTCCTCGTCAATCGCGACCCCGATACGGCTGAGTGCGCTCATCTGAGAAACGAGAGTAGCCGAGCGAAGCGCAACGCGCAACCGGAGCCTTGCTGTGGAAGCCTATTTCGGCGCCGGCAGAGGGTTGCGGGCGAAGACGTACTCCTCGACTTCCCGGCCTCCGATCAAGTGCTCATCGATGATACGGTCGAGGACCTCCGGGGTCGCCGAGTGGTACCACGTGCCTTCCGGGTAGACCACCGCGATCGGACCCCTGTCGCACACGCGCAGGCAATCCACCTTGCTGCGATAGACGCAGCCGTCGCCGGTGGCTAGGCCTAGCTCGGCGATGCGTTTCTTCAGATGATCCCAGGCAGGGTTCGCCACTTCGTGTGGCGCACACTTGGGTTTGCGTTGGTACGCGCACAGAAAGATGTGGCGCTTGTAGCGGCCGCCGGTCGGCAGCTCGAGGGGCGGATTTTCGGACATTTGAGGTTGCCCACGATTTTACCAACGGGGCGTCGGGAGCGGGTCCGCGGATGGTATCGTAAAAACCGCGGGGCGGGCGAACGAAACCTGTCGGCGGGCCGGCGGGTCAAACAAGAAGAGAGCCGTCAGAAGGCGGCGCGCCCGAGGAGTTTCTGTGTTTGTCTCCAAACGAGCTTGGATTTGGCCGGCGATCGTCGTCGGCGTCATAGGATTGAGCCTGGCGGTGTCCGACGTTGCCTGGACGCAAACCACGGGCCCGGTCTCGAGTGGACCGAAGAGGCCTCGTCCCCCTTCCGCATCAGGCCCCAACACGCCGCCCACAGCGCCGCCCCAAGTCCCCGTTGAGCAGCCTCCCATCGAGACGAAGAGCCGTCGCGTGGTTCCCGATGAGACGCCGCTGTTCACCTCGGACACGAACATGGTGACGGTCGAGATCACGGTGCTCGACGACAACGGCGTGTTCATCCCCGGAATTCCTCCGGGCAACTTCCAGATTCTCGAAGACGGCGTTCCTCAGAAGGTTGTCCAACTCGGCCAGAGCGAAGCGCCGATGACGGTCTGCGTGCTGATCGAGTTCTCGAACCTCTACCAGCAGTATTGGTCGGAGTCTTGGTACCAGACTCTTGCGGCGACCTACGGCTTCGTCGAGACCCTGCGGCCCGAGGATTGGGTGGCGATCGTGGCGTACGACCTGAAGCCCGAGATTCTGACCGACTTCACGCAAGACCGCCGCAAGATCAACGAAGCGCTGCAACGCATGCGCATCGCCGGCTACTCCGAGTCGAACCTCTTTGACGCGCTGGCCGAGATGTGCGAACGCATGAAGGACATCGAGGGGCGCAAGTCGATCGTCGTGATCTCCTCCGGCGTCGACACGTTCTCCAAGCGCACCTTCAAGCAGGCGCGCGAAACCATCCAGGACGCCGGCGTCACCGTGCATGCCATCGGCCTGATGCAGGCGTTGCGCGAATGGTACGACTCGCGCGGCTACATGGGCTCCATCCAGCGGATGGACTTCCTGCAGGCCGACAACCAGATGCGCACCTTCGCCAAGGAGACCGGCGGGCTGAGCTTTTTCCCGCGCTTCTACGGCGAGTTTCCCAACATTTTCCAAGCGCTCAATTATGTGATGCGCAACCAATACGTTGCGCTCTATCAACCCACCAATGCCAAGCGCGATGGCACGTATCGCAAGATCGACGTGCGTTTGGTGAATCCGGAGAACAATGAAGATCTGCGGATCACCGGCAAAAAAGGCAAGCGCATTAAATACCAAATTATCCATAAAGAAGGGTATACAGCGCCGCGCGAGGTCGAGTAGGAACAGTCCGCCGCAAGGCTGTTTTGGCAGGCGCCCCTCGCGGGCGCCTGTTGCTTTTCTGTAACACTGAAACCCCAGTGAAAAGCTGTATCTCGCGTCTTTCGAGTGAGTTCCGGAGCGTTGACATTCGTCTTGGCGGGCCGATACTCTAGGTACCTGGATCGAGTCGTGCAACTGGTTCATTTCCCGACAAAAATGACTAGGAATTCCCCCTGTATCCTATTGATAGATGACAACGAGCATGGGCTGGCCGCTCGCCGCAACATTCTCGAAGGAGAGGGTTACGCGGTCGAGGTTGCGTGCTGTGGTCAGGACGGTGTGGATCGCTTCGAGGGCGGCTCGTTCGACCTCGTGGTGACGGACTTCCGCATGCCGGACTTGAACGGTCCTGAGGTCATCGACCGCATCCGCCAGACGGCGCCGGGCGTCCCGATCGTGCTGCTTTCCGGCTATGCGAGCCTCTTGGGTTTGACCGAGTCGGACACCGGCGCGGACATTGTTCTGGCAAAAGGGCCGACCGAGCAGAACGAGCTTCTGCGCGCGATCGGATCATTGATGCGCCGTCGGCCCAGCTCCGACAATGTGGCCGCGCAGCGCCACAAAGCCGCCACCGCCTAGAATAGGTGGCGTCTATGTCTGTTTCCATCACTTGGCTCGGCCATTCGACCTTCGAGATCCGCTTGCCCGGCGGGGAGACGATCCTCATCGACCCCTGGCTGGACAACCCGAAGTATCCGGCAGGACATGAGATCGAGCGCGTCGATCTGCTGCTCGTCACCCATGGGCACTTCGACCACATCGCCGACGCGGTGGATGTCGCGAAGAAGTACAAGCCGCAAGTCGTAGCCAACTTCGAGGTAGCCACTTGGCTCGGCTCGAAAGGCGCCGACAACGTTACGGGAATGAACAAAGGCGGCTCAACCGAGCTGGCGGGTTTTCGCATCTCGATGACCCATGCGCAGCACTCGAGCATGATCCAGGACGGGGACCAGACGATCTACGGCGGCGAGCCTGCAGGTTTCGTCGTGCGTCTACCCGATGGGCGGCGCTTCTACCACGCCGGCGACACCAATCTGTTCTCCGACATGGCGCTAATCAAGCGCTTGTGGAAACCCGAGCTTGCAATGCTGCCCATCGGCGACCTTTACACGATGGACCCTGAGCAGGCCGCCATTGCGTGCGAGTTTCTGGGCGTGAAGAAGGTGATGCCGATGCACTACGGCACCTTCCCGCCTCTGACAGGAACGCCGGATGAGCTCAGCGACGAGATCGCCAAGCTGGGGCTTTCGGTCGAAGTCGTCGCACCAACGCCTGGCGAAATCATCGAATGGTAAGCCCGTCGGGCTGCTGGTCACTTCTGCGGTTCGGAGTCCGGTAGCGGTTTGAAGATCACGATGTGCTGCGTGGGCAGGAAGTCCAGCAGTTCGTCGAATTTGAACCCGATCGGCTCGATCTCCTGCCGCATCTCACCCACGGTCATCTTGTGCAAGGGTGGATCGGGATGTCGGGATCCTCCTTGCGGTATTCGATCAGCACCAAGCGTCCGTCCGGCTTGAGCGCGCGTCGGACATGCGCCATGGTGCGCTCGGGCTGTTGCAGCTCGTGGTAGACGTCGACCAGCAGCACCATGTCGACGCTGTGCGGCGGCAGGCGCGGGTTTTCCTCCGAGCCCAACACGGGCTCTACGTTTGTGATGCCGCGCTCGGCAAGATTCTGCCGTAGGCGCTCAATCATCCCGGGCTGGATGTCGACCGCGATGACTTTGCCCATCGGGCCGACGGCACCCGCCAGACGCCACGTAAAGTAGCCGACGCCGGCGCCCAAGTCGGCTACGGTCGAACCGGGTGCGATCTTCAGCTCTCGCACAACTCGGTCGGGTTGTTCTTCGGCGTCACGTTCCGGCCGTGTCAACCAGTCGGCGTGCGCCACGCTCATCACCGGCGCGATTTGGCGCTTCTTGACGAGCTTGCCGATGCGCAGCGGCTGGCGTCCGTGCTCGTCGACCGGTCCCGCCGGCGGCTGCTCCGAGCTTGCACGGACCGAAGAGTCCGAGCAGCCGCCGAGCGCGAGCAGGGCGGCCGCGGTCAGGACGAACAGTGTCAGGCCGTGACGGCGGCGCCTTTCAGGCCAACGCTCTCGAGCAACCGGTCCAAATCGGCTCGGTCTTCGGGCGCCATCTCGATCAGCGGCGAGCGCACGCGTCCGCCCGGCAGCCCGCAAAGCTCCATTGCCGTCTTGATCATCGAACATTTATATCCCGGCCTCCGGTTGCGGATGGCATAGAGCGGCACCACAACCTCATCGAGCAGGCGGTTGACCTCGGCCCAGTTCTCGGCCCGCGCCGCCTCGCCCACCGCGAGAGTGATCTGCGGCATGAAGCAGGCCAGCCCAGAGGTGTAGGTCTCCACGCCAAGCTTCCAATAACTAGGGACGAATGGTTCGGCCATCCCGTTTACCCAGTGGAAGCGATCGCCGAAATGACCACGGACGTTGAGGTAGTGGCCGAGGTTGCCGTTCTCGTCTTTGACCATGCAGATGTTTTCGACATCGGTCAGGCGGTCGAGCAGGCTCAGCGGCAGCACTCCGCTCCACTTGGTCTGATAGAGGAAGACCGGGATCTCGGCGGCGCCCGCGACGCGGCGGTAGTAGTCGGCCAAGCCCGCCTCGCTCAGGTCGTTGGTGTAGGGGGCGACCAGCAGAATGGCTTCGGCTCCGGCTTGGCGGGCGGCTCGCGCCATACCCGATGCGATATGGAGCGTTTGGCCCACGCCCATGATCAGGCCTTTCTTGCCTGCGACCATCTCGCCGGCGATGGCGGCGACGCGTTCATACTCGTCCAAGCGGATCGAGGGCATCTCGCCATTGGAGCCGCAGAAGGCGAGCGCGGTCAGCTCGGTGTCCATCAAGAACGCCGTGTTGGTGCGCAAAGAGGTCTCATCGAGATTGTCCTCGGCGTCGAAGGGCGTGACGGGGAACCCGATGCAGCCGGGAAAGCGGGCTAGGAGTCGATTTTCCATTCCGCCTGACAGCGTAACACCAGCCGAGGGCGGATGCTCGACAACTTGACCCGGCGGGCTGCGGCTCGCTAGCTTCAAAATCGATGCGTTCCGTTTTAACCCTCCTCCTACTTCCTTTTCTTTGCTCCCAGGCTGGGGCCCAGCTGCTCATTGAAGACAATCACATACTGCAACAAGGCCTCGACGGCGCCCCCGGAAATCGCGAAAACAACGACTTTTTTGGCGGCGACGTGGTCGCTGGGGATTTTGATGGCGACGGATACTCCGATTTGGCGGTCGGCTCGCCTGGCGAAAGCAGCAACCGCGGCTTGGTCACCATTTTCCGCGGCAGCCCGGTCGGTCTTTTGGGCGATGGCGCTTACGAATTGCGGCAAGGTGTGAATGGCGTGGAAGGAAACGATGAAACCGGCGACACGTTCGGCGCCGCGCTTGCCGCCGGCGACTTTGACAACGACGGCTTCTCGGACTTGGCCGTCGGCGTTCCTGGCGAAGATGGCAGCCAGGGCATTGTCCAGGTGTTCTATGGATCGGTGGATGGCCTCACCGGCGACCGCGATCAAGTGTGGGACCAGAGCGACTTGGCCGGTTCCGGGCGCGACCCGTTCGACTTCTTCGGCAATAGCGTTGCCGTTGGCGACTTCAACGGAGACGGATTCGATGATCTCGTCGTTGGCTCGCCCGGCGAGGCGCAGAACGCAGGCGTCGTTCACGCGATGTTCGGCTCGCCGTCCGGCCTTACGACCAACGGCAACCAACGCTGGCGGCAGGACGCCGACGGCATCCAGGGCAATCGAGAGAACAACGATCTTTTCGGCTTCGAGCTCGCTACCGGCGACTTCAACGGCGATGGCAACGACGATCTGGCCGTCGGCGTTCCTGGGGAGGACAACAACGGCGGCGTCGCTGTCCTGTTCGGGACAAGCGGCGGCGGCCTGCGCGGCGATGGCAACCTCTTCCTGGCGCAAGGTGAGAATGGCATTCCCGACCGGCGCGAGCGCAACGACGCGTTCGGCTCCGTGCTGGCAACCGGCGACTTCAACGGCGACGGCTACGCCGAGCTCGCGATCGCGTCGATCAACGAGGACAACGGCCGCGGCGTTGTGATTGTCCTGCCAGGTTCGTCGAGCGGTCCCACGGGAAATGGCAGTGTCGATTGGCGCCAAGGCTCGAATGGTTTGCAGGATAGCCAGAACGACGGAGACCGCTTCGGCACCAGCCTGGTCGCAGGCGACTTCAACGGCGATGGCTACCAGGACATGGCCGTAGGTGCGCGCGGTGAGGACAACAATCGCGGCATCGTCCAGGTGATCTACGGTTCGGGCTCCGGATTGACCGCGGACGGGAATCAACTCTTCACGGAAGGCTTCGAAGGTTTGGCCGGCGAGGCCAATTCCGGAGACGACTTCGGTACGGCATTGGCGGCGGGTAACTTCGGCTTCGACGCTGCACAGGACTTGGCCATCGGCGCGCCGCGCGAAGAGGGCAACCAGGACCGAGGGTCGGTTTACGCGATTTACGGCTTCGGCCTCGACATCGTCGGCGCGGGGTTGAGCCGTCCGTCCGTGTTCGAGGGCTCCTACAACATGATCCTCTCGGCGTTTGGGCCACGCTTCGCGCCTGCGGGCACGGCGGCGACGGGCCGTTTGGTCAACGGACGCCTGGAGACGAACGTGGGCGGCGTATGCGTGGAGATGGACGGACAGCGCGCGCCGATTTTCGCGACGTTCGAAAATCAGATCAACTTCCAGGCGTCGGTGACGCCGGACCAATCGCTCTCGATCGTACACATCGTTTCCAAGTGCGGTACGCCCAGTGAACGGCGCTCGTTGCCCATTCCGTTGACGGTTCTCGAAGCTTCGCCGGAGTTCTTCTTCTTCTCTTTGACGCAAGACGGACGCAACCCAGTGGCGGCGATCGACAACAACACGGGCGAGCTGCTCGGGCCTGGCTTCCGAGGGGCGCGTCGTGGCGATGTGGTCACGATCTTCTTAACCGGCTTAGGCGAGACGTCGACGCGGTTCTTGCCTGGCGAGCTGGCCAACGCCGCTGCCACGACCGTGCATCCTGTGACCATCGAGGTAGGCGGACGCGTCTATCAGCCCGCCTATGCCGGTGTGTCTCCGGGCTTTGCGGGGCTCTATCAGGTGAGCTTTGTACTCGCTCAAGACGCTCCTGCGGGCGACTTGGACGTCACAGTGACGGTGCAGACGAGCCAAGGGCCGATCTCGACGCCGGCTGGCGCGTATCTGCGCGTGCAGTGAGCGCGAAGCCGCGGCGGCGTTGGGTGGTGACAGGCGGTCACTAAGGGATGGCCGGCCGCGGGACATGATTTCGCGGCTTTCGTACGACCGTTTCAGTCTAAAACCCTATGGAGCGCACCCCGGGTGCGGACCTAACATCGGTTACGAGTCTTCGTACGCCCCATGGGAACAGTCATCGTCACCGGATCGAGCGGTCTTGTCGGGTCGGAATGCGTTCGTCACTTCGCCTCGCGCGGCTTCGACGTGGTCGGCATCGACAACGACATGCGTGCGCATTTTTTTGGCGACGACGCCTCCACGCGTGAACAGGGGCGGCGCCTCGAGCAGGAGTTTCCGAACTTTCGCCTGGTCGACGCCGACATTCGCGAGACGCTTTCGATCGGCGAGGTTTTCGCCGATCATTCGAGCGCAATCGAACTGGTGATCCATGCTGCCGCGCAGCCTTCCCACGACTGGGCCGCCCGCAGTCCTGCGACAGATTTCACCGTCAACGCTTACGGCACGCTCAACTTGCTCGAAAGCGTGCGTAAGCACTGCCCCAGCGCGGTGTTCATCTTCGTCTCGACCAACAAGGTCTACGGCGATACGCCCAACGCGCTGCCGCTCGTCGAGCAGGAGATGCGCTGGGAGATCCCAGCCGATCACCAGTACGCGAACGGCATCGACGAGTCGATGAGCATCGATCAGTCGAAGCATTCGCTCTTCGGCGTCTCGAAGACGGCTGCCGATCTGATGGTGCAGGAGTATGGGCGCTACTTCGGCATGCGCACGGCCTGCTTTCGCGGTGGTTGCCTGACCGGACCGGCGCATCGCGGGGCGGAGCTGCACGGCTTTCTCTCGTACCTGATGAGCTGCACCGTGACGGGCAAGCCCTACCGGATCATCGGGTACAAGGGCAAACAGGTGCGCGACAACATCCACAGCTCGGATCTTGCCGCGGCCTTCGAGTGCTTCTACCGCCGGCCTGGCTCGGGCAAGGTCTACAACATCGGCGGCGCGCGCGGAAACTCTTGCTCGGTCCTCGAAGCGGTCGCGCTATGCGAGAAGATCGCGGGCAAGCGATTGGAAGTCTCCTACGAAGACCAGAACCGCCAAGGCGATCACATGTGGTGGATCACCGACACGGGCCGCTTCCGCGCCGATTACCCGGAGTGGCAACAACGCTTCGATCTCGAGACGACGCTGACCCAGATTTACGAAGCCCGCGCCGAGTTCGAGCTGGCGAAAACGTCATGAAGCTGTCGGTCGTCATCCCGGCGCGCAATGAAGCCGGGTCCATCCAGGGAACGGTCGAGCAGTTTGCCGGCCGGCTCGAGGCCGAGCGCATCGAGCACGAGATCCTGGTGGTCGACGACGGCAGCACCGACGAGACGCTCGACATTCTGGATGAGCTTAGCCGGCGGTTGCCGCAGGTGCGGGCTATCGTCAACCGCGGACGGCACGGCTTCGGCCGAGCCGTGCGACGCGGCCTGGAAGTCTTCACGGGCGACGCCGTCGCGATCGTGATGGCCGACGCCTCCGACAGCCCGGAAGACTTGGTCGTCTACTACCGCAAGCTCGAGGAAGGCTACGACTGCGCGTTTGGCTCGCGCTTCATCAAGGGCGGTGCGGTCGTGGACTATCCGGCGCACAAGCTGCTGATCAACCGCCTGGCCAACCACTTCGTGCGGCTGCTCTTCGGTATCCGGCTCAACGACACGACGAACGCGTTCAAATGCTACCGCCGGCACGTCATCGAAGGGCTACAGCCGCTGATCTCCGAGCACTTCAACCTGACCGTCGAGATGCCTTTGAAGGCTATCGTGCGCGGCTACACTTACGCCGTCACGCCGATCACCTGGCGCAACCGCAAGACCGGCGTCTCGAAGCTGAAGATCCAGGAGATGGGCAGCCGCTATCTGTTCATCACGCTCTACGCCTGGCTCGAGAAGAAGCTTTCGCGTGGGGACTACCACCGCGCGACGGTGGAAGCGGCGGACGCTGAGCCTGCCCCGACGGCCGCGGAAGCGATCCAAGGCCCGGCCATGCCTGAAACGTTTCTGGTGACCGGCGGCGCGGGCTTCGTGGGCTCGACGATCGCCTTGGGCCTCAAGCAAGCGCGCAGAACGTGCGCGTCGTGGCGCTGGACAACCTGCGCCGGCGCGGCTCCGAGCTCAACCTGCCCCGGCTGCGCGCGGGCGGCGTCGAGTTCGTGCACGGAGACATCCGCGAACCGGATGACCTCGCTACGGTGCGCCCGAACTGGATCATCGAGTGTTCGGCGGAGGCCTCGGTGCAAGCCGGATACGACCAGTCGCCGGACTACCTGATCCAGTCGAACTTGGTGGGCTGCTACCGCTGCCTGGAGCTGGCGCGGCGGACGGATGCCGGGATGGTCTTCCTTTCTACCAGTCGCGTCTACCCTGTCTCCTCCCTGAATGGGCTGGCATGGGCCGAAGATGCGACCCGGTTCCGGCTGCTGGATGATCAGACGGCAGCGGGAGCTTCGGCGCGCGGCGTAACCGAGGAATTCGCGACCACGGGAGCACGTTCGCTCTACGGCATGACGAAGCTCGCCGCCGAGCTGATGATCGAAGAGTACGGCGACGCGTTCGGCATGCCCTATGTGATCAACCGCTGTGGGCTGATCGCCGGGCCGTGGCAGATGGGCAAGAGCGACCAGGGCGTTGTGGCGCTTTGGATGGCGGCGCACTGCTTTGGGCGCGGGTTGCGCTATATCGGCTACGGCGGGACGGGCAAGCAGGTGCGCGACGTGTTGCATGTCGACGACTTGGTCGAGCTCACCCTCGACCAGATTGCGCACCCGGACGACTACGCAGGCAAGACGTTCAATGTCGGCGGGGGCCTTGAAAGCAGCTTGTCGTTGCTCGAGATGACCACGCTGTGCCGCGAGATCAGCGGGCGCACGATTGCAATTACGCCCGAGGCCCAGGAACGTAAGGCTGACCTGCGCGTCTACCTCTCAGACTCGGCCAAGGTCGAAGCCGTGCGCGGCTGGAAGCCGAAGCGCTCGGCCGCACAGACGCTCGAAGACATCCACAAGTGGATCCAGTCACGCCACGCTGAGTTGGCGCCGGTCTTGGCTGCGTGAACGCGATGCTCAAACAGGCCCTCCGCGTGGCGCTGTTCCTTTATGTGACGGTGTTGTGCTGCCCGGTGGAGTTTTTCGCGCCGGAGCCCACTGTCGATGGCTCGTGGCAACTGGGGCTGAACGTTGCCGCGGACCAAGGGTTGCGCTTCGGCGAGGACATCGAATGGCCTTCCGGGCCTTTCGCCTACCTGGATTCCCCAATGCCGGTGGGTGACAACCTCGAGAAGGCGTTGGCGGCGCAGCTTGCGCTGTGGGCCTTGGCAGCTTTGGCTCTGGCGGACCTGTTCTTCGTGCGCCGGTTGCCGCTCGGAGGACTCGCTGCCCTGGCGGCCGGCGTTGCGATCGGGGCGCCGCTCTTTCACTTCAACACGCAAGGGTCAGACAGCCTGCTCGCGTTCACGGCGATGACGTTGGCCTCCTCCGCCGTGACCGCGGAGAAGTGGCGGGGACGCCTATTCGGGGCGGCGATGGCCGCTGGGCTGGCAGGCGCGTTCAAGGTGAGTGCGGCGGTGATCGGTGGCGCTGGAGCAGCGACGGCGGCGTTGCTGTTGTGGAGGAAGCGCGACTTGGGTCCCACGCCGCTGGCGCTGGTCGCCGTCACAGGACCGTGCGCGGTCGTGGCGGCTTATCTCTTGCACAACCCCTCGCTCCAAGGGCTTGCGAACTACTTAGGCTCGTTGCGAGACCTCTCGGCCGGCTACAGCTCGGCCATGGCGTTTGGCGATTCAGAGGCGCAGGTGCAGGCGGCCTTGGTGGTGGCCGCTTTGTTTGTGGCAATTCTGCGGCACCTGTGGAGTCGTGGGCAGACAGCGGCGGTGGTGGCGACGCTGTTCCTGGCGCCGCTGTTTCTAACCTTCAAGCATGCCTTCGTGAGGCAGGACATTCACATGTGGATGTTCTTCTGCTTCCTGTCGCTGGCGCTAGGGCTGACCCTGGCGTTTACGGATTGGCGAAAGCTGGACCGGACGCTCATGATCCTTGCCCTGGGCGTGATACTGCCGATCAATCTGATGATGTCGTATTTGAGCGCGGTCGGCTGGACGGGCATCTCATACACGAAGCCGGCGGCGATCTTGGCGCGCACGCTGAGCGGCGCCGCCTCCCTGAAGCACTTGGGTGAAGCCTGGGACCTGCAACGGACACGCGAGGCTCTGCTAGCCCGCGGCCGCGCGTTGCACCACGCGGAGGGTAGAGAGATCCCACAGGCGCTGGTTGACCGCATCGGAGACCGCGGCGTTGCGGCGCTGTCACCCATCTCGGGCGAGCTCTTCCTGCAAGGGCTGAATGTGCGTGTGCTGCCGGTCGTGCAGAAGTACTCCGCCTACACGCCGTCTCTGGACGCGTTCCTGGCCCAGAAGCTTGACCATGGCTATTTGGACCTACTGCTGTTTGAATGGGATGCGATCGATGGCCGGCATCCGTTGATCGAGACGCCGCTGACATGGGCCGCCGTCTGGCGTTCGTTCGACTGCGTCGCGCGCGAGGGCAAGTGGGCGCTGCTCGAACGCCGAACGACGGAGCGCTTCTCGCCGGGAGAGACGGCGACGCCGGCTGTTGGCAACATGGTGGCGCGCATCGGGATCCCCGAGCACCAAGGGCCGCTATTCGCATCTATTGCGCGCAAGCGGAGCGCGGCGGACGCGTCGTCGAAGGCCTTTATCGTATGCCGCAGATGCAGATGCAGGTAGCGCTCGCCGATGGCAGGGTCGAGCAATACCGAATGTTCCAGGCAGCGCTCGAGAGCCCGTTGCCGCTGAGCCCGCTTCCGACCAACCTCGACGAGCTCGCCGGATTGCTCGCCCCGGACTCGGTCGCCGAGGGTGCCGCAGGTGCGCTCGGTCTGGTTCAGCGGTCCCGGCGACGCCTACTATTCGACCGTTGACGTCGCTTTGAGCGCACCTGCTCCCGGAGCCCTGACGTCCGCTGAAAACGGGGCTGAATAAGGAGGAGGCCCTAGGGCGCGAGCGCTGCTTCCCGCGACTTGCTAGGAGAGATCCCTGACAGAGTAGACGGCTGCCGAAAGCCCGGATATGATCGCCAGAAAAGCATGATTGAGACGGCCATTTATCGCCAGCGCTTCTCCGAAGACGAGCTCACCGCACAGCGCGGATTTTGGAAGCCGATCTGCGACTATTTGCAGGACTGGATCCCTGTTGACGGCGCGACGCTTCACCTCGGCGCGGGGTACTGCCACTTCATCAACACGATCGAATCGGCGCGCAAGATCGCCGTGGACCTCAACGAGGAGAACCTCCATCGCTATGCCGATCCGACGGTCGAGTGTGTAGTGACGGAGGGCAACAACCTCTCTGCGATCGAGGCTTCGTCCATTGATACCGCGTTCGCGAGCAACGTCTACGAGCATTTCCAGACCAAGGACGATGTGGCGGAGAGCTTCCGCGAGATCTGGCGCGCGCTCAAGCCCGGCGGGCGGTTTCTGATCTTGCAGCCGAACTTCGCTTTTTGCGCGCGGGAGTACTTCGACTTTTTCGACCATCGGCTGGCGTTTACGCACAAGGCGATGGCCGAGGGCGTGGGCATCGCGGGGTTCGAGGTGGAAAGGGTGATTCCGCAGTTCCTGCCGTATACGTCGAAGAGCGCGCTGCCGAAGGCGCCGTGGATGGTCTGGCTGTACCTGCGGTGTCCGCCGGCCTGGAAGCTGCTGGGCGGGCAGATGTTACTGGTTTGCCGGCGTCCGGGGTAGGCGACAAGATTAGTAGTCGCGGAAGGGGCCGCGGGGTTCGGCGGCTTCCATACGGGCGAGCCAGGCTTGGAAGCGCTGCTGCATCATGTTCAACGTGTCGGGCAGCTCTTTGGACAGGTCGTGCTGCTCGCCGATGTCTTCGCTCAAGTCGAACAGCCCGCCGCCGATCGGCTGCTCCACCCATTTCCAGTTCCGGTAGCGGAGTCCGCGCTGGTCGCGGCGCTGCCAAGCCATCTCCTCGCGCTGCGACTTCGCTTTGCCCTCGAGCACGGGCAGCATGTCGAAGCCGTCGTAGACGACGCCCGAAGGCATCTCGCCGCCCGCGACCTTGACCAGGGTAGGGAAGACCTCGAGCGAGGTAAGGAACTCGCCGGTGACTTTACCGGCCGGGATGTGACCGGGCCAGCGTGCCAAGAAGGGAACGCGGATGCCACCCTCCCAGGTCTGCGACTTGTGCCCGCGTAGGGGCGCATTCAGCGCGCCGCCGGAGCCGCCGTTGTCGCTAAAGAAGATCACGAGCGTGTCGTCGAGACGGCCCTGCTGTTCGAGCAGTTCGAAGACGGCGCCGATTGACTCATCCATCGCAGTGATGGCGCCCATGTAGTGCTCGCGCTTGCCGCCGGGCAGCTCGCCGTAGAGCTTGACGTGCTCCGGCTTTGCCTGCGCGCCGGGCTTGGAGAAGTTGGATCCGCCGTGCGGGGCGTTGAACGGCAGATAGAGAAAGAAGCGTTCGTCCGCGTGCGCACGCAGAAAGCCCAGCGCCTCACGCTCAAATAGGTCGGTGATGTAGCCGTCCTCGACGATTCGTTCGTTGTTGCGCCACATCGAGGGGTACTCGTAGCGCTCATGCGTCCAGTAGTCGACGCCGGTGTTACAGAAGCCATAGAAGAAGTCGAAGCCGCGCTGGGTTGGCCGAAAGCGGCGCAGTTGCCCCGAGTCCCACTTGCCGACGACACCGGTCGCGTAGCCCGCCTTCTTGAGGACTTCTGCGATTACGGTCTCGCGCTCATCCAGCCCCAGGATGGCCTCGGGCGTGACGGCGTACTCTTGATCGGTGAAGGTGACTTTGAAGTCCGCCACGTCATTGCGAATCATGTCGTAGAGGCCATTGCGCTGCGGGTAGCGTCCTGTGAGCAAAGCGCCGCGGGAAGGGGTGCAGGCCGGCCAAGCGACATAGAAGTCGGTTGCGCGTATGCCTCGGCGGCCAGGCGGTCGAGATTGGGCGAAACCAGCTCGGGGCGGCCGCAGCAGCCGAGATCGGCGTAACCCTGGTCGTCGGAAACGATCAACAGGATGTTGGGCGAGCCGAGCGGCAGCGGCGACGGCAAAGAGGAACGCGAGGACAACGGAGCGGAGCACGCAGGAAATGTATCACATCGAGATTGGATGTCATCTTCCGCTCGAAAGCGACGCATTGTAAGATGGGAGATAGCCTCGCGCCGTCCGCGCTCCGGAATCCATGAAGACTCTCGAACGTAGTGAAGCCTTAGACCGTCTCGGTGTGGCCGCATCGTTGGCGTGCGGAGTGCATTGCGTGCTCGCGCCGCTGGCGATGGGCATGGCAGCGGTCTTGCCGGTGGAGTGGGCGTTCTCTCGCGCCAGCGAGGTGACGCTGATCCTGCTGACGGCGGCGTTGGCTGCGACCAGCTTGGTTCCGGCTTACCGCAATCAGCACCGGCGCAAGAGCTGTCTGGCGATGTTCGGCGGCGGAATCCTGCTGCTGTTGGCGGCGAAGTTCGCGCTGCATGGCGCGAGCCTGGAGCCGGTGTTCCTGGCCGGAGGCGCGGCGTTGATCGCCGGTGCGCATCTGGCGAATCTGCACTTCTGCCGTTCGTGCAAGAAGTGCTCCCACGACCATTGAGGGCGGTAAGCCCGCCGGCGCGGTGACGCGAAGAACCAGCACGCTTCCGCGTGCGGCACACTCTACAGCGCTAGGTAATCCACGCAGACCGGCATGCCGACGCTGAGCTTGCGGCCCGTTGCGGTGAGCTCGCCCGTGGACTCGTTGACTTCAAAGGCGACAACGTCATTCGAGTCCTGGTTGGCGGCCAGCAAGTAGCGTCCGCCGGGCGCGATGGCGAAGCAGCGGGGCGTCTTGCCTTCGGTCAAGAAGTTCGCCTTGCGCTCGATGGCGCCGGTGGTCTCGTCGATGGAGAACAGCGCGAGCGAATTGTGGCCGCGATTGGAAGCGTAGAGATAACGGCCGTTTGGGTGGACTCGGATCTCCGCCGTGGTGTTGTTCTCGACGGTCGAGCCATCGGGCAGGGTCGAGACCGTTTCGACGATCGTCATCGCTCCGCTTTCGGCTTCGTACTTGAACGAGGACACCGTCGAAGCGATTTCGTTGACCGTGAAGCAGAGTTTGCCCGAAGGGTGGAACGCCATGTGGCGCGGACCGCTGCCGGGCGGCAGGTCGGCAGCGCCGGATGGCGCAAAGGTCGCCTCGGTGGCGTCGATCGTGTAGCGCAGCACTTGGTCTTTGCCCAGATCGCACACGAACAGGAAGCGGTTGTCGGGCGAGTACTCGATGGAGTGGGCGTGAGGCGCCTTTTGTCGCGGGTGGACGCTCGAACCCTCATGCTGCTCGAAGTGTGTCGGTGCGCTGATCGAACCGTTCGCGCCGACGCGGTACGAGATGGTGGAACCGCCCCCATAGTTCGCCACGGCCAACATCTGCCCGCTCGAATCGACTTGTAGGTCGCAAGGGGAGCCGCCCTGGGTGGGCTGAGTGTCGAGTTGTGTCAGTTTTCCAGTCGTGCGATCGATTTGGTACGCCACGACCGTGCCGTCATCGGTTTCCGAGACGGCGTAGAGGTTCTGGCCGCTGGGGTGGAAGCAAACGAAAGAGGGGTTCACCAGCTCGGCGGCAAGCTCGGGGTCGCTGACTTCACCCGTCATCGAGGAGAAGCGGCTGACATAAATGCCCTTGCTCACATCTCCCCGCGTATAGGTTCCGAAGTAGACCAGGTGATCGTACTCGGCTCGGCGGGGGCCTCGGCCTCGGGTTCCGGCTCGGAGCCCCCGCAGGAAACCAAAGAGGACGCAGCCATGGCGCTGAGGAAGTGACGTCGGTCGAGCATGCCGACTATCACAGCGCAACGAGCGCCGGTTTGCAACGTACCCTAACGCAGCACGAAGTTGACCTCGATCTCGGTGGTGACCGGGACGGCGCGGCCCGAGAGCATGGTCGGGCGGTAGCGCCATTGCTTGATCGCGTCGACGGCGGCGTTGATGAGCAAGGGATGTCCGCTGACGACCTGCAGATACTCGACCGTCCCCCCAGCCGCGATGACCGCCCGCAGCCGAACCGGACCGCTGATGCGCGCTTGCTTGGCGAGCGGCGGATAAACGGGCTCGACGCGGTGGATGAGACGTGCGGCTTGGACGCCTGCGCTGACCTTCACGGGACCGCTGGGTGCGGGCGGAGGCTCGGGCTTCTTCGCTACCTGGGGCTGGGGCGGCTTGGGCGGCGCCACGGTGGGGTTGAAGGTGCTAAAGGCGCCGATGACGCTGTCGCGGCTGCCGTTCTGGTCGCTGCCCGGCACGCCGACGTAGGGTTGCGCAATTGGCGCGGCGTCGGTCGGGTCCTGCACGATCGCGACTTTGTCGGGAATCTTGTCCGGCATGACGAGCTCGGCTGTGAAGACTTGCGGCTTGACCGCGACGGAATGCTCAGGCGGCGGGGGAGGTGGGCCGGGAGGCGGGGGAGGCGGCTCCAACAGGACGGCGCTGAAGCGCGCCGCTGGAAGCAAGGGCGTATACATGAGCGTCCCGGCCAAGAGCAGCGCGAGGACGGCCGTCTGGGCCAACAGCGAAACTGCAAAGCTCCACGGTTTGCGCGGAGACCCCGTTACAGATTGTTCAAACACGTTTCTCTCCTTGTTTCGGATCGATAAATCCGAAAAGCGAAGCGCGAGAAACGGCCGGCTCGTTGCGCGTTCGGTTCGTCAGCTAAAGACACCGCCGGGGACGGATTGGTTCCCGCATTGCGGAGCTAGCGGGCTCGCACCATGGGTACGAAGCGGACGGGCAGGTCGACGTGCTGCGTGATTTGGCCTTCAGCGTCTTTGTCGACCACGAGGAGGTTCTGTGCGCCGTAGTTTGGGCCGACCGGGGCGATGAGGCGTCCGCCGGGTGCGAGTTGCTCAAGCAAAGCTGCGGGGATCTCAGGCGGCGCGGCAGTAAGCAGGATGCGGTCGTAGGGTGCGTGGCTAGGCCAGCCTTTGTAGCCGTCGCCGACGCGCACGTGGACGTTCTCATAGCCGAGCTCAGCCAAGCGCTCACGGGCGGCGGTTCCGAGCTCTTCGACGATCTCGACCGAGTAGACTTCGCGGCAGAGCAGCGAGAGCACCGCGGCTTGGTATCCCGAGCCCGTGCCGATCTCGAGCGCGCGATGCTCGGGCTCGAGCTGCAATAGCTCGCTCATGTAGCCGACGATGTAGGGCTGCGATATCGTCTGGCCGTAACCGATGGGCAAGGGGCTATCCGAGTTGGCGGAAGCAGCAAGCTCCGGCGGAACGAAAGCCTCACGCTGAACACGACGCAAGGCTTCGAGCACGCGCCGGTCCCGCACGCCTCGCGCTACGATTTGGCTTTCCACCATGTAGATTCTCGCGGCGATCTCAGGCTCTTGCCGGGCAAAATCCACGAGGGCGTCCGCGGTTCGGCTGCCCAGATCCCTGTGCGACAATTGACCCGAGCGCGAAGTCTCGAGGCTCAGTCTATCAGCATGCCGGCAACCGGACTCGTACGCCGACTGGGCTTGGTCAGCGCCACTGCAATTGTCGTCTCGAACATGATCGGGACGGGCATTTTCACGACGAGTGGATTCTTGGCGGGCGACCTCGGCTCGCCCAGTCTTGTCATCGGGATCTGGTTCGTAGGGGCGCTGATCGCTCTTACGGGCGCGCTTTGTTACTCGGAGTTGGGCGTCAATTTTCCGCGCTCGGGCGGCGAGTACGTGTACCTGTCCGAGGCGTGGGGGCCGGCATGGGGCTTCATCGACGGTTGGGTGAGCTTCTTTGCCGGGTTCTCCGCACCAATCGCAGTCGCAACACTCGGCGTGGCGGCCTATCTTGGACACTTTGCGCCGGAGTTGGACCCTCAGATGAGCCCCGCCGTCATGCTAGGGCCGCTCAAGCTGCAGATGGGGGCCGGACAGTGGCTGGCGTGTTTGATCATCATCGCTTTTACCTCGCTGAACCTGATGAGCGTGGAGCTGGTCGCGAAGATGCAGAACGCGCTCACGGGCGTGAAGCTGTTCGTCCTCGGAGCTTTGCTACTGCTTGGCTTCGCTTTCGGCACGGGCGACTGGGCGCACTTTTCGCAAACCGCGGAACGGGTTTCGACAACCAGTCTGCCCGCACAGTTCGCGCTGAGCCTGGTATTCGTCTATTTCGGGTATAGCGGCTGGAATGCTGCGGTCTACGTCGCCGAGGAGATCAAGGACCCCGAGCGTATCCTGCCGCGTTCGCTGCTGTTGGGGACAGCGCTGGTGGCGCTGTTCTACGCCGCGTTGAACTGCCTCTTCATTTATGCGACGCCGCTCGAAGACATGAAGGGCGTGGTGGCCGTCGGGGCGCAAGCGGCGCAGAACCTGTTCGGCGACGCGGGCGGCGGACTGTTCGCTGCGGGAATGGCGCTCTCGCTGCTGGCAACGGTCAACGCGATGTGCATGATCGGCCCTCGCGTTTACTACGCAATGGCGCGCAACGGCGCCTTCTTCGAGGTTGCCGGACGCATTCATCCGAAATGGAACAGCCCATGGGTTGCGGTGACTGCGCAAGGGCTCTGCTGTTGCCTGCTGATCCTGACCGGGACGTTCGAGAGCCTACTCTATTACATCGGGTTCACGCTGTGGCTTTTTTCCGCGCTTTCCGTGCTTGCGTTATGGAAATTTCGCAAGCGGCCGGAATGGAAGCGGTCGCCTTGGGTGAGTTTCGCGTGGCCCTTGGCGCCGGGCTTTTATATGGCGGTGAACGTCCTGGTGTTCGTATATTTCGCGATCGACAAGAGTTGGGAAGCGGTGTGGAGTTTGCTGACCATTGCGGCCGGCGGCGTCGCATATCATTTTTATTCGCGATCGACGAAACATTAAACCTCATTTCACTTTGAGCCGATTCGTAGGAGAGATGGCATCCAATCGCCATTCTCGCGAGGCCGGCTCTTGAGGGTTCCGCGGCTCAACATTCTCATCATCGACGACAGCGATTCCGACGCGGCGCTCGTCTCGAGGCATCTCAAGCGCGTCCATGCCTTTGAGGCAGACGTTGCTCTCGCGGCCAGCCACGAAGAGGGTCTACGCACTCTCGAGGACGCTGAGGCGGATTGCGTCGTGCTCGACTACCGACTGGGGCCGCAGTGCGGTCTCGAGACCTTGCGGGCGATCCGCAAGCGTGGCGATGATACGCCGGTGGTGTTCGTCACCGGCTTCGGCAGCGAGATGGTTGCCGTCGAGGCGCTGCAGTGTGGCGCCCAGGACTATCTCGTCAAGTCGGTGATCTCCCCGGACGTTTTGCAGCGAGCGGTCCTGAACGCCGTGGAGAAGGTTTCGCTTAGCCGCAGCGTCCGAGCGAAGCAGCGCGAGCTCGAAGATTTCGTCTCGGTGGTGGCGCACGATCTGCAGCAGCCGCTCTGCGCCGTGAAGGGCAATGTCGAGCTGATCCGCGACTTCTACAACGACCGCTTGGATCGGCAGGCGATGGAGTTCGTCGAGGCTGCGGTGCGGACGTCCTCCCGGATGGCCGAGATGATTGAGGCTTTGCTGCGGTACGCACGCGCCGGCCGCCAACGCGCCCCGCTCGAAGACCTGGACATGAACGAACTAGCCGGGGCGGTGAAGGCGGATTTGCGTGGACTGATCTCTGAAACTGCCGCGGTGGTTGAGATCGCCGACCTGCCGTCTGTCGCCGGTGATCCCGTCACTTTGGCGCAACTGCTCCAAAATCTCATCTCAAACGCCATCAAGTTCCGCGGCGATGAGATCCCCTGCATCATCGTGGCGGGCGAGCAACTGGGCAAACGGGTGCACATTCAGGTGCGCGACAACGGCATGGGTATCCCAGCCTCTTCGCTCGAAGAGGTCTTCGCCCCGTTTCGGAGACTGGCTCAAGCCAAGGGCCGACCTGGGTCCGGCATCGGCTTGGCTACTTGCAAAAAGATCGTTGAGCAGCACGATGGCCGGATCTGGGCCGAATCGGAGCTCGGCGTCGGGTCCACTTTCCACATCGACCTACCGGCCTCCATCCACGGCGAGGATCACCACGCTGAAGGTGAAGAATGGCGGGTGTTGCTGGTGGACGAGGACGCTTCCGGGGCGGAGTTGATTGCGCACGCGCTGGAGCGGGAGCGCGTCGAGGTGGTCTACGCCGCCGATGTAGAGCACGCCGCCAGCTTGCTCGAGCTAGGAGGCTTTGAAGGCGTGATCCTCGACTTGACGGCTTCCTCCGGGCGAGCGATCGACTGGATTGACCAAGTACGCCGGGCCGCGCCCGATGTCTCGATCTTGGCCGTGACGGCAGGAGACGGCCGAAGCGCCCCGGGTCCTCTCCTGGCCGAGGCCCGCCGACGCGGGGCGCATCACGTACTGCCCAAGCCGCTCGACGGCCAGCAAGTGGCCTCGCTGCTGCGTCGCATGATCGTCGAGTCGCGCCCACGCACGGCCGCCTGAGGCGCTTTCCGGCAGAAATCCCCCCTGTCCCGCCTGCATTCCCCCGCCCGGGAGTGAGACCATAGAGGACTTGGCCTCTCGCCAGGCCCTAGGGATACGCCATGAACAGCTTCAACGCCAAATCCTCGCTTGCCGTCGGAGGCAAGTCTTACCAGATCTTCCGCCTCGACTCGATCGGCGCCGATCGCCTCAAGCGGCTGCCGTTCTCGTTGAAAATTCTGCTCGAGAACCTGCTGCGCTTCGAGGATGGCGTGACGGTGACCAAGAAGGACATCGAAGCGCTTGCCAGTTGGGACGCCAAGGCCGTCCCTAGCGAGGAGATCGCCTATCGTCCAGCGCGCGTGTTGATGCAGGACTTCACCGGCGTGCCGGCGGTGGTCGATTTGGCCGCGATGCGCGAGGCGATGAAGGCGATGGGCGGCGACCCCAAGCGCATCAATCCCCTGCAACCGGCCGAGCTTGTGATCGACCACTCGGTGCAGGTCGACAGCTTCGCCTCGCCGGAGGCGCTGCGCTTCAACACCGAGCTCGAGTACTCGCGCAACAAGGAGCGTTACCAGTTCCTCAAGTGGGGCCAAAAGGCGTTCGACAACTTCAAGGTGGTTCCGCCTGAGACGGGCATCGTCCACCAGGTGAACATCGAGTTCTTGGCGCGCGTCGTTTTCGCACAAGAGAACGGCGGCGTCTTGCAGGCCTACCCGGATACGCTGGTCGGCACCGACTCGCACACCACGATGGTGAATGGCCTGGGTGTTCTGGGCTGGGGCGTGGGCGGCATCGAGGCCGAGGCGGCCATGCTGGGCCAGCCGGTGTCGATGCTCATTCCGCAAGTGATTGGCTTCAAGCTGACGGGCCGCTTGCCCGAGGGCGCCACCGCAACCGATTTGGTGCTGACCGTGACCGAGATGCTCCGCAAGAAGGGCGTGGTCGGCAAGTTCGTCGAGTTTTATGGCACGGGGCTGAGCGGGCTGCCGCTGGCCGACCGCGCCACGCTCGGCAACATGTCGCCGGAGTTCGGTTCGACCTGCGCCATCTTCCCGGTGGACGAGGCGACTCTCGAGTACCTCCGGCTGACGGGCCGCTCGGATGAGCAGATCGCGCTGGTGGAAACCTACGCCAAAGAGCAGGGCATGTTCCGCACCGACGATTCCCCCGAGGCGGATTACACGGACACGCTGGAGCTCGACATGGGCACGGTGCAGCCGAGCTTGGCGGGCCCCAAGCGTCCGCAGGACCGCATCACGCTTGCCGGGGCCAAAGCGTCGTTTGAGAAGTCGTTGAACGAGCTATTGGCGATGCGCGGGCCCGCCGATTCCGCGCCCGCCGGTTCGAACTTGGGCGAGATGGAAGCCGCGACGACCGCGACCGAGCTCGTGACCAACGGCGTCAAAACGAAGTACAAAGACAGCGAGTTCGAGCTGACGCATGGGGCGGTGGTGATCGCTGCGATCACGAGTTGCACGAATACGTCGAATCCGGCGGTGATGATGGGCGCCGGACTGGTGGCGAAAAAGGCCGTAGAGAAGGGCTTGCAGGTGAAACCGTGGGTGAAGACTTCACTCGCTCCCGGTTCGCGTGTGGTCACGGAGTATCTGAAAGCGTCCGGCTTGGACCACTATCTCGACCTGATCGGCTTCAACACGGTCGGCTACGGCTGCACGACTTGCATCGGCAACTCGGGCCCGCTGCCGGACGAGATCTCGACGGCGATCAAGCAGGGCGATTTGGCCGTGTGCTCTGTGTTGTCCGGTAACCGCAACTTCGAGGGGCGCGTGCATCCGGAAGTGCGGTTCAACTACTTGGCGTCGCCGCCGTTGGTTGTGGCCTACGCGCTGGCCGGTTCGCTCGGCAAGAACATCACGACAGAGCCGCTGGGCGAGGACATGGACGGCAACCCGGTCTACCTGAAGGACCTTTGGCCGACGCAGAGCGAGATCCAGGAAGTCGTTCAGAAGACGATCACGTCGGAGATGTTCCAAAAGACCTACGCCTCGGTTTTCCAGGGCGAAGAGAAGTGGCGGTCGCTGTCGGCGACCGAGTCCGAGCTGTATGACTGGGACGGCTCGTCGACCTACATTCGGCGCCCGCCGTTCTTCGTGGACATGGGCGCCGAGCCAGACGCGGTCAAGGACATCGCGGGCGCGCGTGCGCTGGCCTTGCTGGGCGATTCGGTGACGACGGACCACATTTCGCCGGCTGGTTCGATCAAGGCGGATTCGCCCGCCGGGCAGTGGCTGCAAGAGCAGGGCGTGCGGAAGCACGACTTCAACTCCTACGGCTCCCGGCGTGGAAACCACGAAGTGATGATGCGCGGCACGTTTGCGAACGTGCGTCTGCGCAATCAACTCGCGCCGGGAACCGAGGGCGGCTGGACGCAGCACCTGCCCGACGGCAATCAGATGTCGATCTACGACGCCTCGATGCAGTACCAGCAAGAGGGCACGCCGCTGATCATCCTGGCAGGCAAGGAGTACGGCTCGGGTTCGTCGCGCGATTGGGCGGCGAAGGGCACGCGCCTGTTGGGCGTGCAGGCCGTGATCGCGGAGAGCTACGAGCGCATCCACCGCTCGAACCTGATCGGCATGGGCGTGATTCCGCTGGAATTCCCGGCGGGCGAAACGGCCAAGTCGCTGGGCTTGAGCGGCCGCGAGACGTTCTTGATCACGGGCCTCGAGGGCGGGGAAGCGAAGACCGCCACGGTGACTGCCACTCCCGACGGGGGCGGCGCACCGATCACCTTCCAAGCCAAGGTGCGCATCGACACTCCGCAGGAAGTGCAATACCTGAAGAACGGCGGCATCCTGCAATACGTGCTGCGCCAGATGCTGAAGAGCTAGAACGGCCTGGGGGACCGTCCGTGGGGCGGTCCCGCCGGGTCATCCCGGCGAGGTGGACATTGAGCTATCCGCGAGATGGGCCGATTCTACTCGTGGACGTCGCAGGCTCACTCACGAGCCTCTGACGAGCTTGCGCATCGTCACTGAGGGCGGCGCTCGGAAAGCTAAAATCTGTCAATCGACGACAAAGTGATATGAGCTGCCGTGTGAGCGCTTTCGGAAATCGAATCGAATGAATCACGCCGAGATTGAGCTGATCAAGACTTGTGTCAGAAGAGTGTTCGTCGACTTGTCGCCGAGTTCAGGGAGATGCTGGCCGACTGGAACGTTCCGCGCTTGAATGCGAAAGTGCGAGTACTATTTCTCCGCGAAGTTCACGATCCGGCTCAGCCGAGCATCAAACCAATATCGGTCATGGCGAAACTCAGCCGGCGAGATACTGGAATTGCCCTGATACGACCTCAAAACTAGCTCGCCACCACCCGCCTGTCGACCAGTTACGTGGCGCGATAGGTTGGATGTCTCCGTCCGTGAATCCGGCAGATCCTAATCCGCCACTCGGACGCGTAGGCGTTACCGAAATCAATCGAACGCTCCGAGCCAGCTATCCATGCCCTGATAAACGACCCAGCGCGGCGCGGATGCAAAGATGCCAACCCCGCAGCGCGTCAAATGTCATCGGCTATGGCCCAGATCTCTTTATGTCGCTGAGGCTCCTGGGGAGCGCGAGCGCATTGTTGCCGGCCGGGGCCTCCTCTTGGCCGCATGCGATAGCCTCTTCAGTGGGAATGGCCTTCACCCGCCCGCTCTCCAAATCGTCGTAACGGCGCGCCAGCATTGCGCGGACATCGGCCGCCTCTTGCAGGTAGCCCCTTAGTACATCGCGCACGAGGTCATCCTTCGAGATACGAGCCTGCCGTGCAGCCTCATCCAGTTGTTTTTCGAGCTCGGGCGGGAGTTGCACCGTCATGCCCATCATTCTACGTCACGGGCCCCGGATTGAACGGCGCCAGCGCATTCGCCAGCCCCCAGCGCTCCGTCCAAGTCTGCTTCCTTCCGCTGGCCGTCTCGAGGATGAACCGGAACAGATCCCATCCCACATCCTCGATCGTCTTCTCACCCGTTGCGATCGGACCGGCGTCGACATCGATCAAATCCGGCCAGCGCTGGGCTAATGAGCTGTTCGTCGACACCTTCACGACAGGACAAAGCGCTAAGCCATAGGGAGTACCGCGGCCCGTCGTGAACACGTGTACGTTCATCCCCGAGGCCAACTGCTGCGTTCCGCAGACGAAGTCGCTCGCCGGCGTGGCAGCGAACAACAACCCCTTCATCTTGGCGCGCTCGCCGTGCGTGAGTACGCCCCGAAGCGGAGTCGTACCGGCTTTGGCTACCGAGCCCAGCGCCTTCTCGACGACGTTGGACAGCCCGCCCTTCTTGTTGCCGGGGCTGGGGTTCGCCGAACGGTCTGCCTCTCCGCGCGCCAGATAATCGTCATACCAGCGCATCTCGCGAATCAGGGCCTTGCCCACAGCTTCGTCCGCGCAGCGAGGCGTCAACAGGTGTACTGCGTCGCGCACCTCGGTGACCTCGGAGAACATCACCGTCGCCCCGGCTCGTACCAGCAAGTCCGCCGCGTAGCCCACGGCCGGATTCGCCGTCACGCCCGAAAACGCGTCGCTGCCGCCGCACTGCAAGCCCACCACCAGGTCCGCCGCCGGCCGCGTCGTGCGCTGGCGCTGATTCAATTCCGTCAAGCGCTTTTCGGCAAACTCCAAAATGGCCGAGACGGTCGCCTGAAACCCCAACTGCTCCTGCAAGCGCAGCACCGGCGGCGGCGCGCTACCCTTCGTCAAAGCCTCGGCCGGGAACAGACGGTCGGGCTGCATCTTCTCGCAGCCCAGGCTCACCACCAGCGGCTCGCCGCCAAAATTCGGGTTCCGGCTCAGATTGGCGATCGAGCGGATCGGGATCGCCGCGTCCGGCGCGTTGATCGCCACGCCGCAGCCGTAGGAGTGCGTGATAGCGACCACCCCGTCCACGTTCGCGAAGCGCGGCAGCAGCTCGCGGCGAATCCGCTCGGCTGCGTGCTCCACTGTGGGGGCGACGCACTGAACCGTCGTCGTCATGCCCAGGATGTTCTTCGTGCCGACCGTGCCGTCCGGATTGAGATAGCCCTCGAAGGTATAGCCCTCGAGCGGCTCAGGATCGGGTGGAACGGCGTTCGCCAGAGGCAACTCGTCGAGCGCCGGCGCGTGCGGCAATTCGACCAGCTCTTCGCGCACCCAGCCACCCTCGGGGATCGCCGCCGCCGCGTGGCCGATGACTTCTCCATAGCGGACGATCGAGTCGCCTTTCGCGAGGCGCGTAAGCGCGACCTTGTGCGCCTGCGGGACAGCCTCGATGAGCCGCAGCCCGCCATCGAGCTCCACGCCCGCGGGCAGGCCTTCCGGGTTGACGACGACGGCGACATTGTCGCGGGGTTGGACGCGGATCAGGATCGGTTTCACAACAAGGCTCGCCAAGCGATCCCTCAGCATAGCCAAACCGGGCTCGCCTACAATGGCGCAGTCGGCGCTCTCGATGGATGTACTTTTCGCCCTTGCCGTGGCTGCCATCGTGCTCGAAGCCGGGCGGCTGCTAGTCGCGCTCACGCGGCCCACGCCCCGCTACGACCTCGAGGGCGGTCGCTTTCCGCCGATCGACTCAGCGGACTACTTCGACCGCCTGGCCGCGGTGCTCGATGCGCCCGCCTCCGCGTGCCGCGAGTTCGAGCCGCTTTACGGCGGCGAGCGCTTCTACGGCCAAGCATTAGAAGACATTGCACGCGCCCGCTCGAGCATTCACCTCACCGCCTACATCTACACGCCTGGAAAGGTTGCGACGCGCTTTACGCAGGCTATGGCCGAGCGCGCTCGCGCAGGCGTGGAGGTTCGCGTCCTGCTCGACGCTTTTGGCAGCTTGACTACGCGCAAGAAAGATCTCGACGAGCTCATTCGCGCCGGTGGCCGCGTGGAGTGGTACCACCCGCTGCGCTGGCATACTTGGCCGCGCATCAACAACCGCACGCACCTGGAGGTGCTAGTGGTCGACGGCGAAGTCGGGCTCGTCGGCGGCCCGGGCATCGCCGATTACTGGCTGGAACCAGGAGGCACCCGAACGGGGGCGGCTTGGCGTGATTCGATGTTTCGCATCACCGGCGACGCCGTGGCGGGCTTGCAGGCCGCCTTCGCCGAGAACTGGCTCGAGGCCGACGGCAGGCTGCTCGCCGGCGACGCCTATTTCCCTCCGGCCGAGGAGCCTGGGCGCTCACCCACCCTCGTCGTCAACACGTCGCCCACCCGTGGAGGATCGGCGCGGGCACGGATGCTGTTTCAATTGCTGATCCATGTCGCCAGGGAGCGCATCGAGGTGACGACGCCGTACTTTCTGCCCGACGCAGCGGCTCGGCGCGAGCTGGTGCGGGCCATCCGAGAGCGCGGCGTGGAGGTGCGCATCTTGGTCCCCGGCCGCCATTCTGTTCCGTTCTTTACGCGCCGTTGTAGCCGCCGGCGCTACGGCGAATTGCTCGAGGCGGGAGCTCGCATCTACGAGTATCAGCCGGCGATGATGCATGCCAAGACGCTGGTCGTGGACGGCTGCTGGGCGGTCGTGGGCTCGACGAATTTCGATCCCCGTTCCTTTGGCATCAATGACGAGCTCAATGTCGCCGTTCTCGATCGCACCGTCGCCAAGCAGCTGCACGAGCATTTCGAGTTGGACCTGCAGACGAGCGAGGCGATCGACTATGAACACTGGCGAAGACGCCCGCCGTGGGAACGCGCCACCGAGTTGTTCAGTGCGATCTTCGAGCGCCAACAGTAGGCTCTTGGTCCGGGGGGCGTAGGCGGCTAGGGCCCTACGGCATAAGGCCCTCGGATTTAGGCGCTTTTTCCGATCTCTCGCCCTGCGGTCAGACCCCTAACCTAGCCGATGTGAGTTCGCCCTCGTCCGGATCTGGCAGCGGGCCACGGCGCGGCGCCCCAACACGGATTCCGCGCAAGGGCGGGGAACCTCCGAAGCGGCGCAAATGAAAGCTCCCGCATTTGGCTGGCTGGGACGCCGCCTGCGCAACCTGCGCAGGCCCGGCGCGGCGGAGCTCGTCTTCTCCGCGGTCGCCCTCGCCTGCCTGCTGTTGCCCCAGTGGTGGGCAATCTCTCGCAATCGCGAACAGCGGCGCGACGAGCTGCGCGCGGCGATGCTCACCACGCTCGAAACCACAGAGCATGCCGTCGAGACATGGGCGCGAGCCAAGAACGCGAGCGCGCGACGGATTGCGGCGCAGCCAGAAGTGCGCGAGCGCGCGATGGGGTTGTTGCAGGGCGATGCCACGCAACCGTCCGATCTGCTAGCCGCACTTTCCGGCGCGGAACGGCGTGGGGATGACGGGAGTCCCTTCGACGGCTTCGCGCTAATCGATGCGTCCGGGGCAACGATCGCAGCCGGCAGGTTAAAGGACTTGGATCGGCAGTGGAGCGTAGATCTCGAGCTGCCACGCAACGACTCCACGAGCGTCTTTCGATGGAGCCGCGGTAGCGAGCAAGAGCGTCGTGACCGATTGGACGCCGGAGTCGCTGTCCCTGTCGATGCATCTGGCGATGTCGAGGCTCGGCTCTTGCTGCTCTTTGACGCGCTGCCTGACTTGAATGGATTGGTCGAGTCGCGTGTGCTCGGAAAGACAGGCCGCACGACGCTGTTTGACTCCGGCGGGGCTTGGGTCCGGCATGCTGCTTCAGGCGCCAACCCAAACTGCAACGAAGACCCGTTCGAGACCATCCGTGCGGCGTCGGCCGAAGCGTCCGACCCGGCGCGCGCGGCTTACAACCTTGACGGATTCCCAGGCTGTGGCGGCGAACAGATGCTGGCCGCCTGGGACTCGCTTCAACCGCTCGGGCTGGGGCTGATCACTGAGATCTCCGCCGGCGAGGCGTACCAATCCTACTCTGCCACGAAGGCGACTTTCCTGCTGCTAGGCGTGGCTCTCGGCGCTTGTCTGCTGTTGTTCGTGCTGTTCCAGACATCGTCTGGAGAGGCGGGAGAGCGACGTGCAGGCTACCCACGGCGCAATACGGCTGCATGGGGGATTTTGGCCGTCGCCCTCTTAGCCACTGGCGTTGGTTGGCTGTCGGCGCGCTCGAGACTGGAACAAACCGACCGCGTCCAGTTTGAAGAAGCCGCCGAAAACGTGAAGGAGCGATTGGTCGAACGGCTCTTCGGCTACGAAAACGTGCTGCGCGTCGCCGCTAGCTCGTATGCGCACTTTGGCCAGCGTTCCAGTGACGACTGGCGCTCGATGATTCGCAGTCTCTATCCCCCCGAGGACTACCCTGCATTCCTCTGTGTTGGTCTGTTTAGCCGCACCCCGGGGGATGCCGGCGGCGCGCTGCGTTGCCAGCGAAGGCTGATCGGCGACGCCTCGATCGACCTCTGCAAGCCGGACAGTATCTTGAACGGTCCCCTCCCTGGTCCCCTACAGCCGGGACGGGTGACGATGCGTCTGCTGCGGCAGGCGTCCGACGGAGTGCAAAAGCGCCAGCTCGCGCTGTTGCATCCGGTCGATGGGATCGCTGACGCAGCGATCGGGGCGTCGATCGACTTCGACGCGATGATTGGCGATTTTTCGCAGACGCGGGAGGGGGTCGAGCTGGACATTTTGCTCGAGCAGCGCGATGGCGGCCCCGCCACTCTCTTTGACTCCGACGGCCAGGGATTAGACGAGTCGACATCGGCGTCGAACCGCACCTCCAAGACTTTTCAGTTGCCTTTCGGGGGCGAGATGTTAACCCTGGTGCTCACCCCCGCACCCAGGCTGTCTCTGCCGATCAGCCAGAACTACCCGGCGCAGGTGCTGCTGGCGGGTTTGGCCATCAGCGTGTTGTTGTTCGATATTGCTTTGGTACTCTCCTCCACGCGCGAGCGTGCGCTCAGCATCGCCGAGCTGATGACAAGACGCTTCCGCGAGAGCGAGATCCGGATGCGCGCCGTGATCGACAACGCACCCGACGGGATCGTGACCTTCGATAGCGTTGGCATAGTCCATACGTTCAACCCCGGTGCGGAGAAGCTGTTTGGCTACACCCAGGACCAAGTCAGCGAGATCCGTATTCAGGACATCTTGCCGGTCTGCATCCCCGGCGTTGTGAGCCAACTGGCCGAGAGCACGCCCGATGGAGGGGCCGAATGTCAGGGCCGGCGCAAGGGCGGCGAACAATTTCCGGCGGAGCTGACTATCAGCCGCGTCTTGCTCGCTGACCGCACGCTCTACACCGCAATCATCCGGGATGTCTCCAGCCGCCACGAGGCCGAGGAGCGGCTGCGTGAGAGCGAGGAGCGCTATGCGCTGGCCTCCAGAGGCGCCAACGACGGCTTGTGGGATTGGAACCTGAAGAGCAACGAGGTCTACTACTCCCAACGCTGGAAATCCATGGTCGGCGCCGTGGAGTCCGAAGTCGGATCGAGTCCGGATGAATGGCTGGGACGCGTCCATTCGGAGGATGTCGTGGGCCTCCGGGGACAGCTTGCCGATCACCTAGAAGGGCGCGTGCCGCACTTCGAATGCGAGTATCGCATCCGCCACTCCTCCGGAGGCTATCGCTGGGTCCTGACACGTGGCATCGCCGTTCGCGACGCTGACGGCCGCGCGACCCGGATCGCGGGCTCGCAATCGGACATCACGGAGCGTAAGCGGGCTGAGCGGCAGTTGCTCTACGACGCCCTGCATGATCCTCTGACTGGCTTGCCGAACCGCTCGTACTTCATGAGCCGGGTCGACCAAGCGCGCGCCGAAGCGGCTCGCAGCTCGCGACGGCTGTTCGGGATCATGTTCCTCGACATCGACCGCTTCAAGCTGGTGAATGACTCGCTCGGTCACCACGTCGGCGATCAATTGCTTGTGGCCGTGGCAGAGAGGCTGAAGAGCTGCCTGCGTCCCGGCGATACGATTTCCCGTCTGGGCGGCGATGAGTTCGCCATCTTGGTCGAGAACCTGTCTGGCGTCGCCGACGCAACTCAGATTGCCGAGCGCATTCAACAAGAGCTGGAACAACCGGTCCACGTGGGCGACCGCGAGATGTACGCCGCCGTCAGCATCGGCATTGCGCTCAGCTCGACCGGCCGGCAGCAGGCTGAAGAGCTCGTCCGCGATGCAGACATTGCCATGTATCGCGCCAAATCTCGCGGTAAGGCTCGCTATGAAGTCTTCACGCAGCGCATGCATGTGCGCGCCGTCGAGCTCTTGCAGTTGGAGACAGACCTGCGGCACGCGGTCGAGCAGGAGCAGTTCGTGCTGCACTACCAGCCGATTGCCAGCCTCGCTTCTGAACGGATCTGCGGCTTTGAAGCCCTGATGCGGTGGAACCACCCCTCGCGCGGGCTCGTTCCCCCTGGGGAATTCATCCAGATTGCCGAGGAGAGCGGAGCGATTCTGCGCGTCACGCGTTGGCTGCTGGACCAGGCGTGCGTCCGCGCGAAGGCCTGGCGCAGTCTTGGCGTCGAAGACGCGTTCGTTTCCATCAACATCTCTCCAAGGCAACTCCAGCAGGGCGGTCTCTACGAAGCGGTCATGTCCGCGCTGAGCCTAGTCGGTCTCGAGCCCAGCGCACTCCAGCTCGAGCTCACCGAGACAGCGCTGCTCGAGAGCTCCGAGCCCAACGTCGATACACTGCGCCGGCTCTTCGAGGAGGGCGTGCGCTTGGCGCTCGACGATTTCGGCACCGGTTACTCTTCCCTCATTTACCTGAAGCGCTTCCCGCTACATGCGATCAAGATCGACCGCTCCTTCGTGCAGCGGCTGCCCCAGGATTCGGGTAACGCCGCCATTGCGTCCGGCCTGATCACCATGGCGCACAGCCTCAACCTGCACGTCACTGCCGAGGGCGTCGAGACGGCGGAGCAGCTCAAATTCCTGCGTCAACAGAGCTGCGACGAAGTCCAGGGCTATTTGCTCAGCCCGCCCGTCGTCGCCTCCGAGGCTGATCGCATGCTACTCGACGTCGACCGTGTTGCCCGTGTTCTGCGCAGCGGCGACCGCCAGTCCGCCACCTCCGCCTGAAACCTCTCCTCGACCCGCGACAACGTTGACGCGAACGCGTCGCAACGCGCCGTCCTTCTCCGCGCCAACCTTACCACCTGCACCCTAGGTCATAGACAAATAGTACCGGGACTTTCGATTCGAATCGGAGCGTCAGTCCGGCGGCGCAATCTGGACCCCATCGAAAACAGACTGGCGCCCCGATGATTTCCATTTGTGTGGCTGGTGCTCCAAAATCCCCAGAATCGGCTCCTGAACTGCCTGGATCTTGCCGCAAGATATATTTCTCCAGAGCTACAGGTATTGACTTAGGGTACTAAGTGATATAGGCTTGGAGATCGAAGGGGTAGCTTCCTTCAGACGCCGCAGACATATGTCGGTCGTCTGACAGCTAGGCATCAAGGAGGCCTACTGATGGTTCGTGCGTTATTGCTGCTAGGCGCGCTAGTCGCCAACACTGTTCTGTTCGCTGCGTCGTGGACGAAGAACTCCACGGTTACCGATGATGGATCGGCCAGCTGGTGGCCTTGCCCTGAGGCCTTTGCAGCTACGAATCCTAGTTTCCTGACGACTTTTCTTATCGAAGAGAAGCCTCTTGAACGATAAGGGTCCTGGTGGTACTATTACGGTACGGCCGGGACCTTCATGACGATTAGGGACCTAACTCAGCTAGTCTGGTTTGTGACCATTCTGCTACAGGCAGTGTGGGCCTATCGTATCTGGACGGCCGGTCACCGCAAGCTGTACCCGGCCGTTTTTGCTTACCTCGTTTTCAGCTCAGTTTCCGGCGCGCTGACTTTGGCCTTTTGGGTCAGTCAAATAACCGTCGGTCCTTACCTGCTCAGCCTCTACGGGCACTTCTTGTTCCGTCCAATCACGTGGGTGTTGCTCCTCGCCGTCACCCACGACATGTATCAGGATCCTCGCGAAAGAGTACGTGGGCTGCGCCGCCTGGGCCAACTCGTGCTGTACGGTGCGCTTGGAAGTGTCGGTGCATTCCTGTTGGTCGTTATCGTGGCGAATCCGCAGGCCCCGAACGAGTTGAACTACTACTACAAGCTTTGGCTCATCCAAGAGCAAAGCATCTGTTGGCGACTGCACTGGCGGTGCTTGCGATCATTGTGGTTGGACGTTTCTTCTCCCTGCCGATGAGCCGCAACCTTCGGGTGATGCGGGCTCGCTGGGATCTACTTCATCTGTATGGGTGCGTTTATCCTTGCTCGAGTGTTCCTTGGGTTCGGAAGCTCTTGGAATCACATCCTCGACTGGGCGGGCATGGGCACCTACTGCGTCTGCTTGCTGATCGGAGTCTTGTCGTACTCGCCTCAAGGCGATCAGGTGGCGGCCGACCCTCGTCTGACGCAGCGCGAGCGGACCTGGAGGCTTTGGCGCAGGCCAATGCCGGCTGAAGAAGTCAACATGCATCTGGTGAGGGCACTAGCAAAATGATCCTAATCTGGGCAGTTCTCGTCGTCACCTTCCTAGCCGGGCTTGGTATCGCCGCGGACCTTTTGCGCCCTGGAACGCGCGCTCGGCTAGTGCGATCCAAGGGTGGCGGCAAGATCGTGCGCACAGAGTGCGGACCGCTCTCATACGGTCCGGTAGTGCGTCTGCTCGACGAAGAGGACATCCGATTTGTTGCGCGTACGCCTGACCTCGCGAGCCGGTTCCAAAACATGCGCCGCTCAGCGGCGCGGAGCTTCCTGGGCGAGCTTCGCCGCGACTATCTCGAGGTGTGGGATGTGTGCGCGTTCTTGCTCCCATCGCTTCCGATCCGAACTACCTCTCCGATCTGACTCGCCAATACTGGACATTCCACTGGATGCTCGCGACAGCGCACTTCCATTGCGCCCTTCGGCCTTCCATCTCTGGGCGCTCGGCGGGTGAAAAGCTCGTCTCGGCCCTCGAACAACTGCGTGCGCAGGCCGGGGAGCTGCTGGCGGCCTCCGATTCGGCTTTGGCCGTACCGTCGGCGGCTTAGTCAGGGCGAGACGGCGTCTCGCGCGGCTGCATACAAATCTAAGAATCGTGCTATACTCCGGGCGATCACGCTTCGCCCTGCTCGATTCCGTGCATATCGCTGACGGCATCCTTCCCGCCTCCGCCTGCGTGGCCGCACAAGCCGTCGCCTGGGGTGGAGTCTACCTCTCGAGCCGCAACCTCGAGCCTCAGGACGTTTCGAAAATGGGCCTCCTCGCCTCGGCGGCCTTCGTTTCTTCGCTAATCCAAGTTCCCGTCGCCGGCGTATCCGTCCACTTGGGGCTGTTCGGCTTGCTGGGCGTTTTGCTCGGCCGTCGAGCGTTTCCGGTGGTCTTTGCTGCTCTGTTGTTCCAGACGCTGCTGTTCCAGCATGGCGGGCTGCTTTCACTAGGCGTCAACGCGCTCAACATGGGCGCGGGAGCCATGGCAGGCTGGGCAGTATGGAAGATTAGTGGCGTTCCGGAAGGGATGCGTTCGTTCGGCCGGCTTCCTGGGCGTACTTCTGCCTGCCTTGCTCATGGCGGGTGAATTCCAAGCGGCGGGCTACGGACGCGGCTTCTACTTCATCGCCGGGCTCTACACGGCGGTTGCTGTGGTCGAGGGCTTTGTCACCACGGCGGCGGTGGTATTCTTACGGCGGACACGGCCGGAGATCCTTTCCGGGGTGGCGGCATGATGCGCACTTGGCTGTTGCTTCTGGCGCCCGCCCTGGCTTCGGCGCACGGGCTTGTCGTCAACGTCGAGCCGGCGCCTCCCGCGGTCGTCTTGCGCGCCGCTTACGACAATGGCGAGCCCGCGGGACGGGCGGATGTGACCATTTTCCCGCCGGGACAGCCCGACAATGCCTATCAGATGGGCTCGACTGACGCCCAGGGCGTCTTTGCCTTCGTCCCGAGCGAGCCGGGCGCCTGGACTGCCGTCATTGATGACGGTTTCGGCCATCGCGTCGAGACCTTGGTCGAGTGGACGAGCGACGGAGCCGCCCCACAGCAGGCGCATGTGCGCTCCTGGCGCGATGCCCTCACTGGGGTTTCGCTGTTGATTGGGCTGACCGGTATTTGGCTCTGGCGAAAGAGCCAGGCGCGGCCATGAAGTACGGGTTTCTGGATCGCGACGCCAGCATCGACTCGCCGCTCCATCGTCTGGATCCCCGCACGAAGCTTTTGCTGTTCTTCTCCGCCGTCGTGACGGTGGCCTCCGAGCCCGCCGGCGAGCTTTCGGCCTTTCCGTATTACTTTGCGGCCATCGCAGGTCTGGCGCTGCTATCCCGCGTTCCAGCGGGAAGACTCGCAGGTCGCTTGTTGGCGGCCGCCCCGTTCTTGTTGATGGCCGCCTTGCTTCCTTGGACGGCGCGCATGATGGGAGGCGCCCCCGGCGGCCCGGATCCGGCCGCGTTCGGCGCATCAGTGCTGTTGCGCGGCATGGCCGCCGTCTTGTTGCTGGTGCTGCTCACCTCCACCAGTGCGTTCCACCATTTGCTGTGGGCAATGCGCAAGCTGCGAGCGCCGGAGGTCCTGGGCCAAATCGTGACGCTGATGTACCGCCAGATCTTCATTCTGCTGGACGAGTGGCGGCGCGCCACCCAGGCGCGCGAGTGTCGCACCGCCGGCAAGCTCAGACTCTCGCCTCTGTCGATTTATGGCAAGCAACTCGGCGTGATCTTCCTGCGCAGCTGGGACCGCGCCGACCGCGTTCATGCGGCCATGATGGTACGCGGCTTCCAAGGCCGCCTGCCGATCGAGGGCTCGCACCACCTGCGCATGGCCGACGCTGCGGCGCTTGCCCTGAGCCTCGCTGTTTTCCTCGCTATCCGTATCAAGTTGTAGCCTTGCCGCCTTCGGGCCGATGAGGACATGTAGCGTGTCCGAACAGGCTCCAAGGTTCGAAATTCTCAATGGCGGCCGCGGGAATCTCTCGCGAGCGCAGGCCGACGCGCTGCGCCGGCTGGTCGGGCTTGTGCGCGGTCTGCCCGATGAGCAAGCCCGCATGGCGGTGACGCTGCTCGAAGAGCTCTCGCTCGAGAATGGGCTCGACAAGCTACGCGAAATCGACGTCGGCGTGCTGCGCATCCTAGCCGAAGTGCTCAAGGGCTGGGAAGTCGATGGGGTGCAAGAGTTCGGACGCGCTTGGGTTTCCACCCTGGTTGCGCGTCAGGACGGCTTCGCTTGGGACCGCTCAACGCCGGCCGCACGCGAAGCGCACCGCCGTAACATCGACGCTGAGATGATCCGTCGCCGGCTCTAGCGATCCGCTCCGATCGCGTAAAGGGCGTCTTTCGTTCGGACGTACATGCGCCCTTCACTCACTGCGGGCGTTGCGAAAATGTCCGAGCCGAAGTCGTTTACGGCGAGAATTTCCCACTCGCCCTTCGCGCTCAGCACAACCATCTTTCCGCGTTCGCTCGAAACGTAAACCTTTCCGTCTACGCCCACCGGCGAAGCATAGTAGTCTTCCAGCGCGCCGGTCAGCCGCCCGCGTTTCAGCACTTCGCCCGATGCGGCGTCGAGTGTGGTCAGAATGCCGCCATTGCGCACGAGGAATACGACTCCGTTGTAGACGAGCGGGCTGGGCACGTCCGGCAGCGATTTTTCATGGCGCCACAGCACGTTCGTGTCCGTCACGTCGCCGTGGCCTCCGAGTTTGACGGCCATCATGGAGTTGCGGGAGGCTCGGCGCGTGCGGAAGAAGGTCCACTCACGCTCGTTGAGCACGCCGTCGCGGTCCAGGTCCACCGCGCGCCACGAGCCGGTGGGCTGCCACTCTTTGGGCAGTTCGCTCTGCTCGAAGTTGCCATCATGGTTGGCGTCCGCCTTGGCTGCGACCTCGGCGTATTCAGGCAAGTCGACCTGCATGCCGGCGTCTGCGCCGGATGTCCAACCGTTGAAGTACAGGGAGTCGCCGACGATGACGGGTTGCGACTTCGGCTGGCAGGTCAGGCCGCGCACAAACCACTCCGTCTCACCCGGTGGCCGCGGCGTAGGCTGTGAGTTGGTACGAACCAGGCGCGATGATGAGCGCCGGGCCGCCGCCAGGGTGGTAGACGATCGGCGTCGAGTAGCCGTTGATCACGTGGCGCGGCTTCTTCCATGCGATCTCGCCGTTCGCCGCCTCCACCGCCATGATGTAGGCGTCAGTGTCCGTATCGATCACGAGCACCACTCGCCCATCGGCATATACCGGCGAGGAGACAATACCGTGCTGGCTGTTGAACGGCCCGAGAGGCAACTCCCACAGCGGCTTCCCATCCAGATCGTAAGCAGCCAAGCCGAAGTCGGCGAAGAAGACGAACACGCGGCCGTCGGCAACAACCGGTGTGGGCGCGGCGCGATGGTTGAGCGAGTGTTGATATTCGCGCTTCGGCGCTTCGATGGACTGGCGCCAAAGGATCGCACCGTCGCGGCGGTCCAGGCAGAGGGTCAGGAGTTGGTCGCCCTCTGCGCCGGTCAAAACATCCGCTCGCCGGTAAAGACCGGGGACGACTTCCCTTCCGGCAGCGCGGTCTTCCAGAGGACGCTTTTGCTTGGACCGAACTCAACCGGAAGGGGACCGCAGTCCGGGCACAAGCCGGACCCCTCGGGGCCGCGCAGTTGCGGCCAGTCGGAAGCGGATAGACTGACCCCGAGCAAGAGGCAGGGAAGAAGATTACGGATCGTGATACCGAAGAGTGTATCGCGACCCGCAATCAGCCCAGAGGGGTTTTTCTTCAATTCGAAACGGATCTGCGCTTCAGCAGAATACCGGCCAGGCCGACTCCCATCAGCAGCAGGCTTGAAGGTTCCGGAACTGTGCTCCGTCCCGACGCCGGCTCGAAGAGCAGCGCTGCGGCGCGCATGGAAACAAATGTGTTGGATCCAGCGGACTGCGTGACCACAATGTTCCCGCTCGTGTACGTGACCTGACCGACGAGCACCCAAACGTTGCCCAGCCCGGCGTTCCCAGGCCCATTCTGATTGATCGAGTTGGAGTCCGAAGATCCCGTCGTCACGATCTCGTAGAGCGTGTCGCCGCCGCTGACGTTCGATGTGAATGGCCAAGTCGCGAATACGTTGTAGAGGCCGGTTCCGCCAGCCGTGGCGCCGGAGGCGAAATTCCCGTTGCCGAGGTCTTGCCCTGCTGTAATCGCCAGGTTGTCACCGTCGATGCTCGGGTTGTACGTGTAGATGTACGTGTCGACCTCATTGATGCCGTCGCCGCCGAAAATGCTGTCCGCGCCGCTCGAGCCGAACGCTGTGCTCGCTGCACTTTGTGAGGCGATCGTGGTGTCGCCGCCAAAGGTGAACCGGGAATTGAACGTCAGGGCGCCGTCATCCAGGCCGTCTGTGTCGATCTCGAGAATGTAAGCCGCATTGGCAACAGAAGCAAGCAGGAAGGACGCCAGGGTTAGAACGGCACGGGTTCTTGCACGAATCATTATTTCTCCTTTGCGTTCGGGGCGCAGGCGGCTCCAGATTGACAGGGCGGTTCCGTTCTGTCAATCGAGAATTTTGCACTCTACTCAGGTGGGTAGAAAGGTCTGGCGCACCTCGGACAGAAAGCGCGCGACCCTTTCCTTTCTGGATGCTAGGTCCGCGTCCCGTCCCAAGGCTTCGACTGGCAGAAAACCGCGGTAGCCGGTGCGATCCACAATTGTCTTCAATCGCACTAAGTCGATCCGCTTTGGCTCCTCGCCGTACCAAACCTCTTCCTTGATCTGCCACGTGCAGGCGAAGGGCGTGAGCCTTTCGATCTCTTCGTAAACGTCGTGCGTTCGCAGGCTGCCGACGTCGAGCAGCACCTGAAACCATGGCGAGCCGACGGCTTCGACCAGACGCAGGGTTTCGTCGGCTGTCTTGAGGAAGTCGTGGTGGTGTTGCAAGCCTAGGATTACGCCATGCTCTCCGGCGTAATCAGCGCAGTCCTGGAATGCCGGGACCATCCACTCGAGCGTCTGCTCGAAGCTCGAACCCTTCGCCACTTCGCGTCCGGAGAAAACGCGCAGAACATCCGCGCCGAGCTTTTGCGTGACGCCGACCCAATCCTTGACGAGCGCGATATGTCCCCTCCGGCTGGAAGCATCCGTAAGCGCGAAGTCATTGCGTACGCCCGTTCCGCTGATCGTCACGCCGTTTAGAAATGCCATGCGTTTGAGCTTGTAGATTGTCTCGTCGCTTGGGACGTTGGGGTAGCCGCGAAAGTAATAGCCTGTGACGTCGACGCCGTCGACCGAGTGCTCGGCGCAGAAGTCAATCACCTCGTCGAGCGACATGCTGCCGTCCATCAGTTCGCGGTTGAAGGAATAGGCGTTGAGTCCGAGCTTGTAACGCGTTCCCGGCCTGCGTTCTACACGTGTCGCTGTCACGCCCCGCGTGACAGCCGTCAGCGCGGCGGCGGTCCCCAACAAGAGCTCTCGGCGCAACATGCCGCCATTCTACAAGAGCCAGGAGTCTCAAAATCGATCGAACGCAAGAGCTCGGAGGGCTTGACGTCGAGCGCTGTGCAAAGCGCCAGTAGGCTTTCGACGCTGGGCATGTGGGTTCCGCGTTCGATCGAGCTCAGTTGCGAAACGCTGACGCCGCTAGCCGCGGCGAGCTCCTTGAGCGGCCAATTGTGTTCCACGCGTAGGAGCTTGATGCGGCGGCCCAGTTGGTCGCGCAGGCGGTCAGCCGGCGAGCGCCCAAGGCCGAAGGCTTCGATTGCGTTCTGTAGCGTCTGGCGCAATTGGCCGAGCGAAAACGGCTTAGTGAGATAGTCGAAGACCTTCCGCTTGAAGGTCGCGCGCATGTCTTCCATCGAGGGATAACCGGTCAGGATGATGACGCAGATCTCAGGCCAGCGTGTTTGGAGCTCTTCGAGCACGGTAGCGCCGCTGAACGGACCCATCTTCATGTCGAGCAGCACGATGTCGGGCCGACGGTGCTCGGCCGCGGCGTAGAGGTCATCCGGGTGAGAAAATGTCCGCACCTGGAAGCCGCCCTCGTCGACGAGGAAATCTTCGATGTAGTGCAGGAAATCGGCGTCGTCATCCAGCACGGCGACATCAACCGTTCCGGTGCGCGAAGAATCCTCTAATGGCGGATCGTGCTTGCTGCTCATCTTCTAGACTTCAGCCGGCGTTTCGGTGCGGACTGGTGCGGTCGCCGCCGGCAACTTGACCGTTAGACGCGCGCCGCCCTCGGGACGGTTTGCCGCGACGAGCTGTCCCCCGTGTTGTTGCACGATGCCTTCGGCGACAGTAAGTCCCAGCCCCGTGCCGCGCGAATCGAGGCGGGTCGAGACGAAGGCTTCGAACAAGTTGGGCAACACATCCGGGGGAATACCTTTGCCGCTGTCGTCCACCTCGACGACTACGAAGGGTTTGCCGCGTTCCAGTTCGTGGCGGGAGCTAGCGCGGATCACGCCGGGCCCGTCGAGTGCGTACAGCCCATTCTTGAGCAGGTTGACGAAAACCTGCATCAGGCGCTCATAGTCGCCCAAGGCGTAGGCGTCGGGGGCCACGTCGTTGAGGAATTGTACTTCTGCGGCGCGGTCGTCGAGGGCGATCAGGCTCCAAGCCTCGTCGAGCAGCGAATGCAGGGGCGCGGGCCGACGCTGCTCCTCGCCGCGGACGCGGGAGAAGTCGAGCAGGCTCTCGCTGATGCGGTGAAGCCGATCGGCCATGCGGCCAACGCGTTCCAGACGGGCGCGCTCAAGCGGCTGTTCAATGGTCTCGAGCAGCTTTTCGACTGTGCCTCGAATGACGGAGAGCGGCGTGTTGAGCTCGTGGGCGACGGAGGCGCTGAGCAAACCGATAGTCGCCAGGCGGTCTTGCGCGGCCATGCCGCGGCGAGCATTCTCGAGCTGGTCGTTCTTGCGTTGTAGATCCTGGGCTAGCTCGCCCAGCCGCGCTAAGGCGCGCTCGAGGGTCAGCTCCTTTTCGCGCAGCTTCTCGACCGTCGCGTTGCGAGAACGCATGATGTCGCCGATCTCGTCGCCCGGGATACGCCGCTCGGGGATGAGCTCGGAGAGCCGGTCTCCCTCCTGTACGGCTTCGTCCGCCTCCAGGGTCGCCTGGATGGGCTGGTAGACGTAGCGCGGCATCACGAACAGCTCGAGCGAGAGCACGCCGAGCACGTAGATGGCGCCCAGCGCGGCGAAGAGCTGCAGCTTGGCGCGCGTCAGAACGTCCTTGGGTGTGACCCCGCCGCTCCTCTCGGTGACGTGCTCTTCCAGGTGCTGCTCCACCAGCGGAATCACCGAATAGTAGACGCCGCACGCCAAAACCAGGAAGAACAGGTTGTGCAGCACCATCAGTTTCAAGCGGATCCGCAGGTCGCGGAAGCGCGTGGGCTTGGCGCTGGGAGGCACGAGAGACATGGACGGACGGCAGGCGTCTGCGGGGTTGCTGCTAGCAGAGTAGCGCAGTCGCCGCGCGCTACCCTGATTCCCATGGCTAGCTTTTCCTCTCGATCGGTGCTGATTACGGGCGCAACCGGCGGCTTGGGCGGCGCAGTCGTAAATGCTTTTCTGGACGCCGGCGCCACCGTCACTGGCGTATCGCGCTCGGTCGATGGCCAGCACCAGAGTGAACGCTTACGTTGGTTTGCGGCGGATCTGACCAAGGCCGCGGGCGCCGAGGCCGCGGTGGCGGCAGCGGTCGAGCACGGCGGCAAACTCGATGTCCTGGCGCACGTATTGGGCGGGTTTGCGGGCGGTTCACCGACCTTTGAGACCGAGGAGGACGTTTGGGACAAGATGATGACGCTCAATTTGAAGGCGGCTTTCCTCTCGATGCGCGCCGCCCTCCCGCGCATGCTCGACAACGGCTATGGCCGCATCGTCGCCGTCGGTTCCCGCGCCGGAGTCGACATCGTGCCGGGCCTGAGCGCCTACGCGGTTTCGAAGGCTGGCCTGAACGCGCTTGTGCGCACCGTCGCTGAGGAAGGCAAGGACAACGGGATCACGGCCAACGTGGTGCTGCCTAGCGTCATCGACACGCCGGCTAATCGCCACGAGATGGCCGACGCCGACTTCGACCGGTGGGTGACGCCGGAAGCGATCGCCGGGCACGTGCTGTGGCTTGCGAGCGAAGAGGCGAGGACATCACCGGAGCGCTCGTGCCGATCTACGGAAGAATTTGAGCCGGCGCGAACTTTTGTTGGAACTTTTCGACCCCGCAACCGAATCTAAGTTTCAAAGGGGAGGAGACGACGCCAGGTGCAATCCAACAACTCAGTCGAATGGGAGCTCGTGGACTACGGTCCCGGCGTATTCCACGTCGTGTCCTATCAGGCTGGTCTGCCCGCGGCGGACGCTGTGGCTGCCGAGCCCGTCGCCGAGACCGTCTCGAACGTCCAAGAGATCCACACGCCGGACTGTTTCTTCTACCGCTGCTGGGCCGCTCTGAGAGACGGTTGCCAAGCGGCATAAGAGCGGTACAATCCGCTTGAGAGATGTTCACGTGGGTCTGCCAGCGGTGCGGGAAGGAAGTCGACGTTTCTGAGGTCGAGTGTCCCCACTGCGCTGTCGGGCGAGGACGTACGGCGCTTGGTTCGGCGCAGGGTGCGGACCGCGTCGCCGTGGTTGACGAACCCTACCACGACCAGCCCGTTCGCGAGCAACCACGTCTAGAACAGCCCTCCCGGAGGGCTCCGGAGGAGCGCCTTCCCCCGGCTGCACGCTCGACGCTGCCGCCGACGCCGGCTCCGCTGCCTCCTCCTGAGCACGCGCTCGCGATTCGTCCTCTGCACCTGCTGCTTTTCGGGCTCGTGCTGCTCATCTCGTTGGGTGGCGCAATCTATCTGGCGCGCCCTGACTTAGTGAGCGTCGAAGGCGTCTCGATGCCCAAGCTGCCGACCATCGGCGGCGAGGCGGCGCCGTTGCAGGAAGGGCCGCTCGAGGTCTCCGGCGTGCGCGCTTGGCGTGATGCCGAATCGAAACTGCGGGTCAAGGCGGTTCTCGTAAACCATTCCGCCGGGCCGGCCAAGGGGCTGGACTATCACATCTCGCTCTATTCGCCCAAAGCCGAAGAAGACGCTCCCCCGGCGGCCACGTTCGATGTGAAGCTCGAGGAGCCGCTCGGCGCGCGTGAATCGCGCGAAGTCGAGGCGGACCTCCTCGCTCCGGAAGGCTTGACCGCTCTGCCGGAGTGGAATCGCCTGCGTGTCGTCGTTGAGCCTGGGCAGTAGCCGCCCGCTAGACGCATGCCGAGTCTTCTAGCATGACTCGATTAAGATGACTTCTATGCGCATCCCCGCTTATTTGCTGATCCCCGTTGTCGTGCTGAGCGCTCCGCTGATGGCGCAGGACGCCCAAGTTTGGTCCGGCGCCGAGCTCAAGCAGTACTCCAAGAAGCTCAAGCCCAACCTCAACGCTGACCACTACGCCACCGAAAACCTCGGCAACTACGGCAGCCACTACATGCTCATGGTCTACCGCGAAGGCAACGGGCCGGCTGAGCTGCACGCCAAGCAGACCGATTTCTACGTGGTGCAAGAAGGGTCCGCCACGCTCCACCTCGGCGGCAAGATCACCGAGTCGAAGGAGATCGAGCCGGGCGAGGTGCGAGGCAAGTCCATCGAAGGCGGTAAGACGCGCAAGCTCAAGCCCGGCGACGTAGTGGATATTCCGGCCAACACGCCGCACCAGATCACGCTGGGCAAGGGCGAAACGATCACGTACTTGATCGTGAAGATTCACGCGAAAGAGTAGCCGGCGCCGCTCCACTGCGACGCCGTCCGGCCGAGCGGGAGATTAGCTTCCGTTCGACGCATCCGAGGCCGCTTGACGGCTCCATGCGCGAATGCGCTCCGCCTCCTCGCCGGAGATGTGCAGGTACTCCAGGAACTCCTGGTGGTCGCCAGGCGAGCTGCGTTCGAACTCGCGATGCCAGCGATGCATGTCCGCGTTCGTGAAGCCGGCGCCGCGCATAATCTCGACCCATTTGTCCTTTGTCATCGTTTTCGTCCTCTTCAGGCTTCCGCGATTCTTGAGGAGCGTCAGAATCACGTTTTGGTGGGCTCGTAGCTCATCGATCTCCCGTTGGATTTCAGCGAGCCGCTTCTTCAGGACCGCTTCGGCTCCTTCCTGTCGGCGATCCAGAATGGCTTTGATGTCGCGCAGTTTGACCCCCGCACTTCGATAGAGGCAGATCTGTTGCAGCCTCTCGCGGTCGGCCTCGGTGTAGACGCGATACTCCGAGGGCGTCCTCGGAGGCGACCGCATCAGGCCGATGGATTCGAAGTAGAGCAGCGCTCCACGGGTTAGTCCGCAAGTGCGCGCGAGTTGGGAAATGGTGTACATGACCTAGCGCCCACTCTGAGCTATACAGCAACTGACGGGTCAAGCGGAAAAAGTACGGTCGGCCCGCATGGTCGAAAATCGAACATCCCGCCGGCCGGGCGACGCGAGGGAGTTTTCGGTTGCGCGCTTTCGTTTTAGAATGGTGACGTTCCTCGCCGGCCCGCCCGAGCCTTCGCGAACCCGCCAACTCCCCTGATGCCGACGGACGTCGAGCCCGCTGTGTCGGAGATCTCCCAACGGCGCGTGCTGAAGGGCGGGATCGTCGTCGCCGTGGGCCTGATTGCGGCCCAACTCGCTGGCTTCCTGCGCCAAGCCACTCTCGGTTACCTTCTCGGCACCGGCGCGGAGGCGGACGCCTTCTCCGCGGCGATGGCCCCGATCGACCTTTGGTGGAGCGTTCTCGCGCTAGCGGTCATCTTCGGTTTTGCGCCCAAGCTGTCCGAGTCCGGCCCGCTGGGCGGCTATTCGTTCTGGGACATCTTCCGCCCCGTCTCGCGCCTTGCTGCAGGGTCGAGCGTGGCGCTGCTCGTCTTCGCCAACCCCATCGTGCAGTTGTTCGCGCCGGGCATGGACGCTGAAGCCGCCGCCTTGAGCGCCGGACTTCTGCGTGTGTTGGCGCTTGCGCCAGTCGCCGTCGGGTGCAGCTTCGTCTACTCGGCGCTGCTGTTTAGCCGCCGCAGTTTCCTGCTGCCGTCGATCCACAACGCGGTGGTCAACGTGGCGACCATCGCCGGCGCCTTGGCCCTTCACCGTCAGATCGGCGTATTCGGCTTCGCGGCGGGCTACGTGCTGGGGTCCTGGCTTCATCTGGGCATTTCGTATGTCGCGACCAAGTCGCACCTGCGTGATCACGGCCCGACGCGCACGGGTCGATCGCGCCCGATCGACCTGATGACGCTTTTCTCCGGTGTCGGGCCAATTCTCGGACAGGCCTTCGCGATGGAGCTCAACACGGCTGTGTCACGCGCCTATGCGTCCACGTTCGGCATGGGCATGACTGCGGCGTTCGACTATGGGTTCAAGCTGTTCCGCGTACCGCTGGCGCTGTTGGTGATTCCCCTATCGCAGTCGCTGCTGCCGGAGATCTCTTCTCTCGAGGATTCGCCACAGCGCCGCCAAAAGGCAGGCCGGGCGATGCAGCGAGCCGCGGTGGCGACGCTCGCCGCCAGCGCCGTGATGATGGCGGCCATCATGTTGTTGCGCGACGACTTGGTCGCAATCCTTTTCGAGCGCGGCGAGTTCGGGGCCGAGTCGACGGCGGCGGTGGCGACCATACTACTCGGCTATATGCCGGTCATCTTGGGGCGGGGCATGGTCGACTTACTCTCCCGGACGCTGTTCAGCTTGGGCGAATATCGCGAGCCGCTGTTCGCCGCCGGCGTCGCGCTGGCGCTCAATGCGGCGATCTGCGCCCTGCTGCCAAGTTTCGAACCACAACTGATCGGCTTCGGCGCCATTCTGGGCTTCACCGTGGGCGGCTGGATGATCGCGCAATACGTGTGGCGGATGCGTCGGGGTAGGCAAGCGCAGTGAGTGTTCGGCTGTGAAGGTCCTGCTCGTCGACCCTGAAGCCGAGCTCGGAACGGCGGAGAAGGCCGTTCTGTGTCTGTTACCCGCGCTGCCGGCCGTGGGCTGCGAGCGCTTCGCCGAAGAGTGCTACCAGCGCGAGATGCTCGCCGCCATGCTGCGCAGCGTCAGGGTCCAGGCGCATGTTTGAGCCGTACGGCCTAGGGCGGTTCTCCGGGCGCCAGCTCGCTCTGCTGTGGCTCCTCCTTTCCGCGGGCTTGCTCTTGCGCCTGCTCGCCTTGGACTGGGGCTTGCCGCCAACTGACTTGGTGCGGGCAGACGCCGGTCTGCACGACTCGTACGCGCGAGGCGAGGGTGACTTTCTCGAAGTGTTGGCGCAACCGAGTTCCACCCGATGGGCGACCCCGCAACGAGCCCTGACCCTTTTGGCGCTGGAGGCGGCCGACATAGCCGGCGCGTTTGACGGCTCGTGGCGGGAGGCGTGGCAACAGATGCGCCCGGGGGCTTTTGAACGCGTGTATGCGATGGCCCGTCTCGTCACGGTGGCGCTCAACCTGCTAGCGGTCTATCTGATCGCGATGGTCGCTCTGCGGCTAGGCGGCGTAGACACGGCTTTATGGGCGGCGGCATTAGCCGCGCTCGCACCTGGCCTGGTGCTCGAGGCAGGGCAGATCCGTCCTGAGACGATGGTGACGGCGTGCGCGTTGTTACTGTGGCTGGCTGTTTTGGATGGGGCCCCTCGGCGCATCGGTATGCTCGCGGTTCTGGTTGCAACGGCTTTGGCCGGAGCATGGGTCGACGATGCGTACTCCTCGCAAGAATCCTTTCTACAAACCTTGGCCGCACTACCGCGATTCTGGCTGGGAGTCCCGACGGCGCTATTGGCCGTGGCGGGCGCAGTGTTGCGTTGGCGTCGCAGCAGCGGGGCTGGGCGGTTGTTTTCGGCGCTGGCGGTCGCCGCAGTCGTACTTCTGGGCGACTGGCTGACCGTTTCCGCGCTGTGTCTGGTCGCGGCGGCGGTGGCGGTCACGACGGCGGGCCGTTGGGGACGTCCTCTGGGGGCTGCGGCGTTGTTCGTGGCAGCTTCGGCGAGCTTTTCAGTGGTCTCCTACCGAATTGCACCGCACCCCATAAACATGGCTCTGCTCGTCGTCGAGCGTGTCGCCAAGCCGGGCGATCACATCTCGCGCCTGCCGGGGGGCCGCCGCTCGATCCGGCTGTCTATCCCTATGCACGCAGTGATTTGGCCGCCAGTCCGCCGGAGTGGGTGATCCTGACCGATCTATCGCCGGACGCTGCCCCGCAGCCGAACCTGCTCGCCGAGCGCTACGAGCGTATGGCCGTTTTCCGCCGCCGCAGCCGAACGCGTTGGGCGACCTTGGGAGAGAGCGGCGCACCGGAAGACTGGAAGCGGACGCGGCCTGAGCTGACGATCTATCGCCGCAAGTAGCGCTACTCGATCGCGAGCGACCGCAGCGGCGCAGCGGCGCCGCCTACGCGGACGAGCAACGGCACGGCTGGCCCTGTCGGAGCGTCCGCCGGCACCTGCACGTTGACCTGCAGCAGGCCCGCGAATCCCGGCGCCAGGCCCGCGAATGATGCCTCGACCAAGCGCCCGCCGATCTGCACCGTCACACTCCGGTCCACCCAACTCAACGGCGCCGCCGGCGCGAAAGCGCCCGTGCGCAGCGCAGGTGTGACCGCGCCCGCCCCGACGCCGAACAACGAGATGAATTTGCCCCGGCGCGCGGGCGCTTCCGGTCGAACTACCTGGCCGTCCTGGCGCAGCGCGAGAGCGCCCCCGGCCGGCCCTTCGAACAGTCCCGGCGCCGTGGCTGCCACATCCAACACGACCGTGGGACCGGCGACGCCGTTGCGGTCGATGGCGAGCGTCGCTTCGCCGGGCGCCAAGTTGTCGGCGCCTGCACGTTGAGCTGCCCCGGGCTTGCGAAGAGCATTGCTGCGGGCTTGCCGTTCAAGCGCACCGAGACGCCCGCCAGCAGCTCGCCCACGCGGCCGCTCACCGCGTCCGCATAGCCTGCCGCGGCAGTTGGTGCGAGGTCGGTCCCAAAGATGGAAAGCAGCGACCCCGGAGCCACGGCGCCTCCCGTGAAGCTCGCGGCGTTGACGACGCCGTTGGCCGAGTAGGCCGGACGTGGCTCCGCGGCAACGACTTCGAAACCGGTCGTGAAAGCCGCTTCGCCGCTCGCGGTGGAAAGCGCCAAGGTCGTCGCGCCCAGCGGTGCGTCAGCGGCGACGCGTATCGTGAATTGGAGGTTGGGATAGTCCGACCCATCCGTCAATCGCGTGCGTCCGCGTGATATCGGCGTTTGCAGAATCTCGACGCCTGTGCCGAGAATGCGCAGCGAATCGAGTGTGATCGTAGGATCATCGAGCCCCGGACCATCCAGGCGCGCCTCATAGACCCCGCCGCGCGCGACCATGGCGCCGGCCCGCGTGTTGAACATCTCGCCTGGCGGTGCTGCGGATAGCCCAAGCGTGTTGTAAGTCGGTAGCCCGGATTGCACCGTCAGATCGACGCTCGCGACGCCGCCCTCTGCCACGGTCCAGAGCGTGGGGTTCGGCGCGCCGCCCGGGATCAGCGTTTGGAAGAACGTGGTCGCGTTGCGGCGGCTGAATGACATCTGGAACGGCGTGGCCGGGCCGTCGAGCGGTTCCACGATCAAGCCATATTGGCCCGGCGACAAGCTCGGGATGCGAAAGCGGCCGTCCAGCCCGGTGATGGCGCTGACCGCGCCGTTGCGCGCGGGATCGAAAGCCGTCACGATCCCCCCGATCACGATTCCGCCGCTGGAAGAGCGCACAATCCCCTCGATGGCGCCCAGTCGTTGCGGAACTTCGCTCGGGTAGACCTCCCGCAAGAATGCGATGTCGTCGTCGCCCAATGAGCGCAGGCGCGCCGATCCGCGCGTGGTCGTGGCGAACATCACCGCGCTCGTCGAACCACTGTGGTCGAGTCCGATGGCGTGGCCGAGCTCATGAGTGAGGGTCCCTTGGATGTCGAACGTTCCTTCCTCGAGCGTGGTCGAGAATGGCATGTCGGGATTGAAGACGATGTCGGTGTCGTCGAGCGCTCCGTCGACGTCGGAGAGCAGACGCGTGACGGCAATAGCGCCGAAGGTGAGCGCGCGGTTGTTCGGTGTGTCCTCGAATGTGACTAGGTTGATGCCGTCGGGCATGGCCGCGCCGTCGGGCTCCGGCGTGGGCGTAGCGAAGGCGACCGTCGTGCCCGCAACCTGGTTCCAAGTCTCGAACGCCGCCAGTAGGGCTGCCGTGGGCGTGCTGCCGGCCGTGATGATGACCGCGCCGTCCTGGTTGACCATTCCAGCGTCGGTTGCGGAATGGACGCGGTATTCGATGCGCTCTGGGCGTGAGACGTAAAACGGCGTGCCGATGAAGCGCTCATTGCGCACGAACGCGGCCAGCGGCAGGGCCGCCACCACCATCACCACGACAACGAGCGGTACGAGCCGGCGGCTAAGGCCGGTCTCGCGGCGACTGAAGTCCCTGGTTGATCTGCTCACTCGAAATGAGATGAGGCGCGGACGCCTATCGCCTCCGCGCCTCTCTCGATTCTTCCACAGCTACGGGCGGACGTAGATCTTTACGCCGTTACTTGGAACACCATGGATCGACAGCACGACCAAGTGTGCTCCCGGCGCGAGCCCTTGCGTGGGCACGTTGACCTGCAGCAGGCCCGCCAGTCCTGGCGCAAGAGCGGCGAACAGTGGCTCGTGCGTCTCGCCGTCGATCGCCAGGTGCAGCGGATGCACCGGCGTCGCGAAGGGGTTCGTAGGCGCTGCAGCGCCATCACCGACGAGCGGGTCCGTTTGGCCCTGCCCGGTGACGTACAGCGCGATGCCGGAATTCGAGGGCGCTGGGTTGTTCGGGCCGTTCAGCGTGCCGTCCGGGTTGACCGCCAGCGCATCGCCGTTGGAGTGGAAGATCCCGGGCGAAGCGGGCAGAATCTGCACCGGCACGGCGCCGACATGCTCGCCTTCATAGTAGAGATCCATCGTCGAGACGCCCGCCCAAAGGTCCATCGGCAACTGTGCGTTGAACTGGCTGCGGCTGACGTAGCTGAAGCGCACCGGATAGCCGTCGATCATGGCCGACAGGCCGCCCAGCGTTTCCGGAAGGGGCAGGCCCGGGGCGGAAACGGATGAGGCGAAGGGGTTGTCCCAGAAGCCGGTGACGAGCGATCCAGGAGCGACCGGGCGGCGCTCCATGGTCGCGGCATTCACGAGGAATTGCGGGACCTGGACGCCGCGTGAGGCGATCACGCTCAGGTTTACCGGGATCGTGACAGGGCCGCGGCTGGTGTCCTGCGGCGTAATGCGCACGCTGCCCGTGTAGTCGCCGACGGCCATACCATCGGCGGCGGCGGTGACGGTGATCCGGTCGGGCGTAGAGCCCGAGGGCGAGGCGGCCAGCCAAGGCGCGTCGGTGGAGACCGTGAAGTCGCTCGGTGCATTGAGCGCGCCAATGAACACCGCCCGCGACTGCGGACCCGATTGCAGGCGGGTTCCGCCGGGCAGCACGGAGACGTCATGCTCGAAGCTCAACTCCTCCGGCATGGCGAAGACTTCCGGCCGGTCGGTGACGTAAAGCTGGACGCGAACCGTCCGCTCGACGCCGAATTCGCTGTGCAGCGTGAGCCGTCCGCCGTAGGACCCCGGCGCAAGGCCGCTGGGATCGACAAAAACGGCCAAGTTGTCGCCGGCATTGCCCGAGGCTCGCTCGGCGTTCAGCCAGGACTGGTCGCTCGAGATGTCGTAGTAGCTCGCTGCCGCGATCGAAGATACGTAAACGCTCTGGCTGACCGGCGCATCGCCTCCGGGCGTGTAGCGGAAGATCAGCTTGGACGGCGTCACGTCGAGAACGCCCTCTTTGGCTACGACGACTTCGCCGCTGCCCAGTCCCACGTTCCCCTGCGTGTCTTCGGCTTCGTAGAAGACGTTGTACGTACGGGCCTCCGGGCCGGCGGTCGTCAGCAGCGCACCGAGGATGAACTCCTCATCAGGCGTGCCGTAGTCGGCGCCCACCACGATTTGGGTGCTTGGCTCATTACTCGTGATCGAGTGCAACCGGAAGCTTGTGCCGACGTTGCAGGCGTCCTGCACGATCACGTTCGCGTCGATGTCTCGAAACGAGCCGTCGGGCGGAATCAGCAAATTCGGCGACAGCGCAACGCCGACGGCCGGCGGATTGGTGTCGATCACAATGAGGTTCGTCGTTGCCTGTGAAGTACCGACGCCATCGCTGACTTCGAGAGTGATTTCGTTGTTGCCGAGAGGCGCTTCTACGTCCACGATCGCCCCGTAGACCGTGCCGAACGGCCCGGTCCAGGTATAGGTCAGCGGATCGTTTTCGGGGTCGCTGGAATCCGTGCCGTTCAGGGTGAAGCTGGCTACGCCGTTGACGCATTCCGCGAACTGCGGATCGCCGGCGTTCGCTACCGGTGGTGCGGCTGTCGCCGCGGAAGCGAGCGCCAGCGCCAAGGCGGACGCGATCGAGGGGACGAATCGAAATCTCATGGCAAATCGAGACCGCGCCCCCAACCCCAAACAGGGCGGACGGGCGGTTTTGCCTTGAGTCTGCCAAGCGCAAGCTCGCTTGTACCTTGGGGTTAACCCTTAAAGCGCGCCCCGGAATTGGCGCTGTGCGACTACGGGAAATCGCAAGAAGACCTACGGGGCGGCGGCCAGCCGAGCGGCTAGCGCCGCCAGGCCAGGATCTTGTCGAACAGCGACTTGACGAAGGGCGTCAAGCGGGTGCGGTTGTAGGCGTCGGCCACCTTTTTGATCACCTCGGCCTGCGTCGGGTAGGGGTGGATCGTTTTTGCCAGCGTCCCGAGCCCGGCGCCGGCTTGCATGGCGAGGGTGATCTCGGAGATTTGCTCGCCGGCATGGCGTCCGACCAAGGTCGCGCCGACGATCCGGTCCTTGCCTTTCACGCAATGGACCTTCAAGAACCCCTCGGTGTCGCCCTCGAGAATGGCCCGGTCCACCGTGGACATCTCGACCCGGTAAGTGTCGACCGAGACGCCGCGCTTTTCGGCTTCCTCGGGGTAGAGGCCCACGTGCGCCACTTCAGGGTCGGAATAGGTGCACCAAGGGATGGTCAGCGCGCTCGCCTTGCCGCGGCCGAAGAACAGGGCGTTGCCGATCACGATGCGCGCCAGTGCGTCGGCCGTGTGGGTGAACTTGTAGGCGAAGCAAACGTCGCCCGCCGCGTAGATGTCGGAGTTCGAGGTCTGCAAATAGTCGTTCACCTCAACGCCTTTCCGCGCATCGAAGCGGACGCCCGCGGCATCGAGGCCCATGTTCTCGACATTCGGCTGGCGCCCCACTCCCACCAGAATCTGATCGACGCGCAGTTGCGTGCGCTCGCCGTTCATCTCGAGCTCGATCGCACGCTCGTCGCCTTCGCGCGACACGCGCACGACTTTGGCACAGCAATCGAGCGTCACGCCGTCCCGCGCAAGTGAGGCTTTGACGATGCTCGCCGCGTCGCGATCCTCGCGCGGCAGGATGTCGCGCTCTTGCTCGAGCAGCGTGACCTGCGAGCCGAAGCGTGCGAACGTCTGCGCCAGCTCGACGCCGATCGGCCCGGCCCCGATCACAGCCAGACGCCGCGGCAACTCGGTCAGCGAGAAGACCGATTCGTTCGTCAGCGCGCCGGCCTCTTCCAGGCCCGGAATCGGCAGATGCACGGCGCGCGCACCGGTGGCGATACAGGCTTTGGAAAACGTGAGCGTCTTGCCGTCGGCTTCGACTGTGTTCTTGCCTGTGAATTTGGCGTTGCCCAGATAGACGTCAATCCCCAGGCCGGAGAAGCGCTCTGCGGAGTCGTGCCGCGCGATGCCGGCCCGCAGTTCGCGCATCCGCTCCATGACGGCCGGGAAGTCGACTGAGATCTCTCCCGCGATGCGAACGCCTAGATCGCCGGCATGGCGCGCATCATGTGCAGCCTGCGCGGCGCGGATGAGCGCTTTTGACGGGACGCAACCGTAATTCAGGCAGTCGCCCCCCATCAGCTTGCGCTCAATCAATGCGACCTTCGCACCGAGGCCCGCGGCGCCTGCCGCCGTCACCAGCCCCGCTGTTCCGGCGCCGATGACGACCATGTTGTAGCGGCCCGATGGCGTCGGGTTCACCCAATCGGGAGGGTGCGTGTGCTCCACCAGCCGCCGGTTGTGCTCATCGAGCGGCGCCACTTCCGGTATCTGCTCCAAGATTTGTTGAAAATCAGTCATCGTCGGTAGGCGGCGCGGGCTATTGGGCTTTCTCGTTGAGCGACCAATCGTAGTCCATGTACCGCACCTTCAGCTTCGTCCCGGCGTCCAGCGCCTTCTTGACCTCCGGTGCGTAGCGGCTGACGAACCCTAAAACCGACCCTGCGGTCTGTTTGAAGTCGCCGCCATACCAGTCATACAGCGCCGTCAGCTCGATGCTGTCGCTCCCTGGCTCATAGCGCAGCCAACGGCCGTGCGAGTGCACGTAGCGGGCTTGGTCATCAAGTTGCTCGTCGAGCCGCACCCCGGTGTAGGCTTCGCGCCGTAGCGGCGGACATCCGACCGAGGCGCACACGAGCGCGAAATGGATGCGCGGCTCGGCGAACTTCGGGCGGATCTCCTTGTGCTCGATGTCGTTCAAGCTCAGGGTTCGTCCGCCCAGCGTCCAACGCTCGGCGTCCCAGCGCTCTTTGCCGGGGATGGAGCGGATGGAGTCGATGGGGTAGTGGTCGAGAATCAACCGCAACGTGAAGGCGTTGTAGGCGTTGATCAGCAGCGCAAGCTTCTCATCACGTCCCATGGCGTAGAACGGCGCGGTCGCGAGTGAGTCGATATACGCGTTCAATTCGGACTCGCGTGTCTGCAAGCCGCGATAGTCGACCCAGCCGTCCGCGTCGACGTACTGCGAAAGCAACGCCGTGAACGGGCCGTGGTCGAACGTCGGGCCGCCGGGCTGGGCGGCATAGGCCTCTTGCATCGAAACCGGCGGCGGCCCAAACAGACGCTGCAGCGAAGCACGTTCGGAGTAGGCGTACAGGGCGCCGCAGAAAAGCACTGCCGCAAGGGCGGCCAGCGTCAGCGCGCTCGCAGGCGAGGCGGCGGGCCTGGCCGTCTCAGGTTCAGCGGTCTGCTCAGGCAACTCTGCCTGTTCGTCGAGCGCCCTCTGCGCCAGCTTCGTCACATACACTGTGACCGCCACGGTCGCCACCAGCCCAACGCCCAACAGAATCCATTGCCCGAGAGGCTTTTCCGCGCCGCCGCCCGATGCCGCGGCCAAGCCCTGGCCGGCTAGATGGCCCAGGTAAACGTAAAGAAACGTGCCCGGCAGCATGAACACGAGGCTCGTCAGCACGCAGGGCCAAAAGCGGATCGCCGTCACGCCGTAGAGATAGTTCTGCACGTTGAAGGGCATCGCGGGCGAAAGTCGCAGCATCGCGACGATCTTCCAACCGCCTTTGGCGATCGCCCTGTCGATGGCGGCGAACTTTGCGTTGGAGCGCGCGAGCCTCTCTACGCGATCGCGGGCGAAATAGCGGGCAATCAAGAACGAAAGCGCCGCGCCTAGCGTTGCGCCCAGCAGCACCGTGATTGTGCCGGTGAGCAGCCCAAACACCGCGCCGCCCGCAAGCGTGAGCGCCGCCCCTGGCAGAAACAGTACCGCCCACAGTGCATACAACAGCCCGAATGCGACTGGTCCCCAAACACCCAGACTTGCGAGCCAACTTTGCAGCGCACCGATCAACGCGTCAAACGGAAGCGACCGCACCAGCAGGAACAACGCCGCCGCAACCATTAGCAGGGACAGGAGTTTGAGCTTGCCGGGCCACGCCGGAGCGGTCTGAATTTCGGCTGTCATTGAGTCTTCATCAACTTCTTCGCTCCGCAGCGCGGTGAGTTATCCCTGGCGCCCATTAAAATAGGGGCCGCCATGCTTCGACGCATTCTCGCATTCGCCGCCGTTGTTGCGCTTTCGTGCGCTATTCCCATGTTGGTGTTCGACGAGACGGAAACCGCGAGCGCACAAGGCGACG
>JAWKHJ010000022.1:0-104629 GCA_041394905.1 Bryobacterales bacterium | reverse complement strand
CGCTCGGCCTGATCACGGCGAAGCAGAGCGCGGAGGCGGGCGCGCAGGGAGAGTAGAGTCCGTCTCATCGCGTTTCAATTCGATCGCCGGGGAGCAACGGAATGCCGAGAGCCTGCCCGTCCGTCGGGTCGAGCTCGACGCGCTCAAGCCTCGCCCCCGTCGAACGGTAGAGCCGCAGAGTCGGCGAGCCCTTGGCGACTCGCCCAAGCCGTGTTCCCCAAGGGACGTTCGTCTTTTTGCCATCGACTTCGATCTCGAGTTGGAGCGAGACGGAGCAGTGCTCGGGAAAGGCCGTGCATGCGGCGGACTCTTGCCGGCAGGTTCCGGCGGGATCGGCGGCGAGGCGGGTTGCAAGTTGCTCGAGCACGTCGCGCGAGGGAGCGCTCAGCAGGACGGCGGCGCGGCGGTCTTCGGTCGGGTTGAGGAGCAACTGGTAGAAAAGGCGCTGGCGCGGCAGATCCCGATGCGTGACGGGAAGCAGCGTCCGCGCGGCCGGTTGGCTGGGCGGCCTCGTGGCGAGCGGCGGGCTCGCTTCGACTTCGCGCAGCGGGCCGGCGGCGGTCTTGGCGTAGCGGACGCTTTCGAGACCGAGGTAGCTGCGGATGTCCTGCGCCTCGGCGCCTTCGCGAAAGTAAGCCTGCTCGATCTGCAGCGACATCTTGGGGCGCAGGTCGGCCCAGCCGATGTCGGCGCCGGCGTATTGGCCGAGGATCTCGCTGAAGCGAGTGCGGGAGGCGTCCGGCGCCTCGAGCAAGTATTCCGGCGTTCCCGGCAACACGCGAAATACGGGCGGACGCTTGGCGGCGCACCCGCAGAGGGCGACCGCCACGAGCATGGAGACCGTGTGGTAAGAGCGGACGTTCATGTTTACGCCAATCGAATCACCGACGTGATGGCGCCGGAGAGCCGCTCCCAAGTTTCAGTTTCGTCGGCGAGCTTCTGTCGGCCCGGTTCGGTCAGCGAGTAGTACTTGGCTCGACGCCCAAGCTCGCTCGTCTTCCATTCCGCGGCGATCCAGCCCTCATACTCGAGCTTGTGCAGCGCGGGGTAGAGCGAGCCGTCGCTCACCTGTAGCTCCTCGCTCGAGATCTGCCGCAGGCGCTGCGAGATCGCGAACCCGTGCAGCGCTCCCAGCGACAGAGTCTTGAGAATCAGCATATCCGGCGCGCCCTGGACGAGGCGAGGGGTCGGCTCGTCGGGTTACTCTCGGTTACCGAGACTAATCGTACTGGCCAAAGCTCGCTTGGCGCAAGGCTAGGCGTTACAATAACGCCAGCCATGTCCGCAGAAAGCCCGAACCGCCGCAATTTCGTACGCAACGCCGCCACGGCCGCGGCTGGAGCAGCCAGCTCGCCCGGCGTACCCGCCTTCGCCGCCCGCACCGGCGTAACGACCGCATCCGCGCCGCCATAGCTCGGCCTGCGCGGCCGGGGCCGCTCCCACATTCGCGCGGTTCACTCGCTCGAGCAACGCACGAGAACGTCGAGATCGCCGCCTTCTGCGACATCGACGAGAACGTGCTCGGTGGGCGCATGAACGACTGCGAGCTCTCCGGCCGCCGCGTCAGAAGACTGCCTACGATATGCGCGAACTCTCGACGACAAGGACATCGACGTCGTCTTCTTCGCGACGCCCAACTTCTGGCATTCGCTCGGAACCATCTGGGCTTGCCAGGCCGGCAGGACGTCTACGTCGAGAAACCGCTCTCCGCACAACGCCTTCGAGGGGCGCATGGCAGGATCAGGCCACTGAAATACGACCGCATCGTCCAACCTGGCACAGAACCGCTCCTCCCCGCAAATCTCGAGGCCGTCGACCAACTCAGAATCCGGCCTCATCGGGGACATCTATCTTGCGCGCGGATTGGCTTACAAGTGGCGCACTTCGATTGGCAAGCACGAGAAGGCCCCGTGCCCGAGGGCGTCCATTACGACCTCTGGAAAGGCCCCGCGCCCGACCGCCCGTTCTCGCAACTGCGCCTGCACAACAAGTGGCACTGGCAGTGGGACTACGGCAACGGCGAGCTCGGCAACCAAGGCGTCCACCAGCTCGACATCATGCGCTGGGCGCTCGACCTCGGCGTCCCGAGCCGCACCCAATCCATAGGCGGCAAGTTCATCGACGACGACCGAAACGCCGAACACCCAGACGATCCTTTACGAGTACGAAGGCCGCGACCTCACGCTGAACTTCGAGATTCGCCCGTGGATCTCAAACGTGGAAGCCGGCATCGGCGAGTGGCCGACCCACGGCGTCTGCACCGGGCTCATCTTCTACGGCTCGGAAGGTTACATGGTGCTTCCGCACTGCACCGCGTACTACACCTTCCTGGGCAAGCAGAAGAAGAAAGGCCCGTTCGCCGAAGACCCGACGGACAAGATCAAAGACCAGCCGCACTTCGACAACTTCATCGCCGCCGTCCGCAGCCACAAGCAAACGGACCTCAACGCCGACGTCGAAGAGGGCCACAAGTCGTCGCTGATGGCCCACTTGGGCAACATCAGCTACCGCACCAAACGCCAGAAGTAGTGTTCGACGAAAAGAGTGAGCAAATCGTCGGCGACGAAGCCGCGAACGAGTTGCTGACACGCACCTACCATATACGTTCACCATCAGCGAAGACGTCTAGCGTCCGCACACAACGCTGCTTCGGAACCTTCCGGGGCAAGCGCAGGAAGGAACACGGATGGGCTGGATCAATAGACTTGGACTGGACCGCGCAGCTGCGATCGCCATCCTCTTCCCCACGACTTTGACGGTACTCTTCGCCAGCGAGGTCGTTCGGGGGCGAGTGACCTCCAGCAATGGAGATCCAATCAGAATATCGTCAAGAGCACTCCGGTGTTCTGGGCGGAAACAAACGAGCAAGGCGCTTACGAGTTAAGGATGGTCGACGATCTCATCCAAGCCCGAGCTATCGGCTACCGCCCATCACGAAGCGAAGAGAATCCGGTCAGACAACCGTGGACTTCGTACTTCCTAAGGCAGATGACACGTGGCGGGTTCCGCTGTGTTCGAGCCTCCAGGAATCAGGAAAGCGGTTCGGCTTCCCCTGGAGCTTGCCTACACTGGACGCCAAGATCGAGCGGATCAGACGTATACGGTCAGGGAATGGTTTAATGCGACGCTCGACGGTGCGAACTCGGAACGAGTCCGATTGCACTACAGATCGTGGGTCTACTGCTGCGGTGGAATGCCGCTGTCGAGCCAATATACCGAATCTACGGACGTTTCAGAAAGGCGTTCTCCGCCGGCGACAACGCCGCGCGGCCGTGCGGAAAACTCGACCCCGTTTACGTACTCGGCAGGCCTTGACGCTCGAGGAAGCGACAAGGACGGGAAGCGTGGAGATGGGTCGGCCCCCTTTGAATCTCTCGATCACCTACAGTGGGGTCTCGGAAGAAGCGGCGAAACAGCTCGATGCCGTGATCGTTTGATTGTCGCTTCGACGACCGCCCTCCGCAGAAGAGAGAGCCGGGGCGATGTTTATCCCTGGTGGTTCTGAGTCATGATTTCAAGCGAATTACTCAGGTTTCCATTCGTCGAGCGTGAGCGATAGAACTCCTCTCTATCGCTCACGTCCGCCCAGATGAATCCCGGACGAGACCGCCCTCTTGACGGTCCCCACTGGGTTCAAATTGCCTCAAGCATTCTTGATCTTCCCGCGCCCGCTCGTCGAACTCCACGCACCGTACCTGCGAGCTCTCGTCCGCCAGCATCGCCGCGATCAGTGCCGCCCGGCCCGCCTCGATTGGCGCGTTCGGCTGCTTGCGAGAACGGCTGCGCACTGGAAGAAGTTCAGCATGTGCGGCGGACTGTCCATCTCCGGGATCGTCGCGCCTTCGGCGATGCGGTCCTCGTCCTGCGGTCTTGCCGCTGATCAGGAACAGCTTGCCCAGTTCGAAGCGTCCATCTCCCCGCGTGTGCCGAAAAATTTCAGGAAGTTGTTGCCACGCCGCAGCCAGGCATCGAGCAGTACCGCACCAGGAAGCCGTCCGTGTACTCGAGCGTCAGCTCCACGAATCCGGACACGTAAACCCGTCCTTGTTCCAGCGGTAAGATCCCGCCATGGCCGTCGCGCTTCACGGCGGCGGACGCCGTGATGAAGTGCGCCAAGTCCAGAAGTGCGCCCGGTTTGCTGTGCGGCCGCTTGCGAAAAGTCGCGGTACCCAAACCAGCCCGCGTGCTGCTGCAGGTCCGGCCGCGACACGCTGCATCGGGAAGCGCTTCCAGTCCGTGTCGCCCTGCTCGATCTTGCGCTCGGCGTAGCGGTACCAGTAAGGCTTGTAGGAGTTGCGCGCCTGCTCGATTTTGAAGATCTTGCCAAGGCCGCCGTCCTGCACGAACTTGCGCGCCGCCACCAAACGACGGGAAGCTACGCACCTGGGTACCCATCTGAACCACGCGGTCGGTCGCCTTCACGGCGTCGTAGGCGCGGTTCAGCTCCTTGATGTCCATCGCCAGCGGCTTCTCGACGTAAACGTCCTTGCCGGCGTGCATGGCTGCTGTGAGCTGAAGGCAATGCTGGTGGTCCGGCGTGCCGATCACGACGGCGTCCACGTCATCGCGGGCAAACAGGTCTTCCTGGGCGTGCAGCAAGTCAGGAGAGACGCCTGAGGCCTCCTTGATCCGTGCGGCTGCGTCTTCGCGATGCTGCTTCCAGATGTCGCACACGGCGACGACGTCGAGGTTGGCCTCCTCGCGGTGCTGCAACACCTCGCGCAGCAGGTTGCGGTTGCCCACGCCCAACATGCCGACGCGAATGCGATCGTTGGCGCCCACGGCGCGCGATGCGCTCCATGCGCTTAGGGCCGAGAGCGGCTACAAATTCCTGCAGGTCATGCGAAGAAGTATGCCGGGAACGGCGTACAGTGAGAGCGATGTGGCCCAACGCTCATCCTCGAGGCGGGGCTGGCAGCTCGGGCTTGCTCACGCCGGACTCGCTGCCGCGGTCCTTTGGGCCGCTACGGCCATGGAGGTTTCCACTACGGCCGCAGATCTGGCTGATGGTGAGCATGGTTGCCGCCGGGGTCCATCAGGCGTGGGTCTGGTTGTGCTGGCGACTGGGCTCCACACGAAAGGGCTGACCCAACGATTCGGCGACAAAGCGTTCGCTGTCTACGAACAGGCTTCCCGTATTCGCTGCGTTCGTGCGGGTGGCTTCCGTAGTAGCGGTTGCACTCTCGGATCGCGGGTCCTTGAGTAAGCGGCACGTGCTGAGGTCCGCAGGACCTTCTGCGTCCCTTTTGGATACCTGCACTATTCCGTGATGCGCTATTTCACTTTGCATCGCGCGTTGGGGGCATCGATCATTTTGAGGCGGCGTACCGCAACGTGCCACTCGAGTCGCGTGGGATCTTCCGCTACACGCGCAACGGCATGTACACCTTTGGGCTCATCGGCATCTGGCTGCCCGGGCTCTTTCTCGCGTCGCAGGCTGCGCTGCTCGCGGCTGCCTTTCACCACGCCGCGGCCTGGGTACGGTACTACTGCACGGAGCTGCCCGACATGCGACGAATCTACGGCAACGTCTGAGGCTTACGCGGTCTCGCTCTCGTCCGGACCCTGCGCTTTGCCAAACAGCGATCCCAGGCCGTAGGTTCCGATCTCCACCAGCAACGTCCACAGCCGAATCCCCACCGCGAGCGTAAACGCCGGCCCGGTCGGCAGGATCCGCCCGAGCAGTAGCCCCAGCGCCCCTTCGCGGATGCCCATTCCGCCCGGCGCGATCATCGTCAGCGTCCCGATCAGCCACGCCACCGTATAGCTCGAACCGATGTAGAGGTTGTTGCCTTCCGGCACGCGCAGCACGCCATTCACGAACAGCGCCACTCCCGCGCCCAGCATCACCCAGCCCGCTACGTACATCGACCAGATCCCTAGCAGCTTCCCCCAACCAATGCGCAGAGGCGTCCACTCCTGCCGCAGCCGCGCCGCCAAGAATCCCGCCCAAGCGTTCAGCAGCTTCGGATGGATGAACAGGATCGAAACCAGCGGGAACGCGAACAGCACGATCCGGTGATACGTCTTGAAGCCCTCGAAGGCGTCTTGGATAGTCCACGATGCCGGGACCAAACGGGCGAGCGTCGCCAAGAACAAGTCGAGGATCGTTGCCGCCAGCACCGCACCGGCCAGAAACGCCCCGTACCGCAGCAGCACGACTCGGCTGACGAACTTTTACCACACGCCACCGGCACGTAGCGGCTCAGCTCAAGCTGGCGCGTTTTGCGAAATGCATCCGGGAATGGCACCTTGTGCGCCCAAAGCCGTTTAGGATGATGTTCCAGCCGAACGGGCGAAAGACGAACCAGGCGCACGACAGCACGAAGGACAACGCCAAGTAGCCTGGGCGCACGTCCCAATCGGCCGTGCGGACCTGTTCCCAGTTGTTGAGAATGACCCGCCCGACAAAGAAAATGACGATCAGCGGGACGACGAACTTCGCGACCCGCGCCGCGCGGTGCGCCATGCTACTCAAGGCGTTCCTCGACTGCGTACTGCTGCGCGGGATTGGCGCTCAGCGGCGCCCGAATGACCACCTCGGCCACCCAGCCGGCCGCCATCAGCACCACCGCCGTCACCGCAAAGAACAGCGACTTGATCCACAGCGCAGGCCCCAACCAGCTCAGGTCGAATGACTTACCAAAAAGGTAGACTTCCACCCCGGCCGTAAATGGCAGCGAAACCAGCGCGATCACCACGCTCAGCGCCATCGACGCGAGCGCCGCCCAGCCAAACCCATGCGCCGGGCGCGTCCGATACGTGGTGATCAGCAGCGTCGTAATCAAATCGACGAAGCCCTTGAACAGCCGGCTGATGCCGTACTTGGACTTGCCGTGCTGCCGCGCGTGGTGCTGCACCTCGATCTCGCCGATGCGGTAGCCCTCTGCCGCCGCCAGCGCCGGGATAAAGCGGTGCAGTTCGCCATAGATCCGCACCTCACGCGCCACCTGGCCGCGGTAAAGCTTGAACCCGCAATTCATGTCGTGCAGATCGACCTTGGTCAACTTGCGGACCACGTAATTGAAAATGCGCGACGCGATGACCTTGTTCAGCGGATCGTGGCGCTTGCGCTTATACCCAGCGATCACGTCGTAGCCTTCCTCGAGCTTCGCCAGGAACCGCGGAATCTCAGCGGGATCGTCCTGTAGGTCTCCGTCCATCGTGAAGACCAATTCGCCGCGCGAAGCGGCAAAACCCGCCATCAAACCGGCGGCCTTCCCGAAATTACGCCGAAACCGAATGGCCTGAATCCGCGGCGGGTCCGCGATCGCGCGCAACCGTTCCCAGGTCGCGTCCGTCGATCCATCGTCGACGAAGATGATCTCGTAGCCGTCCTGTAACTGGCCGTGGATCCGCCGCGCGAGCTCCTGTACGTCTTCTTCTTCGTTGTGTACGGGGATGACGAGGGAGATCATTGCGTGCGCGCCCAGCTCCGATGGTTTGCTCATGCGAGGCCAGTCCCCGAGTGTATCCAAGTCGGCGGACCCGCCGTCGGACGCCCGCCTTCGGCCCTTCCCCGAGCCGGAATTCAGCGAAACCCGCTAGGGTATCGACCGCGTCTATGGATGTTAGAATGAGGGCAAGAGCCTGAAAACCAACGAGGTAACGCTAGTGTTGTGCTCCAAACGAACTCCCGCGGCTCCGCGCGCCCTTACCGGCCGTGCGGGCCAATCGTCCGTCCCCCCCGTCGCAATCATTCTCCTGGTGCTGATTGCGGTGCTCATCGGAGCGACGGTTTACCTTTACCTGGAAATCAACAAGACCCGCACGCAGTTTGCCGAGCAGATTCAAGGATTCGAAGAGCAAATTGCGCAGCTCGAGGGCAATATCAATCGCACCTCACGCACGGTCGACAGCAGCGTGCAGGAAGTCAAAGGATTAGTCGAGAACGCCGAGAAGACGATTGACGAGAAGGCGCAGAAGGTCGAGCAACGCGTCCTGGGCCGCACCAACACCCTCGCCAAGGACCTCGAAGCGACCAAGGCGCAACAGAAAGCCGCTTTGCAGGAAGTCGGCGGCAAACTCACCGAGCTCAACCAGGTTGCAACCAACACCAAGAGCGAAGTCGGCGAGCTCACCGGCCGTGTCGAAGGCGTGAAGCAGAACCTCGACGAGACCGCCAAGACGCTCGAGCAGACCATTGCCGACCTCAAATCGGTCCGTGGCGACCTCGGTGTTCAGAGCGGCCTGATCGCCACGAACTCCGGCGAGCTTGACGCGCTCAAGCGCCTCGGGCAGCGGAACTACTACGAGTTCGACATCTCCAAGAGCAAGAACGCCACCAAGGTGGGTCGCATTCAGATCCGCCTGCGCGACACCAACGAGAAGCGGAACCGCTTCAACATTGAGGTGCTTGCTGACGACAAGACGATCGAGAAGAAGAACAAGACGCTGCTCGAGCCGGTCCAGTTCTACGTCATGGGCGTCAAGCAGCCTTATGAGATCGTCGTCAACAAGCTCGAGAAGAACCGCATCGCGGGCTACTTGGCCACGCCGCTCGACGACTCACCGGGCCGCCAGTCGGTCGCGGGTGACAAGTCGTCCGACTAGAGTCGATCCCATAACCTGACCCATGCGCCTCTGGAGCTCGAGCTTCAGAGGCGCATCTGCTTTCTGGCTCCCCACGCAGCTCATTCCAACGTCCTACGGCGAAAACCCCTAGGGCCTGGGGCCAATCCCCGATGGGCTTTCGGTACCTGGGTCCTGGACACTGACGACTGTCGGGCGCGGTCCATTCGTCCGATGGACGTCCCATGAACGACCTGCCTGTCATCCCCGCACAAGATTTCTTCCTGGGCTTGGCGTCGGCCGGGCTGCTGCTGTCCGCGCTGTTCATGCTGGCGCGGCCGCGCGGGCCTTACGGACACAATCAGTTCGGCGTGGGCAGCGGTCAACGGCTTTTCGCGCGCATTCCGCTGGACCGCCGCACGAACCAGTTTTCGTTCCTCGGGGCGCTTTTCCTGCACCTGATCCTGATCGCCACCGTTCCCTGGCTGGCGGTGCTTTTTCCAGACGCCATCCCCTTCGACCTCAATCGCTACGACTTGGTGCTGGTGCAGTTCAAGACCAAAGAAGAGCCGCTGCGCATCCCTTCCGACATCGCCAAGCTGCTAGAGAAGCAGGACAAGCTCACGCCGGTGGACAACCCGCTCGCCATTCCAGACACCTATGACGATCCGGGCCGCGGCAACCTTGAAGAGGCGCCCAAGCTCGAGAAGGAGCCCGGCGGCGAGGACACCGCCCAAGTCCCGAAGAAAGAGGAAAAGCGAAGCCGAAACAGCAGGAGCCGCGCCTGGAGATCGTGATGCCGGAGCGCCCGCGCCCCCGTCCGACCTCCGTAGCCGAAGTGGTGCAAGCCGCCGAAGTTGAGCTTGCGCTCCCTGTTCTGCCGGCTCAGAACCGGACCGACCTCGCATGGGAATTCGAGGCGCCAGACCCGGATGCAATCCCCTTCCCGGGAATCCCCGCGCTCTCCGATCTCGAGGCGGACTCGCCCGCCCTGCCCGTAGCGGCCGGACTGCCCACGAACATGCCCGACATCGGCCAACAACGCGTATTGACCCCCGCGCTCTCCGAGCTCGCTGACGCCCCAAGTATCGGCAAGCTCGGCGAAGAGGGCTATGGCAAGCTCTGGCGTCCGCCGGCGGCGGCGACGTGAACTCCATGCTGCTCGGTGACGCGCTCCGCGCCGGCGCTTCGGAGATTTCTTTGGCGGTTCGGCCGGCAATGGCGTGGGCTCGGGCTTCGGTGACGGCGTGGGTCCAGGCGCTCGAGGCGCCGGCGGCAACGGCTACGGGATCGGCCAAGGCGGACGCTCGCCCGTTCCGCGCAAGCTCCACGGCATCATCCTGATCTCAAACGACGCCTCGACCATTCCGGAAGCAGCGGACGTCCTCACCGGTAACCCGATCTATACGGTCTATCTGCAGGTCCCCGGTTTTGAAAAGAAGTGGGTGCTGCAAGTCTGCGTGCCGGCCGGTGAGACATCGGAGACGGTGGAGCCGGGCGTCATCCGCGTGCTTTCCCGCAAGACCCTCGATCCGCCCTATGCCGAGCACAAGGCGCCCCTGGCGCTGAGCCTGGACGGCATGGACCCGCGCTATCTGCCGCCGCGCATCGTCGTCTACGCCACGGTGAGCCCGGAAGGCGAGCTGGGCAACATGCGCATCGTCAGCGGCCTCAACGAGCAGACCGACAACCAGATTATGGCCAACCTGCAGGAATGGGAATTCAACCCTGCCTTCCGCGACGGCGAGCCGGTTGCCGTGGAAGCCCTGTTCGGTATCCCGCTGCGCTAACCGACGGACAACGCCCCGCAGGCCAACAACGGACCGCCGATTGCCGAGGTCCTTGCTCACCTCTTCCACACGGCCTGCGTCTAGTACTGGGGAGCGGTGTATCTGCAAACCACCGTCATGGTGGTTGCCAACTGAAACGAGTGATACGATAATCGTGGGTGATGCGGCAGACCTGTTTTTTGGCCGCCGCCCAGGAGCCCCACTGGTGAAAAGAAGCGGCGCCGACGAAACCCTTCGCTGTTCGTTCTGCCACAAAAGCCAGGAAGTTGTCGGAAAGCTCATTTCGACCCCAGGCGACTATCCCAAGTCCTACATCTGCGACGAGTGCGTTGCGGTCTGCAACTCGATCCTCGAGGACGACCGCCCGGAAAGCGCCGGCCCCACGCTCTACTCGCTTCCCAAGCCACAGGAAATCAAGGAAAAGCTCGACCAGTATGTGGTTGGACAGAACGCCGCCAAGAAGAAGCTTGCGGTCGCCGTCTACAACCACTACAAGCGCGTCCTGCTCTCCAAGCAGCGCACACACGGCTCGCAACACAACGACGTCGAGCTGCATAAGTCGAACATCCTGCTCGTAGGACCGACCGGCACCGGCAAGACGCTACTCGCGCAAACGCTGGCCAAGATCCTCGATGTGCCGTTCGCCATCGCGGACGCCACCACGCTGACCGAAGCCGGCTACGTGGGCGAGGACGTCGAGAACATCATCCTGAAGCTGCTGCAAGCCGCTGATGGCGACGTCCAGCGCGCACAGCAAGGCATCATTTACATCGACGAGATCGACAAGCTCAGCCGCAAGGACGAGAACCCGTCGATCACGCGCGACGTCTCCGGCGAGGGCGTGCAGCAAGCGCTGCTGAAGATCCTCGAAGGGACTGTGGCCAACGTTCCCCCGCAAGGTGGACGCAAGCACCCGCACCAGGAGTTCACTCCCGTCGACACCACGAACATCCTGTTCATCTGTGGCGGCGCTTTCGTCGGGCTCGAGAAGATCATCGCCCGCCGCGTGGACGAGCGCGTCGTGGGCTTTCGCCGGGCGGAAAAGACCGACGACTCGCCGGCCCCGATCCGCGCCGAGACGGACAAAGAGCTCGGCCTGCTCGGCCACGTCCAACCGCAGGATCTCATCCGCCACGGCTTCATTCCAGAGTTCGTCGGCCGCTTGCCGGTTGTCGCCGTGCTGGGCGACCTCGACCAGGAAGCATTGGTCGAGATCCTCACCACGCCGAAGAATTCGCTCGTGCGGCAGTATCAAAAACTGTTCGAGTACGAGAACATCCGCCTGCGCTTGGAAGACGACGCCTTGAGCGCCATCGCCAAGAAGGCGCTCGAGCGCAAGGTGGGGGCGCGCGGCCTGCGCATGATCATGGAAGAGCTGATGCTCGACCTGATGTACTTCCTGCCCTCTTACAAGCGCATCAAGGAATTCGTGGTCACCGGCCGCATGGTCGAGGACTCCGCGGTCAACCTGGCGGTGCTCGAAAAAGCAGGCTGAAGAAGTGCACAACTTTTGAAACCGAGCCCCGGCAGCGATGCCGGGGTTCGTTTTTGCATCCGGAGAGTCGGATATAATCCAGGGCGCCTACCCATGCCGATCACCGGTCGAATCTTTGCCAACCGAGCGGACTTGGATGCGGTCATGCCGCAGTTAGGCAGATTCGCGAAATCCTCGCTGTAGGGTCCGCCATGCACACGCACTCGCGCCGCCGCTTTCTGCTTCGCTCCGCTGGACCGCTGATCGTCGGCGTCGGGCGCGGCTTTGAGGACTGCGCCTTTGCGCAGAGCCGCGGGCAAAGCTACGCCTACGACATGCTGGTTAAAGGCGGGCGCGTCGTCGACCCCGCCCAAGGCTTGGATAAGGCTCAGGACGTTGCGGTCTCAAATGGCAAGATCGCGCGCCTGGCCGACTCGAGTCCGGTCTCCGAGGCGCTGCACGTGATCGACGCAACCGACCGCATCGTCACGCCGGGCTGGATCGACATCCATGTCCACGTGTATGACGGCGTGGCCCCTCTCGGTATCCCCGCCGACCCGAATTGCGTCGCCAAGGGCGTGACGACCGTCGTCGACGCGGGCTCCGCCGGCGCGAACACGTTCCCAGGGCTGCGCAAGTACGTGATCAACGTGGCGGACACGCGGGTGTTCGCGTTGCTCAACATCTCCGTGGTTGGCCAATCGACTCTTTCGGAAGATAACCCTTGGGGTGAGCTTCTCGATCTGCGCTACGCCAACGCGGAGCTTGCCGCGAAGACCATCGAGCGCCATCGCGACGTGATCTTGGGCGTCAAGGTGCGCCTGACGCGCAACATTGCGGGCGACCACGATCTCGAGGCGCTACGGCGAGCGCGTCAGGCAGCTGATGCGGTCCAACTGCCGCTCATGGTTCACATCGGCGGCTCTCACTCGACGGTCCCCGAGATTCTGAAACTGCTCAAACCCGGCGACGTGATCACCCATAGCTTCCGCGGCGGCGAGGGCGGCATCCTGACCGACGAAGGCCGCGTGATGGACGAGGTGCTCGAATCCGTCGCCTCGGGCGTCAACCTCGACATCGGCCACGGCGCGGGTAGCTTCTCGTTCGACACGGCGGAGAAGGCGCTGGCGCAAGGTTTGCTGCCAGGGACGATATCGAGCGACGTACACCAGTTCAACGTGCATGGGCCGGTGTTCGATCTGGCCACGACGGTTTCGAAGTTCCTGCACTTGGGGCTGACCTTGAATCAGGCGCTCGAACGCGTGACCGTGAATCCGTCAAAGGTGTTCGGCGCGTTGAACGGGCTGGGGAGCTTGCGGCCGGGGAGCGAGGCGGACATCGCGGTTTTCGCGCTGGAGCAGGGGCGGTACAAGTTCACGGATGCGCTTGGAGCAACGCGTGTGGGAAACCGGTTGCTGAAGCCGGTGGCGACGGTTCGGGCCGGGAAGCTATACGGGGCGGCGTCGATCCCGGTTGAACGTCTTTAGGCGGGCGGCCCGGTAACGCTTGCACGCGCGCCGTTGTCCAATTGCTATGAACCAAGCCAAGACCAAGTGCGCTCACACGGCCTGCCAGTGCACCGTGGAGCCCCCCAAGAAGTTCTGCTCGGTGATGTGCGAAAAGCATCCCGCCGGCACGGGCGTCTGCCAATGTGGACACCCCGGCTGCGGCGCACCCGCCCCGGCTAAGTAGGCCAACGCAAGCCCGCGTGAGCGCGCTCGGTGCGAGGCGCCAGGCTTGCTCGGTTATCCCGGGTAGCCCTAGGCCTGCGGGCCCGTCCCGCCTGGAATCAATCCGCGCGCCCGCAGATCGTCCATCAGCTCCGAGCCGGCGTTGCGCGGATAACCGCGTACCCAATACGCGTCGTCCGGCCCATGCCAAATCGGCTTCTCCGTCGCGCGCAGCATCTTGCGGAAGCGCTCGTCGGCCTGCATCACTTGCGAGTCTGCATCGAGCCCCGTCTCAGCCAGCAGGGTGCGCAGGTCGAGATCGTTCGCGTAGTCGTAAAAGCCCATCTCGTAGCCCTGCTCGACTTCGCTGACGAAGGCCACCCATTGGCGAATCAGCCCCGTCCGTCCGCCACGGATGAGATGCTCTGGGCAGCCGCGTTCGCGCAGGATCTTTCGAAATTCTCTGTCGGTCACGTCAGTGAGGCCTCCGGGCTTGCCGCTCGAAGTAGCGCTCGCCGTCGTTGGGAATGAAGAATGTGCGAATCGTGCGATCCGGGTTGAATGCTCCGAAGTAGCCCGTCTGGCGATCGAAGCGCGTCACCACGCCGTCCTCGCGCACCAACTCGAGGATCGGCCCTCCCGCCGGCTTGTCGCGAAGCTGCTGCGCCAGCGCTAGATACTGCTCCTGGCTGATGTGCCCGAACTCCGCGCCATGCTTCTCGAAGTGTTGGTCGAACGAGCGCCGCGACGGAAAACCCGGTGAACGGGCTTGCCCGCGTTGTACTGGCGCTTGCGTTCGCTGTGCCGCCGGCGCGACGCCGGTCTGCGGCAGCGGAACCTTTTCGGTCAGCGCAGGCGGAGCTTCGGCCGGTTGCGCCTGGGGAGCCGGTGCAGGCCTCCGCAGCCCGCCAGCAACGCTGCCAGCAGCAGCAAGCTCGCGCGCAGCCAATTCCAACGCATTCCCGGGCGCATCTCTTCTTCAGAATAACGCGGATTCTCCGCCCGTCCGTTGTACGCTGTTGTGGCGATGCGTTGCGCACTGGCCCTGTTTGCTGTCACCTCGCTGGTTTGCGCCGAACCCTACTTCCCGCCGCTTGATGGCGAATGGGAACGGGTCGAGCCCTCCGGTTCCGGTTGGGACGCCGCCAAACTCGACGAAGCGCTTGCTTTCGCCCAGCAGCGCCGCTCCACCGGCGTTGTCATCTTGCTCGACGGCAAGATCCTCGCCGAGCGCAGCTGGGGGCCGGACGACCCCGCGATCGAAGACGTCGCCTCGGTGCAGAAGAGCGTCGCCTCCACCCTCCTCGCCGTCGCGTTATCCAAGAACCTGCTCGCCCTCGACGACACCGTGTCGCAACATCTGGGTGCGGGTTGGTCAAAAGCCACGCCTGAGCGGGAAGCGCAGATCAAGCTGCGTCACCTCATCACCATGACCAGCGGTCTCGACGAAAAACTCGAGTACGAGGCCCCGCCCGGCACGAAGTGGCGCTACAACACGACCGCCTACCAGCAAACCATGCGTGTGCTTGCCGCCGTCTCCGGCTTGACGCCCAACGAGCTCACCAAGCAATGGCTGACCGGCCGCATCGGGATGCGTGACACGCACTGGATCGAGCGGCCCACGATGCCTGGCATGCTCGGTCTCGCCTCCTCCGCCCGGGACTTGGCTCGCTTCGGTCTGCTTATCCTCAACCGCGGCCAGTGGGCGGGCGAGACCGTCGTCGACAATCCCGACTATTTGCGCGCCATGCTCGACTCATCGCAGAAACTCAATCCTGCCTACGGCTACCTCTGGTGGCTCAACGGACGTCCCGTGGTGCGGGCTGCGGGAACGCGTCAGCCGACGCTGATTCCGTCGGCGCCGTCCGACCTAGTCGCCGCGCTCGGCGCCCTGGGACGCAAAGTGTATGTCGTCCCCAGCCTGAGGCTCGTGGTCACGCGCATCGGGGCCAACGCGCAGCAACGCGGCGAGCCCGATTTCGACAACGAGATTTGGAAGCGGATTTCCGCCGCGGCGCCGTAAGGGGGCGATCGAGCTTCAGTTGACCCAGCCGCCCGGGCCGCCGCGGTCTTCCTTGTCGCGCTTCTTCATGTAGACCTGGAACTTCCGCTGCGCCCGCCGCAGCTTCCATTGGCGGTAGCTCGCTTGCCAGTCGATGTCCAAAAAGGCTGGCCGATGGCGGAGGTAAACCCACGCGAACAACATGCCGCCCAAATGCGCCACGTGGCTCACATCCGAGTTCGACCCGAACGTCGACAGGAACTGGATGCCGCCCAGGATCGCCACGAATACCCGCGCCGGGATTGGGAAGATCAGCGCGAACAGCACCGTGCGGTCTGGGTACAACAGCCCGAACGCCAGTAGAATGCCGTACACCGCGCCCGAGTTGCCGATCGTCGGGATGTCCATCCCGCCAAAGAACAATCGCGCGACCACGTCGCACATCCCGGCGCCCACGCCGCAGAAGAAGTAGAACTCGAGGAATCTGCGGGAGCCCCAGTCCCGCTCCAGGTCCTGCCCGAACATCCACAACATCAGCATGTTGAACAAGATGTGCCCGAATCCGTAAGGACTGTGCAGGAAGAGGTAGGTGAACGGCTGCCAGACTGCGCCTTTGAACACCCAGGACGGGATGAGACTGGCTGCGCGGAACAACGCCAGTAACGCATCCATCTGGAAACGCGTCGCGAAGAAGTAGACGAGGAAGAGCGCGACGTTGATGATCAGCAGGCGCTTGATCATCGGCGGGACCATGCCGCCGAAGTGCATCGTGGAGCGGCCGAATCCGCCGCCTCCTCCTCCGAATCTGGAATATGTAGCCATCGAGTAAGCGAAAAGCTTGTACCGAGTCTAGCAAGATCCCCATTGCATCCCTGCCGCCGGTGGGTATGCTCAAGGGCAAGGAGGAGTAGCGATGCGCAAGCGCACCGAGCGCACTCACACGGCAGGCCTCTTCAGCCAGTTGATCGGCCGTATGCTCGGCAAGGGCCAGGCCCTCATCTCGGCCGGCGACACCCTGCCGCTCGTGTTGGCGCGCTACCCCCGTGGACGTTCCAAGCTCGTCGCAGCGCTCGAGGACGCGCTCCGCCACACCTTCCCCGCCCTACCTGCTTCCTTGCGCGACCGCTATCAGGACGCGCTGTCGCGCGCCACGCCCGTCGTCATCGCGGACCTCCGCCGCCATAACCCCTGCACCTGCCTGGGGCATCATCACCCGCCGTCATCGCACAGCTCGTTTGCACGGGCCTTCGCGCTCGAAACAGGCCGTCAGGTAGGCGAGATCGACCTCGCCATCGACGCGATTCGCGCCTGGGAACCGCTTCCGCTCTCAGGCCTGGCTGCCGCGGCATGGGTTCCGGACTGCGACCGCGGATCGAAATTCGAATTCGCCGAAGCCCGCTTCCACGCGGCCGTGCTCTCCGTCTTCCTCCACGAGCTCGAGCATCTAGCCTTCCCTGAGCGGCCTGAGCATCAGGTGCGCGAGCGCAGCAACCAGTTCTACGTCGACGCACTGCAGGCGCAACTCTCTAGCAACTTCGGCCTGCAATTCGGCTTCTCCAGCTCCGTCGCCGCCTAGCCAACAGCGCCTAGTAATCATTGACACCCACCCAGGAGTGGGTGTATTCTTGCGCCCATGCGTTCCGACATGCAAAGTCATCGTCGAACGCCCGCGCCTCGGCCGCTCATGGGCGGCGAAACGCGGAACCGCTCGACGTATTCGTCCGGTCGATGTCCACGAGGACTACGACTCCGGTCCAACTCGCGCATCTTCCGCCATGAAGGACAAGTCGTTCAATGAACACTTGAACCCTTTGTGGCGCTACCTGCGCAAGAACTTGGGCCGTCCGTGGGACAAGGTCTACCTCCGAGATCTGCGCAACGCTCGATACGCGCGGCGTGCTCGGCAACCACGTCCTCCAACACCTCCGCTGGGAGGTCGAAACCAACTGCATCCTCGACGGGAAAGAGCTTCTGACGGCCGAGGGACGCCGCAAGGTCTACGGCTTCTACGTCCATCCGCGCTCGGGGCTTCTGCGCGAAGCTCCGCGCCGGCGCTGGCTCTAGACCTACTCCACCCAAATCCCCGCAACCAACCCGGGTCCACCCTCCCGCGTCTCCAGCAGCAGCGCCGCTCCCAGCCTCGCCGCCCTCCGGCACGACGAAGTTCACCTGTGCCACTCCGGCCACCAGTCCGGGGCGGCGCCGGCGTAAAGGATCTGCGCCGGTACAAAATCCACCGCGACACCCGTGATCGGCGCCTGCGGAAACGGCGGCGCGAGCGGCGCCACCGCGCCATCGGCCATCTTCGGCGCCATCGCCCCCACCGCCGTCGCCCACAGCACGGCGATCTCGCCACGCTTCACCGGGTTCTGTTCCGTAATCAGGCGGCCCTCCTGATCGAGCGCGATTACCTGCCGCTCCCCGCTCTGGAACGGCACGGGCAGCGCCGGAATCGACGTCAGGCTCAGCACGTTCGACGGCGCGCCGCCCTCCAGCATCACCGAAACCAGCTCGCCGTCCCCCAGTCCGCTCGGCGTCACGGCGTTGATCTGGTTCGGCGAGACGAAAAGCAGCGGCGCCGCCACGCCCCCCACCAGCACGCGCACCCCGCCCAACTCCACCGGAAAGCTTCCGCCTTCCGCCGTCGCGGCCCGCGTCTCCGCCGCCAGATTCTGCCCGTAGAGCGACACCACCGTCTGTCCAGACAGGCCATGCCCGAGTTGATCTCCCGCGTTGACCACCGCGTCGAGGCGCGGCAGTGGAGCGTCCGTTGGCGCATAGTCGACGACCCCGACGAGCAGGCTCCCCGGAGGCGAGAGCCGCGGATCGCCGATGACGCCCGGCTCGGCAAGCCCTGTGACCACGATGCGCCCCGGCCCAGCCGACGCCATCGATTGCACCGAGATCACGTCCTGGTTGGTGATCGTTCCGTCCGTACCCAGCCGCAAAGAAAGGGCGTCTCGTAGAGGAGATAGCCCTCCTCGTGCCAAACGGCCTGCGACCTGCCCACGTAGGCGGCGCTGTCTTCCTCGGCCGCCAGCGCAACTCCGGCGTTCGGACGCTCACGGCCCACATATCCGGAGTAGCGCAGCATCTGGGTCCGCCAGTCGATCGCCGCCACCCAGTAGTCGCCCCGCTCGCCGGCCTCGGCCGTCAATGCGCCCATGGACGGAAAATCGAGCGAATCCGTCGTCCCCGCGAGCACGACCGTGTCGCCCGCTAGCGCCAGGCGCGGGGCTCTCTCGTCGCCGCTTCCGCCAACGCTTGCCGCAAACTCGAGCGTTTCGCCGCCGGGGCTCAGCACGGCGACGAAGACGTTGTCGTCCGCGCCCGTCAATGCCTCCCCGAACGACGCCGTCACTGGGAAGTCGAGCGAAGAAGTCGTGCCGGTGACGAAGATTCGCCCGCCGTCGCCAAGCGCGATGTCGCGAATGTCCTCCTTGTCGCCCCCCAACACGCTCGCGAAGTCCATACTGGTCCCCTGCGCGTTCACCTTCATCACGAACGCGCTCACCGCGCTCGTCCCGCTGGTGTGGAAGATCTTCGCATTGCCGAGGCTGTCGAAGGCGCGCCCGGCCACATACGCCGCACCGTCTGCGTCCACCGCAACGGCCGTTGGAAAGCCGCTGGGCAGGCTAGCGGCGTAGAGGATCTCTCCCTCCGGGCTCACTTTCATTAGAAAGGCACGCCGCGGGTCGACCGGGTCCACCAGCGAGAGGGCATAGAGCTCGAGCTCCGGCGAGTTGGTCAGGCCAACCAGATACGCATTGCCTTCCGGATCCACGGCCATGTCCCCCAGCTCATCCGTCTGCAGGCCCCCAATGTAGGTTGAGAAGACCGCGCCCGAGCCATCAGCCTTCAATCGCGCCAAGATGAGGTCGCCACAGGTCCGGTGGTTCCCGCAGTAGTCGGATTCGTACTCTGCCCGGATCGCATTGACGGTCGGTAGATCGTTGCCGGACGCCCCACCGCCGACCCAAATGTCCCCACTCGGCCCAGGGGCGACTGCGATGGATGAGAGCCTAGCCTCCCCTCGTCCCAAGAAATAGGTCACCGGATGCGAACGAAAAAGCGCCGGTTGCGCCCACACCGGCAGGGCTGCCGCAAAGGAAAGAATCCAAATCAAACTCCGCATGACTGGAAAAGCTAGCAAATTCTTAGCCAAATCGGCCGTCACATCGATTTCCAAATTCTTTTGCCCTCATTCCAAGGCTCTTAGGCCTACTCGGCGCCGAAACCCTTGGCGCCAGGGCGTACTCTGTAGTTGGGAGCACCCAAACCGGCGAACCTCTCAGGTCGCTCTCCACAAATGTCGCGAAATGGCGCGATTTGTCGCGCCTGGCCGGGATTTTCGCACTGCGCTAAGCTAGCGCAGTGCCGGTTCGCTTCCTCGTTCTCTCGTTCCTCGCCGCTAGCGCCCTTTGGGCGCAACCGGCCACGCTCCACATCGATTCCCCGCGTCCCGCGCCGGACTGGGCCTTGCTCGAACGCCAACTGCTCGATCAGCTCGAGCGCGCGGCCGAAGTCTTCGTCGACACCTACGTCCAACCCGACGGAACGCTGCGCTGGCAGGAGCGCTACCAAGGCGGGATGAACTCGTCCGACGACGCCTACGAAGGCTTCCGCAGCCTTTCGCTGCTCTACGCTCTAGGCGGCTCAAAGGATCTAGATACCACCCACCGCCACATCTGGAACGGCATCACCAAACAGTTCACCCGCTACGGCCAGATTTACCGCGAGTTCGACTCCAACTGGGACTGGATGCACCACGGCGAGGGCTACGTCTCCTTCTATCCCTTTGGGCTGGCCGACCCGCACGACGAGCTCTTTCGAGACCGATCCATCCGATTCGCAGCGATGTATACGGGCGATGATCCCGAATCACCCAATTACGACCCGAATCTCCACCTCATCCGCGCCGTGATGACCGGCAGCCGCGGCCCCAAGATGGAGTGGAACAAGCGAGACTGGACGCCGACCAACGCCAACCTCGCCTACTACCACCTGCCCTACGACGACATCCCCGGCGTCGACTCCTCCACGGGCTGGATCAACGACCACCCCGACAACGACCAGTTCGCGCGCATCGTCAAAGTCATGTCGGATCGCATGGCGCGCGGCGACGTGCCCATCAATATGACGGTCACGCCGCTGATCGCGAACGCCTACCTCTATACCGGCGACGACAAGTATGCCGACTGGGTGGAAGACTACGTTGGCGCTTGGGTCGAACGCACCCGCCAGAACAACGGGATCACTCCGGACAATGTGGGCCTGACGGGCAAGGTGGGCGAATACAACGACGGGCACTGGTGGGGCGGCTATTACGGTTGGCGCTGGGTGCGCGGCGGGCTCGATGTCGTGCTCGCTTCTTATACCGCTGCGAAAGCGGCGGTGCTGCTCACCGGAGACCGCAAGTGGTTCGACTTGCCGCGCAGCCAACTCCACTTGATGAGCGAGAAGGGCAAGGCCGACAAGCGCGGCTGGTCCATCCCGATTCGCTATGACGACAAGGCCGGCTGGCACCACTTCACGCCCGAGCCGGGTTACCCAGCCGCCAACCTGTGGGCCGTCTCGCAATCACCCAAGGACTGGGCTCACGTCGAACGCTTGGCCGCGGCGCGCGGCAGCCAAGGCGACGAAGACCTCGAGTGGGTTTTCTATTTACGAGGGAAGAATCCGAATTATCCGGCCGAGGCCCTGCGGCGCGAGCTCAGCTTCGTCGAACGCAAGCTGAAGCTCATCCTCGCCGAGCATGGCGATCCCGAGACGTGGTTCGACGCCAAGTGGCTCTCGCTCGATCCGGTAGACGTGGACACGCTAGTGCGCCTGATGTTAGGCGCGCCGCCCGTTCAGAAACGCGGTGAGATGCTGCATTCGTACGTTCGCTATTTCGACATGGAACGCCGGGAACCGGGCTTACCCGAAGGCGTAGCGGCGCTGGTGACGAACATTGCGGACACGCGCCTCTCATTAGAAGTCGTCAATACCAACCTGCTCGAAAGCCGCACACTCGCCATCCAAGCCGGAGCCTACGGCGAACACCGCTTTGGTGCAGTGAAGCTGGGCGAAGAAGAGGAGCCGGTCGGCGACAAGTGGTTCGCAATTGAGCTCGCGCCGGGGGCGGGCGCCACCTTACAAGTCGAGATCGAGCGCTGGGTAAACCCTGGCTCGTATCGCTTCCCTTGGGAGGTGGCGCAATGAAGAACCGGCTCCGAATCGTACTCGTCATCTCAATGGCTGCCGCGTCACTCCATGCCCAAATGGGCTCCCCCGGCGGCGGAGAGACGCAAGCCGTCCTGCTCGACCCGAGCAACCCGCAAGTCATCTACGCCGGCGCGGCTAAAGGCTTGTGCAAGACCACCAAGGGCGGCCTCGACAACTGGCCAGTCAGCGGTCTCGAGATGGACTCGCCGCGCGCGCTGGCGATCGATCCATCCGACACCCAGGTCGTCTATGCCGGAACCTACGAAGTCGGCGTCCACAAGACGACCGACGGCGGCACGACTTGGCAGGCCGTCAACGAAGGGATCACCTACCCGGAGATCCGCGCGCTCGTGCTCGACCCAACCCACCCGCAAACGCTCTACGCCGGAACAGACGGCGGCGGAGTCTTCAAAACCGAGGACGGCGGCGAACACTGGGGTGAAGTCAATCACGGTCTGATCGACAAGACCGTGCGGGCGTTGCTTGTCCATCCAACGGACACGCAGGTCCTATATGCCGCGACCTGGCACGGGGTCTACGTCACCCTCGACGGCGGCGCGAGCTGGTCCGCCGATCCGCAAGGCCTCTATGACGTGGACGTGCGCGCGCTGGCCTTTGAGCCCGGCAACCCCCAAACAATCTATGCCGCCACCAACCCACGCGGAGTCTATCGCTCCGACGATGGCGGGAAAACCTGGGCAAAGAGCCGCGACCCCTTGACCGAAGACTTGCTCTCGATTGCCGTTGATCCAAAGAAGCCCAACGAAGTCTATGTCGGTACGCGCGCGGGAGTCTTTCGCTCCACCGACCGCGGCGAGACCTGGAAACCTGCCGGCCTGCATTGGTCCAACCGCGCCTGGACGCTGGTGTTTGACGATCGAACCGAACCCGCAACCTTGTATTACGGCGGAGAAGGCGGGGTGTTGAAAACACAGAATGGCGGCCTTTGGTGGGAAGTCACAGGACCAAAGCGCCCCTGAGAAAACGCTGCTAAACTACAAAAGCTTTCGCCATGTCTCGCAGTATTTGGCCGCTCCTATTCGGCCTCTTCCCCGCCCTGTTAGCGGCCGCTCCGGCCGACGGCCTGAGCGTTCTACATCAGCGCTGCATCCAATGCCATGCTTCCAAAACGGCGATGTCGGGTTTGGCGGTCGACTCGCGCGAGGCACTGGTCAAGGGCGGCACGCGCGGCCCGGCGCTCAAACCGGGTGACGCGGCGGGCAGCCTGCTCTACAAGGCAGTCGCGCACACGGCCGAACCGCACATGCCTCCGACCGGCAAGCTCGCCGGACGAAGAGATAGCGCGGCTACGCGAATGGATCGACGCCGGCGCGGAGTGGTCGGTCAGCCAGGCTCCCGCAGCCGCCGGCTCGGACTGGTGGGCCTTCCGAAATCCCGAGAAGCCTGCGGTTCCGGCCGGCGCTACGCACCCGGTCGACGCCTTCCTCGCGCGAAAGCTCGCTGCCGAGGGCCTGTCCACAGCGCCGGAAGCCGATCGCGCCACACTGATCCGCCGCGCCTCGTTCGACTTGACCGGATTGCCGCCGAGCTATGAGGATGTCCAGGCGTTCGTCCAGGACAAAGACCCGCAGGCCTACGAAAAGTTGATCGACAGGCTGCTCGCCTCCAAGCACTACGGAGAGAAGTGGGGACGCCATTGGCTGGACTTGGTCCGCTACGGAGACACGTCCGGGTTCGAGCAAGACCCTTATACCCTCGAAGCCTACCGCTATCGCGACTACGTGATCCGCAGCTTCAACGACGACAAGCCTTACGACCGCTTCGTCAAAGAGCAGATCGCGGCGGATGAGATCTACCCCGAAGAGCCCGAGGCGCGCGTCGGCACGGGCTATTACCGCGTAAATGCCAACCGCGACATGCTCTTCAAAGTCGAAGACCTAAATCGCGTGGAGAAGCTGACCGACTATGTCGATACGACGTCAAAGGTCTTTCTCGCGCTGAGCGTCGGTTGCGCCCGTTGCCACGATCACAAGTTCGATCCCATCCCGCAAAAAGACTTCTACCGCATGCAGGCGATCTTCGCGCCGGCGGTCAACGACGACGTCTTTCTCGAATACAACAGCGCGCGCTTCTACAGCTTGGCCTGGAATACGCGGGACTTCAAGCTGCGCAACATTGCCGACCAGATCAAAACGATCTTCGGAGACTACGGCAAGAAGCTGCGCAACGAAAAGTTGCAGGCGGCGGAGAACCCGCAAGAAGTCATTGACGCCTATGACACGGCAAAGGATGAGCGGACGCCGCGCCAGGAAGAGCTGGTCACCGAGTACGAGGACCTGGCTAAGGTCGGCAACGACGAGATCTACGCGGCGCTCTCACAAGAGGACCAAGAGCGTATCGATGCGATCGAGAAGCGCCTGGTCGGACTGTTCAAGAACTACGGGCCGCCGCCAATGGCGCCGGGCGTGATCGACGTGGGGCGCGAGTCGCCGCGCACATATATCGCGTTGCGCGGCAATCCGGAGGCGCCGGGCGACGAGGTCGGCCCAGGATACCTGACGGCGCTCGGCGGCGGCGACATCCCCGACCCGCCGTTGCACGCGCCCACGACGTTCCGGCGCAAGCACTTGGCGGAATGGATTGCGAGCCCGGACAACCCGCTGACCGCGCGGGTGATGGTCAACCGCATGTGGCAGCTCCACTTTGGCGAGGGCCTCGTCGGGACGCCGAGCGACTTCGGATTGCGGGCCGGCAAACCATCGCACCCGGAACTGCTCGACTGGCTGGCGGTGACGTTTGTCGAGAAGGGCTGGTCAATGAAGGCGATGCACCGGCTGCTGATGACGTCGGACGCCTACAAGCGAAGCTCGGTGGAGTCCGATTCCGCGCGAACCAAAGACCCGGAGAATCGGCTGCTCTCGCACTTCAACCGTCGCCGGTTGAGCGCGGAGGAGATCCGCGACGCCGCACTGCTGGCCTCGGGCGACTTGAACGAGAAGATGTTCGGGCCTCCGGTGGTTGTTCCGCTCGACGAGGAAGAGCTGTACGGCATCACGGGTAACCCGAGCGACCGCTGGGTGGTGACCTGGGACGCGAGCGAGCACGTGCGCAGGAGCGTCTACTTGATGCAGCGGCGGGCCTTCCAGCAGCCCATGTTCCAAGTCTTCGACGCACCGGACGGCATGGCCACGTGCGAACGCCGCAACGAGAGCACAACGGCGCCGCAGTCGTTGACGCTGCTCAACAGCCGCTTCATGGTGGAGCGCGCCGAGGCGCTGGCAAGCAAGGCCACAACGGCGGAGGCTGCTTGGCGGATGGCGTTCGGGCGAGCGCCGAAGCCGGAAGAGTCAAGGCTGGCCGAGGCCTTCCTGGCAAAGCAAAAGGAGCTTGCGGGATCGGACGAGAAGGCGCGCGTGGAGTTGGCCCGTAGCCTGCTCAATTCCAACGAATTCTTGTACGTGGATTGATGAAGATGACAAGACGCGACGCATTGTTGAGGACCGGCAAGGGCTTTGGCGCTCTTGCGCTCGCGGGAATGCTGGAGGCGGCCGAGACGAATCCTCTGGCCCCGAAAGCGCCGCATGAAAAGGCGCGCGCGAAGTCGGTGATCTATCTCTTCATGCACGGCGGCGTCAGCCACGTGGACACGTTCGACTACAAGCCGGAGTTGCAGAAGCGCTCCGGGCAACCGCTCTCGGTCGAGCTGGCCAAGACGATCAAGACCAGCTTCATCCACGATCCAACGAAGGCGATACTTCGCGGCAGCCCATGGGAGTTCCACCCCGGCGGCAAGTCGGGACTGCTGATCTCCGATTTGTACGCAAACGTACGTAAGCAGGCCGACCACCTGGCGGTGATCCGGTCCTGCCACTCGAACGTGTTCGACCATGCACCGGCGATCTATCTGGTGAACTCAGGCTCGCAATTCCCGGGGCGGCCGTGCTTGGGTTCGTGGGTCACCTACGGCCTGGGGACGGAGAACCAGAACCTGCCCGCCTTCGTGGTGATGTCGGATGGTTCGACCAAGTCCGGCCCGCCGGCCTACAGTGCGGGATTTTTGCCGGCGGTCTATCAAGGCACGGTGTTTCGCGGCGGCGAAAACCCGATTCTGCACCTGCGCACGCCGCCCGGCGTGACGGACTCGGCGCAGAAGGAGACGCTCGGCCTGATCGAGCAGCTCGACCGTAGCCACTTGGCCGCGCGCGGAGAGGACTCGACGCTCGAGGCGCGCATTGCGAGCTACGAGCTCGCATTCCGCATGCAGGCCTCGGCGCCCGAGGCGGTCGACATCTCCGGCGAGAGCGAGGCAACCAAAAAGCTCTACGGCATGGATGATCCCAAGACTGAGGACTTCGGCCGCAAGTGTCTGTTAGCAAGACGCTTAGTAGAGCGCGGGGTACGCTTCATCCAGCTCTATTCCGGCACCAACGTAGGCGACGATTGGGACGATGCGCACAACGACTTGATCGGGTCGCACGTCAGAATGGCGGGCAAGACGGACAAGCCGATCGCGGGCCTGCTGGCGGACTTGGCCGGACGCGGGATGCTCGAGGACACCTTGGTGGTCTGGGGCGGCGAGTTCGGGCGCACACCGCTTGCGCAAGGCGCGAACGGCCGGGATCATCACCCCTACGGCTTCACCATGTGGATGGCCGGAGCCGGCGTTCAGGGCGGCCGTGCGATCGGGGAGACGGACGAGTTCGGCGTGCACGCGACGGTCGACAAGTTCGACGCGCATGACGTGAACGCCACCATCCTGCGCATGCTGGGGCTAGACCACGAGCGGCTGACATACCTTTACCAAGGACGCGAGCAGAGCCTGACCGATGTCCATGGGCAAGGCGAGTTCTCGGCTCGGTTGACGAGCTAGATACTACCGGGGTCTGTGTGTCGGGCTTTGGGCTGTTTCTACGCTAGAGTAGTAGACGCGTAGTCCAATCTCCCCCCGCCGTGAACCAACCCGCAGACAGCAGTCTCGTTGGGCAGACGATCCAGCGCTACCTGGTCCTGGAGCAGATCGGGGAGGGCGGCATGGGCGTGGTCTACAAGGCGCAGGATACGCGCCTGGACCGGTTGGTCGCTCTCAAGTTTCTGGCCCCGCGGCTGCAGCAGGACGCCGACAGTCGCAAGCGTTTCGAGCGTGAAGCGAAAGCGGCGGCAGGGCTGCATCACCCCAACATTTGCACGGTCTTCGAGATCGGCGAGTTCGAGCACCAGATTTTCATCGCAATGGCCTTCATCGACGGGCGTCCGCTCGACGAGGCGATCGCGGAACGTCCGTTGAAACTTGCCGACGCCTTGGACGTCGCGCGGCAGGCGGCGGAGGGCCTGAGCGAAGCGCACCGCCACGGCGTGGTGCATCGCGACATCAAGCCCGGCAACCTGATGCTGAGCCCGCTGCCGAACGGCGGCGCCCGCGTGACGCTGATGGACTTTGGCCTCGCGCAGCTTGCGAAGGTTTCGCGGCTTACGGCCACCACGACCGCGATCGGAACCGTCTCGTATATGTCGCCGGAGCAGACCTACGGCGGCGCGGTTGACCATCGCTCGGATCTGTGGAGTTTGGGCGTGGTGCTCTACGAGATGATCGGCGGCAGCGCGCCGTTCAAGGGGCATTATGAGAAGGCGGTGATGTACGCCATCACCGAAGAGCAGCACGAGCCCCTGACGGCGATGCGCAGCGGCTTGCCGATCGAGCTCGACTGGATTGTCGACAAGGCATTGGCCAAGGATCCGGCGGATCGCTACCAATCCGCCGCGGAGTTGCTGATCGACCTGCAGACGCTGCAGCGCAAGGTGGTGAGCGGTACGACGCACCTGTCGCGAGCCGCTCCTCTGCCGTACAGGCAAAGCCGGATGACCCCACGGTGGTCGCGCCGCGGCTGATCAAGCGGAAGGGCCTGACGGGCCTGATCGGCTGGGCTGTGGCTGCGGCCCTCGGCTTAGCATTGGGCTACACCGTATTGCAGCCGCCGGCTGCGCCACCCACGCCGATCTACCAGGCCGATCAGTTCTCGTTCGACGAAGGGCTGTCGTTCCAGCCGGCTCTATCGCCCGAAGGCTCGATGGTGGCGTACGCGTCCGACCGCGCGGGCGACAATCAACTGGACATCTGGCTGCAGCACTTTAGCGGCGGCGAGCCGATCGCGCTGACGAACGATCCCGCGGATGATTGGCAGCCGTCCTTCTCGCCGGACGGCAGCCGCATTGCGTACCGCTCCGAGCGCGACGGGGGCGGCCTCTACGTCGTGCCGGTTCTGGGTGGCGAGTCGCGCTTGCTGGCGCCAGACGGCCGTGATCCCAACTTCTCTCCCGACGGCGGGAGCATTGCGTATTGGGTGGGCGAGACGGCTTCGAGCTTTACGGGCGCGATCTACGTACTGTCGCTCGAGGCTGGCGCGCCGCGGCGCATCCGTGCGGACTTCCGCATCGCTCGCGAGCCAGTCTGGTTGCCGGACGGGCAGCGTATTCTGTTTGCCGGCCAGGACGCCGAGGGGACGCAGGGCTGGTGGGTGACGGGGCTGGACGACAGCGCGCCTCCGGTGCACGTGCAGGCTCTGGAGCGTGTGGCGGAAACGCACCTCTCCGAAGCGCCGCATCCGCGCAGCCGTTGGGGCGACAAGGTTCTGTTCTCGGCGACGATCGGCGGCGCTTCGAAGTTGTGGACGCTGTCTTTCCAGCCGGACGGCTCGCCGGGCGCGGTGGCTCCGTTGACGTCCGGGGCGGGCTATGAGGAAGACCCGTCAGCGGCGAACAACGGCGTGATTGCCTTCTCGCTGCTCAACAAGAACGTGGACGTGTGGGAATTGCCTCTCGGCGCAGACGGTGCGCCCGCTGGTGAGCCTCGGCCTGTCACCACACTTGGCTCGATTGATCTTGCACCTTCGGTGACCCGCGACGGCCGCCTCATGGCATACGAGAGCACCCGAACGGGCGGCGGGGACGTTTGGCTCCGAGACATGTCGTCAGGGCGCGAAAGTCTGCTGACGGCTTCGGAAGAAAAGGAAGGGTTGCCCAGGCTATCGAGCGACGCCCGCATGATCGCGTTCCGGCGCACGATCGGGGCCCGCCCGAACGTACTCGTCTCCAACATCGACGGAAGCGCCCCTCGCTACCTTTGCCGAAACTGCTCAGGACCTTATGACTGGTCTCCGGACAATCTTGGCGTACTGGCTCGGCCGGGTAGCGAACCTTCCCGAGTCAACCTCTATCCCGCTGACGGATCGGCGCCTCGGGTCATCCTAGAGAAGCCGGATGCGGTGATCTACGAGCCCCGCTTTTCCCCGGACGGCCGGTGGATGGCGTTCCACGAGCTGACGACGAGCACGACGCGGCAGATCTTCGTCGCGCCGTATCACGCGGACCGAGCAACGGCCCTGGAAGAGTGGATCCCCATCACGGACGGCGGCGAGCTCGATCGCAACATAGAATGGGCGCCTTCGGGCGACTTGCTCTACTTCCTCTCCGCCAGGGACGGCGCGCAGTGCGTTTGGGGGCAGCGGCTCGACCCTAAGACGATGACGCCGCAGGGAGAGGCGTTCGAGTTGCAGCACCTTTCCAGTCCCAATCGCTCGATCGTTGGCGGCGGCTTCGCGCTTTCCGCTTCGCGCAGCCATTTGTACTACGCGTTGGGGGCTACCCGCGGCAACGTCTGGATTCTGAAGCCGCTGACGCAGTAGAGGCCGTCGTCCTACACGACTCGCAGCAGTTCGCGCTTACCCGTAATCCAGAGATCTAGATAAGCCGCTGCTTTCTCGCGCAGCGCCGCGTCCGCTGAGTAGCGCGCAAGGTTCTCTTCGAACGCTCCCGCGGACTCGACCTCGTGCTCCAACACGACTGTATTGAAGCTGCCCACGAGGTCGGTGAGGACGCGCGCATTCTGCAGTCCGCCGGCCTCGGCCATCTCCTTTAGGCGCTTGGCGAGCTGGCCGGCTTGGCCTGGCTTAGCGGTGAAGGTGTTGCGGACGATGATCATCTTGGATGCTCCTGTCGACTGAGAATCCTAACACAGAGAAACAGGTCCGGATGTCCTTTGCGCCTACATTACTTGCAGGATCAGGCACTTCAGGTAGTGCGTCTCTGGGATGGTGAGCGCAATTGGGTGGTCCCTGCCCTGAGTTCGCCGCTCGATGATGCGCAAGCGCTTTCCTGTATCGAGCGCGGCGGCGGCGACTGCTTCGAGCAAATCGGCCTCAGAGAAGTGGTGCGAGCACGAGCAGGTGACGAGCACTCCGTCGCGTTCGAGGAGCTTGAGCGCCTTGAGATTGATCTCCTTGTAAGCGCGCGCGGCGGCTTCGACGTGCTTGCGCGACTTGGCGAAGGCGGGCGGGTCGAGGACGATCGTGTCGAAGCTCTTGCGGCCCATCGCGTAGTCGTTGAGGAGATCGAATGCTTTGGCTTTGCGCGTCTCGATGTTGTGGAGGTCGTTGAGCCGGGCGTTGCTCTGGACGATCGCCAGGGCGGACTCGGAGCTGTCGACAGCGGTGACGCGCTCGCAGGCGCCGGCTAGGTGCAAGGCGAATCCTCCGTTGTAGCTGAAGCAGTCGAGGGCGTTTCCCCGCGCGTAGCATGCCGCCGCGGCGTAGTTCTCGCGCTGGTCGAGGAACAGGCCGGTCTTTTGTCCCTGCAGGAGATCGGCGGCGAAGCGGACGCCGTTCATCGTGACGACGACTCCCTCGGGGACGTCGCCGGCGAGTGCGCCTTTCGTTTCCTCGAGCCCTTCATGGCGGCGTGTCGAGACGTCGTTGCGCGCGACGATGCCCTTGGGGGAGAAGAGCTCTTGTAGTGCGTCGAGGAGAGCGGGCTGCGCGCCGTCCATAGCTTGCGAGAGCGTCTGGACGACGAGCCAGTCTCCGTAGCGGTCGACGATGAGGCCCGGGAGTTGGTCGGCTTCGGCATGGACGACGCGATAGGCGTCGGTGTTCTCGACGACCCGATCGCGATAATCCTGAGCGCGGCGGATGAGGCGGCGGAGGAAGCCCGCATCGGTGCGCTGCGTCTCGAAAGGCAGCATGCGCAGGGCGATCTGGCTTCTGGAGCTGTAGTGCGCCCAGCCTAGGCGGACGTTGCGGCCGTCGAGGACTCGAACAACGGAACCGGGCTGGGCGTCGGGTGCGCCAAGCAGGTCGCTGCGGAAGATCCAGGGATGGCCAGACGCGACGCGGTCTGCGCCTTTGCGGTTGATGCGAGCTTCGGTCATGCGGGCGGTAAACCTTCAGGGTATCTCAGCTTGGGGCGCACGAATCCTCGTAACAGTCCGAGGTTGGAAGTCTCTACCCACCACATGCGAGAGGTTGTAATTCATACCCAGCTCAATGCGCCCTGTTCGGCGCGTGAAGCTGCGCAATGCACTGAAAGCCCGATGTTTACGGCGATTGGAACGCCGTTTGCCTAAACCTCTCGTGTCACGTTAGCAGCGGAAAAGGCTGCAAAACGAGGAGGAACTTTTTGATGACCCGACGAAAATTCTCTTTCCATAAAGCGCTCATTTGGTGCGCCCCTGCTTTGCTTGCGACTGCCCCACTGGCGGACTTCGCGGCGGCGCAACGCGTCGAACCCGTACAGGCTGTCAAGCCTGTGCGGCAAGTCCGAGACGCATTAGGACTGAGCTATCCCGAGGGGACTTCCATCGACGTGCTGTTCCGGGGCACGCACCGTTTGCCGATGGCGGAAGGAAAGGCGCAGGTCAAACGTGAAAAAGGGATCACATACGTCAACCTGAAAGTTGACGAAATTCGCCCTGCGCAGGCATTTGGCGGCGACTTCTCGACTTACGTGCTTTGGACGGTTTCGCCGGAAGGTCAAACGGTCAACGCAGGCGAGCTGATCCTGAACAAGGACGAGAAGCGCGTGAAGGCGACGACGCCGCTGCAGACCTTCGGCATGTTCGTCACCGCCGAGCCACACTATCTGGTGAAGACCCCGAGCACGTTTGTGGTGCTCGAGACGGTCCAGCCCAAGAACAACATCACAGGCCAAATGCTCGACGGTTCGCGCATCAAATACAAGGGCCACGACGGGCTTTATGAAGCGGATCGGCAGACGCTGGCCGCGGCGCCGGAGTCGGACGAGAAGGCCGTGCGGTCGGACATGAAGCAGGCTCGCGTGGCCGTCGAGTTGGCGAAGCGAGCGGGCGCTGCGGAGTATGCGTCGCCGGAGCTCGCGCAGGCCGAGAGCGACCTCGACAAGATGGTCGCTGCGGTGGAAGCGAAGGTCGATGACCGCAACGCGATGATCATGGGCCACCGCGTGGTCCGCAAGGCGGTGGAAGCGCAGGAGCTGGCAGAGGAGCGCTCATTCCAGGCTGCGCTGGATAACGAGCGTAAGGAACGCGCGGACCAGATTGCGGGTTTGGAATCGGCGATCAGCGCCGCGCAGGACGAGACCGAGCGAGCGCGCTTGGAAGCGGAGCGCCGCCAGATGAAGCTCGAAATGGAGCAGGCGGCCCGCGCAGCTGCGCTGCAGGAAGCTGAAGCGGCTGCCCGCCAGGCTCGGGAGGCGGAGGAGCGTGCGATGGCCGCCCGTCGTGAGGCGCAACGCGCCGACATGGCGCGTTCCCAGGCCGAAGCCGCCCGCAGCGCCGCTGAGCAGCAGGCGGAGCTCGCTCGCCGCGAGGTCGAGATGGCGCGCGCCGAGCAGCAACGCATCCGCGAACGCATGGAGAGCGCGCTGAGCAAGGTGGTCGAGACGCGTGAGACAACGCGCGGTCTGATCGTCAACTTGCCCGATATTCTGTTCGACTTCGGCAAGGCGAACCTGAAGCCTGACGCCCGCGAGAAGCTCTCGAAGGTCTGCGGCATTTTGCTGGTATCGCCTGGATACAAGCTGGCGATCGAAGGCCATACGGATTCGGTGGGCTCGGATGAATTCAACCAGAAGCTGTCCGAGGATCGCGCTTCGAGTGTGAACTCGTACCTCACCGAATGCGGCTTGCCGGGCGACAGCATGACCACGGCAGGGTTCGGCGAATCGCGTCCGATCGCCAGCAACGATACGAACGATGGCCGTCAAAAGAATCGCCGAGTGGAAATCGTCATCCAAGACGACGGCTCCAACGAGATCAGTGGCCTGACCCGCTAGGGCGCAGCGCTAGGGCTACTGTGACGGCGGGCTTCACGGCCCGCCGTCAACCTTTTTGGGGTTGAAAAAGCTGGGCGATCGAACTGGGCTTTCTATACTGATAAACCTATGCAACTTTCCGAGTATCTGACTGCTGAAAACCTTTCCTTACTTACGCAGTACGGCGTTCGCGTCCTCGGTGCGCTTGCTCTCCTGTTTGTCGCTTGGCTGTTCGCGGGTTGGACCCGCTCGATGGTCCGGGGGAGTTTGGAGCGCGCGAAGTTCGACCTGACGCTGACGAAATTCTTCGCCAATATCGCGCGATATGCCGTGCTGATTCTGGCGATATTGTCATGCCTGGGCATCTTCGGCGTGAACGTGACGAGCTTCGCCGCTGTGTTGGCCGCAGCGGGCTTTGCCATCGGCCTCGCGTTCCAAAATTCGCTCTCGAACTTCTCGGCGGGCGTAATGCTGTTGACGTTTCGGCCCTTCAAGGTTGGCGACGTAGTGAACGTGGCCGGCCACCTCGGCATCATCAACGAAATCGAGCTCTTCACGACGCAGCTCGATACTTTCGACAACCGCCGCATCATCATCCCCAATTCGCAGGTGTTCAGCTCGACCATCGAGAACATCTCGTTCCACGACACGCGCCGCGTGGACGTGAGTGTGGGGACGGACTACGGCGCCGACCTGGACAAAACGCGCGAGGTGCTCGAGGGCGTAGCGAACGCCATCGAAGCCAAGCTGCCGGACAAGCCGACCCAGGTGGCGCTGCTCGAGTTGGGCGACTCAGCGATCAGTTGGCAGGTGCGCGTCTGGGTGAAGTCGCCGAACTGGTTCCCGACGAAGGAGCTGCTGACGCGCAACATCAAGGTCGCGCTGGACCAAGCGGGCATCGGAATTCCCTTCCCGCAGATGGACGTGCATCTGGATGGCGGGCTGAAATCGTAGAGCGATGCCGCAGGGCAACGAGAGGCGCGCGTCGCCGGCACGCGCGCCTCTTCTTGCGCCCCGCTCGCAATTGCTATAATGTCGATCGAGATAGTAGGGATTGCCAAAACGTGCAATCCTGCATAGAGCGTCGCCATGTCTACCACGCCGATTCAGCCCGTCGACACCTCCGCCCAATGGGGCCATCTCGATCCTGTGATGCGGGAGGAGATCGACACCTTCGAAACGAACCTTCGCCGCTATCAGGCCGGCCAGTCGTCCGAAAAGGTCTTCACCGAGTTCCGCCTGCGTTATGGCTGCTACGGCCAGCGCCAGGAACGGGTGCAGATGCAGCGCATCAAGATCCCGATGGGGATGATCAACACGGACCAGATGCGCGTGTTGGCCGACGTGGCGGAGGAGTATGCCGTGGGCGTGCTGCACGTCACCACGCGGCAGGACTTTCAGTGCCACTTCATCGACATCAACGACAGCCCGAACATGTTTCGGCGTCTTGCTGAGGCGGGCATCACGACTCGCGAGGCGTGCGGCAACGCAGTGCGCAACGTAACCTGCTGCCCATACGCGGGCGTGTGCGGCGACGAGCCGTTCGACGTGACGACCCATGCCTGGGCGATGGCGTTCTTCCTGCTGCGTCACCCGGACCAGCAGAACTTCGGACGCAAGTTCAAGGTGGCCTACTCAGGGTGCGAGGATTCGGCTTGCGGGCTGATCCGGCTGCACGACCTGGGCGCGATCGCGCGCGTGAAGGACGGCGTGGAGGGCTTTGAGGTTTGGGTCGGCGGCGGGCTGGGCGCGCTGCCGTATCAGGCGCAGAAGTTGCATGACTTCGTGCCGGCGGACGAAATGCTGCCGTTGGCGCAAGCGATCGCGCGCGTGTTCGCGCAGTATGGCGAGAAGGCGAACCGTGCGAAAGCGCGGCTCAAGTTTTGGTGGAGAAACTCGGCTTCGACGAATTTGCGAATCGCGTGGCCGAGGAGCGCAAGCGTCTGCCGGAGGACCCGGCTTGGGAGGCGCAACTGGCGGCCGCCCGGACGCGTTATTCCGACCAGCCGCTGAAGGGGCCCTCGGAACTCGAGATTCCGTCCGACGCGACGGCCGAGATGCGGCGTTGGTTCGACCTGAACGTCAAGCCGCAGCGCCAGGACGGCTATTCGAGCGTGGAAGTGTTTCTGCCGCTCGGAGACATCAGCTCCGACCAGATGCGCGCGCTGGCGAACGTTTGCGACAAGTACGTCCGCAATACGATTCGGACTACGGTGGGGCAGAATCTGATTCTGCGCTGGGTTTCCAATGCGGACCTCCTGCACTGTATGCGGATCTGGCGAGTTTACGCTTGGCCGAGACCGGTGCGGAACGGCTGAAGGACGTGACTGCGTGCCCTGGAACGGATTCATGCAAGCTGGGCATCTCCGCTTCACGCGGTTTGGCTTCCGTGTTGCACGAGAAGTTTTCCAACGGCATGAGCGACCTCGCGGACCGCGAGGACATGAAGATCAAGATCTCGGGTTGCTTCAACTCCTGCGGGCAGCACCACATCGCCGACTTGGGCTTCTTCGGATCGGTGCAGCGCAAGGGGCAGCATTCGGCGCCGGTGTTCCAAGTGGTGCTGGGCGGCACGACCGAGGGCAACGCGAAGACGTACGGCTTGGCCGTGGGTAAGCTTCCCGCGCGCAACGTGCCAGATGCGATTCGTCGCTTGACGGAGATCTACGACCGCGAGAAGCAAGGCGAGGAGGGATTCTCCGAGGTGGTCGAACGGATCGGCCGAGCGAAGCTCAAGGAAGAGCTGGCGCCGTTCGCTGAGCTCCCGACTTACGAAGAGGCGCCGGAGTATTACCACGACAACCGCCAGACTTGGGGCTATACCAAAAGCGTGGGCGTGGGAGAGTGTGCGGGCGAAGTGGTGGACCAGGCGGAATTTCTGCTCGAGGATGCCGATCGTCTGAATCTGCAGGCGACCGTGGCACTGGAACGAGGGGATGCGGCCGAAGCACTCGCGCGGTCGCTCGAAGCGCAGGACAAGGCCGCCGACGCGCTGTTGACGACCAAGGGCCTGTGGCTGTCGGACAATTTCGACCGCGTCGGAAAATTCCGTGAGCTGTTTTACGACACGGGTCTCTTCTTGAAGCCCTTCGCCGACAACTACTTCCGGTCGGTGGAGGAAGGCAACGCGCTCGACTTGGTGGCGGCGCGGAAGCGCGTGGAAGAGGCGACGCTGTTCATCGAAGCCGCGCAAGACGTTTACGCAAAGGCCTGAGACGATTTCCATGGCGAAAGAGCTACAACGCATCGACCTGAAGGTGATGCTCGACGGACCGGAGCGTCCGCAAGTCGATTCCCTGCTGACCGCATTCGACCGTTGGCGCCAAGAGAAGGACGCGCCCTCGGATTGGGTGGACTTGGCCGACTATGCGCATATGCAGCACGGGCCGTCGGTGATGATGGCGGGCAAGCGCGAGCACATTGCCATCGACACCAACGAGCCCGGGCCGGGCATTCTGGTCCAGACGCGCAAGGACCTGTCGGGCTCGACGGAGGAACGCTTCGCTGAGGCGTTCCGGCGCCATCTGACGCTATCGAGGCGGTTGACGAGCGAGCCGGAGTGGCCGAGCGCGCTCAAAGTGCGGGGCGGCGAGTGGATCGTCGCGATCAATGATCGCCTGGGGTATCCCAACAACGAGGCGAGCGACGAGGCGTTGCGGGCGCCGCTGACGGCATTGCTCGACAAGTTGTTCCCCGGAGGCTACGCGCTGGAGCGCGAGAGCGATCCGCAGCAGCGCCTGAGCTACACGGTTCGTGCGGAGGGCAATCCTTCGCTCAGCGACTTGCGCGTTTAGGTCAGGCGGTCTTCCCGCGCGCGAAAGACTCGACGCGAGCACTCACGTGCGCGCCTCAGTCGTTGGCAAGAAAGGGTTGAGGGACGGCCTCGGGGTTAGAAGACCGTCCCTCCACGCGGACTTATGAATGGGGGTTAGGGGTTGAGGGTTAGTCCGCGGATGTCTGATTTGCGCTCGTGGGGTTCGCGAGGGCCTGCGCGTCCTTGACTAGGTTCTTGACGCGATTCTGGTAGGCCGGCGAATAGAGGCTCGCTGTGGTGTTCCTGTGATTGAAGGCCTGGATCGCGACGTCGATGTTGCGGACGGCGTCGACCAATCGGGCCTGCATGAGATCGATTTGTTCGCGTTGAGCCGGGGTCTCCGAGTCGCGCTCCGCGTTGAGGCGGTTTAGGCGAACGGCGATGGCGTCAGCGTACTTACGGGCGCGAGCGAGCTCGGTGGAGTGCGCCTCGAAGGAATACTTCATGGGCGTACGGGCAAGCATCTGCAAATTGTCAGCGCTGGTGCGCAAGGCGACGGCATCGTCATGAGCTGCGGCGAGATCGTTAGCAACGGTCGGGTTCGCGGCAAGAAATGTGGGCGCGACGAGCGCCAGTGCGACGAGGAACGAGCGGGACATCAGTCAGCCTCCTGGAGACGTGGATGAAACTTTGCCGGTTGATCGGACCGGCGAGCAATTGCGGCCGCGCTCTTGTTTTTCGTCTCTGCATGGTTAGATGCAGGGGAGGCGGTGTTGGTTAGCAAGAATCGGTAAAGGCATCGTTAAATCGCGGGTCTTTTTGCGGTTCGAAACGCCCTTGGGTATGCTGGCCATGCGTGGGCGAGATCCCGCGCCTCTCTAGCTATGGATATCGAGATTCGACCACACACGCCGGATGAGCTTTGGGACTACAGGACCGCCGTTGCGCGTGGTTTTGGGTATGACCCAATGGAGCAGCCGGGCGAGCGGGAGCTCTACCTACAGCGGCACCAGGCGGAGCGCACGTTCGTGGCGCTGGACGACGGGCAGATCGTGGGCACGTCGATCGCGCATGGCTTCGAGATGCCATTGCCCGGCGGACAGTTGGCGCCGATTGGGGGCTTGACCGACGTGACGGTGGCGACCACGCACCGTCGCCGCGGCATCCTGACGCAGATGATGCGGAAGCAGCTCGATGCGGCCCATGAGCGCGGCGAGGCCTTCTCCGCGCTGTGGGCGTCAGAGAGCGGGATCTACTCGCGGTTCGGCTTTGGGATGGCGATGCACCACGAGCGCTGGAGCATCCCGACGGCGAACGGGGAGTTTGGGGATCATCCGAAGTTTGACGGCGAGCTGCGCTTCGCCGGGACGACGGAGATGCGCGTGATTGCGCCGGGCGTCTACTCGCGAGTGCTGCGGTCGAGGCCCGGAATGCTGGAGCGGCCGGAAGCGTGGTGGAATTTACGACTCGCGGATCCGGAACATCGGCGGAACGGCATGAGCTCGTTCTACTTCGTGGTCTATGAGGAGAAAGGCGAGCCGAAGGGATATGCGCAATACCGCATCAAGAATCAGTGGACGAACAAGCAACCGGACAAGGGGTTGTTCCTGGAGGAGTTGATCGCGGAGACCGATGCGGCTCATGCGGCGCTGTGGCGGTTCTGCCTGGACGTCGACATGGTGACAAGCATCCAGACTGAACATCAGCCGGTGGACGACTGCTTGTGGTGGATGCTAGCGAACCCGCGCTGGCTGCGGCGGATGCCCTTCGACGCTGTGTGGCTGGCCATTCTCGACCCGATCCAGGCGTTGAGCAGGCGCACCTACGCCATCAAGCACAAGCTCGTGTTGCGCGTGAAGGACGAGTTCTGTCCGTGGGTGGACGGGACGTACGAGTTGGACGCCAGCGAGGACGGTGTGGAGGTGAAGCGGACGACGGAGACGCCTGACCTGACGCTGTGGAGCTCTGGGCTGAGCGCTTGTTTTCTGGGCGGCGCGCCGTTTTCGCGGTTGCAGCGGGCTGGGCGTGTGGAAGCGCGCTCGCAAGAGGCGCTGCGCAAGGCGGATTTGATGTTCGGGACCGAGCGGGCGCCCTACTGTCCGCTGCTGTTCTGAACTGCACGTTGCTTCACGCAGTGCTCCAGCTTGGCTTGCATGACTTGCAAGCAACCTTGGTTGTTGGGCATGCCGGCCTCTGCGCACTGGCCTTGCGGCCACGTGGCTAGCGCGAGGAACTGAGTCGCGTCGGGCGTTCCTTCGCAGAAGCCGTTGGCGGCGGGGGCCTTCTCGAGGCATGCCTTGAAGAAGATGGAAGGTGCGAGAGCGCTGAAGGCGCCCGTGCCGTCGGCCCGTTTGAGCGATTCGTCGAGGCAGCCTTGCTCGTTTGACGACTCACCGAATTCGCGGCCCTCGTCGGCGCGCTTTTCCATGTGTTCTGCGATGGTATGGACGCCTGTCTTGATCTTGTCCCAGTTGAGGTAGACGAGCGTGCCCGAGCCGATGACGACGAGGCCCAGCAAAAAGGCCATCACGCTGGCGACGATGAGGCAGACTCGGAGGTTTGAGTTCACGACGCAGACTCTCGGGGGCCTTCCAGGATAGCGCTTCGGTACAATTCTTCGGACATGCCTGACCAGCCCAATCGCCGCGATTTTGCCCGTATGACCGCCGCCGCGGCAGCATCCGCTTTCGCTGCTTCCGCACAGAGCGGGAGCGCCATGCGGCTGGTCGACGGCTTCGAGCGGAAGGACTCGTTTTACGCCGGAGACGGTTGGCATTCTCTGAACCCCGGCTATTGGCGACTGGAGAAGAATGCGCTGCGGAGGCAAATCCACACGAGGGGCGAGCGCGGGCGCAAGACGGGGTTCCCGTTCCATGCCTACATGCAGACGGAGTACGAGTTTCTGCCGCCGTATGGCATGATCTGGCGGCGGGATTGGAAGCTCGAGCGCAACTACGGCATTGCGGCGGCGTTTCGGATTTTGGCTGAGCCAGAGAAGCGGCCGGAGCCAGGCTATTCCCTGCTCGGCGTTTGCTTTGGGTCGCGGACGATCTACGAGTCGTGGGACTTCAAGGCCAAGCGCGGGGACGCGTGCTGGTTCGCTTGCTGGCGCGATGACGGCACGTTCGGCGTGTATGACCACGCGACGAATCGGCCGGTAAACCGGCTGGCGGAGAAGAAGACCGATCCGCCGAAAGCGGGCGATGCGGGGCGCATCGAGGTCGTGGTGTCGGGCGAGAGCGGCAATATGGCCGTAATCGACGCGCGGTTGTACGTTGGCCATCAGGTGGCTGCGGAGATTCACCTAGCGAACTTCGACCGCTCGGACTATACGAATGGGTATTTCGGACTGGTGGGTCGGGGATGGTTGGATTTTGAATGGAACGACGTCCGGCTGGATCCGCAGGCGAACAAGCCGCAGCCCGCGCCGTTGAACGAGCTGCGCGTCGCGTATGCGCTGGGGGATAGCCTGCGGCTGGTCGACGGCAAGTGGCATTGCCGGTTTCTGGCGGTGTTTCGGCAGGAGGGGCGGCGGGCCGAGATTCGGATTGCGACATCGGAAAAGCCGGAGGGCGGCTGGGGCAGCGTGCCTGCAGCGGGTACGGGGACCATCGATACGAATGGGTTCCGGCTGGCGACGGCGGTGATTGACTGCGAGCTACCGCAGAACCCGGCCGAGACGGAGCTCTATTACACGGTGTGGAAGGACGGTCAGGACGTGACGGTGGACCCGCGTCCGGGTGCACGTAGCTACGTGGGGAGGCTACCGCAGCTGCAGGCGCCCTACAAGCTTTGCGGCCTGTCGTGCCATGCGATCAGCGGCAACAAGCCGGGCGTGGAGCGGACGGCGGCGTACCAGGAGAACTGGGTGCACCCGCAGCCGATGGAGGAGGCGTACCAGCATCTGGAGGAGTTCGACTTCCAGGTGATGTTGTGGGAGGACGATGTTTGGTACCTGGAGCTGCTGCTCTATCCGACGTCGACGGATGACGCCTACAACATCATCATGACGACGCTGGCCAACCCGACCACGCGCTGGCAGATGATGCGGCACTGGAACGTGATCAACCCGGGCGACCATGACCACGGCATGGACGACGTGAAGGGGCCGGAGCAGATCGTGATCCGCAACCGCGCGGACTTGGGGCAGGACCCCGAGTACATGCGGCGCAACTTTGAGATTGTGCAGCACCTGATCACCGGCGACGATTCGCCCTCAGGGACGGCGAACCCGAAGCGCTGGCGGCGCTGGAAGATGCCGAACGGCGACTTCTCGCTGCTCATCATGGATTCGCGGCTGTGGCGCAGCTCGCAGGACACGCACATCTGGGAGACCGAAGGCTGGGGCGATCACGGCGACGTCTACGACCGCAAGGACCCTACGCGCAGCCTGCTGGGCGAAGAGCAGTTTGCGTGGCTCGAGGAGACGATCAAGACGGACTCGTCGCCGCTGATTTGCCTCACCGGGATCAACGGCATGCATACGATCTGGCAGCCGTCGTCAGAAGCCGAGCAGCGCAACCGCATCGCGGCGGACTACGCGGGCTGGGTGAAGGCGGGGTGCGACCGCGTGATCGAGCTGCTGAGCTCGCGCGAAGGGATCGTGACGGTTTACGGAGACGTGCACGTAGGCTCAATTCTGCGCAACCGCGAGCATCGGTTGTTCGAGTGCTCGTTCGGGCCGATTGGGCGGACGGGCGGACGCGCCGTGAAGGAGAGTTTCGGGCCGTTGATGACCGATTACGACGGACGCGAGATCGAAGTGATCGCGTTGCAGCACCAGAAGTACGAGGCGCCGGATTTGCGCAAGCAGTCGGATGAGCGCTACTGGAATTTTCTGGAGATTGCGCTCGACCCGCGCGAGGCGGACGCGCGGATTGGTTTGCAGATCCGGCGGCTGGATGATGGCCCGGCCATGGCCCCGCGCGGGGGCGGCGCGGTGCAGGCGCGGGCGTCGGAGACGGGCAGGCCGCATGACTGCAAGCTGCCGGTGGTGAAGACTCTGGCGAACGCGGAGGTGCGGTTTACGCTACTCGACGGCAGGCCGGTGCGCGGTGCGCGGACTCTGGCGGATGGGACGGCGCCGGTGGCTGGATTAGTGGGAGTGGCGCGGGGCACGAAGGTCCTGGTGACGGCGTATGACGGCCGCCGGGCGGAGACGCAGGTGGTGGAGACGACGTAAGACGAATAGCGGACGGAGCCGAAGCACCCGTCAGGACGCCTTCTTCTCGATGGCCGTGGAGAGGATCTCGCGTAGCCGTTTCCCGACGATCTCGTCTTCGCCGGGCTGCAGGGTGGCGGAGACCAGAGTGAAGCCATAGGCGCTGCTGAGCGTCGCGATCGAAGGCTTACCTTCGCGCATCATCCGGGCCACATCGCCGCTCTTAAGTCCGAGCGCTTCCTCGTCCCACTCGACGAAGATGCGCGGGACGTGCGGCGGCGCGGTGTCTTCCGGCAAAGGCTCGGCCTTCACGCCCGGCAAGTCTTTCAGATGGCTCATGATGCGGTCGTGGCGCGCCCACCACTCCGCATTTTGCTTCTCCCAGTCCAGGTTCACGAAGCGTTCCACGGCGGCGACGATCCCCATAATGCCCTCTTTGTCGACCTTCATGCCGCGGCCTACCGAGTCGCTGTCGAGCATGTGGTTCATCATCGCGGCCTCGATCAGGTCCTTTCGACCGAGCAGTAAGCCTGTGGAGGATGGCCCGAGCACGCCCTTGCCGCCGCTGAAGCAGACGAGGTCCGCGCCCTGGTCGAGGTAGTAACGCAGATTGGACTTCGGCGGCGCCTCATCCGCGGCGTCCACGAAGAACGGGACGCTGTGTTCGTGGGCAATCGCGATGGCTTTCTCCATGGGGACCTGGCCGGGCTCGCGCTTGCCGAAATGACGCTCCGCGGCCAGTTGGTACACCATCGCGGTGTTCTCGTTGAAAGCGGCCCGAAACTCCTCTTCCGTCTCGACGACGACGAGCCTGGCGCCGGAGGAGCGCGGGGCGTGGTCGTAGCCTTGGCGGTGGTTCTTCTGGATGATCACCTCGTGCTTCATGCCAGTGGTGTCGGGGAGCTGATGGACTTTGTCCTTGTCCACGCCGGTCATGCAGGCTGCGGCGGCGAGCGTCGCCGCGCTTGCCGCCCCCGCGCTCACCATGGCCGCTTCCACGCCGATCAGCTCCGCAATCCGCACGCCGGCGTTGCGGTAAAGGTCGTAGAAGGGCACGAAGGCGTTGGCGCCCTGACGCATCGCATCGGCCACCTCCGGGGGCATCAAGGCGCCGCCCAATGCCGTTAGGTAGCCGGCGGCGTTGATCACCGGCTCGACGCCAAGCTCGCGCAGGTAGTCCCGGCTCGCCTCGGCCGAGGTGCGGAGGTGCATCCGGCGGCCCCGATCAAAGGAGCGGCGCTGCCGCTGTCGCGAGCCACTGTCGGCGGCTGGGGCCGCTCTTGCGAGGTTGCTGGGGCTGGGCGGGATTGTCTGGCATGGTTGAGCCAAACGTATCACAAGGGCCTTATGGCTGGAACAGCTCGCGGTAGATCTCAGGCTTGCGGTCGCGGATGGGGCCCGAGCCAACCGCTCGTCCAGGACGATCTCGCCGTAGACCAACTGATCCCCTTCGCCAACGTTCTCCGCGACCACATTGCCGCGCGGGTCGATGATCAGGGCGCGGTTGGGGTGGACGAAGGCGACCCAGACGCCGTTCTCGAAGGCGCGCGTGCGCATGAGGGCGTCGTTGAGCTCGTTGTAGGAGCCCCAGGCCGGCACCAGGAGCAGCTGAGCGCCCTTCACCGCCAGCACGCGAGCCGTCTCCGGCAGACGGCGGTCATAGCAGATCAGGGATCCGATCTTGCCGAGCGCCGTCTCCGCCACGGGGAACGTGACGCCCTTCGTGTTGAACGGCTCGTCGTGGGCGGTGTGGCTCTTGGAGTACTGCAAGGCGATCTCGCTCGAGGGGTCGATGACGACGGTGGTGTTGAACATGCGCTCGCGCGCAGCTCGGCAAAGCCGACCGAGAGATGGACGTTCAGCTCGCGGGCCAGGGCGCGAATGCGCGTCATGATCGGGCCGTCGATGGGCTCGCCGATGGCGAAATAGCGTTCGCGGGTCAGCTCGGGGTTCTTCTTCTCGTTGCCGACGTAGCCGTCGAGAAAGCCTTCCGGGGTGGCGATCAGCTTAGCCGTGCGCGGCGGCTTCGCGGGCGTAGCGCTCGAGCGTCTTGTAGTTGGCCTCCTTGTCCCACTCCTTGGGCGTCACGCTGATGGCGGCCATGGTGAATGAGCGCTCGTGCTCGCCGGCTGTGCACACGGTAGCCAGTATGAGGGCGAATGGGATCAGACGGAGCACGATGCGCCCAAGTATAGCCCTTGAAGGCGGCTCCTTGGCCGCTCTGTAGCCGCACGCGGCTAGACAAATCCCTCACGTACCCGCCGTCGTCTATCGAGCCTTTGGGCGTCGCGCTCTATCCTTTCTTCGCACAACAAACGCTTCGAGCTCGTTCAGCGCGATTGTTCGGTCTTGACTGTAGGCGATGATCTTCCACAGTGGCGACTCGAGCGAATCGCCCCTGCGAACGGCACCGTCAGCCAACCAGAGGCCCCCACCAGGAGACGCAGAAACGATGCGACAAAGGATGGTGCGCACCGAACTGTGCTGCATATTCAGCGGACCTATCCATGGAGTTCCCGTGGGCGTACTGAGAGTCCCCGCAACCCCGCGTGGCGGTCTGTGATCCACGGTTTGCTCCAGGCTACTGTGAAGCGCCCAGTCCAGCATGTTCAGCGAGCCCCGATTCTGACCGAAGGCGGCTATCCCTGTGTTGAGGATGTTGTCCGGAATCGCAGGTGAGGTCACGAGCAACACGCCGTTCGACTCGTTGACCACCAGGCCTGAGTCTCTCCCGATGACGCGCTCGATCGCGGTCCGAGCGCCGGTGTTGTTGTCCCACCGTATGGAGATCGGTGTGTCAAGGGCATCCCAGTCGAGAATCTCAAGGCCGATCGGAGCCTCTCGGGCGAAGGCGATCGCCAGAATGACTTCCAGTCGGCTGCCGGAGAGGGTTGCTGGTGTGTCGGGCGCTTGCGCACGGCCGCATACTGCTGAGATACAGACAGTGGCCAAGAGGACTGCTGTTCGTCCGAAGATGCGCATGATTCAATTATTGGAGCGTAATACCGCTGCACCGTGTTCGTGGTGCTCGCGGTCGGCGAGTCGACCCAGTCCCTGTGAGCGTAGTAGCGCGGTTCGTTGGCACGGAACCCGCACCTTTCCGTGTGCGGCGCGGTTAGCGCTCTGAAAACTCGCCGGCGCGGTAATTGGGGCGCTATTTCATCTTGGCGATGCGTTGGCCTTGCAAGTACTTCGTGCCGATCTCGGCTTCGAATGTGATGTCGGGGCGGGAGAAGAGGATCACCACGTCGGAGCCGCCGCACATGAAATAACCGAATTCGTCGCCTTTGCGCAGGTTGGCGCCGACGTCTGTGTTGAGCTGCACGGACGAGACGAAGGACATGCCAATCGGCAGGACGGCGACGAGGCCGAGCTTGGGCGAGTCCAGGACGATGAGGCCGCGTTCCTGGTTGAACTGGTAGGTTTCGCCGTCGATCACTTCGAGCCCGCCGTCGTCCTTGCGTTGGACGTCGAGGTAGATGCGTCCGTGGATGTTGCGGACGTCTTTGACTTCGCCTGCGACGGGCGTGTGGAAGCGGTGGTAGTCGTCGACGTAAAGGAAGCTGTGGGCGTAGATGCCATTGCGGAAGGCGTCGTTATAGGGGCTGTCGGCGAGGAGTTGGGCGATGGGCCAGGTGACGCCCTTGACGGTGATTTGGGAATCGGCGTTGATGAGCCAGGAGCCTTTGAAGACGGCGTCGGCAGGGGAGACGATGACGGCGTCGTCGCGCGGATCGGAGACGGGGCGCTTGCCGGCGCGGATGGAGCGGGCGAAGAACTGGTTGAAGGTGAGCCAGCCGCTGGGGGCCGCGGCGTAGTCGTCGATGTGATAGTCGGGATTCTTGATGAAGGTCTCGAGCTGCGCGGCGGAGGCGGGCGTGTCGAGAAAATGCTCCCAGGCGATGGCGAGGCGGCTCATCCATTCGGCGAACTCGGGATCCTCGTTGAGCTGATCGTCGGGGGCCTGATTGACGATGAAGTGGAACTTGATGGCGCGTGGCGCGAGCTCGCGCTCGATGGGAACCCAGGTGACCAGCTCGTCGACGTAGCGGTAGAAGTCGTCGAGGCTATCGACGCCCTCCACTGCGGCTTTGTCGATGGCGGTTTCGAGCGCGGTGCGCAGCGGCTGGCGGGTGTCGAGCATGGTGATGAGCTCGGCGACGACGGGCTGGCGCGCGGGCGCGGCCGCCTCTGGCGGTTGCCGTTCGCAGGCGAGTGAGAGGCCGAGTAGGACGCAGGCGGCGAAGAGGGTTCGCGACGGCATTGCGAATAGTTTAGGCCGGTTCGCACGCTACGCTGGAAGGCGAACGTTCCGATGCGCATCTTCCTTCCGTTTTTGCTGGTTCTTTCTGCGTGTTCTTCGCCGGATGTGATCCGTGTCGGGTCGAAGAACTTCACGGAGAACGTGTTTTTGGGTGAGCTGATCGCACAGCAGATCGATCGGCGCACGGAGTACCGCGTGGAGCGGCGGTTGAACCTGGGCGGCACGTTCCTGTGCCACGAGGCGCTGTTGGCGGGTGAGATCGACGTTTATCCGGAATACACCGGTACGGCGTTGACGGCGATCTTGGAAGAGCCGGTCGAGAGCGACTCTGGGGCTGTGTTCGACCGGGTGCGCGAGGCGTATGCCGAGAAGTTTCAACTGGTGTGGACGAAGCCGTTTGGGTTCAACAACACGTTCGCCGTGCTCGTCCGCAAAGAAGATGCGCAGGGCATCGAGACGATCTCGGACTTGGCGGCCGTGGCGCCGAACTTGACCATCGGATTCAACTTTGAGTTCCTGGAGCGCGAGGATGGCTGGCCGGGCCTGAGCAAGGAATACGGGCTTGCGTTTGCGGATAAGCCGAAGACGCTGGACTTGAACTTGGTCTACCAGGCGCTCGAAGCGGGCCAAGTGGATGTGGCGGTCGGAAATTCGACGCACGGGCTGATCGAGAAGCTCGGGTTGCGCATGTTGCGGGACGACAAGGGCTACTTTCCTCCTTACGATGCGGCGCCGGTGGTGCGGCAGGCGACGCTCGAGCGCTTCCCTGGCCTGCGAGAGGCGCTGGACGAGTTGGGCGGCGCGATCTCGCAGGTCGAGATGCAGCGCATCAATCGCGAGCTGGACGTCGAGCAGCGGCGCGTGGAGGACGTTGCGAAGGCCGTGCTGGCAGGGCTGGAGTGAGCGAGCGCCTGCACGTCGTGGCCGTCGCGCTGGGAAGCTTTGGCGACGTGCACCCGCTGCTGGGCGTGGCGCGGGAGATGGCGCGGCGCGGGCATGCGGTGGACTTCCTTGCGAATCCGCTGTATCGCGACGCGGTCGAGCGCGCGGGGCTGCGCTTCCACGGGGTGGGAGAGCGCGAGTCGTTCGAGAAGGCGATCGATAATCCGCGCATGTGGACGCTGACGCACGGCGCGCGCATGTTGGCCAAGGTGCTGATCTTGCCCTACATGCGTGAGGTCTATGGCTGGATCGAGCGCAATCGGCGTCCGAATACCGTAGTCATTGCGTCGGCGATCGCCTTTGGCGCGCGGATCGCGCAGGAGAAGCTGGGCGTGCCTATGGCGACGATGATGCTGCAGCCATCCTTGGTGCGTAGCCGCGAGAGCATCCCGGGGCTACCGCTGATTCCGACGGCCCCGCGCTGGCAATTTGCGGCGCGGCCGATGCGCGACGCGGTGATGTGGGGCGTGGATACGCTGCTGTTCGACCCGGCGTTGGCGGGGGGCGTGAATGCTTTTCGGCGCGAACTGGGTTTGCCGCGGCAGCGGCGAGTGTTCCACAAGTGGCTCCTGTCGCCGGAGCTGTCCGTGGGACTGTTTCCTGAGTGGTATGGGCAACCGCAGAGCGACTGGCCGCCGTATGTGCATTGCACGGGGTTTCCGCTCTACGACGAAGCGGAGACCCGTGCGGAGGACCCGGCGCTGCAGGCGTTTTTGGACGCGGGAGACCCGCCGGTGGTGCTGACGCCGGGTACGGCGATGCGGCATGCGCGCAGGTTCTTTCGCGCAGGCGTGAAGGCATGCGAGCGGATCGGGCGTCGGGCGTTGCTGCTGACGCACTTCCCGCGGCACACGCCCGACCCGTTGCCGCGATGGGCTGCGCGGTTTGACTACGCGCCATTTAGTACCGTCCTGCCGCGTTGCGCGGCGATCGTTCACCACGGCGGCATCGGAACGTCGGCGCAAGCGCTGCGGGCTGGGATTCCGCAGGTGATTTGCCCGTTCAGCTATGACCAGCCGGACAACGCGGTGCGGCTGCGGAACCTGGGTGTGGCGCGCACGGTGTTCCCGAAGTTCTTTTTTGCAGGCGTGGTTGCGCGCACGATCGAGGAGCTTTTGGGATCAGACGCAGTACGTGCGGCGTGCGCCGGTGCGGCCGCGCGCATGGAGGGTTCGAACGGACTTGCGCAGACGGCGGACTTGGTCGAAGGCTTGGCGGCTCAGCGCGCGGCGCAGGCAGCGGCGTCCAGCGTATCCAGGTCTGGATAGAGATAGCCGAAGCGGGCGGCGTTGAACGTGAACAGGAGCAACTTGGATGCTCCGTCGTCAATTTGGTGCGGCGTCGCGGCGGAGAACACAGCTGCGTCACCGGGTTCGAGGCGAACGCCGCGGTCGTTGTGGAAACGGATCGTGTCCTGCTCGGTATTCGGCCTCTGGACGGCAACGGCAATGGCCAAGATGGCTTCGGGCGGCACGGCCATCTGTTGCGGCTCCGGCAGACCGGCGGTGGTCGCCAAGCTCTCCGTCATCAACAACGCGGGCTCTCCCAGGAGCTCGTCCGCTAGCTCGGAGAGCCTGCGGTCTCGACCGAGGTTCTGAATCATAGGAGACACCGAGCCGAGGCGGTCGGGGTGTCCGGCGGTTACGTCGAAAACTCGCTCGCATTCGAATTGCAAGGCCAAGGCTTCTTCGGACGAAATCAGTTCGGGAATGGCTGCGAATCCATCGCTCGCATAGGACTGTGCGGTCAAATAACTTGGGCTCACGTGTGGGATCTCCCCCTACGGCGAACGTATCATCGCCGGGGAACGCCTGAGAATGGGTCATCGGTACCCTTATGACCGGGTACGGTGAATCTCCTAGGCCATTTGACATGAGTTAGCCTACTGCTGTGCGTCAACCAAGAGGGTTGTTGGTCGATCTGGACGGAGTTGTTTACGACGGGGACGGGGCTATCGAGGGTTCTGCGGAGGCGTTGGCCGAGCTGCGGCGGCGTGGCATGTCGCTGCTGTTCGTGACGAACACGACGTCGCAGCCGCGCTCGGCGCTGGTGACAAAACTGGCCGGCTTCGGCATCCCCGCCCAGGCTGACGAGCTTTGGACACCTGCCGCCGCCGCAAGCGCATGGTTGCCCGAGCACGCGCCAGGGCCGGCGGCCTTGTTTACGCCGGCGGTTCTCAAAGAGGACCTAGCGGGTGTGCCGACAGTGGCGCCGGACGCTGAACGGGGCGCGTCCTCCGTGGTCGTCGGCGACTTGGGCCGGGCTTGGGACTACGCGAAGCTCAATCGTGCATTTCGACTGCTGCACTATGAGCCGGATGCGAAGCTTGTGGCGCTTGGGATGACCCGCTACTGGAAGGCGCCGGACGGGATTTCGCTGGACGTTGCGCCCTTCGTGAAAGCGCTCGAGTACGCCACCGGACGCGAAGCGATCGTGTTGGGCAAGCCCGCGCGGGCGTTCTTCCATGCCGCGGCGGCGAAGCTGGGCTTACCGCCGGAAGACCTGCTGATGATCGGCGACGACGTGCGCGGCGACGTGGGCGGAGCGCAGCAGGCTGGGTTGCAGGCTGCGCTGGTGCGTACCGGGAAGTTCCGGGAAAGCGACCTGGATGGAGACGTGCGGCCGGAGGCGGTGATCGATCGGCTGGCGAATGCGCCGGCGTTGCTGTTTACGAACCAGGCCTGACGGCGATCAGGTTGCTCAAGTCGAGGGTCGCTTTGCCGCCGAAACCGTCAGCGGGAACGCTCAAGGTGATGTCGATGTTCTTGCAGCGCTTGTCGTCGCAAGCTTGGCCCCGGATCCCGATCTCCCCTGCCCCGGCGCCGGTCTTCTTCACCTTGGCGGCGAACAGGGCCGGCGCGTCGTAGCCCCAGGTGTACCAGCGCATGGCGGGCTTGGAGTAATCGTGCGGCTCGCTTTGCTTCCAAGGGCCGGCGAGGGCGAGACCTCCGCCGACGGTGATTTGCGTCGGAGCATCGATACCCAGGGACTGCTTGCCCTTCAAGGCCTCCTTGGCGCGCTCCTCGTTGTCCATGGCGTAGGTGTGCCAGCCATTGACCTGCGTGGCCTCGACGACCAGGAACTCTCCGTCGAGCTTGGCGCGGTAGGAGACGGCGTGCTCATCGCCCAAGCCGACGGCCACGGGAGCAGTCCAATCGCCCGCCCAAACAGAGGCGGCGAGCAGCGAAAGTGCGGCGAGCTTGATGTTCATTTCCTAAAACCCATTCTACCGGTCGTCAGCTTCATCTCCATGTGCTGACCGTCGCGGATGACGTCAAGCTTGGACGCTTCCCCGGACTTGGTGTGCAGGCGGACGTAGAGCTCTGCCGTGTTTGCGATGGGGTCCTTTTGGACGCCGTTGACCCCGGCGATGATGTCGCCCACTTTGAGCTCGTGTGAGCCGAGCAGGTCGGCCACGCCGTCCACGTAGGTCACGCGGCTGGCGAAGCCGTCTGCGGGCAGGCCGAGCGCCGTCTTTTCCTCTGGTGTCAGCTCCTTGGTGCGGAAGTAGGGGCGCGGCTCGATCGTCCAATGGCGGTGGACGAGGTTGGTGAGCCAGAAGCGCGGCGGCAACTCAATGGTCAGGTCGACAGGCTTACCGTTGCGGTCTACGCTCCAGTGCGTTTCGGTCGCGGCGCGGTCTACCTTGTCGTACTCGTATTGCATGTCGCCGAAGGTGTAGACGCGTTTGCCCTCGACGTGGGTGATCGTGTCTCCGGGCTCCATGCCGGCCGCCGCCGCCGGGCCTTCGACGCTCTCGACAAGCAATCCCTTGGGGATGTCCAGATGGATGCCGATGGTGCGTATGTCGGGCGAGCGGTACATCTCGCGCAATTTGTCGAGCGTGCCTTCTTCTTCGTGTTGCAGGGCCTTGAAGTCGCCGATGAGGTGGCACTCGACACACGCCCCATGCGCAGATGTGCGCTCGACGAGTGCGGGGTAGTTTTCCGGGAAGTCCGGCTTGGGACGAGGGGGCGCGGGCAGGCGGCCGGCTTTCCATTCCTCGTGAAGCTTGAGGCCCTCCTTCAAGGCAAGCTCGAGGCTCTCCAGGGTCAAGTGGGAATCGACGGCGGTCTCATCCCTGCCCCCGTAGCGCAGGTAGATCTGCTCATCCGCATTGAGGATGAAAAAGTAGATCGGGTTCTGCCAGTCGCGATCGAACAGACCGATATCGACCCCATCCATGCGGATGATGCGAACGGTCACGTACTGGCTCAAGAGCTTTCCGCGGCTGGAATCGGTCGGCGACAGCACAACCTGTGCGTCGAATTCACGTCCAGCCCGTCAAGGCGAGCAGCGGAACTCGAGGAAGATCGGTTTGCCGGTCTTCTTCGCCTCCGCGATCGCCTCGTCGTAATTCTCGAACCAGCCGATGAGGCCGTCCTCTGCTTGCTGGGCGAAGGACGCGCCCGGAACCAGAAGGAGCAGCAGAGCAAGCTCTCTCACGCGCATACGGTACAAATCAATCTCGGGTTAGGGACAGAGTGAGAGACTGCTAGGTCTCTTCTTACAATTTTAGGCGTGCGCGGTGGCGGAATGGTTTCCGGCCGGTCGTTGAAGGCGGCCAAAGCGTTTCGGGACGGCCGCGAATCCTGTATCATCAACCACCGACGGCCCGGTATGCGTCTTTTCGCAATTCTCTCCCTCGTCTGTATCCCGCTTACGGCACAGGATGTGCGCTTCAACCGCGATGTGCGGCCCATCTTGTCGGGAAAGTGCTTCGCCTGCCACGGGCCGGATGAAGGTTCGCGGTCGAGCCCGCTTCGCTTTGACAGCCGCGAGGGCGCCTTCGTGGATCTGAACTCGGGGGGCAAGGCGATCGTGCCTGGCCATCCCGAGCAAAGCAAGTTGCTCGAACGCGTCTCTTCCGACGATCCCGTCTTGCGTATGCCGCCGGCGTACAAGGGCCACGCGAAGCTCAGCGAGCATGAGGTTGCAACGCTGCGGAGCTGGATCGAGGAAGGCGCCAAGTGGGAGGGGCATTGGGCCTTCCTGCCGCCGGAGAAGCCATCGGTTCCCACTGGGATGAACGCGATTGATTCCCTCGTGCGGCGTCGGCTGGAGCGTGAAGGGATGGCTCCCTCGGCGGAGGCGGACAAGGAAACTCTGATTCGACGGGTGACGCTCGACCTGACGGGATTGCCGCCAACTCCGGCTGAGCTCGACGCGTTTCTCGGCGACGAATCGCAGGACGGCTATGAAGCTCGTCGACCGCCTGCTGGCCTCGCCACGCTACGGCGAGCGCATGGCTTACCGCTGGCTCGACGCCGCGCGCTACGCGGACACCAACGGCTACCAAAACGACGAAGAGCGCGACATGTGGCGCTGGCGCGACTGGGTGATCGAGGCGTTCAACAAGAACCTGCCTTACGACAAGTTCACGCTTTGGCAGATTGCCGGCGATCTGCTTCCGAACGCAACACGAGAACAGATCCTAGCGACGGGCTTTAACCGCAACCATCGCGGCAACGGCGAGCTGGGCATCGTGCCCGACGAGTATGACGTGGAGTACGTGGTCGATCGCGTGGAGACGACGGCGACGGTGTTCCTGGGGCTGACCATGGGCTGCGCGCGTTGCCATGACCACAAGTACGACCCCCTGACGCAGAAGAGTTCTACCAGTTCTTCGCCTATTTCAACCAGGTCCCCGACCGCGGCCGCTACTTTAAGTACGGCAATACGCCGCCGATCATCCAGGCCCCGACTCCGCAACAGGAGGCGGAGCTTGACGCCATTGACGCCGATATTCACGCCTTTAGTAAGGCGCTCGAAGAGGCGCGGCCGGCGTTGGAACGAGGCGTAGCCGAATGGCAGCCGGAGCCTGATCTGCGTGGAGCTTCGACGAACGTTTGGTGAAGGCGCAGACGTTTGAGGGCGACGAGGGTCGCTTTGACGGCAAACGCTTCGAGGGATCTAGGCAAGATCGCGAATTTCGACTTCTTCGATCCGTTCACGCTTGCCGCCCGCATCAAGCGGAGCAGGCGACCGGCGGCATCATCACAAGCATGAAGCCTCTGCGAGCTCACGCGGCAACAAGGGATATGGGTTGTATCTGATCGACGGCAAGCTGCATTTTCGGATCGAGTCCACCGATATCGACGACCGCATGCGGGTGAAACGGTCGATCCGTTGCCCGCTGGGTGAGTGGCGGCAAATGTTGCGATGAGCTATGACGGATCGCGGCTGGCAAAGGGCATCCGGCTTTACGTGGACGGAAAGCCGCAAACACGTGGTAATTGACCACTCGAACAACAATACGAAGTCGACGGAGCCGCTGCGCGTTGGCTATGGGCCGGGCAAGGACGAGCGGTTCGTGGGCGAAATTGGGGAAGCGCGCGTTACGACCGCGCCTTGTCGGCGGAAGAAGTCAGCGTCGTGGCGACCCCGGATTGCCGGCCGAGATTGCGGCGAAGCCGAGGCTTCACGCACGCTGGAGAAGTACTGAAGCTGCGTTGGGCCTATTTGGAAGAGGGCGACGTGCGCCCGCCGATCCGGTATGCGTGGGAGCACTTGCGTCTGAAGCGCTTGGAGCGCGAGAAGCTGGTGGCAAGCTTTCCCACGGTGATGGTGATGGGCGAGCGCGAGGAACCGCGCGTGACGCACGTATTGAAGCGGGGCGTCTATGACGCGCCAGGCGACGTGGTCGAGCCGGGCGTTCCGGCCGCGCTCGGTTCCCTGCCCGCCGGATCACCAAAGAATCGCTTGGCCCTGGGGCGATGGCTGGTGGATCGTAAGAACCCGCTGACGGCGCGTGTGGCGGTCAACCGCTACTGGCAGATGCTGTTTGGGACGGGCATCGTGTCGACCGTGGAGGATTTCGGCTCGCAAGGCGAGTGGCCTTCTCACCCCGATCTGCTCGACTGGCTGGCAGTGGAGCTGATGGATTCGGGCTGGGACGTGAAGGCGATGATGAAAACCATCGTCATGAGCGACACGTACCGACAGACCTCTGCTGCGACCCCGGAGATGCTCGAAAAGGATTCGGACAACCGTTTGCTCGCTCGGGGACCGCGTGTTCGACTGCCTGCGGAGTCGGTGCGCGACCAAGCGCTGGCTGTGTCCGGCCTCTTGCATGAGGAACTCGGCGGACCTTCGGTGAAGCCTTACCAGCCGGCGGGCCTTTGGACGGAGCTTTCGAACTGGAAGGAGTACCAGCACGACGAAGGGGATGGTCTTTACCGGCGCAGCCTCTACACCTTCTGGAAGCGCACGATCGCGCCGCCGGCCATGGTGGCCTTTGACGCAGCTCCGCGTGAGACTTGCGTCGTTCGCGAGACGCGCACGAACACGCCGCTGCGGGCGCTGGACCTGATGAACGACGTGACCTACGTGGAGGCCGCGCGCAAGCTGGCCGAGCGCATGGTACATCAGTTGGCGGCCAGGCGCCGGTTACGAGCGCGTGGCTTACGGGTTCCGGCTGGCGACGGCGCGCGAGCTCGAGGCGCGCGAGGAGCAGATCCTGCCGCGGCTTGCGCTTCCTGGACCGCTACCAGACAAAGCCCGAAGACGCGAAGAAGCTGGTCGAGATGGGTGAGAGTGGTCACGACAGATCGATCCCGGCGGAAGAGCTGGCGGCCTACACGTCGGTTTCGAGCATGATTCTGAATCTTGACGAGGTGATTATCAAGGAATGAGACCGTCGAGACGGAGACAAGACACAGGAGCGGCGGCCCTAAGCCTCACCCGCCGCCACTTCTTCGGCCGCGCCGCTCTCCGGCATCGGCGTCGGCGCCTTAGCTCACCTGCTGGGCGGCGACTTGCGCGCGGAATCGGGTCTGCCTGGGCTGCCACACCACGCGCCGAAGGCGAAGCGCGTCATCTATTTGTTCCAGTCCGGCGGGCCCCGCGCAGATGGACTTGTTCGACTACAAGCCCGGGCTGCCGCGCGATGCACGCCAAGGATCTGCCGGCGTCGGTTCGCGGCAACCAGCGGCTGACCGGCATGACCGCTGCACAGGACCATTTTCCCGTCGCGGCGTCCGGCTTTCCAGCTTGCGCAGCATGGGGCAATCCGGGGCATGGATTAGCGAGCTGTTGCCGCACACGGCCAAGATCGTCGACAAGCTGACGATCATGCGCTCGTTGCACACCGAAGCGATCAATCACGACCCAGCGATCACGTTTCTGCAGACCGGCCACCAGCTCGCCGGCCGCCCTTCGATCGGCTCTGGCTTGCTGCACGGGCTTAGCAGCGAGAACCAAAATCTGCCGGCATTCGTCGTAATGACGTCCTGTGGCGAAGGCAAAGGGCCAGCCGCTCTACAGCCGCCTGTGGGGCTCCGGATGGCTTCCCACACGCTACGCGGGCGTCAAGTTTCGATCGGGGAAGGACCCGGTGCTGTACCTTTCAAATCCCGACGGCTTCGACCACGACGACCGTCGCGGATTCCTCGACGATTTGGGCGAGATGAATCGCATCCGCTACGAGAAGATGGGCGACCCGGAGATTGAGACGCGCATCGCGCAGTACGAGATGGCCTTCCGGATGCAGAGCTCCGTCCCTGAGCTGACCGACCTTTCTTCCGAGCCCGACTCGGTGTTTGAACTTTACGGAGAGGACTCGCGCAAGCCTGGAACTTATGCGGCGAACTGCCTGCTCGCGCGGCCGGTTAGCCGAGCGCGGCGTGCGGTTCATCCAGCTCTTCCACCGCGGCTGGGACCATCATGGCGACCTGCCGCGTCGCATTGCGGAGCAGGCCCGGATGTGGACCAAGCCTCGGCGGCGCTCATCCAGGATCTGGAGCAGCGCGGCATGCTCGAAGATACGCTAGTCGTATGGGGCGGCGAGTTTGGGCGCACGGTCTACTGCCGGGGGCGATGACCGAGGACAACTACGGGCGCGACCACCATCCGCGCTGCTTCACGCTGTGGGCAGCGGGCGGCGGACTCAAGCCCGGCATCGTGTACGGTGAGACGGACGACTTCTCGTACAACGTGGTGAAGGACCCGCTGAGCGTGCACGACTTCCACGCCACTTTGCTTGATCTGCTGGGCATCGATCGCGCAGGCTGACCTTCAAGTACCAGGGCCGTGATTTTCGATTGACGGACGTCCATGGCGAGCTGGTCCCAGCCCTGACTGCGTAGGCCCCGCACGGCCGCGAAGGCTTCAGTACCATGAAGGCTTCGTGACTCGGAAGCGCATCCTTTGCTTCGCGGCGTTGGTCGGGATGATTGCCTGCGGGCGACCGGATCTACCCTACGAGACCGCAGGGATTGCCTACCGCTCGTCGGGCGGCGACGAGGTGATCTCCGACGAGGGCGCGGCGGCATCGCAGTCGCTTGGCGTTGGACTGACGGGTCCCATCGCAACGCGCGACGAATATCAGCAAGCCTTGCAGCGTGGCAAAGCGCGCCGCGAGGCCGAACTGAGCCAGATTGAGGAAGGCGGCCCGATCCACCACCGGCTCGAAGTTGAGATTCGTGCGCTCGACGACAAGGCGGCGAACGTGGAGCTTTCCTTTCTCGAGCAGCGCAACGCGTTCGTTTTGGCCGAGGGAAGCTTGAATACGTTCGTTTACCAATTTGCGGGAGACCGCGAGTGGGAGACGAACTACGCCATGCGCTCGGGCGACATCGACTTGGCGGCGTCGATCGTCCGGGATGTGCTCTCACATTTGTCGCCCGTCGAAAACGCCCCGGTCGACCACATAGCGATCGCGGAGGAAGAGGTGTCGTTCGCGGAGCAAACGCAGGACGAGCCCATTCGCGATCTGTCGGCGGACCGCCTCAAGGCGGAAAATCTCGGAGCGGAAGTCTTGCTGCGGCTGGCGCAGTTGGCCATCGAAGCGGGCGACTACGGCGAAGCCGAACGGCAATTTCTGGCGTGTCTGAACATCGAGGTCGGTATCCGGCGTGCGTGCGGATGCGCTGAATGGCTATGCGGCGCTGCTCGAGTTGTTGGGGCGCGATGAAGACGCCCGTCGGATTGACGAGATTGCAGCCTGCATGCTGATGGGCCGACGTTAACATTCTCTTTGCAACTTAGTTGCATTCGAAGAAGCATTCCAGTTATCCTGCCCTGCGTGGCGTCGCACCGAGAATGCGCGGCGTCGTTCACACATGTTTCTTGCGCAGGCGCACGTAGCGCTTGCTCTCGCAGGAACGCAGCGCTATTGCTGCCAGGAGCACTCTTCATCATGCGTGTAGCCCCGGCGCGCACCGGTATTTTCAACGCCGTCCTTCTTCTTTCCTTGACCGCCGCCATGCCTTCCGCCCCTGCCGCGGTCATCACCAACGGCTGTGCCAATGTGAATGTGAGTTGCACCTTTGTGGAGCTTCTCGGCGGCGCGACCATCCAAACCAACGACCTTGTCTTCGGCGACTTCAGCCCGATACACGTGCTGGGCTTCGGATATGCTCGCATTCCGGACCTGCGCAACATCGTGGTCTATGGCCTCGATGACGGCGGTCTCGACCCGGGCCCGGGATTGCTGTTCGACCTCGGCGGTCAGTGGAATCTCGGGCCGAGGGGGCTGATCGATTACGAGACGAGCTTCACGGTGACAAGCTTCGGCAACGTCATCAAGGACTCGTCGCTCGATCTCGGCGCCGGCACATCGCGAGCGGCGCGAACTCGGCGGCCGGCGCGGAGGATTTCTTGTTCGAGTATGCCGGCGGGCCAGAGGTTTACAAGCTGGTCGCAGACATTCGGCCGTCGAGGGCTTCTACCAACCATCGATCGAGGCGGAGTTCGCCCAACACGCAGCGCTGTTCGGGCTGTTGAGTTTCCGCGCTTGGGCCGGAGATTCCGATAGCGGTTCGGCCAACCTCGATACGTTCACGCTGCGCTTCTCGCAGCTCGAGACGATCACGTCAATCGTTCCAGAACCCGCCTCATGGACTCTGCTGTTGGCCGGAAGCGCTCTGCTTTGGATGATTCGCCGCCACCGCGCAGGTTGGATGTACGGCCTCAAAACGCCAAAGCCCGCCGAAATCGGCGGGCTTCAATATTTGGTAGCGCTACCGGGAATCGAACCCGGGTTTGAGCCTTGAGAGGGCCCTGTCCTAACCGCTAGACGATAGCGCCACGCGTTCTTTTCAATATACAATTCCGCGCGGTCGCGATCAACCGGATCCAGCAGAGGCGGGATTCGGGTTAAAAGACGCGATCGGGCGCCCGATAAGATCGGCGTGGATGATTTGAGCGCTGGAGCTCGAATCCTGGTGGCGCCATTTATCGGCGCGATTGCCGTGCCGTGTGATCTTCCTCTGCTTCCGACCGCGCCTCGAAAGGCCTCGGTTCGTCCGCTCAATGCGCCGATCCGAATGGCTGTCGATTGCCTGTCCGATCCCTCGATGGTTGTCGAACCGGACGAGGTCATCGTCTATGTGAATGAAGCGTTCGAGAAGCTCACCGGATATGTAGGTTCGGAAGTTGAGGGTCGCCGGTTAGCGGATTTCCTCGAAGCGGACGGGTCGAACGCCGACCCGACAAGTGCGCGCTGTCGCACACGGAACAGCTTCATCGCGGTGCGAGTCGCCATCCGTCCGATGGCGGGGGTAGTCGAGCCGGGTCTGCGCCTGGTCCGTATCGAAGAAGCTGAGGAGCCCAGAGCATTTGTACAGCGGCTGGGCGCCGGGCTCGAGCTCGAAGGCGAGTTCCTGGCCCGCATCTCGCACGAGCTACGGACGCCTCTGACCGCAGTGCAGGAAGGGCTCGACGTAGTGCTGGATGGATTGACGGGCCCCCTCAACGAGAAGCAACGGGAGTTTCTGCATCTCGCGCGGCGCAACGTACAGCGCCTGACGAAGCTGGTCAACGATACGCTCGAGCTTGGCCGGCTCAAACGCGGGGAACGGCGCGTCACATTCTCGCCGATGGACTTGTGCCGCCTGGCGCGCTCAAGCGCCGAATCGTACGCCGGCGTAGCGTTCGAATGTATTGTTGGGCGAGCGATCTGGGTGGAAGCGGACCCGGCCCGGATTCGCGACGTGCTCGACAAGCTGGTCCAGAACGCCCTTCGGCATAGCCCGAAAGCCGCCGTTGTGGTGCGGGTGCGTACAAGCGCGCTGGATGCGGTCGTTGAAGTGATCGACTCCGGCGCGGGTATCCCGAGAGACAAATTGGAGGAGATTTTCGAGGAGTTCGGGCAGCTTAGCGTCGGCCCCGGTAGAACGGTCGGGGGCGTAGGGCTCGGGCTCACCATCGCAAAGTTGATCGTGGAGCAACACGGGGGCCGCATTTGGGTCGAATCCGAGCCCGGGCGTGGGTCGCGGTTCTCCTTCTCGCTAAAGCTTTGTAAACCACCGGTCGAGAGTTTTGTATGACGGATGTGACCTCTCCACAACGGATCCTGCTTGTTGATGACGAGTTGGACGTGGTCCGAGCGTTGGAGTTTCGTCTGCAGGCGGCAGGCTTCGAAGTCGTGACCGCGACGAATGGCGCCGAGGCGCTCGAAAGGATCGGTGAGCAGCCGGTCGACTTGATCTTGAGCGACTTCATGATGCCGGAGATGAACGGTATCGAGTTGACGCGCACGATCAAGGCAAACCCGCGCTTCAGCGACACCAAGGTCATGCTGTTCTCGGCAAATTCCGATCCGGAGTTTCGCCAGCGCGCGAAGGAGCTCGGCGCGGTGGACTACCTGCCGAAGACACTCGGCGCGGTAAAGCTATTGGACAAAATTCGCGCTCAGGTGGAGGGGAATCAGCATTCGGCTCGCGCGGCGGCGGCGGTGGCCGCGTCCCACATGCGGGAGACGGCGAGCTTGGCGCGTACGCTGTCGGACATGTTGCATTTGGTGCGATCCTCGGGCCCGCTGAGCGAACCAGCGCTGTTTGCCCTCAATTCGGCGCAAAGGGTCGCGGACGACATACTGAAATTGGCGGAGGCGCAAGGGGGGCAATGACCAGCGTGAAACAGTCGATTTTGATCGTGGACGATGAAGAAGATGTCGTACGACCTTTGGCTTTTCGGCTCGGGGTACAGGGCTACGACGTATTGATGGAGCCGGACGGGGAGCAGGGTTACCACACCGCCCTCCGCGAAACGCCGGACGTCATTTTGCTCGATGTGATGATGCCGGGGATTGATGGCATCACCCTCTGCCGGATGCTCAAACAAGCGCCGGAAACAGCCCACATCCCCGTGATCATGCTCACCGCGCGCACCACCATCGGAGACGTAGAAAAGGCCTTTGCCGTCAACGCGGACGACTACGTCGGCAAGCCTTTCGAGTGGCCGGAGCTCTCCGGCAAGATCAATCGCGCTTTGGCTCGTTTGGCAACCGCGCAACAGTAGTTCCGCAGGCAGGCGCAGATTCCCGAAGTGCAACTCCGACCTTCCGCGTAGCTTCGGCCGCGCCTTCTTGACCCCCTGTTTGCGAAACTGATACTGTCGCGGTTGCGGTGAACCGTCTCGGCGGTCCACCAAACGTCGCGGGCGCCCCGCTTGCAATGCAAGGGGCGTTCTGGGAAGCGGGTGAAAGTCCCGCGCGGACCCGCCACTGTGAGGCCAGGCCCGAGGACCTCGCCAAGCCAGGAGACCGGCCCGCGACGATGTGCCGTGCGTTGCTTCGTGGAGTGAGCGAGGCCGGCGACCTTCAACGGACGCGGATACCCTTCCGCACCCGTCGGCGGCCGCCTCGGCCGACGGGTAATCGATGAGTTCCTTGTTCCGATCGCTCTTCGGCCGTCCTGAGCCGGAGCCCCGCACAGATGGGCGTGGCAACGCCTTGATGATCGTCGGGCCCGCATCGCATGTGGGCAAGACCTGGACGGCCACGGCGATTTGCCGCTGGCTGACGCGGCGCGGTTTGCGCGTGGCTCCGTTCAAGGCCCAGAACATGTCATTGAACGCCGCGGTCTGCCCCGACGGCGGCGAGATTGGGCGCGCGCAGGCAACTCAGGCCGCGGCATGTCGCCTGGAGCCGCGCACGGACATGAATCCACTGTTGCTCAAGCCTGCGGGCGAAGACGGTTGCCAAGTGGTGCTGCACGGCAAGGTTTGGAAGACTGTCCGAAATGGCGACTTGCGGGCCGACTACGAGCAGTTGCTCGACGAGGTCGAGGAATCGTACCGCCGCTTGGCCGAGGAGTTCGATTACGTGGTGATCGAGGGCGCCGGGGGCTGCGCCGAGCTGAACCTGAAGGACCGTGACCTGGCCAACCTGGGACTGGCGTCGCGGCTTGGCGTTCCGGCGATGCTCGTGGCGGACATCCATCGCGGCGGCGTGTTTGCGTCGGTGCTGGGAACTCTGGAGTTGCTGGACGAACAGGAGAAAGAGCTCGTTCGCTCGTTTGTGATCAACCGTTTCCAGGGAGACGTTCGACTTTTTGACGAAGGCCGCCGTATGATCGAGCAGCGCGCCGGGCGGCCTTGTTTGGGGGTGTTTCCGGATAGCCCGGGCATCAACTTGGATGAGGAAGACAGCGTGGCGCTCGAAGAGCGGCGTCCGACGCCGGTGGAGCCGGGCGGGCTGCACATCGCGATCATCAAACTGCCGAACATCGCCAACACGACCGACTTCAAACTTTTACCGCAGGCGGAATACATCACCGAGGCTGCGCGCATCGACCCCGACCTGATCATCATTCCGGGGACGAAGAACACGCTCGCCGACTTGGCGTGGATGAAGAAGACGGGGCTGGATCGGTGGGTGCTCGACAAGCGCAAGGATGGCACCGCTGTCTGGGGCGTCTGCGGCGGATACCAGATGCTGGGCCGGTTCATCGTGGACCCCTACGCCTTCGAGAGCTCGCAGCGGCGCCTTTCTGGGCTTGGGCTGTTGCCGATCCAGACAAGGATGGCGCGCCAGAAGACGACGCGGCAGGTGCGCGCCCGGCTGGCTGTGGGCGGCATCGAGTTTGACGCTTACGAGATTCACATCGGCGAGACGACACCGTCCGCGGGCGAGTCTCCGTTCTGTCTGGTGGACGGCGAGCCCCAGGGTTACTGGCGGCGAGGCATCCTCGGTCATTACCTGCACGGAGCGCTGGAGAATCCGAAGATTCTGGACGCCCTGCTGGCCGACGTGGCCGAATGGCGCTCGAAGACCGTTCCGCGTCCTTCCGAAGAGGCGCCGCCGGAGCAGGTCTACGACCGCCTGGCGGACTGGTTTGAGGCTTCGGTGGATGTGGGCCGCTTCGAGGAGCTCTATCTGTGACCCGCCGGCTGGCGCTGGCGGTTTTGGCCCTGGGGACGGTCGCGAGCGCCTCGCCACAGCGGATCATTTCCGCCGCGCCGAGCATCACGGAGATGCTCTATGCCCTGGGCGCCGGGCCGCGTGTGGTGGCGGTCACGAGCTTTTGTCACTATCCGCCCGAGGTGCGGCAGAAACCGAAGATCGGGACGTATCTCGAGCCCAACATGGAGGCGATTTTGGCGCTGCGTCCGGATCTTGTGGTGATCCTGCAAGAGCATGGCGAATTGCGCGACCAACTGGAGCGACTCGGACTGAACGTGATGACGGTGCAGCACAACGACGTGGCGGGCATTGAACAGACGCTGCGCGGGTGGGTTCCCGGTTGGGCGACCCGGTGGCTGGGGAACGCGAAGCGCAAAAGGTGCATGAAGGATTGGCCGACGTGCGCCGCCGCTCCGCCTCCCTGCCCCAGCGCAAGACGATGTTCGTCATCGGGCGGACGCCGGGGACGGTACAGGACCTGATGGTGGTGGGCAAGGGGCCGTTTCTCAACGAGCTGATCGAAGCCGCCGGCGGCGCAGACATGTTCGCGAATGCCATGGGATATTACCCGCGGATTCCTCGCGAAGAGATCTACTCAGGCGCGCCGGAAGTGATTTTGGACATGGGCGAAATGGCGGTGACGGATGGAGTGACCGACGCGGACAAGCGCGCTGTCGTCGAGCTGTGGCGCAATGCCTTCCCTCGCCTGCCCGCGGTGAAGCACGACCTCGTGTACGCGGTGGCGAAGGATTACTTCGTGGTGCCGGGGCCGCGCGTGGTCGAGGCTGCACAGGATCTGCTGCACATGATCCACCCGGAGGCGCACTGAGCGCCTCGTTCGAGTTGGAGCAGTTGAGCTTCGCCTATGGTGAGGCGCGCGTGCTCGAAGATGTCACGCTGCGCCTGCATCCGGCGGAGCTGACGGCGATCGTCGGGCCGAACGGCGCGGGCAAGTCCACGCTGATGGGCGTGCTGGCCGGGCTGCTGGAAGACTACAGTGGCGCGTGCCGCTTTGACGGCCGCGACCTCCAGGCGTGGAGCAAGCGCGAATTGGCGAGGCGCGTTGCGTTTGTACCCCAGAGCATACGCCTCGAGTTTCCTTTCACGGCTGAGCAAGTGGTGTTCATGGGGCGGACGCCCTTTTGCAACGGATTGTTCGAGTCCCCGGAAGATCGCCTCGCCGTCGAGCAAGCGATGGCGCAGACCGATTCGCAAGCTTTTGCGGCGCGGCCCTTCCGCGAATTGAGCGGGGGCGAGCGTCAGCGTGTGGCGCTGGCCAGCGCTTTGGCGCAGCAGCCGGAAGCCCTCTTGCTCGATGAGCCGACTACGTTCCTCGACCTCAAGCACCAGATCCATCTGTACCGACTGATGCGCGACCTGGCTCGTGAGGGGCGCATGGTGGTGGCGATTACGCACGACCTCAACTTGGCGGCGGCGTATGCCGACCGTGTGATCGCGCTCGCCGACGGCAAGGTGGCGGCGGATGGGCCTCCGGCGGAGGTGGTAACCGAAGCGCTGGTAAGGCGGGTCTTCGATGCGGCGGTCACCTTGCGGCAGGGAGACGGCGGGCGGCCTTGGGTGAGCTATGGGTAGCCCGCGATGCTGACAAGCAAACGCTTCGCACTGGTGGCGGCGGCCGCTGCGGCGTTCTTGCTGGCGGTGCTGATTGTCGCGCCGTTGATTGGCTCGAGCGACGCCTCATTGCTGGGCGCACTACGTGGAGAATCGCCAGACCGCGAAATCGTGTTTGGCGTGCGGATGCCCCGCGTGTTGCTGGGTGCGCTCGCGGGCGGTGCATTGGCTTTAGCGGGCGTGGTGTTCCAGGCGCTGCTGCGCGATGCGCTGGCGACGCCGTTTACGCTGGGCGTCTCGAATGGAGCGGCGCTCGGAGCGGTACTGGCGATCTGCCTCGGCTGGCGAACGGTTGCGGGCTTGCCGGCGATTTGGATCAGCGCATTGGTGGGCGCTCTGTGCGTGATGGCGCTGGTGGTGTCGCTCGCGAGCGAAGGTCGCAGGATGTCGTCGTTCACGCTGCTGCTGACGGGCGTGACGATCAACTCGATTGCCATGGCGGCGATCCTGTTTCTGCACTACTCGGCCGGGCTGACGCAGTCCTTCGCGATCGTGCGCTGGTTGATGGGCGGCATCGATTCGCCGACGCCGACGACATTGATCTCGCTGGCGGTCGGCATCTTGTTCGCGTTTGGCTTGGCAGTCTGGAAGTCTCCGCAGTTGAACTTGTTGTCGGTGGGCGAGGACTGGGCGTCGACGCGAGGCGTGGACTTGCGCTCGCTGATGCGCATGTCGTTTTTTCTGGGATCGTTCCTCACTGCTGCGGTTACGGCGTTCACAGGACCGATTGGGTTTGTCGGATTGATCGTGCCGCACGCACTGCGCATGGTCGTGGGCGCGGACCATCGCTTGCTTGTGCCTGCGGCGTTTTGCGTGGGCGGGGGCTTCCTGGTGCTATGTGACACGATTGCGCGCACAGCGATGGCGCCGACGGAAATCCCGGTGGGCGTGATCACGGCGATGCTGGGCGGTCCGTTCTTCATCTGGCTGTTGCGCAGCCACAGGGGTAGCTTGTGGCAGTAGTGCTGGTCGGCGGCGGCGCACGCAGTGGCAAGAGCCGGTTCGCGCAGAACTGGGTGGAGCAGCGTCACCAAAGCGCGGTGTACTTGGCGACCGGCGAGGCCAGGGACGAGGAGATGCGCGAGCGCATCGCACGCCATCAGGCGGATCGCGGCCCGATTTGGACGACGGTCGAAGAACCGCTCGATCTGATCGCCGCGCTCGCACAAGTCCAACGACGCGAGGCGGTTCTGGTCGATTGCATGACGCTTTGGTTGAGCAATGTCTTGCTGCACCCAGAGCGGGATGCAGCGGAGGAGTTGGACGGTTTGGTGGCCTTCCTCAAGGGATGGACAGGGACGGATCTCGTATTGGTGACCAACGAGGTCGGGTGCGGCATCGTGCCGGAGAACGCCCTGGCGCGCGAGTTCCGCGACTTGGCGGGCCGCATGAACCAGCGGATTGCCGAGGCGAGTGACGAGGTCTATTGGACGGTGTTTGGCCAGCCCTTGCGCCTGAAGCCCAGTGGGGTCTTGCGATGATCAGCGTCTGGCGAGGATTGATCGCGGCGCTGCAGCTGCTCACACGGTTCCCAGTGCCGTCGCCCCCGGTTGCGCCGGACGGGCGGACGCTGGCGTGGGCGGCCGTGTTCTTTCCGGCCGTGGGCGCCGGGCTGGGCTGGCTCGCGTGGGGTGTGGCCGAGGCGTCTTCGCAGCTGTGGCCGCGTGAGGTTGGCGTTTTGCTAGCGCTGGGCGTGCTCGCGCTGGCGACGGGGGCGCTACATGAAGACGGCTTGGCGGATGCGGCCGACGCTTTCGGCAGCCAGTCTACGCCGGAAGGTCTGATGCGCGTGATGAAGGACAGCCGCATCGGTACGTACGGGGCTGCCGCGCTCGTGCTGACGTACGCCCTGCGCTGGTTTTGCCTGAGCCGTCTCGGCTTGGCCGGTTTTTTGGTCGGGCAGAGCGCGCCTAGAGCGGGCGTGGTGACGCTCGCCGGATGGGCCGGGCCCGCGGGCGAGGGGGGCGGACGAGCATTCGCCGCAGCTGTCTCTCGCGGCGTCGCGATGGCGAGTTGGTTCTGTTGTGCACTGTTCTACTACCCCGTGTTTCAAGAGCCGGCGGTGGTGTGGGCGATCGTTGGGTGTCTGCTGTTCGCCGGAATGGCGACGGGCTTTTTCAAGGCCCGGTTGGGCGGCGTCAACGGCGACTGTCTGGGGGCGTCCGCAGTGGTGATGGAGTGCATCGTATTGTTGGTCCTCTTGGCGGCCCCGCAGCCATGACGCTCTATCTCGCGCGGCATGGGTTAAGCCTTGGCAAGGGACTGTTTCTTGGACAATCGGACCCGGAACTTCGTGAAGAGGGACGCGCGCAGTCGACCGCTTTGGCCGAACGACTCGCGGACGCGGGATTGGTCGGCGTCTACAGCAGTACGCTGCGTCGGTCGATCGACACAGCGACGGCGGTTGCTGTGCGCCTGGGGCTGCCGTTGCAGTCCGATGCGCGGTGGAACGGGATTGGGCTATGGGCGTTGGGACGGGCTCGCCTGGGGTGAAATTGAGCGCCGTTGGCCGGCGCAGGCCCAGCGGAAGCTCGATGACTGGTGGGGCGTGACGCCGGAGGGCGGCGAACCGCGTGATGTCTCTCTGCAAGAATTCGAAAGGCGTATGAGGATCTGTGCGGACGGCCCGGGCCCGTGCTGCTGGTGGGCCACGCCGGCGTCAATGCCGTCGTCGCGGAGCTGGCGCGCAACGAGCGACACTCGATTGGAACCGTATCACTTCGTTTCGACAGGACTATGGCGACGTGACGCGCCTGGAGGCCGAATGACAGCCCAACTGCAAGACGCGATCGGCCGAATCGGAAGCCCGCACGACGAGCGCCCTCGAGGCGGACATCCGAGCGCGGCTGGATTCCTTGACGAAGCCACCGGGTAGTTTGGGCCGGCTGAAGAGCTCGCGCTTTGGTACGCGCTGTGTCGCGGAAGCGTATTGCCGTACGCGCCGCGAAAAGCGTGGCGGTGTTCTGCGGGGATCACGGCGTGGCGGCGGAAGGTGTGAGCGCGTACCCAGCTGAGGTGACCGCGCTCATGGCCGCGAAATTTCGCGGGTGGCGGCGCGGCGATCAACGTTTTATGCCGGAAATTTGCCATCGAGACGACCGTTGTCGACGTGGGGATCGCGAGCGAGCTTGCGCCAGAGCTGAACGTCTTGCGCAAGAAGGTTGCGCTGGAGTACGCAGATTTACGCCGCTGAATGCGCGATGACGGACGACCAGCGAGACGAGGCGCTGGGCGTCGGGCTAGCCATCGCTGAAGAGTTTGCGGAATCAGGCGTCACACTCGCCGCCGCTGGGGAAATGGGCATCGGAAACACAACATCCGCCGCTGCGTTGGGGGCCGCCATGACCGGCGCGAGCCCGGAATCCCTCGCGGGGCCGGGCACGGGCGTCGATGCCTCCGGCCGGGCTCGCAAGGCGGCTGTCATCGAGATGGCGCTGGATCTGCCACAACCTCAGCGATCGCGATCCGCTGCGGGCGCTGTCGTGTGTGGGAGGACTCGAGATCGCGGCGATGGCGGGGTTTTACATCGGGTGCGGAGCGCGCAGAGTCCCAGCGGTGGTCGACGGATTCATCGCGACGAGTGCCGCGCTCGTGGCGGTGCGCCTGGCGCCCGCGCTGCGGCCTTACCTCGCCTTCGGTCATCGCTCGGCCGAGCCTGGGCACGCCTTACTGTTGAATGCGCTGGAAAGCGCGGCCGCTGCTCGAGCTCGAGATGCGGCTGGGCGAAGGGACCGGCGCGGCGCTCGGAATGGGCGTTGTCGATGCGGCTGTGGCGCTCTATCGCGAGATGGCGACGTTCGAGTCAGCGGGCATCTCCGCCTGATCTAGGGCAGCACTTCGGCTTTTAGCGGGGCCCGTAAGCGCTTCTCCCATTCGAGCAACTCCGCAACGGGCTGGTCCCTCGATGCGTGGAAGAGCACGTAGGCTGACTCCTCCTCGTAGCGGTCGCCGGGTTTCAGCGGAGTCGTCTTCTGATCGACCAGGCGCCGGTCCCAATACTTACCGTTCTGGGCGCCGTCATTGATCGAGAGGTGCGCGCCGGAGGTTGTCGTGGCGGCGTAGTCCAGGGTGATGGCGCCGAAGCCGTAGCCCTTGTCGAGATTGACGAAAGCTACCCAAGGTACGTCGGGCGCGAGCGGACTCTTCTCCAAAACTGGCTTTCGGGCCTCGAAGTCGTAGATGGCGGGTTTGCCGTCCTTGTCAGGGAAAACCACGTGCGTGAAGAAGGCGTCCATCGTCATCTCCTGGCCGCGCAGGAAATACATTTGGATGGGCTCGACGATGCTTGTTACGGCGCGGAATAGGAAGTACGGGACGTGCGCGAAATAGCGGTACTGAGCGAAGAGCTCGATCTCAGGGTAAAGAGGATGCCGCCCTTCACGCGTGTGGATGAACCAGCCCGGCCCGAGCTCACGCTGCGTCCGCTGCGGGCGCGGCCAAGTGGCGATCGACGTATAGCCTTTCTCTCCCTCGCGCTGGAAGCTGGGCGCCCAGTGCATCCGATTCTGCGTTCGCAGCAGCGTGAGGTCGAACGGCTTGTACGTCAGGGCCTTGAGCGTGCCACTGTCTTCAATGCGGTCACCGAAGATTCGTGCGGAATGGTCGGCGCGGAGCACGGCGTTGTCGAGGATAAAGCCTGATGGGCCTGTGTACTCGACACGCAGAGGGTCGCTCGGTCGAAGCTCGCTCAAAGCATACTCGCGTGTCTGGTTCGCGCCGATGGTGACGAAGACATACTCTTCCTCGCCCGCGAGCTCGACGCGCACGGGCTCATGGTCGCGCGCGAGACCGGCCGTCTCAGTCACCCGAATCCGGGGCTCGGCGCTAAGTGTGGTTGCGAGCAAGAAGAGCAGCAGGGGAGTTCGCATCACTCACTTCTTCGCCGCGGGCGGCGGAGCCATTACCACCATCACGACCAGGCGCTCCGGGCCGGGGTTTGCCATCGCGTGCGGCTCTTCCGATTTCGCAAGAACCAGATCACCGGCTTTGACTCGAGTGGTTTCCTCGCCGACGATGACGTCGCCTTCGCCCTCGAGGATGTAGTAGATCTTGTCCTGCCCAGCGTGGGTATGGAGCGCGTGTTCTTGGCCAGGCTCGAAGCAGTTGAGTCCGGCGAAGAGGGCGTCTGCCGAAAACAGGTCGGCTTTGCCCATCTTTTCCGCTCGAAAGACTGCGCGGGAGGCCGCGTTGGGGATGACCATCCGGGTCAGGATAGCGCGAACCGACGGAAGGCGCTGACCCGGTAGAGCGGCTAAGGGCCGGTCGAGACGGGGCGGACCATCGTTTCGAACTTCGACCGCTGCTCAGCGTCCAAAACTTCGAGGATTTCCTTGCGCCCCTGCTGCTGCAGCGAACGCACCTGGGAGAGTAGATCCGCCTCGAACATGATGTAGTGGTCGAGGATGGCCTGCACCCGCTCCGCTTGCTCGTCGTTCAGATCCAAGTCGTGAGTCAAGCGGTCCATCGCCACCGAAGCCTGTTGCTGCAGCGGGTCACCCTTTGTCGCGTCCATGTGGCGGTCGTAGGCGCGCGTACCGAGAACGCCCGTGGCCAGACCGGCTACGAACACGATGGCGAGGATTCCCAACGCCTTCTCTCGGTACGCGGACAAACGGAGCTCAGACATCGTCGCTCTTACTCTCCCGGCTTCATCATGACGGCCAACATCGCCGCGCGGTTCTGGTCGATGTCGGAGCCCATGCGCACGTGGTAGTTTGCCGGCGGCTGCTCGCTCAGGATCAAATCCGCCAATTCGGTGTTCGTCTTGGTCGTCGTATCCGTCATCAAGGTCGCCGAACCCAACACGAACATCCACATCAACGCCGCGAACGCCAGGCGGCGCAGCATGAACGGTTGCAAAAAGACCTCCCAGATGGGGACTTTCTTCTCTTCCTCGATCAACTGATTCACCCGTGCGTAGAACCCGGGCGCCAACACGGGCGTCTCTTCGGGGCTCACGCGGATCGAGTCGAACAAGGAATGGGTTTCCAACATGGCCGCGATCTCGGCCGCGTCGTCGGAGCTGCGCTCCATGCGCGCTTCGAACTCCTTAAGCTCCTGGCCGGCGAGGTCGCCGGCCAAGTACGCTTCCATCCTGTCTTGCAGATACTGATCCATTACGCCACCGCCCGGTCGAGCTTGCCGGCAGCCTTCACCAGCTTCTGACGGGCCCGGAACAACTTCACCTTGATGGTATTCTCGTTTAGGCCCGTGATGCCCGCAAGCTCTTCCACTGTCAGTCCTTCAACTTCCTTTTGAATCAGCAACATGCGCTCTTCTTCTGAAACCTTCGAAAGAAGTTTCATCAGGTAGTCGCGCTTCTCGAGCCGATCGTCGTTGGCCGCACCCTTTTCCACCGCGAGCGGAGAGTTTTCCATCGTCCGCTCGTCCTTTTCGCCGAGGTCCGACTCGTAGACCAATTTGCGCACTTTTTGCTTGCGCAGGTAGTCGTAGCACTCGTTCACCGTGATCTTGTAGACCCAGGTGATGAGCGACGACCGGAAGTCGAAGCCCTTCAGCGAGAAGTAGATCTTAGCGAAAACTTGCTGGGCGATGTCTTCGGCGTCGTTGCGGTTGCGCAGGATGCCGTAGATGATCGAAAAGACCTTGCTTTGGTGCTTTTCGACGATCTGCCGAAACGCCCGATCATCCCCTGCCTGGGCTTGCCTTACGAGGTCAGCCTCGGGGGAGTCTCGATAGACCACCTTGGTTTCGGGTTGGGTCAAAGCCGTCTGTCCCGGGAAGGTTGCAGTCATTATCGCCATTGCAACCCTTTTGACGGGGCATAGTGGCGACAGGTTTCATGGTGCAACAGAATTCCGTATCTGTCGGACGCCGTGTGTTTTCAGCGTGTTACAGCTCCAGCTTCCAGGGCGCACGGTACTCGCGCTTGAGGAAGCTGCGCGCCTCGGCGTTTGTGGTGGTCTCGTTGACTGGATCCCAGTCGAAGCGCTGCTTGCTGCGCATGGCGATGTTGCCCAACAGGGCGGTCACGGTCGAGCGGTGGCCCTCGAGGATGTCCGAGACGGGCGGCTTGCGCGTCCGGATGGAGCTGACGAAGTCCGCCCAGTGATCCATCGTCGAGTTGTTGCCGGCCTTGCCTTCGGCGCCGGGCATGCGCTCGCGGGTTCCGGTGGTGGTCCGTTCACGCTCGGGCAGGATCTCCCAGCGCGAGCGGTCGCAGAAGAGCGTTCCCTTCGTGCCGTGGAAGGTGATGCCGTAGCCCTGGTCGAACATCGATTGCGAATTCGTGGTGCGGTTTTCGTAGACCGCTACGAATCCTGGGAATTCGTAGCTCGCCAGGATGGTGTCCGGCGTTTCGCGGTTGTCGTCGAGCACGTACTTGTCGCCAAAGGCGGAGACGGATGTCGGCCCTGGCGTGTCCATGGCCCAGAGCATGATGTCGAGCAAGTGGACGCCCCAATCGGTCATCATGCCGCCGGCGTAGTCCCAGAACCAGCGGAAGTGGGAGAAGGACTCGTCGTTGACGCCGAAACGGTTGGCGTTGAACGGGCGCTCGGGCGCCGGACCGAGCCACATTTCCCAATCGAGGTCCTTCGGAGGCGCGCTGTCGGCGGGGTTGCCGATGCCTTCCGGGTACTGGTTGCCGTAGTTCCAGTTCCGCACGAAGGAGATGTCGCCGATCTCGTCGTTCTGAATGAGCTTGACCACATGCTGGAAGTGGTCGCCGGAGCGCTGCTGGGTGCCGACCTGGACGATCCGCTCGTACTTGCGGGCGGCCTTGACCATCATCTGGCCTTCGTAGACGGTGACGGAGATCGGTTTCTCGACGTAAACGTCCTTCCCTGCCTTGCAGGCTTCGACCGTCATGTAAGCGTGCCAGTGATCGGGCGTGCCGATGCCGACGACGTCGATGGACTTGTCGGCGATGAGGTCGCGGAAGTCGCGGTAGACCTTGGCGCCGGGCGCGATCTTCAGGGCCTTGTCGATGCTTGGTTGGTAGACGTCGCTGATCGCGACCAACTCCGTGTCAGGGCTCGCGACGGCCGCTTCGACGATGTTTCGGCCGCGGCGGCCGACGCCGATGACGCCCACCCTGAGCTTCTTGGCTTGGCCACGTAGGATTTGCGGGGCTGCCGCAGCCGCCGCACCCGCGGCATGCAGAAAAGTTCGACGTTCCATAGGCGACTCCGACCGCCTCCCGGCGGCTGGGTATCAGGGTAGCGTAGGCGGCCAAACCGCCGCTTACTGCTCGGAAACGATTGTAAACATTGTGCGCAGCGTCACTTTCCGTATGCCAACATCAGGCTGATTGTCTCGCTGGGGGAGAGGGCTATTGGTTTCGCCGCGCCCCTCTAGGGTGTCTTGGCGTAGCGCGATCGTTCTTTCTCCAACCTCCGCGACGGCGGTGTTCCTGCGGTTTGCCGGACTGCGCCGATCGCGTAAAAAACGTGTCAGAGCGGCGTCCGAGAACGACGCCGCCGAGGAGTACCAAGAATGATCAGACGACTGATGTTCATCGGCCTGTTGGCCGCTCTTGCCGCCGGGACTTCCCTGGCCCAATCTTCCGGGCTTGCCATCTTCACGGCTCCGCTAAGCCCGTCGTCGGAGAACCCTCCCATTGAGGGGCTCGCCGCGGGAGGCAACGCGACCGTGCTCGTCCACATGACGCGCGATAGCACCGGGGCGCTCACTCGCGCCGTCGTGGACTTTCAGATTGACCTGAGCACGGAAGCGGACATCAACGTTTTCGCAATGCACATCCACAGGGGCGTGCGCGGGGCCAATGGACCGGTGGTCATTGATTCCAACTTTGGAGCGGCCACGGATTATGGCCCAGGTTCTCATCAAATTTCACGCCAAAACATCGTTACAGCCGCCGACGGCCTAGCCGTTGTCGAGGCGCTGCTCGCGAATCCTTCCGGCTTCTACGTCAACATGCATTCGGCGGTCAATCGTGGCGGTTTCGTCCGGGGCCAGCTCATGCGTACCGATGGCGCCGCGATTTCGGCTCTGCAAACTCAATTGGACGACATGGCCGCTGCCAACATGGCCATGTCGGAAGAGCTTGCGTCGATCAAGGAGACCCTTGCACGCGTGGCTCGCCGGCTTGGCGTTGTGCCGGCGAACTAGCCTTTCCGCCCACGCGCTACCCGCACAACGGAGGCGCGTGGGCTTTCCGCGCCAGGGCGGTGTTACCCTGTCGCCGATATGCCCTTTTTGCCCGTACTTTTCTCGGTCGGCTATTCCGGCTCGTGGGGACAAGCCAAGCTCAGCGCGGAGGACTTCGTCGACAAGGCGGCCGCGCTCGGATTTCGCGGCGTGATGCTGGGCGGCAAACGCCCTCACCTGAATCCGCTGGACTGGGATGCGGATGCGCGCACGCGCCTGCGCGACCGCATCGCGAGGCACGGCTTCGAGCGCGTCTATGTCGCCGCATACAACAACATCACGGGCGACCTCGAGCATTCGGAAGTCCGGGACGTGACATCCAGGCGCTGTACATCACCGAGCTTGCACGCCTGTGCCGCGACATCGGCGGGCACATGGTGCGCGTGTTCACCGGCTATGAGCACCCGTCGGCGGGCTATCTGCCGCAGTGGAACATGGTCGTCTCGACGCTGAAAGAGTGCGCCAAGCGGGCGGCCGAGTACGGGGTCGTTCTGGGCGTTCAGAATCACCACGACATCGGCGTCGATTGGCGCAGTCAGCGCGACCTGATTCAAGCCGTCGACGAGCCCAACTGCAAGGCGCTGTTCGACGCCTGGTCGCCCGCTCTGCAAGGAGCGGATTTGGCGGAAGCGGCACGGAACATGGCGGCGTTGACGTATCACACGACGATCGCCGACTACCAGCAGCGGCCGCGCTTCGTCTACGAGCCGGAGGTGATCAACTTCCAGGCCCGCACGCCTTATTCGCAGGCCGTGCCGATGGGCGAGGGCTTCATCGACTACAAGACGTTTCTGACCACGCTGCGGGACAACGGTTTCGTGGGCTCGGTGGCCTATGAGATGTGCTCGCCGTTGATTGGAGGCGGTTCGGAGGAGAACCTGGACCGCTATGCCAGGCGGTTCTTGAAATATCTGGCGGCGTTGGGATAGCCACGAAACAGAGCCCCGCCAGCAATGGCGGAAGCCCGGCGTTAGCGGACTCGCAAGCGCCGGACCGTGGCATCGCTGCCACGGCTCGGTTTGCATGCTCCTTGCAGCCCCATCGCGCGGTGGGGTAGCATTGCCTGACCGCCACGATGCCCGACGAACAGCATGGCTTCAACCCGTACGCACGGAAGCCGGAACACATCCAGGAGCCGCCGACCACCTTCGGCGCAATCCTCAAGCTGATTGGCCCAGGCTTGATCCTGGCCAGCTCCATCGTCGGGTCCGGCGAGCTCATCGCCACGACCGTACTCGGCGCGGAGATGGGCTATACCCTGCTCTGGCTGGTCATCATCAGTTGCATCATCAAGATCGTCGTCCAGAACGAGCTTGGCCGCTACGCGATCGGGACGGGCGAGACGACGCTCGAAGCGTTCGATCACGTGCCAGGCCCGCGCTTCCGCGTGGGCTGGATGGTGTGGTGCTGGTTTGCCATGGTGATGTTCACCTTGATGCAGGTGGGCGGCATGCTGGGGGGCATTGCGGAAGTGATGCACCGGATGCTGGCGCTGGGCTCCGACCCGGCGACCTCGATCACGATCTGGGTTTGGGTGATCAACGCCGTCACCGTTGTATTGTTGATTGGCGGACGGTACGCCGTGGTCGAGAAGACGGCTATGGCGTTGGTGGTCACGTTCACCGTGATGACCGTCTCCTGCGCGGTCATCCTCCTCAAGCTTCCGGAGTACTTCCGCTGGGAAGACGTGCTTTACGGGTTGAGTTTCCACCCACCGAGGGCGGCCTCGCAACTGCGGTCGCCGTGTTCGGTATTACCGGCGTGGGCGCGACTGAGTTGGTGATGTACCCCTACTGGTGCATCGAGAAAGGATACGCGCTACGCCGGCCCCGAGGAAGATTCGCCAGCCTGGGTACGGCGAGCCTTCGGCTGGATCAAGGTGATGGGCGTCGACGTTCTGAACTCGATGATCATCTACACCTTCGCCACCATCGCGTTCTACCTGCTGGGCGCGGGCGTGCTGCACGGCATGGGCCTGATCCCGCAAGGCTCGGAGATGGTCGCAACGCTCTCGAACCTTTACACGCAGACGCTGGGGCCATGGTCGCTGCCACTGTTCCTTGTGGGTGCGGTTGCGGTGCTGTACTCGACGGTCTTCGCCTCGACGGCGGCGCACTGCCGCGTGTTTGCGGACTTCGTCGGAATGCTGGGCGTCTACGACCGGCACAACTATGCCTTGCGCCTCAAAACGACGCGCATCTTCGTGTTCATCCTGCTGTTCGTACCGTCGCTCTACTTCATGTTTTTGAAGGAGCCGGTGATGATGGTCAAGATCGGAGGCATTGCGCAAGCGTCGATGCTCCCGCTGATCGGCTTCGCGACGCTCTATCTGCGTTACCGGCGTCTGCCGGGCAAGATTGCGCCTCCGGGTTGGCTGTCGCTGGCTCTATGGATCTCCGCCGCGGTGATGGCGATCATGATGGGCTACTCGGTGATCGGGCGGATAACTGGCTAAGCGAGCCACTACTACCCAACGCTGCGCAGGCTCTTTATCATCAAGACATGCCGTCCAAACGTTGGGTCTCGGGCCTGCTCCTAGCGGGACTCATCGCCTGTGGAGGCTCCGAACCTGCCATGGAAACCGCAGCAGCACCAGCCACCGAACCCAAAGACGTTCACTCCTACGCCAATGCGGACGAGGTGCGCGTGCGGCACGTCTCGCTGGACTTGACGGTCGACTTCGAACGCAAGGTCCTGTCGGGCGCGACGCTGCTGCAAATCGAGCCCGTGGACGGCGTCAAGCCGATGAAGTTGGTTGTGGACACACGCGATCTCGAGATTCGGTCGGCGCTGGCCTCCATCGACGGGGTGGACTTTGCTGAGACCGAGTTCTCGCTGGCGTCAGCGGACCCGATTCTCGGCTCCGCGCTGACGATCCAATTGCCCGAGGGTGCGAAGAGCGTGCGGGTGGACTATGAAACCAGCCCGAGCGCCAGTGGCTTGCAGTGGCTCGACCCGGCGCAGACGGCGGGCAAGAAGCACCCCTTCCTGTTCTCACAGTCGCAGGCGATCCATGCGCGGAGCTGGATCCCGCTGCAGGACTCTCCCGGCGTGCGCGTGACGTACCAGGCCGTGATTCGTGTGGCGGAACCGCTGCGGGCCGTGATGAGCGCGGAGACTCTCGACGAGGGCCCGCGGGAGTTTCGTTTTCAGCTCGACAAGCCGATTCCGCCGTACCTGATTGCGCTCGCCGCTGGCGATATCGCATACGAAGCGATCAGCGAACGTACGGGTGTCTACGCGGAACCGAGCGTCGTAGAGTCGGCGGCAAAGGAGTTTGAGGACGTTGACAGCATGTTGCAGAAGGCCGAGGCGTTGTTCGGCCCTTACCGCTGGGGGCGCTATGACATCCTCGTGCTTCCCCGAGCTTTCCGTTCGGCGGCATGGAGAACGCGCGGCTAACTTTCGCGACTCCGACGCTGCTGGCCGGCGACAAGAGTCTCGTGGGCGTGATCGCGCACGAATTGGCGCACTCGTGGTCCGGGAACCTCGTGACCAACGCGACGTGGAGCGACTTTTGGCTCAACGAAGGGTTCACGGTCTATCTTGAGAACCGCATCCAGGAGGCGGTCTTCGGTCCACAGCGAGCGCTGATGGAAGGTGCGCTGGAGGTTCAAGAGCTGCGCGACGAAATGGCGACCCTCGAGCCGCGCGATCAGATCCTGCACGTCAACCTTGATGGCCGCGATCCGGACGACGGCTTCACGCAGGTGCCATACGTGAAAGGTATGCTGCTATTGCGTACGATCGAGAAGGCCGTCGGGCGGCCGAAGTTCGACCCGTTCCTGCGGGGCTATTTCGACCACTTCGCTTTCCAGAGCATCACCACTGCGGACTTCGTGGCCTACCTGACGCAGGAGTTGCCTGAGGCCGTCGAGCAAGTCGACGTTGAAGCCTGGACAGAAGAGCCCGGGATTCCCGCCGATGCGGCGATTCCGGTATCGCATGCCCTCGAGGAAGTTGCGAAGACGCGTGAGCGCTGGCTTTCCGGGGCGATCACGGTGACGGATCTACCGGCAAAGAGTTGGTCGACGCAAGAGTGGCTCGCTTTCTTGAGCGGCCTGCCCGCCGATGCGGGCGCGGAACGTCTGGCGGAGCTGGATGCGGCATACCACCTCTCGGATTCCCACAATGCCGAGATCCTCTCGCGCTGGCTGCTCGAATCGATCAAGCGGGGCTATAAGCCTGCGGACAAGCCGCTGGAAGCGTTCCTGACGACCGTCGGGCGACGCAAGTTCCTCAAGCCCCTCTATGAAGAGTTGGCGAAGACGGAGGCCGGCAAGCGTCGGGGTCTCGAGATCTACGCGAAGGCGCGATCCGGCTACCATCCCATCGCGCAAGTGACGGTCGATCAGATTCTAGGCTATCGCCCGTAAGTACTACCTCATACGAAGAAACCCCCAAGGGTTTTAGGGGGTTGCTTCGGTTCAAAGTCGCGCGGAAACGGCCGAAACTACCCGTGGAGGCCCCCGCCATGCTCGTTCGTTCTTTGCTTGCTCTCGCACTTGCCGCCGCTCCCCTCGCCGCGCAGTTCACCTTCGAAAAGGTGGAGGTGCGCACCGGCTACGGCGAAGCGCGCGAAGGCGACAAAGGCCGGTTGATGTTCTCGCCCGGCAAGATCGGCTTCGTCAGCGAAACCGGCGTCGAGCTCTTCGCCATCCCCGCGAAGTCGGCGACGCAGCTTTTCTACTCGTCCCTAGAAGGCCGCCGCAGCGGGACACCGCTCACCAAGCCATTCGACCTTCTGGGCGGAAAGCGCCACTTTCTGACGGTCTCGTTCGAGACGGAAGGGCTGCAAGGCGCCGTCGAGCTCAAGCTGCACAAGAGCAACTACGAGAACATCTTGCGCAATGCTGAGCTCGTCACGGGTTTGACCGTCGAGCACGACGAACCCACAGACTCGACGGTCTCTGAGGCCGCCCCCGCGGCCCCAGCGCCGCCGGAGCCAGGGTTGCTCGAGATCGTCTCGACGCCGACCGGGGCTGAGGTCGAGATCAATTCGGCCTTCAACGGCCTCACGCCGCGCAAGAAGTCCGTCAAGGCGGGCGAGTACCACATCGTCATTCGAAAGGACGGCTTCGAAACCTTTGAGAAGACAGTTTTGGTAGACCCGGGACAGACCTTGGAAGTCCGTGGCGAGTTGCGGGCGATCTCCGCGGCGCTGCGCGACTGAGGCTCAAGACAAACCCCCGGCCTTTGGGCCGGGGAGGTGCAAGCTTCGTAGGACAGTGTTTACCCGCGCAGGTGCAAGACAACCATCTTGTACTCGCTCATCTCTTCCACTGCGTACTTCGGCCCTTCTTGCCGAACCCGCTATCTTTGAGCCCGCCGTAGGGCATCAAGTCAGCGCGCCATTGGCAGCCCCAGTTGACGTGGATGTTGCCGGACTCCACTTCACGCGCAAAGCGCATCGCCGTCTCGAGGCTCTCAGTGAAGATCGCCGCCGAGAGGCCGTAATTGGTCGCGTTGGCGATCTCGATGGCCTCGTCGATGGTCTGGGCTGGCGTGACGCCCACGGCAGGTCCGAAGAGCTCGTCGCAAGAGATGCGCATACCCCGGTCGACGTCAGCTAGCACGGTGGGAGCGTATATGGCACCCTCGCGCGTTCCGCCGGCCACCAGGCGCGCACCGCGCTGTTTGGCGTCGTTGATCCAGTTCTCCACGCGTTTGGCGTCATCCTCGCGGACCATAGGGCCTACGTTGACACCGTCGGCCAGCGGATTTCCCGTTTTGAGCGCTTCCACCTTGGGCTTCAATGCGTCGACCAAGTCGCCGTAGATGGCGCGGTCGGCCACCACGCGCTGCGTGCTGATGCAGACTTGGCCGGCATTGGAGTAACCGGTTGCGGCGATGGCTGCTGCGGCCTTCTCGATGTCCGCGTCGGGCATTACGATCACGGGAGAATTGGAGCCGAGCTCCATCGTCACCTTCTTGAGCCCAGCCGTGCGGCAAATTTGCTCGCCGACTTCCTTGCTGCCTGTGAAAGTAATCTTGCGGACGCGCTCGTCGCTGCAGATCGCATTGCCGACCTGGCGTCCCGAGCCGGTGATTACCTGGATGCCAGCTGAAGGTACGCCGGCCTCGAGCAGAATCTCACCGAGCTTGAGGCTGAGAGCGGCGTATCGGTCGCCGGCTTGAGTAGAACGCTGTTGCCCGCGGCCAACCCCGGGCCAACCTTGTGGCAGACGAGGTTCATCGGGAAGTTGAACGGTGAGATGGCCACCACGACGCCGCACGGAACACGCATCGTGAAGCCAATCCGGTTGCCCGAGCCGGGCGCGCCGTCGAGCGGGACCACTTCGGCGCCCAGGCGCTTCGCCTCTTCAGCGGAGCCGATCATCGTTTGGATGGAGCGGTCGATTTCGCCCCGCGATTCGGTGAGAGTCTTACCCTCTTCCATCGTCAGGGTGCGCGCCAAGTCTTCCTTGCGCTCGCCCATCAGGTGAGCGGCCTTCATGAGCCACTCGTAGCGCTCATAGCCGCTCGTCTTGCGCATCACCTTGGCGCCTTCGACGGCAAAGTCGAGCGACTTTGCGATCGCGGCGTCGTCCGCCTTGGGCACGGTGTCCACGACGGAATTGTCGTAGGGTTGCGTACTTCGATGGCGTCGGATGCGTCGATCCACTCGCCGGCAATCAACATCTTCATGGATTCGTCCTCACTCTGCTCCCGATGATCGCGAGCCGGCCTGTGGAGGTCAAGCCGATACCGTAGATGCACTAAGGCAAAGGCCTGATACAAACCGTACTCTCAGCGTCCCAGCCCCCGGCAAGACCCTACTTTACGACCTGCGGGCCGTTGAATGAATCATGGTCCAGAACCGCTAGCCCGTCCTCCTCGCAGGCCGGGTGCGAGCCCTGTTTCATGCCAAGGCGTTCTCGGAGCCAATCTCTCGTTCTCGTTGCGTACGCTACGTAGCGCGCCGATCGAGAAGCGCTTTACCTTGGGTGTTACGGCTTCGTGCGCTGTTGCGGCAGGCGTCTGCCTTGCGATCGGGGCTCTGATGCAGGCTGTGGGCGGAGATCTGCAGAACGCACTCTTCGCAGGTCCCCGCGCCATCTTGCTGGCTGTTATCGCATCGGGCTTAGCGATTGTCGCGGTGCTTGGGCCAATGCACAGCCTCGTTGTGCGGCCCATGCAGGAAACGGTACTTGCTCTGCGCATGGCGATGACGAATCCGCAATCCGGCTTCCGGATGCCGGATGCCGAAGATCCCGAGAGCCGCGAGATCTCGGACGCAATCAACGCGCTCCTGGGCGACCTCGAAGACCATTCCGCTGCTCTGGAAGATCAGCGCGCCGGCTTTGAGCAACAAGTGGCCGCGCGAACGGCCCAATTGCGCTCTGCCAACCAAGAGCTGCAGGTGGAGATCGCAGAGCGGCGTCGGGCGGAAGCCGCGCTGCGTTATGAGGCGCTGCACGACTCGTTGACCGGTCTGGGCAACCGTGCATTGCTCATGTCGTCGCTCGACGCGCTGTGCAAGAAGGCGCACAAGGACGACAAGTTCCTTTTCGCGCTGCTTTTCCTCGACCTCGACAACTTCAAGCTCATCAACGATAGCCTCGGCCACTCCATCGGCGACCACCTGCTGTGCGCCGTCGGGCGACGGGTGCTCGAGAGCGTTCGATTGCAGGACAAGGTGACGCGCCTCGGCGGCGACGAGTTCGCCATCATCCTGGACGGAATGAACCAGCCCGCCACGGCGGAGATCGTCGGCAGGCGCATTCTGTCGTCGCTGTCCAAGCCGTTTGAGCTGCACGGGCAAGAAATCTTCATTTCCGCGAGCTTGGGCGTGGCCTTGAGCGACGGACGCTCGACGCCGGAGCGCTTGTTGCGCGACGCCGACGCCGCCATGTATCGCTCGAAGTCGGTCGAGCGCGGCGGTTTAGCGGTCTTCGACCAGCAACTGCACGAGTCTGCCGTGGAAGAGCTGCAGATCCGCAACGAGCTACGTCGTGTGCTCGAGCGGGACGAGCTGGTGCTCTACTACCAGCCGATCGTCTCGCTCAAGACGGGCGAAATGACCGGTTGCGAGGCGCTGTTGCGTTGGAACCGGCCCGGCCAGGGTCTCGTGCCTCCGGCTCGCTTTGTGCCTCTCGCGGAGGACAGCGGTTTGATCGTCGACATCGGCGAATGGGCGCTGCGCCGCGTCTGTGGTCAACTCGCGGAATGGAAGAACTCCGGATTGCCTCCGGTTTTTGCGTCGGTGAACGTATCGCCGTTACAATTCCGCCAGCCGACGTTTGTAGACACTGTAGCGGAGTGCCTGCGGACCTATGGCCTCGAGCCGGCAACCATCCACCTCGAAGTGACCGAAACGCTCCTTATGGAGAACACGGAAGTTACGTCGCGCCGCCTGCGTGACTTGCGGAGTTTGGGCGTACAGGTCGTGATCGACGACTTTGGGACCGGATATTCCTCATTGAGCTATCTGCGCCGTTGGGCCATCGACGGGCTCAAGATCGACCGCTCGTTTGTGAACGCGGCGCGGCTGGACCCGGCGAGCGCAGAAATCGTCGCCGCCATCGTCGCTCTTGCCAAGGCGCTGCGTGTGGAAGTCGTGGCGGAAGGCGTCGAGTTTCCCGATCAATTGCAGCGCCTCACCGAGATGGAATGCGAATTCGTGCAGGGCTTCCTGCTTGGTCGGCCAGCCTCGGCGGAAACGTTCGCTCGGAGCCTAGCTGACTTACACCGCACCCTCCGGCCGGCCGTTCTGCAATAGCCGCTAGCGCTCCTACGCCAGCGGAACCTCGTGATAGCGCAACGCCCACTCGCGCATGAACCGCACGCGCTCGGGCTCGATACGGTACACGATAAGCTCCGGGTTATCGATCGAACCAAGAAAACTGCGCATCAGCGGGTTTGCGTCCCATATGCCCTGCAGCTCCGGGCCAGGGCCAATGCGCACGGCCCGGCCGGTGATGCGAACTTGGTCGTGCGTGTCGTCGAGATAGCAAAGCTCGACGCTGGGATTCGCCTCGATCTCCGCGGTCTTGCCGTAGCTGCGCAGCGAGGCCACCCACACCGTGAATCCGTCTGTTTTGACCGGCGAGACCGGGCGTACCCGTCCTCCCCCGTCGACGCTCGCAGTCGCCAGCATCGGGTATTTCGCCTTGCGCATGGTGTCACGCGCTAGCTCCGGCAGACGCGCTTCGTCTACGGGTTCCGGTTGAGGCTTCATGGGGTACAGTGTAGGGCTTGTCGCTGCTCCGATTGGGAACGTGCGCGTTTACCGCGCCTGGCTGGCCGGGCTCGTTTTACCCCAAGGGTTTGAGCTCCAAGGACTTCTTACGCTTCTACGCGGAGGAGTTCTCGACAGTAGAGCTCGACGTCACTTGGTACCGAACGCCGACGCCCGAAATGATCGCGGCTTGGTACGACAAGACGCCACCAAGGTTCGCTTTTGCCGCCAAGGTTCCCCAGACGATTACGCATGACAAGGTGCTCGAAGGTTGCGGGCGCGAGATGCGGGAGTTCCTGGCCGCAATGCGCGGTCTGCGTGAGAAGCTCGGTCCGCTGCTGTTGCAGTTTCCGCACTTCCCGCGCGAATACTTTGCGACGCTTACCCAGTTTCTTGCGGTACTCGAACCGTTTCTCGATGCTTTGCCCCGCGACCTGAAGTTTGCCGTCGAGGTGCGCAACGAGACGTGGGCCAACCAGCGCCTGCTCGATGCGTTGCGCGCGCGTAACGTCGCGTTTGCCTGGACGGACCGCGTCGGCATGATCGCTCCGAAGCAGTTTGCCGCGAACGTTGACCCGATTACGGCCGATTTCGCATACATCCGGTGGCTTGGGGATCGCAAAGGGATCGAAGCGATCACCAAGAGCTGGGACCGTACGGTGGTTGACCGGTCTGCTGACATTGCGGAGTGGGGGGAGCTTTTGACAGAGGTACGCAGGCGTGAAATCGCGGTCTATGGCTACGTGAACAACCATTACGGCGGGCACGCGCCGGACACCGTCCGCGCGCTGCTGGACCTGGTCGCCCCTGACCAGCGCATGCCCAGGCCCAAACGCTACGAACAGGCTTCCCTGTTCTAGCTCGGCACGGTTGTATATGTCTTGTATAGATTTTTGACGCTTCAAACGTCGGTTTGCATCATGGGGATCAGAAGCCGATTGGCTTTCGAGTCAACACCATACAAGAGGTACCCATGTCTAAGTCTCTCCGCACGTTTCTTTCCCGCCTGACTGGCGCGCTCGCTCTGTTCACTTTTGCCGCGCTCCCTGTCCAACTTTCCGCGCAGACCGCGAGCGTGCGTGTCGTGCATGGCATCCCGGGGCCCGATGTGAGCCCGGCGGTGGACCCGGCTCTTCCGGTGGACGTCTTGGTCAACGATGCGCTGTGCTTGCTCAGCGGGTTCACGTTTGGTGACATCGCCGGGCCATTCACGATCCCTGGCGGCACGTACAACGTGAAGATCAGCTTGGCCAACTCACTCGAGCCCTGCAGCGGTGACCCGGTCATCGAAGCGGACGTTCCCGTTGAAGCTGGCGAGAATGTTTCCATCGTCGCCCACCTAGCGGATGGCGGTGCGCCCACGGCCAGCAAATTTGTCAACGACGTCTCCACTCCGATGGAGGGCAACGCTCGACTCATCGCGCACCACGTAGCCAATGCGCCGGTCGTCGATCTTCTCGTCCCAGGCCGCTTCGCCTCAACCCCGTTGCTTTGGGTCCCGGGCGTGGGTAACGTGCCGGGCGCTAATCAAGCCGCGGCGGAAATTCCGGCGACCCAGGCCCAGATCAGTATCCTGCCTGCGGGCGGGAGCCGGCCCGTGTTCACGCGCATCCTACAGGCTCGCGCGGGCTTGACGTACACGGCCTACGCAGTGGGCTCGCTCACGAATGGAACCTTCACCATCATCGTGGAACCGATCGGCGGCCTGAAGGGCATCGACGTTCGCTTCTAATCGGCCCTAAGCGCAAGACGCCCGCGGGGTTGAACCCCGGGCGTCTTGTTGCTATCTTGGAAGATCACCTGGGCGCGTAGCTCAATGGCAGAGCAAGTGACTCTTAATCACTAGGTTGAAGGTTCGACCCCTTCCGCGCTCACCACATTCCAGGCGACTCAGCGACGTTTCGACGTCGCTTTGTTTTTTGCTACACACCTCGCTCCGCGCCCCTGCGGGTATACTTGGAGGCGCGATGGCGCTTCCGAGCACGGTCGGCTCAGTTGAGCAGAGCTCTGTTGAACCCCATGGGGCCGCCAGGCCCGACCGGAAGACTACGTTTGCAGTTCTCTGCCCCGTGTTCGACGACTGGCCGTCGTTTCGGCAGCTAGTTCGTGAAATCGCTAGTGTAGCGCCGGGCATGCGCTCAGCCGTCACGGTCCTAGCGGTGGATGATGGTTCGAGCGCACGGCTTGATGCGTTGGATCCAGACGACTGCGCCGGGCTCGAACGCGTCGAAGTCATCCGTCTGCTGACGAACCTGGGCCACCAACGAGCCATCGCCACTGGATTGGCCGAGCTGCGCGCCGACAGCGACTTCGACGCAGTAGTCGTGATGGACGCCGATGGAGAGGACCGCCCGGAGGATCTGCCACGCTTGCTCGAGCTACACCGCGCGAATCCAGACAAAGTCATCGTGATCAACCGCGCGAAGCGCACCGAAGGGTTTCTGTTTCGCGCACTATACGTGCTTTACAAGGCTCTGTTTTGGCTCCTTACGGGCACGCGCATTCGAAACGGAAACTTTACGCTGGCGCCGCGGGCGGCGCTTGCGGGGGTACTCTCGTCGGCGAGCGTCTGGAACAACTTTGCCGGCAGCGTGCGCCGCGCCAGGGCGCCGAAGCTCGAGCTCTCGCTGCCACGCGGCAAGCGTTACGCCGGCAAGTCGAAGATGAACCTCGTATCCCTAGTCGTGCATGGCCTGAGCGCGGTCTCGGTTTATGCGGACGTCGTGATGGTGCGCGTGGTCGTGCTGTCCGGAGTGATGGCGTTGCTGAGTCTGCTGGCGCTGATCACGGTCGTGGTCGTACGTTATTTGACGGACTTGGCGATCCCAGGATGGGCGACCAACGCAGCCGGACTCGCGCTGGTGATGCTAGTGCAGAACGTGGTGCTGGCGCTCATCGCGTCCTTCATCCTGCTAAGTTTACGCTCGCAACCAACGTTCCTGCCGTTGATCGATGCCCGGCGCTACGTCGAATCCCGCCAGACGCTCTACGCCAAACCGCAATGAGCGACCTCAAGTACGTCGGCTCTGAGCTGGAGCTTTTCGGCGAGGCGCACAACTGGAAGTCCTACTACGGACGGATTCTGCGTCCGTTTCTTGGCGAGACGGTGCTCGAAGTCGGCGCTGGCGCGGGCTCGACCATGCCGTACCTGATCACGCCGAGCCAGCGGCTTTGGACGGCTCTCGAGCCCGACCCGGAACTGGCCGCTCGCGTCGAGGACGAATATCGCGCGCGCGGCTACGCGGGCCGCGCGAAAGTGATCTGCGGGACGCTCGACGACGCCCCAGCGGAAGCGCCACTCGGCAGTGCTCTACATCGACGTGCTGGAGCATATCGAGGACGACCGGGCTGAAGTCCGCCGCGCGGCGGAACGGGTCGAACCGGGAGGGCGTTTGATCGTGCTGGGCCCCGCGCACCAGTTCTTGTTCTCTGAGTTTGACCAAGCGATCGGCCATTTTCGGAGGTACACGACGGGCATGCTGGAGGCGCTGACGCCCCCGGGCTTGGAGGTCGAGAAGTCGTTTTACCTCGACAGTGCCGGTATCTTGGCATCGCTGGGCAACCGTTTGCTGCTGCGCTCGTCGATGCCGACGCCGGCGCAGATCCGTGTGTGGGATCGCTACCTGACGCCGGTGTCGCGGGTGCTCGACCCGCTGCTATTGCGGCGGTTGGGCAAGACGGCAATTACAATTTGGCGCCGGAGGTAGAGCTGAGGATGCGAATTTCCATCAGCCCGACTCCGAGTTTCCTTGGGTCTACGCCGCCTGGAACGACCAGCTTCGCCGCGCGGAGTTGCAGCATCAGCAGGCGATCGTCGCGCAGGTCGGGCATTTCAAAGGTTGCGACGAAGTCTTGCAGGCCGCCCGCCTTCGGGTCGAAGGCGCGCCGGTAGACGTCAGCGCCATTGGCGGTCAGGACGACTTCTTGGCCGTCCGTCGCCATGACTTGTACTTCGACAACGACCGTTTGCTCGCCGTCCGCGAGGGTCTCAGGAACGCGAAAGAGGACACCCCCTGGGCCCGCCGTCCAGGCGCCCCAGTCCTCGGGTTCGTACCAGCTCGTTACAGGCCAGCGGAAACGCTCCGCATCCGGGTTTGCCTTTGAGAAGTCTAGGCGGCCGTTCGCCGGGAGCTCCGGTACGCCATCTCCAACCGCGTTGCCCGCCGCGGGCGGCGCAAGCGCCTTCGAGTAGCACAGCATGTAGCCATCAAAGAACCCGCACTGGTGGCTGGGTAGATCGGAATGGAAGTAGACTCCGCTCTCGAGCGTGCCCAGGACATAGGCGGCGTCCGGCTCGAGCTCGCCGGCGCGCACACGCTTGGGGTACTCCTCGCAGTGGAATTTCTGCGCAGGCGTTCCGTAGCGGGCGGCGTAGTAGATGTTCGTATCGAGACCCTGCTGGTCTGCGAGCATGCCGAAAACATCCCAGCGCCCCACGCCGCCATACTCCGCGCCGCACTGCTGGGGAGGCGTCGCAAGCAGACGCTTGTGCGCCCGGCCAAGCTCGCGCCAAATCGGCGCTTGCAGCGGTTCGCGCCATTCCAGAGACGAATCCGCGCTGTAGAGCTCACGACGGTAGCGCCAAAGCGGCAGTAGGTCGACCGCCTGTACTGTGGCGGCGAACGCCAGTAGAGCCGTCGCGCGCCGGATGGGCAATCCCGCGGCTAGAACTACGGCGGCCGCTGTCAGCATCAGGTGTGCGGGCCACAAGAAACGTCCTGAGCCGCGGAAGGCCCCCAGAGCCTTCTCGACCGGCGCAGGATAGTGCCAACTAGCCCAAGTTTGGGGGCCCATCGTGAGGCTCAGCCCGAGGGCCAGCCACAACAGCACGGCGCAACACACCACCAACGGTATGAGCTCGGCGGTCGCCAGGTTGCGCAACGGTATGGTGCGCGAGACGGCCACTGCTACCCACAGCAGCAGGCATCCAAGTCCGAGATAGCCGTATCCTTCGTACTGATACGGGCTCGCTTGGGGGATGTCTTTGAGCACCAGTGATGCCCGCATGGGGTCTAAGAAGGATAGGCCGTTCATCGTGTAGACGCCGAACGGGGAAATATTGGGTTCGAGGCCTGGGGTCCAAAACCCAAACAGCACGAAGGCGCCTCCGAGCACTGCCGCCATCGCGGCAACGCGCGGAACGAGTACGCGCCACTTATGGGTCTGCAGCGCATCCGCGAGCGCGGCTGAAGCCAGTACCGCCGCGGCCATGACGCCGATGTAGGGGTTGATGCCGCCGGCGAGGAAGAGTAAGCCGAGACAGGCGGTCAGCCAGCGGCGGCCAAGCGCCTCGCGCGAAAAATAGAGCGTCAGCGCTGCCAGGATGACAAAGTGCGCGCTCAGCGCCATGTGCCCCGTCATGCGGAAGGCCAGCACCGGCGAGAAGAGGAAAAGGAGCGCTCCGAGCGCAAGCAGCACCCGCCGACGGACGCCCAGCGCCCAAAGCAGCGTCCACGCAAAGAAGAACTGCAGCGACAGGCAGATCCACAGCCAGAGGCCCATGTACTGGAACGGCTTTGGCAGTAGTGGGCCGAGCGCCTTGAAGAACAACGCGAGCAGGGGAATCGAGTCGAATTGGCTCATCGAGACGCCGATCGGATAGCCGACGTGCTCGGTCCAAGTGATCGGCCAGGCACAACACTCCTGCCGGCGGTAAAACGCCCAGCCGAGGTAGCTCGTCGCAATGTCAGATTTGAGCCAGAGGGTGGTGCGGGGATCGAGCGCGATCTTGCCCCCGATTGCGAGCAGCAGCGCGAGCCCCAAGGCCCCGGAGAGCGCGGCCAGAGCGGCCACTCGCATCGCCGTGGATTGCAACTTCACGCGTTCTCGCGTTGGTCTAGCCTTCGCGCAAGGCCTCCGCCACGGCGTCCACCGCCGCCTCGCACTGCTGGCGGCTTACATCTCTATGGGTCACGATGCGGATGCGTCCGCCACTCATCAGCGCCAGCACGCCGCGGCGGCGCAGGCGCTCGAGCAGTTCTTCCTCGCTGAGCTCGCCTTCCGTACGGAAGAAGAGGATGTTCGTCTCCGGTACTGGGTTCTCGACGGAGAGCTTGTCCATGTTGGCGAGCGAAGCGGCGATGTAGCGGGCGTTCTCGTGGTCGCAAGGCAGCATGGGCGGGGTCTCTTCGAGTGCGACCAAGCCAGCAGCCGCAATCACACCCGACTGGCGCATGCCGCCGCCTAGCCCTTTCCGTACCAACCGCGCCTTCTCCACGAAGTCCTCTTCGCCAACTACGACGGATCCAACTGGCGCGCCTAAGCCCTTCGAGAGACAAAAGCTAACCGAGTCGACGGATTCGACGATGGTTGCGGGGCTCTCGTCCATGGCAGCGGCGGCGTTGAACAAGCGCGCGCCGTCCATATGCACCTTCGCTCCGCGCTGGTGGGCCTTAACGCTGATCTCCGCGAGCGTCTCGAGCGGATAGATGCGGCCGCCCGCGGCGTTATGCGTGTTTTCGACTTCAATCAAGGTCACGCCGCGGTAGTGATCGCTGGCAGGCCGCATTCTGGGTTCGATCGTCGCCCAACTGAGCAAGCCGTCCGGCGAAGCGATGGTGCGCGTCATACAACCGGAGAAGGCCGCCGCCATCCCCATTTCGTATAGGACGATATGCGAGCGCTCGTCGCAGATGATCTCTTCGCCTGGGTTCGTGTGCGCCTTGATTGCCGCTTGGTTGCCCATCGTGCCGGTAGGCACGAAGACAGCCGCCGGCTTGCCGAGCAGCTCACAAGCGCGCTCTTCGAGTTTGCGAACTGTGGGATCTTCTCCCATCACGTCGTCGCCCACTTCGGCCTCGGCCATGGCGCGGCGCATGGCAGGGCTGGGCTTGGTCACGGTGTCGCTGCGAAAGTCGATCGGCTGGTCCATCAAGCCTATTGGAACAGAAGCTCGTAGAAGACTTCATTCGAGAAAAGGATGCCGTCGGGGGTGAGCCGTAGGCGATCCGGCGCGGGCTGCTCCAGCCAACCGCGTTCGATGAGACCGGCGGCCGCACCGTCGAGGGCGGAAAGTTGCTGGGGAGACAGGGCGACTCCCTGACTACGCCGCAGGCCCGTGAGCAAGAAGTCTTGGAGCTTTCGCTCTTCGTCGAGCTGTTCTTCGTCGAGGCGGGGGGCGTCCGTCGCTACATAATCCGCGGCCGTGCGGACGTTGGCCCAGCGGCGCGAACCGTCGAAGGAGTGTGCATCCGCGCCAAAGCCGTAGTAGGGCTGCCAGCTCCAGTACTTGAGGTTGTGTCGCGATTCTGCGCCTGGGCGCGCGAAGTTCGAAATTTCGTAGCGCTCTATGCCCATCGCCGCCAGGCGCTCGACCGCTTGCAGATAGAACCCTGTTATCTGGTCCTCGTCCGGCACGTTCTTCGCTCCATAGCGTTGGCCGCCACTGCGCAGCTCCTCGCCCAGGCGGCTCTCGTCGTCGACCTCGAGCATGTAAACAGACACATGCTCCACGCCAAGGCGTTCAGCCCAGTCGAGCGAGTCCAGCCAGTTCGCCTCGGTTTGATGGGCCAAGCCTGCGATTAAGTCTACGTTCACGCGCGTAATGCCCGCCTTGCCTAGCACACCAATCTCGTCTCGGACCATCTCGGGCGTATGCTTGCGGCCTGCCGCGGCAGCCACGCGCGGATCGAACGATTGGACGCCAAGGCTGACGCGATCGATACCCCAATGGCGCCAGAGCGCCGCGCGCTCGGGGGTGATGTCGCCCGGACTGGTCTCGAGCGTGGCCTCGGACCACTCTCGGCGACCGAGAGCTTGGCCGACTATGGCCCATTCGTTGGCGGACATTAGGCTCGGAGTGCCGCCGCCGAGGTATAGCGTGTCCGCGCTGCTCAAATCCGCTGCCGCGATCTCTCGTGCCAGCGCCGGGGCGTACTTCTGGCGAAGCGCATCCGCAAAAACGCCGGAGGCGAAGTTGCAGTAGGTGCACTTCTGACGACAGAAGGGAAAGGAGAGATAAACGCCGAGCATCCGCGTTCGCTTCGCTCAGGATATCAACGGTTCGCACGCCCAGCCGCAGCGGGGCCGTTTGGTATCCTAATGCTGTCTCAGGTCGCTGGTTCGCGGTCTGCGTCCGCGTGATGAAATTCGCCTGTATCCCGCATACGCAGATCCCCGGGTCGAGCCGGATCTTCCTGGATTTGCTCTACCACTACGATCGCGTCCAGGACCTGTATCCTCACCCTCCAACCCTCGAGGGTATCGAGCGCTCCGCAAACCAGATCGACTATCCCGACGAGCGACGCGCCCAGGTCGTTGCCGCCCTTCGCGCCCAAAACGCCGGCGCCGGCGCGGCTGTCGACGCCAACCTCGACAAGCTAGCCCAACCTGGGACGGTCGTCATCGCAACCGGCCAGCAGGTCGGATTACTGGGCGGCCCGGCCTTTGCAACGTACAAAGCCCTAACGGCGGTCCGTTACGCTGCGGAGCTCGACTCGCGGGGCGTTCCGGCTGTACCGGTCTTTTGGCTCGCCACTGAGGATCATGACCTCGACGAGGTCAGCCACGTTTCCTTGCTCGACCGCGATTCGCAAGAGACGCAGATTCGCGCTTCCTCAGATGCTCACGCAGGCGCGCCGGCCGGGCCGGCACACGCACATGGAATCTCATGGGAGGATCTGCGCGCCGCCTTGGCGGGAATGGATTTTTCCGAGGAAACACTGGCCGTTGCGGAAGCGGCGTACAGCGGCGAACCAACCTTTGGCGGCGGCTTCAAGGCGTTGTGGCGCAAGCTGTTCGCTGACCGGGGCCTGGTTCTGCTGGACCCTCTCGATTCCGTGCTGCGAGGCGTAGCCACGCCTGTGCTACGCCAAGCGCTCGATGAGCGGGAGGGGGTGGCCGCCGACCTCGCCCATCGAGGGGCGGAGCTCGAGGCCCGCGGTTACCACCAGCAAGTGGCCGCGCCCGAGGATGGCATGCTGCTGTTTCGCTTCGAAAACGGCAAGCGCACGCCGCTTCGATTCGAGGGCGGCGCTTATAAAGCCGGACGCCATACCTACTCCCTCGAGGAGTTGCACGGTCTGCTCGAAAGCGAACCGGACCAGTTTTCGCCGAATGCTTTGTTGCGGCCTGTCGTGCAGGATTACTTGCTTCCGACGGCGGCGTTGATCGGCGGTCCGGCCGAGCTCGCCTACTGGGCGCAGTCCGCAGTGCTGTATGAGCGGCTGCTCGGCCGTATGCCGGCGGCGCTGCACCGCGCTTCGTTTACTTTGCTGGACAGCCGATCGTCAAAGCTTTTGGCGAAGTATGGCCTTTCGCTGCGCGACTGCATGACCTACGAGGCGGAGTTGCGGCAGCGCATGGCAGCGCATCTGACCCCGCCGGAGCTGTCCGCCCAGTTCGAACGGCAGGGCAAGGTTGTGGACCGCGCGCTTGCCGAATTGCGCGGCGCGTTGGAGGCTTTCGACCCGACGCTCGTCGAGGCGCTCGAACGCTCCACGCGGAAGATTCATTACCAGTTCGAAAAAATCCAGGGAAAGACGAGCCGCGAAATCATGCGCCGCGACGAGCGTTCGGCCGGCGACGCGGATCGCTTGATCGCCTGGCTCTACCCGCACCGCGGTCAGCAGGAGCGTCGCTACTCCATCCTGTCGTTCCAGGCGCGCTTCGGCGCCCGGCTTTACGCGGAAATTTACGACGCGATTCGTCCGGAATGCGCCGATCATCAGGCCTTGGTAATTTAGTCCTCTCGGAACATTCGCCCGCCGGAAGCGTATCCCAGGTTAGAAGCGACCTGGAGGAAGAACTGATTGCCTTACTGCATCCATTGCGGCCATGAAGTGAGCGGTGTGGACCGCTTTTGCCGCAAGTGCGGCAAACCGCAGCCCAGCCGCCAAGGCGTGCCGCCGACCATTGCGCAGGGCCTGAGTCCGCGCGGCGCGTCGATGCTTTGCTACATCCCGTGGTTGGGCTGGATCGCCGCGATCTACGTCCTCGTATCGGACACGTTCCGCAACAACCGCACCGTACGCTTTCACGCCTTCCAGGGCCTTTACATCTTCGTCGGATGGATGCTCGCGCACTGGGTGCTGGGCCTCTGGTTGCGCGTTCTTTCGTTCCGCGGCGACGGCATTGCGACGCTCATCGAGCTGTTTCTGCTCGGTGTCTGGGTATTCATGTTGATCAAGACGAGCAACAACCAGCGATTCGAGCTGCCCTTGGTTGGCGAGCTGGCCGAGCGCTCGCTGTGAGGCCAGACGCGGCCGCTTACGCCGCGCTCTGGAACGCCCGGGCCCGATACAGCCATTCCACGATGTTGCCTTCGTGAGGCTGGAGCCAATCGAGCTTCGTGGTCGGCACGCCACCGAAGTTCAAGCGGTCGATGTCGGTCGAATCCATCAACTGTCGCCGGAAGCCTTCGTCCTCGGTGATCGCCGTGCACACGAGCGTAGAGCCGATCTTCGAGAGCATCTCTTCCTGCGGACACTCGACTACCGTGACAAACGGGAACATGAACTCCTTAGACGCTATCGGTGAATCGGGCTTGTCCGTGTACGCGACCGTGGGCATCAGGTAGGAGCAGCGTTCTTTGGTCACCGCGCGTGACCCGCCGCGAATGGCCTGAGTTAGATCCTCCGCGCCGGACTGCTGCAAGTCGCTGTCGATCAGCTCAGAGATCGCCTCGCCAACGCCCGCCACGGTGAACGCGGCCAGAGGGGCGTTGGGGTCCTCTGGCGGCAGCGGTTTGACCTTTGCGAGTCGCTCGGCCAACGCCTGCGCGATCTTGCGGCCGTTGCGCGGGACCCAGATCGAAGAGCAATTGATACAACTACGTCCGGAATTGAGCAGCACGCTCGTTTCCATGACGTCGAGGTACTTTTCCCAGTTGTCGGCCTCGTCTTCACCGAAGACGATCTTGCTCCAGCCCGGGCCATGCACCTGGACGCGCGGGTCTCCGGCGTACTTCTCGATCGTCTGCTGTCCGCCGAAGATCATCACGCGCTTGCAGGCCGCCATCACGGCCGGGCCTGCATCCGGGCCGCTCGGGTAAACAGCGATCGCTTCCTTGGGCACGCCGGCTTTGAACAGGGCCATCGCCATGCGATACGGCGTCCAGGGCTCCTGCGCCCCTGGCTTGAGCACAAGCCCCATCTGCATCGGGATGACCGGCAACCAAAGCGAATGTACACCCGGAGAGTTTGACGGTAGAACAGCGCCCAGGACGTCCGTCTGCGCCTGATAGCTCAACAGCCGGCCTTCCTTGTCGTACCCGTAGCCCTTGGAGAGGATTTCGAGGTCGAGTCCGCGCGTCAGGGAATCCAGGATCTCGCCCATGTGCGCAAGGACGAATCCGAGCTTGCCCATATTCGTACGGCACATGTTCTCGGGCAGCCCTGTCGTCGCGGATTGGCAGTGCACGAAGTCGTCCACCGTCTGCGAACCGTCGCCCACCGGCAGCTCGTCATGGAGGAAGATGTCCGCCGCGTTCTCGCACATCGTCACCAATTGCTTGGCCGGGATCTCACGAAGCACATTGCGCGCTCGCGCCGCGTGCTTGATGTCGCGCCGGACGATCATACCGCTCGATTGCGAGAACTCCGCGATCGGCTCGCCGGTGTCAAAATGCACGACTTTATCGACGTCGAGGGATTTGTAGGGGGCGCCCCAGCGCAGGATCGGCAGATGAATCATGTCGAAGCTCCGAGACCCTCTATGATACAGCCGCGACGCTGGGAACCTCGCAAGCTTGGACGCGCTTGGCGCTAGCGGAGGCCCAGAATGCGCTTCCACCTTCGATGGGGGTGAGTTTCGGTCGTGTCGCCGCTTCCAGAGAGCCGCGTCGCCAGAGCCGCCAAGTCGCGCCCCAGCTGTGTGTCGGCGGAGACCAGCCCGCCTGCTAACGCCGCAGCCTGCGCCGCCGAATAGTCGTTGGCAACGGTATACTCGACGCGTATTCCCAAGACGCGCTCGATGTCATCGGGCGCAACGGAGCGTCTCGAACCGCTGCGATTGAGCACGACTTGCAAACGGTCCTTGTAGACGCCGCTGTCGAGCATCTCGTTCACTCGCCTTCTGGCCAAGTGCAGCGATGTAAGGCTCGGAGTGCATACCACCAGAACACGATCCGCTCCGCGCAGCACCTCGAGTCCCGCAGAGTAGATTCCAGGCGGCAAGTCCGCAACAACCGCCGGGTAGAGCTTACGTCCTATTGCCAAGACCCTGGGCATGCGCACCATGTGGTCGCCTAGCAGGCCCAGCGAGCTATCGGGCGCGCAGACCACGTCGAGCTTCGCGCCAACGCAGCACGATTTTGCTGAGGAATTCGTCAAGACGGTCTACATGCGCCAACGCGTCTGCAAGGGTGTATTTCGGTTGCAGGCCGAGGCGAAACGCCGTTACGCCCCCTTGCACGTCACAATCCACGAGCAACGCCGGCCGGCCCGCGGCAGCGCTGAGGCCTTGCGCCAAGTGTAGAGGAGATTGTGGAGGCCCCGTCAGTCCCTTGACAGGGCATGATCGCGATGAGTGTGCCCTCGGGACCGGCCTCGGCGTCCGTTGCGATCGACTCGAACGCCCGGCGGACGTCCTCCACGGCGAAGGGCGGAGCCAGGAAGTCCGATGCGCCGGTGCGCATGACTGCGCGCAAGAGCTCAGACGACTCCGGGTGTGCGCCGCCACGGTCAGCGTGTTCGGCGCATCCGCGTCGAGCTCGCGCAGCAATTGCAGGCCACGGTCTTCGATCGTCATCCCAATGACGACCGCCTTGGCTCCATCCGGACCGGCTAGCAGTTCCTCGAACTCTCGCCGGCCGGGGTAGCGCTCGACGATCCGCGGCATCAGGCCGAGGCCGCAACGCAGCATCGCGTCGCACAGACGCCCAGCGGCGTCCGCCTGCGGCCATATGATCAGAACCTGAGTCGCCATAGCGCTAAGGGTCTATCGACCCATCGCGCTCGGCGGCTTAGTCTCACGCCTCGACGACCTTCTCAGCCTGCGCGTCCCACGCCAGATACTTCTGACGCCGGAACGACTCGACAGCCATCTGGCAGGCCATCGATGCGTAAAAACCGATATCGGCGTCGCACTTCAGGTCGGCCCCGTGGCGGATGGCGTTGTGCAGGTTGTGGTGGTGCAACGCCATGTCCTCGCCGCCGGATTTGCTGTGGGTTGCCGGCTTCACCTCATCCTTGAAGAGACGTTCGGGTGTGATCTCGAAGCCCTCTCGCGTGAATTCGAGGGTACCCTTACGTCCGCGGATCATGTGCTTGATGCGAGTCTCGTTCGCGAGCGTAGAAACCAGCATCACGGTCATGCCCTCGGGGTACTCGAGCATCACGTTGAACGTGTCCGGCACCTCGGCTTTGCTCTCGGTGAAGAAGTGCTTGCCGCCAACGGCAACCGCCCGGCTTGGCGTGGTCAGCTTGCAGGCGCGAATGATCCGCGCCACGCGGTGGACGAACAGGTCGGTTGCGATGCCGCCGGAGTAGTCCCAGTAGCGCCGCCACGAGAAGAAACGGTCCGGCTCCCAATCACGCTTGGGCGCGGAGCCCAAGAACGTTTCCCAATCCAGGTTCACGCCCGGCTGCACGTCCGGGTCCGGCGGGCGATTCCACAGGTCGACCTTCTCGTTGCGCGAGTAGTCGATCTGCGCCATGACGGGCTTGCCGATCGCGCCTTCGTCGATGTACCGCGCCGCGGTCTCATACGAGTCATCGGACAGGCCCTGGATGCCGCATTGCAGCTTGAGGCCTGTGTCCTTCACTTTCTTGCGCACCACGAGGCCTTCCTCGATCGAATACGTGGGGGCTTCTCGCAGTAGACGTGCAGACCTTGGTCGAGCGCGTCCAGGGTGATCTTCGAATGCCAGTGCTCCGGCACGGAGACGACCACGTAGTCCAGGCCCTTTTGCTCGAGCAGCTTGCGGTAGTCGTGGTAGGGCTTGCCGCCGGTCAGCTCCGCGGCAGCCTCCAGGCGAGGCTTGTAGAGATCGCAAACGCCAATGATCTCGACGTTGTCCTGCTCCTTGAGGCTGAGCAGGGCGCGCATGTGGCCGTTGGCGTTGCCGCCGGCGCGACCACGCCTACGCGCAACCGGTCATTCGCGCCGAGAACGCGCGCTGGCGCCGGGCGGCTCCAAGTGCGCTGCGCATTCCGCGGCTACCGTCGCACCGGCCAGCAGAGAGCGTCGAGTGAAGGTGTTATCGGGCATAAAGCAAGCTCCAAACGCATTGTAACGTCCCCTGGCGAAGGGGCGTGCCATGGTCTAATGGTCAACATGTTCGAGCTTGGCCAGTACAGCGGCAAGGTTTATGCAATCCTCTCGAGCCTGGAAGACGGTCGCCGCCGCATGCCCCTTGCGCCCGCGGGACCCGCTCGCGGAGAGGGCCTGGGCATGCTGCGCGAGACACCCGTAGAGGCGCTCTTCGAAGATGATCCACCGCAATCGGCGGACTTCGCTAAGTGCGTGCGCAGCGCGTTGTTTCTGTACTATTCCGCGCTGGACGAGTCCCACACGATCTCGCAGGACATTCCTTCGACGTCGGGGAGCTTCCTGCACGGCATCATGCACCGCCAGGAGCCCGATTACTCGAATGCCAAGTACTGGTTTCGGCGCGTGGGCGAGCACGAGGCTCTTCCCCACCCTGCGCGAGGACGCCCTGCGGCTCTCGCTCAAGACGAACGAAGTGCGCGCCGCGATCGAGCGCAACAAGCGTTGGGACGCGATGTGGTTCGTCGACGCCTGCGAGCGCGGAGTGCGCGAAGGCGGCGCGCTCGAGAGCGACCTGCTCGAGCTGCAACGGCTGGAGTGGCAGTTGCTGTTCGACTACTGCTACCGCAGAGCGCTCGCGGGCTGATTAGGGCAACGAGAAAGCGACGTACGCCCCCTGAATCTCCTCAGCCGTGTCAGGCGTCAAACCCGCTTGTGCGGCCGCGCAGAACAGCAAGTATTGTTTGCCGCCGACCTCGTACACCGCCGGGATGCCTTCCAGCGCAGCTCCGACTTCGCGCTCCCAAACGATCTCACCTGTATTCACATCGAACGCGCGAACCTTCTTGTCCCGCGTGCCGGCAAAGATCAATCCGCCAGCGGTGACCACAGGGCCAACTTTTGGGTAGGACGACCCCGTGCCCGTTATACCTTTGGCTGCCAGAAACGGCACGTCGCCGAGCGGAACTTGCCAGCGAATGGTTCCTTCGTTGAGGTCGTAGGCAGTGAGCGTCGACCACGGTGGTTTGATCGGAGACAGCCCGTTTGTCGCCCTCACGAGACCGAAACCGCTGACGAAGCGGGCGCTGTCAGACAGTTGCCAGTCCGGTGCATGCGTCTCAACACGAGTGGGGTTCTTCAGAAACCGATCAGCAGCCCGACATCTGCCTTCGATAGCCGTGGAAGCCCGGCATGGGGCCGGTTCCGTCGTGGATGATACTGCGCAGCTTCTGCTCGCTGAGCTTCTCGGTGACGCCGGTCAGCGAGGATGTCGCAAGAGCATTCGTCTGGTCGCCGAGTGAGTGGCAACTGTAGCAGTGCACGTCGTAAAGATACTGGCCGCGCAAGGCGGGGTCGTCCGGCGCGGGGATCTCCTGCTCGAGATCCTGCTCCATTTTCAGGATCGCTGGATGGTCCTTGTTCACCACGTAGAGCAATCCGTGGCTCGGGTCCGCCGCCGCTCCGCCCCAATTGGCGCCGCCATTGTTGCCCGGCATCTGGATCGTGTCGCCACGCCCGGGCGGCGTAAACAAACCCTCATTGCGCGCCTCGGTGATGCGCTCGCGGAACAGGACCTGGTCGTTGGGGTCCATGTAGGGGTTGAGATCCTCAATGGTGAAGCGCTGACGCGCGAATGGCGGCGGCTTCGTCGGGAACGGCTGCGTCGGCCAGAGAGTCTCCCGGGGCATCTCGCTGCCTTTGGGCACTTCGCGCTCTTCAATCGGCCAAATCGGCTCGCCGCTCACACGGTCGAAGACGAAGACGAACCCTTGCTTCGTCGTCTGCGCGACGACGTCGACATCCTTGCCTTCATGGCGGATGGTGAGGAGCTTGGGGGATGTGGCCGGGTCGTAGTCCCAGATGTCGTGGTGAACGAGCTGGAAATGCCACAGCCGCTTGCCCGTGCGCGTATCCAGCGCCACAAGCGAATTGCTGAACAAGTTAGCCCCAGCGCGGTCCGCGCCATAGAAGTTGTACTTGGCGCTGGCCACCGACAGATAGACAATCCCGCGCTCGACGTCGACCGAAAACTCCGTCCAAACATTCGCCCCGCCGACGGTCTTCCAGGCATCTGGAGGCCATGTGTCGTATCCGAACTCGCCCGGATGCGGAATGGTGTGGAAGGTCCACACCAAATCGCCCGTGCGCACGTCGAAGGCCCGGACGTCCCCCGGGGCTGACCCGTAGCCCTCGTTGGTCGCCGAGCCCAAGATCAGCAGGTCTTCGAACACGCGTCCGGGCGAGTGGGACTGCACGAGCCGCAGCGTGTTCGGATCGCGTCCGAGTCCCTCTTTGAGATTCACGGCGCCGTTGGTCCCGAACGTGTCGATCGTCTTGCCCGTGTTAGCGTCCAATGCGCGCAAGGCGTGGTTGCTGGCGAAGAAGAGTCTGCGCTCGGAGCGATCCTTGCTCTCCCAGTAGTTGATTCCGCGGTTGGTGATCGCGGTCGTGCCCGGCTCAGCCTCATGGACCCAGATCTGGGTCCCGTTCGTTGCGTTGATAGCCGCGATGGAATTGTCCTTCGCGAGCACGTACGCGACGTCGTCCACCACGATGGGGCTGAAGAAGTAGCGGTTGCCGTCGCCGGTCGGGTACGACCAGGCTGGCCCGAGTTTCTCCACGTTTTCGAGGTTGATCTGGTCGAGCGAAGAGTACTGCGCGCCCTCGGCGCTGCCGGCATATGCCTTCCAGGTCCCGTACTCCGCCGCGTCGCCGCCGCTCGAGACGGCGCCGCAGCCGGAGAAGGTGAGCGTGGCAATGCAGGCGACGACGATCGCATTTCGCCGTACGACGGCGATGATTTCCAGATTGGAGGCAGGCACGAAACCATCGTATCCTTTCCGCCCCGGCTCAAAGTCGCCAAGTTGCACCGCATCTCGCTGCAGTGACACGCTAGACCTGCATGCGCCTCTATCTCGGCGTCGACGGCGGGCAGTCCGCCACCAAGGTCGCCATTGGCGATGAGAACGGCCATATCCTCGGTCGCGGCGTCGCGGGACCCTGCAATCACGTCGGCGCGGAGAAGGGCCGAGAGAAGCTCGAAGGCGCCATTCGGGCCTCGGTAAGCGAAGCCTTGCACGACGCAAGAGTGCCGGCACATGCATTCACGTTTCGGTCCGCATGCTGCGGCATGAGCGGCGGGCCAGTGGACAAGCAGGCGATCCTCGCCGAGTTGCTCAACGCAGAACACCTGGAAGTGACCACGGATGCGCACATCGCGCTGTGGGGCGGGACCGCGGGCGAGCCCGGCGTCGTCGTGATCGCAGGTACCGGGTCGATCGCCTTGGCCGAGAACGCCGGCGGCGAGACCGCGCGGGCCGGCGGGTGGGGCTACATCTTTGGCGACGAGGGTGGGGCCTTCGATCTGGTTCGCCAAGCACTGCGCGCCGCTCTCAAAGCTGAGGAAGGCTGGGGGCCGGAGACGCGTCTTCGGCGTAAGCTTCTCGACGCATGCGCTGCTCCCGACGCGAATGCGCTGCTGCACTGGTTCTACACCGCGGACTGGCCGCGCTCGCGCGTGGCCGCACTGGCGCCGTTGGTCAACGAAGCCGCCGAGGAGGGCGACCCTGAAGCGCAGCGCCTGCTCGCAGAGGCCGGCGCAACGCTTGCCGGCTTGGCGCTGGCTGTACAGCTTCAACTTTTCCCCGCCCCGCAAGCGCCGCCAGTCGCCATGGTGGGCGGACTGTTCCAAAGCCCCAGGCTGCGCGACGGATTTCGTAAGGTCTGCGGCGAGCGCGCTCGTGATCCCCGCCACACGCCCGCCGTCGGCGCCTTGTTGCGCGCTTGGAAGCATGACGGCGTTCGTCTCGACGAGGAGTCCCTATGACACACGCCGCAATGCGCGAAGCCGCCGCCAAACACCTCAGCCGCCGCTGCCCCAAGATGCGCGCCGTGGTCAAGGCAGTCGGCCCCTGCACCATCACCCTGCGACGCGACCGTTTCGGCATGCTGGCGCATTCCATCCTGTACCAGCAGATCTCCGGACACGCCGCCAAAGCCATCGAGCGCAAGCTCTTGGCCAACCTGCCAAACGGCAAGCTGAAAGCGGAAGGCTTAGCCTCGCTCGACGACGAAACCTTCCGCGCCTCCGGCGTCTCCGCGCAGAAGGCCAAATACCTGCGCAGCCTCGCCGAACTGACTCTCGAAGGCAAGGTCAAGTTGACCGGCCTGACACGCTGGAGCGACCAGGCGATCATCGACGAGCTGGTGCAAATCAAAGGCGTGGGTGTCTGGACCGCCCAGATGTTTCTGATCTTTTCGCTCGGCCGTCCCGACGTGCTGCCGTGGGACGACCTCGGCGTACGCTCGGCGATGCGCAAGCTGTTCGCTCTGGAGGACTTGCCCAAGCGCGACGAGTGCGAGGCGCTCGCCGCCCCTTGGCGCCCCTATGCCTCGGTTGCAAGTTGGTACTGTTGGAGAAGCTTGGATGTCCAGGACCCAGGCTGGTAGGAGGAGACCCGAATGCGTCTAGTCCTCGTTGGACTCGTCTGTCTGCTTGTGGGATTGCTCGCAGGATGGGCTCCCGCTTACTTCAAGCAGGCCGAGTTCGAAAAGCAGGCCATGGCGACCGAGGAGAAACTGCTCGGCGAGATTTCCGAGGTCCAACAGAAGCTGGCAATCTCGCAGATCCACAGCAAGCTCGCCATCCTGGAGTCGCAAGTCCGCAAAGGCGACTTTTCACTAGCGCAGGCGACTTCCACGAAACTCTACGACCAAATCGACGGCGCCTTGACTGCAATTCCCGAGGGCGACGACAAACGCCGCCTTCTCACCATCAAGGATACGCGCGATGACGTCACCGCCAAGCTTGCCGTCGGCGACTCCTCGGTGCTCGAGACAATCGACAGGCTCTTCACGCTGCTGAGCGCGTCACTTTGACGGCCTCAACACCCGCACTAGTCCGGCTGATAGAAGCGGTAGCCCACGCCAAGCGCCGTAAGAACGTATTCCGGCTCTGAAGGGTTGCGCTCGATCTTCTTGCGAATGTGCCCCACGTGCACACGAAGCGTCTGCGCATATTCCCCGTGGTGCGGACCCCAAACCGCTCTAAGCAGCGACTCAGACGTCACCACCCGATCGCGGTTCGATGCCAAGTGGGCGAGGATATCAAACTCCGTGCGCGTGAGATGGACGTCCTCTCCGTTCACCTGGACCTCACGCGTCCGCAAGTCAATCCGTAAAGCGCCCACGCCGATCACCGTCTCCTGCACGTCGTCGTGCGCCGCGCGGCGCATCAACGCTCGCAGCCGAGCGAGAAACTCCTCGCTGCGGAAGGGCTTCGTCAGATAGTCGTCCGCGCCACGGTCAAGCGCTGCAACGATGGTCGCCTCGTCCCCAAGGCCCGACAGAACCAGGATTGGACCGCGGTACCAGCGCCGCAGTTCGCTACAGACCTCGAGTCCGCTCTTGTCAGGTAGGCGGAGATCCAAAATTACAGCATCGGGCTGTGCCGTCTCGGCCAAGTCGAGCGCTTCACTTCCGGTCGACGCCTCTTTCGGCTCGTACCCAGCCCTGGAAAGTACGGCGGCGACGAAGCTCTGGATCGCTTCTTCGTCATCGACGACCAATATTTTCGGGTGCTCCCGCATACTGAATTACACTGTTGGCGGAATCGCGTTAGGCGGTAACGCGACTGAGGAAACCGCTCTTCTCACTGTTACACAGTACTCTGCGTGTAGACAATTCCTGGACGCGTCACGCTTCCGTGTCCTTATACAGTTGCTGCAAAGAGCGCAGCTCCGCTGTCAACTCTTTCTGGACATCGGCCAACTCTTCGGCGCCATATTGATTGTTTAGCTCATTCGGGTCGCTCTGCAGGTCGAACAGCTCCGCGTAACCGTCCTCGGTATAGTACTCAATTAATTTGTATCGGTCCGTACGCACGCCGCGGTTTGGGCCGACGCGGTGTGCGGTCCAGAACTGGAAGGACGGGTCGGTCATCTGCTCCTTGGACATGTCGCGGAACGCCCAAGAGTTCTCGAAATATGAATAATAGGCTGTCTTACGCCAGTCTGGCGCGGGATCGCCGGATACGAGCGGGCGTAGGCTGCGGCCCTGCATCGAGTCTGGAATCTCGATGCCCGCAAAATCGAGAATCGTTGGCGCCAGATCGATATTCATCGCGAATCCCGCTTCGACCTGGCCGCCCTTCACCATGCGTGGATATCGTAATAGGAGAGGTATGCGCAGGGAGTCTTCATACATAAATCTCTTGTCATACCACCCATGCTGCCCTAAGAAGTACCCGTTGTCCGTTGTGTAAACAATCAGAGTGTCTTCTGACTGTCCCGTCTCGTCGAGGTAATCCAACACGCGTCCCAGGTTTTCGTCTACGCCGTAAAGCGACCGATTATGGTCCTTTACAAAGCGATTAAATATCCAGTCCTTCTTCTGCTTCGCATCGAGGCCTTCCGGCATTTCATCTTTGTAGTCCGGAGCGAGACTAATGTCGAACCGCATGTCCTCGGCTTCTTTGGCTATACGCCGAGTCGCATAATCATCGTCGTACGTCGCGGGCTTCGGCCAGTCAACGTCCTCCCATAGCTTTGCGTGACGTGGAGCAGGCGTAAACGGCCGATGGGGCGCCTTGTGCTGGTAGACCAGGCACCAAGGCTCGCCGTCGCCGCTATTGGCTTTCAGGAATTCGAGCGCGAAGTCGGTGGTGATGTCGGTCGCGTAGCCGCTGGTCTTCTCCTTTACGCCGTTCTCGATGAAGTCCGGGTCGAAGTAGACGCCCTGGCCCGGAAGCACCTTCCAATCGTCGAAACCTTGCGGGTCCTGGCGAATGTGCCACTTGCCCATCAAGCCGGTGCGATAGCCGGCTTGCTGCAAGAGCTTGGGGAAGGTCGGCAGGTTCGGGTCGAGCGTCTCCACGGCGTCCGCACGCTCAGAGTTGCCACGGATGCCGTGGACATGGCTGAGGCAACCGGTAATGACCGTCGCGCGGCTCGGAGCACAGAGGGAGTTCGTGCAGAACGCGTTGGCAAAGCGGACGCCGCCCGCGGCCAGGCGATCCATGTTCGGGGTTTCGAGGATAGGATGGCCCGCACAGGACATCTGCGTGTAGTGCTGGTCGTCGGTCATCACGAAGAGGATGTTCGGCCTAGGCGGCGTGGTGCTCGGCGTCGGTCCGCAACCCTGAAAGAGGACTGAGGCGGCGGCTCCGCCCGAGAGGGTCTTCATCGCATCGCGGCGCGTCTGCTTCGGCATAAGGCTGTAGTGTACTCGCTCCCCGGCTTGACTCGGAACCATCGCGGCGCCCACAATAGCCGACCGCAGTCGCCATGGCCTCTACCCTGCACGAGCTGGCCTCCAAGATGGACCAGCTCTACGAATTCGACCGCGAGCCGGTCTCCAACGACAAACTGCAATCCGGCCCCAAATTCGCCGGATTGTTTGCCGGCGAGCACGTCGCCGCTACGGAGTTTGTCATCGGCGCGTTCTTCGTCTTGCACGGCGTCTCCGCCGCGGACTTGATTGGCGGCCTGCTGCTCGGCAACATCCTCGCCGTGCTCTCGTGGACGTTCATCTGCGCCCCGATCGCCACCAAGACCCGGCTGACGCTCTACTGGCAGCTGCGCGACATCGGCGGCCCTGGCTTGATGGCGATCTACAACGTCGTCAACGGAGTGCTCTTCTGTGGATTGGCCGGCGCGATGGTCTCCGTTGCCGCCACGGCTGTGGGCCTGGGCTTAGGCGTGCCTAGCCCTGAGCTAGATGCCATCTTGCCGACCAGCGCGGGCTGGATCGCGATCACGTTGACGATCGGCGCGCTGATGACCGTCGTCGCCATCCTGGGCTTCGAGAAGGTCAGCCAGTTCGCCGAGATCTGCTCGCCTTGGATGTTCGCCGTGTTTCTCGCAGGAGCGCTCGCTCTGCTGCCTTCGCTCGGCGTCCACACGGATTTCTCCAACTTCTGGGAAGTCGCCCGCACCAAGATCTGGACCGGCGTCGCGGAGGCCGGTCAGGAAAAGTACGGTTTCTGGCACATCGCGTTCTTCTCGTGGGTGTGCAACGCAAGCTTCCACCTGGGTCTGACCGACATGGCGACCCTGCGCTATGCCCCAAACTGGAAGTATGGGCTGTTCTCCGCCTTCGGCATGTTCCCCGGCCACTTCCTGGCTTGGATCTGCTCAGGCATCATGGTCGCCGCCGTCGCGCGCGAGATGAATCCCGGCCTGATGGCCTACGAAGCCGCCGGTCTCGCAGGGGCGTTCGCGGTGCTCGTCGCTGGCTGGACGACCGCCAACCCCACGCTCTACCGCGCAGGCCTCGCGCTGCAAACCGTCACGCCCAACTGGCCGCGCTGGAAGGTGACCCTGATCGCCGGCGCCATCACCACGGTGGTCGCTTGCTTCCCGGTCATCTTCATGCGCCTGCTCGACTACATCGCCTGGTACGGGTTGATCTCCGTACCGATCGGATCGGTCGTGTTCTCCGAGCTCGTGGTCCTGCCGAGGATGGGCGGACCGAAGGCGCCGACGGGCGTTCCCATCAACAAGGCGGCGCTGATCACGTGGATCGTGGCGACCGCGGCGGTCCTCGTCGTTCCGTTACACCCGTTCTACAAGCCCGTCCCCGCGTGGATCCTGGGCATTGTCCTCTATACTTTGCTT
>JAWKHJ010000021.1:0-124239 GCA_041394905.1 Bryobacterales bacterium | reverse complement strand
GGCTCCACGCGCTTTGGCAAAGTCGAGGCTGTTGCGATCGACGATGTGCCGCGCGCGGTGCGCAAGGTCGCAGTACAGGGCTCGAAGCTGATCGGCGACGGTCTCTACGGCGTCGACCTCAAGGAGGTCAATGGCAAGCCGCTGATGATCGAGATCAACGACAACCCGAACATCGAGACCGGCTACGAGGACGCGGTCGAGAAGGACAAGGTCTACGACGCCGTCATCGCGAGCTTTCTGCGCCGGATTCGCAAAGGGGCGGCGCAAGGAGCGGCGTCCAAGTGAGCTATCGCGCGTTTGAGGTCGTTGGAATCGAGCTCGAATACCCGATGGTCGACGCCGAGCTGCAGGTGCAGCATCTGGTCGAGCCTCTATTTCGCGAGCTCGCCGGGCGGCCTTGCTCGGACGTTTCGCTGGGCGGCGTCGAGATGTCGAACGAGCTGGCCGACCACGTCTTCGAGATCAAGACGGCGCAGCCGGAAAAGGACCTGACGACGAGCGAGAAGCTACTGGCGGCCGGGGTGAAGACGGTTTGCGGCTTGGCGCGCGAGAAGCTCGGGGCCACGCTGCTGCCGACGGCGATGCACCCGTTCTTCGACCCCCGGCAAGGCCGCACCTGGCGGCGCGCCGGGCGACCGATCTACGAGGCGTACGCCGGACTGTTCGAGCTGCAACGCCACGGCTGGATGAACGTGCAGAGCTGCCACGTGAACCTGCCGTTTGGCGACGAGGAGGAGACCGTGGCAATGCACAACGCCTCGGCCTGCTTGTTGCCCTACTTGCCGGCGCTCACCGCCAGTTCCCCGCTCTACGAGGACCGCCTGGGGCCACTCGTCGATAACCGGCTGGGGTTTTACCGCTCGAACCAGGCGCGCTTCCCCGAGGTCACCGGCGACGTCGTGCCCGAGTACATCCGCTCGCTCGCCGACTATCGCACGCGCATTCTCGAGCCGATCTACCGACGCCTGCGCCAAACGCCCGGGGCCGAGCGGCTGCGCCACGAGTGGATGAACTCGCGCGGCGTGATCCTTCGCTTCATGCGCAGCGCGATGGAGGTCCGCGTGCTCGATACGCAGGAGTGCGTCAAGATGGACGCCGCTTGCGCAGCCTTCGTGCGCGCGGCCTTGCGTGTGATGACGAGCGCGCTGCGCGAGGGGCGACTGCGGCTGCCCGAGCAAGGGCTGCTCGTGGCCGATTTCGGACGCGTGGTCGCGGAGGGCCGCAAGGCCGAGGTCGAGGCGCCGCATTTGCGCGAGTGGCTGGGGCTCTCCAGCCGACACAAGCAAGCCGGCGCCGTGATGCAGGCGCTTGTTGAGCGCGCCAGCGAAGCACTGACGCGCAAGGAGGCTCCGTACGCCGCGCTCGTCGTCGAGCGGCTGGCCAAGGGCAACCTATCCGAGCGCATCCGCCGCAAGCTCGAGCGTTCGGCCGATGCGCACGGCGTCGTGCCCCGCGAGCGCACGGTTGCGCTGTACCGCGAGCTGGCGGCGTGCCTGGAAGCAAACGAAGTCTGGGTCGGGTGAACGATCAGTCGCGCGTGGCGAGCAATTCGCGTTCGGCGCGGTACCAATCTTCGTGCGCGGAACCATCGGGGCAGCCGCGCTCCATCCAGAACTGGTAGGCGAGCTGGGAGACCTGTTCGCTGAAGGCGGCTTCGTCGATTGCCGGGGCCGCGACGGCGACCGGCGACGGCTTGGCGGCCTTCGAGCCTTGGGGGCAGCGGCGCGCTTCTTCGGGGCCAGCTTCTCCGCGGCGACGGGAGCCTTGACCGCTTTCTTTACGGTCTTGCTGGCGGCTTTCGCGACCTTCGGCGCAGCTTCGGCCTTGGGCTTCGCAGCAGCTTTGCGCGGTTTGGATGCAGGAGTCTTGACGGCAGCTTTGGCTGTAGCCATGGCAAACGTACCTCGAGTAGAGTCTTCGAAAAGGAAGGGGACGCCCGTACCGGGCAGCGACGAGGCTGGAGGCGAGACACCGGAACAAGTCGAGCGGTCACGCTCCCTAATTCCAGGATAAAACAGCAAGCGGGGCCGGTCTACCCGGCCCCGCAACAGTTTTCAACTGGGATGGTTCGAACGGCGCTCAGCCCTTGAGCCCGTCGAGCACGCCGCGCATGTAGGCGAACGACTCCGCCATGCCCTGCTGAGGAGCCTCGGCGTTGATCTCGTACTCCAGACCGACCACGCCGGGGTAGCGGATCTTCTGCAAGGTCTGAAACAGCTTGACGACAGGAACTTTGCCCTTGCCCACTTCAACCTGGCTGCGCTTGTCGGAGAAGTCGGTCAGATCCTTGATGTGCATGTCGTGCAGCCGCGCTCCGCACATTTCCACGCCCTCGATGATGTCTTCGCCCGTGCGCGAGGCGTGACCGACGTCGTAGCAGATGCCCATCAGCGGGTCCATGTTCTTGACCTGCTCCATAACGGCGTGGGCGTTGGGGTAGTACTCGTCCTCGGGGCCATGGTTATGGATGGCGATCTTGAGTCCTAGCCGCTTGGCGTGTTTTTCGATCGTGCCGAGGTTGGTGTGGAGCGGGGCGCAAACCACGGTCGGGATGCCGGCGTTCTTGGCGTATTCGAGGTGGTATTTGATGTCCGCCTCGTCGTTCTTGCGCAAGCTGATGTTCCCGCCGGAAACGATCTCTAGGCCTGCCTTTTCAAACTCCGCCCTGGCCGCCGCCAAGTCTTCCTTCGAAAGGTAGTAGGGCATGTGGAACGACTTTACGTTCACGTACTGGATGCCCAAATCCTTGATGATCCGGATGGCCTGATCGCGGCTGAACTCGCGCAGCGAATAGCTGGCGACGGCTAGTCGAACATCGCCCCAATGATGGTCGGCCATGGTTGCGGCGGATGCGGTGTTAGCGGCGGCGAGCGCGGCTGCACCGGTCAGGAAATTTCGGCGTGTGGTGCTCATGCAAGTCCTCGTGAAAAAGACACTTTTCGACCATACAGTCTACACCCACCGCCCGGCAAACGCCCCGAACCGAGGAGCAATCGGCTATGATCCTTTGAAACCCGCAAAGGTTCTGTGCGCCCATGCCCTACATTCGCCGCAAGGGCATCTACTGCATCGAGGGGAAATGGTGGCCCAACCGCATCCGGCAGGATTCGGTGAAGCCTACGCTTGACCTGCTCGACCAGAGCGTCTGCTACAACACGCCCCACCTGCACCATCGCACCGAAACCAAGGACTATACGCAGCATCTGCTTCGCGAGTGGCTGCAAGCGCGCTACGCCGCTTTTCCGATCCTCGTGCTCGCCTTCCATGGCCGGCCGGGGCAGATCATCGTCTCGAAAGGGCGAGGGGCCGACCGCTACCTGACGCTCGAAGAGATCGGCGACCTGCTCGCCGGCTCGTGCAAGGGCTGCATCCTGCACTTTTCCTCCTGCGAGACGATCGACGTGGAGCGCCCTCGCCTGGAAGCGTTCCTCAAGAAGACCCGCGCGGCGGCCGTTTCCGGGTTTCGCTATGACATCGAATGGCTGCACAGCGCGGCGTTCGAAATTCTTTACCTTGGCGCGCTGCAGAACTACTCCGCCACAGCGCATGGCATGAAGGCCGTCGAGCGCCAGATGCGCAAGATCGCGCCTACGCTCATGCGCATGCTCGGATTCCGCATCGTCGTGCGCCCCGGCCGCTGAGGCTCTCGTAGGCCAAAATAGGGCTTTGGAGTTAGTGAGCACGCAACCGCCAGCGAACCCTTCCGATCCCGACGCCATTCGTGCGCGCGTGGCCGACGCCTGCGATGCGCTCGAGCAAATCGACCGCGGCGGCTGTTACGCCAGGATCACCGTCCACCGCAGTTGGTCGCGCCACAATCCTGCCACAACCGGCCAGATCGCTCGCCCGAGCTCCTCTCGCTGGTATCTCGAGCGCGAGCTCGCGGCCCTGCTTGAACAAGGCGCCGAGATCGAGATCGCCCCCTCGCGTGAGCGCGTCCCCCTCGACGACCCCGAGCTGTTTCGCCGGATTGACGAGTCCGAGCTTGATATTACGCGCAAGAAGCTTTTCCTGTTCGGCCCCGAGCGCGTTGATCTATCCGTCCAGCGGCTGGAGCATTACACCGGCACGCGCGCTGAGGACTTTCAGCGCTACATCCTACTGACGAACTACGACATGCACATGGCCGAGTTCGAGAGCGTCTACCCGGAATGCGTCAAGCCCGCACGCCCGGGCGTGCAGATGCCGGCGATGCACCATCTTGCTCCGGGTAACGCCGGCGTCTCGATCGTCAACATTGGCGTTGGGCCGTCGAACGCCAAAAACTTGACCGACCACGTCGCTGTGCTGCGGCCCGACGTTGCGCTGATGATCGGCCACTGCGCGGGCGTGCGCAACCATCAGGAGATCGGCGACTTCGTGCTTGCCTCCGGCTATCTGCGCGCGGACCGAATCCTCGACGAGGCGCTGCCGGTGGGCGTACCTATCGCGCCGAACTTCCTGCTCAACCGATTCCTGGCGCAAGAGCTCGACCAGCGCAAGCTGCCGTACCGGCTCGGCGCGGTTTATACGACGATTGACCGCAACTGGGAGCTCTCGCTCGGCGGCTCGCTACAGGGGTTGCGGCTCAGCCGCGCGGTCGCCGTCGACATGGAGTCGGCCACCGTCGCCGCCAACGGCTTCCGTTTTCGGATCCCGCACGCGACGCTGCTCTGCGTCTCCGACAAGCCGCTGCATGGGGCCCCGAAGCTACCAGGCAAGGCGCGCGAGTTCTACGAGCAGTCCAAGCGCCAACACATTGCGATTGCGCTGGCGGCCGTCGAGCAGGTGCGCAAAGGCTTCCCGCGCGGGCTGCCCAACTCGGACCTGCGCGCCATGGACGAACCGCTGATCCGGTAACGGCTTCGTTGCCGCCCCTGCTAGCCTAGTCACGACCGCAATGCGCATCAGACCTGCAACCGGAGCCGCGTTGCTCCTGCTCGCGACCTTGGTTTGGGCCGCCTTGAACGCTCAGAGCAACGGTGCACCCAGCACCGACTACCTGAGCCCAGAGCTGCGGGCCCGTGTCCAACAGCTCAAGAGCGAAGCCGGCAACCCGACCGAGGATCCCTCCGTCCTTGCCGAACGCGTGGCCACGCTGTGGGACTGGGCGAACGCCTACGCGCTCACCGGCGGCCCGATTCCCGGCTCGTTTCCGCAGTCCGTCGCCGCCGCCAATCGCACCCTGCGGCGGTTGAACGATGGGGGCGCGCAATTGCCGGTCCGCCGCATCGGCCGCTTCGTCCAGCAGTACACCCGTGAGTTCGAGATCAAGGACGAGAGCCCCAATGCGCTTGGCTCGCTCGAGCTGTCGTCGCACGGCCCGTTCCGGGCTGGCGACTTCGTCAGCTTGACGCAGACCTACACCGTTGGCGAGAAGGCCATGGCCGAGGGCGGCGGCATCATCCTCGGGATTGGGCGCTCAGCAAAGCTGCAAGCCACAGAGCCCTCCCGCGCCGGCTACGTGACGATCCGCTCGTCCAACCCGAACGCCCGCTTCACCCTCGAAGAACCCTGGGGCGAGTGGACCGACTTTATGGTCCGCCGCACGCTGGCGTTTCGTCTCAGCGGCGCGCCGCTCGAGAAGGGTGATACCGTCACGATCACGTTCGGCGACCGCTCCGGGGACGGCCCCGGCATGGAAGTACAGTCCTGGTCCAACGACCAGGTCACCCTGACCACGCTACTCGATCTCGAGGGCAAAGGCTGGGCTCTGACTCCGAAGTGGCCCTCATTCGAGGTCGTCGGGCAGGAAGAAATTCGCTACGTCAACGCTGTCGCACCCTCGATCGTCAAGCCGGGTGAGCGCTTCACCCTCGCCATTCGTTCCGAGGATCAGTTCAAGAACCTCGCCTCGGGTAAGACCGCCGCGCTCGAGTTGTTGCTTGACGGTGCGCTGTTGCGGCAGATTCCTGCCGGCTCGCCCGCTTTGCTCGAGCTCGACGACCTGGCGCTCGACGCTCCCGGCGTTCACCGCTTCACCGTGCGCACGGCGGACGGCGCGCTCGAAGGAACAAGCAACCCGGTTCTGGTCGAGGCCAGCCCCCAACAGCGCGTCTACTGGGGCGAGACCCACGGCCACACCGGTTTCGCCGAAGGCCAGGGCTCGCCTGACGGCTACTACCAGTTCGGCCGGGACGTCGCGCGGCTCGACTTCATCAGCCTCTCCGAGCACGACATCTGGATGGATGACTTCGAATGGAAGACGCTGCAGCAGATGGTCGAAAAGTATCGCGAGCCGGGCCGCTTCACCACCCTGCTCGGTTTCGAATGGACCTCGCGGCTCGCCTATGGCGGGCACCACAACGTCTTCTTTCGCGATATGCCCGCCGGCCGCCGCCGTGTGGCCAACCAGCAAGCCCCGTTGCTCTCGGAGCTTTACGCCGGGCTGCGCAAGGACAACAAGACCGAAGATGTGCTCATCATTCCCCACGCCCATCAGCCCGGCGACTGGGACATGAGCGACCCCGACATGGAGCGCCTTGTCGAGATCCAGTCCGGCCAGGGCACTTTTGACTGGTTCGGCAACCGCTACCTGCGCAATGGGTTCCGCGTCGGCTTCGTCGGCGCAAGCGACTAACCACCTGGGTCATCCCGGTTACAGCGGCTCAACAAACCGTCAACTTGGCGGTCTAGCCGCGGCGCTTGCGCCCGAAAATACCGCCGGAGCCATCTTTGACGCTCTGCGGGAGCGGTCGACCTATGCAACCACGGGCGAGCGCATCCTACTCGATGTCCACCTGGACGGCGCCGGGATGGGCGAAACCGCCTCGGCGGATGGGCCGCGCAAGGTCGATTGCCGTGTCTACGGAACTGCGCCGATCGACGCAGTCGACCTCATCAAGAACGGCAAAGTCGTCTACACCAAGCGCTACCTGGAGACGCAGCTCTCGCCCCAACAGCGCGTACAAGTGAGCCTCGAGTCTTCGAGCGAAGTTTTCGGCGAACGCGAAGTCCCGCGCGGGGACCGGCCTTGGAGCGGCGTCATTCGTGTCCAAGACGGGGATCTGTACGGTGTGGAGAACCCCTGGCATCAGCAACCCGATACGTTCCGCACCGTGATGGGCCGCGGAACGATGCGTTTCGAGCTCAACACGCGCGGTCGCAGCTCAGCCTTCATCTTGAAGCTGCGCGGCGTTTCCGCGACCACGCAATTGCGCATCAATACGATCGAGACCACCGAGCTCGAAGGCTCTGGCGGTTACGAGCGGGCGCCGCAAGTGCTACCGCCGGCGCGAATCAACATTCCCCTCGCTTTCCTCAATGGAGGCGTCGAGCGACGGGAGTTTCAGGTCCTGGGTCACACGGACGCGCTCTCGGTGCAGCTCGTACCCGACGACGCTCCGCTTGACCAGCAATTCGAATACGTCGACAAAGACGAGCATGCACCCGGAGATTATTACTACGTGCGCGTGCGGCAGGTCGACGGCGCGATGGCTTGGTCGAGCCCCATTTGGGCGGGCGAGAAGAAATAAGTCATTAACGCCGCAGCTCTTCCGGTGCGCGCGTGCGGTCATGCTGCTCGAAGGCTAGAGTCCACGACAAGTCGAGCGTCTTCGGCAGGTAGCAGATCTTGTCGTCACAGGCCTGATAGCGCAGCTTTCCGCGCAGGTTGAGCCGTCCTTGCGGATCGAGCAGCGCCTCAACCTCGTTCGGTTGCCCGATGTGGACGTCGCGGATGAGCCGAAATTTGCCCTCGTAAACCGGGACGACCTCCTGGATCGCCGGCATTTCCAACCGCCGGGCCTCGGGATACTCCACTTCGAGCGGCTGGATCCCGGGCTCCGGATCCATCGTCCAATCGATCGCCAGGTAGCCCTCCACGCCCGGGGCGTAAACGTGCATCTTGGGTGCGAGCTCGATGTCGACGCCCAGCGCCAGCCGGTTGCCACCCCGTACGACCGCATCACTCGACCAGATCGCCGCGCGCAGGTGGTCGGTCTGGATCGTTTTTTGGGCTGCGCCGGCTTCGCCGCCGAGCTCGGTCACCAAGATACGTCCGCCGGTGAAACGGTCGCGGTAGCTCTCTTCGTAATACTTCGCGCGGACTGTCCGATCCGGGTTGATCAGAAATTCGACGGGATTCGGGATCCCGTAGTTGGGATGGTCGGCCGGTACGCTCGTGTTGAGCACGCCGAACCGCTTGATGATCTCCGAATCCGGATCGCTCAGCAAAGCGAAACCGATTCCGGCTCTTGCGCTGAAGTGCTCGAGCGCGCCGACCTTGTCGTTGCTGATCGCCGCAATCTGGATGCCCTGCTCCTCGAGTTGTTCCCGTTTGCGCTCCAACTGAACCAGTTGGCCTTTGCAGAACGGTCACCAATCGGCGGAGCGAAAGAACAACAGCAACAAGCCGTTGTCACCGGTCAGGTCTGCGAAGGTGCGAGGCTTGCCGTTTTGATCGACAGCCCGAAAGTCCGGGATATGCTCTCCCTTCCCGGGCCCGGGCCCGTCCGCACTCTGCGCGAACAGCGTTCCCGCGGCGTAGCCGCCCGCGATCACGCCATAGAGCTCTCGTCTGGTCATGTGCATCCTCAGATCAAGCCTCGAGCGAACGCCGTCCGCCATGGGACCAACGCTCGACCCCTTTGCCGACCAGAAACCCGATCAGCGATGCCCCGGCTGGGATGGACAGATGGCCCGCGGCGATGTGCAGCGCGTCGTGGCGCGCACAACCGAATTCGAGCGTCGCCATCGCGGCCAAGCCTGCCAGTAGTCCGATGCCGGCCCCAGCTGTGCCCGGACACATCGGGGCCCCGCGGCGTAACGCGAGGAACGCCGCCGCCGCGATGGGGATGGCGAACAACGCTCCGTGGGCATGGCACTTCATCGCAGGGGCCAACCAATCCGGCCCGGCTTCCCAGGGAACAGCGCCGCGATCAGCGCCGCCATCCCACCCACCGTGGCTACGACGACGAATCCCAGCGGCGCCGGCCGCCCCTCGCCTGGCGCCATTTCCGCGCCTAACAATGCTGCAGCCAGCACGGCCGCCGCCGCGACCGCGGCCAGCGATCCAGAGAGTTGGAGGCTGCTCAACCCTGTTGCACCGCCCCAGCCAGTCTTAAGGATCCACAGTCCTGCGCCGACGCCGAAGATCGCCAGGAAAATCAGTGTGCGCGTGGTGTGGCAGGGTAATGGCCGGACCGGGCATAGCGATGCCGCCAGCGCTCGCTGGATCGCGCAACGCGTCTCAGCGCGGACTTCAACGTTCCCATCCGTGGTCGCAAACTCGAACAGTTCCCGGCATGGCGGGCACTTGTCCAGGTGCTCCTGCAGCTCAGGCGGCGGATTGCGCCGCGCCGCGCCGTCGGCCGAGGCCAAGAAGCTCTCGACTTGCTCACAACCCGTCATCGCCTGAATCCTTGCTCCGCCAGGAGCTCGCGTAGCCGGCGGTAAGCGCGGTGCGCCTTCTGCTTGACGGATCCGACCGTCGAGCCGGTCGCGCGCGCCGTCTCTTCTAGACTCAGCCCCGCTACTTGAGCATCTTCACCACGTCCTGCTGACTTTGAGGCAATTCTTGAACCAGTTTCCACAAGTCGGCATGATCGGTCTCGGGCGGATCGACGCTCGCGGCGCCAGTTGCCTCAAGTCTTCCGAGATCAGCTCGCGGCGCGTGATCTGACTACGCTTGCGATAGGCGTCGACCCGCGCGTGGCGCGCAATCGCGAACACCCAGGGCAACAGCGGCGCACCGGGCCGATAGGTGTGCCGCGCCCGGTGGATGCGCATCCAGCAATCTTGCAGCATGTCTTCCGCCTGGTCGCGCGTCTGCATCGGTCCGGCGAGAAAGCGCAGCAACATGGGCGAGAGTCGATCCACCAGCTCTTTCGTCGCTTCCGGATCCGCCTGTTGGTAGCGCTCCATGAGTGTTTCGAGCTCCGCGGACGCAACAGCGCCGTTCGACGTCTTGTCGACGTCCGCGCCTTCGCGCGTCCTCGGTTCCGTCCAGCCTGGAGCGCTCACGATCGCCAAACTCAGGGCCACGCAAGCAAGATTCGACGCCGCCGCTCACCGAGTTACGGTGGGCGCGGAAGGTCGAGGCTCACGGACCGGCCTTTATGCTACCGAGTCCCAACAGGGTGCGCCTGCCGGCGAACCGATGAGGCGAAAAAAATGCGATAACCCCCTTGCGTGTGGGTGTACCGGTCCGTATAATTCCCTCAGCAATCGCGCAAGATCCCCCGGTCTTGTTCCCGCCGCGTCCCCGCTTCCCGTTTCGAAGCCGATTTTGCGCCGTCCGAAAAACGACGCACGCTATCGGTGTAGGTTCGCGAGGATTTTGAAAAACCGAGCGCAGGCGACGAAACAAATCAGGGGGGCGGTGCGTCAGTGGGTATCGGAGTCGATACGAAACGACGATAAGTGGGAAAGCTCGTAAGGCTCCGAAACCGAAAGGCAGAGGTGAAGCAGATGGCAACGACAACGATTGAAGGCTTGAGCAAAGCTCAGGTGAAAAAGTTCCGCGAGCAGTTGCTCGCGAAAGCAGAAGAGATTCGCGGCGGAATGCGCACTGGCGAGACGCTCAACAACGAGCGCACCGCCGACCCGGACGACCTCGCCGTGCAAAGCCACGAAGAGTGGATTTTCTTGAACCGCAACAGCATCGACACTATGTTGCTGCGTGAAATTCAGGAGTCGCTCCTACGCATCGACGCCGGTTCGTACGGACTGTGTCTGGAATGCGAAGAGCCGATTTCTCAGAAGCGATTGACGGCAATCCCCTGGGCTCGCCATTGTGTGGCGTGCCAGGAAGAGCTGGCGGCGCAGGAGGAAGAAAACCGCCTAGCCGAACGCCGGCGCTAACCAACTTCGGATTATGGATGCGAGACCCGGTTCCCTGCCGCCGGGCCTCGCGTCTACGCTGAACCGTCGGTGGGCTGCTTGACAGCCCGCAACGTCACGACCGAAAGGCCCGCCACCACCAAGATCAGCGCGCCCCACAGCAGCGCCTGGTGCAACCCAGTCTCGCTCGTCAGCCTGGACGCGCGACGAAATCCAGGATTGTCTTCAAGAGGACCGACCTGCGCTTCCGCTCCGCGCGCGGCGAGTACTGCGGCGCGAGCCGTCTCGAGCTCATACGAGGGCGGGGTATCGTCGGGATTACCCAGCAGGAGCGTATAGACTCCGGTCGGGGCCGCGATGTAGAGATGCGCGGCCGAGTATTCCCCTGTTGCACTTTCGATCCGCAGCGGAGCGTCGTTGCCGTCGACGACTGCGAGCCGTAGCTCGTCCACTCGCGTCCCGGCCGGGAGAGCGACAGGAATGGGCTGTTGCTCGCCTACGCGGCGTTCGAGACGCCCTTGCGCCAGCATCCGCTCGGCTCCACCTTGTGTGCCGAACAGCTCGAAGGCGCGGTCGATGAACTCAGCATCGATCATGAGCGTGATGCGATCGAGCGGGGCATTGGCAACCGGTGGTGTGAGGGTGTATTCCGAGAGATCGGCCTTGCGCTCGGGGCCTGAGACCGCTAGCGAGGCCGTCTCGCGCGATGCAGCCAGCTCACTCACATAGGCCCACTGGCGAGACTGAGCGTCGACGATGCGCACGTCGCGCAAGTCAGGTTGCGCCAATGCGAGATCCTCCAGGCGCAAGCGCACGGTCGAAAGACCTTCGTCGGAAGGCTGCAGGGTCAACACACGTTGGTGCGTATACGGTCCTGGGTCGACGGAATCGCCCGGCCGCATGGCGAACGACAGCGTCGGCGCGCCTGCAAAAGCCGGGTTGGGCTCGACGGGGCCGAGCGTCACAGGCGTTGCGTCATAGATCAGCGCTTGGTTGCGAGCCGCCGGGCGCTCGCGGATCATCTGCTCCAGCGCCGAGAGATCGTAGCGCGGCCTCGGTGCACGTCCACCGCCGAACAACAGCGTTCCCGCCGGCGCGTCTGAGCCTTTGGGCTCCAGCGTGAAGAGCAGGCGCAGGCGCTGCGACAGTGACGTGAACCGCAAGTCGCTCAGCGGCGGGCTGTCCTGATTGTGAATGACGACGCGGTAGCGAGCCCCGGTCGGCTGGCCGAGCGGAATTTGGTCTCCCTCAATCATCACCTGTCCCGGAATGCGGTAGAGCAGAGCTTCTCCAAGCTTGCCGGCTGTTGCGCCGGGGCCGGCGTCCCAAACCTCCACGCGGCGGCTAAAGGCCGCGTCCGGCGTTTCCAGTTGCAGCGCGAAGGCGTGGAGTCCACGCGGCCGGTCGAGCTCGACGACCGTCGTCGAGCCCTCTTCTTGTCGGCTTACAGCGCTCAACTCCACTCGGTCCTGCTCAGGAAGAGGGAACTCACGAGAGTGTTCCAGGCGAAACGTAGGTTCCAGGTAGCTCGCATCCTCGCCCTCGATCTCGACCTTGAGGCGATTGTTCCCAAAGCGCGGCAGCGTCATACGTGTACGCTCCACACCCGACGCTGGAATACGAAAGAGCGGACCCGCGGCTAGTTGGTTCTCCGTCGCGTCCGAGAGCAGCGAGACTTTCATGCGCCGCACGAACTCCGGCGCCCGCGTTTCGATGACGAGGTCCCAGACCAACAGCTCGTTGCGGTCGGCCGGCGCGTCGAGCACGTAGGTTTCGCGATAGAGCGCCGGCGCGTCGCGTCGATCTCTGCGTTCCCGCTCCACGTCGACAACTTTCAGCGCGAGCCGCGCGGTCTCCGGGCCGCCTCCGTCGAGCCGCTGCGCAGTATCGAGCAGATAGGGCGTTTCGCGGCCATCGGCATCGACGATTCGTAGGTCGCCGCGCTCCGCGTCGAGCTGTTCGGCGATAGAGGCCGGTAGGTCGAGCCTCGACAGCCCTGCTTCGTTTACGAAAATTGAGACCTGGCGCGGGAACAAGGCTCGCAGGTCATTCTGTCCCGGAGCTGTCCCGGCAAACAGCGTGTACACAGCGGCCAGAGTGACCAAACGTTGCGTGGACATTCTCATGACGAGCCCTTGCGAAAAACGAAGCGTTGGTAGGCGAGCGAAACGAGGATCAGTGACAGCGCTAGCCCGACGAGCGAGGCCACGCGATAGAGATCCTCGAGCTCGCCCAGATCGTGCAAGAACACCTTGCCGATCGTCAGCACCAGGAAGGCCAGGCTCAGCCAGCGCAGCGCCCCGCTGTTGCGCTTGAATCCGACTCCCAGCAGCACGAGCGCATAGAGCGCCCAAGCGAGCGAAAGGGTCAGGTCGCGCGCCGCCATTCGGTCGAATGAAATCTCGACGGAAGAGCCAGTTGAGAAGAAGTCGAAGATCGTCAGGTTGATCCACCCGAACACCACCAGAATGGCCGCGACGCTGCACAGTACGGCGCCCACAGGCTGGCCTAAGCGATAGATCCAGCCCTCGGCCGGGCGTGCGCGCAAGACTTCGAGGTCGCGCAGCACTCTGGCCGAGACCAGCAGAGCGGCGGCGGGGACAAGGTAGGTGTAGGCCAGCCAGTTGAGGATCGGCAGCGCGCCGCGGCCGTGATAGTCGACCACTTCCGGGTTGAGCAGCAGCCGCACCGAGACCGCCGCCAGCAGCGCGAGTGAGAAGTATTTGAGTCCAGGGTGGTCCAGCCGCTTCCAGAGGGCCAGAATGGCCGCTGCCTGCACCGCCCAGCCGATCGTGATCCATTCTTTCGAGAGCTGTAGCGGGATCGCCAGCGCCAGGAAGCTCAGGGCGACTGCGGCGAACCAGACCAGCGCCCGGAGCGCTGGAGAGCCGTCCTTGGACTGTCGCTTCACCAGCAGCACCGCGCCGAGCGAGAGCGCTCCGAGGACGACCGGCACGATTCCGACTGTACTGTCGCCGAGCCAGCCCTCATAGAGCTCGCGCAACGCCAGGAACCAGGCCGGCCCTGCCAGCGCCGCCGCGTAGACCGCGCCGCGTTGAGCGATCAGCCGCTGCCCTGCCAGGAACGGCCAGAACGTGAACAAAAGAACGCCGAGGAGCCCGAGGGCCAGGCCCAACGGCCTCGCATTGGGTTCGGAGTAGGGTGCGGACGCGAACGCAACCCAGGCAAGTTGCGCCAGGCTCGCCAGCGCCATCGCGGCAAAGTAGACGCTCCCGGAAGGCATCCGCGTCGCCGCTAGCACGATAAGAAGCGCGAAGAGCAGCGTCGAGCTGAGGAAAAGCCACGTCGGCATGGCGGGCGATTCGGCGACTACGACGTGTGCGAAAGCGAGAATGCCGGCGTAGAGTGCAGCGGCACGTTCGGCCCAGGCTCGTTCGCCGTCATCGCGGCGCATGGCTGCGGCTTGGAATGCGATCGCGGCCAGAGCGGCCAGCGCCAGGAACAGCGCTGGCGACGGGAATCCTTCCGCGCGGCGGTGGATCACAAGCAGCAGCGCAAACCCCGCGCCAACGCCCGTCGCCGCGCCCAATCTTGCCCATCCCATCCTCGGGGCTTCGGCTTGGCGATAAACCATCGCGCCGAGCGCCGTCCAGGCCAACAGCCACGGCCAAAACGCGACGTCGTAGTCCACGTCCGGTGCGATCGCGGCCAGCAACAAGAAGCCCAAGCTCGGCAGCAACGCTGCGCGGGCGGCTCGCTGCACCCTTTCGGCGATGTCCGCGCGCAGCTCGAGCTCGAAGTAGACGTGGAAGATCGCAGCCAACCCGACCATCACCGCCGCCGCTTCCCACGAGAGCGCTTCGGTCAGCCTGCGCGAGAACAGCCAGACCGCCGTCACGCCCACCGCGCCCGCCGCCGCCCCAGGCGGTAACAGCTCGAATCCGTCTTCGCGGCCCAGCCAGCAGGCCGCCGCCGAGAGAATTGCCATCAGGATGGCGGTCGGGTAGAGATGCGGTCCCAAGTCGACGTTGCCGCCAAAGTAGAGCGCGAAGGCGAACGGGATGAGCACCCCGGCCGTCTGCGTTCGCCGCCAGGCGCGGCGCTCCTGCTCGGACTGCTCTCCCTGGGTCGAGGCCCAGCGCCCGGCGAAGAGGAAGAACCCCGCGAACAACGCCAGAATCACCAATCCCAGACCCGTGCGATCGGCGTCCATGCGGTCGAGGATCCAGCCCATCTGGTAGAGCACCGTGCCGCCCAGACCGAGGCTGATCAGCACTGGCCAGCGGCGCTGGATGGCCAGGACGGCAAGACCCGCATCCAGCATCAGGATGTAGCCAAACAGCCCGATTGGGTTGTCGCTTCCGCTCGAGAGCAGGAGGGGGGTGAGAAAACCGCCGGCGAGACCCAAAATCGCGATCTCGCGCGCGGAATGGCGCCACGCGAGCAGCCCGCAGGCGAGCGTGGTGAGGATCATCAGCACGAACGCCAAGCCCGCGCCGATCAGGTCGTAGAGCGCCCGCGCCGCCCAGACCGATGCGTAGAGGATGACCGCTCCGGCGCCGGCCAACGCGTTTGCGGTCACGCCGTAGCCACGCTTGCGCAGCAATTCGGAGCCGGCGATGCAGCCAATACCAACAAGTAGGCCGATTGCCACGCGCACGATCGGCGGGATCAGGTTGTTCTCGATGGAATACTGCAGGAACAGGGCCGCCGCTAGCGCCAGGACGATTCCGCCGGCGAGCGCCGCGCCGCGCACGCCGATCCACTGTTCCCAGTCGATTTGGCGCCATGGCGGGATAACCGGCTCAGGCGGTGGCGGAGGCTCTTCCGGGTAGAAATCCGCGTTGGGAGGCTGAGCCGGAAATGCCGACGCTGCCTCGACCGGTTCAGGCTCGGTCTCCGTCGGAAACTCTGCGGCTGGCGTTTCGGGAACGACCGTTTCTGGGAGTACGGGCGGCGGTTCGGCGGTCGCTTCCGATTCAGGTGCAACGCCTCCGCCTCCCTCCAGGTTGGCGATGCGGCGATGGAACGCGGCCCGGACTGCGTCGATCTCCTGCTGCAACTCCCGCAGTCGATGCGCGTCCGATTCCCGCTCTTTTCGCAGGCGGCTGACCTTGACCCAGAGGGCAATCGTCAGCGGCGCGAGCACCAAAAACGTCAGCACGTCCATGGTATCCGCTTGATCTTAGCGAGTTTAGCGGTCGGACCAAAGATCTGATTTCGCCCCAATTGCAGCGAAGTTTGGCCTGAGGGAGCGAAAAGACCGGCTCAATCGCAATTGCGATACGGACACGCCCGCTCGCCCAGCGCCCACAGAGCGTGACGCGCGATGCGGCCGACATAGTCGAAGTCGTCGGAGACGGCTTGCTTCATCGCCTCCGCGGCTGGCCGGCCGGTTTCGCCGAGTTGGTCGAGGGCGGTCACCGCTTGCAGCCGTGCGCCGCGCTCAGGGTCGCCCAGCACTTCGATCAACACCGGAACGCCTGCATCCGCGCGGCCTTGGCGGGCCAGCGCATAGGCGGCCCACACGCGCACCTCCGGAGTCGGGTCTTGCAGCGCCTTCTCGAGCGCCTGCTGCGCCGTTGCGGCCCGGTCGCCCATCTCGCCCAATGCAATGGCGGACCAGAAGCGTACAGCGGAGTCTTTGTTGGCCAGCGCGGCGGTCAGCGCGTCGAGCGCGCCCTGGTTTCCCGCTAGCCCATCTCGCCCAGGGCTCGCGCGGCCAGCAGGCGCTCGTGCGATCCCCGCCTTGAGCTCCTTGTTCCACTGCTCTAACGAACGCCCCAGATGTAGATCCTCCGCGGCCGGCAGGGCTGCGGCAAACAGGGCGAACGTGAGGAGCAGGCGCATCACCACAGGTAGTCTACAACTCCCGCGCCTTCTCCACAGCCTTGAGCAGAGCTCCGGCTTTGTTCATCGTCTCGTCCCACTCCGTCTCCGGGACGGAATCGGCCACGATGCCAGCGCCCACTTGCAGGAAGGCCTTGTCGCCCTCCATACGCATCGTGCGAATGGCGATGCAGGTATTGAGGTTGCCGGAAAAGTCCAGGTAGAGCACCGCCCCCGAATAGACGCCGCGTTTGGTCGGCTCGAGCTCGGCGATGATCTCCATCGCGCGCACTTTCGGCGCACCGGAGACCGTCCCGGCGGGAAAGCATGCCACCAAGGCGTCGAATACGTCCTTGTCGGCGCGAAGCTTGCCGCGTACGCCCGAAACAATGTGCATGACGTGCGAGTAATACTCGATGATCTTGAACTCGGGGATGCACACCGAACCGAATTCGCTCACTCGGCCCACGTCGTTGCGGCCCAGATCGACCAGCATCACGTGCTCGGCCAGCTCTTTTTCGTCAGCGAGCAGGTCGGCGGCCAGGGCGCGATCCTCGGCTTCGTCCTTGCCGCGCGGCGCGTGCCGGCGATCGGACGATATTCAACGTCGCGCCCCTCTACCTTGACGAGCATCTCGGGCGAGCTGCCCAGCACAGCCTGATCGTCGAGCTGGAGGTAGAACAAGTAGGGAGAAGGGTTGACGGCACGCAGGGCGCGGTAGATCTGAAACGGCGCGACGCCGGGCTCCATTTCCAGCCGCTGCGAGAGAACCACTTGGAAGATGTCTCCGGCAAGAATGTATTCCTTGGCTTTCTCAACCGCCGCGCAGAACTCCTCGCGGGTAAAGTTGGAGCGAACCTCGAGCGGCGCGTGCGAGTCGGCCTTAGGCGGCAGCGGCGTCGGGCGGGCGAGCAGCCGCTCGATCTCTTCGATCTGCGCGCAGGCTTCGGCGTAAGCTTGGTCGAGATCCTCGTGCTCGTCAGTCCGCACGTTGGCGATGGCCAGGATCTGATGCTTGGCGTGGTCGAAGGCGAGCAGCGTCGAGAAGAACAGGAAGACCGCGTCGGGCGCGTCGCTGTCCTGGACGCGAAATTCCGGCACGCGCGGCTCGATCAGCCGCACCAAGTCGAACCCGGCGTAGCCGACCGCGCCGGCCGTGAACGGCGGCAGCCCTTCGACGTGCACCGGCTTGTAGCGGCCCACCAGCTCGCGAAGCACGTCGAACACCGAGCCTTCGCGCGTTTCACGCCGCCCGCCCTCTTCGATCTCGACCGTCGAGCCTTTGGCGGTGACTTTAAGAAACGGGTCTGCGCCGAGGTAGGTGTAGCGCGCGATACGCTCGCCGCCCTCCACGCTCTCGAGCAAGAAGGAGAACTTGCGACCCTCAGCCAGCTTGAGATACGCGGAGACCGGCGTCTCGAGATCAGCCGTCAGCGCTTTCCAGACCGGCGCGACATTTCCGTCTTGCGCCAGCCTGCGAAACGCCTCTAGATCCGGATTCATCTGGTTTCAACGCCTTGTAATACCTCTAGCACAGCGTCGCGCATGGTCGTCCGCGGCGCCTTCGCACCGGTCCACAACTGGAACTGAGCCATGGCCTGCTCGAGGAACATCTCGAGGCCCTGGATGGTCTGCTTGCCCTGCTGACGCGCGTTGCGCAGCAGAGCGGTCTCGAGCGGGTTGTAGACCATGTCGAAGACCAACTCGGCCGGAATTTCCTCCGGAAACAGGTTCTCGCTGTCGTTGGGGTGCATGCCGACCGGTGTTGCCTGGATCAGCGCGTCATAGCTCTGCCCGGCGAGTTTATCCCATGCTGCGGTCTTCACTCCCGCAGCTTTGGCGAGCGCCTTGGCCTTGGCGGCGTTGCGCGCGGCCACGGTCACCTCCGCGCCCTTGTCCGCCAGCGCGAACACAGCCGCCCGCGCCGCTCCACCGGCGCCGACTACGAGCACGCGCGAGCCCTGGATCGTGATCCGTTTCTCGAGCGGCTTGATCACGCCCACCACGTCCGTGTTGGTTCCGCATAGCTTGCCGTCTTTGCGGTAGACGGTGTTTACTGCGCCGATGCGCTTGGAGAGCTCGTCGATCTCGTCGAGCAGCTTCACGATCGCCTGCTTGTGCGGAATCGTCACGCTGAAGCCCTCGACGTCGAGGAACTTGGCCAGCGCGAGAAAGTCGTCGAGTTGGTCCTCCTCCACCAGGAAGGGCAGATAGCATGCGTTCATCCGGCGGCGGCGGAACGAGCGGTTGTGCAGGGCGGGGGAGAGCGAGTGCGCTACTGGGGACGCAATCACGCCGTAGATCTTGGTATTGCGGCTGCGCTTGTGCGCCTGGTAGAGGTCGCGCATGCGCGTCGCCGACAACTGCCCGGGCGCAGTGCCGGGCGCGGAATCGGGTGCGGCGAACGTGAAGACCGCCCCGCGCGACGGGGCGAGGATACGGCTGGTATAGCCCGCCTCGCCCATCCCCAACGTCACCAGCGCGGTGTCATCCTTCGCATCGAGCAGCCGCAGCAACTCCAGGTTGTCGGTGGGCTTGTTCGCGGTCACCGCAATCTTGAAAATATCCGCGGGGTGCCGGCGCAACCGCTCGAGCACGGGCCCGAGCGGAGGGCAGCCTTTGAAGTCGTGGTAGGAGAGCACCACCCGCGCGCCTTCCCCAAGCTCGGTGAGAATCGACGGCTTTTGTTCCGCCGTCTCGATCTCGACGTCGACCAGCCGAGCACCGGCTTCGATCGCCGACTCGAGAATGCGCTGTTGCTCCTCGATCGTGCCGAGGAACTCGCCTTGCGCTTCGGTCCGCCGGCACGTCGCCAGCACCAGCATCTGAGGATTCGACTCTCCGATCCGGTCGAGCAAAATGACGCCCGAGGCTGGGTCGTCGAGCATATCCAGGCGCAATTCGAGGAAGCGGTGACCACGGTCGAGCGTTGCCTGCATCAACTGCTCGAGCCCTGCCGCGTCTCGTGCGCCGAGGGCAACGCAGATTCTAGGTATGGCCCGCAGCGAAATCATATGTGTTCACAAAAGGATACAAGCTTATCCGAGTCGGCCAGGTTAGTGATTCGACTGAAACTCTACTCCGGCAAAGCTTACGACGGACTGAGGATCGATATTCCACTGCTCATAAAGGAGTGTGCGACCCGTAATTCCGCTTTGCGAGTGGAGGAACGCGTAGATCGGAGCGTACCCGCACCAACGCAGCTCGTCGCGGTTCGGATGCACGAGATCGAAGAACCCTCCAGAGTCGCCTGCTTCCATTCGTTGCAGGCGGGCCTCGTCCTTGGCGCGCACCTCCAGCATATGCCCGGTCTCGGCCTCAGCGGCGTCTCGGTCACCGTATCGGCGTCCGATGTGCGCCATGTCCACGCCCAGCACCCAGATCAGGTCGTCGCGCTTGGCGGAGAGCTCGGAGAGCGCATCGAGGAAGCGCTTCACCCTTTCATCGCTCTCGGGCGGCTTGCCGTTTACCAAGCTGCGGTAGAACGAGCCGCACAGTACGGGCACGGCGCGCAAGCGTTCGCCCTCAGGCAGTGCGTCGTGTAAGGCGGCTTGCAGGTATAACGACTGGAACTCAATCGAGTGCTCGCTTGCGTGGCAGTAGTCCTCCATCCGGACGGAGTCGCCTCCGGCGCGTTCGAGCGCGTCGACGATGGCCGTGTCGGTCTCGACTGGACCAAGCGGGGTCTGGTAGGACTTGCGCGTCAACCCGAAATGCTCCGGCTCGCCGTAGTGCGAAGTGCCCAGGATGATGAACGTCTTGTCGGTGTCCTCCGGCTTTAGTAGCCGATAGGCGGCGGCATAGCTCTTGAAACCGCCTTCCGGGCTGACGTGGGGCGCCGCGAGCCCGACCAGCCGGCCCTGGCGTGCGGTTGCGCCTGCCTGAGCGGGTGGCAGGTCCCACCCCAGCATGGTTGCTCGCAGTGCATCCGGCTGGTCAGGGTAGGCGGAGCCTGCGCGCCGGCTGCCGCTCAGGCGCTGCGGCGAAGTCGGTATGCTTCTGGTCCCGCATGGCGAAGAAGGCGTCCGATTGCAGGAAGCCGTTCTCGTCGAGCGTGCGGAGCAGGTGCGCCGCGAGGTCGGACGTTTCGAGCTCCCCGGTCTTCTGGGTCAGCCAAGCGCGCAGATCAAGCTCGCTCGCTTCGCCGTCGAACAAGGCCAGGGCCTGCGCAAGCAAGGGTGGCAGGATCAGCGTGGCGTCGGTGTACTGGAATGGGTCGCGCATCAACAGCCCCGGCCGGTCTTCCAGCGGCGAGGGCATCAAATCCAGCTCGTACCGCAACGGGGGAAGCTTGCGCGCCATCTCCTCAGCGTAAGGGCGACCGCACCCGCCACGCTACAATCGGACGACTCCATGCGCTGGGCGCTTTCGACACGTCTGTTCGCCGACCAACGCCTGACCGCGGCCTTGCTCGACAAGATTGCGCGGGCCGTCATCTGCTCCGTCCAACTGGACTGTGACCGCCGTCACCTGGACTACCGCCAGCGTGCGCAGATCGACGATTTGCGGCACTGGTTCGCCGATTCCGAGCTGCAACCGGTTACGCTCGTAGCACCACAGCGCGACGATCAGGCGGGTCTGCGCGGCGGCCCTGACGGCGTGATCCGCATCACCGAGCGTGAGAAGCCCGCACGCATCAAGGCAACCGATGAGCTCAAGCGCGCGCTCGAGCTGGCAGACCTCATCCCCTTCCGGTACTTCATCCTGCACTTTGGAGCCCCGGACGAGGAGTTCCACGAAGCGAAGATCGACTCCGCCTTCAATGCGCTCGACGAACTGCACGTGATGGCGCGGCAGCTCAGGGTCGAGATTCTGCTCGAGAATTTCGCGAACGAGCTGTGTACGGCCGATCAGCTCGCGCACTTTCTGCGCGTGACGCACCTACCGTTCGGCTACGCCTTTCGCGTGGGGGCGGCGCATCGCGGAGCCGGTGTGGAAGAGGAATTTGAGAAGATGCGGGAGAGTATCCGCATAGTCGAGCTTGAGGACAATGACGGCGAATCCGACCTTCGGCTATTCCCTGAGGACGAAGGCGGAACCATCGATTGGCCCGCCGTGATGCGCTTGGTTCGCGGCCTCGACTCGTCGCCGCTGCTGGCGCTCGATCCCGGAGAAGGCCTCGATGAGGCGGCCCCGCTGGACAAGGCGCGCAGAGTATTCGACCGATTGGAGAGTCTTCGAGACTAGAAGTAAGCATGGCCGACGCAATCGTTCCTACAATCACGATCGAGAAGGCCGCCGGGCATGACGGCGAGATCGTGCGCATCCAGGGTTGGGTGCACAACCTTCGCCGCTCGGGCAAGATCGCCTTCCCGATTCTGCGCGACGGCACTGGATTCATGCAGTGCGTCGCCGTCAAAAGCCAAGTCGGCCCGGACGTTTTCGACCGCATCCGCCATCTCACTCACGAGACCGCCGTTGCAGTCGAGGGGCGGTTGCGCGCGGATGAGCGCGCCCCAGGCGGGTACGAGCTCGACATGAGCGACATCGAGATCCTCGCCTCGGTCTCGCCCGAGACGCCTTTCCCGATCACCCCCAAAGAACACGGCGTCGACTTTCTGCTCGACCAACGCCACCTCTGGCTGCGCAGCAAGAAGCAGCACGCCACTCTGCGGGTACGGGCCTCGGTGGTGCGCGCCGTACGCGACTTCTTCGACAACAACGGCTTCACGCTCGTCGATACGCCCATCCTCACGCCGGCGGCCTGTGAGGGCACAACCACGCTGTTCGAAGTGCCCTACTTCGACGAAGGCTCGGCGTATCTCGCGCAATCGGGCCAGCTCTACAACGAGGCCAACGCCATGGCGCTCGGCAAGGTCTACTGCTACGGCCCGACCTTTCGCGCCGAGAAGTCCAAGACGCGTCGCCACCTCACTGAGTTCTGGATGGTCGAGCCGGAGCTGCCGTTCATCGATCTCAACGGCATCATGGACCTCGCCGAGGAGTTCGTCGAGTACGTGGTCGCCCGCGTGCTCGAGGAGCGCCAGGAAGAGCTCAAGACGCTCGAGCGGGACGTCACGGCGCTCGAGCATGTGCGGCGGCCTTTCCCCCGCATGAGCTACGACGATGCGGTGAAGTTTCTGCAAGGCAAGGGCAGCGAGATCGAATGGGGCGCCGACTTCGGCAACACCGACGAGACGCTGCTTGGCGAAGGCCGCGACCGTCCCATCATGGTCCACCGCTTCCCGACCGCCATCAAGGCGTTCTACATGCAACCCGACCCGGCACGGCCGGAAGTCGCGCTCGGCGTCGACATGATCGCGCCGGAGGGTTACGGAGAGCTGATCGGGGGCGGCCAGCGCATCCACGACTACGACCTGCTCGTCGAACGTCTCGAAGAGCACAAGCTGCCACGGGAAGCCTTCGAGTGGTATCTCGATCTGCGCCGCTACGGGACGGTGCCGCACGGCGGCTTCGGTATGGGCATCGAGCGCTGCGTCGCCTGGATCTGCGGAATTGACCACGTACGCGAGACCATCGCCTTCCCGCGCATGATCTACCGCATGAAGCCCTAGTCGCCTCGGCATGTCTGAACCGGACCGGTTGCAAGTGCGCAAGCGGCCGCTCGAAGCGTCAGAGCTCCGATTGAGGCCTGGGTTTCCCTCTGCGGCTCCGTTATACTGGCCTCGCAATGCTGCGATCCATTGTTCTCTCCGTTTTTTTGCTGGCTGGGCTCGCTTTTGCGGAAGGACCGGCGAACAATTGGCCGCAGTGGCGCGGGCCGAATCACAACGGGACGAGCAACACGGCAGCAGCCTTGCCGGTGCGCTGGTCGTCGACTGACCATGTCAAATGGCGCGTCAAGGCCGAGAGCTGGAGCGCGGCGACGCCGATTGTTTGGGATGACGTCGTGCTCGTTACCTCCGCTGAGGCCGGGTTCAACGAGCCGCTCAAGTACGAGCAAGGCGGCGGACGGCTCAACGCCCGCCCCGAGAGCACGGGCTCGGACAAGCTCTACTTGCTCGCGCTCAATCGCGAAGACGGCAAGGTGCTGTGGAAGAAGGAAACCGGTGGCCACAACAAGATCTACCGCAAGCACAACATGGCCTCGCCGTCGCCGGTGACGGATGGCGACAAGATATGGGTCCTCACCGGTGTCGGCACTCTGACCGCGTTTGACTTCCAAGGGAATCAGCTCTGGCAGCGCGACCTGCAAGCCGACTACGGCCAGTTCGGGCTCAATTGGGGTTACGCCTCTTCGCCCAAGCTCTACAAGGACCGCCTGTTCGTGCAGGTGTTGCACGGTATGACGACCGACGACCCCTCGTACGTGATGGCGATCGACAAGGACAGCGGCAAGAACATCTGGCGGGTGGAGCGGCCGACCGATGCGCCGCGAGAGTCGCCCGACAACTATGCCACCCCAATTGTGATCCAGGTCGACGGGCAGCCGCAGTTGCTCGTCTCCGGCGGCGACTACGCGACCGGGCACGACATCAATACAGGCAAGGAACTTTGGCGCCTAGGCGGTTTCAACCCGACCGCTGACGGGTCTTACCGCACCATCGCGTCTTCGGTCGCCGTCGGAGATCTGGTATTCACCTCCAGCCGGGAAGGGAGACCGTTCATCGGCTTCAAACCCGGCGGCAGCGGAGACGTCACCGGCAAGGCCGAGGTCTGGACGAACAACATGGGGCCTGATGTGCCTTCCCCGACCACCGACGGCAAGCGCCTCTACGTGGTCAACGACCGCGGAATCCTCAGCGTGCTCGATCCCAAGACGGGCGAAGTCATCGGCGAACGCAAGCGGCTGGAACCGGGAACCTATAGCGCGTCCCCGCTGTTGGCCGATGGCAAGATCTACGCCACGAGTGAAGACGGCGCAACGACAGTGGTCCGCGCCGACGAATCGCTCGAGATCCTGGCCGTCAACAAGCTCGACGAATACACTCTAGCCAGCCCGGCCGCGGCCGGAAATCAGATCTTCATCCGTACGATGGAGTACGTCTACTGCATCGAGTAGCCCGCGCTGCTTTCGGATTCGCCTAGCTACGCCTTCCGACCGCGTGCCAGCCGCTCGGCGAGCTCCGGCATCGAGTCGACCAAGATGTCCGGCGGATACTCCTCGAACGTCTCCGGCCGCAAACCGTAGGTAACTCCGACCGACTGCACTTGCGCATTGCGGGCGGTCGCGATGTCCACCCAGGAGTCGCCGATCATCAACGTGTTGCTGCGGTGGCCGCTGAGCTGGCGCATGATCGTTTCGAGCCCTTCCGGGTCAGGCTTTTTGGTCTCGAAGCTGTTGCCGCCGTAGACGCGCCCGAAATGGCCGGTTAGCCCAAGGCCCTCAATGATGTGATGGGTGAAGCGCACCGGCTTATTTGTCAACACCGCCATGGCTACCCCTTCGTACTTCCAGCGGTCGAGCGACTCCCGGACGCCAGGGTAGAGATCGGTGTTGTCGAGCATGTGCTCGTGGTAGTGGCGGTAGAAGAGCTCGAGCCCGGCCTTGACGCGAGGATCGGACTCGTCGGCGTCGAGGGCGCGTTGGATCAGTACCGGTGCGCCGTTGCCCACGTAGCTCGCCACCGTTTCGTGCGGCAGCGGGTCGAGGCCTGCGTCGGCGCGGACGGCGTTGACCGACAGCGCCAGATCGAGCTCGGAGTCGATCAGTGTTCCATCCAGGTCGAAGACGAGAAGATCGAATTGCATGCGAGACTCTTTCAAGTGTAGCCGGACGTATACTAGGGCCCGGGAGGAACTCCATGACGCGTCGCAGCCTGCTGCTCTCCGCCCTCGCCGCTCCAGCTTTAGGGGCCGCCGCTAAAGTCTCCGAGCGCACCGTCACTCCGGAGAAGGTCTTCACCGCTCCGGGCGGCCGCCACCCGAACGGCTTGCAAGCCGTCGCCGAGGGTCTGTGGATTCTCGACCAGAGTGATAACAAGGCCTACCTGACCGGCTTTGACGGCAAGTTGAAGCGCACGCTCGAAACCGACGCTGACCGCGGCTCCGGGATCGGCTTCGACGGCAAGAACCTTTGGATCGCCTCCACCTACAACCGCAAGACGCTCGAGGTTGATCCGCAAACGGGCAAGACCTTGCGCTCCTTCGAGACGCCGGGTGCGGGCGTCGTCGCATTCGCCAAGAATCCTAACCAACCTGCAACAGGAGCCCACGGCATCGAGTTCCACGGCGGCAAAATGTGGATCGCCGTTCCCCCGGCGGTGAAGATCTACCGCATCGACCCCGCCGACAACCACGTCGAGCATGAGATCCCCGCGCCGGGCGAGAGGCCGCATGGCATCAGCTTCCAGGGAGACTCGCTCTGGTGCACCGAATCGAACCACATGGCCTTCTACAAACTCGATCCCCAGACGGGCGCTTGGAACGAGAAGATCCGACTCGCCGAGGGCTCGGCGACCCCGCATGGTATGTCGATCTGGAAAGGCTGGATGTGGTACTCCGACGCCGACGGCGGCGGGGGCGTTTACCGCATTCAACTGTAACGCCGTCCGCCGGGCGCCTTGATCCATGCGGGGCCGTAACCTAACCTTAGTGAGCCGAGCGCCATAGGGCGACTAGGCCTTTTCCCCATGACTCTCCGTGCGGATCTGCCGTTGGGCGCATTCGCTCGCGTGCAGGCGCGAGAGCGTCTGCACGAGGTCGGCGAGCAGATGCGCAAAGTGCGCCGCGATCAGAATCCGGACGCCGTCCATGATTTGCGCGTCGCGATCCGGCGCTTCTCGACCACCCTCGCGCTATTTCCGGAGCTGTTTTCGCGTAAGCGCATCGCGAAATGCGATAAACGCCTGAAGCGCTTGCGCAAGGCCGCTGGAGAGGTGCGCGACCGTGATATCGCGCTCATGTTGGCGGCGAGCGGGCAGGAAGCGGCTTTGGGTCTTTCGGAGGCGCGCGCCAAGGCGGCCAAAGCGCTGCGGCGTGCTCTGTCCGGCAAGCGGCGCAAGGCCGCCTTGGCGGCTGGCAAAGCTGCGCTGAAGTTGCGCAAGCGCCAACAGGACGCAGTGACTTGGCGTGAAGGCTGGCGGCCATCCGAGTCCGCCTGCGAAAACGCCGTCGAGAGGCTGCCGCTCCTTGTTGAAAGGCTCTTCGCTGCCGGCCGGGACGCTTTGAGCGAGCCTGCTCCCGATGTTTCCGCTCTGCACCGGCTGCGCCTGGAAGCGAAGCGTGTCCGGTATACGCTCGAAGTGTTCGCGCCCTGCTATGGGCCCGAGCTCGACGATCGTCTCGAGCAGCTGAAGATTCTCCAGGACGCGCTCGGCGACATCAACGATTGCCGCGCTTCTCGCGCGCACGCGACCGGCGCGGACATGCACGCCCTGCTCGAAGCGCGACAGCAGGCGCTCGCCCAAGAGTTCGAGAGGTTTTGGTCAACCGTTTTCGATGCGCCTGGCGAGTGCGAGGGCTGGATGCTCGAGCTCGCCAGAAAATCTTCGCTTCGCGCCGCCGCCGCAACGTGACCTTTCCGGCAACCGGACGTCACAAGGAGACGTAGTATCATAAGCACGGGTCGGATTCGGTCCGTCTGGAGAAATTTGCCGCTCATGAGCTCCCGCATCCAAGTCGGAGTTGTTTTCAGCTCCATGTTGCTGACCATCATGCTCGTTGTCGGAGCCGTGCTCGGCAAAAGCGAAGAGAACGATAGCGCCGGCGCGTACCGTCCGCTGTCGGTCTACACCGAAGTGTTGGCGCGCATCAAGGCCGATTATGTGGAAGAGCCGGACATCGACTTGGTCACCCGCGGCGCTCTGCAAGGGCTCGTCGAATACCTCGACCCGATGTCGAGCTACCTATCGCCTGAGCAATACAAGGAATATCAGGAGCGCCAAAAATTCCCCGATGGGGGTACCGGATGGTCCACCGGCATGGTGGTGCACAAGCGCGGCAACTACACCGCGGTGTTGAGCGTGCTCCCGGGTTCCCCGGCGGATAAAGCCGGCATCGAGCCGATGGATCTGATCGAGGCGATCGATGACCGTTCGACGCGCATGATGCCTCCGGCGCTGCTCTACGCGCGCCTCAGCGGCCCGGTCGGCGACGAAGTCAAATTGCTCGTGCGGTCCTCGCGCGAGTATGATGAGCCGGTCGAAAAGAAGCTCACCCGCTCCAAGGTCTCCCTGCCTGCAGTCGAATCGAAGATTCTCGAGCCGGGCGTTGGTTATCTGAAGGTTGCCGCACTGACCAAGGACACCCCGGGCCAGATCGGCAAGGCCGTCAAGAATCTCGAAAAACAAGGTGCGTCGAGCCTGGTTCTCGACCTGCGCGGCGACTCGATCGGATCGCCTTCCGAAGGCGTGAAGTTGGCGGATCTGTTCATGTCCGAAGGCAAGATCGCCTCGCTCAAAGGCCAAAAGGTTCCTGAAGAGACCTTTGAGGCTAGCCCCTCAACGACGGTGACCGACATGCCGCTCGCCGTCTTAGTCGATCGTCCGACCGCCAATGGCGCCGAAGTGGCCGCGGCGGCGCTGCTCGACAGCGGACGCGCGGAAGTGATCGGCGAGCGCACGTACGGGTTGGCTGCTAAGCAGGAGACGATCGATCTCGACGACGGCGCCGCGCTGATTCTCTCGACAGCAAAGTACTACCGCCCCGAGGGGGATCCGGTGCACGACAAGGGCGTGACGCCTGAGCACCTGCTCGACCCCGCAGACCTGCGCAAGTTCCGCAACCCGGCCGAGGGCGAGGAGCGCGGCCCGGACCCGTTCCTGCAAAAAGCGCTGACGGTGTTGAAGCCGACGGCATAAATCTTTCGTAAAGAAGCCTGGGCCTGCGGGCTCAGGTATGCGAACCTCGAAACACGCATGCGCCCGAAGCGGCTTGCCGCCGCGCGCATGAGTCGCCGCCGCGCGATTCGTTTGAGCCTCCCGGCGTGGGGGCTCGCGCTCCACACTTCGAATGCTTGCGCCGGCGCGCCTTCCGAGAAGGCGGTCTACCGTGGAGGTACGCTCGCCGGACTAGAGCCGGCTGACACAGGCCGGCCATCCACGAGCGGACAGGACGCGTTCGTCTTTGTCTACGACAAGGGCGCGCTGCGGATTCCCTACGACCAAGTCAACCTACTCGAGTACGGCCAAAAGGCCGGCCGGAGGCTGGGTCTGGCCATTGTGGTCTCGCCGCTCTTCCTGCTGTCGAAGAAACACCGGCACTACCTCACGATTGGCTTCCGCGACGCTGACGGCGAACAGCAGGCGGCAGTGTTCGAGCTGGGCAAAAAGATCGTTCGCTCGACGCTGGCAGGCCTGGAGGCGCGCACGGGCCTCGAAGTCGACTTCGAGAACGAACAGGCGCGGCAGGCGGCGCGGCGATGAAGCTGCTTGGGTTCTTCTTGGCGATGTCGAGCTTGGCCTGGGCGCAGGCGCCGCCGGGGCTAGGTCAGGTGCGCGTGGTTTATGTGGACGACCTCGGCGGCGCCGACGCCGGGTCGATCCGCGACATGATCATCGGGGCCATCCACCGCACCGGGCTGTTCGTCGTGACGGAAAATGCGGAGGCGGCGGATGCCGTGCTGCGGGGCTCGGCGGAGGATCTGATCTTCCAGGACTACCAGCGCTACCGCGAAAGCCTCTCGGCCCGCGGGGCGGCCTCGGCGAGCAATCGTGAGACGGGCGAGTCGCGCTTTCGTTCATCGAGTTTTGGCGTGGGCGATAGCGAAGAGAGCAGCAGCCGCGAACGCAAACACGAGGCGTTGGCGGCGGTGCGTCTGGTGCTGCGCGACGGCACGGTGGTTTGGTCAACCACCCAGGAGAGCGACGGAGCGAAGCTGCGCGGCGCCGCCGCGCACGTGGCTGACAAAGTGGCCGAAGACTTGGAAAAGGCCGTGCGTGCGGTACGCGGCAGCGCCGTCGCGAACTAGACGGTGGTTACTGCCCGAAACCGCCGCCCCCGGGCGTTTCGATCGTCAACACATCTCCAGGCCGCACATGGAGCGTGCCCTTGGATGCGATCGGCCGGCCGTTCAACCGGTTGCATCCCGATGCGCCCGGGCCTCCGCCGGCCAAGCCGTACGGCGCGGTCTTGCGGCGGTCGCTCAACAGCGTCACGTCCGCTTCGGCCAACAACTCGAGCTCCCGCACGATGCCGTCGCCCCCTCGAAAGAGGCCCGCGCCGCCGGATCCCGAGCGCACTTGGTAGCGCCGGACTCGCAAGGGCAGTTGCCGCTCGAGCGCCTCGACCGGCGTATTGAGAGAATTCGTCATGTGGCTGTGGATGGCGCTTGCGCCGTTGGCGGAGGGTAGCGCGCCCATTCCGCCTGCGATCGTCTCGTAGTACGCGAAGCGGCGGCCGGTGCGAGGGTCGACGCCCCCGAGCGAAAGGTTGTTCATGCTGCCCGAGCTTGCCGCGGGTACGGCGTTAGGCAGGGCCTGGGCGAGCGCGCCGAGCACGACGTCGGTGATGCGCTGCGATGTCTCCACATTGCCGGCGGCCACGCTGGCCGGCGCCTGGGCGTCGACGATCGAGCCCGGACGTGTGACGATCTCGATCGGACGCATGAGTCCGGCGTTGTAGGGGATTTCCTCGCGGATCAGGCAGCGGAAGCAGTACATCACCGCGGCCGTCGTGATGGCGCGGTTGGCGTTGACGCCCCCGCGCGCTTGCGGGGCGGATGCGGTAAAGTCCGCCACGGCTTGCTCGCCTGCGATGGTCAAACGGCAGACGATCGGGATGCGTTCGTCGGAAAACCCATCATCATCCAGGAAATCTTCGAAGCGGTATTCGCCGTCTGGGATCGCAGCCAGCCGCACACGCATCATGCGTTCGGAATAGTCCTTGAGCGCCTCCATCTGTTCGCGCATCTTCGCCGGTCCGTATTTAGCAGTTGCTTCGAGCAGGCGGCGCTCGCCCGTGCGATGGGCGGCGAGCTGAGCTCCGAGGTCGCCGCGGCGCTCTTGCGGCGTACGTACGTTGGCCAGGAGCATCGCTAGCAGGTCGTCGTCGAAGTGGCCGCGCCGCACCAGCTTCACCGGCGGGATGCGCAACCCTTCTTGAAAAATTTCCGTCGCGAGCGGCATCGAGCCGGGAGTCATGCCTCCGACGTCAGAGTGATGCGCGCGCGTGGCCAGGTAATAGGCCGGGCACGGTCTCGCCGTCGAGAAATACACGCCGGAGACGGAGGTGATGTCGGGCAAGTGCGTGCCGCCGCGAAACGGGTCGTTCAAAAAGACCACGTCTCCCGGCTCGAGCGTATGCGCCGCGAGCGCTTCGGCGACCGACGACGGCATGGCGCCCAGGTGCACCGGCATGTGGTCGCCCATCGCGATGGTTTCTCCGGCAGCGTCATAGACGGCGCAGGAGTAGTCGCGGCGCTCTTTGATGTTGGGCGAAAACGAGGTGCGCTTGAGCACGACGCCCATCTCCTCGGCGATCGAGACGAAGAGGTTGCGGAAAATTTCGAGCTCGAGGTTCATGGACCGATCCGATGGAGATTCATTGTCCCGCATGAAAGAGGCATAGGCTCTTGCGCCCTCAAGTAAATGCCACGCGAAGACGATCACTCCTCAAGGGCGCCGGACCAACGGTCTTGGCGCCCGGACAGGAGGACGATCTGGATGATTTCGGTTTGCCTGTGCGACCCGCAACCGGTGGTACACGAAGGCTTGCGCGTTTTGCTCGAGCACAGCGACGATCTATCGCTGGCTGACGCCGTCGAAGACCTGCGGGATGCGATCGACATGGCGGCCGACCATCGGCCGGACGTCGTGATCTTCGACCGTAGCTTCGGAATGCACTCGGTGCTCGAATCGGTGGCGGAGCTGCGGGCAAAGGGCCTGTCAGCGAAGGTGGTCATCTGGGCTGCGTCGATCTCAGACGTGGAATGCTTTCGGGCGATCCAAGCCGGAGCGCGCGGCATCATGAAAAAGACCGTCGAGCCCGAGGCGCTCTACCACTGTCTGCGCACCGTCGCAGGCAATCAGCTCTGGACGGAGAATCTTTACGAGACGCGGGACATGCCGCTCGAGCGCCCGCGCAGCCGTCCGCTGACGCCGCGCGAGCAGGAGGTCGCCGCCCTGGTGGCCAAGGGCATGAAGAATCGCGAGATCGCCGAAACGCTCGGCATCGCGACCGGCACGGTGAAGATCCACCTGATGCACATTTTTGAGAAGACCGGCATTCGCGACCGCTTCGAGCTTGCGCTCCATGGGCTACGTCGGACGAACGAGCGGGAACGCAGCTCGCGCGGAGCCTCACAGGACGACCGCAAGTCGGCGCTTGCCGTCAGCTAGGCGAGCGCCCTACTTTTCGAAACGGGTCGCCTTCTTCTCAGCGTGGGCCTCCAAGGCGAGGGCGATCAGACGGTCCAGAAGCTCCGCATAGGGTACGCCCGAAGCTTGCCAAAGCTTGGGGTACATCGAGATCGAGGTGAAACCCGGCATCGTGTTCACCTCGTTCAGCAAGAAACGGCCTGTTTCCGATTCCAGGAAAAAGTCCACGCGCGCTAGGCCACGGCACTCCACGGCCTGGAAACCAGCCACAGCTAGGCGTCGCACCTCGGCCGCCTGAGCCTCGCTGAGCTCGGCCGGAATGGCGAGCTTAGCCGAATCGTTGACGTACTTCGCCTCGTAGTCGTAGAAACCCGCTGTGGGGATGATCTCGCCCGCCACGCTCGCTTCGGGAGAGTCGTTGCCCAGCACCGCCACCTCGATCTCGCGGCCCTCGACTCCGCGCTCGATCACGAGCTTGCGGTCATAGAGCGCCGCCTCTTCGAGCGCTCGGCGCAGGCCCTCGGCGTCATCGGCGCGTGAGACGCCCACGCTCGAACCCAGGTTGGCCGGCTTGACGAAGACCGGGTAGCGAAAATGCGCTTCGGTCTGCTCGCGAATCCAGTTCGGGCGCTGCTCGACGTCGCGGCGCAGGACTGCGATGTGCTCCACAGTGGGAAGCCCGCGTTCGCGGAATAGGCGCTTCATGACGTCCTTGTCCATGCCGCAGGCCGATCCGAGCACGCCCGCGCCGACGTAGGCCACGTCGGCTAGCTCGAGCAGCCCCTGGACGGTCCCGTCTTCGCCGAAAGTGCCGTGCAGGATCGGAATGACGACGTCGACGCCGGAGGTGGCCTCGGGCTCACGCGAGACGGTGACGGCAGTCTCGGTCGAAAGCTCAGCCTGCGCCTCTGCGGGCAGCAGCTTCACGGAATCCGCTGGGCCGAGCCAACGTCCTTGTTTGTTGATTGCGACTGGCGTTACCGCATACCGCCCGCGGTCCAGCGCGCGGATGACCGAAGCTGCGGAACGGATGGAGACTTCGTGCTCGCCGGAGCGGCCGCCGAACAGTACGGCGATGCGGAGTTTGGCCATGGACAAGCTTCCAAGCTATCATGACCGGCCTTGCGGGCTTGCTTTAGCGCGCCGGCGCCAGCCCTTCGAACTTCCGCCGGTCCGCGCCTTGGCCGTGGCAAACCACGCAAGACTCGCCGCCCACCGCTGCTACGTCGGAGACGATCACGTAGCTGAGCCCCTTGTCCACCCAGCCGATCAGCTTCAAGCCGTCCACGGAGTAGAAGTGGAACTCGAGCTCGCCCGAGCGGTAGACCTCGCCTCCGGTCGGCTCGCGCCCTTCGGCGGACGCCACCAGCAGTGAGACCGGCTTGTCGTGCATCGTATACGTCAGCAGGGCCACGTCGTCGTCGCGGTGACGTAGCAGCCGCGCCCCAACCAGCTCATAGGCGTTGTCGCCCGGCTCGGATTCCGGATAGGCCGGCACCTGCAAGTGGAACGGCAGGTTTGTCTCGAGCCAAGCCGACAGCGCGGCCGGGTCGCCCGAGCGCGCATCTAGCTTGAGGCGTCCGCGCGCATACCGCAGGTGCGATTCCGCCGCGTAGACCCGAAATGAGGCGTCGTCGTGTCCGAACCAGCCGGTGAGCCAGCCCGCCAATCCTCCACCGAGAATCAGTAGCACCGCCGCCGCCCGCGCCCAATGCCAAATCCGCTCGCGACCCTCGGCTTGAGCCAGCATTGCCCGCACGCGTTCTTCCGACGCCGGCGCGGGCCGGTAGGCTTCTTTCGCGCCGCGCACGGCATCCGCCACGTCCTGCCAGCGCCCATGCTCCTCGCGGCACGCCTCGCAATCGAGCAGGTGAGACTCGAGCCCGGTGACCTCCAGCTCGGAGAGCTCCCCGTCCAGATAATGGTGCATCGCCTCCCGCGCGTCGTCACAGCGCATCATCGGTGAGCCTCCTGCCGCGATTCCGGCCCGACGACCGTGGACAAGATGTTGCGCAGATGCATCCGGGCGCGCGCCAACCGGCTCATTACCGTCCCGACTGGGCAGTCGAGCACGCCTGCAATCTCCTCGTAGGTCAAATCTTCCATGTCCCGCAGCACGATGATCTCGCGATGCGCCTCACTGAGTGAATCGAGCGCTGTCCGGACCTCGATCTGCAATGCGCGGCGCAGCAGCCGGTTTTCCGGAGAGGCGCTGCTTGCGGCCTCGAGCGGTCCCGCCGCCTCCAGGTCCTTTTCGCGGCTGCGCGCCCTCCTGTCATTCTTCCAGACGTTGCGCAGGATGACGAACATCCAGCGTCGCACCTCTTCCGGTTGTTCGCCGGGCGGCTTGCGCGCTGCGGCCAGGGCGCGGCGGTAGCACTCTTGGACCAGCTCCTCGGCTTCCGCCTGATCGCCGCTGAGGGCGCGGGCGTAGCGAAATAGCGAGTCATGGCATGCGAGCATCGCCCGGTGCATCGTTCCCGGTTCGGCCTTCCTTCGAAACGTCAACAACCGCATGCCAAAAAAATTCCGTCAGCTCGGGAATAATTCTCCCGCTTCGTTGTTGACCGTACAAGTTCGCACATCCCACGTGCGGGCTAGAGAGGGGTTCGTCGCTCACACACATTGTTGGAACGGCTTGGCGGTGAGACCGCCTTGCCTCGCCGCTTGAGCTGTCGGCCCCTCCGCTCGACCAAGGAGAAAGAGCTATGAAAAAGCCCATCAAATCACTGCTGGCCGCATCCGTGCTCGTTGCGCCGCTGTTGTTGCTGGCCGACGCCCTGAGCGCGCAGGAGCCGAAACCGAACCGCTTCTGGTGGCCGGACCAAATCGACCTTACGCCGCTGCGGCAACACGCCTCCGAGTCCAACCCCATCGAAGGATTTGACTACGCAAAAGCCTTCTCGGCCCTCGATCTCAACGCCGTCAAACAAGACATCAAAAAGGTTCTGAACACCTCGCAGGAATGGTGGCCCGCCGACTACGGCAACTATGGACCGTTCTTTATTCGCATGGCTTGGCACAGCGCCGGCACGTATCGCGTGCAAGATGGCCGCGGCGGCGCCGGCGGCGGTCAACAGCGCTTCGACCCGCTGAACAGTTGGCCGGACAACGCCAACCTCGACAAGGCGCGCCGCTTGCTTTGGCCGGTCAAACAGAAGTACGGACGCAGCCTCTCCTGGGCGGACCTGATCGTGCTTACGGGCAACGTTTCGCTCGAGTCGATGGGCTTCAAGACCTTCGGCTACGCCGGCGGACGCCAGGATGACTGGGAGCCGGATCTGGTCTATTGGGGCCCGGAGAAGAAGTGGCTCGAGGGCGACATGCGCTATAAGGGCGACCGCCAGCTCGAGAACCCGCTCGCCGCCGTGCAGATGGGCCTGATTTACGTGAACCCCGAGGGCCCCAACGGCAAGCCCGATCCGCTCGCCGCCGCGCGCGACATTCGCGACACTTTCGGCCGCATGGCCATGAACGACGAAGAGACCGTGGCGCTGATCGCCGATGGCCACACCTTCGGCAAGGCGCATGGCTACTTCACAAGCTTGAACGACTGCGTCGGCCCTGAGCCGGGCGGCTGCTTCCTCTCGAGGAGCAAGGCCTGGGCTGGAAGAATAAGTGCGGCAGTGTATAGCGGCGGCGACACACTGTCACCATGGCCTCGAAGGCGCCTGGACAGTGACGCCCACCAAATGGAGCCTCGAACTACCTCTCGACAACTCCTTCAACTACGACTGGGTGCAAACGAAGAGCCCGGCCGGCGCCACCCAGTGGATGCCCGCCAATGGCGCGGCGCTCGGAAGCCGCCTGACGCGCACGACCCCAACAAGCGCCACGCTCCGATGATGTTTACCACCGACCTTGCTCTCAAAGAGGACCCGGAGTACCGCAAGATCGCCAAGCGCTTTCAGGAGCACCCGGAAGAGTTCCAACTCGCCTTCTCCAAGGCGTGGTTCAAGCTGACCCACCGCGACATGGGTCCGCGCGCTCGCTACCTCGGTCCCGAGGTCCCGAGCGAAAGTCCTCATCTGGCAGGATCCCATCCCGGCCGTGGATCATCCGCTTGTCGACGCCAAGGATGTGGCCAAGCTCAAGGAGAAGATCCTCGCTTCGGCCTGACCGTGCCTGAGTTGGTGCGCACCGCCTGGGCTTCGGCGGCATCGTTCCATGTGGCACCGACATGCGCGGCGGTGCGAACGGCGCGCGCATTCGGCTGGCCCCGCAGAAGGATTGGCCGGTCAACGATCCGGCTGAGCTTTCCAAGGTTCTAGGCCGCCTGAGCAAGTGCAGACCGAGTTCAACGCCTCGCTCAAGAAGGGCAAGGAGGTCTCGCTTGCCGACGTGATCGTGCTCGGCGGCGCAGCCGCCATCGAGAAGGCCGCCAAGGCCGCTGGCTCATCGTGACGGTCCCCTTCAAGCCCGGCCGCGCGGACGCCTTCGCAGGAGATGACGGACGTTCAGTCGGTCGCCTTCCTCGAGCCCAAGGCGGACGGCTTCCGCAACTACTACGGCAAGGGCGCGATTCTGTCGCCCACCGCCGCTCTGGTGGATCGCGCCGCCCTGCTGACCTCACCGTGCCGGAGACGGCGCTGGTCGGCGGCATGCGTGCGCTCGACGCCAACTCCGCCGGTTCCAAGCACGGCGTCTTCACCGACAAGCCCGGGAACCCTGACCAACGACTTCTTCGTCAACCTGCTCGACATGTCGACCAAGTGGGAGAAGTCTGCGCAGGATGAAGGCCTCTTACGAAGGCGTGGACCGCGAGACCGGCAAGCGCAAGTGACGGCCACGCCGGTCGATCTGGCCTTTGGCTCGGTTCGGAGCTGCGCGCCGTCTCCGAGCCGTACGCTGCTTCGACGGAGAGGACAAGTTTTTCAGGACTTCGTGAAGGCCTGGACGAAGGTCATGTCGCTCGACCGCTTCGACCTGAAGTGTCATCACCGCCGCGCCCTCCGGCCAGAGGCGCGTACAGTTCGAGCTGAGACGCCGCACCGCTACGAGGGTGCGGCGCGTCTTCCGTTTTTGATTGCTAGCTGGGTCTTTGTCTATTTTGGATAGACGATCAAGGCTATATTTCACTCGGATGAGCCTGGCCAATACTCACATGCATGCGGTTTGGGCAGCTCTGGCGTTGGCTTGCACCGGACTGTTTCTCCAACAAACAGCTAGGTCTGAACCGGTAGTTCTCAATCCCGTTAGCGCCATTCGCGAATTTCCCGACGCCACGGCCCCGGCCTCCATCGGTCACGCCCGTGCTCCCGACGGGCGAGCTTCAGGCCCACTTTGCTCAGCTCGGCATCCCGTTCGAAACCGCCTTGGTCCGGCGCAAGCGCGGCCGTGTCTGCCACGTTTTCTACGAGCCCACCGTGCCGGGCTTCCGCGCCTTGCCGGACTCGTTTCCGATTCGCAAGCTGTTCGGCAGCGTCAGACCCGGACGGCTTCCTCGCTGGCCGGAAGCCGACTGGCGACTCGCTCGACGTGATCAAGCGTGTACTTGCGCGCCCTGCCGCGTCCGATCGACGTCACCCTGAGCCTGATCCGCGAGCTGGGCGCGGAGAGCTGGGATCGCGCCATCGCGGCGCATTTTCCCCAGGCCGAGCACCGCATCCGCCTGCGCGTGAGCGCCGCGCGGAGACGCACCCTTGGGCGCAGGACTTCGAGCGTCAAGGCCGCATGAAGTTGCCGGGAGGGCCGTCATCCTCGCCACGCCGCGAAGGCTCTACGAAGGACGCACCCTTGAGGCGAACGCTTCCGCCCGCTGGTCGACGCGCTGGATGAAGAGGGTTTTGCTGCGTGGTCAAAGCGTCGGAGGGCGGCGACCTGCAGGTGGCCGCCGATCCGCGCGACCTTTCGATCCGCCGCATCCTCTCTTCGGCGGGGCGGTGCGACGCTATTGGGGCGACTCGCTCAGCGCCGAAGAATTTGGCTACGTACTGCGAGGTTGAGTTTGGGGCGGATGAAGCAGTCGACTCCAAGAGATAGGCTTTCACGCCGACTTCGGTCGTGCTTCTGCCTGACGGCAAGACTGCACTGTCGCTCAGCCTGTCCTCGGCAGCCGCGCCCTGGCTAGCGATGCAGCGGCCGGTTCGGGCCATTGCCAGCGACGCGCGCCAGCGGAACTGGACGCGCTTGTCGACGCTTGCAAGCGCCGAGGACTGGCGGCCGCATGATGCCGAGCGTATCCATGCCTTGGGCCGGTGGTGCTCGACCGCACGCTGCGCGAGTTCCGGCCGCGTGTGAGCGCAAGGGGGTCGTGGCAACACTCTCGAGGCCCACGTAGCGCAGCACTGCCCTGGCCGGCCCGCCGTATCGCTTCCTCGGGCGAAAGGCGGAAGGCGGTGAAGCTCTACCGCGAAGATCCAAAGTTTTTGCAGTTAGGCCTGAACGTGCTCGCCGACGCTGAGATGGACTCGAAGCTTTCGTCGGCCATGCTCGGACTGATCGAGGGACAATTGCCCGCCGCCGCCGACCCGTGGGGTCCAAAGCTCGACGCGAAGGCTGAGCAGCGCCATTCGAGCCCGGGTTCCGCGTCATCCGAACGCCTTACCTGCCTCCAGGCCGAGCGAGCCTGGGCCGGAGTCAGCTACGTCAATGCGCTTGCCTTCGACAATCTCGTGTTCTTGCCCGGCTAGGTCTTGAAAATCGGAAGACGCGATCTTCAAAGCGCTTCAGTCTGAGCTTGGGGATGCCTACGAGGTCATCCCGGTACAGGCGCGCTTCGGCCTGTTGCGGTAACAACGGCGGCAGGGTAGGACCGATTTGCGTGTTCGGCGCATCGAGCGCGTCGAATCCGTCTGGGCCGGTATTAGAATATCAAATCTAAGTCGTTGAAAAATAGACTGTTGTTTCCCTGTTCTGGTTCTCCGCGTTAGGATCCGCAAAGGGCTTCGATGACTGCACCGATCCCCATTCAAAAAATCCGCCGCAGTCGCCCGCGCGATCCGCGAATGCTTGCGTGAGCGAGTGGGACGGCCTGAAGCCTCTCTCGCGCGCGGCGAAAGCCCGCGCTGATCTACCGCGCTGTGGTCGCCAGACGGCCGCCCTGACGGTTGCGGATCATCAGCGCGAGATGAGGACCCGACCCGCCACTCCCGCTGTGGCGACGCCGCTGGCGGGGAGGCCGGCATAGTTCGCGGTCCTTTTATGCCGGCGTCGAGGGACCGCATCTGCATCACGGACTTCATCGAAGCGCGGGTCCTTTCCTTCCACCAGGCCTTCCACGCATGCCTGCGCTGCTGCGGCGATTACCGCACGCTCTGCCGCGCCGTGTTTCCTCGCCGCACTTTCACCATGATTTGCACCTTCTCTGTTTCCGACCAGGGCCCCGGTGGTCGAGATCCTTCAGCCTGCAGTGGGCGTCCAACGCGTGTTGCCCGCTGATGAGTCGAACCGCTCGCCGGAGCTCGACGACATGCACCGATGATCTTGGTCCGGCGAGCTGCATCTGGGCGATAACCCAGCGAAAACCTCTACGGCCGTGCGCACTGGCGCTGGCTGCGACAGGCCGTACGGGCCATTGTAACGGGCAGCCGCCTTCAGTGCGCTAGCATAAGAGCGCCGGTCATGACCCCCGTAATAACACCAGTTCCGCGCTCCCGCAGCTCGCGCCCTTTACGCACTGCCACCCATGTCGGGCAATAGGCGCTCCGGGACCCTGCCGGCAGCCGACGGATTGACCGCCGCGACCACGGGCACGGACGATCTGCTCGGCCCTTGCACGCGCTGCGCGCCGGCTCGCTGCCAGGTGCGCCGGTGCGTTGCCGCACGTCATCCTATATGTTCATGGTAGCGGACCAAGCCAGCCGACGTAGGTCTTCCCCCTAGTGCCCTGGTCTTCTCGAGAGCTGATGGCGATCGCTGCCGCCGAGATGACCAAGGACCTTAAGCTGGCCTTCATCAAGCCGACGGCCAAGGTCATGGCCAGCCGCTACCCCTTCGCGCCGCGCGGCCAGTCCGGCATGGTGCTCTCCGACCTGTGGCCCAACCTGAGCGAGGTCGCCGACGACATCACGCTGGTCCGCTCGGTGCACACGGACGCGTTCAACCACCATCCGGGCCAGTTGCTGTTGTTCACCGGCTCGATCGTGCCCGGCCGCCCGACGTTTGGCTCCTGGTCGCTTTACGGCCTCGGTTCGGAGTCGAAGAATCTGCCCGGCTTCGTCGTCCTCTCTTCGGGCAAAGGAACCTCCGGCGGCACCACGAACTTCTCGTCCGGCTTCCTGCCCTCGCACTACCAGGGCACGATGTTCCGCAACCAGGGCGACCCGATTCTGTACCTGTCGAACCCGGACGGCGTCAGCCGCCAGAGCCAGCGCGCCACGCTCGATTTCGTCAACGACATGAACCGCATGCATCTCGACGAGACGGGCGACTCCGAGATCGAATCGCGCATCAACAACTACGAGCTCGCCTTCCGCATGCAGATGGAGGCGCCCGATCTGATGGACTTCTCCGACGAGAAGCCCGAGACGCTCGAGATGTACGGTCTGAACTCCGACAACGAGCACCGCAAGCAGTACGCGACCAATTGCCTGCTCGCCCGCCGCCTGGTCGAGCGCGGCGTCCGCTTCGTGCTGATGATGGACGCCTCGTGGGACGACCACACGTATCTGAACGACAAGCTGCCCAAGCGCATGGACGAGATCGACAAACCGACGGCGGCGCTGGTGAAGGACTTGAAGCAGCGCGGCCTGCTCGACGAGACCTTGGTGGTCTGGGGCGGGGAGTTTGGGCGCACGCCGATGGTCGAGATTCGCAAGCCGGAAGAGGCGGCGAACGCCGGCCGCGACCACCACCCGCATGCCTTCTCTATGTGGATGGCCGGCGGCGGCCTCAAAGGCGGCCTCACCTACGGCGAGACGGATGCCTTGTGTCTGAACGTCGCCAAGGACCCCGTCCACGTACACGATTTGCAGGCGACGTGGCTCAACCAGTTGGGCTTCGACCACGAGAAGCTGACGTATCGCTTCATGGGCCGCGATTTTCGTTTGACCGATGTGAGCGGCAAGGTTGTGAGGGATTTGCTTGCCTAGCCGTAGGGGCTCGGCATGCCGAGCCCGGGCACGCCATGGCGTGCCCCTACTGTTGCTGTTGAGCTGCCTCAGCGCTCGAACAGCGGGCGCACAGCCGGTTCTCTACTCCGACGGCGTCGTCAATGCGGCGAGCTTCTTGTCCCCCAGCGTTCCCGGCGGTGCGATCGCCAAGGGTCGATCTTCACGACATTCGGCGAGGACTTAGGCGGGACGTTCGACGCAGGGCAATTTCCGCTACCCACGACGCTTGGCGGCGTGCAGGCGAGCATCGCGACGGCGGACGGCGACAACTTCCGCGCGCCGCTGCTCTATGTGAGCGCGAATCAGGTCAACGCGATCCTGCCGTCCGCCGTACCTGCCGGCCGGCATCAGCTGTGGTTCGTCCGCGACGGGCAGTCGAGCAGCGGATTGGCGATCAAGGTGGTCGAGGCGAGCGGGGCTGTTTCCTCGACCTCGCAAGGCATCCCGGTCGCCGCGGCAGGCTGCCTATCTCCCGTTCTTCAGAAGCTCATCTCACTCCGAAACGCGGCTAGCCTGGCGTGACGGGTCAGGTCCTGCACCGGCGCGGCCTTGGCCCGTCGCGCGCGCCGCCGACGATCTATCCGCTGACGTACAGCCCGTCCGTTGCCGGGTCCTGCTCTGCAGACATTCGATCCCGTTCACCTACGCTGGGCGCTCGTCGTGTTGCGCCGGCCTGGATCAGATCAACATCGAGATTCCGGCCGACGCGCCGGCCGGTTGCGTTGTCCCGCTCGCCGTACGCGTCAACGGCAACGTCAGCAACCGTCTCGTTGCCGATTTCACCCGACGGCGTCGAGCGGGCAACCCGGCCGTGGCATTTCGGCAGAGCCTGACGCTCACGCGCCAGTGGAACGCAGACGTACGCCCGCGCGACCAATCGCTCGGCCAGTTTGACTGGGATCTCGATCCGCTCGACCCGACGCGCCTGCCGCCCGCCGGCTCGTGCATGGTCACGCGGAGGCCGACCTGGCCGGTCCGAGGTATTTCGATCCGAGGACCTTCACCGTGCCCGACGGCGAAGTCGCCAGTGCGCCGGAGCGCGATCACGCTCTCGACGCCTGCAGGTGAATGGACCTTGAGCGGGTTGTTCTACTCGACGGTAGAGCCTGCGGCGTCGTCCTTTCTCGGCGTTGGCGCCCTATGCGGCGAGCGCGCCGGGCGGAGAACAGTTTCCAGCCTTTAGGCACCAATTGCAGGTCAGCCGGCGCCGGTTCTCGAGGAGTTCAGTCCGACGAACGTCTTCGCTCGCTCGACGGGCGCGAACCTGCGTTGGTTCGGCGGCGACCCACAGGCGCGCCGGATCCTTGCCGCGAGCGGCAAGGTCGTTTGCAGCGCGATGGTCGACGACGGCCGTTTCGAGGTTCCGCATACCACTGGGCGAACCAACCGTCGGGCGAGCGCCTGACCTTCGGTACGCCGCCAGAGCCATTAGAGTTGCCGACCGATGGCCCCGATCATGGCCTGCTCGTCTACCGCGAGCAGTTCGCGCGCAGCGGGACCTGGGGCCGCCCTACCTGGCTGCGACGCCGGTGACACTCCCTCGGGCGAAACGATCCAAGCCGAGCTTGCCGCCACCGCCGCTGAGCGCGCCCGAGGGCTCATGTTCCGGCCTGTGCTCGACGCGGCCAAAGGCATGCTGTTCCTGTTCGACACGTCGAACATCTACCTCTTCTGGATGCTCAACACCCTTGTCCCGCTCGACATCCTTTGGATGAACGAGGACCGCGAGGTCCAGTTCATTTCCGCCGACACGCCGCCCTGCCAGACGCAAGTGTGCCCTACGTACGGACCCAACATTGCTTCGCGCTATGTGTTGGAGCTGGCCGCCGGAGAGGCCCAGCGGCGGGGGCTTGCGGAGGGCGACGTGCTGCAGTGGTAGTCGCCCGAAGCTCTAGCTGCGGTAGCGGTAGATGATGCGTCCGCGCGTGAGGTCATAGGGAGACAACTCCACGTTGACGCGGTCGCCGGTGAGGATACGGATGCGGTGTTTGCGTAGCTTGCCTGCAATCTGCGCCAGCACGGTGTGCTTGTCGTCGAGCTCCACGCTGAAAATGCCGCCGGGGTGTTTTTCCACCACCGTTCCTTGAACTTCAATTCCTTCCTCTTTCGCCATATCCTCCTCTTAGCAGTTGCCGCCGGCTTCCAAGCCGACGCGCCGCGGGCTTCTACCTGCGACTCGTTCCTAGTATCCCAAACATATTTCCAAACCGGCAAGAATGCCCGACGGCTTGCTAGAATCCTATCGCAATGATACGCAAGGTTTTGTTGGCCGCGCTCCTGATTACGGCGGCGATTCCGGCGTCGGCGCAACTGCCGCCGTCGTCCTCCGGGCGGATTGTGATGGGCCATCATCACTTCAACGTCTCCGACGTGGAGGCGCAGAAGCACTTCTGGGTCGACTTGCTTGGAGCGAAGGCGGTTCCGTTAGGGAAGATGACCGTGATCAAGGTTCCGAATGGGCTGATCGCGCTCACCCCAAAGGCTCCTACAGGCGGTTCGCGCGGCACGACGATCAACCACGTTGGCTTCCAGGTGCCGGATGTGAAAGCTACGGTGGCCAAGCTCAAGGCCGCCGGCGTCCCGATCGTCACCAAGCAGGAAGTCTCGGGCGGCCGAGCGACTGACGATGTGTTCTACACCGACACGCAGGACACGTTTCTCGCCTTCGTGCTTGCGCCGGACGACATCAAGGTCGAGCTGATGCAGAATCCCAAAGTCGACGGTCCGATCATCAACCATCACACGCATTTCGCTGCGCCCGATGTCGCCGCGATGCAGAAGTGGTATGCCGAGATGTTCGGGGCCAAGCCAATGGTGCGAGGGCAGTTCCAGGCCGCGGACTTGCCCGGCGTTAACCTCACGTTTTCGCCCGCCGTCGGCGGCGAAGTGGGCACGAAAGGTCGCGCGATCGACCACACGGGTTTCGAGGTGCGCGGGCTCGAGCAGTTCTGCAAGGAGCTCGAAGCGAAAGGCGTCAAGTTCGACGTTCCGTTTCGGGAAGTGCCTGCGCTGGGGTTGAAGATCGCGTTCCTGACCGACCCATGGGGCACGTATCTCGAGCTGACCGAGGGCCTGGACAAGCTCTAAGCTCTGCGCCTGCAACACTCCTTCTACCCGCGGCATCTAAACGGGTAGGAGGAGACGATGAAATTATCCAACATCTTGATGATCGCGCTCCTCGCCACGACTCCCCTCGTCGCGGCGGCCGTGGTCAATAACCGAGCTCCGGAAGAGCGCATCACGGAGAACACCTGGCAAGGGGAACTGACAGACTGGACCTGCAAGCAGGCTCACGTCGATCAGGTCTGTCCGGTCGGTCCGAATACCAAGGAATTTGCGCTCTCTGTCGACGGCGGAATCCTGCTGCGATTCGACGACAACGGGAATACTCTGGCGGTGCGCGCTTTGGCCAAGGAACGCGTGGGCGGAAACGTACCCGCGGTTGTGGTCGGCGAGCGCGAAGGCCGCATGCTGAAGGTCGAGTCAGTCGAGCTGATCGATGGCTGGCCGCAAAAATCGGACGATTAGACGAGTCCGTCTTTCGTGATCCGCTCGGCTTTCAAGTACGGACGCAGAGCGTCAGGGACTGAAACGGAACCGTCAGCCTGTTGGTAGTTCTCGATGATGGCCAACCAGGTGCGGCCCACAGCGAGCCCGCTGCCGTTGAGCGTATGCACGAGTTGCGCCTTCTTTTCCCCGGCGGCTTTGTAACGAATCTTCGCCCTGCGCGCTTGAAAATCTTCGAAATTCGAGCAGGATGAGATCTCTTTGTATTGGTTGAGTCCAGGCAACCAGACCTCGAGGTCGTACGTTTTGGCGGAGCTGAAACCCAGGTCTCCCGCGCACAAAGCCACGCGGCGATAGGGCAGTTCCAGCTTTTCGAGGATTTGTTCGGCGTTACGGGTTAAACCTTCGAGCTCGTCATAGCTCGTCTCGGGGGGCACGAACTTCACTAACTCGACTTTTTGAAATTGATGCTGCCGAATGACGCCACGGGTGTCGCGTCCGTAGGCGCTGGCCTCGCTGCGGAAGCACGGCGTGTAGGCGGCGTACTTCACTGGCAACTTTTCAGCTTCGAGCGTCTCACCGGCGTGCAAGTTGGTCACAGGCACCTCCGCCGTCGGGATCAGCCAGTAGTCGGTGCCTTCCAGGTGAAAAAGATCCTCGGCAAACTTGGGCAATTGCCCGGTCCCGAATAAACTCTGCGAGTTGACCACGAAAGGCGGCAGAATCTCGCGGTAGCCGTGCTCGCCGGTGTGGACGTCGAGCATGAAGTTGATTAGCGCACGTTCCAGGCGCGCCCCCGGCCGGAAAGTACGGCGAATCGCGCGCCCGTGATCTTGGCGGCGCGCTCGAAGTCGAGGATGCCGAGCTCGGGACCTAAATCCCAGTGCGCTTTCGGCTCGAAATCGAACTTGCGCGGCGCGCCCCAGCGCTTGATCTCGACGTTTTCGCTCTCGTCCGCGCCGGGCGGCACGCTCTCGTGGGGCAGGTTGGGGATGCGCGCGAGTAGGTCCTGCTGGCGCTCGTCGGCGGCCTTGACGTCGTCTTCTAGCGCTTTGATTTGCTCGCCGACTTGCTTGCTTTTTGCGATTGCGTCTGAGGCGTCTCCGCCGGACTTTTTCGCCTGCGCGACAAGCGATGAGAGCTCGTTGCGGGTTTGCTTGAGGCCTTCGATTTCCGTGACAGCAGCGCGGCGGCGCTCATCGGCCTCGGCGAACTCGTCGAGTAGCTCGGGGGCGACGCGATTCGCGAGCCGGTGCTTGAGCGCCTCGAAATCCCGGCGCAAAAGATTGAGATCCACCATGAATCGACCAGTGTATCGCGCGCAGGCGCGGCGGATTGATGAGGACAGAGCGGCGCGACGACTCCGTTGGTCCATAGAATGAACATGTGCGCACCCTCGCCGTTTTCTCCCTCCTGGTTTTGCTGGCTGGCTGCTCGTCTTCGAAACCCGAGTTCGCTGAGGCTGAAGATCCCAATCTTTGGCTCGAGGACATCGAAGGCGCCAAACCGCTTGCCTGGGTCCGCGAACAGAACGAGCGCACGCTCAAGGAGCTCGAGGCCGATCCGCGCTACCAGCCCATGTACGACGAGGCGCTGGCGATTTTGACCTCTAAGGAGCGCATTCCGATGGGCCAGATCCACGGTGGCCACGTCTATAACTTCTGGCAGGACGACGAGCATGTGCGCGGCATCTGGCGGCGCGCCACGGTCGATTCCTATCGCACCAACACTGCCAACTGGGAGACGTTGCTCGACATGGACGCGCTGGCCGAGTCCGAGCACGAGAACTGGATCTGGCACGGATACGATTGCTTGGGGCCGGACTACAAGTTTTGTCTGGTCGATCTGTCCCGCGGAGGCTCCGACGCTTCGGTACTGCGCGAGTTTTCGCTCGAAACCAAGGAGTTCGTCGCTGGAGGTTTCCAGACGCCGGACGGCAAGAACGGGGCGGAGTGGCTCGACGCCGATACCCTGCTAGTGTCCTCGGACTGGGGCGGGGGGCGGACCGATTCCGGCTATGCGCGCGAGGTCAGGCGCTGGAAGCGTGGCCAGCCGTTTGAAGCCGCAGAGCTCGTATTCGAGGGCGAAAAGACGGACGTTGCGACAGGCGCTTCGGTGTTGCGCCATTCCGGCGAGGCGTATCCGCTGATCGAACGCGCCGTGACGTTCTACGAGAGCGAATATCACTGGCTGAAGCCGTCTGGCGAGCTTGTCGATCTGCCGCTGCCAAAGCGCGTCCGACTGGGTGGGGTGTTCGAGGGCGAGCTCCTGTTATGGCTGCAAGAGCCATGGAAGCATGGCGGCGTCGACTATGCCGAAGGCGATCTGGCGGCGTTGCGCTTCGACGATATGACGGCGCGGCTGCTGTTTCATCCGGCCGAGAACCAATCCGTCGACGGCGTGGCCGCGACGAAGAGCTCGATCGTTGTGACCCTACTCGAAGACGTTGCGGGAAAGGCGCTCCGCATCCGCGACGGTAAGGCAACCCAAATCAAGCTGCCGGCAAACGGCGTGCTTTCGTTGGCCGGGTCGAGCGGCGGCCGCGATGACTTCTTTCTCATCCACGAGAGCCTGACGACGCCGCAGACGCTGTTGCACGTCTCGGCGGCGAATAAGGTTTCGGCGTCTATGGCGCTGCCGGCCTTCTACGACGCCTCAGGCGTGGTCGTAGAGCAGCACTTCGCCAAGAGCAAGGACGGTACGCGCGTGCCCTACTTCGTGATGGGCAAGAAGGCCGTGCTCGAGAAGGGGAATGCCCCGACCATCCAGTACGGCTACGGCGGCTTTTTGATCCCTGTGTTGCCGGTCTATTACGAGGACCCGTCTCGTCCGCAGCACGGCGCGCTCGCGGGCAAGCTCTGGATTTCGCGCGGCGGCGTGTTGGTGCTGTCGAACATACGCGGCGGCGGCGAGTACGGACCGCGCTGGCACGATGCGGCGCTCAAGGAGAACCGTCAGCGCGCCTACGACGACTTCTTCGCGATCTCGGAGGACCTGATCCAGCGCGGAGTCACGACGCCGGAAAAGCTCGGCGCGATCGGGCGTTCGAACGGTGGTTTGTTGATGGGCGTCGCGCTCACCCAGCGGCCCGACCTCTACCACGCGATTGATTGCGGCGTGCCGCTGTTCGACATGAAGCGCTACAACAAGCTGCTCGCCGGGGCGAGTTGGATGGGCGAGTATGGCAATCCCGACGTTCCGGAGGAGTGGGCTTACATTTCGCAGTACTCGCCCTACCAAAACCTCAAAGCGGGACAACCGTACCCGAAAGTTCTCTTCTACACCTCGACGAAGGACGACCGCGTACATCCGGGACACGCCCGCAAAGCGGCGGCTCGGATGGCCGAGCTCGGCTACGACTTTTACTACTACGAGAACATCGAGGGCGGCCACGGCGGCACGGCGAACCAGAAGCAGCTTGCGATGCGGACGGCGCTCGAATACGCCTACTTCGCGCACGAGCTGATGCCGATCCAGTAGCGCGGTATTTCACTTCTTCCAGGGCGGCGTTTGGTCGAGCACGGTTTGGAGCATGGCGCGCGCCCGCTCGCCTTCCGCGCCGGCTTGGCCCGGCGGGATAGGTGATTGCTCTTCCCAATCGTTTGGCACGTCGAAGAAGCGGCCGTCGGCGTAGAGCTTGTAGCGCTTGGTGCGCACGAAGCGAGCCGGCGGCCATTTCTTCTTCTCCGGCGGGAAGTCCGGGTCCTTGTCGTAGTCCATGAAAAGCCAGTCGCGCGGGTCGCCGGCTAGGCCGCGCAGCTGAGCCAAGAAGCTGCGTCCGTCGAAGGCGACGCCCGAGGGTAACGGAGCATCTCCGGCTTCGGCCAAGGTCGGCAGAAAATCGGAGAAATCGATCAAGTCATCGTTTTTCGAGCCCGGCTCGATTGCTCCTTTCCAACGCGCCAGCAGTCCGACGTGGGTTCCGCCGTCCACAGGCGTCGCCTTGGCTCCGATCACGGTGCGACCTTCTAGTTGAGAACGGATGCCGCGCGTGGTCCCGTTGTCGCCGGTAAAGAGCACGAGCGTGTTTTCGCTCAGGCCGAGCTGGTCGAGCTTGTCGAGGATTCGGCCGACCAGAAAGTCGCTGTAGGAGACCATGTCGGCCATGTACTTCTTCTTGTTGCCGTGCTTGTCTTCTTCCGGTATGGAAGACGAGTGTGGGGTCGGAACGAAGGGTGCGTGGATGAGCGCCATGGGGTAGTACGCGAAGAAAGGCCGGTCCTTGTTGCGCTCGATGAAGTCGAGCAGAAAGTCGACGTAGAGGTCGGGGCCGAAGTCATCCGGGCCGGTGTGGACGAGCTGATCGTTGCGCAGGATGGCGGGATGCCAGTAGCGCGAGGTCTTGGCGTCGGAACCGCGCGAGGCGACGTACTCGTCCCACTGCTTGGGCGTCATGTCGTGCTCGTACGCCCACAGGAAGTGTTCGTCGAATCCGGCTTGCTCAGGCGTGGAGCCTAGCGGCCCGCCGCCGCCGTCGCTCAACTGCCACTTGCCGGCCACGGCGGTGCGGTAGCCGGCGGCCTTGAGCACCTTTGCGAACGTTGGCTCGGTGGGCAGCAGCGCTCCGAAGGAGCGGTAATTTCGCGTGTTGCGGCGCCCGGTCATGATCTTGTTCCGTGACGGAGTGCAGACGGGCTGCGAGTAGCAATGCGTAAACAGCATGCCGTCGCGCGCCATGCGCTCCATGTTCGGCGTCGAGTAGGACTTGCCGCCGTAGGGCGAGAGGCATTCGAAGCCCATGTCGTCGGCCATGATGAGCACGAGGTTGGGCCGGGCGGCGGAGGGGCTGGGCGCAAGCATCCAAAGCAAACAGCCGAAGAGTAGGGAGAAGCGCAGCACGGCGCTGATTGTATCCAAGCCAACGTGGCGCGGAGGAGCGGAAACGTAGACTTGAGGGTTGAGGCTTGATCCGATGACGGCTCGTATTCTTTCCCTGTTCTTCCTCGTCGCCGTTTGGCTTCCCGCCGCTACGGTCCCGCGCATGAGCTTCGAACAGATCGTGCGAGACTCGCCTCGCGCCGTCCACGGCGTGGTCGTGCGGAGCTGGTCTGCGTGGGACGCGCAGCGCACGGCGATCTGGACGCATTACGAGGTGCGCGTCTCGGAAACATTGCGCGGCCCCTCGGCGCAGACGCTCATCATCAGCGAGCCCGGCGGTGTGGTCGAGGACGTGGCGATGAGCGTGCCCGGCGCGCCGCGGCTCGAAGTGGGCGAGGAGGCGGTGTTGTTCGCCTATCCGACGCCGCTCGGTCATTGGCGCATTCGCGGCTGGGGGCAGGGGCGATTCCCGGTGGAGACCGTGGCAGGCCGCAGCGTGGTGCGCAGCCCTCGGGTGGATGCCGTAAAACTGACAAACCGGACGGCCGCGCTGACCCCTGAATCGGCGTGGACTCCAAGCGGCGAGGATCTTGCAGCGTTCCTCGGGCGTGTGCGTCGGCTGATCGCCGTGGAGTCCTCGCGATGAAGCGCGCTTTGCAGGCAGCCCTGCTGCTCGCAGCCGCGGCCTTCGGCTATACCCCCGACGTCGACGCTCCGGGCCAGCCCCAAGGGCGCCGGCAGAACGTCGAGAACCTCGTCTTCACCATCGACGCGAGCGCCGCCGCCGGGCAGACCAACTCCAAGGGCGAGACCATCGTCACGCCCGGCAGCGACCCCGTGGCGGCCATTCGCGCCGCCGCTGAGAGCTGGAACGCCATCGCGGATTCGCGGGTCAACTTCGCTCAGTTCGACGTGGGCTCACGGCCCAGCGGCCGCGACGACTTCGACGTCATCACCTTTCGCGATACTCCCGAGATTCGAGACATCGTTGGCGACGCCACCGCCGTCACGTCGTTTTTCTTCAACCCATCGACCAACATCATCATCGAGAGCGACATTTTGTTCAATCCCGAGCTGCTCGATGAAGACGGCGCACTGATTCCGTTCTCGACTACGGGTGAGGCGGGGGCGTTTGACATTCAGGCGACAGTGGCGCACGAGTTGGGCCACGCGATCGGCGCGAAACATTCGTCCGTCGCGGGTTCGACGATGTGGCAGAACGGCCGAGAGGGCGAGCTTTTTGCGCGAACGCTCACGCCCGATGACGAGCTGTTCGCCATCCAGGCGTACCCGCGCTCGGGCGCCTCGGGGCGTTTTGGGCGCATTACCGGCATGGCTCGTTTCGAGAACGGATCGCCGATCCGGGGAGGTTTGGCGACGGCGGTCTCGGCAAACGGTGCGGTGGTCTCGGCGTTGACCGACCTGACGACGGGGCGATTCGAGATCTGGGTTCCCGTGGGCGACTACCTGGTCTATCTCGACCCAGCGAACGATCCGCTCGGCGCGGCCGGGTTGACAATCGCGCCGCGCTATCTCGATACGTCGTTCGCGACCACGCTCTATGGCGGCAATACGGCTCCCCAGACGGTGACGGTGGCCGCTGGGTCGACGGTGGCGACCGATCTGACGGCGCCGGCGGGCGATCCCCCGCTCGAGATCCGCTACGTCGGCGTGCTCGAAGACGACGGCTTCATCCGGTTGGGCACAGGGCCTCGCGAGATTGCGGTCAATGCCGTGAAAGAGCTGTTCCTGTGGGGGCCGGGGCTCGGTTCAGTCCAGGAAGCCGACATTCGTGTCCTGGGACCGAATCTGAGGTTGCTACCTGGATCGGTCCGCGTCTCGGCGAACCTGGAGTTCGAGGGCTTTCCCGCGCTGCGGCTGACCGTGCGTCCGGTCGCTCCCGCGAACCTGACCCAATCGCTCGCGGGCGGGTCGCTGGGCACCGTCCTGGTCACGCGCCAAGGCATGGCAGCGGCCTACACAGGCGGCATAGTGCTCGAAGACTTTGTCCTACCCGGGCCTTCGCCGGCGTTCTCGAGCGGCGCCGTCACTAACGCCGCGAGCTTCCAGCCCGGGCCGGTGGCGCCGGGTGAGATCGTCTCGATCTTCGGCGTGGACATGGGGCCCGCGGCGGGCATGGCGCCGAACGCGCCTTCGCTGTCATTGCCGACCACGCTCGGGCAGGTGCGGGTGACGTTCGACGGCATCCCCGCGCCGCTATTTTTCGTCTCGGCAAACCAGATCAACGCGCAGGTGCCGTTCGAGGTGGCCGGGCGCGGCACGACCACAGCCACGATCTTCTACCAAGGGCGCTTCAGCCAAGATGTTGATCTTTCTGTAGCTCCCGCAGCGCCAGGCGTTTTCACGGTTGCCAACCAGGATGGTTCACTCAACAGCGCGGTAAACCCGGAGGCGCGTGGCCGGGCGCTCATCGTCTACGTGACGGGACAGGGCGAGGTCGCGCCCGCGGTCGCGACGGGACGGCTGGCGCCCTCGTCGCCGCGCAGCGGTCTCACGCAGGTCTCGGCGACCATCGGCGGCCAGCCGGCCACGCCTTTGTTCGCGGGCCTCACGCCGGGCTTCGCCGGATTGGCGCAGGTGAATCTTCTGATCCCTGACGACACGCCCACCGGTCCCGCAACTCCGCTGACGATTACCCTGCGCGGCGTCTCCACGCAATCCGGCGTGACGGTCGCCATCGCGCCCTGACATCGAATATCCGCTGGTAATATGGGGGTTCCCTGGAGGGAACCCGTGGCCAACATCGATCACCTGCTCGACGCCGCACGCAGCGGCTTTGCTTCCGTCAACCTCAACACCGACATCAAGAATCGCGCCCTGAAGCGCCTGGAAGAGTGGCTGCGCAGCGACAAGTTCGCCGGTCTGCTCTCGCCGAGCGACTATCAACCATTGCTGGCGCGCCTGATCGAAGATCAGCGTTGGGATTTTCTGGTCGACAGCTTTTATCAGGTGATTCCGTTCGGAACCGGCGGCCGGCGCGGGCCGGTCGGTGTGGGGCCCAACCGTATCAACCCGTTCACGATTGCGTCTTCGGTGCAGGGGCACGTCGAGTACCTGCGCAAGTACATGAAGACCGAGGGCAAGATGAAGGTCGTCGTCGCTTATGACGTGCGCCAGTTCAAGGACTTGCGCGGCGTCTATCCGACCGATGTGCCCAATCCTTTGCTCGGACTGACCTCGAAGGACTTCGCCCACATTGCTGCGGCTGTCTACTGTGCGGCGGGTGTCGAGGTCTACATGCTGCCCGACGAGCCGGCCGACTTCATTTCGACGCCAGAGCTGTCGTTCCTGATTCGCCGCTACGGGGCGCATGGCGGCCTCAACATCTCCGCTTCGCACAACCACCCCGACGACAACGGCGGCAAGTTCTACAACGGCGAGGGCGGCCAGGAGATCCCGCCCAACGACGAGCGCATGGTCGAGATCGTCGAGCAGATTACCGAGGTCCACTCGATGCCCTACGGAGAGGCGCGCGCGCAAGGGCTCATCCAAGACGTGACGGCCGCCGACCGGCAAGCCTACATCGACCTCAACCTGAGCCTGCGCTCCACGCCTGGGCCGGCGAAGATCGTTTTCTCGGGCCTCCACGGCACTGGCGTCAACACCGTCGGACGCTGCTTGCAGGCGATGGGCTTCGAGATGGACAAGCAGTACTTCGAGGTCCCCGAGCAGCGCGAGTTCCGCGGCGATTTCGCGAACGTCAAGTTCCGCAGCCCCAACCCGGAAGTTCCCGAGTCGCTCGACCTCGCGATCAAACGGGGCGAACAGGTCGACGCCGACCTGATTCTCGCAACGGACCCCGACGCTGACCGACTCGGCGGGTGTTCGCGGTCGAAGGACGGCTTCGCTTTTCTCAACGGCAACGAGTTCGCCGCCATCTTGACGCGCTACGTGCTGGAGAAGCGCAAAGAGGCGGGCACGCTGCCCGACAAGCCACTCGTGATCAAGACTCAGGTGACCACTGAGCTGATCTCTCGCATCGCGGAGTCTTACGGGGGCCTCGTCTTTGGCGACCTTTTGGTCGGGTTCAAGTACATCGGCGACATCTTGGCGAAGCTGGAAGAGCATGGGCAGTTCCGCGGCACGATCGCCTCCCTCGACGACTTCATCCTGGGGACGGAAGAGAGCCACGGGCTGTTGCTGACCCACGAGATCCGCGACAAGGACGCCGCCGGCGCCGCCGTCGTGCTCGCCTGCCTCGTCTCCGACCTCAAGGAGCAGGGCCGGACACTTTCGGACTATTTGGTCGAGACCTACAAGGAGTACGGCTACCACCGCAACTACCTGCGCTCGACGATCATGCAAGGCGCCGCCGGCACAGCTGCGATTCAGAAGATCCAGGAAGAGCTGCGCGCGCATCCGCCCAAGGAGATTGGCGGCTATCGCGTCGAGCGCGTGGTCGACTACTTCAACACCGCGCCGCGCGAGGAAGGCGGCTACGGGCCGTTCCTCTCCGAGACCGACAAGGCCGGCCGCAACCTGATGGTGTTCTTCCTCGAAGGCGGCCTCAAGGCCACGATCCGCCCCTCCGGCACTGAGCCCAAGAACAAGATCTACATGGAGATGCCCGCCGAGCCCTTGGGCTTGCACGCCTCGGACGCGGAATTCGAGCGCGTCAAGGCGGACACGGACGCGCGCGTCCACGAGTTCTCCAACGACTTTCTGCAACAGATGCTCGCGATCGTCGACATTCAGATCCCGAACTACGCCCTGGAGGTCTCCGACCTGGTCTCTCTGGCCAACAAGCAGCACTTCGCGGCCGAGTTCATCCCCGGCCTCATCGGCAAGCTCCGGGCTGGTTACGAGGGCATCCAGGAATGGATCGACGCCGAGCTCAAGTCCTACGGCGCGGACGCGCGCCTGCTGGTTGACCGAGCCTTCCGTAGCTATCTGCACCAGGCGCCGGAGGACGTGAAGGAACAGATGGAAAAGGCTTTCTACGCATGAGGATTCTTCTGCTCGGCATCGCCGTGGCGGCGTCGCTTGCGGCGCAGCAGCCCGACTGGCCCGCCGCCAAGCGCGAGGCCGTGCAGACCTTCGTCGACCTGGTGCGCCTGGACACTTCGCAGCCGGAGGGCAACGAGATCCGGGCGGCCGAATACTTGAAGCGCAAGCTCGACGCCGAAGGCATCGAGTCGGTGATCGTGGGGCCCGAACCCGCGCGGGCGTCCATCGTCGCGCGCATCAACGGCGACGGCTCCAAACGCCCGCTGTTGCTGCTCGGCCACTTGGACGTCGTCACAGTCGATCCTTCCGAATGGGCCTTCGACCCGTTCGGCGGCGAGATCAAAGACGGCATCCTCTACGCTCGGGGCTCGGGCGACGACAAGGGCGTGGTGACGGGCGCGTTCGAGGCTCTGCTGTTGCTGCACCGCTTGAAGGTTCCGCTCGCGCGCGACGTGATCTTTCTGGGCGTGGCCGACGAAGAGGCCGGCGGCCTCAAGGGGATCACCTGGCTGCTCGAAAGCCATCGCGAGCTCATCGACGCCGAGTACGCAATCAACGAGGGCGGCTCCGGCCTGTTCGACCGCGATTTCGAGTACCAGCAGTTCGCCATCCAGACCGCCGAGAAGACGCCGCGCCGCATCGACCTGCGTGCGAAGGGGACTTCGGGACACGGCTCAGTCCCGCGTGAAGACAACCCCATCGGAACGCTCGCGCGAGCGGTCGGTCGGCTGTTCGACTACGAGACGCCGGTCGAGCTCAACGAAACGACAACGGAGTATTTTTCTCGCCTGGCGAGACCGCGCCGCCTGAGCAGGCCGCCGTCTACCGGCGCTTGCTCGACGGCGACACCAGCGCTGAGGTGCAGACCGCGCTGCGCGAGATTAACCTCTACTTCTATTCGATGATCCGTACCTCGATCGTGCCCACGATCCTCAAAGGCGGCTACCAGAAGAACGTGATTCCCGCCGACGCCGAGGCCACCGTCGACATCCGCGCCGTGCCGGGAGAGGACCCCGAAGAGCTCTTCTCGCGCTTGAAGGCGGTGATGCACGAACCGCTGGTGGATCTGATTCCGCACCCGGTGACGCGGCCTGCCCATGCACCCTCGCCGCTCGGCAGTCCCGTGTTCCAGGCCTTTGAGAAGACCCTCGGGCGCCTGCATCCCGAAGGCGTCGTGCTGCCCAGCATGTCGACCGGCGCGACCGATTCGGCGCAATTGCGCGCGGCGGGGATCGCCAGTTACGGCTTCGGGCCGGGCAAGCCGGCCTGGGACCCCGGCGGCGGCATCCACGGCAAGGATGAGTACCTCTACGTTCGCGCCTTCGAGGACTACGTTCAGATCCTGTTCGAAGTCGTGCGCGACGTGGCCGCGCAATGAACTTGACGGCGATGGAAGGCCACTACGCCGTCTGCCGTCTCGCGGCCGACGCCCAGGCGCCGGATTGGGCCGCGGGTGGTTTCGTTTCGATCACCCGCACCGCCGAAGAGCTCTCCGTCGTCTGCCCGCAAGACCCCGTTCCGGACGGCGTCCCACAAGAAAAAGACTTCCGCATCCTCAAAGTCGAAGGCCCGCTCGATTTCAGCCTGACCGGGGTGCTGGCTGGCCTCTCCGGCGCGTTGGCGGAGGCGAAGATCAGCCTCTTCGCCGTCTCCACCTTCGAGACTGATTACATCCTGGTCCGCGGCGCCGACCTCGCCCGCGCCCTCGAAGCCCTAACCGCCGCCGGCCATCACGTCCGCTGAAGAACGGGCCACCGGCAACGGGCTTACGCGTTGTACTTCTTCTTGAGCTCGTTGAGCGTGCTTAGGTAGCGTGGTACGGCCACGAAGGGGTCTTCCTTCGCTTCGTACTCGAGCGCCATGTAGCCACGATATCCGCCGTCGGCAAGCATCTTGACGATGCGGTTCCAGTCGCTGTCCTCTTGCTTGCCGTCGTTGGTGATGTGCACCTTGAACTGCGAGTTCGCCGCGTAAGGCACGCTCTGCTGGATCTGCTCGTAAGGGCGGGTGTTGAAGTTGCCCGTGTCGAGGTTCATCCGCACGTAAGGGTGATTGACCTTGTCGAGGATGCTGTGGATGCGGTCGGCCTGCATGGTGATGCCGCCGTGGTTTTCCAGGCCCAAGATGACGCCCTTTGAGCCGGCGTAGTCCGCGGTGCGCTTCAGAATCTCGGCGACCCATCCGGCGGCTTCGTCCTCCGTCGCGCCCTTGGGCACGGTTCCGCCGAAAACCCGGATGAAGCTCGCGCCGAGCCGGTCGGCCACGTCCACCCAGTGCATCAGCCAGGCTGATTCCTGGTCCTGGTCGCGCTCGCTCTTCTTGCATAGGTCGCTGCGGATGGCGATGCTGGGGATCTCGACCGCGTTCATGTAGGCCTTCAGGCGCAGGCCGGAGAGGAAGCCGTCGAGGTCTTCCTTGGGGAACCAGTAAACGGTCAGGTCTAGGCCGTCGACATCGTTCTTTACCGCCATGTCGACCAGGTCCTCATAGCGCAAAGTGCCCGCGCCGAGCGCGTTACGGAAAGAGTAGGCGCAGATGGCCGTGCGCAACCGGGGCGAGCGCCCTCCAGCGGTTTTGGGCGGTGCGGCGGATGCCGACATCGCCGCCGCGGCGGCCGGAATTGCTTTGAAGAAATCGCGTCGTTGCATGGGTTCGTTCGCCTCCGAGGGACGTGTGTGATGATACCGTACATGGACCCAGCCCAGGAGTCGTTGCGGTACCCGATCGGACGCTTCGTCGCCCCTGCGACCCCTAGCGCAGAGCAGGTTGCCGGCTGGGTGGAAGAGATCGCAGCCTTGCCGGGCGAGCTGCGCGCCGCCGTCGAGGGCTTGAGCAAAGAGCAGCTCGACACCCTATCGCGAGGGCGGCTGGACCGTTCGCCAGGTGGTGCATCACGTGGCCGACAGTCACCTGAACGCCTATTGCCGGTTGCGGATCGCGTTGACGGAAAAGGATCCCACGGTGCGGCAATATGACGAAGCCGCCTGGGCGGAGCTGCCCGACGCGCGCTCCGGACCGATCGCGGTCTCGCTTGCGCTGGTGGATGCGTTACACGCGCGCTGGGCCGCGCTGGCGCGGACCCTGACGCCGGAGCAGCTGCGGATTGTTTTCCGCCACCCAGAGCATCGTGAGCCGATGGTTGTGGATCGGACGCTCGGCATGTACGCCTGGCACGGCAAGCACCACGTAGCCCACATCACATCGGCTGTGCTGCCGCTGGCAACATAGCCGCAGCCGCAAGGCTGCGGCTATGAAAGAGAAGGCCGGGGCGTTCGGAATGAACGCAACTTCCGGCTTTAGCCGATCGCGTCGCAGACGGCCTTGCCGACCTGCTCAGTTGTGGCCGGCGTGCCCTTCGGACGAAGATCCGCGGTGACTTGACCGGAGTTCATGACGGTCTGCATGGCCGCTTCGATCTCCGCTGCTTCTTCCTTGAGGCCGAAGCTGTAGTTGAGCATCACAGCCGCCGAGCCGATCGCAGCGAACGGGTTCGCCTTGCCTTGGCCGGCGATGTCCGGCGCGGAGCCGTGGACCGGCTCGTAGAGGCCGCGCATGGCGCCGGAGGGCAACGGGTCGCCGAGCGAGGCCGAGGGCAGCATGCCGATCGAGCCTGCGAGCACGGACGCCTCGTCGCTCAAAATGTCGCCAAAGAGGTTCTCCGTGACCACCACGTCAAAGTCGGTCGGGCGCAGAATGAGCTGCATTGCGCAGTTGTCGACCAGCACGTGCTCGAGCTGGACATCGGGATAGTGTTTGCCGACTTCACCGGCGATGCGGCGCCACATCTGCGAGTTTTCGAGCACGTTCGCCTTGTCGACCGAGGTGACCTTGTTGCGCCGCAGCCGCGCCATCTTGAAGGCGACGTGCATCACGCGCTCCACCTCTGAGCGTTTGTAGACCATCGAGTTGACCGCAGTCTCTTCGCCGTCGCGCATCTCGACGCCGCGCGGGTCGCCGAAGTAGAGGCCGCCGGTGAGCTCGCGCACGATCAGCAGGTTCGCGCCCTTCACGCGCTCGTTCTTGAGCGGCGAGGAGTCGATCAGCGAATCGAAGGCGACCACGGGCCGCAGGTTGGCAAACACGTCGAGCGCCTTGCGGATGCCGAGAAGCCCCTTCTCAGGTCGCTGCGAGGGCGGAAGTTCGTCGAATTCGGGCAGTCCGACCGCACCGAGCAGGGTGGCGTCGGCTGCGAGCGCCTTGTCGCGCGTCTCGTCCGGGAACGGCCCTCCGGTCTTGTGAATGGCGACGCCGCCGAGCAGACCTTCGGTCAGGTTCAGCTCGTGGTTGTGCTTCTTGGCAACGTGTTCGAGCACGCGCACAGCTTCGCGCGTGACTTCCGGGCCGATGCCGTCGCCCGGCAAGACAAGAATGTTCAGCTTCATGGCGGGGAAAGCACCATTCTACCAGGGGATGGTCGCCTCTGAGGGGGCTGCCGCCTCTAGCGGAACATCAAGGTGACCGGGTTCGACGTCTTGCCGTCAACCTCGATCTGGACGTCGACCGCGCCGTGGAGGCCCGCCGGCGGTGTCAGGTTGAGCTGGTCCAGCCCTGCGAAGCCGCCTTGGAGCGCCGGCGTAGGTTACCTCGGCGTCCGCTCCGCCGACGTGCGCCCGAACCGCGCCTAGGGCGCTACGTCCACGGAAACCTGCTCCAAAGAGTGTGATTGCGGCCGGCGGATCGAGCGCCACGTCGCGGCAGCCCTGTGTGTCGCATTCGAAGGTAAGCTCGATGCGCTGCTTGCCTCCTGCGTCGCTGTAAACGGCTAAAGCGGCCGCCGGGCCGCGGCCGCTCGCGTCCGCGGTGAACAGCGCCGGCGCAACGTTCGTCAACGTCAGTCGCGCCTCCGCGGCAGCCCCGTCCGATCCGCTGACCCGTAGCCTGGCCGGTCCGAGCTGCGCCTGTGGCGGGATCAACAAATTGATCTGCGTTGCCGATACGAACAGCAGCGGCGCGGGCCAATGCTGTCCGCGGCTGTCAAACAGCTCGACCGTCGTTCCGGCCAGCATCGTTGGCAGGGGTAGCGAGATCGCGATCTGTGAGCGTGGGGCCAAATCTTCCCCGAACAACGACACCAGCGCGTCCGGCGCGGCCTCGCCGGCCTGGTAGCTGGCCGCCGATACGGCCGTCACCTTGCTGACCGGTTTTCCGCAGGCGTTCGAGATGTCGAAGAATTCGCCGCCATTCATCGCCATGGCAAATTCCGCGTCGACAACTGCGCGGTCCTTCGGGTCGTCGTAGGCGATCGGCTTGACCCACTGGCTCCCCGTGGGAGGGCATGAACCAGGGGAACAATCAAGCGAAACCGGCGTTTCCGGGAAGATCAGAGTCTGGACCAACTGGTTCCCTGTGAAGGGGTCCAGCTCGTAGATCGTCATGAAGTTCGTGCCGTGTGCGTAGGACCGTAGGTCGCTGCATCCGCCGGTGTCGGCAATGCCGTCGCCGTCAACGTCGGTCGGGCAGCTTACAGGTAGCTCCACGGTTTGGGCGGCGAGCACGTTGACGCCGGTTGTCGACTCCTGCACGGTGCACTCCTCGCTGTTGTAGAGCGTGCAGTTCGGGGCGCTGTAGTTGGTGTGGCTCGTGCAGGAATTCCACTGGTACCAAGCGGTATTGCACTTGTTTTGGGGCTTGCCGTCGTTATATGTGACCGAAGAATCATGGCACCAGCCGTCGAACTGGTGTCCGTCGCGGCTGGGGCCGAAGTTGGACGTGACCCCCCAGTTGCCGAACGGAGCCGAGTGCAACGGGCCGCACTCAGTATTCACCGGACCGAACACCCGCCGGTTGCGGTTAAGTCCAGTGACGGACAATCGACAAACCTGGCCGGCTAGCGTTGATGCCAGCAGCAGGACGAGCGCAACGAGCTTCAAGGTCCCTCTATTGTGGCGCCTCGGTAGCTGAGCTGGACTCGGATTTACTCTTCCTGGCGGCGGTGGACGCCCCGCGTGAGCCACTGCAGGCTGGACTCGAGCAACTCCATGCCGACGAGCACCAGAACGGTCGTGATCGCCAGCGCAAACGCTCCCTTATAAAGCCCCATGCCGACGGCGGCGCCGATCCCCGCCAGAAGCCAAATCACCGCTGCCGTCGTCACGCCCGACACCACGCCCTTGCGCGAGAACATCACGCCGGCCCCAAGAAAACCGACGCCCGTGACCAATTGGCCCAGGACGCGCGTGTGGTCCGCACCCCCATGAGAGGCCGCCTCGCCCAAGTGGATGTAGATGGCGGCGCCCAGGCAGACCAGGATGCTCGTCCGCACGCCGGCCGGCTTGCCCACGATCTGGCGTTCGAGCCCTACGACAGCGCCGCAGGCCACGGCGGCGCCGACCATGGCCCAGAATTCGCTGCTTAGGGGGTTCAAGTAATCCATGCAGGACCGCTACCGTACGATGCGCACGCGGTGGTTCTCGCTGTCGCCGATATAGACGACGCCGGTCCTGTCCACGTAGACGCCGTGGGGGCGCGCTAGGCCACACTGGAGCGGGTCGCCGTCCGGGCCGTCTTTGCGTTCACCCACGCCGGCGACGGTCGAGATGGCTCCGGTCGCGAGGTCGATCCGCCGGATCGTGTGGCTCTCGGTGTCGGCGATGTAGACGGCCTTGTCCGGGCCGACCTCGATGCCTTTGGGGCCAGACAATGTAGCTTTCTTGGCGTCCGGGCCATTTTGGTAGCCTTTCTCGCCTGTTCCGGCCACATGGCGCCAGACTTGAGTCTTGTGGTCCAGCCGCCAAACTTGGTTGCCCTCGCGCAGCGCGAGGTACATGTCGCCGTTTTTGGCGAACGCCATCGCTCGGGGGCCGTTTAGGGGAGTGCCGTCGACTGGTGAGCCGTCTGTGGTTGCGGCTTTCTCGCCGGTTCCGGCGAAGGTCGAGATCAGCCCGCTGCGCATGTCGATCTTGCGAATGCGATTGTTGCCAATGTCGCAGATGTAGAGATCTCCGCGCTTATCGAAGGCGATCGAGTGCGGCTGCTTGAAGAGCGCCAGGGTCGCCGCGCCGCCATCGCCGGAGAAGCCGATCTCGCCCGTGCCCGCGACTGTCGAGATGATCCCTGTCTTCGCGTCCACGCGGCGCACGTTGGCGTTCTTCATGTCGACGAAGAACAAGTTGCCGTGTTTGTCGAAGCGAACCTCGTAGGGCTCATTGACGGCTGCCTCGGTGGCCGGACCGCCGTCTCCGGAATTCCCCATTACGCCTGAGCCGGCGACGGTCGAGATCAGGCCGGTCTCGAGGTCGATGCGGCGGACGCGGTGCGTGTCGATTTCGCAGATGTACAGAGCGCCGTCAGGGCCGATCGTCAGTCCGTAAGGATTGCCGACCTGCGCCTGCACAGCCGCGCCGCCGTCGCCGGTGGCGCCGGAGACGCCCGTGCCGGCGATGGTCTGGATGGAGGCCGCCCATGCGGAGACGGAAGCGAGTAGGGTGAGGGCTACAAGATTACGCATGCGCCCGACATGATAGCGGAACGATGCGCAAGGCCTCAGGCGCGTCCGGAATAGCTGCCGTCGTCGGTGTTGACCTTGATCACTTCGCCTTCCTTGATGAAAGGAGGCACCTGCACCACGAGACCGGTTTCGAGCTTCGCAGGCTTGTTGACGTTGGTCACGGTGGCGCCCTTGATGGCCGGCTCGGTCTCGATGACCTTGAGGTCCATCGATGCGGGCAGGTCGATGCTCAGCGGCGAACCCTCGTAGAACTGCACCATCACCTTCGTGTTCGGCAACAGATAGTAGATCTGATCGCCGAGCTGTTCCTTGGAGATCCCGAGCTGCTCGAAGGTCTCCGTGTTCATGAAGTGGTACTGGTCGCCGTCGTCGTAGAGATATTCCATCTCCTGGGTGTCGAGCGTGACGCGTTCGACCTGATCTTCCGAGGAGAAACGGTTGTCGGCCATCGCACCGGTGCGCTGATTGCGCAGCCAAGCGCGCACGAAGCCGCGCAGGTTGCCGGGTGTACGATGCTCGACGCGGTGAACCGAAACGAGCTCCCCGTTGAACTTGATGAGCATGCCAGGGCGTAGCTGGGTCGCTTGCACAGTAAAAAACTCCGGATTCGAGCGTTGGAGGCGAGACGACGTGAAAAGTCGTCGTGTGGAAGGGCGCTACAGAGCGCGCTCTTTTCAGCTTATCAGCTCGCGCGATGCGTATGCTTGGGGTTTCTTTCAGGGTGTCCTAAAATGGAACTCGCCTGGTTGGCTGTCGCGCCCGACCGGCATGAGTTGGACTTACCAATTCGTTCGGGAATGGATTCCCACCCTGGATCTACCTTCGGTAGTTCGGCTGCGGCGCTACGTTCTCCACGAGAGCTCGAATCACGCCTCAAGCGAGCTCGTTGTCCAGCTTCGCGGCTGGGGGCCGGTTCACCTGCGCACTTTGGGCGGTGGTGACTTCCGGATGTTCGACGACATGTTTCGTCGCCGGATGATCCCTCCCGTGATCCCTGGCTGCCAAACACTCATCGATCTTGGCGGGAACATTGGTCTAGCGACAATTGCGCTGGCCCGCGCACTGCCCGGGCTGCGCAGCTATGTCGTTGAGCCGGAGGCCGGCAACGTGGCAATGCTTGAACGCAATCTGGCGCCGCTGGTTGCGCAGGGGCGTTGCACGATCGAACGGGGCGCGATGTGGAAGACAGACGATGTGATCGAGATCGAGCCGCCCGAGTTGGAAGGAAGCTTCGGCGCGGTCCGTTGCGTCGATGGCGGCGGTGGAGGCGAGGTGGTCCAGGGCATGACCATGAAAACGATCCTGGATCGATCTGGGTTTGAGCGCGTCGACCTCGTAAAGGTTGACGTAGAGGGCGCGGAAGCGGGCTTGTTCGACTCCGGGCAAGATTGGCTGGACCGCGTGGATGCGCTGGCGGTTGAGTTCCACGGCTCAGCCAGACAGCAGAGCGACTTCGATCGCGTGGTCGCCGAATGTGGCTTCTCGGTCGAAGAGACGTATAACAACGGTGTGGTCGCGACTCGGCGGACTGCGCGCGCACGCGCCGCGTCGGCCTGATCGCTATCCTATAGCCGCTCGCTCGCGAGCGAACCGTCATGCGCCGACGCTCCTTTCTCGCCGCCGGTCTGGCCTTCGCGGCCCGGGCCTCCGCTGCCAAGACCTACCGCGCCGCCGTCATCGGCCATACCGGGCGCGGCAACTATGGCCACGGGCTCGATACCGTTTGGCGGGCGTTTCCCCAGGTCGAGGTCGTCGCAGTGGCCGATGCCGGGGCGGACACGTCCGCTCTCGCCGCAGCCAAGGAGCGCACCGGCGCTCAGCGTACATACTCCGACTACCGCGAGATGCTCGCGAAGGAGAAGCCGGACATTGTCAGCATCGGTCCGCGCCACATGGACCAGCGTGTCGCCATGGTTTCGGCCGCCGCTCAGGCTGGCGCGCACATCTATTGCGAAAAGGCTTTCGCCGAAAACCTCGAAGACGCCGACCGCATGGTCGAAGCGGTGCAAAAGGCCGGCGTGAAATTCCAACTCGCGCATCAGATGCGGATGTCACCTTTCGTGCGCGAAGTTGCTCGCCTGGTGCGCGACGGACAGATCGGCGTCATCCAGGAGGTGCGTGGCCGCGGAAAGGAGGACTCCCGGGCAGGCGGCGAGGACATGATGGTGCTCGGGTCGCACATCCTCGACGACTTCCGCATCTTTCTCGGCGATCCTCAATGGGTCTTCGCCCACGTTACGCACGACGGAGAAGAGCTTGACCGCAAACGCCGCACGCCGACGCGCGAACCTGTGGGCCCGACCGCCGGACGCGAGATCGCGGCGCAGTTTGCTTTCGCCAGGGGCGTTCACGCCTACTTCGCCTCGAAACAGAACGACCAGACGCACCCGGATCGGTTTGGCGTCCACATCTACGGCAGCCGAGGCGTGATCTTTTTGCCAAACGCGATCTACCCCAACGGCCGGCCGTCGATCCTGCGCTCGCTTTCTTGGCATCCCGAAGACCAGATCGGCTGGGAGCCCATCGAGGTCGCTTTCACCCCGCCGCCGGGCGTACCCGACCACGACCTTGCCAACGCACTCATGGCCCTCGATTTGATTGACGCCATCGAGCAGAATCGCAAGCCTGCCTGCAGCGAAGTGGACGGCCGTTGGACCATCGAAATGATCTCTGGAATTTATGGTTCGCAGCTGGCCGGCAAGCCGCTGCGATTTCCGCTCGACGAACGACGGCATCCGCTGACGTATACTGACGGCTAGTCGAAACCGGATTCCGCCGTCCGCGACGCCATTCGCGGAGACTCCGCTCGACTTGCTGGAGGTTTTACTCCCACCATGTCTAAACTCTTCTCTCGCTGGCTCGAGCGTTCCTCACAGGGCTTCACCCGCCGTAGCTTGTTTCAAAGAGGAGGCGTCGCCGCACTGCTCGGCGCCGCCGGAGGTGCGGCAACGCCTGCCGAAGCCGCGCTGGAAGTCGGCCCCAGCATGTACGAATCGATCGGCGTCCGCCCGGTCATCAACGCTAAGGGCACCTTCACCATCATCTCCGGCTCGCAGAGTCTCCCGGAGGTCAAGCAGGCCATGATGGAGGCCTCCAAGCACTACGTCCACATCGACGAGCTGATGGACGCCGTGGGCAAGCGCATTGCTGAGATCACCGGCGCCGAGTCGGCCATGGTCACCTGCGGGTGCGCCGCCGCTCTCACACACGCAACCTCGGCTTGCATCGCCGGCGGAGACCCGGAGAAGATGCAACGGCTGCCCGACCTGACGGGCCTGAAGAATGAGGTCGTCGCACCTTACTATTCGCGGAACGTCTACGACCACGCCGTCCGCATGCTGGGCGTGAAGATGGTCACCGTTCGCGACCTCGACGAGCTGTCCGACCGCCTCGGCCCGCAGACTGCGATGGTGATGGTGCTCGGTTCGCCCGAGGACACCGGGCCGTTTGGGCTCGAGCCGATTGCGAAGATCGCCAAGGCGCGGGGCGTCCCGGTGATCGTCGACGCGGCGGCGGAAGACCTCACGATCCCCAACGTCCACCTGAAGCGCGGCGCTGACCTCGTCGCCTACTCGGGCGGAAAGGCTCTTCGTGGTCCGCAGAGCGCTGGTTTGCTGATCGGCCGCAAAGACCTCATCCGCGCCGCTTGGACCAACTCCGCCCCGCACCACGCCTTCGGCCGCTCGATCAAAGTGGCCAAGGAAGACATCATGGGCATGCTCGCCGCCGTCGAAATGTGGGTCAAACGCGACCACAAGGCCGAGTGGAAGATGTGGGAGAGCTGGCTCGATGAGATCGCGACGTCGGTCAAGCGCATCGACGGCGTGACCACAGAGGTTTCTCAACCCCGCGGGCTCTCGAATCGTTCGCCCCGGCTCGACATCAAGTGGGACCCGAAGAAGCTCGGCGTTACCGGCGAAGAGATGGACAAGCTGATGTGGGACGGCAATCCGCGCATCATCTTGGGCGGCGGCCGTGGCGACTGGCGCTCAGGCGGCGAGTCAACCGTCACCATCATGCCTTGGATGATGATGCCCGGCGACTCCAAGGCCATCGCGGATGCGTTGTACAAGACGCTCACTGACCCGCCCAAAGTGGACCGCAGTGCGCCCGCCGCGCCATCTGTTCAGACCGGCGGCGTGTGGGAGGTCGAAATCGACTACACGCTCTCGCCCGCCCAACACAAGTTCTTCCTCGAGCAGGCCGGCGCCGACGTGCAAGGCCGCCACGAAGGCGACCGCACGGGCGGCGACATCAAGGGCTGGGTGGAAGGCGACCGTGTGATGTTGAGCAGCCGTCACCCGTGGGAAGGAACGTCGTTCGGATTCAAGTTCAGCGGCGTCGTCAAAGGTGACACGATGGAAGGCGACGTCGACCTGGGCGAATACTTCAACGCGAAGTGGCGCGCGCGGCGCCACCAGTACGGTCGCCCGGGCCGGCCCTCGCGCCCGCAGAAGAACGTCTGACCCCGGGCGTCCATGGACGCGTGCCCAGACAAAGACTCGAGCCCCGCCGACAACGGCGGGGCTCTCTCGCGTCTGGCGCTTGACTTGCATGTTCTCTCGCCAAGTCGGACGTACGGCGCATAACTCTTGCGAATGGAGCGAGTTGCCCGCCTGTGGGCGGCTCAGCTAACATCGGGGAGTTGTCCGCGAAAGCCTGCTGGGTTTTCGCACGCGCGCGTCCCCCATCGTTTCGCGGTTTTTCCATGACATCTCCCATTCGTTTGTTCTCCGCCGTTCTGCTTCTCGCCGCCGGTTTGGCGCCGCTGCACGCCCAAACCGCCGAGCCGCCGGAGGCGGCGCACTTCGTTTTCGTGTTGCACGCGAACAAGCAGGTCGCCGAGGTCTTCGATGGCGCTTCGCTTGCTCCATTGGCGACGCCTGAAGTTGGCTTCGGCGCTTTTCGGGCCTTCGGTCTGCCGAGTTCGAATGACACGGGCGCCGCGGCAAAGTTCTACGTTTTGGCGCCGCGTGCGGTGCGTGTGCTCGACGCCGGCTTCCGTCCGGCCGCGACGATTGCGCTGAGCACGCCCGCGCTGGCCGGCCGTCACGGCGCGGCGCTCTCCTCCGACGGCGCCACGCTGATGGTGGCGACTTCGGCGAGGCTGTACTTGATCGACACGGCGACGGATTCGGTGGCGAGTTATCTGCCTGCCGGATTTACCGTCGCGGGCGTCGCGCTCTCGACGGATCCGCAGGTCGCCTACCTGGCCGCCTCGGGGCAGGCAATGTTGCGTCCGGTCGACCTGAGCTCGCGCGCGCTACTCGACGAGCTCGCGCTGCCCGCGCTGCCGCTCGAAAGCTGGGACCGCTCGGCGAACGGCCTCCGCGCGTTCGGTCTCGCCGGTGATTCGCTCTACGAGCTCAACCGGACGGGTACCGTGCGGTACACCGGCGCCATCGAGCCGCTGCTGCGCTCAGCCGCTCAGGGAAGCGGCTGGCTGGCCGGCGGCGCGTCAACCTCGCAGACCAAAGCATCGCTCGAGACGAGCGCGACTCCGAAGCGCCGCATCGAGGCGACCAACTCTGGTTGGGTCTACAGGGAAGAGGCTGGTCGCCTGTGGCGCGAATCGCTTCTCGGCGGGGCTGCTGAGCTGGTCTCCGATGCTCGCACTGAGCAGGCTGTCGAGCTCAGCGTCCGAGGCGGCTGGGACGCTTCCCCCTCCGGCGATGCCGTCTACGTGACCAACGACAAACGCCAACTCGCGCGTATCTCTGTGGATCCCGCGATTCCTGTGCAGACCGCTGCACTGCTCGAGGCTGGCGGCGAGGTTGAGGCCGTGGCGCCGCGCGTTCAGCAAGCCGGCTCGCTGACTCTGGTCAGCGCGAGCAGCTTGGTCGTGGCCGGTGGTACGCGCTTCCAAATTGTCGTCAAGGCCGCGGACGCTTCCGGCGCCGGGCAGTCCGGCGTTCCCGTCTTCGTCTCGAATCGTTTCCCGACCGCGCCGGAGACCCCTTGCTTCACTGCGATCACCGGCGCCAACGGCGAAGCGACGATCGACTGCCGCATGGGCGCGGTCACCTCGCCGACGGCCATCCAGATCACGCTGAGCGATACCCGCGGCCGAAGCGCCCCAATCGTCAACGTGCAGGCGGTCATTCCGACCGATTTCGAAGGCCTCTCGCTCATCTCTGGCGGCGGTGCACGGATTCCGCCCGACGTTGAGTACCAAATTGTGGCTCAGGCTAGCCGCCGCCGCGTTCCGCTGGTGGGCGAGACTCTGGCCCTGACCACCGTTCCGGCTCGCGGCGCCCTGACCTGCCCGCGTACTGCGGTGACCGACGCGACCGGCAAGGCGACTTTCGCGTGCCGCTCCGCCATCGAGATCGAAGGTGCGGAGAGCGTCGAGTTCACCATCCGCGACAGCGCGAACAACTCGCTGACCGGGACAGTGATCGTCGATCCGACCGCGATCGCGCCGACGGGCCTGACCAAGGTCCAGGGCGACGGTCAGACGGTTGCGCAAGGAGAGAATTTCGAGCTGGTGGTCTCGAGCTTCCGGGACGGCGCTCCACGTGCGAAGACACAGCTCAACATCACCGTGAATGATCCCGTCACGCCGACTGCGGCGACTTCTTGTCCCTGCTGCACTCTGACCGATGAAGAGGGTGTAGCGCGGTTCACTTGTCGCGCCGGAACCACGTTTGGCGGCCCGAGGACAGTCGAAGTACAGGTATCCGACTTCGGCGTGACCCTGGCAGAGCCCTTCAAAGTGACCGTGAGTGAGTCCTCCTTCGGATTGGCGCAGACTCTCGAGTTTGTCTCCGAAGAAGACTTGAAGCTGCCAGCCGGCCAGCCGGTTTTAGATGCGGTCAAGGTACGTGCCATCACCACAGATGGACAGCCCGTTCCGAATGCCACGATCTACTTCACGCAAGTCTCGCCCGGCGAGCTCACGATTGACCCGCCCGTCGTGCAAACCGATTCCGACGGCATTGGAGCGGCTACCCTGACGGTCGGGTGTAACGCCGCTGCCGTGACGGTAGGCGTTGGGTTTGAGCCAGACAGCACCTTCTCCGACTTCACGGTCAGCCCCAAAGGCGGTAGCTTCTCGCAAGTGATCATCGACCAAGGGGACGGGCAGAGCGGTGCGCCGGGGCAGCCATTGCAGGCCACGGCGCTGCGCGCCATCACCGCCGACGCTTGTGGCTTGCCGGTCCTGCAGCAGGACGTGACCTGGCGCGTGAAGCCGGCGTTCGCCGCCACCCTGCGCGCCACCGTCAACCGTAGTGATTCCCTTGGTCGCGTCTCGACGCTCATCACGCTCGGACAGTATGGTGGACCGTTTGAGGTCGAGGTCGGCGCAGGCGAAGCCGTGGCGACGTTCAACTTGGCGGTCAACCTCGCTGCCCAGGAGTTGCGGGCGGTTTCAGGCAATGGCCAGATGGCCGCGACCGGCCAATCCGCCGAGCAACCCCTCGTGGTGCAGACTCTCGGCTCGAACGGATTCGGCGTGAGCGAAGTACCCGTGCAATGGGCAGTAGTCGAAGGGGCTGCGACGATTACGCAATCGCAGACCACGACCGGCGCCGCCGGCATCGCCTTCGCCCGCGTGCGCGTCACCGGCGCCGGCAACCCGCGCGTCCGGGTGCAGGCGACGGCGCTGGGGCAATCGGTGTCGTTTGTGCTCAACTCGACCGACGGTCCGCAGGCCACCGCCGCCGGCTTTACCAATGGCGGAAGCTTCGAGACAGGCTGGACGCCCGGCGGCACTGGAACGATTTTGGCGTCAACCTCGCCGAACAGCTCATCTCGGCTTCGTCCGCACCGTTCCCGACGACGCTCGGCGGTGTGACGGTGAAGCTCAACGGCGACCCGGTGCCGATCATCTTCGTCAGTCAGGGCCAGATCAACATCCAAGTGCCGTTCAACGCGACGGCGGGCCCAGGAGTTGTCGAGATTGACAACAACGGCAAGGTGCTGACGGTAAGCGGCATCCAGATCAACTCCGTGCAACCAGGTGTCTACGAGATCTCAGTCGACGGCAAGACGATCGCCGCCGCACTGCACCAGGACGGCACGTTGATTCGTCCGACGAGCCCGGCGATCCCGGGCGAAGTCGTGCAGTTGTTCTTCACCGGCGCGGGCGCATTGAACCCGCCGGTCTCGACCAACCAGCCGGGGCCGACGAACCCGCTGCCGTTTACGGTGGAGCCGGTGGCGGTGAAGCTGGGTGGCGTGGAGCAGGAAGGCTTCGGCAGCTTCTATGCGCCAGGGCTGATCTCGGCCAACCAGGTGAACTTCCGGGTGGGCGCGAGTGAAGCGGCGGGCGACCGTGAGCTGACGCTCGACATGAACGGAGTGATCAGCAAGACGGTGATCTTGCCGGTGGGCGCAGCCCAGTAGAGAAGGTGACAGATTCGCGGGCGCCAGCCCGCGGATCGTTCTTTAGGAAGGCTCAGCTCGCTGCGCTGCCCCAAACCTTCGCGGGCGTGGCTCTGAAGCACGCTACAGGCGTGCGCCACGCGGGTTACTCGCCCTGGATCTCTTCTAGCTCGTCCGCCGCATAGGTGTCTTCGATGTCGGTCGAAGGTTCGATGGGCTCGCCGCGATACTCGACGAGCTGGAAGCTTTCCCACGCCTCTTCGGCGGCGGCGAAAGCCTCGTGCAAGGTCGGAGCATCCACTTCGCTGGCCTCGTCTTCTTCGTACCAGCGGTAGACGCCGTCGCTGTCCAGAAACAGCTGCAGCAGGCGAGGTTCAACGACCTCGTCCTCTTCCTCCGCATCCGCGTGGATGGCTTCGGCTTCGGCGATGGGATCTTCTAGAGCGTGGGAATAGCTCATCTCAAAAACGAGGTTACAACAGTTAGACAGTTCGCGCGGGATTGCTCAGCGAACCGATCTCGGCCATTTCGATCGTTGTCACGTCGCCCGGCTTGAGCGCCACTTCTTCGGTGACGATGATGCCTGTTCCCGTGAGCAATGCGACCGGAGTCGGTACGGAGTTGGAGCGCAGTAGGTACTCGACGAGCTCCTCGAACTTGCGCCGTAGCTTGTTGGTCGAGCACGAGCCCGAGAACGTCTGCTTGCCGTCGCGCGTGATGGTGCAGCTCATCATCATCTCGTAGGGGTTCGCGATCTCGTCAGCGGTGACGATGACCGGGCCCAGTGCGCAGCAGGCGTCAAAAATCTTCGACTGCGGTAGGTAGAGCGCGTTTTCACGCTCGATGTCCCAAGCCGAGACGTCGTTGGCGAGCGTGTAGCCGTGGATCTTACCGGCTGAGTCGACGATCAACGCGAGCTCCGGCTCCGGGGCGGTGAACTTCGAGTCCTTGCGGATGCCGACGCCCTCGCCCGGGCCGACGCAGACGCGCGAGCCGCCCTTCTCAAACAACTCAGGTCGGTGGTCGGTGTTGTGCACGTAGGCGTACATGCCCTCGCGCGTGCCGAGCTCGCCGTCGCGGAATTCCGCCGACGGTGCGTAGGTGCAGCCGCAGGCCCACACCTCTTCAGGGTGGATGGGAATGATCGTATCGGCCGCGTCGAGCAGCGTTTCCAGAGCGAGCGCGCGGGCGACCTCAGCGAGCGGCTTGGCCGAAGCCTGCGCCTGTACGATGAGCGACGCCGTGGTCTGGTTCGGCACCGGACGATACGTGCCGTTTTCGACGATGGCAGCGATGATGTCGCCGTTGTGGCGAATCTGGGTGAGCTTCATGGCTTGGCCTTGTTTCCGAATCTTGCGGGCGCGGTGAGTCCGCGCCCGCAAGCGCCGATTCTAATACTTCAGGTAGACCGTCTTGTAGTCGGTGTAGAAGTCGAGACCCGCCGGTCCCTGCTCCTTGGGTCCGAAGCTCGAGCCTTTGGTGCCGCCGAACGGCAACTGGTACTCGACGCCCGCGCTGGGCAAGTTCACCGTCACCAAGCCCGCTTCGATGCTCTTCACAAACTCGAACACGCGCGAGACGTTTTGGGTCTGGATCGATGCCGAGAGGCCGAACTCGGTGTCGTTCGCGATCGTCATCGCGTCTTCGAAGTCCTTCGCCTTGATCAGCGTTGCGACGGGGCCGAAGATCTCCTCGCGCGCCACCCGCATGTCGTTGGTCACGTTCGTGACCACGGTCGGTTCGAAGAAGAAGCCCTTGTCGTAGGCGCCGCCGGTGAGGATCTTGCCGCCGCAGGCGATTGTGGCGCCCTCTTCTTCGGCGATGCGGCAGTAGTTGTCGTCCACTTCGAGCTGGCCCTTGTCGATCGCGGGGCCGATCTGGACGCCGTCCTCGAGGCCGTTGCCGACTTTGAGCGCCTTCGTGGCGGCGATCAGCTTCTCGGCAAACTCGTCATAGATCGACTCCTCGACGATGATGCGGCTGGTGGCGGTGCACTTCTGGCCCGTCGAGAACATCGCCGCGTTGAGCGAGTTCGCCACAGCCGAGGCCATGTCCGCGTCGCCCAGCACGATGGTCGGGTTCTTGCCGCCCATCTCGAGCTGGATGCGGATCCGGCGCGCCGAGGCCTTGGCGTGGAGCGCTTCGCCGACGCCGCAGGATCCGGTGAAGGAAACGGCTTTGACGTGCTTGTTCTCGACGAGCGCATCGCCGACCACCGAGCCCGAGCCGCAAAGGAAGTTCACCACGCCGGCCGGGATGCCCGCCTCATGGCACGCTTCGACGATGCGCCACGACGACAGCGGCGCGGCCGACGCCGGCTTGAGCAGCACGGTGTTGCCCGCGATCAGGGCAGGTGCGAGCTTCCACGCCGGGATCGCCGAGGGGAAGTTCCAAGGGTTGATCTGGCTGACCACGCCCAGCGGCTTGCGCTCGGCCCACATGAACACACGCGGACGCTCCGACGGCACCAGATGTCCGCCCATGCGCGAGCCTTCGCCGGCGAAGTAGCGGAAGATGTTGATCGAGCGCATGGTCTCGCCGATCGCCTCGGGCTTGGTCTTACCCTCTTCGCGGGTCATCTCTTCGCCGAGCTTAGGGAGCTGCTTTTCGAGAATGTCGGCGACTTTGAACAGGTAGGAGCCGCGCTTGGGCGCTTCCATCGTCGACCACGCCTTGAAGGCGTCCTGCGCCGCATCGGCGGCCTTTGCGACATCGGCGGCCGAGGCCTTCGAGAAGACGCCGACGAGATCGTCGGTATTCGCCGGGTTGCGGTTCTCGAGCGTATCGGAGCTTTCGACCCACTGGCCGTTGATGTAATTCGGGAACTTGGGAGCGCTCATCGCGGATGTCCTCTCGCTTTGGATTGGCAGGGTTAGAAGATGACGGCGCGGCGCGAGCGCGCCGCGAAAGACTCACGATTATAGCAGCCTGAAAACTGCGCTTTTGCGGTTTTGGGCGGGCGCCGGAAAAGGCTGCACAAAAGAAAACCGCGCCCCAGAGGGGGCGCGGCGGTGCGAATCGAGCGGCGCTCTATGGGCGCCTAGTCGTTCTTCGCCAAAACTTGATCTACGTAGCCGGCATAGTTGCGGTGGATGAGAATGTGGAACACCGGCTGTTTGAACTCTTCGACGGCGTAGAGATAGCCCTTGCTCTTGAGCGTCGAGAGGACGCTGCGCATCCAGTTGCGTTCCGACGTCGTCATCCCTTTCTTCGAGATGTCCAAGCAAGCGCCCGTCAAGTGCGCCGAGCGTGTAGGGCCCTCCGCGGCGGCGGCGTTGCCGTTCCGGCCGCTGAGGCGCTTCTGGTACGAAGTCGTGCGCAGTAGGCTGGTTACGCGCAACGGCTTGCGGTGCTTCGCGTGATATTGCCGGCTGAGCCGCTCGAGGAACAGCTTCGCCCACGGACGCAGATACATGTTCTCGTCATGCACCGCGTGCAGGTAGTAGGTCGAGGTCTTCGACGGAATGCGCTCGAGCAGCTGTAAACGAACCCAGCGATCGACCATCTCGCGATCTTCCATGCGCGAGAGGTTGTCGTCGTCGGCGCGTTCGTTCTGCACCGCTTGCGAGCCGCGATTAGCGCGCAAACTGGCCGCACTGACGACGCCGACGGCGCTCGATGCTACGGAAAGGATGAGGGCGAGGCGTAGGGCGCTACCCAACATTTGAGACATTATGGCAACTTTTTGTTTCACGGACAACGCAAAGTTCGTGTCTTTTTCTACGCACGTCTTAAAATCGAGTCATCGACACGATGCCGACATCGCAACAGCCCATCCGCGTGCTCGTCGCCAAGCCCGGGCTAGACGGTCACGACCGTGGCCAAAGTGATTGCCCGTGCATTGCGCGACGCCGGAATGGAAGTGATTTACACCGGCCTGCATCAAACGCCGGAGCAAATCGTCCACGCCGCGCTTCAAGAAGACGTCGAGGTTTTGGGCCTCTATCCTGTCAGGCGCACACTCTGTGCTCGTGCCGAAAGTCCTGGATCTCCTGCGGGAACAGGGCCTGGAAGACATCGTCGTTCTCGTCGGAGGCATCATCCCCGATGAAGAAGCGGCGGAGCTCAAAGCCCTCGGAGTCCGGGAAGTGTTCGCGCCAGGCGCGTCACTCGAATCTATCATTGCATTTATTCGCGCCAATCGTCCTCCCCGTCTCGCGATGGGGTGAGGATCATTACTGACCAGCGGCGCCGGTGAGCACAAAGCCGGCCCACAGCGCCGGATGTTCGGGCAAAATCGCTTCGCCCGCCGGGGTTTGGACGCGGACTTTTCCCTGCCGCAGCCGGTTGAGCAGCGTCAGTTGGGCGCTGCGCAGAGCCGCGGCTTTGCTCGCGCCGCCCGAATACGCGCGATAGAGCTCCTCGACGAGCTCGGCAGTCGGTCCGTCGGGGATGTCCCACAAAGGCGCAATCACGCTGGACGCTCCGGCGTACAGGAACGCGCGCACGAATCCCAGTAGCCCTTCCGGCGACACTGCCCCGGAACCGCTTGCGCACGCGCTCAGCATGACTAGGTCCGCGTGGAGGCTTAGGTCGGCGACCTCCGAGGCCGTAAGCTTGTCGCGACCGCTGAGCGCCAGGTACGAGTCGAGCGGGCGGTCGGCCAGCACGACTGCGTGTGTTGCGAAGTAGATCTGCGAGGCGGTTGGAGCCGCGGCGGACACCCGAGCGACGCGAGCTTGCTCGCCGAGCAGCGACTCTGCGGAATCGCCCGCTAAACGGGAGATGCGGTGCAATTCGCGGTCAGCGCCCGGCAGGGAGGGCAGTGGCCGTCCTTCGGCGTCGGGCGGAGGTTGGTAAGGTGCGCCGATCAGCAGAACTGGGCCGGTCTCGTGCGCTGCTTGGTCGTCGGAGCGCAGGGCGAGAGCGCCTGCCGGCGCGGTGTAAAGCGCATAGTCTTCGGCCAGATACCGGCCCGATGGCGCGAGCAAAGCCGCAAAGGGCAGTTGCAGCAGAGGTCCATTGGCGATGATCGCCAGCGCGGCGCTGCTCTCGTGGGGCAGCGCGCTCGCCACCGGAGAAATAAGCAGGCGGTAGAGCTCGCGCCAAGCCTCCCGGTCGGGTTTGTAGTGCTGCGCCCGGGCGCGCCGGACGAGCGCATCCATCCGGGACGCCGCGACCGGTACGCGCGCGCTGTGCATGGCGCCTTCCGCGTCGATGGCCCAGACGTAGAGCGCTTCTGGATGCACCCAATAGCTGAGCAGCGTCGAGTGACTTTCGTGGGCAAAGCGCATTAGCTCGGGCGCCGTGGCCGGATCGTTCCAGGCCCTCCCTCGATGCCCCGGGTCGCGTCCTTGCACTGTCTCGAGCAGGGCGCGAGCGCGGAAGGACTCGGCGGCGGTCGAAGCCGCTTCCACGCGGCCCGCCTTCCATAACATCGCGACGGCATCGTGCCCCATCGACTCTCGACGGCTGCCGAATGCTTGCCGCCAACCGTCGAGCTCCACGAGGCGGTCGCGAATTTGTTCGTCGTGGGCGACAGCCTCGGCGATCGCGTCAGCCGCCTCACTGGTTCGACCGAGAGCATCGAGGCTGCGTGCGCGCCAATGCAGCGCCTCCACGCGCTCAAATACTTGCGCCTCGCCTGCGCGTTCGAGACTACGATTTGCCGCCTCCAGCGCCGCCTCGTACCCGCCCATTTGGAAGCGTGCGGCGCTCAGGATCCAGAAGGTCGCCGCGGGTGCGGTGTCGGGGAAGGATTGCGCGATCTCGCCGGCAATGTCGGCCGAAGTTGGATAGTCGCCGCATTCGAGATAAGCGTAGGCCAGCAAGGCCATGCGGATGCGATGGCGCGGCGCTAGGTTCGATAGAGGCGTGGATTTGCGGAAGGACTCGCCAGTGCGGAGCGCGTTGGCGCAGTCTCCTCCCGCCGCGAAGGCCAGCGCCAGATCGATCTCGCCCGCCGCGGTCGAGTTGAGATCGGCCGCCGCCGCGCCGCGCGCCTTTTCGATGGCGGCAAGCGCTTGTTCGGGCTCGCCGTGGGCCACGTACGAGACAGCCAGCAGCGACCAAGCTCGCGCGGCTTCTGTGGGGCGGTTGAGTTTGGCGAGCTTTTCGGCCGCTGACTGCAAAGTTTCGATCGCACCGCGCAAGTCGCCTTCTTGGCGTTGCGCCTCTCCGATCAACGCTTCGAGCAATAGCGCCTGGCCGGATTCACCGCCTGCGCGGGCGGCGGCGAGCGCTTCTTCGAGCAGTTTGCGCCGCTCGGGTCCGGGCGGCTGCTGCATCGCCTGCCCGTGCAGCGCTTTCGCCGCCATCCTCGGCAACGAAACGGCGCGAAAACCATCTGCAGCGAGTTTAAACCAGGCGCTCGTCGCATGGTCTCCGTTGGCAGGCGCGGCCCGCATGCGCGTCGTCGCGATGAGGAATGCCGTTTGCGCTTCTAGGCGTCGGCCGAACGGCGCGACCAGTGCGAGAGCGTCTCCGAGAATTCGCTGCGCCGTGTCGCCGTCGCCTCCGATTCCCTCGACGATCGCGAGGCCAGCCAACGCGCAGGCTTCGGAAGCCTTCTGACCCCCTTGGCGCGCGGCCTCGCGAGCCTCCATCAGGGATGCGCGTGTCGCCTCCGCGCCGACCGCGTGCAGTGCGTCAGGCAAATTGCGCAGGACTTGCTGATCACAATGGGCCGGCGCAGCTCCCGCCCGAGCCGCGCAGCCGCACAGCAGCGCCAGCGCCAGCGTTCTGGTCAGCGCTAGCGCCCCAGAGCCTCGCATGCCTGTTTCTGCCTGAGCCCTTCCGCATCGCACAACCCTTCGAGCAACTTCGCGGCATCCTGCCAGCTTCCGCTTCGTTCGCGGGCGATGGCGAGGTACCACGCGATCTCGTCATCGAGCGCCTCGCCGCCAATCCGGCGCGCCGCTTCGAGGTCCGAAGTTGCCGCTTGCGGATCGCCGGCGAACAGCTCGGAGACGCCTAGGTAGAAGTGCGGCTCGACCGCCGCCGGGAACCGCTCCGCCAAGTTGCGAAGCCGATCTTCGGCGTCCGCATAGTCTCCCGCGCGATAGGGCGCTAGCGCTTCGCCCAGCGCTTCGAGGTCTAGGCCCGGATGCTCGGCGGCTCGTCCGCGAAACACCGCGGCCGCCGCCAACGGCAATCGCAGTGGCGCCGGCTCCAAAGGCAGGCGGAGCTTGGGCTCCGGCGGCTGCTTGGGCAGGAGGGCGGGCTTCAGCGCCGTCGCGATGGTTTCGTTCTTCGGTGCGCTCCCAGGCTGCTGCATCCAGAGGCTCGCCAACGTCGCCACTAGCACAGCCGCCGCTATTGCGCCGACGATCGTCCAAGTCAATGGCTTGCGTTTGGCAGAGAAGACCGTCCGCTCCATCCGAGTCAACTCTTCGAGCGTTGGCTCCGCAAATGCAGGCGAGCGCAAGTCTTCGATCAATTGCCGGCACAGCGCGCACTCGGCAAGATGCTCCTGCGCCTCCCGCTCGAGCGCCTCCGGAAGTACGCCTTCTCCGCATGCCAGCAGGACATCCGGTTCAGGGCAACGCGTGGCGCTCATTGCGCACCATCCTTGGGGCCAATGGAACGCCGCAGCAGCTTCAGGCCGTACTGCAAGCAGTTCTTGACTTGGTTGTCGCTCAGCCCGGTGCGTGCGCTGATCTCGCCTCGGTTCATGCCATGCACGTAGTGCAACGTCAGGCAGACGCGATGTTCGGGCTTGAGAGCGCGTTCGCGTAGCAAGTCACTCCAATCTTGCTCGGACTCGGGTTCTGCCGTTTCAGGCGCGGCGACGTCCAGATGGCGGCGTTCCACCTGTTGGCGGCGCCAGTAGTCGGTCGCTTGATTCTTCACCGCCGCCGTCAGCCAAGCCGCGGCGCGAGACGCAAGAATGCGGTCGCGGTGCAGGTGCATCTTCAAGAAGGCCTCGCTCGCGATCTCTTCGGCGATCTCGCGGCGGCCGACGCAACGGATGGCGTAGCGCAGAATCTCGGCGGCGTGCCGCTCATAGATTCCACGGAACTCCGCTTCGCTCAGCCCCGGAACCTCATCCGATTCCTCCGCCGAGGCGACTTCTGCCTTCTCTACGGGCGAGCGCGCCGAATTGGAAGACAAAAACTTCGGCAACTTCGGCGCTTCCTCCATAGCTTCCGATGGTACGGCGTTCCCGCGGCGCTGGCGTTACCAGCCGGTGGGCCGGCCCTGGTTCTGCTCGTCGAGCCACTGCTTGAGCGGAGCGAAGTAGTCCAGGATCGCCGAGGCGTCCATCTCGCGGCGGCCGTCGATCGCTTCGAGGGCATCAGGCCAGGGCCGGCTTTGGCCCATCGCGAGCATTTTCTCGAGCTTGGCCCCGGCGGCCTCGTTGTCATAGATCGAGCAACGATGCAGCGGTTCCTTGCAGCCCGCCGCCTGGGAGAGCCCGCGGTGGAATTGGAACTGCAAGATGTGCGCCAGGAAGTAGCGCGTGTAGGGCACGTTCGCTGCCACGTGATATTTCGCGCCCGGATCGAAATCCGCTTCGCTGCGCTCGACCGGCGGCGCGATGCCCTGGTATTTCGTGCGCAGCTCCCACCAGGCCTTGTTGTACTCGGCCGGCGTAATCTCACCCGAAAACACCTTCCAGCGCCACTGGTCGATCAGCAGGCCGAAAGGCAGAAAGGCCACCTTCTCGAGCGCTCGATACATCAGCAGCCCGATGTCCTTCGACGGATCGGTTGGGCGGCTCAGGAAATTGAGCTTCACCAGATATTCCGGCGTGATCGACAGCGCGATCGCGTCGCCGACGGCCTCGTGGAAGCCGTCGTTGGCGGAGTTACGGAACAGGAACGGTTGCTCGTTGTAAGCCCTCTGGTAGAAGTTGTGGCCGAGCTCATGGTGGATCGTCGCGAAGTCTTCCGCCGTCGCCTCGATGCACATCTTGATGCGCAGATCGTCGACGCCATCGACGTCCCAGGCCGAAGCGTGGCAGACCACGTCGCGGTCGCGCGGTTTGGTGAACATCGAGCGTTCCCAGAAGGTCTCCGGCAGCGGCGCGAACCCCAACGAAGTGAAAAAACCTTCTCCGTAGCGCACCATCTCCCGGGCGTCGACGTTCTGCTTGCGCAGAATCGCAGTCAGGTCATAGCCGGGATCTGCGTTAGGCGGTGCGACCAGCGGGTAAATGTTCTCCCAGCTCTGCGACCACATGTTGCCCAGCAGGTGCGCCGGGATTGGACCGTCTTCCGGCACTACATCGGCGCCGTACTTGTCGCGCAGACGGGCGCGGACGTAGGCGTGCAGCGAGACGTAAAGCGGTTTGACCTGTTCCCACAGCCGATCGAGCTCGGCCGCGAACTCGTCCGGAGGCATGTCGTAGCCGGAGCGCCATAGCGCCCCTGTGTCGCTGAAGCCTAGATCGCGCGCACCTTCGTTCGAGAGCGCCACGAAGCGCTCGAAGTCCTCGCGCATTGGCGGCGAGAGCGTGCGCCAGCCCTGCCAGATTTCTTGGAGCTGGCTCGGGTTGCGGCTCTCGGCCATGATGCGGGTCATGTCCGGCTCGGCCAGCTTCTTGCCCTCGTCCGGGCCGGACTTGGGGGTGTAGGAAGCCTTACCGTAGATGCTCTGCATGGTGGCGCTGAGGCGACTCATTTCCGCGCTCTTGGCCGGGTCGGCGGGCGTGGGGGCGGGGACCGAGAGCTTGAGCAGCGTCATGCGCCGACGGTCGCTCTCGGGCAGATCGAGCGCGTCGAAGCGGACGGCTTCCTTGGCGAGCGCCGTGTGACGCGAGTAGGCCTTCTCCTCCGTCTCGGCGGCGAGAATCTCGCTGTCATGGACGATGTAGGTGGATTGCAGCCACGCTGCGCGCTCGGCCGTCGTGTAGAGTGTGGCGAGCTCCGCTTCGGCGTCGTCGAGGAAGGTCTTCGCCTCGTCGAGCGTCGGCCCTGGGGCCCTTCCTCCGCCGCAAGCCGCCAAGGTGAGTATGACCAGAAGGGACCGCCGCATACCCCAAAGCGTATCGCAGGCGGTCCGCTTTAGGTGTTTTGCCGGACGCCCAGACCCATAGGCAGCACGCTTGCTTCTTAAGCGAAAGCCCTCAAGTCCGCTGGCCCTACAAGGCTATGCCCCTGGGGACAGTTCCGCATACATATGGGGCGATTCCACGATCTGCTCAGCCCTCGACAAGGTCATAGACTGGGAGCAGTCCGAGTCGAGGCAACGGGATGTTTATCTTTGGCGCGTTAGTGATCCTTTCCTGGCTATTCTGCTTTTTCTATTACGGCGAAGTCTTGCCACGCAACGTCATGGTCGGCATGCTGATCGTGGGTCTGTTCAGCATGGGCTGGGGCCTACTGGCCGGCAAGCGCTAGTAATTTCACAATTCCCGCTCGACCGGTCCGATACCGCGCCCGCACGGTGCGGCTTTTGCTGTGCTCAGCGCCGCGATACCGCAACCGTCCTCTACAGCGTTCTCGTCACCTTCGACAACGTTCTCGGCTGATCCGGATTCAATCCCTTCTCTTCCGCTAGGAACGCAGCGAACATCTGCGCTGGCACGATGTACGGCGCTGGCGTATAGAGATCCTGCGGCGTAGCCGATTCCTGGCCCGGCACGGTAGGAATGCGGATAGCGCGGCGAGCGAGCTCCAGCATTTCGGTCGCCGACTGCGGGGCGAGCACCAGCGTCTCCGCTTCCAGTTTGATCAGTCTTTGCAGCATCGCGAGCGAGTCCTGAGCTGTCGGCCCCGGGGGCGCGAACAGGAACGCCGGATAGTCGCGCTCGAGTAGGGCAATCGGGCCGTGGGCGAAGTCCGCGCCCGAAAAAGCGCTCCGCCGTCACGTAGCAGGTCTCCATCAGCTTGAGCGCGAACTCGAACGCGTTGGCGTAGTTGAGGCCGCGGCCGATCACCACCACGCGCTCCATGAAGCGATAACGGTTGGCGAGCTCGCGCACTCCCGGAGCCAAGGCCAAGCAGCTCTCGACCGTTTCGGGGAGCTCCTTGAGGCGGTCGATCTGCACGCCGCCGCCCAGGGCGTAGGCAAGCAGGTAGAAGGCGACCAATTGTCCCGTGTAGGTCTTCGTCGCCGCCACGCTCTTCTCGCGGCCGGCGCGCACGAGAAGGGTCGCTTCGGAGATTTGTGCGAGCGCGCTCGCGGCTTCATTGGTTACCCCGAGGGTGAACGCACCGGCTTGGCGTGCCGCCTCCATACAGGCGTTGACGTCGGTCGACTCGCCTGACTGCGAGACGCCGACCACCAGCGCGCCTTCGAGCTTGAGCTTCGAGCCGTAGAGTGTGGTGACCGAAGGCGCGGCCAGCGAAACCGGAAGCCCGGTGGTGATCTCGATCAAGTAGCGCCCGAAGGTGGCGGCGTTGTCGGACGTGCCGCGCGCGATCAGCACGACCGCCCGCGGGGGTTGCTCGGCGAACTTCTTGCGAAGCTGCTCGGCATCGGCCAGCCCCTCCAGCAGCGTGCGTTCGATCGCCGCCGGCTGCTCTTGGATCTCTTTCAACATTTGCGACATGATGGGTCTCTCGGATGGAGTCGGGGTTCTGGCTCTAGAGCGCGACGGTTTCCCACTGGATTGCACCGTCGCGTCGCGTGAGCCGCCGGATGGCGCCGACGCCGTTCTCCAATAAGTAATCTCGGGCCTCGACGACGCCGGCGCCGGTTTGATCCGGGCCGTGGCTGTCGTCGCCAAAGCAGAATGCGACGCCGGCCTCGTGGGCGCGGCGCACCAACCAAGGCGCCGGGTACGGGCTGCCGAGCCCCTTTCGCCATCCGGCCGTGTTGAGGTCGAGCACCGCTCCGCTCGCCCGTGCGGCTTCGAGTGCTCGATTAGCCGCGGCGCGGATTGCCGGGGTTGCGAGGTCGGCATCCGCCGGGGCGTTCTTGCGGATCAAATCCAAGTGGCCGACCACGTCCGGCTCCAGCGCCTCGATCATCTCCGCAACGTCGTTGTAGTACCGCACGGCGAACGGCTCGAGCCCGCCGCAGCCCTCCACGGCGCGGTCGAAATCGGCGCGCTCGCCGTCAATCGAAACCTCTCCAACGTAGTGCACGGAGCCAACCATGTAGTCGAAGCCGTGGCGCGCGCGGTGGCCGCGCATCAGGTCGCGGTAGCGTCCGCTCGGCACCACCTCAGCCTCGAAACCGCAGAGCAGCGTCATGCGGTCGGCATACTCCTCAGCCAAAGCCCGCACGGCCTTCGCGTAAGCCTCAAACTCGTCGTGGATCCGTTCGAGCGTATAGCCTTTCGCGCGCTCGCTCGGGTACAGGAAACGCTCCTCCGCCCGAGGCGCATGTTCGCTCACGCCGTAGACCTCAAACCCCTTGGCCAAGGCCGAATCGACGACCGCGCGCAAAGACCCCACGGCGTGTTCGCAGAATTCTCCGCTGTGGCCTCCGTGCAGGGAGGTCTTCCATGGGGCGCTTTGGGACATCGACCGAACCCGAAACTTCAGGTTACTCCAGGGTAACCGCTACAAACATCAACGCCATCTCATCGGTCGTCTTTTCCCCCCACCCCACATCCTTGGGCGGGTGGTTGGGGTTATTCGGGTTCGCGGCCGAATTGTCATAGACGCAACGGAGGGTTGCCCGCGTCAGGGCTGGGACCAGCAGCGGCTCTTCGAGCCAGTACGTATCCTGCCAATCGAAGTCCCAATCGTCGATGCGGATGACTGTTTGTGTCTCGCCCCCGCGCGAGAGCTCCAGGCTGATCTCCCGCCCGAGTAGGTGCATGTGGGGCAGCAGCGCGTAGATGCGCGCGGCCAACGGTGCGGCGAAGCTCGCGGTGACCTCGTAGCCCTCCGCGCCCGCAGGGATCAGAAAGCGCTGATCGACCAGCGGCAGGAAGAGCAGTTCCTTCGGATTCGGTTCGTTGGTGAAGTAGATCCCGATCCGTGTGCGGTCCGTCTGTTGCGTGCCGTCCGGGTGGTAATGCACCTGCAAGGCGATCCGTGCGTTGCCTTCGAGCGTCATCGCGACGCCGTCGGGAAGCGCCCGTGCGGTGTTGCCGGGGACCCATCCTCCGTAGAAGCCCGGCGGATCATAACCCGGGTCTCCGAAACAGGTATAGCCCGGTTGCGGATCGCCCGGGTCATGCAGGGAAGCTGACTGCGCCTGCGGGTCGGGGAAGAGCAACACGTGATGCACGATCGCGCGGTTGCCCGGCTCGACGGCGATCGCCCGGATCTTGCGCTTTTCGGGCAAGTTCGGGGCAAGGCTGAAGCAGCGATAGTCGTCGGCGCCGTCCTTGTCCGGAGCGTATTCGGCCGGCATCTCGAGCACCATGTCAGGCTCACCGAGCGGCCAACCGCTCTGGAAAGTCAGGGGCTCCGGCGCATCGGCCGGGTCGCCTTCCGGTGCGCCTTGGTCGACCCAGCGCGTGATGGTCGCAATCTCGGCTTCGCTCAAGCCCCGCTCGAACTGCAGCTTGACGCCCTCGTCCCTCACCGGTTTCCAAGGCGGCATGTAGCCGGTCTTGATCGCCGTGCGGATGTGGCGCGAAAACAGCCACGCCGATTCGTAATCGAGCAGCGAAAACGGCGCAACCTCGCCCGGGCGATGGCAGCCCTGACAGTGCTTCTGAAGGATTCGCTCGACGTCGCGGTGGAACGTCGTGGGCTCGGATTGCGCTGCACGGGAGCGTAACGGGGCCTGCGCCACGAGCGGCGCCGCCAGGGCAAGAGCGACCACGAAGCCTCGAACCATCAAGGTCATTCTAGGGCCGACCTACCGTGTTGTTAACCCAAAATTCACTGGATTGCAGCCAGATCGAAAACGGAAGCTGCTTTCCTTGTTCTGTAAGAGAAGCTGTGGAGCCCCGGGTTCTGACCTTTCCGAGTCCCACCACCAGCGCCGAATGGACGCCTGCGGAGAGTCTTCGCGCGGCGGGCGTCGACCCTGCCCGGCCCGACTCGATTCCCTTCTGTGCCGCCGATGCCACGGCCGGCTCCGAGACCGAGCTCCAAGTCGCCGTCCACGGCCGCCGCGATACGGTCGACCTGGCGCGCACCATCGAGAGCTCCAGCTTCTTCGAGAACGTGGTGCGCCGCGCCGAAGCGGGCGATCTTTCTCCACGGGCAGTATCCGCGCTCGAAAACTGGCTCGATGGCGCCGCCGAGCGCAGTTGGGACAACTCCTGGGTGCGTTTCCCGCTGCGGTTCCTGAGGCGCGAAGTGGCTGCGACCCTTGCGGGCGATCTCGCAGCGGACAAATCCAACCCCAACAGCACCAGGCGCGCGGACGTCGATCGTTTCTTCACCTACGAAGCCGGCGAAGAGCACGTCCGCATCCCCATCAGCTACCTCCTCAAGCTCGCTTTGGTCGATGCGCTCGACCGCGATTCCACAACGCCCTACGCTTTGCTCTCCCTGCGGACGCGTCTGACAGCCTGCTTTCTCAACGACAACACCTCGCCCGAGACCGTCTCGTTCCACACTTCCCGGCTCCGTGCGGAGACCGGCGGCGGCCTCGCACTGGCGCGCGAAACCGCCCGCCGCTTCTTGCTCACGCAGTTGCTGGTCGCCTACGCCAACGACGCCTTCGAGCTCGCCCGACGCGGCCAACGCGCGCTCGTCTTTGCATCCCCGCACCCTCCCGTGCGCCAGCGCCGACTCAACGATTGCGTCTCCGACGCCTTCTACCGTGAGCTGTTCATGAGCCCCTGCCTGTCCGGCTGGGATCGCGGCGAGGCGAAGCGCGACTACATGGCTTTGTGCCACCAGACCTTGAGCCGTAGCCAGCTGAACGCCGTCGGCAAGCTGCGCGAGGCCGGTGTGGTGACGCGCAACCTCGTCGTTCTGCCCAATACGTCGAACGTAAGCTTGGCCAACAACGGCGTGCACGTGAGCCTTGGTAGCGAGCGTCTCACGGCCGCCCTTTCCGCACGCGATCCGGCGTTCACGCCCGAGGCGGAGAAGCGCGTCGGCGATCTGGTCATCAAGATCGTCGAGCATTTTCTGCCGTTGTTCGTCGGCACGTACAGCGCCGCGCCCTACCGCTTCGCCTTCGAGGATCTCCACCCGGAGACGGCGCTCGGGTTCCTGCCGCACGAGCTTGCTCCCACCCATGTACGCATGATCTGGCGGCGTTGGCGCGGCAAGGCTCGCACGCGCATTCTGGGTAATCCCGTCAGCCCTTTCGGTCCGCGCTGGCTCGACCGTAGTTTGGCCACAGTGTTCGGCCTCAAAGGTGACCTCGCGCCGGACTTTCGCTTGGTCGACTACCTCGTCGCGCCGGCCAGTACCGAACGCAGCCCAGCGCTCGACGGGCGCGTCGACAATGACGCACGCCTGCTCGCAGACCTGGACAGCCTCGGCGTCTTCGATGCCCGCATGCCACTCTACATGCTCTACCGGCAGCGTGAGTTTCGCTCGCGCGGCTACACCGGCTTCGAAGGCCGCCACTATTCGCTGTTTCCGAGCTTCGGCGCCGACATGGCCCCCGCGGTCAGCCTGCAAGCGCTCGTTACGGCCTTCGCCTTTCAACTCGTCGCTTCCGGGGCCGTTCGCCACTCGGACATCCCCGACCGTCCCTTCGTAGAGAGCGAACGCCGCCACATCTTCTTCGGCGCGGCGATCGGTCTGCCGACCTTCTACGTCGACGCCGAGACCGAGAACCGCTTCCTCGCCCGCGTGGCGCGGCGCGCCAAACGCACCCGCTCGAGCCGGCGCTACCCCGGCCGCCTTCGCCTCTATCACCACGAATACCGCCTGGCGCTGCTCGAAACCCTCGAACTAGACGCCCCGGCGCTGATCGAAGCGATGGGCATGGGCGACACCCTCGCCGAACTGCGACAGCGCCTCGAAGATTCCTCCGCCACTGCCGCCGCGAAGCTCATCGACGGCGCGCTCGTAGAAGTCGGCGCAAAGCGTCCGCTCGACTCGCCGGCCGAAGACTTCAACCTCGCCTCGGAGCGCTTCTACGCCGGCAAACTGCGCTTGCGCCAACTCGCCGAAGCCTTCGAATGGCTCGAACAGGACGTTCGCCGTCTCAGTGACGAGCGTTTGGCAGCGAACGCGGACCTTTCCTCCGCGCTTGCCGCCATCCTCGACGGCCAAAGTGCGTCGGAATACCTCGAACGTGTGCGAGCCGACGTTCTGGCAGAGACGCTTCCGGCGGAGGAGTTGCGCCGCTTGGTCGCGCTCGTCGCGATCGTCGAAGGGTTCGAGGCCGAGACCGCCCGATGAGTCTCTCTCCCCATCAATACGTCGAACGCGCCAGCGGCCAAGTGCTCACCGAAGAGCTTTTCGGCGACCGCATCGTCAATCTGCTCTATTGCGAGGCGCGCGAGCGCGCCCCGGCTCTTTTCCGTGCGCTAACCGGCAAGCGTATGTCGAGCCTGCTCGGCTGGGCGAACTTCGACCTCCCTCTTGCGCCGCGTCTGCTCGGTAATCGCCGCTTTCTCGACCGTGTCGGCGTCGACCTCGGCGAGTGCGTCGAGCGGCCGGAGTTCTTCACCACGCCCCGGCGTATCTTCGAGCGTCAGATTCGCTACTGGGACCTCCGGCCGATGCCCGCCGATCCCGCCGTCGTCGTCTCGCCGGCGGACGCGCGGGCCGTTGTCGGTTCCTTCCGCTCGGCGGACTCCATTTGGGCCAAGGGCAAGTTCTTCGATCTCGATGAGTTGCTCGGCTCCGACAAGCCGGAATGGAGCGAGGCCTTCGACCACGGCGACTTCGCCGTCTTCCGCCTCACGCCGGAGAAATATCACTACAACCACACTCCTGTCGCCGGACGTGTGCTCGATTGTTATGCCGTCCAAGGCCGCTACCACTCGTGCAACCCCGGCGCCGTGGTCGAGCTCGTCACGCCTTACTCGAAAAACAAGCGTCACGTGACGATCTTTGACACGGACGTCCCCGGAGGGACCCAAGTCGGCTTGGTGGCGATGGTCGAGGTGGTCGCCCTGATGATCGGCGACATCGTCGAATCCTACAGCCCGTTCCGCTACGACAATCCGCGCCCGCTCGAGCCCGGCATGTTCGTCGAGCGCGGCGTGCCGAAGAGCCTGTACCGGCCGGGCTCGAGCACCGACATTCTGCTCTTCGAGCCCGGCCGGATCTCCTTCGAAGAGGACTTGGTGCGCAACCTCTCCGGACCGGCCGCGGCGAGCCGTTTCACTCTCGCATTCGGGCGCCCTTTGGTCGAGACGGAGCTGGCCGTGCGCTCAGCGCTTGGCCGCCGTTGCGAGGGATCGACAGGAGCCTAAAGATGCGCCTCGAAACCGCCTTCCTGCTCGCTTTTGCCGCCGCTCTGGCCGCGACTGTTTTGGTGGGGCTTTCGTACGCTTCCCGGCGAGGGTTGGCAGTTTCTCGCATCTACGGCGACGCGCCGCAACGCGGAGGGAGAATGGATCGGCGTCAATTTCACTTTCTATGGCTTGTTCAGCACTGGCGTATACGCTGGCGGCGGCTCTGTTCGTGGCGCTGAGCGCGGCGGCGGGCATTGCGCCTGCGGCGGCGTTTGTCGCGCTGGCGGCGGTGGTCGCGATCTGCATGCCCGCTTCGGTTGTGCTGGTACGGCTGGTCGAGGGCAAGCGCCATGGCTTCACCGTCGGCGGGGCGAGCTTTGTCGGCTTCCTCGTCGCGCCAGCCGTGGCGGTGGCGGCCGATGCGCTTTCTGAGCGCCTGGGGTTGGGGCCGGCCCCGGCCGTGCCCTTTCTCGCCGCCATGGCCATCGCCTATGCCTTGGGCGAATCGGTGGGGCGGTTGGCCTGCATCAGCTTCGGATGCTGCTACGGCAAGCCGGTGGAGCAAACCAGCGGCTGGGTGCGGCGCTTCGCCTCACGCTATCGCTTCGTCTTCCACGGCAGCACCAAGAAGGCGGCCTTCGCCTCCAGTCTCGATGGGGTCGCGGTCGTGCCCGTGCAGGCTATGACATCCGTCGCGCTGGCCGCCGTTGCCTGGGTCTCGACCCTCCTGTTTCTACAGGGTCGCGCCGCCGCCGCGTTCGCCCTTGCCGCGACCGGGACGCAGCTCTGGCGGCTCTACTCCGAGACTCTACGCGCCGACTATCGAGGCGAAGGCCGCATCAGCGCCTACCAGTGGATGGCGGCCGGCGTGGCTGTCTGCGGCCTGACCTTTTTCGCGCTTGCGGGCGGGCAAGTCGGCCCCGGCCCGACCTCGTCGCCGGCAGTGACCGCGCTCGCCCATCCCGCCGCTATCCTCGCCCTACAGTTCCTCTTCGGTCTCGTATTCTGGAGGATGGGGCGCAGCTCCCAGACCGGTGCGCGGATCCATTTCCACGTCCACCTGGACCGCATCTGAGCCCCCGTTTCGCGGTCTTGCCCGCGTTTCCCCTTACAGTGGAAGGGTTGGACCGGTAGACGATTATGGGACTGCTCGATAGCCTACGCCCGAAATGGAAGCACAGCGACGCGGACGTCCGTCTTGCCGCGGCCAAGGAGATCCAGGACCCCGAGGTCCTGTGCAAGATGATCGTCGGCGACGACGAGTGGTTCGTGCGTCACAATGCGCTCGTCGCTCTGCGCGACCTGAACCCCGACCAGAAGTGGTACTCCAAGCTCGTCAAAGAGTCGCGTGACGAAGAGATTCGCCGCAAGGTCGTCAAGGTGATGACCGAGCAGAGCGACCTCGAGTGGGTCGCCCAAAACGACCAGTACCGCTACGTGCGCGACGCCGCTGAGCACCGTCTCGACGAGCTGCGCAACGGCGTCTGGTCGGAGACCGCCGCCCCGGCCGGCCAAGGCCAATAAGCGAAATCAGTAGGGCAGGGTTTCCTGCACCAGCGTGCGGTTCGGATCGTATTCCGGATTCGGCTCGGCTTGCCTGGCCCCCACTTGTTTGAGCCAGGCTGCCAGCTTCTCCCGCAGCGCCTTGGCCTTTTCCGGCAGCAACTCGGCGATGTCGGACTTCTCGCCGGGATCGTCGGCCAGATTGTAGAGCTCCACCCGCCCGTCCTCGTACCACTCGATCAGCTTGAGGTCGCCCTCACGCGCACTGGCGCACCGCTGGCGCACCTGCCGTCCTCGGAGTAGTGCGGGTAGTGCCAGAACAGCGGTTCCTCCGCGCCTTCACCAGCCAGGACGTGCTCCAGGTTGCGGCCGTCGATCACGCCCGAACCTACGTCGGTCGCTTTCGCCGCCTCGAGCATCGTCTTGACCACATCGACAAGGCTGACCGGCGTATCGATCACCTGGCCGCCGTCTAAATGGCCTGGCCAACGTGCAATCAGCGGGACGCGGATACCACCGTCATAGAGCCAGCCGCGGCCCTTTCGCAGTCCGCCCTGGAACGCGCGTCCCTCCATGCCGCCGTTGTCGCTGAAGACGAAGACCGCAGTGCGGTCCGCCGAGCCGGTCTCTTCGAGCTTCGCCAGCAGCCGTCCAACCGCCTCGTCCACTCCCTCCACCATCGCGGCGTAGGCGACGTTCTTGCGTCCCGACGGGTCCTCGCGCCCCGCGATACGGTCGAGGATGTCCGGTTTGCCTTGGATCGGCGGGCTGACGGCGTAGAACGACACATAGAGCAGGTTGGGCCGGTCGGCGAACTGGCTGATGAAATCGTCGCCGAGCTGCGCCAGCGTATCGCTCAAGTACATGCCGCGCGGCCCCATCAGGCTCATCTCGGGAAGCGGCAGAAACATGCCGCGATGGTCCGTGCCCTTGTGCACGCCGAGGCCGAGGTGGAAACCCTGGTCCCGCGTGCCGTTCGGCCCGTAGCCCAGGCCCCAACTGCCGAAGAACGCGGTCAGATAGCCCGCGTCTCGTAGCCGCTTCGCGATCGACGTCACTGAATTCGGCATGCCGCGTGGAGTAATCGGTTGGCGCACCTTGGCGTAAGGCCGTTCGACGGCGGGCAGATCATGGGTGAAGCGCATCCGCGCCGGCCATTGCGCCTTGAGGATCGCCGCACGGGACGCGGCCGAAACCGGCGCCGCCGCGTACGCGTTGGTGAAGCGCACGCCCTCGCTCGCCAGCTTGTCCAGATTAGGCGTCTGGTGGTAGGCGTTGCCGTAGGTTGACAGGTCGCCCCAGCCCAGGTCGTCTACCGAAATGAACAGGATGTTGGGCCGTTCCGGTTGCTGCGCGCGCAGCCCCTGCGCCAGCAGGGTCGCCGTCGAGACCGCCATCAAGGCGGCCGCGCCCAGCCCCATCCAGCCTGTCCGCCGCATCCCTTCACTCTATCGCGGACGCCCGGGCCGCTCCGGCCCCCGGAGCCCGCTGCCGTACAATTGGGGGTTCGCCATGCAGGTCCGCCTAACTGAAGAACCCATCGATACCCTCGCCGTCGACGCCGTCGTCGCGCCCGCTTTCGCGCTCGAGGAGGGGATGCGCCCGATCCGGCCGTAGACGCATGGTCGGGCGGCCTGCTCGCGGAGATCGTCGCGGGCGGGGAGATGAAGGGCAAACTCTGCTCGACGAGTCTCATCCACCGGCCCGCCGGCCTGAAGGCGAAGCGCCTACTGCTGGTCGGCGCTGGCCCGCGTGACCGCTTCGGCGTTACCGAGTTGCGACGCATCGCGGCCACCGCAGGCTCGCACGCTGTTGGGAAAGGCGTCAAGAGTGTCGCCTTCGCCGCATTGGAAGGCTTCGAGCCCGGGCCTGCCGCGCAAGCGATCGTCGAGGGCGTCGAGATCGGCTCCTTCGAGGTGGGCGCCTACAAGACCGAAGGCGGCGAACAGAGCGTGATTGAAGAGCTCTACATGGCCCTGCCAGATTCGGCCGCCGCAGGCATAGGCCGCGGCATGGCCGTCGCCCGGGGACAACATACGGCTCGCGCGTTGGCTAATGAGCCGGGCAACCGCCTCACCCCCACCGTTCTCGCCGAGCGCGCCAAGGAGCTTGCCGCGGACGTTGGCCTGAGATCGAAGTCTTCGACCGTGCGCAGCTCGAGAAGCTCGGCGCCGGCGCTTTGCTCGGCGTCGCCCAAGGCAGCGCCGAGCCGCCGGTGATGATGGTGCCGCGTTACACGCCGGCCTCTGCGCCAAAGTCCGACGTGCACCTGGGACTGATCGGCAAGGCTGTCACTTTTGACACCGGCGGTATTTCGATCAAGCCGTCCGCGGACATGGACCGTATGAAGTACGACATGGCCGGCGGCGCGGCCGTGCTCGGGGCCATGCGCGCCATCGCCGAGCTCAAGCCTGCCGTGCCTGTCACCGCGGTCGTTCCGTCGGTCGAGAACATGCCCGGCGGCGCGGCCATGCGTCCCGGCGACGTAGTGACGACGCTGAGCGGCAAGACGGTCGAAGTGCTCAACACCGACGCCGAAGGCCGCCTCATCCTTTGCGACGCCATCGCTTGGGCGCGCCAACACGGCTGCAACCGTTTGGTCGACGCCGCCACGCTCACCGAGCCATCGTCGTCGCGCTGGGATACGAACGCTCCGGTCTGTTCTCGAATGACGACAAGTGGCGCGATGCTTTCCTTGCGGCCGCCGAGATCGCGGGCGAGAAGTATTGGCCCATGCCGCTCGATGCGGAATACAAGGAAATGCTCGACAGCGGAATCGCCGATCTGCCCAACATCGGCTCACGTGGGGCGGCGCCATTACCGCGGCGAAGTTCCTGGAAGCGTTCGCCGAACCCACGCCGTGGATTCACCTCGATATCGCCGGAACAGCCTGGCTCGAGCGCGCCAAGCCCGAAATGCCCAAGGCCCGACCGGGGTTGGCGTTCGCACGATGGTCGAGCTTGCGATGCGGCTCTAAGTTAGGCTTGCTCCGAACAGAGCCGCGTCCCGCAGCGGTCCGTGTACTTTGCGCGGCGAAGCCGTTTCAAGCCTTTAAGGTAGTCTCGATAAATAGGTGCTTTCGATTGCCGTCCCGCTTGCCAGTCTCGGAGCATCTGAACAACCTCGATTCGCTCTCAGCAGCGATTGCATAGGTTTTCTCAGCCGCCTCCGGGTCAAGGCTCTGCAGTCATGAGGACCAGGATTTCCGCGACTGCACTCTGGCAATGAATCGGATCGTCGACCAGTCTTCGACGCCCAGCTCTCGCTCGTTACATAGCTCGACAGAGAACTCCTCCGCTTCGGCGGTGACCCCTTCAAGGACGACTTCGAACGTTGAATACCGAGACGGAAGCCACACCTCTAATTCATCGAAGACCGGGAACTCGATTCCGTCTTTCACGCGTGTTCCGTTTGGGGCCGTCATTCAGGAGAACGTCGCGAAACCTTCGGCCCGACTCCGGCAAGGGACATTGAAAATTACAAAACGCGCGGGATCAATTCGTTCTCCCCACACAACCTCTCCGCAATTGGCCGGATCAATCCGCACACAAGCAGTGCAAGCCGCAATCGTGCATTCGTCTTCGCCTTCGGAGACTTCGATTCCGATTGTCTTCCAGGCTCGGCGAGCTTCCTTCCAATCCCTTAGTGCGGTAGCCGCGATTCGAGATTCCACCAAGCCGCCTCGTCGTCAGGATCCAGTAGTGCGGCTCGCTGGTTGAACTGTCGGCTCGCTTCCCAGTCGCCGCCGTATTTGGCCCGAAGGCCCAAGTTGTAGAAAGGCACAGCCCATTCGGGGTCGACCTTGGAAGCCCAGGGTAGTAGCGAATTGCTGACTGGACGCTCCGAGGTCGGAGGCGACAGCCCCTTTCTGGTTTATTCTGTTCGCGAGTCCGCGACGCCATTTCGGGAACATTGTTTGAAAGAAGCCGCTCGGGTCCAACCCCACCGCAGGCTGGCACCTGCGGCTCTGATGGAGCGCCAATAGAACTGCGACTGTCCAGTTGCTAGTCCCGCCGGACCTTATAGCGCCGCCAAGCCTCTTTGCTCAACGAGGCGAAGGACCACGCAACCGCGCCAGCGAATGCGCCGGCCATCGCGCCGACAAACGCACCAACCGCTGCGCCCGCTACCGCGCCAGCCCCGGCTGCCTTCGAGCCTTGTCGCACCATTTCGACCGGAGAAGGGGGACGTTCCAGATCATGCACGCCCTCAGTGTGCACATCTCGGCCCCCGCGGCCAGCCTACTTCAGGTTCGGACCCTGCTGCAGAAAGGCGAACAGCGTGGCGATCTCGCGCGTCGAATAGCCGTCCAGCAGCCCCGTCGGCATGATCGAGACGTCCGATTTTTCGATCTCGACCTTCGACTTGTCGAACGTCACCGGACGCTCCTCTTCGGGCAACAGCACCGTAACCGTCTTGTCGTCCTGGTCCATGATCAGACCCTCGAAACCTCGTAGCCCATGCGAATGCGATACGCGTCGTACTGGTCCGAGATGGTCTTCGAGGGCCACAACACGGCCTCGACCATGTCGCGGCGTTTGAAGCGGTTGTTGATCGTGGTCAGGTCCGGGCCATAGTCCTTGCCGATGTCGCCGAAGCGGTGGCACTTGGCGCACTGGTCTTCGAAGATCTTCTTGCCTTCGTGAGGGTCCGCCTTGGTCGTCATCGGGTCGTACATCATGTACTCGAAGATCTCTTGCGCGCTCATGCCGCTCGAGCCCTGGCCCTGCTTGCGCGAAAGACGTTGGCCGGCGTATAGCCGCCGCGCCCGCGCATGCCGCGCGAGCACCTCTTCGTCAGTGATTGGCGCGTACTCCGGGATGCGCTGGTAGGCTTCATCTTCTTCTCTTCCGGCGTGAAGAAGGCGAGCGAGGAGTCGAACAGGCGGTTGATGAAGCCCGGGTAGCTCGCGCCGCCGCGCCACTCGCGCGCTTTCTCGAACCATGCGATCAACTCGTCTTTTTGCTCCGGCGTCCAGCCCTTCTTGATCTCGCGCAGGCAGTAGACGCAGTGCACCTGGAGCTGCGTGTTGTCGTCGCCTTTGGGCATCGCGGCCATGATCTTCGCGATCGCCTCCGGCCGTCCCGAGTACGCCATCAGCCGCGCATACTCGCGATTGAGGCGCTCATCCGAGGCGGGGAAGCGCGGAGCGAGGATGTCGTAAGACTGGCTGCGCAGGACCTCGCGGCAGCCGCCCTTGTGGTCTCGATGCAGGCCACCTCGAAGGCGCGCATCAGGCGCAGTTCGTCGTCGGCGGACAAGCCGGACTGCTTGAGCAGCGACAGCGAATTTTCATACACCGGTTCGAGGTCGATCGGCTTCGAAGCCGTACGCGTCAGCGCAAGCAAAGCCTCAGGCGCTGCTGTCAGCGACTTCTCTTCCACGGCGAGCTGCTTCCAGGAATCGCGCGGCGTGTGCTCGAGTGCGATCCGGCCCGCCCAGCGCACGAATCGGTCTTCGCTGCCGAGCAGTTGTAGATGTCGGCCACCGGCGCGAATGGTTCGGCATCGCGCTCCAGGCCCATGCGCACCAGCGCTTCGGATGCCGCGCCGGGCCACCAGCGGATGCTCGTCGGTGATCGCGCGCGCGGCCAGCGCCTTGGCGCGGTCCGAGCCAGCAGCCCCACCACGTAAGCTGCCGCGGCGCGCACGTGATACTCCTTGTCGTCGAGCATCTTGCCGAGCAAGATGGCGTCCGGCCTCGGAGTGAAGCGCTGCAACAGGTAGAGCGGCGCTCACGCGGTCGCGCCACTCGGCTTGCGGGTCGAGCGCCACCTTCTGCAGCTCCTCGCCCCAAGCGTCGCCCATCTCTTGGCGCTTCTTTTCGAGTGCGGCGTTGCCCCAGGCCGAAAGCGGCTGCGGCTGGCGCACCGCCGCCATCACCCCTTCTTTGGGCAGCGCGTCCCAATTGGCCTTGTGGCCTTTGTAGTTCACGCGATAGAAGCCGCCTTGGGTATCGCGTCCACCCATGGTGAAGTAAACCAAGCCATCGGGCCCGACTTCGAGATCGGTCACGTTCAGCGGCTCGCCATAGACGAAATCGAACGGCTCGCCCTCGACCTTATACGTCGCGCCGTTGTTCACGAAGTTCGAGAACACCACGCGTCCGCGCGACCAGTCGCCCTGCAAAAAGCCGTCGAAGTACTCCGCCGGATACGCGTAGTGCTGGTAGAACTCGACGCCCACGGGGCTCCCCCGTCCCAGGTCGTCGACCGGCGGCAGCGAGTCGAGGTAATACGCTGGGAACTTGCCCGAGCCCGACCGCCAACCGTAATCGCCCGCCTGCACCGCGTGCACCGAGCGCACCTCGCGATACCACGGCAGGTTGATGTCCCACTCCATGTCCGAGTCGAACGTGAACGCCTCGCCCTCCAGGTTGTAGGCGTGGTTGTAGGGGTTGCGGAAGCCGCCCAGCAGCAGCGTGAACATCTTGTTCTCGCGGTCCACGCGGAACATCGCTCCGCCCGGCGCCATGCGGTCCACGGCGTGGCCGCGCGCGTCCCAGTAGCGTTCGAGCAACTGGCCTTCGTCATAGCGCTCGAGCGGCGACTTGGGGTTGATCTGGTCCGCCGGCACGAAGGTATGGTTGCCGAGCAGAATCGTTGGGACGCCGTCCGGGCCGCGGCGCATGTCGTGCGGGCCATGCTCGCCCATCGGGCCGGTGAACAAGACCAGTGTCTCGATGGAATCCGCCACGCCATCGCCGTTCGTGTCCGGCAGCGCGTGCAACCCCGCCTTGCCTTCCAGGTTGTCGCCAATGCAGTAGAGCGTCGGGCCGTCGTACCAAAGGCCTTGGCAATTGTTCACCTGGTCGGAAACGGTCTTCTCCGTCTCAAACTTGCCATCGCCGTCGGAGTCGAGCAGCATCGTCGGGTGGGCTCGTTCTTTCGAGACCACCGGACGTCCCTGCGCGTCGAAAGTCATCTGGACCAAAGAGCCGACCTGCTCCACGTCCGCCACCGGCTCGACCACGAATCCGGCCGGAACCTGGAACGGACCTTCCAGCACCGGCTCCTCCTTGGAGCAGCCGGCCAAGCCGACAACCAGGGCAAGGGAAACAAACAGAAAACGATTCATCAAGGACTCCGCGGGCGATGATTCAGCGCAGGCCGCGGATCCACGTTTGCACGACGATTCCCGCAGCGCGCGCGGCCTCTCGGCCGGTGCGCCCATGTAACTGCAACAGCATAGTATAGCGGGGCTTATCCGCCGGATAGAGCACGCAAGCGTAGCCGTCTCCGTTCGATCCGCGATGGACGCAAGGCGCGGTGCCGGTCTTGGCCAAAGCGTCCCCGCCGACCCCCGACGCCGTGCCCCGCATCGCGGACAGGCGCAGCCCCTCGACGATGGGGCCGAGCCCAGGGTCGCCGCGTCGGCGCGCGATCTCGCGATAGGCGTGGGCGAGGCGAACTGGAGAGACACGCCACTGCTCGCCCAGTCCCCACCAGGAATCCTCATCCGCGCCCGTAGGGGGCGCCGGCAGCCCGAACGTCGTCGCGGCATGTGCGATCGAAGCAGGCGAAATGCGCCGCGCCAGCCGCCGGAAGTAGGCGTTGCAGGACTGCGCGATCGCGTCGGTCAAACCGAGCGTTCCGTGCCCTGAAGGCAGCCAGCAGTCGCGACCGTCGCAATGCTCGACCGGGTAGTCGAAGCCGTGTCCCGCTCCATACGCCGCCGCCGCGAACGGCTTCAGCAAAGAACCGGGGGGAACTGGTGTTTCGGCTTGGGGCCAGCTTGGCGTCGGCTCAGCCGTTTGCGGGCCTTCGATCCACAATCCAACTGCCGCCGGATCGAAACCTGCCTGCGTCAAAGCGGCGTCCAGAACCGACGCCTTAGCCGGGACCGCGAGCGCGGCCGCCAGGAGCGCCCGCCTCGTCAGGACTGGCCCGACGCTCATGGCCTTCGCGCGTAGACCACGGTCTCGTCCACGCGCTCGCCCAGGTCGCGCCGCTCCACCGTCACCTCGGTCACTCGTTCTAGCGCATCGCTCAAGCTCGCGATGTTCTCCGAGAACAGGTACGGCTCACGGTTCGCGCCTTGGCCATAGCCGCCGAATTGCAAGTGCTCGATGCGCTGCATCGTCGTGCGGTATAGCTCGCGCGCTTGTGCGTGGCGGAAACCTCCCGCAAACACCGTTGTGGGCGGGCTCTGGCGCGCCGGGCGTTGCGCGATCGCCGCGCGCAGCAACTCTGGCGAATTTGAAAGCGCGAGCTGCGTCCCGCCCGCCCAGGCGTACAGCGGATTCAGCCCGTCCAGCGCAAAAATCTCTCCGTCCTGCGCCCAGCTCGCGCCGAGTCCGGAGGCCGTCCATAGCCCTGCCGAGGACTGCGAAACCGCAAGCACAAACGGTTCGAGTGCGGCGGGCTTCGACAGCTCGATCACCACACAGGCGTCGTTCGTGGGCAGGGCGCCATCCGGCCCGGGGCGCTGGGCTTGCAGTTGCAGCAGGTTTTGGACGCCGGCATTTTCGAACAAGGCCGTGAGTGGCGCCGGGTCGAACGTCTCCGAGGCGCGGCTTGGCGGCGCCTGGTCGATGCGCGTCTCGAGTGCTGCTTCACTGCCCACGCTCGCCGCTCCCGCCGGCGGAGGCGGCGCGTAGGAGTAGGGTCCGTAGGCGCCGCTGGGGCGGGATCGAGCAGCTTCGTGCGCAACAGCTCGACCGGCTGTTCCGCGCTCGCTCCGCCCCAGGCGCGGTAGAGGCCGACCTCGTCGGGCACGCGCCTCAGCAGCGGCCCCAAAGCATTCTGGGCCGCCGAGCGGGGCTGATCGCCAGGCGTTTTGAGCAGAACGCGCTGCTCGCGCATCGCCGCGTCCGAGCGATAAAGATCCGCCACGCCGCTCTTGTAGGCGCTCAGCTCCGAAGCGTTCTCCTGCACCCAATAGGAACGAAAGTACGACGTGCGCAGCAAAGCTTGCAGGTTGTGCACCAGCCGCAACTCGCCACGCGTGCCCGCCGGGGCGGTGGCCTCGCCGTACCAGCCCTCGCCTGTGACTGCATCCCCGTTGCCCGCCAGTAACGCGACCGTCTTCGCCAGTAGATCCGCGTTGGTCGCCAGCGCCAGACGGTCGCCCACCACCGCGAACGCCGCCTCGCGCCCGGAATCTCCGTCCGCCCGCACGTAGAACGCCTGTCCCGCCGCCTCGCGCGGTTCGAAGTCGGCGCGCTTCCGCCACAGCGCATTCTCCACCGCGCGCGCCTCCGGCATCTCGGTCACGTAGACAAACCGCAGCTCGCCAATGTCGTAGATGCCCAGCGCTGACTCGCCTCCCGCCACGCTGTCGAGCCACGCCATCTCGAGCGGCACGCCCGCCGCCGCTGCAAACTCCCCGCGCGCTTCGTTCAGCCGGAAGAACAGCTTCGAGCGCGAAAACACCTGGTAGTTGTCGCTCGCAAGCCACGCCTGCTTCTCCGGCGAGGTGTTCCAGTCGCCCAACAGTCCGGCGAAGTCTCGCGCCTCCAGCGTTAATAGCGCCCCCGGCGGCAGATAGCGCGCCGCTGACGGCGCCTCCGCAGCGGGCGTTTGCACCCACGCCACCGCCGCTAGCAGCAGGGCGGCGGCAACGCCGATCAACGGTTTTGTGAATCGCTTCATGGCCGCGGCTCCAGCTTGGGGTGGACCGGATAGGGTTGTGCAAGATCGTCCTGGATGGCCGGACGTCGCCGCGCGTTCTCCGCACGCCGCTCCAGGTCTCCTTGCAGGGCTTCGACGCGCTCGCTCACCTGCGCGTTCGGCTCGATCCTCAGCGACACTTCGTCCACGAGCGCCGCCGCCGACAGGCGACCGATCGACGCGAGCGACTCGCCCAGTTTGGCGGCCAACTCGGGCATCCGTTCCGGCGGAGCGTAGCCGCTCAGGAATTGCCGCACCATGTAGTCGTCGACGTAATGCTCCGGCGCCTGCTCATCGAAAACCGAAGCCGTCTGCCCAAGCGAGTAGGCGAAGCTCGTCGACTCGAGGAGCGGTTCGAGCAGGGCTACCGCCTTTTGATGTTCCCCGGCGGCGTACGCAGCCTCGAAGGCTTCGAGCCGCGCCTGGGCGTCTTCGGGACGTAGCGCCAGAGCGCCCGTCAGCAAACGCACGCGCACGGCGTTGTCCGTCGCAGCGCGCGCGGCCAGCAACCGGGCCGCCACGTAGCCGGGCTTTTCGGCTTCCTGGGGGTTCGGCGCCGGAGCTTGCGCGATCACGGCGAGCTCGTCGGAGCCCAGGTTGTCCGCGGTCGTGCCGGTCTCGCCCATGGCGTGTGCCGCTCCCACGCGATTTGCGTACGTAAGCCTGGGGTCGCGCGCCGCCGTCACCAGCGCGGCGCTCCACGGCGTTTGCGCGCCGGCGGCGCGCTTCACTTCCGTTGCTGCCAGCAGCACGCGCGCCTCGCCGTCCACGGGAAGGCCCCGGTGCGCTCGCTCAGCAGTTGCGCCGCCATCGCGGGTTGATCGCTCGCGAGCAGCAGCTTGGCCGCCGCCACGTGGTTCTCGAACGGCGCTCCCGATACGCGCAGCATCCGCCGAATCAGATCCTGCGCCTCGCTCAAGCGCTGTTGCCGCAAGCGCAGCTCTGCCAGCCCCAAGAAGTTCGACGCCGCGAAATCGCGCTGCTCGATGCGCCGTTCGTAGAAGAGCTCGAGCAAGCGGTCCGCCTCGTCGCCGGCGCCATCGCGCCTCAGCGCCGCCGCGCCGTCACGCAACGCCTCGTCGTCCACATGCACGCCCGAGGATTCCAGCCAGTCGAGCGTCGGCTCCAGCCGTCCGCCCTGCGCCGCCAGCCGCAACAGCAAGGCCGGATGCTGGTAGGCCAGCGAGAGTCGGTAGTCCTCGCCTCCGTCATCGAGCGCCGCGACAGCCTCGGCCGTCTGGCCGCCCGCCAGCAGAAAGTCGATGCGCGCCGTGCGCCGCCGCTCGAGCACCTCCCGCGGGTAGCTCGAATTCTCTGGTGCGGCTTCGTCCACCGCGGCCCGCGCCAGCCGGATCGCCTCCTGCATGGCCAAGTCGCGGGCGGACGTGCAAGCCAAGTAGCATCGGCCAAGATCGCGGCGTAGTCGACCGGGACAGGCGAGAGCGTCGCCTTTTCGAGGGCAAGCCGCGTCTCCCCTGCCGGGTCCGGTGCGTTCTCGATCCAGGCGCGCAGCAGTTCCTCGACGCGGAAGACCCCGTTGCGACGCAAGTAGGCGCTCCAGAGGCCGTCGAGCGGCTCACGCAGATCGTCGAGCACTTGGTCGCGCCCAAGTCTGCCCAGCAGGGCCGCCACGTCGTCCCAGAACGAGCGCCGAAGTTGTAGCGCTCGGCCCGCGCCGTCAGCGTCTGGAGCGCATCGCGCCAGTGCGCGACCGCCGCCGTGCGATCGCCTGCGTCCCAGGCCATCCCGCCCAGTCTCTCGTGCGCCCGCGCGTCCCCGGCGTTCAGCTCGAGCGTGTGTTCGTACTCGCGCGCGGCGTCTTCGGGGCGCTCGTGCTCGCGATAGATCTCCGCCAGGGCGAAGTACGCGGATGCCCTCCCAGGAACGTTCTCGACCTCCGAGGGCAGGTAATCGTCGGCTGCCAGCGGCTCGAACGCCGCCAAGTATTCGCCAAACCTTGCGCCGTACTCGAACCACACGTCGCCCGCCAACTGCTGGTCGCGGTTGACCGGTTGGCCGACGCGCTCGCCGATCGTGCCGCCGCCCAGCGCCTCGCGGAAAGCCTCCGCATAGGCCGACTCGGAAGCTCGGTGGAACAGCCCCACTAGCCCCGTATAGCTCGGGGTCCACACCGCCGGCCGCGCGCGTCCGTAGGCCTCCACCGCGCGTTTGGCCAGCGCGGCGCCGCCCTGCAACACGGCGTAATCCGCCGCCATGCGCGCTTTGCCGCGATCGCGGTCCGCGCTGAGTGCGATCAGCCGGTCCGGCGTACGCGCGAGCAGTAGCTCGAGGTAGCGTTCGGTCCAGCGCCCGAAGCCGCCATAGCGTTCGAGGGCGGCCAGCTCAGCGGTTTCGTCGCCCGCCTTGCGGTAGGCCTCCGCCGCGTCGTCGAGGATGTTTGTTTGGCGTCCCCGGTCCGGGTGCGCCTGCCAAATGCGTTCGAGCTGCGCGCCAAGCTCGGCGTGCCGCATGCGCTTGCTCTGCACGTCGATCAGCCGCACGCGATACCCCGGCGCCAAGTCCGTCGCCGGGTTCGCAACCACGGTTTCGAAAAGCCAGCGCGCCTCGACGTCCGCAAAACCGCCACTCTGAATCGCCCCCAGCAACGCCTGCTCAGGAAGCGTGCGCCGCCCGGTTGCGCCAGCCGTCAAGCGTCGCGACGTACGCTGCCCGCTCCTCCGGCGTTAGGTAGGTTTCCGCCGCATCCAAGCTCGCGCGCAGCACCGTTTGCAGGCGGTACACGTAGCTGTCTTCCGGCGACCCCGGCAGCAACCCTTCGAGCTCCGCCGTCCGCCGCAGCCGCGTCAGCAGCCTGGCCTCGAGCCGCAGCCCCGACTCGTACTCGTAGTCCTGCCACAGCCGGTCGCTCGCCGCCAACAAACCCTCGCGCGTCAGCCCCTCGGCCTGCTCGACCAAGCCCCAGCCTTCGAGCGCGCGCGCCGCGTTGAAAAAGTTCTCCGCGCGCTCGGGCCGCCCCTCGATGAACGCCTTGCGCGCCCGCTCCACCGCCTCGCTCACCGCGCCGCGCCGCGCCGCGCTCTCGGCCAGCTTCTCCATCCAGCGCGGCGCCTGGTACGTCAGCTCATAGAGCGTCTCATACTCCTTGTCGGCTTCGTCGAAGCGCAATAGGCGGAACAGCAGCTCCGCTCGCGCCTCGTGCAACTCCACACCATCGGGCCGCACCGCGATCGCGTTGGCGTACGCCTCCGCCGCTCCGGGGTAGTCCTCCAGGCTTGTGCGCAGCCACGCCAACACGCGGTGGAAGCGCACGTCGCGCGGCGACTGCTCCGTCGTACGCGCATAGAATTGCTCCAGCCGCACCGCTTGCTCGTGGCGCTCGGCGTAGAGCGCAGCCTCTTCCACCAAGCCGCGGTCGTCGGGGAAGCGGTTGATCAGCTCGACATACTGGTCGACTGCCGCCGCATAGTCTTCGAGCTTGGTCAAGGCCGGGATCAGCCCGCGCCGCAGCTCGGCCGTCAACTCACGCTTGGGCTTGTCTGCCAACCCGCTCGCGGCCACGTCTTCGAGCTTGCCCTGGTAGAACGTGCGTAGCTCGTCATATTGGCCCTGCTTCGCGTAAAGGTCCGCCCGCGCCGCCACGAAGCGCGCATCGAAAGGCTTTTGTTCGAGCAGCTCGGCCAGCAACGCTTCCGCTCGCGGATAGAGCGCCGCCTCCGCGGCCTTGCTCGCCGCCTCGAAGCGAAAGCTCTCGGCCAGCGCAGGGTAGGCGACGTCCGCCGCTTCGGCCAGCGTCTCGACCGCCGCCGTCTTCTCGTCGTGCCTCCACAGATAATCTGTTCGCGCCCGCACCACGCCCAAGATGCGCGGATTCTCCTGATACAGCGCATCCACGGTCCGTTGGGCGTCAGGCAGTTGGCGCAGCGACTCATGCAGACGTACCAGCTCCAGCCGCAGCCGCATCGACGTCACCGGGTCGGAGGTTAGCTCCACGCGCCGTTGCAGCGTCCGCACGCGGACGTCGTCAAATCGCCTCTGCCCGCCAAGGCGTGCAACCTCAGCCAGCAGCTCTGGCGAATCCGAGTCGCCCGCCAACCGCAGCAGCAGCGCCCGCAGATCGTCGAAGCGCTCCAACCGCTCGAGCAGCGTCGCCCGCAATCGCAACGCCGCGATTGCAGGGTTCTGCCCAGCGGTCAACCGCGCAGTCGCCTGCTCGATCGTCTCGCGATACGCCGGACGCTTGGCGAGCGTAATCAGCCGTTCGCGCGCGGAGTAGTCGCCCTCGCCCGCGAGCGCCCCTTGCAGGTACTGCTGGATCGCTGCGTCCGGATCGTTCTTGCCCTCGTAGATCGCGCCCTCCTCATAGGAGTAGAGCGCCGGCTGATTCAGCCGCTGACGCCCTTGTTCGAGCAGCGCCAGCGCATCGTCGAACAAATAGTAGTCCCAGAACACCGTCGCCGCGTCGAGGTAGCTCTCCGCCCGCCCCGGCGCCGTCGCCGGCATGCGCTCCCAATACGGCCGCGCCCGCGCGAACAGCCCCCGGTCGGCCAGCGTGTCCCCTGCGATCGCCCAACGATCGCGGTCCGCCGGCGCCGCGTTCGCCAAGCCCTCATACACCGCCGCTGCAATGTCGCCATTGAGCGGATTCTCATATGCGAGTGAGCGGTGGAGCGCCGCCGTGCGCGGCGCGAACGGCTCGTCGACCGGCGCTGCCGTCACCAGCGCCATCAACTTCGGCGCCGCGTCCTCGAAGTGGCAGCGCCACGCCTCGGCGTCGCCCAGCAGTTGCGCCGCGCCCGGGTTCTCTCGCGCGAATGTGTCCCAGCGTCCGGCCTGTGCGTCGGGCGACTGCGATTCGAGCGCCGCGAGCTCACGGTCGAGCGAACCGCTGCGCACCAGGAACGCTAGAAAGCGGTCGCGCAGATCATCGGCGAAGAACCAGTGCTCGCGCAGCAGCTTCTCCCACGCCGCCTGGAATCCGCGTCTCCTGCCGCGTGTAGGCCGTCAGCAGGTTGCGCACGAACGTCAAATCGTGCGGGAACCGCTTGTGCGCATAGAGATTGATGCGCAGATACATCTGTGCATCGAAGCCCCCCGCGGCCACATCCTGGAAGTATGCTTCCAGATCGCTGCCCGCAAACGCGTCCGTCACCTGGCGCGCAGAGTTGCTCGAACTCCGTCGCCTTCTGCCGCCGCAGGTACCAACGCGCCAGCTTGTACTCCCACGAGGTGTCGTCGAAGCGCTGCATCGCGTCGCGGTAGACTTGCTCGACACGATCCGCCAAACCGTTGACGTCCAAACGCCGCGAAACGCTCATACAGTCCGGGATCATCCGGTTGCGTTTTCGATCTGCGCGCGAACAGCGCCACGGCTTGATCCAGCCGTTTGAGCGCTGCAAGTCCGCGATCGCGCGGTCGAGCACCCGGGCGTACTCAGGCGAGCGCGCCGCCGCCGAGCTGTTGCGCGCCGCACTGCCGGCGTCCCGGCGCATCGGCCAACGCGTTCGGCCCCAGCGGCGCTCTTCGGCCTTGCGCGCCAGCTCTTCGAGCAACGCGTCATAGACCGCCAGTTCTCGTTCTCGCGCCCCGTCCGCGCATAAGCTCTCGCCAGCCGCAAGCTCACGTCGGTGCGCTGCGGCGCGTCAGGAAAGCTCTCGAGAAAGCGCGTCGCCATGCGTAATCACGCCCTGGTCGAGCCATAGAGCGCAAAACGTTTCCACGACCTTGGCGTCGAGCTCGGTGCGGCGCGGCGAATCCGGGAATTCGCGCCCAAAACGTTCGAGCAGTTCCGCCGCGCGCCACGCGGTGGTAGTAGCTGCGCGAGGCTTGCCCGCGCCTGAGTAGCGCCAGCCCAGCCCCTGTTGCTGAACAGCACGACAGTATGCCGTTGAATAGCCCCGGGTTCTCGTCGAGCGTCGCGATGTCCTGGTAGAGCGAAAATCCTTCGATCCAAACTTGAGCTGCTGTTCGGGCCGTCAGCATCGTCGATCAGCTCCGCCAGCGCCGTCTCGCGGTCCTCGCTCTCCGCCCCCGGCAGGCTGGGTAGAGGGCGCAGACGCTCTTGGCCGCATCTCCTGGAACTGCCCAGCCTGGCGGTGCAGTCCGGCCAAAATGCGCAAATTCTCGCCCGTCCAGTCCGACGGCCTTCGTGCGCGCGGCGAAACCAGTCGAGCGCCGCCACCGCCGCCGCGCGGTCGCCTTGGCGCTGTGCATAGTCGAACAGCCAAGCCGTCGCGCGCAGGTCGCGCGGGTTCTGCCGCAGGGCGGTCCGGGCTTCCTCCTGCCGTGCGCGCAGACGGTCCGCCGATTCGAGCGCCTGGAAATAGGTCCGCACCAGCGCCGGGTCCCAATCGGCGCGAAACGACTGTTCGAGCAACTCGAGCGCCGCTTCCGGCCCCTGCTCGGCATCCGCCAGCTTCGCCCGCGCCTGGAAAACCAGCGCCTCGTCCCCGTTGAACGCTTCCGAGATCTCGAGCAGCAAGTTGCGCCCTCGTCGAAGTTGCCCTGCGCGATCAGCGCGTCCAGGTAGCCGAAGTAGGGCTCGCTCTCCTGCGGATAGCGCGTCATCCAGGCCCGAAACAGCTCGCCGCGCGTCTGGGTCGGCAGCAAGTGCGTTTGGATTTCGGCCTCGCGCGCCTCGTCGAACGCTTGCCACGAACGCTGCTCACGCGCGCTAAGGAATCGCCCTTGCGGCGTCGGCGCGCGCCCCACCTCGATCAGCGCCGCCACTTGCTCTGGTGCTCGCAGCCGCCGCCCGTAGAAATCGGCAAGCGCGCGTTGCGCCTCGGCCGGATCTGCGGCTCGCTCGGCGTAGGCCTTCCAGTCCGCCTCGGCGGCGGTAAAGTCGAGCGCCCGCTCGGCTTCGAGCGCGCGTAGCGAGTAGAGATCCGCCTGCCCCGGCTGTGCGGCAATGGCTTCGCTCAACTGCTGTCGCGTCTCGGCCGGCGGACGACGTACCGGCGCTGGCCCTCCCGGCAGCGTGACGGTCTTGAACAGCACGCGGTCAAGCAGCCCGCCCGGCTCCGCGAAGCGAAAGCGCTCGGGCAAGTCCGTATTCGCCGCCGCCGCGAACCCGATCGCGGCCAGCACCGGCGCTGCGACGCGCTTGCTACGGAAGAACGGCAAGCCGCACCTCCTCCACGCCGATGTTGTGCGCAAAGTCCTCCGCCGTCAGCCGCAGCGCATACTCGCCCGCCGGCAAATCCGCAGGAATCACGAACGCCCCCGTGTTCACGCCCTCGCGCTCGTTCCAACGCAACGAAACCGGCGCAACGCCGTACATGCGCGCCGTCAGCGTCCGCGTCGTGCGCGTCGCGCTCACCTTCAGGTCCACGCGCTCGCCGCGCCGAAAGCTCGTCTTGTCCATGCGCGCCTTCACCGTCGGCGGCTGGCTTGCAATCAGGAACGATTTGCTCTCGCGGTAGACCCGGCCTTGCGCGTCACGCAGCACCAGCCTTACCTCGTGCGCGCCATCCGGCGTGTCCTTCGGCGCCAGGAAACGCGTCTGCCAGATGTCTTCTTCGGGCAGGTAGCGCAGTTGCTTCACCAGCCCGAACGGGAACAGCGCCGTCACCGACGTAATCGACTCGTCCGTGCGCACCCGCAGCACCGGGTCTCCGGGGCGGATCACCCTCGGCCTCAATAACGAGCGCGGCGCGGCCAGAAATGACGTATACGGCGTGACGAACTTGAACTCTTTCGACCAGCGGATGATCTCTTCGATCGAATCGCGGTCCTCGCCCTCGCGCTCGATCTTGGCCAGCAGCGCATCCACCCTGGCCCGCGCCCACGCGCGTGCCACTTGTGGGTGCGCCTGATCGTTCTCCGGCAGCTCCGTGCGCGCTTCGGCCTGGACCGGCCCCCTTGCTCGCCGCGGCCCAATACACGGAACACCGTCTCGGCCGCCGGTGCCAGATAGCGCCCTACCCAGCCCGCCACCGAGCCCGCAAACGAAGCCGCTTCCAACGGATACACTATGTCCACACGCGACGCCGGGTCAACCTCCAGGCGCAAGTTCTCCGATTGGTCGCCGGCCGATCTTCCCGCGAACGCGCGCAGCTTGAAATCCAGCGGCTCGGTCGAGCGCTGCACGTGCGTGAGCAAACCTCGTTCTCCGCCAACATCCTTAGCAACGGCAGGTTGGCGTCGTCGCCCACCTGAATACATAGACGCGTGGCCGTTGCGTGCCGGGCAGCGCGCTCCGCAACGCCGCGAAGCGTTCGGCCAGCCGCGCATTGCGAATAGCCCCTTGAGTCGCGCCGCCGTCGGTCAGCAGGATCAAGTACGGCTCACCTTCGGCTTGGCGGAACTGTCCCAACGCCGCTTCTCGAACGCCTTCCGGTTCTTAGGTTCGATCCTCCGCGGATACGCCCTTGCTTGACGAAATCGATCGCCTTTTCGACGGTATCGAGCGAAGCCGTTTGCAGTCCCTCAGCGAACGGCCGCGCCTGGCTGTCGAACATCGCCAGGTTGCGCGGTCCACGCCGCGCAGCCCGAGCAGAATCGTCTCGAGCGCCTGGAACGAGCGGTCCAGCTTGTCCCACCGCATCGAAAGCGAGGTGTCGAACAACGCCACTACCGTCCGCGCCGCCGCCGCGTCCGCGCCGGCCGGTGGCGGCTCCAGCAGCATCCGCGCCAGGAAGTAGCCCGGCGGCGGCCCCGAAGGTTGGTTCAATCGCATCGCCGTCACATGGGGCGTCTGCGGGGCAGGGTTGCGATACGTGAGAACTTCCAGCGGATTCCGCACCGGCGCCTGGAAGCGATACTCAAATGCCAAGTCTTCGGTGAACGCCACGTTCTCGCCCGAGAAGCTTGCTCGCACCCGATTCGCCGTCTGCTCCGACGCCTCTAGCGGAAACGCCGTGCCCGTCGAGCGAAACCCGCTAATCGGGTGAGCCGAATCGATTTCCAGATTGACGGTGATCTTCCTCGCCGTTTGCGCCTGATAGGCTTCCGGCCGCAGCGGAATCGCGAAATAAGCCCGCATATCCTCGACCGTCACCGGCTGGTAGTATTCGACTTCCACCCGTTTGAACCCATAACCGGGGATTGGAACGACCTTTGCCGAAAACACCGCGCTGCGCCGTGCTTCTTCGGCGCCATACTCACCTTGTTGTAAGAGTCCCGGATCGATTGCCTGTGCTTTGAGACTTTCGTAAAGCTCTTCGGCGCGCCGCCGTTCGAGAATCACTCCCGGAATACGGGTCACGTCATCCCAGACCGCGAAGTCCGATACCGCGGCTTCGGCCGGCAGCGCAAACACCCACTGCCCCTCGAGCACGCCCGGAGTGTGGTTGGCGAAAATCTGCCGAATTGAAACACGCGCCGTGCCGTTGTCCACGCGCACATCCACGTGCATCTCTTCGAGCGAGAGCTTGGCGGCGTCCGGTTGCGAACCGCCGGATGGAATCAACACGCCGGCGTCGCCAAAAACCAGCGCGGGCAGCAAAAAGAACAGCCCTACCGCCGACCGTGGAAAAAATTCCATCATTTGAACGATAAGTCCTTTTCGGCGATTCGCGCCAGAGAGTTGTCCGTTCCTATGTACAAAGTCCCCGCCTGGTAGGCCAGCGCGGTGACGTTGGGCGAGGGGAACCCCTGAGTTGCGAAGCTCCATCGATCAAGATCCGCATCGTAAACGAGCAATCCGCGGTCCAAAGTCCCCGCATAGACGCGCGAACCGGAAACGGTCATCGAATTCGGATTGATGTCGACACCCTCCATGTCTTCAAAGGTTTCGAGCCGGCCATCGGGGCGCAGCCGCGCCACCCCCGCGCCGTAGGTCCCCACATACCAATCGCCGCGGAATTCGGCGACCCCGGAAATCCAGTTGTGCCTCAGTGCGGAGTTGGCCGTCGTGAAGCTCTGTCGCACCACGCCGTTCTCGAGCACGCTGAGCCCGCCCAATGTCCCCGCAAACAGCGTTTGCCCGCCGGCGCCAAGGGTGTAGACGTGGTTGTTCACCAACCCGTGCAGCGCATAGAGCCCGCGCATGCCTCCGGCGTCGAAAAACGTCAGGCCCGCCGGAGTCGCCGCCACCCAGCCGCCGGGCCGAAACAGGAAATCGGTGATGTGGTCGGCCATCAAGCCATCGGCGCGGCGTAGTACTTGCTTCACCCGGCCGGCCGAGTCGAGGAAGGCCAAGCCAGTCGCCGTCGCGACCGCCATCGTGCCGCGGTCTTCATCCCCCTCGATGTGGTTGACGCAATAGATCACGTCGTCCTCGACGCTTGCAACCACGTTCGTCCCGTCCCAAATGTCGAGGTCCTCTGTCGAGTACCCCACCCATACGCGGCCCGACGGATCGACCGTCAGGGCCGAGATGCGGTCTCGCAAGAGGCGCCCGCGGGCTCGATCGCGACGGTCCACTCTCCATCGGCAGAGCGCCACGCCAGAGCGCCTCTGGCGTCACGGCGCAGCAAAAGGCTCTGATCCAGCGTGACTAGGCGCCTCACATCGCGCGGACCCTGTGCCGCAGGGCATCCCAGCGCCCCGGGACGTGCGCGGTCGAGCGGAACGGCGGCGATCCGCTTCTTCGAGCGTACCCACCAACAACGTGGAGTTGGACGCCGCCAGCGCCGAGCTGAAGAACCCGTCCGCGAGCGTCCGCGAGAGCTTCCCATCCACAAGTTCGGCTATGCCCACCGCTGTCCCCGCGAACACCTCGTCGCCCTCGGCGGCTAGGCTCAGCAGCCGCTTGTCGGGCAGCCCGGAATGCTCGTCGATCCGGTCGATCGCTCCCCCGTGGTAGCGGATCAAACCCTCGTCGAGCGTGGCGATCCAGATCTCCTCCGGCGCGCCGGCCAGCGCGACCACGTGCCCGCTGCTGAGCGCTTCGTTGAGCGGGCCCATGCCGGAAGCGTCATAACGCAGGACGCCGTGCTGCTGCGTACCGATCAAGAGCCGTCCGTCGGCGAGCGGCAGCAGCGCTTGAATGTCTCGCGCGGTCTGTTCTTCGGCGCGGGCCAGTTCCATGCGGCCGTCTTCGCCGACGACCAACAAGCCTTCGCCGGCCGTTCCGGCAAAAAGCGCCGGTTGGCTGTCGCGCGGATCCAGCCCGACTGCGAGCGTGGTGAGCGGCGCTGACGGCAAGTCCGCTCCGACCACCCACTGCCGTTCGAGCGCTCCATCGGACGTGTAGCGCCCCAGTCCCCCCTTGCCCGCCAGCCATAGCGAGCCCGCGAACCAGGCTGCATCGCGCAGATCCTGCTTTGCGGGCGGCATAGTCAGCCCCGCCCCGGCCGGAGCCCATGCTCGCCGCTCGAAGCTCACCCGCCCAGCCGCGGCTTCTTGCTCCGCCGCCTGCTCGACCGCTTGCGAGGCCTCGCGCAACGTCAGCGCGGCCCATGCAGCCACGCCGGCCCCGGCCGCGAGCAACGCCGCAACTGCTTTGTTTCCACCCGTCACGACGGTTCCCTTCGACTGTAGACCGACCTGGGTCTAGCGCCAATTGCTCTGGAATAGCGAAAACGTATTCCTGGGTCGCCCTCGGATCTCCACCTTAGTTTTCCTGCATCTCCTACCCGATCCTGATACAATCTCCTCCACGATTCCAGCACGGGGCAATCCCTGTAAGCCGGAAGCTAGGCTGGAGAAAGGCGATGATTGCGAAAGCCAGGAAAGAGCCGCAGGCTGCCGGGGAGGCTGAACCCCCGATGGGTAGTGTCGATCAGATTCGAGACATCCTCTTTGGCGCGCAAATGCGCACGTACGAGGAGCGCTTTTCCGAGTTGGAAGCGCGTCTGATCGACGAAGCGACCTCGCTTCGCGACGATATCCACATCCGCTTTCAGGAGCTGGAGAGGAATCTCGAGATCGAGCGTGGGGAACGCGGAGATGCGACCGACCGTGTCGTTGACGAGCTGCGTTCCACCGCGCAGTCCATCGCCGACCGCGCCGAGCAGGATCGCAGCGAGCTGCGCAATGAGCTTGCGGCTGTGCGCGAGACTTTGTTAGCGCGGTTGGACGCCCTACAGGCCTCCAAGACCGACCGCGCGGCGTTGTCGGGCTTACTGCGCCAGATGGCCGCCGAGATCGACGGGGAGGCGGTCCCGGCCGAGTCGGACGATCAACCGGCCGCCGACGAGCCCGACCATGAACCGACCGTTGCAGCCGACAGTCCCGCCGAGCACGGCTGAGCCGGCGCCCGGGGACGACCAGATCAACTCGCCGGTGGACGGGGCCGCCGAGTCCCACCACGTCGAACCAAAGCAGGTTGACGAGGAGCTCGAAACCCTCCGGCGCCTGCTACTCGACGACTCCCAGATCTCCGACCTCAGGCGGCGTCTCGACGACCCGAACATCCGCGCTGGCGAAGCCGCGAAAATCCTCGCCGATGCCGTCCGCCGCGCCGCTTCCGGCGACCCCGAGCTTGCCGTCGCCCTCCGGCCTTTGGTCGAATCCGGCCTTCACGAGTCGGTGCGCCGCAATCCGGCTGTCATCATCGATACGATCTATCCCGTCCTCGGCCCGGCCATTCGCAAAGCCGTAGCGAGCGCCGTGCGCGGCATGGTGGAATCCCTCAACCAGGTCGCCGAGCACAGCTTCACCATGCACGGGCTGCGCTGGCGCATGGAGGCTTGGCGCACCGGGCAGCCGGTCGCGGAGGTCGCGCTCAAGTACAGCGTGATCTATCGAGTCGAGCAGGTCCTGCTCATCCACCGCGAGACCGGCCTGCTGTTGCAATCCGTTGGCGCCGATCCGGCCGCTCGCGACCAGGACTTGGTCTCGGGCATGCTCACCGCCATTCAGGACTTCGTCCACGATTCGTTCTCGGTCGACCGGGATCAGGATCTGGACCGGCTCGAGATTGGCGACTTCCAGGTCTGGATCGAGCGCGGCCCCCGCGCGGCGCTTGCGGCGGTGATCCGCGGCTCCGCTCCGCGGCGGCTCCGCGCCACCCTCAGCGATGCGCTCGCCGCCGTCCATCGCGACATGCGCATGCGGCTCGAGAAGTTCGATGGCGACGCCGCACCGTTCGAGGCCGTGCGGCCCGCTCTCGAGGAGTGTTTGGAGCAGGAGTTCAAGGAGAACCGCAAAGGTTTCTCACCAGCCTTCGTTGCTCTGTGTGGCCTGCTCGCCCTTGTGCTCGGCTTCTGGGGTTTTGGTCTCTGGCGCGAATCGCGCCGCTGGTCCTACCTCACCCAAGTGCTTGAGCGTGAACCCGGATTGGTCTTGGTGGAACGTCACGGCGACTACGCCTCGGTGCTGCGCGATCCGTTAGCCCGCCATCCTTCCGAGCTCGCCGCCGAGGCCGGTTTCGAACCTGGCGAACCCAATTTTGAGCTGCGGCCGTACCTTTCCTTCGACGCGCCCATCTTCGAGCGACGCGCCCGCAACATCCTGCATGCGCCCGAAGGGGTGCGCCTGCGCTACTCCGACGGTGTGCTCAAGATGGCCGGCGAAGCTCCCCGCGGCTGGATCGGCACCCTGCCCGCGCTGACCGCCTGGCTGCCGGGCGTCGACCGCCTCGACACCTCCGGCCTCACCGCTAGTGACGACCTCGAGCCGCTCAACGCCGCCGTTCGCAGAGCCAACGAAATCCAGCTCGAATTCGACAGCGAGATCACCACCATCGGCCCGAATCAAGCCGATGCCGTCGCCGCTCTCGCTTCCGCCATCCAGGACGCCGAGCGCGAAGCCGCCAAGGTCGGCCGCAAGCTCGAAATCACCGTCGTCGGTCGCGCCGACGAGAGCGGCGAGGCGGCCTACAACGCACGTCTGAGCCAGCAACGCGCCGCTGCTCTACAGGCCGCCCTCGGCGCGCGCGGCTTGCGCTCGGACTCCTATTCAACCCGCACCGAAATGGTTGAGGCCGGCCGCGACCGCACTGCGAGCGTCGAGATTCGTGTCGCGGGGGCCACCCCGTGATCTCGCGCAAGATCTGCCTGCTCGGCGCCTCTGCTGTTGGCAAAACCAGCCTCGTCCGCCGCTTTGTCCACGGCGTCTTCGACGACAAATACCTCACCACGGTCGGCGTCAAGATCGACAAACGTACCGTCGAATCCGAAGGCCAGGAGGTGAATTTGATCCTGTGGGACATCTCGGGCGAAGACGAGTTCTCGCAGTTGCAGATGAGCTATCTGCGCGGCGCCGCCGGTTATCTGTTCGTCGCGGACGGGCTGCGTCCGGCCACTCTCGCGAAAGTCATCGAGATTGAACGCCGCGCGCGTGAAGCTCTCGGACCGCGCCGTTTCGTTCTAGCCATCAACAAGGTCGATCTGGAGGCCGACTGGCGCCTGGATGAGGCCGAGCTTGAAACCTTGCGCAAGCAGGGTTGGAAGTTGTTTCGAACCAGCGCCCTCTCCGGCGAGGGCGTCGCTGCCGCCTTCGATGAGCTCGCCTCGGCCGAGGCCGACGCCCTCTCATGAGCGACCGTTCCCTGATGCAAGGCCTGCCCGCAGTCTTGGACTGCGCAGTCTTCATGGAGAACGAGGATGGCTCCTTCTCCGCTGCCGACCGCCTGCCAGGTTGGTGCCAAGGTTTCCTCCCGGGCTCTTCGACCGAGCGCATTCAACTCGATCAGCGCTTCCTCTTCCTCCAAACCTTTCTCGAGGAGGCCCGCCGCTTTTGGGACGATCCCGCTCCTGGCCGCCTCTGCTCCGGGCCATGGACTGAGGAAGACTCTACAGGCTGCGAACACACCTTGCACGCCTCCGCGCTGATGCACCGCGACCGCCGCGTGCTCATGATCAGCCTGCTCGGCGAGGACTTCGCGGAAACGCAACGTGTGCTGCAGCGTGCGCGTACGCTCGCTCTCGACCTTGAACGGCTCGGCCGTGTCGCCCTCGCGCTCGATCGCGCAGCTCCCGGTGAACGCACCCTGCTCGAAGCCTCGCCCGACACGCTGATGCTGCTGCGGCCGGACGGCGCCTACGTCGAGCTCAACCACGGCGGCGAGTCGCGCCTGCGCCGCCTCGATGAGCTGCTCCCGCCCGATGTCTGCGATCTATTTTCTTCGCGTATCCGCGCCGCCGTTGACGGCTTTACCCCGCCGCCCATTCGTTACGAGCTCGAATCGAGCCAGGGCGCGCGTCACTACGAGAGCCGCATCGCACCTTTTGACGATACGCAGGCTCTCGCCATCGTGCGCGACATCACCGATCTGGTCCGCTATGAGCGTGAGCTCGAACAGCGCCTCAGCAAGCTCCGCCGCCGGCAAGAGGATCTCGCGCTCGTGCTCGATGAGCTCGATGTCGGCGCCCTCTTCATCGACGAGCATGGCCGCACCACGCTCGCCAGCGATTCGGCCGCCCGCCTACTTGGCGTTTCCGCCGACGACCTCTCCGGCCTCGACTGGATGGACGCCCTCGCGCCCAAGCGCAGTGATCGGGTCGCGTTGGAAGCCGCCCTCGCCGCCCCCGCCGTCGACCGCCCACGTGTGCGCCTGCGCCGCGACGACGTCGTGCTCGAGGCCGATCTGCGCCAGGATCCTCGCGACGCCGGCCGGCTCATGGTCTTCCTCTACGACGTCTCTGAAGTCGAGACCCTACGCCGGCGCGTCGAAGAGCACTCCGTCTTCGAGGACATGGTCGGCCAGAGCGCGGCCATGCAGGACGTCTACCGCCTCATCGAAGACTTGTCGCAGGTCGATTCCACCGTGCTCGTCGAGGGTGAAACCGGCTCTGGCAAGGAGCTCGTCGCGCGTGCGCTGCACAACCGCAGCCGCCGCTCGGCCGGTCCGTTCATCGCGGTCAACTGCGCCGGGCTGCCGGAGTCGCTAGTCGCTAGCCAGCTCTTCGGCCACAAGCGCGGCGCCTTCACCGGCGCGGTCCAGGACCAGCGCGGCTTGTTCGAAGCCGCCCACGGCGGCACGCTCTTTCTCGATGAGATCGGCGACGTTCCGGCTGGCGTACAAACCAGCTTGTTGCGTGTTTTGCAGGACAAGATGATCACCCGGCTGGGTGAAACCGCCTCGCGAAAAGTCGATTGCCGCGTAATCGTCGCCACCCACCGCGACCTTGCGGCGGAAGTGCGCGAAGGACGCTTCCGCGCCGATTTGCTCTACCGCATCCGCGTCGGCCGCATCCACCTGCCCGCGCTGCGCGAGCGCCGCGAAGACATCCCGCTGCTGGCCAAGCGTTTCCTTGCCGAATTCCGCGCGGAGATCGGCAAGCCCGTCGCCGGCGTGTCCACCGAAGCCATGCGTACGCTCACCGGCTACGCGTGGCCGGGCAACGTGCGCGAGCTGCACAGCGCACTCGAATACGCCGTGATCCGCGCCCGCTCCGAGCGCATCCAACCCGAAGACCTGCCGCCCGAGCTCGATCCTCCTCCCGCCGACCAAGAAGAAGCCGAGCGCCGCCGCTACGAGGATGCCCTTGACCGTGCGGATGGCAACCGCACCCGCGCCGCCGAGCTGCTCGGCGTCAGCCGCGCCACCTTCTACCGCCGCCTAGCCCAACTCGGCCTCGACTCGAACTAGGCCGCCGCATTCTTGGTCTTGCTGCTATTCCGAGCGCAGCGCCTGAATCGGATCGACCGCGGCCGCCCGGCGGCCCGGAACATACGCCGCGAACCATCCAACCGCGCCCATCGCGAGCATCGCCGCCACGGGCGCGGTCCAGTCCGCGGCGAGTGTGCCGAAGACACTCTCGGCTAGCCGCGCGCTCATCCATGCGAGCGGCGCTCCCAGCGCGAGTCCCGCCGCCACCATCGCGAATGCGTCGCGCACGATCATCGCCCGCATCGCACGCGGCGTCGCGCCAAGAGCTTGACGCACCCCAATCTCGTGCATGCGGCGCGAGACGGCGTAGGCGAGCAGCCCGTAGAGGCCGATCGCCGCGAGCAGCGCCCCCAGCATCCCGATCCAGCCCGACAGGCTCGCGACCAAGCGTTCGGGCACGATCGACGCATCCATCACGTCTTGCATCGTCGTGATCCTCACGACCGCGCTGGCGGGCAACGTTTCGCCCACGACCCGGCGTACGGCGCTTTCTAAGCCTCTGGGCGCGGCCTGGGTTTGAAGCACGAGATTGCGGGCGGAGACCCGATCTTCATAAAAGGCTGGTAGATAGATCGTCCGTGGGGCCGGCTCATCGAGGCTCGTATACTTGGCGTCGCTCGCCACCCCCACCACCTCGTATGCCACACGATTGCGGTCGAAGGTGACATGCTTGCCGATCGGGTCGCCGCCAGGAAAGTAGTGCTCCGCGAAGGTGCGGTTGATGATTGCGACACGCGGCCCACTCGCATCTGCAAACTCGATCTCGCGTCCCGCCAGCAGCGGCGTGCCCATCGAGCGGAAGTATTGCGGCCCGATGTTATTGCGGTAGACGTAGCTTCGCGCCTGCTCGCTTTCCTCAAAGCCTTCGACCTGAACGATCTCGGATGCGGCAGCGCCTGAGATCGGGATCGCCCCGACCAGCGAGGCGCTGCCAATGCCTGGGATGGCCTGCAGGCGTGTCAGCAGGTTATCGTATGAGGCGACATTCTCTCCGCCTTGCTGCGTGTTTCCATTGGGACCAAGTGAAACCAGCATCAGGTTGTCGGGCTCGAAGCCCACCCCCGTGTTCCGCAGTCGCGACAGGTGTCCCACGAAGAGCACCGCGGCGCTGAGCAGGACGACCGACAGCGCCACTTGCGCCGAGACGAGTCCCCTCGCAAAGACGCGCTCGCCACGAGTCTGTGTCGAGGCCCCCGAGGTGCGCAGGAACCGTGCCGGACGTGTCCGCATGGCGCGCAACGCGGGAGCGATCCCGAAGAGCAGCCCCGTCAGGAGCGCGGCCGCCGTGTTGAACAGCAGCACCCGCGCGTCGAGCGGTATCTCCAAATCGAGCGGCGCCGCGCCTGGCATCGGCCGCGCGGAAGCCAGGATACGAACGAGAAAGTCCGTGCCGTAAGATGCCAGCGCAACTCCGAGCAGGGCGGCGAGACTCGACAATGCCAGCGCTTCCGTCAGCGTCTGGCGCAGCAATCGAGCCGGGCTGGCTCCCAAAGACGTCCGGATCGCCATCTCGCGCCCTCGCGTTTCTGCTCTGGCGAGCAACATTCCCGAGACGTTGATGCACAAAAGGCAAAGCAAGGTCCCGACAGCGGCCATGAGCGCGAGCAGCGGTTTGCCAAAGCGGTCCCGCAGCGGAGACAGGCCGGCTGACGCGGACTCCACACTCAGTTGCATCCGCTTCAGGGCTGGGTCATGCGTCGGGCTCGCTTGCACGAGGTCGTCGATGCGCCAACGGTCGAGCACGCGCGTCTGCGTTTCAGCCTGTTCGCGCGAAACGCCCGGGGCGAGGCGTCCGATCAGCGCGAGCGAAGGCGCGCCCGGGGCGGCGCCGGCAGGGAGCCAGATCCGCTGCGGCGCGCCGAGCTGCAGCCCTCGAAATCCGCGTGGCGTAACGCCCACAATCACCGCGGACAAGCCGTTGATTTCCACCCGGCGGCCCACGATGGACGGGTCCCGGCCGAGCCCGTTCCAGTAGTCCCAGCTCAATACGGCGGCCGTTGCTCCATCCGCCGCGGGCTCGTTGTCTCGTTCATCGAGCAGGCGGCCGATCAAGGGCCGCAGACCGAGTACGCCGAAGAAGTTGGCCGGAACGTAGCCGCCTCGCAGCTTTGCGCCGGCTCCCTGGTCAAACTGGCGGTCGAACTGAACTTCGAGCTCCGCCGCCGCAACGCCCGTCAGGCCGGAGAAGACCTCGTTGTGCTCGCGAAAGTGCTCGAAGTACTTCCACGCGAACGTGTTCAGCCGCGGATCGCCCGGATATTGGCTGACGAGCTCGACGAGGTCCTCCGGCTCGTCAACCGGGAGCGGACGCAGCATCAGCGTGTAGAGCAGACCGAACAGCGCCGTGGTCGAAGCGATGCCGACCGTCATTGCGGCAATGACGGTCAGCGAGAACCCCCGGCTTCTCCAAAGACCCCGTAAGGCGTAGCCGAGATCTTGCCGCAAGGCATTCATGGCGAGTCATTCTAGCTGGCTGTGCGCTGTGCATTATCCAAAAACAATGGGATTGCTTGGTCTACCGTGTCATGACGCGTGACATCCCGACGCTTGACCCGTCGTGTATACTGCAGCTGAGGGAACGCCCCCGCCGGACGCGGCCGGGGCGTTCTCTTTTTGGTACGGACGCCCGCATTTGCCCGCTTTTGTCGCCGTTTGGCGGGGTTTGGGCGACTTTTTCGACTTCTCCGCCCGCCGGTCGTGATGTAGTTCAATGAAGGCTCCATGTCCGACCCCTGCGACATCATCGTCTTCGCCGCCCATCCCGATGACGCCGAGCTTTGTTGCGGCGGCCTGCTGGCCAAAGCCGCCCTGCAAGGCCGACGCGCCGCCGTCGTTGACCTGACCCGCGGCGAGCTTGGCAGCCTGGGGACCCCCGAGATCCGCGCATCTGAAGCCGCCGCCGCTGGCAAGGTCCTCGGCCTGGCTGATAGGCGGAACCTTGGATTGCCCGACGGCGCTATCCGCGATACCGATGAGAATCGCCGGCTCATCGTGCAGACCATCCGTGAGCTGCGCCCGCAAATCGTGCTCTGTCCGCCGGCCGTCGACCATCACCCAGACCACATGGGCGTCGCGGAGCTCGTCCGCCAGAGCTTCTACCTCTGCGGCATCCGCAAGTTCCTGCCCGAGCTCCCGCCTTGGAAGCCCAAGACGCTGTTGCACTACTTCGGCAGCCGCCCCATGAACCCCCAGCTCGTGGTCGACATCAGCGCCGTCTTCGACGTGAAGATGAGCGCCGTGCGCTGCTACGAGTCGCAGTTCGCCTCGTCCCAGCCGGCGGACTTCCCGCTGCGCATCGCTTCGGGCCGCTTCCTCGAATCGATCGAGGCGACGGTCAAGTACTATGGCTCGCTGATCGGCGTCGCCTACGGCGAGCCCTTTACGAGCGAACTGCCCCTGCCCATTGACGACCTCACCGGCCTGTTCGGAATCGAGCCATGGAAAGACCGCTAACCATCGCAATCATCTGCCACCCCACCATCGGGGGCAGCGGCGTCGTCGCGTCCGAGCTTGGCATGGCTCTGGCGCAGCGCGGCCACGAGGTCCACGTCGTGAGTTACCTGCGGCCGGTGCGCGTTGCCGAGTCGCAGCCCGGATTGACGTTCCACGAAGTTCCGGTGACGCGCTATCCGCTGTTCAAGTACCCGCCCTACACCCTCGCGCTTGCCACCAAGCTCGCCGCCCTTGCGCGCGAGCATCCGATCGACATCCTGCACGCGCACTACGCCATCCCGCACGCCATCAGCGCCTACCTCTGCAAGCAGATGCTCGGCGAGAACGCCCCGAAGATCGTGACGACCTTGCACGGCACCGACATCACCCTGCTTGGCCTCGACGAGTCCTTCTACGAGATCACTCGCTTCAGCCTGCAGCAAAGCGACGGCGTGACGGCGGTCTCTTCCTATCTCGCCGACGAAACGCAACGGCTGTTCTGCACAGACTGTCCGGCCGAGGTCATCCACAACTTCATTGACCTCGAGCGCTTCTCTCCCAAGCGCTTCGACCCCGCTCTGCGTGCTCGCTACGCCTGCCAGGACGAGGCCTTGCTCGGCCACCTGTCGAACTTTCGCTGGGTCAAGCGCCCGCAGGACGTCATCCGCACCTTCCACCGCGTGGCGCAACATCACCCCGCCCGCCTGCTCATGATTGGCGACGGCCCGGACCGCGAGACCGCCGAGCGCATGGCCGACGAGCTCGGCGTGCGCGACCGCATCTACTTCGTCGGATCGGACAACGAAGTCGAACAGTTGCTACCCGTCCTCGACCTGTTCCTGCTCCCCAGCGAACAGGAGTCATTTGGACTGGCGGCGCTCGAAGCCATGGCCTGTGGCGTGCCGGTGATCGCGACCGAGGTCGGCGGCCTGCCGGAGTTGGTCGAGAACGGCCGCTCGGGCTATCTGCTGCCCTTGCGCGACGTAGAGCATGAGCGCCCGCGCCATCGAGATCCTCTCCTCGCCTGAGCTGCACGCCGAGCTCAAGCAAGGCGCCCGCGCCCGCGCCGAGCAGTTCGCCGAGACGGCGATCATCGACCGCTACGAAGCCTACTACCGCCGCGTCATCGACGCCTAGCGGGAGCGGAAGTTCAATGCCACTTTCCCGCCGACGGCCTGAAGGACGGCCCCGAGCGCGCTCCGAAGCCCGTTAGCGGCCTCGGCGGCGACGGCGTCCGCAGACTAGGAGTCGAGACTCCGGACGCATGCGCGCTGAGTGAGCTGCTCGAGCCGTAGCGGCTTCCGTAGGCGCCGCTGACGGAGCCGAAGAGGTACGTTCTGTTTGGTGCAAAGACCGTGGGCGTATTTGCGCCGAGGGCGAACGGGTTCCTTACGCCGCTCGTTGAGTATCGGCCGCCATACCGTCCCTGCGGACTGTTGATGGCGGTCGCATTCGATGGGCTCCCAAACCGGATGAACGGATTGAAGACCGAGTGGGAAGCGTATCTGGACGCGTTGAGCTTTCCCATGTACCCGCCAAGGTTTCCAAACAGGAAAGGCGACTGGGCGAGTCCAAGGGAGGCCGTGCAGACAAAAACGAACGCTAGCTTTGCGAGCATCGAAGTCTTCTCCCGCTGCGAAGCGTAGCATGGGGTTCCGCCAGGGACAAATGTCCTCTGGTGGGGAATCGGACTTGGAATGCTGTGGAAGGTGGCGTCCCCAGCGGGAGTCGAACCCGCGTTGCCGCCGTGAAAGGGCGGTGTCCTAGGCCACTAGACGATAGGGACTTGTCGCGAAGCGAACTTTTTCCAGGATAGCCAGGGCCTGGGAGGGCCGTCAACAGCTCTATTTCACTGTGAGCATCCGCGACGTGGTGGTCAGGATCTCGCAACCGTTCTCGGTGACCAGCGCGGTGTCCGAGATGAACGAGTCGCCCTTGCCGGTGCGCAGCAGCCACGACATCAGGTGGAACACCATCCCGGGCTTGAGCTCCATGTCGGAATCCGAGCGCAGGCCCACCGGTACGCCTCCGCCGGACCAGCTCGGCGGGAAGCCGATTCCAACCGCGTAGCCGCAGTGGTGCCGCCGGTAGTGCTGCATGCCGGCCTTGTTCACCGACTCCTGCCAAGCCTGGTAGACCTCGCGGGCCTTCACGCCTGGGCCGATCCGTTGCGCCGCACTGTCGATCGCATCGCAGCAGACCGCGTTGATGCGCTCGGCGCCTTCGGGCGCGCGGCCGATGAAGATCAATCGACCGATCGGCGCGTGATAGCGCCACCAGCAGCCGGAGAGCTCCAGGAACAGGTAGTCGCCATTGAGCAACAGGTTGTCGTTCCAAGTCCCGTGCTCGTGGTCGAGCGTGCGGGTGGAGCGCACCAGCGGAAGAAATGCAGGATACGTGCTACCGCTTTGGAACATCGCATCGTAGATCCAGCGCATGACCGTCTGTTCATTGATGCCGGGGCCGGCGGAGACGATGGCGGCGCGCATCATCGCGTCCGACATCGAGGCGGCGCGCCTGGTGCAGGCTTGCTCGGCCGGCGACTGGATCACGCGCACGCCGTCGATCAAACCGGAGGCGTCCACGATCTCAGCTTGCGGCAGCCGCTCGAAGATCTCCCGTGCGATGTTCACCGGGAAAAGCAGGCTGTCCATCTCGACGCCCAGCTTGGCGTCGGAGAGGCCTGCCACGCCGATCGCTTCGCAGGTGGTGCGCGCCTGCGGAGAGACGTCGGCGGCCAACCCTTCTTCCTTGGCCGTGCGGACTCCAAGGCTCATGGACCACGGCTCGAGCCCCGCGTTCTGACCCTTCTCGAGTTGGACGTCCTGCGAACGGTCGGCCGGCGGCGGCAAAGGCTCGATGCCGTCGGAGTAGCCCATGTGCCGCACGTCGGGCGTCTGGTCGCGCACCGTGGCGCGCTCCATCGCCCGGGTCACCAACACCGGAGCTCCCTCGAGCGGGACCACCAGCATCTGGTACGCGAAGTAGCCCTGGTAATTCAGGCCCGTCAGGTAGTAGATGTTCTCGGGGCGGGAGACCAGACAGCCTTTCAGGCCTCTCTGGTCGATGGCGGCTCGAACGTTGTCGAGACGGCGCGCGTATTCTTCGGCGGGAAAGTAGCGTTTATCTGTCATCCGAAATCGATGGGACAGCCCAATTCTAACGGGCGATTCCGAATCGGTCGACGGGGAATCGAAGCCATAACCGATTTCGATCGCGTTTTGCCTGCGCGGCCGAGTTGCGCGACACTGCGGGCTTGCCGCCCATGCCGACGCTTCCCGATCCCCGTAACGCCGATATCCAAATCTGGGTCAACGGCCTCGCCGCGCGCCGAGGCCAAAGTCTCCGTCTTCGACAGCTCCGTCCAAGGCGGCGACGCCGTCTGGGAAGGACTGCGCATCTATGACGGCAAGATCGCCGATCTCGACCGCCATCTCGACCGCATGTTCGACTCGGCGAAAGCCATGGTGTTCGTGAATGTTCCGTCGCGCGACGAGATCAAGTCCGCCATCTTCGCGACGCTCGAAGCCAACGGCATGCGCGACGGCGCGCACATCCGTTTGACGCTGACCCGCGGCGAGAAAGTGACCAGCGGCATGAGCCCGCACTTCAACCAGTCCGGCTGCACGTTGATCGTACTCGCCGAGTGGAAGGCCCCGGTCTACGACGCCAACGGCGTGCGGCTGATCACCAGCGCCATCCGCCGCAACAATCCGCAGTGCGTGGACTCGAAGATCCACCACAACAACCTGATCAACAACATCTTGGCCAAGATCGAAGCCAACGTCGCAGGCGTCGACGACGCGCTCATGCTCGATTTGAACGGCTTCGTTTCCGAGACCAACGCCACCAACGTGTTCGTCATCAAGCGCGGCGTCGTCTACACTCCGCATGCGGACTCCTGCCTGCCCGGCATCACGCGTGGAACCGTCATTACCCTCTGCCGCGAGAACGGGATCGAGCTCGTCGAGAAGAACGTCTCGCTGACCGAGGTCTATACGGCGGATGAAATGTTCACAACGGGCACCATGGGCGAGCTCTCGCCCGTGCTGATGGTTGACGGTCGGACGATTGGCGCGGGCGCTCGCGGGCCCGTGACGGAGAGGTTGCAGGGACTGCATGCGAGCTGGGTGCGGGAGCACGGCGAGCCGTTGCCGTTCTAGGCGCGAATCGGACGCTCAGGCGAATACCCGATGGTTTTGGTCGGTCGATTGGCCGATGATCGAAGCGTGCCCACTCGTCGCACACTATTCGCTTTGTTGCTCGCCGCCCTCCCTGGCTTTGCGCAGCAGCAACGGCAAGCCAAGCACGCCGCCAAAGAGGCGCGCCGCCGGGCAAAAGAAACCCGCAAGCTCGCGCGGCGCGACGTTGCCGACCGCCAAGTGCTCGGAGAGGAGCGCGCCGCTGAGCGCCGGCGTCTGAACGCCTCGAACAACGAGCTCGATAAAGCGCGCCGGCAGGACCACGCCGACCTGAACAACAGCCGTCAGATGCACATCGAGCGGACCATCATCGACACGCCGCCGCCGGCTGAGGAGCCCAAGCCGGGCCTCAAGCCGATCACGCGCAATGTCGACGCGACGCAAAACCCGCCAAAGGACAAGTGAGCTGCTACCCTGGCGGCTCATGCTCGACGCCGTCACCTTCTACGCTTCCTTCGATCGCGCTGTTCGAGCCGATGTGGGCGTCTCAAGGGTCCGCACGCGCAGCGGCCGCCCGACTGAGCCTGAGCAGTGGACGTTTCAGGACGGCTACGACGCGTCGCTCTATCGCATCGCCGACGGCGTGAGCGGTGGAGCGCTCGAGGCGCTGGCCGCGCCAGAAGACTTTGGCCGGTTCTTCTTCCCCGGAGAGGGCAATCTGCCCTACGCGAGTGGCGGCTGGCAAGGCTCGGCTTCCTTCTGGATCAACACCGACCCGAACACCCGCATCCTTGCACCGTTCTGCGACCCCATCCAGATCACCCAGAAGGGCGCCAATTGCGGCGGTCTGTGGATCGATTTTCCGGAGTCGAGCCCACGGGACATGCGGCTGGGCGCCTTCCCCGGCGTGGGCCGTATCTTCGCCGAATCCGACCCCGATGCGCCGCTGGTGGTGGTCCGGGACGTCGGTTTCCGCTGGGGTGATTGGCATCACGTGGCGTTCACCTGGACGGACTTTGACACGGGGCGGGCCGATGCCCGCGCCGCGCTCTACGTCGATGGCCAACTGCAAGGCGAGCTTGCCGAACGCGACATCGCCATGGGCTGGGATTTGGCTCAGACGGGCATCTATGTCGCGGTCAACTACGTGGGCCTGCTCGACGAGCTCGCATTGTTCCGGCGCGCGCTGACGGCAACCGAAATTCGAGTCCTTTCGGAGCGCCCGGACGCCCTTAGTTCCTTGCAGATGCAATGACTCTAGCCGGGCCGGGGCCCGCTGCTACACTGAGAGCTTCGCCATGGACTACGACGTTCTCATCCTAGGCAGCGGACCCGGCGGATACATCGCCGCCATTCGCGCCGCGCAGTACGGTCTCAAGGTCGGTTGCATCGAGAAGGACCCCAAACTTGGCGGCACCTGTCTGCACGTCGGCTGCGTCCCCACCAAGGCCTACCTGCATTTCGCCGAGCTGTATGACCAGCTCAAGCACAGCGAGGACTTCGGCGTCTCCCCCGGCGGCGTCAAGCTCGATCCGGGCAAGATGCGCGAGCACAAGCAGGGCATCGTCGACAAGCACGCCGCGGGCATCGGCATGCTTTTCAAGAAGCACAAGATCGACTGGATCAAGGGCTACGGCACGCTGCTCGGCGGCGGCAAGATCGAGGTCGACGGTCCGGACGGCAAGAAAACCCTGACGGCCAAGGACATCATCGTGGCGTCCGGCTCGCGCGCTCGCATGATTCCCGGGCTCGAGGCGGCTCCGGAAAAGATCCTGACCAACATCGAGATCCTCGACATGACGAAGATCCCGAAGTCGCTGGCCGTGATCGGCGCCGGCGCCGTGGGCATGGAATTCGCCTCGGTCTACAACAGCTTCGGTACCGAGTGCACGGTCTTCGAGATGTTGCCGCGCGCGCTGCCGCTCGAGGACGAGGACATCTCGAAGGAGATCAAGAAGACCTTCGAGAAGAAGGGCATCAAGATCCACGTCGAGACGAAGGTCGACAAGATCTCGAAGACCAAGAAGGGCGTCAAGCTCGAATACACGGGCCCGGACGGCAAGCCTGGGTCGCTCGAGGTCGAGAAGCTGCTTGTGGCAGTGGGCCGAGCGCCGAACACGGAGAACATCGGGCTCGACAAGACGAAGATCGTCCCCGAGCGCGGGTTCATCAAGGTGGACGGCTTCATGCGCACCTCCGAGCCGCAC
>JAWKHJ010000020.1:0-127127 GCA_041394905.1 Bryobacterales bacterium | reverse complement strand
CCGCCGCCCCCTCATGTACACTACGGAAGCTGTAGGAGACCCGAAGATGCAATCCCCCGCGATGAACCGCCGCGCCATGTTGCGCTCTCTACTAGGCGCCGGCTCCCTGTTCGGCCTCGACGCTCTTTTCACCGCCGAGCGTACCGACGCCGCCGCCATCGGCCCCAACGACAAGATCAAGGTCACGAAGCTCGAAACTTTCGTGCTCAAGAACTCCTGGGTGTTTGTCAAGATCTCCACCGACGCCGGCATCACTGGCTGGGGTGAGATGCTCAAGGACGACGCCAAGGCCTGCGCGGCCGGCGCTCTCGAAGTTGGGGATTATCTGATCGGGCAGGACCCCCTTCCGGTGGTCAAGCACTGGCAGGCGATCCATCGCGGCGCGTTCTACCGCGGCGGTCCGATCAAAACAGCCATCTCCTCGGGCATCGACCAAGCGCTGTGGGACATCAAGGGCAAAGCGTTCGGCGTGCCGGTTTACAAGCTGCTCGGCGGCCCTGTGCGCGATCGCGTCCGCGTTTACGGCACCGTCAGCGAGGAGACCGGTGTGAACGCGATGAAGGTGGGACCGCGCGTGAATGACCGTCAGCCCACCAAGTACATCGAGAGCAAGAAGTCGGTGGAAGCTGTGGCCGACGGCTTCAAGGCCTTGCGCGACAAGTACGGGGATGGCGTCGACATCGCGATCGACTTCCACGGCGCCGTGCAACCTCCCACAGCAATGCTGCTCGTGAAGGCGCTCGAGCCCTACGAGCCCTGGTTCTACGAAGAGGTCGTGCAGGCGCTCAACGTGGACGTGATGGCGGACATCGCCAAGAAAACCCACATCCCGCTTGCCACCGGCGAACGGATCTTCACCAAGTGGGGCTTCCGCGAGATTCTCGAGAAGGGCGCGGCTCAGATTCTGCAGCCGGATGTGAACTATGCCGGGGGCATCACCGAGCTGCGGCTGATCGCGGGCATGGCTGAGTCCTACTACTACCCCATCGCGCCCCACAACCCCAACGGCCCGTGCTCGCTTGCAGCCAGTCTCCAACTCGGCGGCTGCGTGCCGAACTTCCTAATCCAGGAGCGCGGCGACCGGGAGCATGAGCTGCTGGCGAAACCGTTGCCCGCCGTGCGCAACGGCCACCGTCCGCTCCCGACTGATCCAGGCCTCGGCATCACCATCGACGAGAACAAGCTGATGGCCGAAGTAGGCGAGCCGCAGGAATACCTTCCGCGCTTCGACCAGGACGACGGCTCGGTCATCGACTGGTAGCCCGCGCACTCCGGGTCTACGGGGCTGAGCGCGTTCGATCGGCGGCGGACGCGCTACACTGCCAGCCAGGTCATGCAAAGTCTCTACGCTCTTGCGCCCCTCGTCGCGCTGCTCGCCGTTTCCCTGCCTGCCCAGCCCAAAGGCAAGGTCGACCGCGTCGAGGTGCGAGGACGCTCGCTCGAAGGCAATCTCTCGGGGGACTCTCCCGTACGGCGCGTCTCCGTCTATCTGCCGCCCAGCTACGCATCGTCGCCGGACCGGCGCTACCCGGTGCTCTATTTCCTCCACGGGTTCACCGACTCAGAGTCGACGTGGATGGGTTGGGAGGAGCACTGGATCAGCCTGCCCGCAGTCATCGACCGCACGCTTGCCGCCGGCGGAAGCAAAGAGATGATCGTGGTCATGCCGGACGCGCACACACGATTCTTCGGCAGCATGTACTCGAGCTCAGTAACGGTGGGTGACTGGGAAACGTATGTGGCCCAGGAGCTTGTCGCCTATGTCGACAGCCACTACCGGACGCTGCCGCAGAGATCGTCGCGCGGTCTCGCTGGCCACTCGATGGGTGGATACGGCACGGTTCGCATCGGCATGCGCAACCCGAAGGTATTCTCGTCGATCTATGCTCTGAGCCCGTGCTGTATGGCGCCCCAAACCGACCCCGACCAACTTGTCGAGCGCGCCAAGGGGGCTGACGCCATCCAGTCCGATGCCGATCTCGCGAAAGCCAGCTTCGGCATGAAAGCCCTGTTCGCCTCCGCCGCCGCATGGTCGCCAAATCCCCTCAACCCGCCGTTCTACCTCGACCTGCCTAGCCCTGATCGGCCGGAAGTCGCGGCGCTCTGGTCAGCCAATGCCCCTCTAGCGCTGGTTCCGCAAACCATCCCCAACTTGCGGAAACTAAAAGCGATCGCGTTCGACGCCGGCAAGGACGACCGTGGAATCGCCGCAACCGTCGTCGAGCTCGACAAGTTGCTCGACACTTACGAAATCGATCATTTCTCAGAGATCTACGACGGCAATCACGTCAACCATATCGACACCCGCATCGAGCAGTTTGCTCTACCGTTCTTCTCAAAGAACCTGGTCTTCGAGTAAGGCAGTCGGACAGGCCAGCCGTGTCCCTCGGTCTCGAACCCTCGCAAGCGCCCCCGGCGCCAACGCCGTCTGACCCTACGGGCTGGAGCCGGCCTGTGTCTGGGTTGGCATGGGCTGTCCTGTTCTACCTGTCGACCTTCATCATTTGGCAGGTTCTGACGGCCACGCTGATGGGGTATATCGACGACCGCTTGCTGCTCGCCGCCGCGCCCCTGACCGCGGCAAACCTGCTGACGAACTTCGTCTTCCCGCGCCCTGAGGGCATACCCCGCTCCGATGGGCTGGGCTTGCGCGGCGGAAACGCTACGCTGCTGTTTGCTGCTGGGGTAGGGTTGGCTGCGGGCGCAGCCTTGATCGCCGTGGGTGGCGCGGCGGCAGCGGGAGAGATTGCATTCACGGAACGCGGCTCGACGACCTTCGGCGAAAGCGCCGGCGTCCTTGCGACCCTCGCGCTTGCCGCCTTGGGCGAAGAGTTGTTTTTCCGGGGCTATGGCTTTCAGCAGCTTGGACGTGCCTTAACACCGGCTGGAGCGGCGGTCTTGTGCGGCCTCGGTTTCGGGTTTCTGCATGGCAACAATCCAGATGTCTCCGAGGTCGCCATCGCCAACACAGTGCTCTTCGGCATCCTCTTCGGCCTGGCTGTCGTGTGGTCGCGCTCGTTCTGGCTGCCTTACGGGATGCACGTCGGCTGGAACTTTGTCTTGGCGCTGCTCGGCGCCCCGATCAGCGGACTGCCTCTGCGCGCCACGGACTGGCTGACGACGCCCGTTGCGGGAGACCTCTGGGACGGCGGCGCCTACGGTCCCGAGGGTGGATTGGCCGCGACCATTCTCGTGGTCCTGCTCCTACCGGTAGCCCACAAGCTCCACCGCTTCGCGTCCTCCGGCCGTCTCATCTGGGATCCCGAATAGCACGAAGCGGTCGAGCCTCCCGCCTGACCTCAGACCTGCCTTTTTTAGCCGCCAGTTTGGGCGGGCGCCCTGTCGGGTTTAGAATCAAAAGTAGGAGATCACTGAATGAGGACTTCTTTTGCAGTCTTGCTGGCGTTGACGATGAGCGCGGCAGGCCTGCAAGCGAAGATGACGGATACGGAAAAGCAGGTCCTCGTTCGAGATCTTACAGCCGAATTCGGCACCGCTAAATTGATCATTCCCCGCTCCAAGAAGCCGCTTGGCCTCAACCCCGACGGCACGTTCGACACGATGGAGTGGGGTGCGGCGCTCAGCGAATTCGGTCCCGCCGCCCGTTTGGGCGACATGGTGCAGATCACCAAAGTCGACTTCAAGAACGATCGCTTGATCCTGCAGCTCAATTACGGCATCAGCGGGGGCCGCAAATGGTGGCACCGCGTGCAGGTCTCCGGCTCCCAGCGCCAAGGCACGACGCTCGGCCAAAACCAGGCCACCCACGCGCCTGGCGGGACGGAGCTGGCCTTGATCTTCGAGGATGGCCTTCCCAACAAGTCGGCCGAAGAGTTTCTCAAGCTGCTCAAGCCCGTGCTCGATTTCGAACAGCGCAGCGCGACCGAGCTTTACATGGACAAGCTCGAGCCGAAGTATCGCGAAGCGATCGAAAAGGGTGAAATTATAGAAGGAATGGATCGCGAGATGGTCCTGCTTGCCAAGAAGCGGCCCGAGAAAAAGTATCGCGAGACCAAAGACGGGGTGGAAAGAGAGGATTGGATCTACGGAAAGCCGCCGGGAGACGTCGTGTTCGTCACGTTCGAGAACGGCGCTGTCATCCAAGTGAAACATGAACACGCGAACCTCGGAGGAGAGGTTCGAAAGATCGACCCCGTGGAGCGCTGACGCTCACCACTCATTCCGTCATGTCCGGCCGCATCCGGCGCGGCCGCCATCAGTTTCCGTCCACCTGTGACACCGAAGAAAGAGGAGAACAATCCCACACCATGGCTGTGAAAGTAGCAATCAACGGTTTCGGCCGCATCGGCCGCAACGTCTTCCGCGCGGCTCTCAACGACCCCGGCGTTGAGATCGTCGCCATCAACGACATCACCGACAACAAGACCCTGGCTCACCTGCTCAAGCACGACTCCGTGCTCGGCCAGCTCAAGGCCGAAGTTTCCGCTGACGACGAAGGTATCACCGTCGACGGCAAGAAGATCCTCGTGTACGCCGAGCGCGACCCGGCCCAGATCCCCTGGGGCGACAACGGCGCGGAGATCGTCGTCGAGTCCACGGGCATCTTCACCAAGGGCCCGGACGCCGCCAAGCACCTTCGCGACACTGTGAAGAAGGTCATCATTTCGGCCCCTGCGAAGCAGGAAGACATCACCGTCGTGCTCGGCGTCAATGACGACCAGTACGACGCGTCGAAGCACAACATCATCTCGAACGCCTCCTGCACGACCAACTGCCTCGCGCCGGTCGCGAAGGTGCTCGAAGAGAAGTTCGGCATCGAGAAGGCGACGATGACCACGGTGCACAGCTACACCAACGATCAACGTACGCTCGACTTGCCGCACGAAGACCTGCGCCGCGCCCGCGCCGCCGCCCTGAACATGATCCCCACCAAGACCGGCCGCCTCGGCCATCGGTCTGGTCATGCCTGAGCTCAAGGGCAAGTGCGACGGCTTTGCCATCCGCGTCCCCACCCCGGACGTCTCCGTAGTCGACTTGGTCGCCGAGCTCAAGAAGCCCGCGACCGTCGAAGAAGTCAACGCCGCGCTCAAGGAAGCCGCTGAAGGCGAACTGAAGGGCATCCTGGGCTACACCGAAGAGCCGCTCGTCTCGACCGACTTCCTGGGCGACCCGCGCTCGTCCATCGTCGACGGCCAGATGACCAAGGTTCTGGGCGGCAACATGGTGAAGGTGCTCACTTGGTATGACAACGAGTGGGGCTACTCCTGCCGCGTGGTCGACCTGGCGAAGCTGCTCGCCAAGAAGGGCCTGTAAGCAGGGCTTCAACTAGCTACCAGCGAACCCGGGCGGAAACGTCCGGGTTCGTGCGTTCGCGGCGCGGACAGGCGCACGTGCCATGCTAAGATTCAACTGCTTGATCTTCGTCCGCCGACCCTGCCCCCAGGCGCGCCCGTGTCTGCATGAAATTCGTCCTGACGAGCGCACTCTGCGCGTTATCGGTCTGTTGTGTCCTTTCGGCTACCGAGATTGCCGCTGGTCCCATGCTCGGGCCTCGCGTCAAAGCCGAACGCTTTTTCGTGCGCGCCGGCCGCTCTAGCTGGACGGAAACGTACAACGGCGGACCTTATCGCGGCAAGACCAAAGGCGCTTTGCTGCTTGTCAACGCTGTCCACGGTCTCTTTGAAGACAAGTGGCTCACAGAGGCCGAGTTCAACCCCGACGCGAACACCGACGCCCTGATCGGCGCGCTGGACCTCTACCATTCATACGGCGTCGCCGGTCTCTTCGTCAGCCTGCAGGGGTTCGAGCGGCCGTATCCCGAATCGAGCGGGCTCAAGCGAAGCGGCAAGGCCGAAGACGGGAAGACGAAAGGTAGCCTGGTAAGCGCCTTTCTTCCGAATGGCGACCTAGATCAGGGCTGGCTCGCGCGCCTCGAGCGCCTGCTTACTGAGACGAACAAGCGCGGCATGATCGTCTGCCTCACCTACTTCAGCCCTGTACAAGACGAAGTTCTCGAATCCGACGAAGCTCTCGTCGCCGGCGCCCGCAAGATGACGGAATGGCTCATCGAGAAGGACTTCCGCAACGTCATCGTCAATATCGCCGACAGCTGGGACGCGCAGGGCCAGTGGGACCACGCGGACTTCGTGCCCCGCAACGTCAGCAATCTGATCATCGACAACCGAGACCTCTTCAACCACGCCGAGTTCACGCTGCCGATTGGCGCCTCATCGGGTGAGAGTTTGTCCTACCCGAGCTCTCTCGCTCGCATCTGCGATGTGGTCCTGCTGCACGGCAACCGCGCGGACCGTGCGGAGAAGTTGCGCGCCGTATCGAACCTTTCCGAGTACGACCGGCCCGTGATCTTGATCGAGGACCCGCCGCGGGCCACCCCCGACGCGGAAATGCTCGCACGCACGAGCGCGGCGATTGAAGCCACCCTCGCGGCTCCCGGCGGGTGGGCGCTTTCGCCGGGACGCATGGCCTACGATTTCCCCTTCGCGTACTTGCCCGCCGAGGCCCCGGGAGACGGCGCACCGGGTTACTTCCGCGCTTTACTCGAGCGCCTAGCCTCCCTGCTGCTGCGCAAGCCTCCCGCGCACGCCGGGCGCAAGTAGCGATCGAGTCCGATTCACGTCCGAAAACCGCCGGTTTCGGTCCGGCCTCCCTGCTATAACCAGAGCGTGAGCCTGGACCAAGACCTCTGTTGGGAAGCGTTGAAGACGCGCGACCCACGCTTTGACGGGCGGTTCTTCACCTGCGTGGCGAGCACCGGCGTGTTCTGTCGGCCGGTCTGTGCCGCGCGCACACCTTGCGCCGCAACTGCCGCTTCGTGCCGAGCGCCGCTGCCGCGGTCGAAGCAGGATTGTCCTGCTTGCGCTGCCGTCCAGAGACATCTCCTGGGGCCCCAGCCTGGAACGGAACGTCCGCACTCGTCACGCGCGCATTGCGATTGATCGACTCGGGGGCGCTCGATGTCGACAACGTGGAAGCGCTCGCCGATCGCCTGGGCGTGGGCCCTCGCCACCTGCGACGCCTATTCGACCAACACCTGGGCGCCTCGCCGCAGTCGGTGGCCGTCACGCGCCGCCTGCTGTTCGCCAAGTCCTTGCTGACCGAAACGAGTCTCGCACTCGCCCAGATCGCAATCGCATCGGGGTTCCGCAGCGAGCGGCGATTCCGGGAGGCCTTTTCGGCGGCCTACGGACGCAGCCCGAGCGCGTGCCGCCGGGCGACGAGCAACCCGCAAGCGGGAATCCGCCTTACGCTCGGCTACCGCCCGCCGTATGACTGGGACGGACTGCTGGCCTTCCTGGCCAAGCGCGCCTTGCCAGGCGTCGAGACCGTCGACGCCGATAGCTACGAACGCCGGTTTCGATTGGGAGACGCGCAGGGTCGCTTCCGTGTGCGGCACGACCCGTACCGACACTCCATGGACGTCGCCCTCGACTGCGCGGACTTACGCGCCCTGCCGCAGGTGGTCGACCGCATCCGCAGCATGTTTGATTTGACCGCTGACCCGTCGGCCATCGCGCGCGGCCTCTGCGCCGATCCGCGTCTGGCGGAGCTCATTGACCGCAATCCCGGTCTGCGGATCCCCGGCGTATGGGACCCCTTCGAGGCCGCGGTCCGCGCCGTGCTGGGCCAGCAGATATCCGTCGAAGGAGCGGTCAAGCAGACTGCCAAGCTCGCAAGTCTCTGCAATCCAGACGGTTACTTCCCTACCCCTCGTGAGGTGCTCGACGCCGACCTGGAGGCGCTAGGCGGTCCCGCCGCGCGCCGCAACACTCTCCGCGCACTCGCCCAGGCATTCGTGGCCGGCGCGATACGGGCCGAGTCCGATTTCGACCAAACCCGCGCCGCGCTCGAGGCCATCCCCGGCATCGGCCCATGGACCGCTCATTACGTCTCGATGCGCGCGCTTGGCGACCCGGATGCATTCCCCGCTTCCGACCTGATACTGCGCCGGGCTTGGGGCGGCGCCGCGCGGGACCTTGCCTCCGCTGCCGAGGCGTGGCGGCCCTGGCGCGCCTATGCCGCCATCCATCTCTGGAGAACCCAATCGTGAGTGAACTCTACTGCGACATCATCCCGACGCCCATTGGCCCTGTCCGCCTCCTCGGTTCGGAGGACGCCATTCAGCAGCTCTTCCTCACGGAGGACGGTCCACCTGATGGCGCCGTACTGCGCCCCAACTTCGGAGGCTTCGCCAATCGCCTGCGCGCCTACTTTGGGGGAGACGTCTCGGCGCTCGAGGAGCTTCCGGTCGATCCTCCCGGCACGCCCTTCCAGCAGGAGGTGTGGCGCGAGTTGCGTCGGGTCGGCCCAGGCGCCACCGTAAGCTACGGCGAGCTGGCCAAGCGTGTTCATCGGCCCGATGCATCGCGCGCGGTTGGCATGGCCAACGCTCGCAACCCGATCGCGCTCGTCATTCCTTGCCACCGAGTCATTGGCACGAACGGCAAGCTCACCGGCTACGCGTATGGTTTGGACGCCAAGCGGTGGCTGCTGCGGCACGAAGGGGCCTTGCTCCTTTGACCGGCCTTCCGAACAGCGAACGCTATACTAGAGGTTTGTTGCACGCCCCCGATGGCCGTCGCTCCCAGCACTCGTTCCCGTCGCCGTAAATTGGCCATGCACCGCGCTCTTCGCGAGCTGCGGATGCTTTGGCGCGGCCTCACCGATACGGATCGACCCGTCCTGGCGCAGATCATCCCCATTCGTCGCTGCAACCTCGCCTGCACCTACTGCAACGAGTTCGACGCCGTCTCCAAACCCGTCCCGACGGACGAGATGTTGCGCCGCATCGACAAGCTGGCCGAGCTTGGCGTCTCCATCGTCACCTTCTCCGGCGGCGAGCCCCTACTGCACCCGGACCTCGACGACCAGATTCGCCGCATCCGCGATCGCGGCATGATCGCCAGTCTGATCACCAACGGCTACTTCATGGTGCCGGACCGCATCCAGAAGCTGAATGATGCGGGCCTCGAGTACGTTCAGATCTCGATCGACAACGTGCAGCCGGACGACGTCTCGAAGAAAAGCCTCAAAGTTCTCGACAAGAAGCTGCAATGGATGGCGGAGTACGCCGACTTCCACGTGAACATCAACTCTGTGGTCGGCGGCGGCATCGAGAACCCCGAGGATGCATGGGTTATCGCCCAGCGCGCGGTTGAGCTCGGATTCAGCTCGACGGTCGGCATCATCCACGACGGCTCCGGACAGCTCAAACCGCTCGAACCCAAAGAGCGCGAAGTCTTCGACCGCATCAAGGGCTTGAGCAAGAAATCCTACGCGCGGCTCGACTTCTTCCAGAAGAACATCGCCGAAGGCAAACCCAACGACTGGCGCTGTCGGGCCGGGGCCCGCTATCTCTACATCTGCGAAGACGGGTTGGTCCACTACTGCTCGCAGCAGCGCGGCTACCCCGGCACGCCTTTGGCCGACTACACCCAAGGAGACGTCCGCACCGCATACCGCACCGAAAAGCCCTGCGCCCCACTCTGCACGGTGTCGTGCGTGCACAAAGTCTCTGCCTTCGACTTCTTCCGCGGCAAGCAAACCGCGGAAAGCCGTTAGTCGAACGCTCCTCTCGTCTTCCACGACTACACTAGGTTGGTGACCGAACAGGCTTTCATCCGAAAGGCCCTCAGCGCCGCGTTGCTCTTACTCGCCGCCTGCGGCTCGAAACCGCCCGCAGCGCGCCCGCCGAACTTCATCATCCTGTGGTGCGACAACCTGGGCTACGGCGACGTCGAACCCTTTGGCTCCAATCTGCACCGCACGCCGAATTTGAACCGTATGGCCCGGGAAGGCCGGCGCTTCACGGACTTCTATTCGACCTCGGGCGTATGTACGCCGTCGCGCGCCAGCTTGATGACTGGCGCCTATCCGCAACGCATCGGTATGGCCTACAACGAGCGCGATCAGCACGTCCTGCGCCCCATCTCGCCATATGGCCTGAACCCGGATGAAGTGACCGTCGCGGAGGCGCTCAAGCAGCAAGGCTACGCCACAGGCATCCTCGGCAAGTGGCACCTCGGCGACCAACTGGAGTTCCTCCCTACCCGCCAGGGGTTCGATTATTACTGGGGCGTCCCTTACAGCGACGACATGACCCAAGAGCAGGGCCAACGGATCGCGCTGCGCGGCGGCAAGACCATGGACGCCGACCGCTGGCCCCCGCTGCCGCTCATGGAGAACGAGACTGTCATCGAGGCTCCGACTGATCGCAATACGCTCACCAAGCGCGAGGCGGAGCATGCCGTGGCTTTCATCGAAAAGCATCGCGACGAGCCCTTCTTCCTCTTTGTCTCGCACGCCATGCCTGGAAGCACGCCCACGCCTTTCTCCAGCGAGACCTTCCGTGGAAAGAGCCAGAACGGCCCCTGGGGCGACGCCGTCGAAGAGCTCGACTGGGCGGCCGGCCAGATCCTGGACAAGCTCGTCGAGCTGGGCTTGGCGGAAAACACCCTGGTCATTTGGACGTCCGATAACGGCGCACCCATCAATCGCGAGCCCGGCAATCTCGCACGCGGCAGCAATCTACCTTTGTATGGTCCCGGCTACAGCACGGCGGAAGGGGGCCAGCGTATTCCCATGATTGCGTGGATGCCAGGGACCATCCCCGCCGGGACAACGGAACAGGAACTCGCTTCGACGCTGGACATTCTACCCACGTTCGTCCACATGGCTGGCGGCAAGCCGCCCTCGGATCGCAAGCTCGACGGCTATGACATTCGGCCGTTGTTGGTCGGCGAACCCGGCGCAGCAAATCCCCGTACGAGGCTTTCTTGTACTTCGATCGCGAGCAACTGCAAGCGGTGCGAAGCGGGCCTTGGAAGTTGTTTCTCCCGCTTGATCATTTCGAACGCCACCCGCACTTCAAGCCCGGAGACGGCGGGAAGCCCCTCTTGTTTAACCTGGTCGAGGATGTTGGGTCCACACACGATGTCGCGGCCGAGCATCCCGACATCGTAGAGCGATTGACTGAGCTCGCCGAGCGTGGCCGGCGGGACATTGCGAACAACCAGCGGCCGCGCGGCCGCGTTGAGCATCCGGAACCGCGCGTGATGCCGTAGGCCTACGTCGCGACCGGCTCGCCGAATTCGCGCTCGATCGGCTCCACCAATCGGCATAGCTCGGAGTAACGCATCCGCAGCACGTCACGATGGGTTCCGGCGTTGAAGTCAATCGTTTCTTGAGCCGCTAGTCGCTTGTCGATGTACACCGGCAAGGCATATAGCGCTCCGAAAGGCGGCATTGCGCCGACCTCACAATCGGGAAACAGCCAAGCGAGCTCTTCCTCGGTTGCGAGGCGTAGGTCCATGAGTCCTAGAACCCGCCTTAACCGATCGATATCGACCTGCTCATCCGCAGGGAGTACGGCCATTGCATAGACCTCGTCCGCCAGCAGGACTACGCACTTCGCCACCTGCCGCTCGGGAACATGTTCCTGGTGGGCCAATTCCCGCGCCGTATAGGTGGCCAAATGGCGCACATGTTCGTAATCCGCACCCTTCTCCGCGAGGAAGGCTTGATTCTCTCGGGGATTGCCATGACGCCCTCCGTTTGTCACTAATGAGGTTGCATGCAAGGCGCCAAGGCTCTGCCCCGCGCGTTCTACGACCGGCCGACGGAGCAAGTGGCCCGTGAACTGCTCGGAAAGCGCATCGTCCATGTCGATGGCGGCATCGTCGCCGGCCGCATCGTCGAGACCGAAGCCTACCTCGGGGAGGGCGACGAAGCGGCGCACAGTTTCGCTGGTGTTACGCCGCGGACCCGCGTCATCTTCGGGCCGCCTGGCCATGCTTACGTCTACTTTACCTACGGCATGCACTATTGCCTGAACCTCGTTGCCGAGGCCGATGGCAAAGCCGGTTGCGTTCTCATCCGGGCGCTCGAACCCGTCGAGGGCCTGGAACAGATGTTCGAGCGGCGCCGTCGCGCCAAGACGTCTCGAGACCTTTGCTCCGGCCCGGGCAAACTGACGCAAGCGCTGGGGGTCACCCTCGAGCACTACGGCGTCGACGTCACTCAGGGCGCTCTGACGGTGCAGGATGCTTCGGGCCGCGCCTTCCGTACGCAGCAAGGTCCGCGAATCGGCATCACGCGAAGCGCGGACCTGCCCTCCGCTTCTGGATCCGCGACAACCCCTTCGTCAGCCGGTGACGTCGTTTTTCCTTGAATGCCCCCAAGAGTTCTAGTACTCTCGTAATGCGCCCTCTAATAGAACAACCGTAGACCTTGGGGAGGTTCGGATGAGAAACGCTTGGTCTCTGGCGCTCGCACTGGCGGGCTGCCTGGGCGCCACGACCGCCGCGCAGGCGGGATTGATAGGTTTTTATACGTTTGACGATGGAACTGCGACAGACATCTCCGGTAACGGGAACAACGGAACTCTTGGGGCGGGTTCAGCTATGCCGACATTCACGGCTGCCGGGTATGAGAACGGCGCGCTGAACTACGACGGGACGGATCCGTCAGCCTCCCGATCGACATCAACCCTTCGACGCTTCCGAGCTTGACCATGGGCGCGTGGGTCAACGCGGATGCTCTAGGCAGTCGCGAAACGATCTTGTCCCACGATAGCGGCGGTTTCGACCGCACCCTGACCATGGACGACCGGGGACTTCTCCCGGCTACTCCGCCTTCACCGGTAGCGGCGTAGGGTTTGGTGGAACGGCGACGGTCGGCCTTTGGCAGTTCGTGGCGGTCGTCTATGACGGGACCACGGTCACGATTGACGTTGACGGCGTGCGCACCAACTTCGCTGACACCACTGGAGCGGGCTTCACCACGACCTACATCGGTTACAACCCAGGCTTCCCGCTGGAGACCTTCAACGGCACGATCGACAACGTATTCCTCTATGACATGGCGCTGTCGGGATCGAGGTTGGACGCCATCCGCCGGGGCGGCCGGGGCGATCGTGCCATCGAGCGTGCCTGAGCCGGCGACAGTGGGCCTACTAGGTATTGGAGTGCTGGCGCTAGCCATGTTGCGCCGGCGGCGAAAAAGTTAGGAACAAACAGCGCGCGCGTTCTAGGTGCGCGCGCGTTGCCGCGCTATTCTTCCCCGACGCTCAACGCACCGCCAGGAACGCTTCCTGCGGGATGTCCACGCGTCCCACGCGCTTCATCCGGCGTTTACCTTCCCTCTGCTTGTCGAGCAGCTTGCGTTTACGGCTGATGTCGCCGCCGTAGCACTTCGCCAGCACGTTCTTGCGCAATGCCGCGATGTTGTCGCGCGCGACGATCTTGTTGCCGATCGCCGCCTGTAGCGCCACTTCGAACTGTTGCCGCGGGATGAGCTTGCGGAAGCGCCCGATCAGCGCCTTCCGCGGGCGTGGGCCTGGTCCTTGTGGACGATGATCGACAACGCGTCGACGGGCTCGCCCGCCACCAGGATGTCGAGCTTCACCATGGGTGAATCCCAATACCCCGAGAAGTGATATTCAACCGAAGCGTAGCCGCGCGAGACGGTCTTGAGCCGGTCGTAGAAGTCGAGCACGACCTCGTTGAGCGGAACCTCGTACGTCAGCATCACGCGGTCGCCGCCCAGGTATTCGAAGCTCTTCTGGCGGCCGCGCTTGTCTTCAAACAGCGCCAGAATGCCGCCCAGGTACTCGTCCTGGGTCAGCACCGTTACCTCGAAGACCGGCTCCTCGATCTTGTCGATCTTCTGCGGCTCCGGCCAGCGGCTCGGATTGTCGACCTCGATCATCTTGCCGTCGGTGAGGTAGACGCGGTAGCGCACCCTGGGGCGGTCGTGATCAGGTCCAGGTTGAACTCGCGCTCCAGCCGCTCCTGCACGATCTCCATGTGCAGCAACCCGAGGAAGCCGCAACGGAACCCGAAGCCCAGCGCCAAAGAGCTCTCCGGCTCGAACTGGAATGACGAGTCGTTCAAGCGCAGCTTCTCGAGCGCATCGCGCAACTCGCCGTGCTGATGCGCCTCCACCGGGTACAACCCGGCAAAGACCATCGGCTTGCTCTCTTTGAAGCCCGGCAGCGGGCCGGCGGGCGGATTGGCGGCGTCGCCGATCGTATCGCCGACTTTCGCATCCGAAACTTCCTTGATGTTGCCGACGATCCAGCCCACTTCGCCCGCGACGAGCTCATCGCAGGGGATGTGGTTGGGCGTGCGGAAGCCGAGCGCGTCCACGTCGAACTGCTTGCCCGTCGAGAGCAGCTTCATGCGCGTGTCCTTGCTGATCTTGCCGTCTACGATGCGCGCCAGCACGATGACGCCGCGGTAGGGGTCGTACCAGGAGTCGAAGATCAACGCCCGCAGCGGTGCATCGGGATCGCCCTTGGGCGGCGGCACCTTCTGTACGATCGCTTCGAGAACGTCCGGAACGCCTAGGCCGGTCTTGGCGCTGATCATCAGCGCCTCGGAGGCGTCGAGCCCGATCGCGGACTCGATCTGCTCTTTGATGCGCTCGGGTTCCGCAGCCGGCAGGTCAATCTTGTTCAGGACCGGAATGATTTCCAGGTCATGCTCGAGCGCGAGATACGTGTTCGCCAGCGTCTGCGCTTCCACGCCCTGCGCGGCGTCCACCACCAGCAAGGCGCCTTCGCAGGCGGCCAGCGAGCGCGAAACTTCGTAGGAGAAGTCCACGTGCCCAGGCGTGTCGATCAGGTTGAGCTGATACACCTCGCCATTCTTGGCCTTGTAGAGCAGACGCACGGTCTGCGCTTTGATCGTGATGCCGCGCTCGCGCTCGAGATCCATCGAGTCGAGCACCTGCGCTTTCATCTCCCGCTCGGTCAGGGCGCCTGTCAACTGGATGAGCCTGTCAGCCAGAGTCGACTTGCCGTGATCGATGTGGGCGATGATTGAAAAATTTCGGATATGGGCGAGATCCATCAGAAGGGCTCGGTAAGGGTCCCTGATCCCAAGCTATCAGGGGGGTAAATAGGTGTCAACGCGCAGGTTCGAAGCCGACCCCGGCGAGCAGCTCCGCATAACGGGGGTGGTGACGGATGGGATCGAACGAGGGCTCGCACTGGACGTAGACGAGTTGGTTGTCGCGCAGGGCGAGAGCACGATCTAGGTTCGCGATTGCGCCTTCGATGTCCCCCAGCCCCGTGTCGACAACGGCCAACAGTACGGGTGAGATGTGGCGTGTCGCCCCCAGCTCCGTCAGCCGGGCACGCGCCTCTCGCGCCTTGTCCATCTCGCCCATCAGGGCATAGATGCGCGCATCGATGACCGAACGCAGTACCGCGTCTGGCGCGAGCTCGAGCAGCTTGCGGCTGATTTCCAAGCCCTCTTCGATCTCGCCCTTTTCCCCTAGGCTCATCAGCAGGTCAAACCACGCTTGCTGAAAATCAGGGTTCAGGTCAATTGCCCTGCGGCACTCATCGATCGCCTCGTCATAGCGCCGCGCGAAGTGCAGAATACGTCCGCGGGCCGTCAGGATCAGCAGCGACAGCGGGTCGAGCTCGCGCGCCCGTCCGATGTGCTCGAGCGCTTCGTCCAGCCGGTTCTGGAAAGCCAGGCACATGGCGTACTGGTGGTGCGCCGGCGCATGGTTCTCGTTGAGCTCGATGGCGCGCTCAAACTCCGCCATCGCCCCAACCCAGTCCCAATCCTTGCGCATCCGCACCAGCGCCAGCGCCACGTGCGCCTCCGGCGACCCGCCGTCGAGCTCGATCGCCCGCCGCGCCGCCTTGTCCGCCTCGGCGAGTGACTCAGCAGGGTCCGCCTCGAAGATGCTGCGCGCCGCCGACAGCACATACGCCTCGGCCAAACCCGACCACGCCGGTGCGTACTCCTCGTCCGCTCGCACGGCGTCCCGAAAGCAGTCCATCGCCTTGAGCACGGCTTCCTTGCCGCGCTGGTTGATGTGATAGCGTCCGGCCAGGTACGAGTTGTAGGCGTCCAGATTGACGGCCGTCTTGCGCTTCACAGGCGGGGTGTCGCGTTGCTCCAGCAGCTTGCAACGCAAGTTGCCCGCAATCGCTTCGGCGATCTCTTCCTGGATGGCGAAGACGTCCTCCAGACTCCGCTCGTAGCGGTCCGACCACAAGTGGAACCCGTCCGCGACCTTGATGTGTTGGACGGCGATGCGGACGCGGTCGCCCGCCTTCCGCACGCTGCCTTCGAGTACGGTATCCACACGAAGCTTCGAGCCGATCTCGCGGACGTCGTAGGCGCGATTCTTGAACTCGAACGACGAGGTCCGGGACACCACCTTCAGTCCCTTGATCTCAGATAGCGCAGCGATGATCTCTTCTGTCATGCCATCGCAAAAGTACTCCTGGTCGCGCTCCGGGCTCATGTCGACGAACGGCAGCACCGCTATCGTTGCGTCCGGAACGTTCTGGAAGTCGCAAACGGTTGAATCCGCTGGTGGGCTCCGAACGCAAGGATTCCAGATCCGCGACCACTTCGTCCGCTGTCTGATAGCGCCTGTCCGGCGACTTCTGCAGCAGCTTCGCCACGATGGAGTCAAAGCGGACAGGCGTATGGGGACGCAGCGTGCTCACCGGCGGAGCGGGCGTGTGGACTACGTCGTAGAAGATGACCGCCTGATTCGCGTCGTGGAAGGGTGGGCGGCCGACGGACATCTCGAACAGCACCGCGCCCAGGGAAAACAGGTCCGAGCGCTTGTCGATGGGCGTTCCCTGCACCTGTTCCGGCGACATGTAAGCGGCCGTTCCGACCGTCTCGCCCGTCGAGCCGTCGCGCCGCCCGGCGACCTGCGCGACGCCGAAGTCCGTCAGCTTTGCCAGCCCGTCCGCCGGTCAACAGTACGTTTGAGGACTTCACGTCGCGGTGCACGATGCCGTGACGGTGGGCATGCGCCAATGCGCGCGCCACATGCGTCCCCCAGCGCACGATCTGGCTCATTTCGAGCGGCTCCGGCGCAGATTGAATTACGTCCTTGAGCGTGCCGCCCGGCAGATATTCGAATGCGAGAAACCGGTCGCCCTCGTCTTCCTCCACGGCGTAGATCGTGGCGATGTTCGGATGGCTGAGCTGTGAGATCGCGCGCGCTTCGTGCAAAAACGCTGCAAGATCCTCCTCGCACGAGCCCAGGTCGCGCGACAGAAATTTGAGCGCTACCAGGCGGTCTAGCTTCGTATCCCGCGCACGATACACCACACCCATCCCGCCTTCGGAGATGCGTTCCAGGAGCTCGTAATGCGCGATGCGTGCGGCCATTGCGGGGAGACGAAAGGGCGAAAATTCCATTATCCCCCATGCGGCCCTCGATGGCGCCTCGCTAAGGTCCGACCCTAATCGGGCTCCGGAAATCCACGCATGGCGCGAAACCGTTTTTGGCGCAATCATTCGAGAAGGCAGGCTGCATTCGGCCGTGGCGCACACACACCACACTGATGGCTCATCTACGACGCTCTCAAACAGCGCCGGCGTGTTGTTTTCGTTCCAAGGTCTGGCCGGCTTCACGATCGGCGGGCTACTCGCAATCGTCGCAACCTTGGCAGCCGGGCTCTACGGAGACGGTTGGGCGGTGGTCGCGGGACGGGTCGGCGGTTTCGCCGCGTGTGGCGCACTCGGCGGGGCGGCGTTGGGCGTGGGGCTCAAACCCGGCGCATGGAAGGGCGGCGCCCTGGGGTTTTCGCTTGGCTTTCTGATTCCAGCCTTTCTGGTGGCGCCGCTTCTCGATGATCTACTTGCTTTGAAGGTCGAGCAGCGCGAGCCGACGTCGCTGGTCACCACTTGTTTTGTGTTCGCTCTAACCTACGGCCTAGCGGGCGCACTGGGCGCTTCGTTTTTGGATAGCCGGTTTGCCGTGGTGGTGGGCGTGCGATTCGCAGTCGCAGCCGCCGTCGGAGGTCTATGGCCGGCGCGGGACCGCTGCTCGCCGGCGATCCGAGCGGATTCAACGCCGCGAGCGTCGTAGCCGGCTTGGCCGCAGTGGTTGTGGGCCACATGACCGCCTGCGCTCTCGGCGGCTGGCTGGCCGGTCTCGGCATCGAGAACGATCTGAAAACGCGCGCCAACCCACGCCCTCGCCGCAACCGCAAAGCCCTGCAAGACGCCGCTTAGCGAGGCTCGTCCGCGAGGGCGGTTCTAGCCGGGACTGATCCCGGCTCGTCAAAATTGTGAAACCCTGGGCTAGATTGAAGCGTGACCCGACCGTGCGTCCGTTGGCCATCCTCGCTCTATTAGCCTTTTTCGGCAGCCTCCGCCCGTTCTGAGTGCATCGGGCCACGGCACCCCTGCGAGGCCTGGGCAGGCAGCGCTGCCGTTTGGGTCGGCGTCGTGGAGGCGAGTACGCCTCTCGAACTCGATCCAGACTTGGGCCCTCTCCGATATCACGTGCAACTGGCGGTTGAGGAGGTCTTCTATGGGGACCTGACGACCGGTGATCGCGTTGAAATTGACCAATTAGCTTTCGGCGAGACCGGGGCCACGCCGCAACTCGGCACTCGTTACTTCGTCTACTCCCCAAGCGCGAATGGCCAAGGCTTCGGCCTCGGTGTCTGCTCCGGATCCGTTCGTCTCGAGCACGCCTCCCAAGACCTGGAATTCGCGCGAGGGCGGGAGGGGGCAGATCCGCCTCCATCCTTCGTGGGGAAAGTGCTGAACGCAAGCGGCCCCAGGGATGGAAAGGAACTCGGAGGGGCTCGCCTCAACTTGGCAAACGCTTCGACCGAGCTAGAAACCGAAACCGACCAAACAGGCGGTTTTGCTTTTAGTAGCGTTCCTGCTGGGACTTACGACCTCGCGCTCACCCGCACCGGCTATCGCCACTGGTACAGCGAAATGACGGTCACTGTGCCGGCCAAGGGTTGCGCTTACGAGCAGTTCCTGATGTACCCCGCCAATCGCCTATCGGGCCATGTGACGGATTCTACAGGTAAAGGGGCTGCTGACCTAGAAGTCCAAGCGATGCCTTTGCCTCCACTCCACGCCGGAGAGATGGTTGGAGGACGCGCACAAACGGACGCGGACGGCCGGTTTACCCTTGAAGGTCTTCAACCGGGGCGCTACCGGTTCGGCGTCAACCTGCGCAACGGGCCAAGTCAGGATTCGCCATACGCGGCGACTTTCTACCCAGGAACGACAGACTGGCAGAAAGCGGCCGTCATCGCAGTCGACGAGAACACGGTTCTTGAAAACCTGGACTTCCAGGTCGGGCGGCCGCTTACGACGATCGCGATTCGCGGGCAGGTGCTCCAGCGCGACGGGCAGCCTGTCGCCAAGGTCCGAGTTGCGGCGTTCGATCCCCGCTATCACGCCAAAGACTATCGACATTTCGCGCAAGTCGTTCACACAAATAATGAGGGCAACTACGAGCTTGAGATCTTCGAAGGAATCGACTATACCCTCGAGGCAGCCAGGGGATTGCCGGGAGGCGAGCTGATCTGCGCTCCCATGGTTGCCCTCCCCGCGCAACTGCCGCCAGAAGCGCGTAGCCAGCGTTTGGTGCTCAGCCTAGGCACTGCCGCCTGCAAACAAATGTGGGAGGAATCGGAGCGCGACCCGAACACCGTCGAGGCGCCTAGATAGATTCGAGGCCTGAGGACTTGCTGACCCCGCTAATCCGCCGGCTCGATCAGCGCCGCCATCGCTCCAAGCGAGCGTGGCAGCCGCCAATCCGCGCCGTAGGCGTGGACCGCATCGCGCTTGGCCTCGGCTTGCGCGAGCGGCAAGGTCACCAAGCGGCTGTGCCCTTTCGTGTCGACTTCCACCGTGTGCTGATAGGCCTTGTCTTCCGTGAAGTCGAAGATCTCCATCAACATCTCGATGACATAGTCATACGTGTGATCCTCGTCGTTGAGCAGGATCACGTGATAAAACTTACCCTCTTCGTCAAGGGTATCCTCGAAGACCTCTTCTTCGAGGTCCGGCATGACGACTGCAGAGCTCATTGCTGAATCGGGCGCCAGTAAACCTTATCGTATCAAAGAGGTGCGACTTTCACGGGCGGGCCAAGTTGGCAATCCGGACGAGTCGGCCAGCAGGAGATACGCGGCGCGCATTGACGGCCCCAGAGCGGCGAGCAGTAGGTACTCCCACAATCCAGGACTCTCGAAGCCGCCGGGATAGCGCCCCTGCCCCGTGAGCGCCGTGACGACGGCCGTCCACCCGAGCAGCAGCAAACCCGCGGTAATCCAGACCCAGTTTTGGCTGTCAGCTCGGCCCCGCAGGCCGTTGGCGCCGGAGCAGAACAGCCAAACCCCGATCAGCAGCGCCCCAGGCAGCGCCATCACGGGGGCCTCCTCCGGAGTCGCATTCGGAAACAGCAATACCGCTGCTACAAGAATCGCCCCCAGCGCGATGCGCAACATGCCTCCGCGCGCCTTCCCTGGCTCGCCATGCGCTCCGAGCAGAAGCGCGGCGCCATGCAACGCCGGCACGAACGCAGCGAAGGTCGCCCCTTGCACCGCGTAGCGCACGAACTCGTTGCCCGGGAGCCCCAGGTAGGCCCACGAGCCCACTTGCGCAGCCGACCATTCCAGCCCCACGCCCAAGAAGATCGAAAGAACCGCCATCCAGACAAGAGCCTCCGGGGCGTCCTCGAGCACCGAACGGCCACGCACGGCGAAACTCGCTCCATCCAGTCCCAGCGCCAAGCCCCACCACGCCAAAATCGACGCGAAGGAGGGCTGATCCCAGAAGCCCAGTCCAACGGCGCTCGCGATCGCCGCGAGACCAACCCAACCGCGGCCGGGAAACGCCGGCGCTCCGCCCGACGAGCCCATGCGTGTTACTCTACCTCGCGTCGGCCCGCATGGACCTTCGCTTCGAGATCCCCCTCCCCGCCGCGGGTCTTCCCGACCTCACCGCCGCTCCGGATGCGCCCGGTGTAGTCTTGCTCGAGCCCGATGGAGGACGCGCCTATCTCGCGCGCACCCAGAACATCCGCAAGCGCTTGGTGCGCCTCCTGCACGCCGACGTCGGCCGCGGACGAATCTTCGGCGACTCGGTGCGGCGCGTCGAGTACCAGCCCGCCGCCTCGCCCTTCGAAACGAACTGGCTGCTCTATCGAGCGGCTCGCAGCGTCTGGCCGAGCGATTACCGCGCTCGTCTGCGCTTGCGCGCCCCGGCTTGCATCAAGCTGCACCTCTCCAATCCCTACCCGCGGACATCGGTCACCACTCAGATCGCCACTGGCGATGCACTCTACTTCGGCCCTTTCCGCGGACGCGCCCAAGCGGAGGCCTTCGAAGATCGCCTACTGGATTTCTTTGGCGTGCGCCGCTGCGTGGAAAACCTCGATCCCGCCCCCAATCATCCTGGCTGCATTTACGGCGAGATGGGCAAGTGCCTGCGCCCCTGCCAGCAGGCCATCGACGAAGCGCACTATCGCGAGGAGGCCGCCAAGCTGGAAGAGGCGTTTGTCACCCGCGGACGCTCGCTTGCGGTGACACTCGAGGCGGAACGCGACGAAGCCAGCGACGCGCTCGAGTTTGAAGAGGCCCAGCGCCTGCACGCCAAGCTCGAGGCGCTCAAAGAGACGTTGCGGTTAGCAGAAGAGCCCGCCCGCGCCCTCGACCAATTGCACGGCGCCATCGTGCAGCGCAGCACGACCCCGGACGCCGTCTCGATCTGGCGCCTCCACGCTGGTTTCTTGCAGCCATCGTTCGACTTTGCGCTCGAAAGCGACGCCGAACGGCCGCAATCACTCGATCGTCGAGTGCGCGAGGCGATGGAGAATTTCGAACCCCAAACCGGGTCACCCAAAGAGCGCGAGGATCACCTGGCGCTCCTCCGGCGCTGGCTCTACAGCTCCTGGCGGAAAGGCGAGCTCGTCGCTTTTGATGACCTGGAACGTCTACCCTATCGCAAGCTCGTCAACGCCATCGCGCGCACCGCGACGGGTGCAGGCGAAAAGCGAGAGCTGACCGCCGCAATGCGCGCGCAAGAGAAAGAACGCAAGGAAGCACAAGGATGAGACGACGCGAATTCCTTTCCGCCAGCATGGCCGCCGTTGCCGCGCCGGGCCTGGCCCAGCAGCCCGCCGCGCCACAGAAGCCGAACATCCTGGTCGTCGTCTCGGACACAGCCGCGCGCGCCCTACCTTCGGCCCCTACGGCAACCGTACCGTACAGACGCCCAGCCTCGACCACTTCGCCACGCAGGCGGCTCTGTTTGAGCGCAACCACCCGGAGTGCCTGCCCACCATCCCCACGCGCAGGACGCTACACTCCGGCCGCCGCGCCTACCCATTTCGCAACTACACGCCCGTGCCCTGGGACAACGTCTATCTGCCCGGCTGGCAGCCGATGGACCCCGAACAGGAGACCGTCGCCGAGGCGCTCGCCCGCGCCGGCTACCACTGCGGCTTCGTCGCGGACGTGCCGCACTACTTCGTGCCGGGCATGAATTTTACGCGTGGCTTCCATCAGTGGGACTTCGTGCGCGGAGCGTCGGAAGACCGCTATCGCTCCACCGCACCCTACGACCCCAAAGAGCTCGCCCGACGCTACGCCCCTGGCCGAGGCGCGCCCCACACGGCGAACCTGGGCGGCTTCGAACCGGATGAGATGGATTTCGCGACGCCGCGCACGTTTACTTCCGCCATGCGTTTCCTCGACGAGAACAGGACACTCGATCAACCCTTCTACCTCTACGTGGATACCTTCCACCCTCATGAGACTTGGGAAGCGCCACGCAACTACTACGACCTTTATCGTGACCCTGCGTACAAGGGCAAAACGCATCTGAACATCCCGTACTCGACGCTCTACCAAAACCCGCTTCCGGACGCCGATCTCGCCGACATCCGTGCCCAATACTCGGGCCTCGTCACGATGGTCGATCACTGGTTCGGTCAGCTTCTAGCAAAGCTCGAAGAAACGGGCAAAAGCGACTCGACTTACGTTTTCTTCGTGAGCGACCACGGCACGAACTTCGGGGACAACCTCGAGAAGGTGACCGGCAAGCCGGCCGGTGCGCTCTATCCCGGAACGATGCACATCCCGTTGTTGATTCGCCATCCCAAGGGGGCCGGCGCGGGCAAACGATTCAACCAGTTCACCTATACGCTCGACGTACCAGCAACAGTGTGCGCGGCCGCAGGAGCCTCCCCCGAGCAAGGCGTCGACGGCAAAAATCTCCTCGACCTGCTGGAAGGACGGCCGCTCTCCGCTCGCGAGTACGTGACATGCCGCTACAGCAACACGGTTTGGTACCGCGATGACGCCAACTGGTATTTCTCGGATGTCTATTGGAACAATCCACGCCTGTTCGACATGGAAGCGTCCGAGCCATTTTCGAAGACGATCGCGCGTCAAGCCGCTGAACGGGTCGCTCTGGCCCGGAAGCGCATTCTAGAGGACGCCGGCGGCACGCTACCGAAGTACCCGATGCGCGGAACGGACACGGTCAAAGCGCCGTTCATCTAGCGCCGTCACGCGAGCAGGTCGACCGCTGAGCGCTGGATCTCGTCGGCGGTGCGCGCGAGCTCAATGGCGGCCTCGTATTCTGTGTGCGCCTTCAAGAGGCGCACTGCCTGCTCGCTCAGGCTGACCGAATCTTCCACCTGTGGCTCCCCGGCTCGCCGCACGCCCTCGGCGGCCGAGGCCGCCCGACCGCTCGCTGTGCTCAACGCGGCGGCGGCAATGGCTTGAATTGTCATCCCTGCTTTCTCATCGGCCACGCCTCACGCTTTTCGAACGGGCGCCGATGAGCAAGAACGAGGGGAGTGCCATGGCGGTAGTTTGCAACTTCGATCGTCTCAAGGCGATTTCGATGGGCGAAGACGAGTTTGCCGCGGAAATGGTGAAGGTGTTTCTCGAGGACTCCGAATCCCAGCTCGCCCTGCTGCAGGACGCCCTTGCACAAGCGGACTACGACGCCGCATTGGCGGCCGTACACCGCATGAAAGGCGCGGCGGGCAATGTCGGCGCGGAGATTTTCGCCGATGCTTGCCGAAACTTCGAAGCGTTCGCGCGCGATGGTAAAGCCGGAGCGCTTGCGCTGCAAGCTAATGCCCTCCGCCAGGAGCTCGACCGCGTCCGCGACACCGTCCAGCCGCAGATGGGACCGTTATGAGAGTCCTCATCGTCGAGGATGACCCGAGCGCCGCCGGGCTCGTGCAGCGCATCCTGCGGCGCCTAGGCCACGAATCGGACATCGCCACAGATGCGGCCCAGGGCTGGCAGATGCTCGAGGAGGGAGCTTATCGCATCGTCGTCTCCGATTGGATGATGCCTGGGGAGGACGGTCTATCCCTGTGCCGAAGAATCCGCGCCTCTTCTCTGCCGTTCTACGTTTACGTGATGATCTTGACCGGGCGTTCGCAACATCGCGACCTGCTCGAAGCGCTCTCGGCCGGCGCGGACGACTTCCTTGTGAAGCCTGTCGACCCAGACGAATTGCGCGTGCGACTGTTGGTTGCCGAGCGCATCGTAGGCCTGGAGGCGCGTTTGAGGGCTGCCAACGACGCGTTGCGGCAATACGCCAGGGATCTCGATGAACGCGCCAAGATCGATGAACTGATGCAGATCGGCAACCGCGCCGCATTCGAAGCGAGGCTGCGAGAAGTCCATGCCCAGGCGCGTGCGGACGGGCGCAGTTTTGCGGTCGTCATGTGCGATGTCGACCGTTTCAAGTCCTATAACGATTCCCTCGGCCACCAGCGGGGCGATCAAATTCTTCGCGAGACGGCCAAGGCAGTCGCCAAGGGGGTGCGCTCCAGCGACCTTGCTTTTCGGTATGGCGGCGAGGAGATCGTACTGCTGTTGCCCGACCTGGACACCGCGGGGGCCGCCAAAGTGGCGGAACGCGTCCGCAATCAAGTGCGCTCGATCCGATTTGAGCTTCAAGGCGCCGACGCGCCATTTCACATCACCATCAGCTGCGGAGTCGCATCGTACCCGGCTCACGCGCGCGAAACCTGCGATTGCCTTGGCCCCGTGGAGTGGGCCGATCACGCCCTCTACGAGGCAAAGAGGCTTGGCCGTGACCGCGTGGTGCGCGCCGACATGCTTGAACCGCCGCCGGGCTGCCCGCCGGTCCCTAGCCACCTAAAGCGTAGCCGCTCCGAATCCCGGGCAGAAGCGCCCCCGCGTCCCCGATACAATAGTGGGCTTCCATGCGGAAACTTCGGGGTGTCTTGTGTCCGGTCGCCACGCCGTTTGACCATGCGGGCGACTTGTATCCAGCGAAGCTGCGCCACAACTTGGCCAAGCTGGGCCGCACGCGCGTTGCGGCCTATGTTCTGACAAGTTGGGACGGCGAGGGTTCACTGCTCAGCGGCGAGGAACGGCGGCGCGTCTGGGAGTTGGCGATCGCGGCTGCCGACGGTCGCCCTTGCATCGCCGCGTCGAGCGCGGAGAGCGTGCATGAGACGGCTGCGCTTGCGATAGCTGCAAAGGAAACCGGTTGTGAGGGTTTGTGGTTGCGCTCTCCAGCGGACTACCGCGGCCCGAACGACGAGGCGCGTGCCGCGCTGTTTCTGCGTTCGGCTGCGGACCGATCCCCGCTTCCCGTTGCCTGCGCGGTGGATGCCCGTCGCCCGCTCAGTGCGGAAGCTGCGGCCCAGGTCGCGCAGCACCCAAACGTCGCAGCCATCTTGTATCGCGGGCATGATGCGGGCTGGATGAAGGCCTTCGTCGAGCACGGCGGCTCGCCTGAGTCCCTTTGGATTGGCCGGGAGGACCTTTGGCGCGAAGCTTGGGACCTCGGCTCACGCACGGCGGCGTTGGCGTTGGCGAACGTCATCCCGTTCCATCTCCTGTCAATCGAAGAAGCGCTGCGCACGCGCGAGGTTGACGCCGCCGAGGAGCTCATCGCTCGTGCGGCAAAGGCCGCTGAGATTCCAAGCCTATATGGCCCGGCCGGACTGAAGGCGGCCATGGACTTCCGCGGCAGCTACGGCGGATCGCCGCGCTTGCCCCTCATTCCCGTTGACGCGGAAGCCAAAGCGGAGATCGAGAAACGGTTGGCGGGATTGGCGAGTTAGCCCTCCGGGCTGTCGAGCACATTACTTAGGCGAATCCGTACGCCCGGAACGACATCCGCTTCGAGGAAGCCTTCTTTGTCGATCCGCCGCGTCGGCTTGCCCTTTTCGTGGATCTCCGCGATCTTGCGCGCCGGACGCAGTACCCAAACAGCTTGGGCCCCGGCCGCGAGGTATTGTTCAACTTTGCGCGCCAAATCGGCTGGCGATTGCGAGCTGGACTGGATCTCGATAGCCAAGTCCGGCGCGCCGACGATAAAGCCGGAGTCCTTTCGGGTCTCGAGCGGTAGCCGGTGGTTGGCGACAAAGGCGATGTCCGGGCTGCGGACGGTCGCTGGCTCTTCACTCAGTACAAAGCCGGTGTCGGAGGGATAGAGCCGACCAAGCCCTAACCTTCTGATCTCCACGAAGAGCAGTCCGTAAAGATCCCCTTCCACTCGTCCGTGTCCTTCTCCCGCAGGCGCCATACAGATCAGCTCGCCTCCGTCCAACTCGTACTGAAAAAGTCGTCCGGCAGCGCGGCGGAGATGGTCCGCGGTGAGCAACGCGGGTTTTGGACGGTTGCGCCCATGTGCGTAGTTTACTCCCAAATGGCGCAGAGCCCAGCCTTTGGTGGGCTGGGCTCCGTCGCTGTTTGAGTGTTGCTTACGGCAAGTCGACGAAAAGGACCTCCGCCGGGCTTTGCGATTCGAGCAACAGGAAGCGCTCGCCTGTCACCTTCACGCTGTCGTTCTTCTCCAGAGTTTGGCCGTTCAACGTTGGCGCGCCGTCGATCACGAACGCGTATGCCCTGCGGCCCTCGCTGAGCTCGTGGGTCAGCGGCTTGCCCGGCTCTACCTGCGCCACGTAGAACGTCGTCGAGCCGTCGTTGACCGACATGACCGGCGCAACCTTCCCTTTGGCCGGTCCCGGCGCGAACTCTCGCTGCTCATACGCCGGCTCCAGACCTTTTTTCTCGGGCAGCACCCACATCTGCAGCAGCTCGGCCTCCTCGGTCTGGGACGGGTTGACCTCCGAGTGGCGCACGCCCTTGCCTGCGCGCATGTACTGAACTTCACCCGGACGGATCACGCCATGACCACCCGTCGAATCCCGGTGTTCGAGCTGGCCGCGGATCAGGAACGTGACGATCTCCATATCCTTGTGCGGGTGCATCGGGAAGCCCTGGCCCGGCTGGATCACGTCGTGATTGAACACACGGAGCGCTCCGAATCCCATGTTTTGCGGGTCGTAGTAGTGATCGAACGAGAAATGCCAGCGCGCCAGCAGCCAACCGGCGTCCAACGTGTAGCGATCCTTCGCTTTGATAACTTCGAGCATCTGCTTGTCTCCTTGTCTTGCGTATAGACAATAGATGCAGATGCAACTAAAAGGATTCAGCCGCGGAGGTAGAAGATCATGTCCGCCGAGCGAGCCTTCTGTCCGAGCTTCCGAAGCTCCCAGATGATCTGCCCCCGATGGTGTTGGCCGTGGAGAGCCAGGTGCGTCAGCAGGTCGACCGGCCGGTTGGTGTATTCGGTCACGCCATCCTGCAGTCGATAGGTGAGGTCAGCGGTGATGCTTTCTTCGGTCGACGCGTTCAGGTAGTCACGCATCTCGGCGGCAAGTCGCTCCATCTCCGCCGGAAAGTCCTCCAGCTTGCCTTCGGGCCAGACCGCGACCCCGGCGGAGCTGCGCCCGCCGAGCCTAGCGAGCCAAACCGCCTGGGCCCCCAGGATGTGGCCGAACAACCGTACGCTCTCCCCGGAGTCACCGGCCCCTTGGATGTCTTCGAGGACACGGCGGTTCGCCCAGAGATCGAAGTCGAAGAGTTGCCGCAGGCGTTCGAGGTGCATCTTGCGGTTGTAGCACAGCGGTTTGTGCTACGCTGGCGCGGCTGATATGAGCGCTCATCCGCAAGCATCCCGTTTCTTTCTCGCCAGTTGCATCGCCCTCATCACCACCGCCATGAGCTTCGCCATTCGTGGCGAAATCATGGGTGTGTGGACGCAAGAGTTCGCCCTGAGCAACGCCGAGGTCGGCTGGGTCACGGGCGCCGCTTTCTGGGGCTTTCTACTGTCGATGGTGTTCGGCGGTCCCTTATGCGACGTGCTGGGAATGGGCCGGCTGTTGGCCCTCGCTTTCGTCGGACATGTCACGGGCACGGCGCTCACCATCTTCGCCTCCGGATTCGGCTCACTCTTTGCAGCCACGCTGCTCGTGGGCGTGGGCAACGGTTTGGTCGAGGCGGCCTGCAACCCGCTGATCGCCACGCTCTACCCGGAGAACAAGACCACGAAGTTGAACCTGTTCCACGTCTGGTTCCCAGGCGGCATCGTCATCGGCGGTTTGGTCGCCTTCGCGCTCCAGGAAATGGGCTTCAGTTGGCAGGTCAAGATCGCGTCGATGCTCATTCCGGCTGCTATCTACGGCGCGATGTTCTTCGGCATGAAGTTCCCGCCAACTGAACGGGCAGCATCGGGCGTTTCAACGTCCGAGATGTATGCCGCGGTCATGCTTCCAATATTTGCGCTGATAGTGCCCTTCCTGGCCCTTCTGTATGTTGCTTACCGCATCGACTGAGCTAAGCACCAACCAATGGATCGCCGAGTTGCTCTCGAACGTCGGCGTGCCGGGCATCTTGATCCTGGTCTGGATCAATGGCCTGATGGCGGTCGGGCGGATGTTCGCCGGACCGGTCGTCCACCGGTTGGCCCCTCCGGCATGTTGCTGTTCTCGGCGTTCTTTTCCGGGCTCGGCCTACTGTGGCTGAGCATGGCCAGCGGCATGACCGCGCTTGCCGCCGCGGCTGTCTTCGCGGTGGGCATCTGCTACTTCTGGCCGACGATGCTCGGCTTTGTCGCCGAGTACGTCCCGCGGTCGGGCGCACTCGGTTTGGCCATCATGGGCGGCGTCGGTTCAGCCTCCACGGCCATCACGCAGCCGCTCATCGGCAAGATGTACGACGCGCAGCTCGAGGCAAACAACGTCTCAGGCATCGCACTCTCGGCTCTGCGCGGCGCCGTGCCCGGAACGCCCGAGCACGACCAATGGCTGGCGGTGCAAGCGGCGGCGGGCTCCGGCGCGCTGCGCACCATCGCGATACTGCCGGCGGTGCTGGTGGTCCTCTTCGCACTGCTCTACTTCACCCAAAAGGGGAAGGCTCCCGAGAGGCTCTAAGGCATTCCGCCGCGGGTTTCTCACAGAGGCCGCTTGATATCCTGAAGCCCTGTGGCTCCGCGCGCACTGATCCTTCTCGGCCTCCTCCTGCTGCCGGCCTGTTCGGTCAAGCGTTATGCCGTGCGCCAAGTCGGCGCGTCGCTCAATTCCGGCGCTTCCGTGTTCGAGTCCGATCGAGACGTCGAACTGGTCGGAGGCGCCTTGCCCTTCAGCCTCAAGTTGGTCGAGTCGCTGCTCGCGGAAGTTCCCAACGACCGCAACCTGCTCATCACGGCCTGCCGCGGCTTCACGCTCTATTCCTACGCCTACGTGGACTTCGAATCCGACAAGCTCATCGAGGAGGATCTCGAAGCTGGACGTGCGATGCGAGCCCGCGCCCGCAGGCTCTACCTGCGCGGCCTCGATTACGGGCTGCGGGGTCTCGAGGCGCTCTATCCTGGCATCCGTCAGGAATTGCAGCGGAACCCAACCGAAGCTGTCGCCGTCACAAACCCGAAGAAAGCGGACCGCGACCTGCCTCTGCTCTATTGGAGCGCTGCGTCGCTTGGGCTGGCGATCTCAACCGCGACCGACGATGCGGCCATGCTCGCGCGGTTGCCGGAAGTGGAGGCTTTGTTGAACCGCGCACTCGAGCTGAATCCTGACTGGGACGAAGGAGCGTTGTATGACTTTCAACTTGTCTACGCGTCGTCCAAGCCCGGGCCTCAGGATCGCGAGCTGATCGAGCGTAGTTTCCGTAAGGCGCTCGAGCTCTCCGGCGGATACAACGCAAGCGTCTACGTTTCCTACGCCGAGGCGGTCGCTATTCCGGACCAGAACGTCACACTCTTCCGAGAGATGATGCAGAAGGCTCTCGCCGTGGATCTCGACGCGGCGCCCGATGAGCGGCTTCGCAATGCGCTCGCTCAGCGGCGCGCCCAATGGCTGCTCGATCGCATTGAGGATTTGTTTCTCGTAATTGACGAGCCCGCGCCCGCGAACAACTAACTTTCACCGATGCAACGACGAACCGCAATCAAAACCCTCGCCGCCGCCTCGCTCACTTCGAACCTCTGGGCGCAACGTGGCTTACGCATCAACATCGGGACCGTTGCGCCGCCCAACTCCGCTTGGCACGAGATTCTGCAACAGATGCAGCAGGATTGGGAGAAAATTTCCGGCGGCAAGGTGCAGATGCGCGTCTACCCCGGCGGTTCGCTCGGCGATGACGCGGAGATGCTGCGCAAGGTGCGGGTCGGACAACTGCAAGGCGTGGCCATGACCGGCATTGGGCTCGCTTTGATCGACGACGGCGTCGATGCGCTGCATATTCCGATGTTGTTCGACTCCTATGCCGAGCTCGATCATGTACGCGCCGAGATGGCTCCCAAGCTCGAAGCGCGCCTGCTCGACAAGGGCTTCCACGTTCTCAATTGGTCCGATGGCGGTTGGGCGCAGTTCTTCACCAAACGCCCGGCTAAAACGCTGGACGACATCCGCGAACAAAAGCTCTGGATCTCCGCGGGCGATGCAAAGACGGAGCGGCTTTATAAGCAATTTGGCATGGACGTCGTGCCTCTCCCATTGAGCGAAGTCTCGACCGGATTGCAGAGCGGCCTGATCGAAGCGATCACCGTGCCACCGCTCTATGCCCTGCTTGACGGGACGTTCCAGCGCGCCGACAACATGACCGACATCAAGTGGGCGCCCGTCATTGCGGGTACCGTCATTGCAAAAGAAGCTTGGGAGAAGATTCCCGCCTCCATGAGGCCGCAACTCGCCGAGGCGGCCGAGCGCGCAGGGGAACAGACGCGCAGCCGCATCCGCAAGCTCGGGGACGACGCCGTGGAGCAGATGAAGTCGCGCGGCCTCAACGTCGTTGCGGTCGACAAAGCCGCCTGGCAGAAGGAAGTCGAAGCCGCTTGGCCTAAGCTGCGCGGCGTGCTGGCTCCCGCGGATCTTTTCGACGAGGCGATTCGCCTGCGCAATCAGGGCCGCAAAGGATAACTTTTTCGTGTGGTCCGCTCCTAGGTCCCGCGGCCGTCAGTCATAAAGAAAAGCGCCAACCATCCGATGGATTTCTAGGCCGGGCACGCCGGCCTCCATCGACATGCGCTACGCGATTCTCTTGTGGGCCCTAGCCTCCGCCGCGGCCTCCGCTCAACAACACCAATCCGTCCTACAACCCGGCGGAGGCGAGGAGTATCGCCTCGGTCCGGGCGACGCGCTCGATATTCAGGTCTTCGAAGTCGAAGAGCTCAGCGGGCCCGCGGTCGTCGACGTCGCAGGCCGCATCCGTATGCCGCTCGTCGGCGAAGTCCCGGCCGCGGGGTTGAGTGCGCGCGAGCTCGAAGACGCCCTCGAGTCACGTTACGCCAACGGGCTTCTCGAAGACCCACAGATCAAAGTCGCGGTCGAAACCTCACGAAGCCAGCCGGTCAGCGTCGTCGGCGAGGTGGCCCAACCCGGCGTGTACCAACTCGAAGGACGCCGCCGTTTGCTCGAAGTGCTTGCCATGGCGGGCGGACTGACCGAAAACGTCGGCGAGACGATCAACATCACCCGCGCCTCCGGCGGCGAGCAGACAGTCTCAGTCAAGAACCTGCTGACGCTCGACCCCGGGCAAGACGACAACCCCTGGATCGCGCCGCACGACTCACTACGAGTGTCGCGAGCCGGGGTCGTCTACGTGCTCGGCGCCGTTCGGCAACCCGGTGGTTTCCCCATCAAGGACCAGGAGCGTATGACCGTCCTGCGCGCCGTATCGCTGGCCTCCGGCGCGGAAAAGACCGCCGCGAAACAAAAAGCCCGCATCATCCGGCAGCGCCCGGAGGGCAAAGTCGACATTCCGATCCGATTAGGCGATGTGTTCAAAGGCAAGGACGAGGACTCGTCGCTCGAGCCGAACGACATCGTCTATATCCCGGACTCTGCTGCCAAGAGCACGCTCAACCGCACCACGGAGGCCATCATGCAGATGGCCGTGGGCGTTGTGATCTGGCGCCGTTAGCCGCCGAAAGGGACAACATGAACAACAAGCTCCAACGCCTCGACGAAGCCCTGTCCCGCACCCCTGCTCCGCGTCCCGCCGCCATCCCGGTGGCATCATTCGAAGAAACCACCGAGGGCTCCGAAATCTCGCTGCGCGACTATTGGCGCATTCTCTCGCGCAGGCGGGGCAGCATCGGGGTCGCGCTCGTGCTCTCTCTGGGCGCCGCCGCACTCTATACCTCCGTCGTCAACCCAACCTACCGCGCCACAGCTACGGTGCAGATCGATCGCGAGCAGCCCGGTCTCACGGACATCCGGCAACAGACTGGCGCGGAGCCGCTGGAGCAGCCCGACTACCTCGAGACGCAATACAAGGTGCTGCGCAGCCGCACTCTCGCCAAACGCGTAATCGCGCAGCTCGGCATCGCCAACGACCCGGAGCTCAACCAGGGCCTCGAACCCGGCGACGCAGCCGACTGGGAAGGCCTCCACCCCAAAATCCTAGAACGCTTTCTGGAGCGGCTGTCCGTGCGTCCCGCCAAGGGCACGCGTTTGGTGGACGTCTCCTACGAGTCCGTCGACGCCGACCTGGCGCCCAAGGTGGTCAACACCCTCGCCGACGCCTTCGTCGAATACAACCTGGAGGCGCGCTGGCAGGCGACCGAAAAAGCCTCTGAGTGGCTGCAAGAACAGCTCGCGACCCTCGAAGACAAACTGCAGCAGAGCGAAAGCGCACTGCACAGTTACGCTGCGGCGCACTCCATCTTGTTTGTCGAAGAGCGTAAGGACATCACCACGGACAAGCTTGCCCAACTCGAAGAAGAGCTGACCCGCGCCGAGGCTGACCGCGTGCAGAAGCAGTCCTTCGCCATGCTTGCGCGCGACGTTGTCGAGCGTGGCGTCGTGCTGCCGGGCAGCCTGGGCTCACAGACGTACCAAGACCTCAATGCCGAACTCTCTGAACTGAACCGCGAGTACAAGCGCCTGCGAGTGACCTTCGCCGAGGGCTACCCGTCCGTGCGCCGCGTGCGCAGTGAGATCGACGAGGTTGAGCGATCGCTCGCGGAAGAGCGCAACCGGATCCTGCGCTCCGTCAACGAGAGCTATGAAGTCTCGCGCCACCGTGAGGAGCTGCTGCGAACGGCGACGGATGAGCAGCGCGCCAAGGTCAACCGCCTCAGCGACGACTTCATCGAATACAACATCCTCAAACGCGACGCAGAGACCAATCGTCAGCTCTACGAAGGTCTCTTGCAACGTCTCAAAGAAGCCGGCGTTTCCGCTGGCCTGCGCGCCTCGAACATTGCCGTCCTAGACCCTGCCGAGCGTCCCGAGCAGCCTTACCGCCCTCGACCGCTCGTCAACTACACCGCCGCCCTCGCCCTTGGGCTTGTCTTCGGGGTCGCGCTGGCCTTCGTTCGCGAGCATTTGGACACGGCCTTGCGCACGCCTGAGGAGGTCGAGCGACTGACAAACTTAGCGCTCCTTGCCGTGGTGCCGCGAGGACGCAGCGGCAAGGAAGACCGCAAGGTCATCGTGACGCCGGCCGACCCCGCCGAGGGAGAAACCGCTCGCCCGCTGGGAGCCGGAGGAGGGCTTGGCCGAGGCCTATCGCACCCTGCGCAGTTCCGTGTTGCTGGGCTGGGACGAGTCGATGCGCCGCATCCTGCTCACCAGCTCGCAGCCGCAGGAAGGCAAGACGACAATCAGCCTCAACCTCGCGTGTTCGCTCGCGCAGCTCGACGCCGCGTCGTGCTGATCGATGCGGACATGCGCCGGCTCCGGACTGCGCCCGACAGCTGGACGTCGAGCCCGGAAAGGGCTTGAGTGAATACCTGCAAGGGACGGCTGAGCTGACGAGGCGATCCGCCCGACCGCAGTGCCCGGGCTGTCCTTGCTCAGCTCCGGCGCATCCACGCGCGCCGCAGCGGATCTGCTCTACTCCCCCCGACTCGCCGATCGCATTGCGTGAGTTGGGAGAACGCTACGACCACGTCGTGATCGATTCCCCGCCCTCGCTTGGCTTGTCAGACGCGCGCACGATCTACCGCATGGTCGAAGGCGTCGTTCTGGTGGTTTCGGACAAGACGGACCGAAACGGTCTCGCCCGTACCAAGCAGACGTTCGACGAAGTCGGCGTCCGCGTACTTGGCTTCGTGATGAACCGCGTCAGCCTGCACGGGCCCGACTATGGGCACTACGGCTATGGCTACTACTACACGTCGAACGCGCCCGAGCGGAAGCGGCGCAAGGCTGCGTAGCGGAGCGAGCCATGCGGCCCGCCGCAAAACGCCTAGTCTCGGATTTCCGCAGCGGCGGCGGGTTTGGGGTTCATCTCCGCCTGGATAGCGGGCTGGGTTTCCGAGACCGCCTCCTGGCCGGTCGTGGCCGTGCTGGTCTTGTCGCGCACGTTGGCCGCGGCGCTGTTTCGCCTGGATCGCCTACACTGGCGGGCCCTTGCTCTACGCGACTCTGCGACCGCAGCGCTGGCCTGCGCGGGCGGCTCGGCTATCGCCGCCGCGGCCTCGGCCGGTCTGCCCCAGGGCTGGCCGGCGCGCATCCTCGCAGCCGACTGCGCACTCTACGCCTGCCTGTTGGGAACGGCTGCTCTGCTTGCGGCAGCGCCGCGCCTGCGCACGCCAGCCCGCTCTCGTCACGCCGTGCGTACGCTCATCTGGGGCGCTGAGTGGAAGGGCGCACCTTGCTCGAACGCGTCCGCCGCCACAACCCCGGCATTGAGGTCTTCGGTTGGCTCGATGACGACCCCGCATTGGCGGAGCTCGACTGCGACGGCCTGCCGGTCCTTGGTCCGCTAGAATCCCTACCGCTGTTGGTAGAGCTCCACGGCGTGCGGGCCGTCTTGGCCGCCATCCCGGCCCTGGCCGACGACCGGCGCTCCACGGCCGAAGATTTGGCGCGGTGGTCAGGCGCCAAGCTGGTTTTCAGCGAAGGATCCACACGGAGTTTTGAAGCGCTCGCTGCGCTCTCACCCGATGCAGGCGATTCGTTGCCCCGCGCCTGGCCTCGCGATCAATCCACTTGGTAATAGTAGGCGACTTGGCTCCGCGCCAGCGGTTTGATCAGGATGCTCTGGTTGTCGGAGTTCCCGTTGACCGTCTGCATTGGGTCGCCATCGGTGATCGGGATGAAGTGGTGCACTCGGTCGCCCTTCTTGATGCAGACATCGCCTGCGCGGAAGTTCTGATCGCCTTTGATCGGCAGGTTGATGCCCTTGCCCAGGCCCCACTTCACCTTCATGCCGGCTTCGATGAGTACCCAGGTCGCGAAGATTCCGCACCAGCTTACGCCCGAAGTGCCTGGCTGCGGGATGCGCCTGCCTGGGATCTGCACGCCTGCGAGGATCTTCGGGTCCTTCCAGTGATTCGGAGTCCAACCCGACACGGCTTCGTCGAAAAATCGCTGGAGTTGCTGCCAACCCTTGCGCATCACTTTGCCTGTCGCGGGATCTTTCATCGTGACGAGGTCGCTGACCTTGCCCGGCGGCGGCATGGCCTGTTGCTGTGCGATGGCGATGATCTTTTGGCGAAGTGGCGAGAGGCCTTCGGGCTTTTCGGTGTTTTGCGGCTTGTCGGGTTTCTCAGGCTTCTCCGGCGGCTGGGCTACCGGTTTCTGTGCGCCGATCAACGCATTGAGCGTCTTGCCCGGAACGTCGACGCGGCTCGTCACTAAAGCCGAGGTTCTTCTGCTGGAATTGTGCGATCGCCCCGTAGGTTTTTGGTCCGCACTTGCCGTCGACTTCGAGTTGGGGGCTCGCACCGGCGGCGTTGAGCAGCTTTTGGATGGTCTTTACGTCCTCGAGAAAGTTCGCTCCGCCTTTGCCTACAGATGAGGAAATCTTCTTTGCCATGTCCGCAGGTCGATTATAGGGCCGACTAGCCGTTTCGAAACCCCGAAATTCCCACGCGGCCCTGCGTTACACTCGGTTCAGCGCGTCGCCAGGGCGCCTCCCGTCCGCGGCAAGGGAACAATTCCCGCCTGGCCCGCCGAGATGCTTGCATCCGGCGAAACAAGAGTCGAGTGATCCTTCTTTCAGCCCTTTGATCGCGGACATAGGGCGCACGGTAGAAAGGAGGAGTCCGTGTCTATACTTCCATCCCGCCCCAGCCTGGACAGTCTGCGCAAACAAGCGAAGGCTTTGCTGCACGGTTTTCGCGATCGCAGGCCTGAGGCTCTTGCAACCATCGAGGCGCATCACCCTAAACCGGAGCGATTTCGCTCGCTTCGGGACGCTCAACTCGCCGTCGCGAGGCAGTACGGCTACTCTAGCTGGCCGGAACTGACGCTTGCCGTGGAGGCGGGGCTCGATGCCAGCCGCTCGCTCGACGAGCAAGCAGACTTGTTCGTGGATCTAGCTTGCCTCTGCTACACGAAAGAGGAGAACGTCCGCCGACGTGAGCGGGCTATGCGCCTACTCGCCGAACACCCTGGCCTGAGCGGCCGCAGCGTTTTTGCCGCAGCAGCGGCGTTTGACGTAACGGCTTTGCGCCGCCATCTCGATCAGGCAAACCAGCGAGGCGGGCCCCGCAACTGGCCGCCGCTTCACTACCTGGCCTACAGTCGCGCCACGGAAGCGCCGCCCGAGCGTGACGCAGTTGCGGCCGCGCGTCTGCTTCTCGACGCCGGGGCCGATCCGGCGTTCTGCGTCGACGGCAACGAGGGCCTAGGCGGGTGGCGATGGACGGCGCTGACAGGCGTGATCGGAGAGGGGGAAGCGGGCCCCGTGCATCAGCCCCCGCACCCGCGCGCCCGCGCGCTAGCCGAAATGCTGCTCGACGCTGGAGCGGACCCAAACGACAGTCAGGCCCTGTACAACTGCCATTTCCAGCCAGACAACCGCTGGTTCGAGCTTCTACTGAAACGCGGTCTCACCTCCGAGTCGCCTGCCGATCCAGCGCACCCTAAGGGCGAGAAGACACTCGATTTCCAACTAGGGGCCGCTATCCGGCTGGGCTTCGTCGAGCGTGTACGGTTGCTGCTCGAACACGGCGCGAACGCATCCGGCCGGGACGACCGCTACACCCACCGCACGCATGTCCAAAATGCGATTCTCAGAGGCCAGGGAGAAATTCTCGACCTGCTGGTCGCTCATGGTGCGGCAAGCCCCGAGCTAACGGCCGCCGACCGCTTCCGTATGGCAGTCGTTCGCGGAGATGAAGCACAAGCGCGCGCCTTGCTGTCCGAAGAGTCTGATCTTACAAACCAGGCAGATCTCCTGGTCACACTCGCTCAACAGAACAACCTCCACGCGGTGCGGATGCTGCTCGACCTCGGCGCCGACCCCAACCAAATGGCGCACAACGGACGCTGCGCGCTACACGAAGCCGCTTGGTCTGGACGCCGCGAGATGCTCACCCTGCTGCTCGACCGGGGAGCGAGTCTCGAAATACGCAGTCGCGCCCACGGCGGAACGGCAGCCGGCTACGCGCATCACGCCGGCCGCGAAGAGCTTCGCGACTGGCTTCTCGACCGATCGTCCGACATCGTGGACCTCGTCGCCTACGGGCGCTTCGAGCGACTCGAGACGGTGCTCGCCTCTCCCAGCGCTCTCGCCTGGGCCAACTCGAATGCGGCGCGGCTCCTATCCCTGGCCCGCGACCTGGAAGACCCCACGACGCTGGACCTTCTTGCGTCTCACGGCATCCAAGACCGATAACGGTTGTGACCGAGGGGCCGACGGATTACCATAATGTCCCAGGGAGTAAACCGATGGAAAGACGGACCTTTATGAAGTCGGCCGCGGGTGCGGCCGTAGCCTCCTCCGCCTTCGCCGCCGGAGGACGTGTGATCGGCGCAAACGACACGATTCGTGTCGCCGTTCTGGGCGTCAACGGCCGCGGGCAGAGCCACATGTATGGCTTGCAGCCGCTGGACAACGTAGAGGTCACGACCTTCGTCGACCCCGACCTGTCCATCGGTAACAAGCGCGCCGCTGAGTTCGAGCAGAAGCACGGACACCGGCCAAAAGTCGTGCAGGACTTGCGCCGCGTCTTTGACGACAAGGACATTGACGTCGTCACCATCGCCACCCCGAACCACTGGCATACGCTGGCTGCGATTTGGGCCTGCCAAGCCGGCAAGGACGTTTACGTCGAAAAGCCTTCGACGCACGTCTACAACGAGGGTCTTTCGCTGATCGCCGCCGCGAAGAAGTACAACCGCATCGTCCAACACGGCGTGCAATTGCGCAGCTCCGAAGCCGTGCAGGAAGCGATGGACAAGATGCACAACGGCTTCATCGGCGACGTCTACATGGCGCGCGCGACGATCTTCAAGTGGCGCCCCCGCCTGGAGGACCATCCGGTCTCGGAGCAGCCGCCGGCCGATTTCGATTATGACCTGTGGGTCGGCCCCGGCAAGTATCGCCCCTATTCCAAGCGCCACGTCCACTACAACTGGCACTGGACCTGGGACTATGGCAACGGGGAGATCGGCAACCAGGGCATCCACGAGACCGACTGCCTCATGTGGGGTCTCGGCGTCGGCCAACCGACCAAACTCACCTCTCTCGGCGGCAAATACCTGTGGAACGACTACCGCGAGACGCCTGAGCTGTTGACCACCCTGATGGAGTTCGACGAGGGCGGAAAGAAGAAGTTCGGCGAAGTCGCCGTGCGTTTCTGGATTTCCAACGTCGAAACCGAAGGCAAGAATTCCAACCTGTTCTACGGCTCCGAGGGCTATCTGGCCATCAGCGGCTACGAGCAATATCAGTTCTTCATGGGCAAGAACAATGAGCCGGGTCCGACGGGCAAGGCGCCGACGAAGCACTTCGAAAACTTCATCAAAGCGGTGCGCAGCCGGAAGACGTCCGACCAGAACGGTCCCGTCGAGACCGCTCACGCTGCGGCCGGCATGGCTCACTTGGGCAATATCGCCTTCCAGCGTGGCAAAGCGCTCGAATTCGACCCCAAGACGGACCGGTTTACCAACGACGACGAGGCCAACAAGATGCTGACGAAGAAGTATCGCAAGGGCTTCGAAGTGCCGACGCCGGACAAGGTCTGACAGCGTCTCGAATTCAATTGCACAAGAAGGGCGCGGCCAAGTCGGTCGCGCCCTTCGCTGTTACGGTCGTACGGTCTACGCCGGTACCATCGATTGGCAGCCTTAGAGCATTCTCCCCCCCCGAAACACTTACCTTCCCGAAGCGCTCGGGCGTGCTTTTCCAGGCGATATTCGAGATGTGCCCCAGTCTCTAAAAACGACGATACCCCAGGCCCCTCCGTGGCCGGAATTGGACGCTGGGGAGCGCGGCTTAGCCTTGAAACCGCTCGCTTTCTCGCGCCTTTTGAATTCCCAATTGGGTGCCGGCGCAATTTCGGCGCTTACAGCGCTGGTGACCTACCGGGCTTCCGGGCAATATGACGGGCATTTCGTAGTCTCGGCTCTGCTAGCCATTGCCTTCACCGCCGCCTACGTTGCGCTGCGCATCAAAGCGCCACCGGAACATTGGGTACGCCCAGCCGGCATCGTCACGATCTTGCTGACCCAGCTGAATGTCATGGCCGCCTTGCTGAGCCAGCTGACAACCCCAAGCCGTAACGCGGGACTCGCCGACCCGACCGCGGTCTTTCTCATGCTGATCGCGGGAACGCTATGGGCGATGCGCGTCCTTCTCGACACCAATGGCGTACTCTGGGCGGCGATGATCTCGTTGTCGCTGCTTTGGATGCCCTGGATCGGACTGGTTGACGCTCCAGTGAAGTTCCTGATGATCGCGCTCGCCTGCGTCGGCGCAGGCGCCCAGATGCAATGGATCGCGGCGCAACGCGCCTATGACGCCTACCGCCGTGAAACGGTTTGGCCTCAGCTCTGGGACCGCCACCTCGCACAAGCCCTGGGCGAACAAAATGAAGCGAATCGGCGTCCGGCGCCGCCCGACGACAACGGTGGGATGCGAAGCTCGTTGATGAGCATGGCCCTCGTCCTCGACAAGCGGCGCGCGAACGCGGCCCGAGAGCCTACAAGGGCTGATTCGCAGGCGTAATGACGAGCTCGGGCACAGCCGCGCGCGGATGCAGCGTGGCTACCATTAGGGCGGCATGCGCCAGGTCTTCCGGCTGCAGCATAGCCGCCCGACGCTGGGCGTCGGGCACCACGGCGCGCTTTTCGAGGATCGGCGTATTCACCTCGCCGGGGCAAATCATGCAGCAGCGGATGCCGTTCTTGCCCTCTTCGATGTGAACCGAAAGGCTTAGCGCGGAGAGCCCGTGTTTGCTGGCGTTATAGCCTGCGCCAGCGAGTTCGCTCGGACGCAGACCTGCTACCGAGCTGACGTTGATGATCACGCCGTCCTTGCGCTCGCGCATTTGCGGCAATGCGCTGCTAATGCAGTAAAACGCCCCGCTCAGGTTGATGCGGGACATGAAGTCGAAATCCTCAGGCGTAAGATCCTTCAAGGCGCGCTTGGGCACGTTGACCCCTGCGTTGTTCACCAGGATGTCCACTTGGCCCAACTCCTGGTTGGCGAAGTCGAACATCGAGCGGACTTGCGCAAGGTCCCCCACATCACAGGCGTGCGGCACGATGCGCGAGGCCGCGTCGCCGGCATTCGCCTTGAGGTTGGCCAGCTTGTCCGCCGTGCGGCCCACGGCGATAACCTTCGCGCCTTCCTGGGCGAAACGCAGGGCGATCGCTTCACCGATCCCACTTCCTGCGCCGGTCACGATAGCTTTTTTTCCAGCAAGTTGCATCCGTCCAGTGTAGCTGGGAACCGGTCATCAGGACGCAGGCCGCTGCGTATTGAGCCGGGCCTCGATACGCTTGGGGATGCGGTCGAGCCGCGGTCGCGGCGCAACGGCCCGAGGAGATAGAACAGGCGGGGAAACGCGCGACCCGCGCGGATGGCCATAGCATCGAGACGCCCGCGAACTGGGGCGCTGCAATGAGCCTACTCGGCTGCGGAGGAGACGGATGTAGAGCGAAAATGCCAGCAATAGAGATTCTCACAAACGTCCTTAATTGAGTCCGTGCGAGCGAGCGTGCGGCACTCTTCTAACCACGCGGGGCGGTCTGCAAGCGCCGTCCGGACACGGGTTACGTCTTACTCGGCGGAAGCCGTGTGTTGCGGTAAACTTGCGCTTAGGGGTTCGGGGTTTTCGAGCTAAAAGCCCCAAGTTTGTCTTTTAATCTGCTATGTTAGCGTCTCTAGTTCCGGCAGCCCCGTCGCTTGCCGGTTGCCCATGACTGTTCATTCCAGCCCTGAACAAGAACGCGCTTGCGTTGCGCCCGGCGAGATTACGCCGGCCGAGGTGCGTCCCCAGCTCGATCGTATTCTGGCAAGCCGTGGTTTTCGCCGTGCGACGCGAATGCGCCGGTTCTTAACCTATGTCGTCGAGCAGAAGCTCGGGGGCGAGGGGGGCTCCAAAGAGCAAACCATCGCCGTTGCGGTTTTTGACAAACCACTTAGCTTCGACCCTCGGCTCGACCCAATCGTTCGGGTCGAGGCGCGAAGGTTACGCAGCAGGCTGACCGAGTACTACGCCGTCGAAGGCACGGAAGATCCTATCCTCATCGACCTTCCGTTGGGCGGCTACGAACCGGAATTCCATCTCTCGGGCACGACAAGCGCCGCAAGGGAGGAGCACGAACCTCCATCCACGGACGTGGAGTCGAACGTGCCGTCACCCAGCTTCCAGGCCGTTGCCGTTTTGCCGTTCCTCGATATGAGCGCGGAGCAGAACAACCAGAGCTTTTGCGACGGCCTGACCGAGGAGCTCATCAACGGCTTGACCCGCATTGAGGGCTTGGAGGTCGTCGCCCGGAGCTCGGCGTTCCAGTTCCACGGACCGGCGCACGACGTGCGCAGCGTCGGCAAGAATCTGGGCGTAGGCACCGTCATGGAAGGCAGCGTTCGGCGGGCCGGGGACCGCGTACGCATTACGGCGCAGCTCACCAACGCCAACAGCGGCTTTCATCTATGGTCGGAAACGTACGACGCGACCATGGACGATGTGTTCGGTGTCCAGGAGTCGATCGCGAGGCAGATCGTTCACACGGTAAGCGCTCAACGGGCCGAAACGCTGACAAGCGCTCTGACCAAGCGTCATTCCTCCAAACCCGAGGCGTACCGCAGTTATTTGAGCGGCCTTTACCACCTGAATCAAGCGAATCCGCACGATCTCAGCGCGGCGGTCGCTGCATTCGAACGAGCCATCAATTCCGACCCGGAATACGCCCTCGCCTACGCAGGCTTGGCCATGACCCACTGCAAGAAGGCTTGGCTGATGATCGAAGCGCCCGGCATGGCATGGCCGGTGGTCAAGAAGTCTGCCATCCAAGCGCTCGAACTGGACTCGGCGTGCACACCCGGTCGCGTGGCGCTCGGGTGCGCGCATTGCGTCTGCGATTGGAATTGGAGCGCGGGCGAGGACGAATTCAAGGCCGCGCTGGAGTTGGATCCAGGCGACCAGCTAGCACGCGAATGGTATGCGCTGGTCTGCCTCTCCCCACTCGGCCGCTTTGATGAAGCGCTGGCGATGGCCATGGCGGTGGCGGAACGTAGCGGCTACTCGCTGTACTCCCAAAATTACGTTGGGTTGGTGGACTACTATGGGCGGGAGTTCGAAGAGGCGGCGGCGCGGCATCGCGCCACGTTGACCATTAAGAAGGACTTTGCCCCTGCACTGTGGAACTTGGGACGTTCTCTGGTCCAACTTTCCAGGCTCGAGGAGGCCGCGGAGTCGTTCATGAGGGCGGTTGCGGCGACCAATCGGGCGCCGCTCTTCCTTGGCTCACTCGGCGCCTGTTACGCCCTGATGGGCCGCGAGGACGAGGCGCACGGCGTTTTGCGAGAGCTGCGCGAGCGCGCACAGCACTCCTACGTGTCTCCGTTGCCCAGCGCTTGGATTTCGATCGCCCTTGGGGATCACGACCAAGCGTTCCTCTTCCTGGATTCGGCCGTAGAAGAGCGCTCGACGCGGGTGATCGAGTTGGACGTCGACCCTGTCTACGACGATGTGCGTGAGGACTCACGCTTCGCGGAGTTGCGGACGCGCGTATGCCTGGATCTGTCCGACGGCGTCTTGCGCAAAGACCAAGCCGACGCGTAGCGATTTGCGCGCAGCAGTCCCGATCGCAGAGAATCGCCTTCGGTGATTCGCATTCTCCCCATCCTGCTCTTGGCCGTCGGAGTTGCGCATGCGGCGGACTTTGAAGCGTGGGTGCGCGCACAGAACGGCGCCGTAGAGCGAAGGGCGGACGGCCGCATTGTGGCCGTCGATTTGTCCCATTCCTGGGTGACGGACGCCGACCTGGGGCGCATCGCCGAATTGGGAAGCCTGGACAGGCTAGACTTCTCCGGAACCCGCATCACGGACGTCGGTCTGGAGTGGCTTAAACCGCTTACGGGCGTCCGAGAGCTGAAACTGCGTTTTGCCGAGTTCGTCTCAGAAGGGGGGCTGGCGTATCTCCGCAGCTGGAACGAGCTCCAGAGCCTCGACCTTCGCGGGACCCAGGTACGCAGCCAAGTCTTCGAGATTCTTCCGGCTTTCCCTCGCCTGCGTCGCCTCGATCTCTCGCACACTCGGATCACCGACGAAGGTTTTGACCGTCTCGCTGAGCTGGAGGAGCTCGAAGATCTGGCAATCGGCTCCACGCGGCTGGAGGGTGCGGCGCTCGACTACCTCAAGCAGGCGCCCCACCTCCGCACACTCGACCTAAGCGGGGTGCAACGGGTTGATTCGGGCATCTGGGGAATAGCGCTCAACTTATCGAACCTGCGGCGCATCGGCGAACTCACCGCTCTCGAGCGCTTGGACCTGAGCGGCGCGACGATCACCGACGTCGGCTCCGACCGCCCTGGGCGACCCGACGCGGAGCGCACTTCCCTGCCCGGACTCGAAGCGCTGGCTGGCCTGAAACGACTTCGCGAGCTGGACCTGAGCCGGCAGCCGGTGACCGGCCCTGATCTGCGCTTCTTGATCGAACTGCCGGAGCTTCGCGTGTTGCGTCTCGGGCAGTGCGTTGACATCGACGACGATGCCGCCGCGGTACTCGCTCAGCTGCCCTTGGAGGAACTGTACATCGCCGGAACGGCCATATCAGCGCCAGGATTGGCAATATTGGGACAATCGGATTCGCTTATCCAACTTGCAGTCGGCGGGACCGATGTAACCGAAGCCGATGCGACGGCATTTCGGCGGAGCCATCCCCGCGTACACTTGGACTGGTTCCCACCACAGTTCCCGCGTGAGCGCAGGACTGCGCAGTAGACCACGTCCGCCAGAACGATCAGTAGATCTCAGTCGCTTCGGGGTTCAGAAACGCCATCCGCTTGGTCTTCATGGCGATGTTGGCCAAGTGGGGCCCGCAAACCGCCCTGTGGCCCACTTCCACGGGCGCATTCGGCTGTTCACGGGTCTTCATGCAGTCCAAGAAGTTCCGTACGTGCGGAATTGTCGGCAAGCTGTCCTGGACCGTTTTCACCGGCTCACGGTTGTTCTTCCAAGGCGCATCGTACAGCCGATAGCCCGAGCCATCGAGCACCAACGTACCCTTGTCGCCTTCCAGACGGATCGTCCAACCATTCTCGTAGTCGTTGTTATAGTTCAGCGTCCAGGTGGCGATCATATTCGGGTACTCAAATGTGGCGGCAAACGTATCCGGCACCTCCGATCCCGTCATCGCGCCGACGCGCCCCACGCAGGAGGCCGAACGGGGCGTGCCCGAATTGGAAAACCACTGGATGACGTCCATGAGGTGGGTCCCCTGATCGGTCATGTTCCCGCCGGAAAACTCCCAGAAATATCGCCACTTGCGAAAGATCATCGGCTCCATGGCGCGCGGTTGCGCAGGGCCGACAAACGCGTCCCAATCCAGCTTTCCGGGGAGCGTGGAGTTGTCGAGGGGAGCGGAGACAGACCAATTCCACTGCGCCTTGGCAAAGGTGATTTCTCCGATTGCGCCATCGTCGACCATCTTCTTTGCCTCGATGATCCATGGCGTGGAGCGGCGTTGCATGCCAATCTGCACGATGCGGTCGGTCGCGCGGACGCCGCGGATCGCCCGGTTGCCCTCGGAGATCGAGTGCGACATCGGCTTTTCGCAATAGACATCCTTGCCCGCTTGCACCGCATCGAGCATCATGGGCACGTGCCAATGGTCGGGAGTCGCGATCAACACCGCGTCGATGTCCTTGCGGTCGAGAATCTTACGGTAGTCCGTATAAGGCTGCGCGCCGCTCGAAGCGATATCCAGACCTTTTTGTAGGTTGGGCTCGTAGATGTCAGCGACGGCGACGCACTGGGCGCCGATTTCGACGAACGCCTCCGTGACACGCCTTCCGCGCCCCCCGGCTCCGATGAGAGCCATGGCGACGCGATCGTTCGCCCCTTGGGCGGACGAAGAGAGGAACAGCGGCGCGGACGCGGCGGCTTGGAGGGCGGTTCTGCGAGTCATGGCGCCTGGATTGTAGCAATATGAGGGCCAGTCCAAATGCTGTCTCAAGGGGTGCATGAACGCAAGCGACGCGACTGCTGCTGCGCGCCTCGATCCTGCTGGTTACCTCAAATGGGGCAAATGACCCTCCGCCCGCCGTTGAAGCCCGGCCATCCGGAGTTAAAAGAACAACTGCACGATCTGACCTTCCAGCTCATACAGAGTGGAACGGTTGCTCGCCCAGAGCGGGTCCGCCAGTTCGGCGTTCCACCTCTCGAGCTCAGCATCTAGCTTTTTGACGATTTCAGGGTGCTCATCCGCCAAGTTCTTCTGTTCCGAGATGTCGGCGGACAAGTCATAAAGCACCGTTAACTGGCCCAGTGGCGAATCCTGAGGGAAATCCACCTCAGGCAACCGCTCGCCCGCGACAGTCAAATCCGACAGCTTCTGGTTGGACTTGTTCACTTTCCACATCTTCCACTTGCCCCAACGCACCGCCATGTTCGGCTTCGCGCGCCAGAACAGGTACTCATGTGGAGCGCCGGCGGTCTCGCCCCTCAGATAAGGCAGTAGATTGACGCCATCTTGCGAGCGCTCGTCTGATCCCGCGGCGGCAGCGAACGTAGAGAACAGATCGAGCGAGATGATCGGATCGCTGTAGATAGAGCCCTTGGGCAGTTTCGCCGGCCATTTGAGCAGGTACGGAATCCGGATGCCGCCTTCCAAGTGAAACCGCTTCGAGCCGCTCAGTGGGTCGTTGGAGCAGACATCTTCACTCAGGTACTTCACACACCCGTTGTCGGAGAGGAAAACAACCAGCGTGTTCTCTTCGAGCCCGTGATTGGCGAGCGCGGCCGTAACGTCTCCGACGTAGTCATCCACTGCGGATACCATCGCGGAGAAAATGCGCCGCCCTTCCCCCTCGACCTCCGGGTAGCGTTCGACATACTCTTCCGTCGCTTGCAGTGGCGTGTGCGGCGCATTCGGAGTGAGCATCAGGAAGAACCGCTCATCCTTGTGGCGGTCGATGAAGTCGACGGCCTTCGCCGCGAACACATCCGTCAAATAGTCGTCTACTTGAACCCGCTCAAAGCCGTCGAAAATAGCCGAAGAAGCGGGCCGTTCGGTTGGGGCGTTCTTCGCCGGCCAAGAGGAGATGCCTTCCTTTCGTGAGTCGATGTAGCTCGAGCCGCCGGCCAGCATACCGAAGTACTCGTCGAAGCCGCGGTTCAGCGGGTGGTACTCCCGCTTTTTCCCCAAGTGCCATTTGCCGATGAGCCCGGTGACATATCCCGCGTCCTTGAGCATCTGCGCGATAGTGCGCTGATCCAACGGCATCCCGATCTCCGTGTCCCGACCGGAGGGGTTGAACTCGTGTCCGAAGCGCGTCTGGTAGCGACCTGTGTAGAGGCCGGCGCGCGAAGGGCTGCATACGGCGGCCGCTACATAACCGTCCGTGGCGCGTATGCCGTCGCGCGCAAGGGCGTCAATGTTCGGCGTATGGATGATCTGAGAACCGTTCGCGCCGATATCGTTGTAGCCGAGATCGTCCGCCATGATCAGCACGATGTTGGGCGGCTGGGGAGAAGGCGCCTGTTCGGGCTGAGAACCGCACGACAGCGCGACGAGGCAGGACAAGACAGTGAGGACTCGCATTGGCGGGGCCATTCTAGCGTTTCCAGCCTCGAGCGATCCATTACCCTGAGGGAACATGCGAGCCGTCATCCTCTGTATTGCGATCACGCTGCCAGTGTGCGCGGGCGATTGGCCGCAATGGCGCGGGCCGGCGCGCGACGGACAAGCGCAAGCCCCCGCGCAGTGGCCGGAGAAACTGACACGCAAGTGGCGCGTCGAGGTCGGCGAAGGCCACTCTTCCCCCGTTGTCCTAGGCGGGCGGGTCTACATCTTCAGCCGCGAGAATGATTCGGAGACGCTACGCAGCCTGTCGCTCTCCGACGGGAAGACCAATTGGACGATCTCCTACCCCGTCGCGTATACGCCCATGGGCGTGGCGGCGCCGCATGGCAAAGGCCCTAAGTCGACGCCCGTCGTGGCCGATGGGCGCGTTTGCACCGGGGTTACGGGCGTTCTTTCCTGCCACCAGGCTTCAGACGGCAAGCTGCCATGGCGCAAAGTGTTCACCGCGGGACTTCCGGCTGCCTTACCCGCTCTACGGGGCCGCCATGTCACCCATCGTCTACAACGGGAAGCTCATTGCTCACGTGGGCGGCGATGGTGACGGCGCTTTGATTGCATTTGACCTCGATACTGGCGCCGAAGCTTGGCGCTGGTCGGAAGACGGTCCCGGATACAGCTCGCCGGTCATCGTGCGAGTAGGCGGACGCGACCAACTCGTCACGCAGACGGAGCAAAACATCCTCGCCGTCGACGGAGAGTGGCAAAACGCTCTGGATGATACCCTTCTCCACTCCGTACAAGCAGAACTCGGTCACTCCGTTGCCTTTGGCGACACGCTGGTATTTGGCGGCACTCGTCAACCGACTTTTGCGGTGCGCGTGACGGGCAGTACTCCAGCCAAGCTGTGGGAGTCAACCGACGCAACCCTTTACATGAGCACGCCGGTGCGCATAGGCCAGCGCTTGTGCGGATTTACGAGAGGACGAAAGGGGCCTTATTCTGCCTGAATCCCGCGGATGGCTCCGTAGCCTGGATGAGCGAAGGTCGCATGGGCGACAACGCATTGTTGATCGCAGCGGGAAGCGATATGGTCGCGGCGACGAGTGAGAGCGAAGTGATCGTCGTTCCGGCGAGCGGCGAAACGTATTCCCCCGAGCATGTCTACGATGTCGCGGACTCGCCGGTTTGGGCGCACCCCGCGTTGGTCGACGAAGGGTTGCTCATCAAGGACAAGACCGCCCTGACGTTGTGGGGCTTAAAGCCCTAGCTCCGAGACGCCTTGCTCGAAGTACACGTCCACGGGGATGTGAGCCTCTTCCAGCCGGTCCAGATCCGCTTGCAGCTCGGATGAGATCGAGCCCATCTCCTGGACGAACCTCGCCGCACCTTCGTAGTCGCCGTCGCCTTGCAGACGCAGGATTTTCTCCGACAAGGCCGCCACCGCCGCCTGCATCTTCTCTGGATTCACGCGATATTTGCCCGTCTCCGCGTCGCGGCGCTGGACGCACCCTGCTGCGCAAAGTTGAAGCGCAGAGTATTGGCCACGCCATGAGCGCTCGATGCGCCAAAGCGGATGGAACGGAAGATGCCAGCGAGGGAACGTGACGTAGTTGTCCATCAGATCCGCGTCGCCGAGCTCACCCTTCGCTTTCAGTTCGCCGACCATGTAGAGGCCCAAGATGTCCGCCTTGCCCTCTTCTAGCGCCGAGCCGTGCTCGCATCGCTTCCGCGCACAGAGCCACGCCCGTTGATGGTGTTCTTGATGCCCAACCCGTGCGCCACTTCGTGGAACATCGTGTTCGCAAAGAACGCGTCGAAGGCGACGTGCTCACGCTGATCGTTCGCGATGAGGACGCCGGCAATCGGTTCCAAGATCTTCTCGAACTTGGCGCGCATGGCGTTCTTGAGTTGTAGACGCCGGGCGCCCTTGGCGAGTTGGACTTCCTCGTCGTTGGGTAGGTTGATGGCGATGGTCTTCGCACCCGCGTTGCAGTCGCCGGCGTAGTAGATGACGTCGTAGGCGTTCAGGTCCGAATCCGCGCCCGGTTCCTCGCGCTTATACTCGTCGGGCACGGGCAGCCCGCGTTGCAATTCCGGCAGCAGTGCGGCGTAACGGGATAGCCTGCCGCTCCAATCCTTGTCCTTGACGAGGACATAGCCTTCGAACGCAGCCTTGTAACCGAAGAGCTGATCTTCGTAGGTCTCGATGGGGCCGATGACGATGTCGAGGGTGTTCGTCTTCATGTCCATCCAAGCCATGTCCGAGGGCTGATAGTCGTCGTTGAGTAGCGCGTCCGCGCGGAGCTCCAGGTATTTCTTCAGCCCTGCATCCTCGGCAAGGGCGGCGGCCTCGCGCAACTTGTTCGCAGAGATTTCGAGCTTGTCGCGGAACACCTGGCTGTAAGCCTCGGCAGCCAGATTGCCTTCGGCGTCTCGGCGAACGATCGTGTAAAGACCCTTGAGCTGATCGCCTTCCGCGCCGGCAGCCGCCGCTTCGAACTCGTCCTTTGTCATGTCGTGCGGATAAAACTCCGCACCTTCAGGCTTGGGACCAATCCCCTCGATGAAGGGGACGTTGTCGTCCAGGCGGTCCCACGGCCCATAGTTGAGCTCGGCATAGCGTTTGCCCGCTCGGTCGTCGATGCGTTTGAGTAAAGCCTCCTTGTCTCCCCACGACTGGCGCCAGAATAAATCGTTCATCGTGTCCGCCGCTTCGATGAGCAAGGGAATCATCTCTCGCTCCTTTTCCGTGAGGGCAGCGAGATCGGTCTCGAGACGAAAAGGCGTGTAGCGGTCGAGGCGTTGTTGGACAGTCATTTCGGCAGCGGGGGCAGCTTCGGGGGCCTTCTCGGCGCAACCGCAAAAGAGCACGACCGGGAGCAGCGCAAGAGGCGAAAACCGCATGTCGCCATTGTCGCACTCCGCGATTAGTCGTCTGATTCCCGACTTCTTGGCGTGGTCTCGTCGCGCAGATCCCGTCTCAAGACACCCGCGAGATCCGTTGCGGCCGACAGCCCAGTCTCGTAGTGGCGCGAAACGAGCGTGAAGCCGTCCAACCCATCCACGTGCACGCGGTATCACGCCAACTCGGCGGGTCGAGCTCCCGATCCGGACTCAATCTGCACGTTAGCCCCGGGGGGCGCACTGTCCGTGTGTTCGATCCGGTAGCCAAGCACCGCAAAAACTGCTCCTCGCTAAACCATCCGCCCCAAGGCCTTCTCGAACCGGGCGCAACAAAACGTCAGAGCAAACAGGGCCAGAATGGACCAATTCACAAGGCAAATGGCCACAACGTCAGGGCTTTTTCCAGGCTGAAGCGGCAAGATACAGCGCAGGAACCGCAAACAGCAACGCAACCGCCAGCCGAGCTTCGGCCCCGCTTTGCAGGAGTCCGAAAGCGCAGTCCATCGGCTGTCCTTGTTTGGGTTGCGTGGTCCAGATCGAGCTCGGCACGCAGTAACTCAGTGGACAAGCGAGTCACTGCTTTTTCCACTCCGGTTTACGTTTCTCGAGGAACGCCGCCATTCCCTCTTGCGCATCCGGCAAAGCTGCGTTTTCGCACATCACACGCTTTGCGCGGTTGTACGCTTCGACTTGCGGCAAGTCGATCTGCTCATAGAACGCCGCTTTGCCCAATCCGACCGTTGCTGCGCTGGCGTCCGCTACGGCCAGAGCGAGCGCACGAGTCTGCTCCTCAAGCTCATCGTGCGGAACCGATCGATTGATCAAACCCCAATCCGCGGCGGTCGCGGCATCAATCGGTTTACCCGTGAGCAACATCTCCATCGCACGCTTGCGTCCGATGGCCCGGCTCAAAGCAACCATTGGCGTCGAGCAGAATAGGCCGATCTTTACGCCCGGCGTGGCAAAGCTCGCCCGCTCGGACGCGATGGCCAGATCGCACGTGGCCACCAACTGACAGCCCGCAGCAGTCGCCATACCCTGTACCTGGGCGATCACCGGTTGCGGCGCCGACTGGACCGCCTCCATTAAGTCCGTACAAAGCTCGAACAATGCGCGGTAGTCCTGCTGCGAGCAATCGCAGGTCATCTCACGCAAGTCATGTCCCGCGCTGAACACGGGGCCTTCCGCTGCAAGAATGACCGCCTTCACCTCCGGGCGAGCGCTCACAGCGTTCAACGCTTCGAGGAGGGCGCGCATCATCGTGCTCGAGAGCGCGTTGCGACGCTCGGGGTGCGCGAGCGTAAGCACAGCCAGGGGGCCTTGGAAATCCGAACGAACGCGGGCGGAGTCCATCGCCGGTCAGGCTAACACGCCCGGCCCCGGCGCGACGATGTACCATAGGCGGGCTCATGCATCCGCTCTGGATACTCCTTGTCGCAGTAGTCGCCGTATTTACCCTCATCATTCGCTGGAAGATCAACGCTTTCATCGCGCTCATTCTTTCCGCAATTCTCATCGGGGTGCTCTCTCCCGCGGTCCCGCTGCCGGACGTCATGGGCGAGGTCGGCTCACGCTTCGGCGGCGTCGTGGGGCGCATCGGAGTCGCCATCGCGATGGCGGCGCTCATCGGCCAGTGCCTCATGGAGTCGGGGGCGGCGGACAAGATCACCAGGCGCTTCATCGCTTGGTTGGGCGACCGCTTTTCTTCGCTGTCGATGTTGATCAGCGGGTATGTACTCTCCATCCCCGTCTTTCACGACACGGTCTTCTACCTTCTCGTGCCCCTCGCGCGCTCCATGACTATTCGCTCCGGCGGGCGTCACTACATCCTCAACACGCTGGCCATCGGGGCGGGCGGCGTGTCCACCCATGTATTTGTACCGCCTACGCCTGGGCCTCTGGCGATGGCGAGTGAGATGCATGTGGACTTGGGGCTCATGATCCTGGTTGGCCTGGCGGTCGGCATTCCGAGCTCCCTTGCGGCATGGCTCTACTGCATTTGGATCGACCGCAAGCTCGATATTGCAGTGCGCGAAGCGCCCGGCCTGTCTCTCAAGGAGCTCGAAGAGATCGCCAACAAACCCGAGAGCGCATTGCCTGGATTTTGGCTCTCGCTCGCACCCATCTTCCTACCCGTGCTCTTAATTACCGCCAATACCCTCACCGGAACGTTCGCTCCCGAAAGCCCGATCCGCCCGTACGCAAGTTTCTTCGGCAACCCCTCATTCGCGCTCATCCTTTCCGCGGGGACCGCCATGTGGGTATTGGCCCGACAGAAGGGCTACAGCCTGCGCGAGCTCGCCAAGCCGGCGGAAATGGCAATCAAGGACGCGGGCCTCATCATCCTGATCACTGCCGGCGGGGGAGCGTTCGGTGGCATGCTCGTCGAGGCCGGCGTGGGAGATGTGCTGGGCCAGTGGGCCAAGAGCGCCGGAGTCTCCTATATCCTGCTTGGCTTCGGCGTTGCGATGATGCTGCGTATTGCCCAAGGGTCGGCCACGGTGGCCATGATCACCGTGTCGTCAATCCTGGCGCCGCTCGTGGCACAAACACCGCCCGCATATCACCCGGTCTACATCCTCATGGCTATCGGCGCGGGGTCCATCACCGGCGGTTGGATGAACGATTCTGGCTTCTGGGTGTACCGCACGATGACGGGACTCACGGAGATCGAAGCTCTCAAAACGAAGTCTGTGAGCCTTGCCGTCCTCGGCTTTACGGGCCTGCTCGTTTCGTGGCTCGGCTCGGTGCTTTTCCCCCTTGTTTAGGGGCGTCGCCCATGTGCTCTGCCATACTTCGCGGAAGCATCGAATCGTAACAACGAGATTTGTTGAGGTATCGCACGGAAACCAACTTGGTTTTTAGGAGTTTCCGAATGACGAGACCTTTCTGGGGGCGCCTTGCGCTCCTACTGGCGGTTTCTTCCGCCCTTTCCCTGCTGCAAGCCGCGCCACGCCCGCTCGCGGCCTCTCCCCATTTTGAAAAGAACGTCGGCCAGACGGCCCGTTGGGTCGACTTTGTCGCCCGCGGCGCACAATACCGCGTCGGATTGGCGTCCGACGGTCCGCGCATCGCATTGCGCTCAAACGAGGGCTTGACCCCGCTCGGAGTCGAGCTGATTGGGGGAAACCCTCAAGCCCAAGCCAAGGGCTTCGAGCAATTGCCGGCTTCGGCACACTATTTCCGAAACGGCACGATGGAAGCGCCTCTTTTTGGCCGGGTTCAATACTCCAACGTGTATCGTGGAATCGCCGCACAGTACCGCTTGACCGAAGGCAAGCTCGAATACGACTTTCTCGTCGCGCCCGGTGCGGACCCTGAGGTCGTGCGCTTGCGCTTTCACGGTGCGGATGGCGTCGAGATCGCGGAGGACGGCGGTTTAGCGATCGCCTTCGGTGGTCACGTGCTGCACCAACCCGCACCCGTCATCTACCAGGACGGCCCACACGGGCGCACCATCATCGAGGGCGGCCACGTTCTCGCGAACAACGGGGAGGTCGCCTTTCGCATCGGCGACTATGACCCGGAGCGCCTTTTGGTGATTGACCCCGTTCTGGACTACTCGACCTACCTTGGCGCCGGAGATGAAGACGCAGCGCACAGCGTTGCTGTCGACGCCGACGGCAACGTGTACGTCGCCGGCAGCACCCGATCCTCGGACTTCCCCGTCACTTCGGGAGTCTTTCTCCCAACGTTCGGCGGCGACGAATCCGATGCATTCGTGTCCAAGTTCAGCCCAGAAGGCGAACTGCTGTTTTCGATGTTCTACGGCTCGGAAAGCTCGGACGAAGCCACAGACATTGCCGTTGGCGAAGGCGGTGCGATCTACCTCACGGGTTGGACCGAGTCGGAGAATCTGCCGGTTTCGGGTTTTCAGACCCAGTACGGCGGCTTCCGCGATTGCTTCGTCGCACAGTTTTCGAACGACGGCTCGCAACTCATGCACTCGAGCTACCTCGGCCACGGGGACGAAGACGCCTGCAACGCCATCGCGGTCAACGCGCAGGGGGAGATTTTCGTCGCGGGCTACTCGCGTTCAATGGATTTCCCGTCGACACAGGGCGTTCTGCAGGCCACACAGGCCGGCGAACGTGACGCATTCCTCACCAAGATCAGCGCTGACGGCTCGCAGATCCTCTTCTCGACCTTCCTCGGCGGCGTCGCTGACGACACGGCCTACGACCTGGCCCTGAACAGCGCGGGCTCGATCGTCGTCGTGGGCGACACCAGCTCAAACTCTTTCCCCGTCAGTGGAAACGCACGTCAGAACGTCCGCCGTGCCATCGACGGCTTCGTTGCCATGCTTTCGCCGGATGCCACTTCGCTCGAATACGGCAGCTTCCTCGGCGGCCAGAACGATGACCTAGCCCTGGGCGTCGCCGTCGCCTCGAATGATGAGGTCTACGTGGTGGGCGAAACCGATTCCCCGGACCTCGAGGTCTCCTCCTCTCCTGCGCACGGTGCGCTGAATGGAACGGAGGCGGACATGTTCGTCTCGATATTCGATCCTACTGGGGCCAACCTCGTGTATGGGACCTACTATGGCGGCAGCGTCCGCGACTTTGCGAACGACGTAGCCATTGACTCTGCGGGTCGGATCTATGTGGTCGGCGGTACGAGCTCGGACGACTTCCCTGTCTCCGCGACAGCCCTACTAGGCGAGCCCCGCGGCAACGCCGACGCCGTCTTGCTCCAGCTAGAGCGCCACGGCTCCAATGTGCTCATGGCCACCTACTTCGGCGGAGAGAACGAGGACCAGGCGACCGCGGTCGCGGTGAATTCCGCGGGCAACGTATACATGGCCGGCTGGACCCGCTCGAACAATATCCCGCTCACGCCCAACGCGTACCAAAGCGAGTACTCGGATAACGATCTCCCCGTAATCGACGGCCCTTCGGAGGCCTTCGTCAGCTTCCTCGCGCCGGAGGGTGCGGAGCGCCCCTTCACCGTCGTCTCGGGAGCCAGCTTCCGATTTTCGTCGCTCGCTGGCGGCTCCATCGTTTCTGGGTTCGGAAGCGGCCTTGCCGATGCGCAAGTCGCCGCGACCGAAGTTCCCCTGCCAACGGAGCTTGGCGGCGTGATGGTCGTGGTGACGGACGCGAACGGCGTCGACACGAACGCCGGAATTCTGATGGTCTCGTCCGGGCAGATCAATTTCGTCCTGCCCGATGTCAGCACTGCGGAGAATTTGACTGTGACGGTGATGCGCGATGGCGAGCCCATCGCGAGCGGCGTAGTCCCGGCCGAATTGGTCGCGCCATCGCTATTCACGGCGGACTTCTCCGGTTCCGGCGTGGCCGCGGCCTACGCGGTGCAACTGCGCAACGGCGAGCAGACGTCGTCGCTAGTCTTCGACTCCAACACCCTTGCCGCAATGCCGATCGACCTGGCCGGCGCGGACACCGTGCTCGAGCTCTACGGCACGGGCATCCGTAACGCCGCGTCCGTCACGGCGACTGCGAACGGGCAGGACGTCGAAGTGCTCTATTTCGGTGAAGCGCCGGGCTTCATCGGGCTCGATCAGGTGAATGTGCGTTTGCCTGAGGGCATGGCCGGCGCGGGGATGGTGACGATCATCGTGACCGCCGACGGTGCTGCCTCGAACCCTGTCACCGTCCAGGTGCAGTAGGGAGGCGCGGGCGCGCGGCAGGATTTGGCACAATCCGGTGGATGGCTAAATCCGTCGCGCGCCCCAAAACCGCCGAAGAGCGCAAGAAGCGCGTCAACCTGATCCTCAGGCGGCTCAACAAGGACTATCCCAACGTCGAGTGCGCCTTGAACCACACATCCGCGTGGGAGTTGCTCGCTGCGACCATCCTGTCGGCGCAGTGCACCGACAAGCGCGTGAACATGGTCACGCCCGATCTTTTCAAAGCCTACCCAACGGTGCAGACGATGGCCGTCGCCAACCAGGCCGATGTCGAACAGCTCGTCAAGACGACCGGTTTTTTCCGGAACAAAGCCAAATCGTTGATCGGGGCTGCCAAGGGCATCGTGGACCGCTTCGGCGGCGAAGTGCCCGACAACATGGAGGACATGCTGACGCTGCCGGGGGCAGCCCGCAAGACAGCCAATGTGGTGCTCGGCACATGGTTCGGCAAGGCCACCGGAGTCGTGGTGGATACCCACGTCCAGCGCATCTCGCGCAGGCTCGATCTCACCGAAGCCGAGGACCCCAAGAAGATCGAGCAAGACCTCATGCGCGTGATCCCAAAGAAGCGCTGGGTCTTGTTTTCCCACCAAATCATCTGGCACGGGCGCGAAGTTTGCCTGGCCCGCAAGCCGCGCTGCGAGCGGTGCAACTTGGCGGATCTCTGCTACTCTGCGGATAAGACCGCCTAGCGCGTTAAATCCCCGATGAAAAAGTTTGGCTCGTGGCTTGTCCAGAGCGTTTCCGCGCTGGGGCCGTGGGGGATCTTTCTGGTCGCCCTGGCGGATTCGGCGTTCATTCCGCTACCGCAGGGCGTTGACGCGTTACTGATCGCCCAATCGATCGCACAGCCTTCAACCGCCTATGCCGCAGCCGCGCTAGCTGTGCTCGGCTCCTTGGTTGGCTCGCTCGTGCTCTACGGAATCGCATACCGTGGCGGACGCGTCATGCTGGCCAAGCGCGTTTCCGCGGAAGGCATGGCAAAGCTCGAACGCCAGACGCAGGAGTTTGGGGCGCTCGTTCTCATTCCGCCCATGATGCTGCCCTTGCCGCTGCCGACAAAGATCTTCGTGCTAGCGGCCGGGGTATTCCAGATGAGCGTGTGGCGCTTCGTCGCGGCGACGCTCTTCGGGCGGTCCGTACGCTTCTTCGGGGAGGCCGCCCTAGCGCTGCGCTATGGCCACGACACCACAACCTTCCTCAAGCGAAACGCCCCCATCGCCATTGGAATCACCGTCGTGCTGATCGGCGGGTTCTACGCCATCAACCGCTGGAGCACCCGCAAGGTCACCGAGGGCTAAGCGGGTCCCGTCTACTCCGGGAGCGCGAATACCACGACGCTCTTGCTCGCCGCGACGCCGACATACTGCTTGCCACCAACCGCGTAGGTCATCGGCGACGCTCTCCAAGCGGCGTTCAACTGGTAACTCCAGACCGGCTCGCCCGTGTCGGCACGGACCGCCGAGAAGGCGCCTGAATCTTCGCCGAAGAAGATCAGCCCAGTCGTGGTCGACAGCACGCCGCCCCACGTCCGCCAGCCGTGGTCGCCATGGTAGACGTCCCACTTGATCGCCCCTGTTTGGATGTCGATCGCCCGTAGATGCCGTTCCGGCGTGTCACCCGCCGCACGCTTCGCCGCGCCGCCGCCGAAGCCCTTGCCGCGCTCCCACTTCTCCTCGTTCTTCGTAAACAAGTTGCAGTACTCGACCGAGTTCACATAGAACAGCCCCGTCCCCGGGTTGTAGGCCTGTGAGGGCCAGTTCGTCGCGCCCGCGATGCCTGGGCAGACAACGTTGCCCGCGAACGTCGGACGCTTATCCGGCGCCAATACGGGGCGGCCGTTTGCGTCGATGCCCGTCGCCCAGTCGAGCTTCTTAATGAACGGCTTCGCCAGAAGCACCTCCCCGTTCGTGCGATCCAAAACGTAAAAGAAGCCGTTGCGGTTGGCGTGCAGCAAAAGCTTGCGCACGCGCCCGCGCCAATCGGCGTCGACTAGAACCGGAGTTTGATTCGCGTCCCAATCGAACTCGTCGTGCGGCGTGTATTGGTAGTGCCACTTGAGCTTGCCCGTGTTGGGGTCGAGTGCAAGCATGGAGTCGGAGTAGAGGTTGTCGCCTTCTCGCTCGTCGCCGTTCATGTCCGGGCAGGGATTTCCGGTCGGCCAGTAAAGCGTGTCGAGGTCGGGATCGAACGTGCCGGTTAGCCACGTGCCCGCGCAGCCGTGCGGCAAAACGCTGCCTTTCCAGGTTTCCGACAGCGGCTCACCGGGCAAGGGGATCGTCCAAAAGCGCCAGCGCTCTTCGCCCGTATTCTGGTCGTAGGCCGCAAGGAATCCTCGAATGCCCTCGTCGCCGCCCCCCACTCCGGCGATCACCATATCCTTGATCGCCAGCGGCGCAATGGTCCCGCCGTAGTGATCGTGGAAGTCCGCCATTTCGGTATCCCACAACAAATGACCGGTCAGCCGATCGAGCGCCACGACGTGCGCATGGTCCGTCACGTAGAAGACCTTGTCGCCCATAAGCGCAACGCCTCGATTGGCCCCCGTGCCGGCGTCGCCCAGGACGCCTTTCGTGCGGGGGATCTGCCAGCTCCAAATCTGGCGCCCGTGCTCCGCGTCAAGCGCAACCACCGTGTTGGCGGTCGTCACGTACATCACACCGTCATGTACCACCGGCGTCATCTCAAGATCACGCGGCGCGTCGCGCAGGGGGAACTCCCATGCCGGCCGCAGACTCGACACGTTCGCCGGCGTGATCTGCTCGAGCAAGGAGTGGCGGTTTCCGCTCATCACGCCGTTGTAGGTCGGCCAGTCAGATGGAGCAGGTTTGAGCAGCTCGTCCGCGGTCAGGTCGCCAGGCAGGGTGCGCCCGCGTAGCTTGGCTAACGCGCCGGTCTTGCCGTCTTGGCGGCTCAGGAATGCGACCAGAGCCTGCACGTCGGCTTCAGGACGCTCCCGCTTTCCCATCAACGACTGGTCGAGCGCCTTGACGCTTTCGTAATCGCCGCGCGAGAGGAACTCGAACCGGCCGTCCAGGGTTTGCAGCTGCAAGCTATGGGGCGAACGGTTGCGCGCGAAGGCGCGGTAAGGCTCTCTGCCCTTCACCGTGACTTCAACCAGCTCGTAGCCGGGTTCAATCGTAGCGCTGGGGTCGACGATCGAGCGTTCGATCTCGTCGTAGGTACGCTCCAAGCCAACGCGGGAAAGATCCGGCCCGATCACCTTCGCGTTCGGCCCTCGCGTATGACAATTGGCGCAGGCTTGGAAGAAGAGCCCTTCGCCTCGTTTCACAGCCGCTTCCCCGCCCTCGGGCGGCGTGTGAAAGGCCGGCGCCGCAACGGAAAGGTAGAAGGCGACGAGCTGCGTCAGTTCCGGCTCCGGCGTCGCAATCGGCGGCATGCCGCGGCTGGGCAGCCCTTCCAGAATCAGCGTGCGCACCTGCTCGGCGGAGCGCGATGGAACGAGCGACGGCGTGACGATGTCCGGAGCACGCGGACCGCCCTTGCCGTCGCCGCCGTGGCAACCGCCACAGCGTGCCTCGAACTGGCGCGCCGGCGGCAATGTCGGCAGCGGATTGCGCCTGAAGGGCGATGCGCAAGCGCCGCGACGAAGAGGACGCGCAAGGCCATGAGTTTCTACAGAGTTTCGCCGATTTCCTGCGAGCCTGCGCCAGCAAGCGGCGTCTCCGGCCTTCAGAGCGCGGTCCGGACTCAGTCGCCTGAAAGGACGCCGGCCCTGTTAGCCCCTCCGCGATCGCGTTTCGATTTATCCGCGTGAGGGCTCCTGCACGAACTTCGAGGAGTTGGGCCTGAGAGAATTTCAGGCGTCCGCGGACGGCGTCCACAATGTCTTGCTTCTTCCACGGACAGCGCATCAAACCTGTCTCGCTGTGTCCTCGGCGGCTTATGAGGAGGTGCCCCACTTCGTGCGCCAACGCCATGCCGAACAACGCCTCCAGGTCGAGCGCAAAAGCTTGGCTATGACCACGGATCCGGTCCCAAAACAGGCTTGCGCGGTTTGCGAGCTCTGTTTCGTTTCCCTTGACGGCGAAGCCAAAGATGGACTTCGGCGTTGGCAGATTCTTGGCCATCTTCTCCGGGATGAGTTGAACGAATAAAGTCGTCGGAAGCAGACCGCCCGTGCACCGATCGGGCGCGGGCCGACCATGAAGCGCCTCGGTACAGTCGACCCAATCAATCTTGAGCGCCGCCTGATCGTATTGCTCGGCGGCCCGAGCGGCGGCCGAGCGCAGCAACCAATGAGGCACGCCAGCGTAGTTTTGGAATTGAACTTGGATCGATAGCGTCCGCTTTCCTTCGGAGGCTCATTCGCTCCAACGGCAGGTGCAGATGCAACCAACAGTGATTAGAAGAAGAACTCGTAGTCTCGACACCGCTTGCGTCTCCTCGCGCCGGGTTGGCGAGGCAGAGTTTGCGGTCTGATGGCGGCCTGGTCCATGGCCGCGGCGCTGCCCGGCTCAATCTTTAGTCAGGCCGTTCTCAAGAGGTAAATCATTCAGGGCAAACATACTTTTCCGCTTTAATCAACTATTCAAGCGGAACTAAACTTGGGGCCAAACACGCGGGGAGCAAAGCTTTTTTCATGACGCGCCTGTCCCAAGCTGACACCGTGCTCCGCTTCGGCGTGTTCGAGGCCGACCTGAGCGCGGGCGAAGGCTGCGCCGCAACGGCCATCGGCTGCGAATGCAGGAAAAGCCCTTCCAACTGCTGGCGATTCTGCTGGAGCAGCCGGGTCGTGTCGTTAGCAAGGAAGATCTGCAGGCCCGTCTCTGGCCCGACGTGAGCGTCGATGTGACAGCGGACTCAACGAGGCGGTCTACAAGCTGCGCCAGGCGCTGGACGACTCGGCCCAGGCTCCGCGTTACATCGAGACGGTTCAAAGCGGGGCTATCGTTTCATCGCGGTGGTGGACTCCGCGGGGCCAAACTATGGGCCTCCGTCTCGTCGTTTTTCTTGGATCAAGATGTCCTTGTACGCGGTTGGGTTCGTGCTCGCTCTTGCTTGGACATCTTCGGTTGCAGCGAGCCCGCCGGTTGCGCAGCTTTCATCTGCGACCGGACGACCCGGTTCAGGCCCCGCGCGAGCTGCGAGTCCAGCAAGCCGCCATTTCACCCGACGGTTCCTTGATCGCCTGGGTCGGAGCCTAGGTTATCTATGGACCCACGATTTCGAACGAGACCAGCCTCGCCGACTCGATGCACCTCCAACGCGGGCTCCCTTTGGTCTCCGGACAGCGAGTACGTCCCGTTCCAATCCAAAGGCAAGTTGCTGAAAGCCTGCGCCCCGCGGCGGCGCACGTGTTGCCGTGTGCGAGCCGCGCGGCGTCGTGTGGCACGGTGCGGTCAGTCCGGACGCGAAGACGGTTGTTTACGCTTCGGGACATTGCTTCCTGTGGAGGTCGCCGTTCGACGGCGGCGAAGCGGCGCTGGCGCTGACGGACGAAGAGCGTGTAAGGATCTATTACAGGAGCACTTCGACGGGGTTCAGGCTCCTCTGGGCCTGTTTCAACTTCCTTCTTGCCTGCGGCGGCAGGGAAGCGGGATTCTGCCGCTTAGCATTGCCTTCCCAATACCCGAGCTCAGCGCTTGATGGTCTTCGACATGGACACCCGGGAGCGCCACGTGCTTCCAGCGGGAGAAGCGCCTGCATACGCCCCATCGTCCGGGCATCTCCTATTTGCGAGAGGAGTCAACCCAGTCGATCTTTGGGCGGCGCTCTTCTCGCTGCGAACGTCGAGATGGAAGGAGAGCCTTCTCCTCGTCCGTCGGAACGCCTGGAGTCCGTCGGTGTCAACAGACGGCACGCTTGCCTACGCTGATTGGCGGGACAGCCACAACGAGCTGGTTTGGCGCGACCGAATGAATCTTCAAGATCGGCTCGCTTGGCCCTGGAAGGAGCCCAGGATCTCCCCGGACGGTTCTCGCGTCGCCTACGTTCTGATGGCGTGACGTTCTCGTCTACGACATCAAGCAGCAAGCGAGTATCCTCGTCACCACCGGCCACATGGGAGACATGCGGTCGATTTGGGCACACGACGGCCTTGAGCCTGGTCTTCCACTTCAAAAGCGGGCAGGGCCGAGCGTGCGGAATTTGGTTCGTTGATATCGAGCGTGGCGGCGAACTGCCGACGCTACTGTTTCGTTCCGAACAACCCATGGTCCCCGACCATTGGTCTTCGGACGGATTGAAACTGGCCTATCACGCTAGTCTACGCAATCGATGGCATCTGGGAGTTCTGACGAAGGACGAGCATCGTGACGCCTGGATGCCAATCAGCAGTTCTCGGACATTGTGCCATTCGGAGATGATGTTGGCGTTCCATCCTAAGGGCTCATTCGTCGCTTACCAGTCGTACATAACTGCTACGTGGGAACGCTGAGATCTGCCGAATCGTTCCTGCAGGGAAATCAGATACCGATTTCGTCGAACCGTGGCATTCGGGCGCGCTGGTGCCGGACGGCCGGGAGTTGTTTTACATTGGCGCCTATCGGGATCAGGATCGGGAAGCGCGCGACCCGGGTATTTACGCTGTGTCCTTCGCCACGGCGCCCGGGCCCGAGGTTGGACTGCCGCATCGCCTGTTCTCGATCCCGGCGCTGGCCTATTATGATGTGACGCCGGACGGCCAACGATTCCTAACATCCTGAACCTCCAGCAGAGACGCAAGTCGGGGATTCGCATCGTCCAGAACTGGTTTGAGGAGTTTCGCGCGGCGGGAGAGCGCACGATGACGCAGCCGGCTCAAGCCGAAACCGTGCTTCGCTTCGGCGTGTTCGAGGCGGACCTGAGCGCGGGAGAACTGCGCCGCAACGGCCATCGTCTCCGCCTGCAGGAAAAGCCCTTCCAACTGCTGGCGATCTGCTCGGAGCAGCGGGGTCGAGTCGTAGGTAAGGAGGAACTGCAGACCCGCCTCTGGCCCGACGTGAGCGTCGATGCCGACGGCGGACTCAACGAGGCCGTCTACAGCCAAGTCTGGCGCTGGACGATTCCGCACAGGCGCCACGCTATATCGAAACAGTGCCCAAAAACGCGGGCACCGCTTCAGCCGTTGCTGTAGCCGACCCGGGGAGCCGACGAACCCGACCTGGCCCGCCCCCACCTCCGGGCTGTCGCTCGTCGCGCTCGGTGGATTGTTTGCCCCAGCGCTGCCAGGCGTAGCCGGTGCTCGCCGGCTCGGCCCGGCGCTCGCTGGGCCAGTACGGAGTTTCGCCGATTCAGCCGGAAAATCGCGTGGTCTCGACCTTGGGCCCAAGTCGGATGGTCAGCGTCTCCCCAATGGCCGAGTATCGCCTATGTGGCGTACCTCCAGTGGCCCAGACGAACTGCGTGCTTGGCTGTGGCTGCATGATCTCGAGGCAGGCCTCGATCACAGAATCGAGGGTGTCGAGTGCGCCCGTCGTGATGTCGTGCAGCTTGAAGCCGGTGAACGCCTCGACCCAAACGACGCCGTTCGCGTCTGGCTTCAACCGAGGCCCAGGCAAGTCGTCGGAGAGGTCGACTGCAGCGCTCGGATGTTCCAGGCTGCGCGTTGGCGCTCGGGTTGTAGGGGTTCGGCTCCGTGTAGATCCACCCCGCCTTCGTCAAGAGGAAGCATCGGGACATGACACAGGAGCCGCAACCGATTCCTCGAAAATGTGCCGTTCAGAGTAAATCGCTTCTTCGACCTGCAGATCGTTCGGGATGATCACCGGGTACGGCCAGCGCCGCCGCCTGCCCCGGTTCCAACGCGCGTCGCGCATGTCCTGCAAGTCGGCCGTAATCTGTCGCGCCAGCATCTCGATGTAGCCGGACCCAAACATGCCGATCGTCGCCCGGTAGTTGCCCAAGTCCTGAAAAGTCACCGGAATACCGGCTTCGTTCATCGCACCCGCGAGCGGCATCGTGTCGCTCGAATCGAAGCTCGCGGAATCAAATCGCTGCGCCGCCACGAATACAGCAAATCTTCGCGGTTGCACCGTCGCCGCTCCCCGGGAATGCCCAACGGAGCGTTGTGGCACCCGGCGCAACCATTCGAGTCCATCGCTGACACGCGGCTTTAGTTGGAATGGGAAATCAAGACGACGCTGAGGGTTTGAAAGGGGCTTTCCGGCGCCTTTCGACGCAGGTCTTCCGCCACCTTCCTGGGTCGTCCACTGCGCCTCGAATGCCGACTTGCCGCGCCGGAGCAGCTCACCCAATGGGAGCGACGAAGCCTCTGTCTCGCCAACGTGCACATAGGGCGAGGGTTTCTGCCCAATCCGATCGGCTGTCGTTCCTCCGGCCGCGGGGATGAGCCCCAGAGCCACGAATATCCACGCCGCCGCGCTGATCTGCCAAACCCGTAGGACGCTCTTCTCGACATTTGAACCTCCCTGAAAATCACCTGTGCGCCCTCACTACGGACGCAGACCCAAACGCGACGCAACTCGTCTGAGCAGCTTCTGCGAGCTCAACTGGCGACTCAAAACTGCGTCCGGATCGGTCGGACCTGTGCTGGGAATATCCACCGGATTCGGCGAACGGAATGGGGACGGCCTGCGGGTCATAGCAGGGGAAAAACACGGTCCGTCTCGACCGGATCAGCGGGTGCTCAACGGGGGCCGGGGAGAATCAGATGCAGCCGCCAAAGATCGTATTGATCTGCTTTGCCGACCATCTCCGGTCGCACCTCGCCGTGCGTCTTGATGATGAGATGGACCTCGGTATGCGGGTCGTACCAACCACCCGCTCCGGCGAACACGACTTGTCCCGGTAGAGGAGCGACGGCGCCCTCCTGCTGCATATTCCGCCCGTTTTTCCAGTCTTGGTAACGCGTGAGGGTCGCTGTCGAGCCCACAATCGGCGCGGGCGTCAAGAAAGTGTCCTGCGTATCTTGGAACGACACCGCGAAGCCGGTCTGAACCAGCGGTTGCGCACGCAAGGAAAACGTGCCGAAACTGGCTAAAACAATCAGGCCAATCGAAATCAATGTGCCGTACTTCATGGATCGCACTCCTGGGGCGGTCCTTCCTAAAGAGGGAATCCGGGAGCATGCGACCGGACCACAACGCGAATTTGCTCGAGCTCCTTGAGACTAAACCGCAACCGGCCTCTAGCCGCGTTCACTAAGTCATCCTTGACCCAAGGAGAGTGCATCAGACCACTTTCCGAATGCTTCCTTCCGCGCAGCAAAAGGTGTCCCACCTCATGCGCCAACGCGGCTCCGAGGAGCGCATTCGCATCGAGGCCGTGCGCTTCGGCATGCCCTCGAATGCGGTCCCAAAAGACCAAGGCGCGACGTGCCCTCTGGCTCGGCGCAGACGGAGTGGCGTAGCCGAAAACACTCGGGGCAACGGGCGCCGCCTTGGCCATTTCCTCAGACCCCAGTTGAAGAAGTAGCGCCAGTGTCTGAGGCTGCCCTGTACAACCGCTCGGTGCCTCGAGATGCTCCAGCGCCGGCGTACAGTCCGTCCACTCCAGGACAACTCCCGCGGGTGCGTACGACTCTCCTGCGAAGTGCGTAGCTCGGCGAATGCTGCGCTCTGGAACGTTTGCGTAGTTGTGGATGCGAATGAGCAGTCTGAGTGGTGTGGGTTTGGGTTGGATTGGGGTCGCACCTTGTCCAGAGGCGACAGAAAGCCCAATAACAGCTAAACATGTAAATTTGGTTGCAATTTGCGGCGCCACGTCTCACTCCCCGCCGGCGCCTTTCGAAACTGCTGGTCGAGGCGTCCGGCTCAGCGCTCACAGGTTTCAACCGCGAGGAGGGGAGACAAAAGAGACACAGGGTGACGTCACCGTGACATCCTTGTGAATCAGGAACTTGCGCTCCGTAGATAGAAGCGCTAACCTCTTGCCCGAAATGGCTCTGCGGACGGCAAAGGACGAGCCGGCCTCGGTTTCGCCACTCGACGCGCGCGCCGCACTGCACCGCGTCCTGCAAAGCAGGTGTTTCTCACACTCGGAACGCTCGAGCCAATTTCTTCGCTACATCGTGGAGGCCTTCCTATCGGGAAGCGAAGCCGATTTAAAGGAATATTCCATTGGGCTTGCCGTGTTCGCACGCCCCGCTTCGTTTGATCCACGCATAGACACAATCGTCCGCGTGCAAGCGCGTAGGCTGCGAAAGAGGCTCGCGGATTATTACTCCGGTGAAGGCCACTCCGACCCGGTTGTCATTGCGATTGAAAAAGGCTCGTACGTTCCCGCATTTCGCGTGGGGAACCAAGGTACGCCGGATAGAGCTCAGCCGCTATTGGAAAACTTGCTGGCGCGCCGCGGCGCCGTCGTCTGGCTCGGTCTCGGAACATGCTGTACGCTCCTTGGCGCATTCTTCTTGATTCCGCGGACCTCCAGCACTTTCGCAGGCGCCGCGCTGCCGACTGACGGGACCGTTCGCGCGCCGTCTTCTGCCCTGCTAAGCGTGCCTCTCACAACGTTTGGCGGCCAGGAGCGCCAGCCGGACTTCTCGCCGGATGCGGAACGCGTAGCGTTTGTTTGGGATGGCAACACTCGGAATAACGACGATATTTACTTCAAGTCTCTGAAGGACAGTCACCTTCAGCGCTTGACGACGAATCCGGCAGCGGAATGTTGCCCTGCCTGGTCTCCCGACTCCCGCCGTATCGCATTCCTTCGTGCGAAGGGCGCTGGCGCACAGCTGCTTACGGCATCCTCGTCGGGGGACGACGAGACGCTCATTACCGAACTGGCGACGTTTGGCCATCAGATTTCCTGGGCGCCGAACGGACGATCGCTCGCCGTGGAGGATGGGCCGGGCATCCGGATCGTTTCGGCGCGAGGCGGCTCCAAGAGAATCGCGACAACGCCTCCGAATGGCTTCTCGGACATTTGGCCAACGTTTTCGCCGGACGGTAAGGTCTTGGCTTTTGCGCGGGGCAACCGCGACTTTGCCGTTTACGCTCTGGATGTGGATCGTGATGGGGCGCCGCTAAGCGAGCCGCGCCAACTCACCGCTGAGCCGTACATGTTCGGAGGCCTCGATTGGACGCCAGACGCGCGGGCCTTGGTGTTCGGGGCCTACACGGAAAAGGTCGGTTGGCGCCTGTGGACTGTTCCGGCCGGAACTGTGGGCGCCGATGCGATTCCTACGGGAGTCGTCGGCTGGCAGCCCTCGTTTGGGCGCCGCCCCCTCTCATCTCAGGTTCACTTAGTCTACGCCGCAGCCCTAGACGACAAAAACATCTACCGCATTCCGGGGCCAGCACCGCCGGCTGGCGCATCCCCTTCGTCGCCGGAGCTCATCGTAGGCTCCAGTCGAAATGACTCCGATGCGCGTTTCTCTCCAACAGGAGACCGGATCCTTTTTCTCTCGGGCCGGTCCGGGTTTGGCGAGGTTTGGACTGCCGACATCCATGGCGCGAACCCCCTTCGGATCACTTGGTCTGGGCGCTCCGAGGTCGGCAGCCCAACTTGGTCCCCTGATGCGAGCCAAATTGCGTTTAGCGGCATGCTGCATGAGGCTTTCGACGTCTATGTCGTTGATGGCGACGGAGGGACCCCACGGCGGCTGACGTACGCTCCATCCAACGAAGGCTCGCCGTCGTATTCCGTAAACGGCAAGTGGATCTACTACATGTCCGACCGCACCGGGCGTCCCGAAATTTGGAAGGTCGCCTCCGCCGGTGGGGAGGAGCAACAGGTTACGCAGTATGGGGGATACCAGGCGATCGAGTCGCCAGACGGCGTCTGGCTTTACTACTCAAAGAGCATCCGACGACCAGCCACACCGGAGTCCGTACCCGGCAAAGGCGAACCCGGGATCTTCCGCATGCCGGCAGCAGGCGGCCCTGAGGAGCGGGTGTTCGAGGAGGGCGTCCATGGCCGTTGGGCTTTGTCGCGAACCGGAATCTACATATTGCGTAGCGGCGATCGGGCCGGCCATCGAATACCTTCCGTACGGCAGCGTCGAAGGACGCACCCTGATGACATTCCCTAAAGGAACAAAGTTCGGTATGTCCAACAGCCTGACCGTCTCGCCTGACGACCGTTGGTGTTCTTCGCCAAGTATACCAGCCTCCGACCTCATGTTGCTCGAGGACTACCGTTAGCCTTCGGTTTCGGTTGGGTTTCGCGCGATACGCCGCCGCGGCCCGTGACGTTACCTTGCCTGGCCGTCCTGCGTCTGTCCGTGTAATGTCGCTAATCCGTCGTCTTGTTCTTTCACTCCTTCTGGCGCTGCCTATGGCCGCCGAGCCGGCCGTCGACGGCGATTGGCCGCGCTGGCGCGGACCATTCGACAACGGCGTGGCGCGCACCGCAGCGCCGACCACGTTTAGCGACACCGAAAACATCCTCTGGAAAGCCGAGATCCCCGGCCGTGGTCATTCCTCACCCGTTATCTGGCAGGACCGGGCATCTTCTTGACCACCGCGGTGGAGACCGGCAAGTCCGCTGCCGAAAGACCAGGCAGCGCCAGCCCAAGCCGGCGGGCGTCCGCGACCGGGAGGAGATGCCGCTGCTCGAGCAGCGCTTCCTCGTGATGGCCCTCGATCGAGAGACCGGCAAGAAGCTTTGGGAGCAAGTCGCAACCACAGAAACACCGCACGAGGGCTACCACGGAACGTACGGCAGCTATGCTCTTGCCCTCACCTGTCACCGACGGCAAGGTTTTGATCGCAAGCTTCGGTTCACGAGGCGTTTACGCCTTCATGACCTCGACGGGGGCTGAAGTGGAAGAAGAGCTTCGGCAAGTTCGAGATGCGCCTTGGGTTCGGAGAAGGAACGGCGCCGGTACTGCACGGTGACGTCTTGATTCGAACTTCGATCACCAGGGCGACGACTTTCATCGTCGCGCTCGACAAAGCGACCGGCCGGGAGCTTTGGCGTAAAGCGCGCGAAGAGGAGTCGACTCTGGTCTGCGCCGCTAGTGATCGAGCACGGCGGCAAGACGCAGGTGATCGTGTCTGCGACCGCCTGCGGAAAAGCTACGACATCGCGACCGGAGACGAACTTTGGCAGTGCGGCGGGCTAGGCTAAACGCTATCCCTCCCTGCCCCCGTCTATGACGGAGAAAACGTTCTGCGGATGACCGGCTTTCGCGACAAGAACATGTTTGCGATCAAGCTGGATGGCGCGAAGGGCGACCTAACCGGCACCGATCACGTCCGTGGCGGAACGACCGCGGCAACTCCTACACCCCGTCGCCGGTGCTCGATCACGGATCCTCTATTTCACCGCCGACAACGGCATGATCAGCGCCTTCGACGCCAAGACAGGCGAGCCGTATTACCTCCAGCAGCGGCTACCCAACCCGACGAAGCCCGCCGTCGCCGGTCGCTGCTGGCGACTACCTCTACCAGGCGACCGAGGATGGCGACGTCGTAGTTCTCAAGCTAGGCAAGGAGTACGCGGTCGAGGCCGTCAACCATTTCGACGACGAGTTCTTCGTCGCCACACCGGCTATCGCTGACGGCAAGATTTACCTGAGAGGGATGAATACGCTCTACGCGATCGGCAAGTAGTCGCTCTAGGCGGCTCGAGCGGTTGGGATGTCTTCGCAGGCGAGCAGGTTCGGGTCGGCCGTCATGAGCGTGAGCCCAAGGACACGCGCCGTGGCGCCAAGCAGGCGGTCCGCAGTGTCGCCGGCCGGCAAAGCGAATGAGCGCGCGTCCATCGCGATCTCGTTGGTCACGAAGGCTTCGTGGCAAGGGATCTCGCGCAGGGCCCCCTCGATCCAGCGCTCGATCGTGTCGTCGACGCGCATGCGGCCCTGGGCGTAGAGCTGGGTCGCCTCCCAAAGGCTGACAGGCGAGAGCCAAAGCTCGTTGGCGGGATCTTCGAGGGCGCGCCGAGCCCGTTTGCGTAGCTTGCCGCCGCTCAGCGCCCATAGCCACACGTGGGTGTCCAGCAGCAACTTCACCGGCGCACCTCGGGCGAATTAAGAGCTTCCGCGGATGGCGTGACGATGTCACCCGCAAGCTCGACCGTCTTCGCCATTCCTCCAAGTTTGCGCTTCGCCGCTTTTGGCGGGTCTGGAGGAACGATCTGCGCCACGGGCTTTCCAAAGCGCGTGACCAGCAGCGGCCGTCTCGTTCGGCGAACTTCTTCGAGCAATGAAAGGCAAGTCGCCTTGAATTTCGAGATTGGGATCGCGTCCACGGGAGCGAATCATATCATGGTCAACGACCATGGTCAATCCGTTCCAAGCCGAATGAAATCAATGCGGTGGCAGGTCATAAGTTCATCTTTTAGTAAGTTGTTTTGGCCCCGAGGGAAAAGAACGGTCTAGGCGAACACGGAGCCTAACGAGTCCGCCCCCGCCCTAAGCAAGGACCGGCTTGACGGTGCCGCCGTGGACGTCCGTCAGGCGGAAGTCGCGTCCTTGGTAGCGGTAGGTGAGCTTCTTGTGGTCGATGCCCAGCGTATGCAGGATGGTGGCGTGTAGGTCATGCACCGACACCGGATTTTCAACCACGTTGTAAGCCGAAGTCGTCCGTTTGGCCGTATGTGAAGCCAGGCTTCATGCCGCCGCCGGCCATCCAGATCGAAGCAGCGCGGGTGATGGTTGTCGCGACCGTAGTCGTCCTCGGTCATCTTGCTTGGCAGTAGACGGTGCGGCCGGGAATTCCCCGCCCCAGACTACGAGCGTGTCGTCGAGCATCCCGCGCTGTTTGAGGTCCTGCACGAGCGCCGCCGAGGCCTGATCGGTATCGGCGCACTGCTGGCGGATGTCGCGGGGCAGCTTCGTGTGCTGGTCCCACCCCCAGAAGAGCTGGATGAAGCGGACGCCGCGTTCCGCTAAGCGCCTTGCTACCAGACAAGTTCCTGCGCATAAGTTCCAGGTTTGCGCGCATCCTCGCCGTAGAGCTTCCACGTCGAGTCGGGCTCGTTGTCAAGGTCGGTCAACTCCGGCACCGAGGCCTGCATCCGGAAGGCCATCTCGTATTGCGCGACGCGGGTGGCGACTGGGTCGGCATACTTTGGCGGTGCATCTCGTTGAGCTTGCCGAGGTCATCGAGGAAGCGCCGACGGTCGTCGCGGTGGAAGCCCTTCGGGTCGAGATACAGCACCGGGTCCGCGCCGGAGCGGAAGCGCACGCCCTGGTAACGGCTCGGCAGGAAGCCTGCCCCCCACAGGCGGTCATAGAGCGGCTGGCCCTGGAACCGGACACCATGACGACGAACGCGGAAGATCCTGGTTCTCGCTGCCGAGGCCGTAATCCAGCCAAGCGCCGATCGAAGGACGGCCGGCGAGCTGAAAGCCGGTTTGGAAGAACGTGATGGCCGGATCGTGGTTGATCTGTTCGGTGTTCATCGTGCGGATGAACGTGAGATCGTCGACGATCTTGCCCATGTGCGGCACGAAGCCAAGAAGCCCAAGCGCCGACCACAGTTGCTGAAATCGAACAGCGACGGGACCATCGGGGAAACGGTCCTGCGTGGCGGTCATGGTCAAGAGCCGCTGGTCCCTGGCGGATCGAGGCGGCAGTCTGCCGCGTAGTTTGGCGATCTCGGGCTTGTGGTCAAAGAGCTCGATCCGCGACGGCGCGCCGGATTTCGGAAGAGGGTAGATCACGCGCTTGGCTGTGGGCGCGAAGTGCGGCGCGGCTTGGCCGAGGTCGCGGCCGAGCAGTTGCGAGAGCGCGCCGAGTCCGGCGACAGAGCGCGTGAGGAAGGCGCGGCGGGTCGGGTTCGCCATACTCATTCCTCAGTCGCGACCTCGTCCATGTTGAGGATCAGGCTGGCGACTGCAGTCAGCGCAGCGTCGGTGACATCGAGCGACTCGTCGCGCTTGGACTCGCCTTCGCTCAGCAGGGCCAGTGCTTCGTCGGGAGCGGCGGCGTAGCGCGACCGGTAATGCTCCAGGCTCGCGGACAGCAACTTATGCTCCGCCGGAGTGGCCTTGCGTGCTGTCGCGGCGCGGAAGGCAAACCCGATCGACTTCCCGCCCTCGTGCAAAGCCCGCTCGGCGAACGCCCGCGCCGCTTCGACGTACGTAACGTCGTTCATGATTAAGCGCTTGCAAAGGCGTATTCGTACGCGTTTGCTGCACCACAGGCTCGCGCCCTGCCGAGTCGAAGTTCATCATGAACGGCGGTGGCGCGGAGCGCTTCCAGAAGGTGCAGAGGCTACGGCCGATAGAGCTTGTCGCCGTGGTCCTGATCATACTTCTTGGCTGTTCATCTCTTCCCACAGTCCAGCCGGTTGATAGGGCCGTACAGACGGCCCGCCGACCTTGCTCGACCAGCAGGCCCGAGAGGGCGAGCGCCTGATCGCGAACCATCTCCGCCGGGCAACCGTACGCGGGGACCGCGGGCGAGCAGGGCGCGTCTGGACTGCGGTCGAGCAAGGTTTGGGCGCAGCTGACCTTTGGCGGTAGGTCGACGACATGACGATCGTCTTGACCAGCCGTTTCACGTCCCAGCCGGATTCGCGGAAATCAACCGCGAGCCAATCCAGCACGTCCTGGTGCAGCGGCCACTCTCCTTGGGATCCGAAGTCCTCAACGGTCTTGACCAAGCCGCGCCCAAAGAACATCTGCCAAATGCGGTTGACCGCCACGCGGCTCGTGAGCGGGTGCTCGGGCGACACCAACCATTCCGCGAAGCCCAAGCGGTTGTTCGGCACACCTTCGGGCAACGGCGGCAGGATGTGGGGCACGGCACGATGGACCACTTCCGCCGGCGCGTCGTAAACGCCTCGGTTGAGGCGATGCGTCTCGCGCGGCTGCGGCATCTCCTCCATCACCATCACAGTGGGGAAGCTGCGCTCGAGCGCCTCACGCTGTTGCCGCAGGTCGAAGAGGGCATTCCAGGCCGCGACCAATTCGGGCGCGCCAAGCTTGCGCTCGTAGGCCCATTGCAACTTGTCGCTCTGGGCCCGCCCCCGCGGACCGCGCTCCGCGATCTCGCCCAGCGTTTCCGGCGTGGCCAGCACAGCGACTTCCGGCGCGGGCACGACGTCGGTGTAGATGCGTACATCGTCGATGCGGCCGGTGAATGCTTTGCCGATGCCACCGCCGTCGCCGATCCGGATGGGTGTCTTGCCTTTGGTGTCCTGGTTGATGGAATCGAGATCGACTTCGAGCGGAACGGGCTTGCCGTCCACGTAGAACTGAACTCCGCTAGCGAAACGCGAGGCATCATAGCTGACGGCGACGTGATGCCATTCGTTGAGCGGGATGCTTTGCTCCGTACCGACGCGTAGTGCGTCGTCGAGCCAGCGTTGCACCATCAACAGCTTCAACTTCCCGTCGATCAGATAGAGTCCCCAACCGCCGAAGCCGTCTCCTTGGTCGTCGGCGTTGGGATCCGTCTTGGCGACGATGGCGCCGTTCGGGTCCTCCGCGTAAATCCAAGCGGCGATGGTGAAGCGGTCGTCGTAGTTGGGGTTTGGCGTCTCCCCCGCCTCGATTCCGGCCTTGCCATCGAAGGCGCGGCCTGCACCAACCCGGCCCGGCGCGCCCCCGTCGTCGAGCGAGACGTGCAACGCGAGGTCGCCGTCGGGATACCAGTCAACATCCGCCGGAACCTTGCGCCGATTCACCGGAAACTTGCGTCGCGCGCTCTCGAAGCGCTGCTCCGCATCGGCGATCTTCGCGTCCAGGCGCTCGAGCTCGGCTTGCTGTTCGCGCGTCGGCGCCGGGATCAGAGGAGGCGTGTTGCCGTACTTGAACACCCGGCCCTGCTCAGGGATTGAGTTGAAGTACGCAGAAAGCTGGTAGAACTCCTTCTGCGTGAACGGGTCGAACTTGTGGTCGTGACAGCGCGTGCAGCCAAGAGTCAGGCCCATCCAAACCGTGGAGGTCGTTTCGACACGGTCGACGATGTACTCGATGCGGTACTCCTCGGGGACGATGCCGCCTTCGGAGTTCGCGCGGTGGTTGCGGTTGAAGCCGGTCGCGATGACCTGCTCCATCGTGGGGTGTTCCAGTAGGTCGCCGGCGAGTTGTTCGATCGTGAACTCGTCGAACGGCATGTTCTGATTGAAGGCGTCGATGACCCAGTCACGCCAACGATACATGTCGCGGGCGGCGTCGGTCTGGTAGCCGTTCGTGTCCGCATACCGGGCCGCATCGAGCCAACGTATGGCCATTCGCTCGCCGTAGCGCGGAGATTGCAGCAGGCGGTCGACGAGCTTCTCATAAGAGTCGGGCGAGCGGTCTGCGAGAAAGGCGTCGATCTCCGCAAGCGTCGGCGGAATGCCGGTGAGGTCGAGGGTCACGCGGCGGATGAGCGTTTCCTTGGCCGCTTGCGCCGCCGGTTGCAGGCCCATCGTTTCCAAACGCGCGGCCACGAAGCGGTCGATGGCGCTACCTTCTCCGGCCGGCGGCACGGCTTTCTTGGGCGCGATGAAGGCCCAGTGGCCCTGGTATTCCGCGCCCTGGTCCACCCAACGCTCCAGCAGCGCGATCTGGCGCTCGGTCAGCTTGGGCTTGCCTGAGTACGCAGGCGGCATGCGCAGCGCGTCGTCCTGGCTGCTTACGCGTGCGAGCACTTTGCCGAGATCGAAATCCTCGGCGGGCTTGACGTCAAGCCGCAGCCCGCTCAGACGCTTTTTCTCGTCCGGGCCGTGGCAGATGTAGCAGTTGTCGGAGAGGATGGGCCGTATGTCACGGTTGAATTCAACCTTGGCCGGGAGATCCTCCGCGGCGGAGGCGTACACGGAACCGGCGGCGACGAGGGCGGACAGAGCGAAAAGACGCAGATGCAACACGTTACGGCCTGGGGATTATTATGGCCCCGTCGCCGGTGGTTCGCAATCGCGCTCCGGCGAGTTCGGGTTGGCCGGCGAAGAATTCGCACAGCCCGATGTCGACGAGCGAAACGGCGTTCGGTACCCTGAGGAACGTTCGTCGGGCCACCCCTGCGCCCGCGCCGAATCGCCGCTATGAACCAAGAGCAAGCGCTCCCCCAATTGGTCATCGTCACTGGCATGTCCGGCTCCGGAAAGGGGACGGTCATGCGCGTGTTCGAGGACCTGGGCTACTACACCGTCGACAACCTGCCGCTCGAGCTCGTGCCGAAGTTCGTCGACTTGTGCGGCCAGTCCAAGCAGATCGAGCGCGCCTGTCTGGTGATCGACGTTCGCGAAGGTGGCGCACTGCAACGGCTTCCGGACGTTCTCAGTGAGATCCGCGAAGAAGCCCAGGCCATGGTCATCTTCCTCGAAGCGAGCGACGAGGTGTTGCAGCGCCGCTTCAGTGAGACCCGCCGGCCACACCCGATCGCCGGCGACGCCCCCACTCGGCGAAAAGATCGCCTACGAGCGAGAGCGCCTGCGCCAATCAACAGCTTGCCGACCTGAGCATCGACACTTCGAAGTATTCAATCCACGATGCCGTCGCCTCATTGTCGATCCTTCGGCATGCGGTGCTCAGTCGTGCTCGGTCTATCGAGGCTTCGGTTTCCAGCGGCCGACGACGGCGACCTCATTGTTCGACGTGCAGTTTACCGAACCCGCATTACCTGCCGGGCGACGAGGCACCACCGGCAAGGACGACCGCGTCATCGAGTATCTCGCGAGCTTCCCGCAGACCGAGGAATTTATCCAGCGCGTGAGCGATCTCCTGATCTACCTCATTCCGCACTATGTGGCCGAGGGAAAGAGCTACACCACCGTAACTTCGGCGCACCGGCGAAGCCACCGGTCAGTACGTATCGCCGAAGAGATCTTTCGCCGCATCGAGGCCGCCGACATCAAGGCGAAGCTTGTCCACCGCGACATCCACAAACCGGTGTAAGTTCCCGCCATCATGCCGACCGTACGCTTCACCCAAAATATTCAGCGCCATGTCGGCTGTCCCACGCTCGAAGTCGAAGGCGCGACAGTGCGCGAAGTGTCGGAGAATTATTTCCGCCAAATTGAGAAAGCGCGTGGCTACGTGCTCGATGACCAAGGCAGGCTGCGCCACCACATGGCCTGCTTCATCGATGGGCGGCAAATCGAAGACCGCAACCATTTGACCGATCCCGTGCCGGAAGGCGCGACGGTCGATTTCGTTCAGGCGTTATCCGGAGGACTTTAAGACTATGAGCGACCGCTGCCACGTGGCCACACGCAGAGTTTGTTCTTGCTCGAGCGCGGAGCGGCGGCTGGGCCATCGCCCGGGTCAGCTTTTTGGGCGACAACTGCACGCTCATCATGCACGACCCACGTAGCGGCGACCTGACCGTCGCGCTCGATCACGGACACTTCGGTGTGAAGCTGCACCGCTCCCGTGGCGGCGGCTCCTGGGACGAGATCCCGGCCCCGAAGTATCCGGAAAAGCCCGCTGACTACAAACCGAAGACGCCCGCCGAGGGCCTTGGTCGATTGGTCGCTGAAGCTCGTTGGGCGTTGCAACCTGGCGGCGCGGATCAACCAGGCGTCATCTGGTGCGGCACTTTGCCTGGCGGCCTTTTCGCTCGAACGGCAGCGGCGACGGCTGGAGGGCTCAACCGCCAGCTCTGGGACGATCCCCGGCAGGAGGAATGGTTCGGCGGCGGCGCGGACCGGCCCGGCATTCGCTCGATCGTCGTCGATCCACACTGACTCCAATCGTGCTGCCTGGAGTTTCCACCGGCGGCGTTTGGCAGACCGCGACGGCGGCCAGACCTGGGACCACGCGGGCAAGGAGCCGCGCGGAGTACACATGCCGCCTGAGCGCCAGTTTGATCTGAATGTCCAAGACGTCCATATGATCGTCGGCTGCCCCGCAAACCAAGGTCCATCCGGGTTGCAGCACATCATAACAGCATGTTCCGCTCGACGGATGCGGGAGCTGAGTGGACTGAGATTCGAGACCTCAAGCCGGGCGTCACACGGCTGCGGTCGCCGTCGCCAGAAGCGATGGCGACACCTGGTTCGTGCCCGCGGTGAAGGACGAGAAGCGCTATCCGGCGGACGGACGCGTAGTGGTCACCCGTACACGCGACGGCGGCAAAACCTTCGAGACGCTCAGCAAAGGCCTTCCGCAGGAGCACGCCTACGACCTGGTATTTCGCCATGCGCTCGATGTCGACGAAAGCGGCGAGCGACTGGCGTTCGGATCGACTACCGGCTCCGTCTGGACCAGCGACGACGGCGGCGACTCCTGGTCTACCGTATCCACGAACCTGCCACCCGTCTATGCCGTCCGCTTCGAGAAGTAATTCCTGCTAAACCCAGTCAGCCTTGTGGCCGAACTCCGCCCCGAAGACAAAGTCGGCCAGAGGCTTGCGGGTGCGCGGCTTCGCGTCGCGCTCGAGGTGCGCCTCCTCGCCTTCGTCTCCCGCGTAGCCAATGGCGAGCGCCGTGATCACTTCGAAATCCTCAGGCGCGCCGATTGCCTCGTGGGCTTTTGCCACGTCCACCCCAGCCATTTGATGGACGTGCAAGCCCCGCACGGTCGCTTCGGTTGTGAGAGCCGCAGAGGCCGCGCCCAAGTCGTGCTCGGCCACGCGATTGGGTTTGCCGTTCCGCGTGAAAGTCTTCTTGATCAAGCCGAGAGCCAGCACAGGGGCATGGCGCGCCCACTTTTGGTTCGCCTCGCTCAGACATTCGAGCAAGCGCTGGAACGCCGCGCCGTCCGACTGTCGGGCCACCACGTAACGCCAAGGTTGCTCGTTGAAGGACGATGCACTCCAGCGCGCCGCTTCGAACAACGACCTCAGATCCTGCTCCGGCACAGGTTTGCCCGAAAAAACATAGGGGCTCCAGCGCTCCATGAAGGGCCGTTGGATAGGGTGGTCCGGCTCTGCGTGTTTGGCGGAATTCTTGGCCACGTTTTCTCCTCGAACGAGGCGAGATCGTGATTCCCTAACCTTCGTTACACTCAAGCTCATGGCCCGAATGTTCGCCGCGGCGGCGGCGCTCCTCCTCGCCCTCTCTCACCTTAGCGCGCAGCCAACGCCACGCATCGGCGCTGCCGAGCTCGAGGATTCTCTCGACCGCCTGAACACACTCGGCTCCGTGCTGATGATGGCGGCGCACCCGGACGACGAGAACACCGCAGTGCTCAGCTACTTCGCCCGAGGACGGCACATGCGCACGGCCTACCTAGCCGCCACTCGCGGCGAGGGCGGCCAGAACCTCATCGGGACCGAACAGGGTGCGCTCCTGGGCCTCATCCGCACTCAGGAACTCTTGGCCGCTCGTCGCATCGACGGCGCCCAACAGTTCTTCTCGCGCGCCATCGACTTCGGCTATTCGAAGTTCCCCGAGGAGGCGCTCGAGCAATGGGGCCGCGAACGCCTGCTGGCCGACATGGTGCGGGTCATCCGCAAGTATCGGCCGGACGTAATCATCGCGCGGTTCCCTCCCCCGCCGGGCGACGGAGGCCACGGCCAACACACCGCCGTGGGGCACCTTGGACCGGTAGCCTTTGAGGCCGCCGCCGACCCGAACCAGTTCCCCGAGCTGGGGCCTGCCTGGCAAGCCAAGCGTTACTACTGGAACGTATTCAACTTCGGCCGCCGGCCGGGCGATCCGCTCGAGCAGAAGCCCGGCCGCTTGACGCTCGAGATCGGCGACTACGATCCGGTCCTGGGCAAGTCCTACAGCGAGATCGCAGGTGAATCACGCTCCATGCACGCCAGCCAAGGCATGGGTGCGGCGCAGAACAAGGGCGAGCAGAAAGCGCAGTTCGACTTCGTCGTCGGCGATCGTGCGACAGAAGACCTCTTCGATGGCATCGACACGAGCTGGGGACGCGTTCCCGATGGGGAGCGCGTAGGCGAGCTGCTCGACAAAGCACGCCGCGAGTACAACCCCAACCACCCGGAGCGTATTGTGCCCGTTTTGTTCGAAGCCTGGAAGCAGCTCGAACCGATGGACGGCTTTTGGCCCAATGAGAAGCGCGCCGAGTTGTTGCATGCGATCGAGCTGGCGTCGGGACTCTGGCTTGACGCCAAGACGGCCAAGTGGGACTTCACGCCCGGCGAGACGGCTCCGGTGGAACCTCACGCTCGTCAATCGCTCGAAGACGCTTCCGATTGAGTGGCAGGGCGGCGCGCCTTCCAAGGCGCCCTACAACGAGCCGCAAAAGCGAAAAATCGACGTACAGTTGCCGACGGCGATCTCGCAGCCGCCGTGGCTCATCAAGACGCCCGAGATCGCTTCGTACAACTACGCAGACCAGTCGCTCATCGGCTTGCCGGAGGCGCTTTCGCCGCTCGCGACGGTCAACTTTCCAGTTGTCGTCGATGGCGTCCTGCTGACCTTCGAAAAGCCGGTGATCTATCGCTGGGTCGACGATGCGCGTGGCGAGCGCGAGCGCCCCATTCAGGTCGTGCCGCCGGTGGCTGTTTCCTTCAACCGTTCGAACCTCATCTTCCCTTCCGCAGAGGCCCGCACCGTGGCCGTACGCGTCGCGAACAACCTGGACAAGACTGCCGCAAGCTCGCACTTGCGGCTTCGCGGGTTGGAAAGTCTCGCCCGCGAGCAGGCCGTCGCCCTCGAACGCAAAGGGCAAGAAACAACCGTGGAGTTCCAAGTCACTCCGCTTGCAAACGTGCTTCCGGCGGAGACCTCGAGAGCGATCTTCACCCTCGCTGATGGTCGCAAGTCCTCGCACGGGATGCACGCCATCGAGTACCCGCACATCCCCATCCAGATGATCTATCCCGACGCCAAAATGCGCGTCGAGCGGGTGGACTTAAAGCTCCTCTCCCACGAGATTGGCTACATCATGGGCGCGGGCGACCTGATCCCCGAAGCCCTGCAGGAGCTCGGCGCGGACGTAACCTTGCTAACGCCGGCCGACCTTTCCGGCGGAGACCTCTCCAAGTACGACGCCATCATCGCCGGCGTGCGCGCCGTCAACACGCGGCCGGACATGCTTGCCGCTAAGGAGCGCCTCTTCGACTACGTGGCTCAGGGAGGGACCCTGGTCGTTCAGTACAACACGTTCGAGTTTCGCGGGCCTTCGGTCGCCTTCGGGCCATACCCGCTCGAGGAGCAGAAGCGCACCCGCGACCGCATTGACCGCATCGTGGACGAAAACGCTCCAGTGAAAGTCCTGCTCAAAGACCATCCCCTGCTGCAAGCGCCCAATCAGATCCACAAGTCAGACTTCGACGGTTGGGTGCAGGAACGCGGGCTCTACTTCATGGGCGAGTGGGACGTGCGCTACCCGCGCCGATCGAATCAGCCGATGCGGGCCAGCCGGAGCAGGCAGGCGGCTTGCTCTACACTCGCGTCGGCAAGGGTGTCTATGTGTTCACGGGGTACTCGTTCTTCCGGCAGTTGCCGGCGGGCGTCCCAGGGGCCTACCGATTGTTCGCGAACCTCGTCAGCGCGGGCAAGGTCAAGTAGACGTTCCTACCCTTCTTCGCCGTACGCGGAGAATAGCCGCTCGAGTTCCTCAACCGGCGTCACGCCATCCGCCACCAAAATGCGGTAGCGGAACGTGAGATCGCCGCCCGCTCCAACGGTCTCGCTGCCGTCCGCATCGGGGTCTTTCAAGAAGTCGTGCAACCCGAACGGGTTCGCCGCGCACAGCCCGTAATCCCTTGCGTGCCAATAAGTCGGGTGCCGAAAGTTCGACGGGTGATCGAAGATGGCGACCGACGCCGGTTTTCCTGAAACCTCAGTCGAATACTGCACCCAGCGTGCGCGCTTGCCCCAGATGTTCTCCGACCCGACCAGTCCTTCGGAGTTGAGCAGCTTCGCGCCGCGGTCCTGACGGAACGCATCATCAAAGCGTATCCCGAACCCGCCGTCTTCGGTGTCGCCGAACGTGAGCCCGTGGCCGTGGTCGGCTTCGATTGTGATCTCTGCGTCGACCACCACGCCCTGCGGCGTCGAGCGCACGCCGTAGCGCTGATGGCAACGGCCGATCGTTGCGCCGTCCGGAGGCACTAGATCCAGCTCCGCTGCGACGACCATGTGGTTACCCTCAGCGTGCTCCTCGGGCACGGCTTTCGGGATCAGCCTCGCCGTCTTGTCGCGTCCCAGCTCGCGCCAAAAGTCGTAGCCGTTGATCAGGCCGTGGCCCCAGATGACGCTCGATGCCAGGGATGGTCGTCGCTCTCGCCCGGACGCGGCTCGACGGGCCATCCACGCGTCACCGTCACACCGGAAGGCGTTTTCAAGGGAAACAGGAAGGGCTTGTCCCATTCCCGTCCAAAACGGTAGGTCGTGTACGGTTTGCCGGCAAAGCGGAATCTCCAGGACTCCGGCCCGTCCCGCTCCCTCCGTGGTCTTTAACCGCTTGGAGCAGGCGGCCGAGCCACCACCAACGAGGGCGGCGGCCATCCATTCTCGGCGTGAGATGCGCATCGGGCTCATGATACCCGCACAGGGGATGCGAGAATAGGGGCGCCGTGCTCCCGAAGATCCGAAGGCAAGAACCGAGGTATTACGAGGACGTCCCTCCAGACAAGATGGTCCTGCGCGATCACTTGGCGATCGACCGTACCGAACTCGCCAACGAGCGCACGCTGCTCGCCTATATCCGCACCTCGCTCGCGCTCTTCCTCACCGGCGTGAGCGCGATGCAATTGCCATCGTTCGACGCCAACCCAGCCTTCGATGATTTCGTCTACCAGGCCTTCGGGAGCACGATGGTCGCGGCAGCGGTGGCGACGATCCTGATCGGTTGGGTGCGATACCGCCGTATGCTGCGCCGCATCGCTACTGCGGACGAGCCTGACAATTAGCGTCTATTCGATGATCGACGTGTCCGTCTCCCACTTCTTTTTCGCTACTCCGACCACAAGCAACTGCAAATCCCCACTGCCCGTGTTCTCGAAGGCATGGATGTCGCCGAACAGCACAGGCAGTGCGTCGTCCTGCGCCATCGCCGCGGACTCGCCGTTGACATGGGCCGTTCCATTTCCGCGGAGCACGTAGTAGAGCTCCTCGACGCCTTCGTGGCGTTCGGGCAAGGTCTTCGCGCCCGGCTTCACCAAGATATGGTCCACGTAGGCCCAGTTGGTGTAGAAGATCGTCTCCGGCAGGGCGCGCCGTGAGAATACGCCGTCGGCGCCCTCGACCGGGCGCAGCTTGTCCGCCTCATAGCGCACGCTGATGAACACGGGAATCTTGTCGAGCGGCGCCCCGACGCGGTCGTCGCCCAGGTTGAAAGCGTCGTACTTGCCCTTGCGCGTGCTCACGGCGATGTTCATCCACTCCACGGGCTTGTCAGTTTGGTTGTAGATCGCGTGCGCATTGCTCATGCGGCAGGGGACGGAGGCTGGGCCGTCAATCTGCGAGGTGCGTCCATTGATGGTGAATTGTGCGGAGCCGTCGAGGATGAAAAACATTTCCTCCATGTGGGAGTGGACGTGGTGGCCGATACCGCCATGCGGCTTCAGCACGCCCCGGTGTACAAACAGGAGATTCGTCTCGAAGGCGTCGCCGGGTACGAGCGTGGTGAACTGCATCTCGCCGGCGCCCTCGTGCACCGCCTTGAGATCACGGTAGGTTTCCGGCTTTGTATGGGCGATCCGGTCGGCTAAAGGGTCGCGCGCCATGAGCGCGGCCGCGGCGAGGAGGAGCAGCAAAGGAATCTTCTTGGACACGGCAACAGCATACACTTCTCGCGTCACCAGAGCCAGATGACCAACGAGCCGACGATGGTAAAGAAGACCGCAGCCCAGAGCGAGGGGCGGGCGTACCAGGCGTGCGCTTGCGGCGGCTCAGGCGGTAGCGGCGGTCGCTCGTCCCAGCCACGCGCCAAACTGTACCCAAACATCGTGACGGCGGGAATCACAATCGCCCAGAGATAGCTCCACCAAGTGCTCGTCCACCATAACGGCAGATACCAGCCCCAAGCTTCGCCCGCGAACGAGCTCAGGCCATAGATTACGCCCGCCCCCAGCCCCCACAGTCCCGAGCCCGGGTGTACGCGTGTCAACGCCCCCATCATGTAGACGGCGAACAACGGCATCACCGCCACGCTCGTGATGCGCAGGTAAAACGCCACCATGCCATCGCGCAGGAACGGAATGTAGGCGAACGAGATGGCCAGGAAGGCCACGGTCGACCACCGCGAAACACGCAACATGTCGGCGTCGTCCGCGTTCTTGACCAAGAATCGTCCATAGACGTCGCGCGTGAATACCGCCGCCAGCGCCGATCCAATCGAGTCGTACGTGGAGATCGCGCCCGCCAGCACGCCCGCAATGACGAGACCCAGCAGGCCCGGCGTTAGGAAATCCTTCACCATGCGCGGAAACGCCTCGTCCACCACAGCCAGGTCCGGATAAACCGCGCGCGCCAGCACGCCGAGGCTGATGTTGCACCACATCACGAACGCCAGCGCGAAACTGGCGGCCGCGGCGGCGGCCCGCATATCCCACTCCGAGCGCGCTGCGAGTAGCCGCATCGCTTGCGAATGGTTCACGACGACATACGCCGTCAACGAGATCGCCCAGCCGAACATCACTAGAATCGCCGGCGCACCGGCTTCCGAGCGCGCCCCCAGATGCAACATCGTATGCGCCAACTCCGGGCTCTGCGCCGCCAGACGCGCCTCCAGTCCGGACCACCCTCCGACGTAGCTCCACAGCGTCCACCACAATGCGCCGGAAGCGATCCCAATGAAGAGCGCCTGCACGGCGTCGGTCATCGCGACAGCCTTCAGCCCGCCTGCCGCAGTGTAGACGCCGGCTGCGGCGGCGACCACCACGACGAGCGCCCAAGTCTCGTCCCCCCAGCCGGTTGCGATCGAAAAGGTGAGGTAAAGCGAGTAGGCGATGTTGCCAAGAACGTTGGTTCGGTACTGAATTTGGATGAGCGCCGCAAGAAGGCGCACGGACGGACTGAAGCGTTGCTCTAGGTATTCGGAATTGGTGAAGCAACCGGCGCGGTAGATGGGTAGAAAGATGAACCACCCGACTAGAAACCAGCCGACCGGCATCCCGATCCACCACGCCGCGATGTTCTGGAGCCCAAAGTCGTACGAGCCGCCGACGACTGCCACATAGTCGCCCGAGTCCACCGCCGTGGCGAACAGCGACAGGCCTACGATCCACCATGGCAGGCCCTTGGCAGCTAAAAGCCAGTCGTATGCAGTCTTCGTTCCGCCGGCGAACCGCAGACCCCAGACCACGATGCCGCCGTTAATGGCGATGACCAGCGCCCAGTCGAGCGGCGTCATCCTGGCAGCCTTTCCGAGAGTGCGATTAGCAATGCCAAAGACAGCAACAGCAGGCTCCAAACGACGATGGCGTTCCGTGTGGCGGACCGCGCCCTCCCGGCCTCCCACCAGTGACGTGGCTGCACGCCCTTCACAGCAAACATGGCTACTGCGGCCAAATTGACTGAGATGACGTTCACCGTTAGCAGCAAGAGCGCCTGCAGGGCCGACTGGAAGTCGCCTCCGCCTATAAGTAAGCCGAACACAGCCGCCGGCGGCAGCAGGGCGACCGCGACCATGACTCCAATCAACGACGCCGGGACGCCGGTGGTGAACGCCAACACGCCCGCCGCGCCCGAGGCTGTCGCCAAGGCAAGATCCTCGAGGCCCACGCGCGTGCGGGCCGCAAGGGCCGGCGAGCCCGGGTCCACCGGCAGGACCATTCCAACCAGGATCGACAAACCAATCGCAAGCCCAACGCCAGCCAGATTCGTCCGCACAGCCCGCAGACCCAGCTTTGCGTCACTCAGCACCGTGGCGAGTGCAAGCGAGACATTCGGCCCCAGCAAGGGCGCGATGACCATGGCGCCAATGATGACCGCGAGATCATTTCGCAACAGGCCAATGACCGCCACGGTCGTCGAGAGGAAAACCTGGAGCAGAAATGTTCGGTCGAGGTCGGCGCCGTCGCTGATCCGTGCGTAGAGCTCCTCGCGACTGATGCGGTCTCGCTGCCGCCGGTCCTCCTCGTGGTCTTTCGGCTTCTCTTCCGGACGCGGAAGCATTGCCTCCACCGCATAGACCATGGCCCGGAATCCGGCATAGCCTTCGAAGCCGTCCCCGAGCTTGTCCAGGCGGCTCTCCACTTCCTCTGCCCGCAGCACGACGGCTACCACGGTGTGCTCGTCGTCGAGGTCGTAGCTCCAGGAGGCCAGGCATTCCTCCGCCGCCAACGCCTCGCGCGCTCGCTCGACCCGATCGTCGGGAACCGTGGCTTCGATCAGACGCAACGCCATGGCGTCATGACCGGGCGGCGGATTCGGTGGTGGTAAGCGCGCGCAGATGTTCCGCGGCCGCCGCTTGATGTGCCGCGAGAGCGGCGTCGACCGAGGCGTACTGCGGCGGGCCTTTGAATAGACTCCAGCGCTCTCCCGCGTTGCCGCGCACGAGCACCGCGGGATGCTCCTCGCCGCCAACGCGCACATCGGGGGTCACGTAGCGAATCGCAAAACCAATGCGCGGAATGTCCGACGGGTTCGGATTCGAACCATGGATGATGCGCACGTCATGCAGCGACATCTCGCCGGGCGCGAGCACAATGTCCGTGATCGCGCTCTCCGGCACATCCACCTGCACCTCCTGGCCGCGCGTGAGCAGGTTATTCTCAGCGCGCGTCTCGCGGTGCGGCAGATACTCGCGCTGATGCGAGCCGGCAACGACCCGCATGCAGCCGTTCTCCGGCGTCGAAGGCGTCAGGGCAATCCATGCGGTCGTGATGCGTCCATCGGCGAGACCCCAATACGTCCCGTCCTGGTGCATGGAGATATAGCCCGGATCGTGAGCGCGCTTTGGGAACACGGACGATGCCCACACGAGGATGTCCGGCCCGAGGACCTCCTCCACGGCGTCGAGGACGCGCGCGCTGTGAATCAACTCCCAGGCCCAGTCGTAGTAAAGATGCAGCAGCGAGAGCTGTGTCGCTTTGGGCGCCCCGCCTAGGCGATTGGCGAGATCCAAGTAGTCGTCCCGGTAGCGGGTAGCGTCCGATTCATCGAGCGCGGGGAGCGGGCTCGCGTAGCCCAGGCGGGAGTATTCCGAGAGCGGAGCGGACATGGGTTCGTCCGCTGATTGTTGCACGGCGGGGCCGGCCAATACAGTCCGGGCTAGCCGTCCCGGTGCACCGTCTCGGGCGAAAACGCCGGGAGGCAGACCGCGATGTACTCCTTCGGCTCTCTTCTTCCCGGTGTGGAGTAGCGCACCCACTCGCCGGCGTGGGTGATGATCGCCTGCCCTGCCTCGACGTCGAACGCGCCATCCTCATGTCGACGCGCAGCGTCCCCTTGAGCACGATCGTGAACTCGTCGAACTCCGGACGCTGGCCTGGCCCTCCCAGCCGCCAGGGCTGGGCATATGGGCGATGCTGGTGGAGGTCGTCTCCGAGTTTACGCGGCCGATGTACTCGTCGATGAGCTTCGGCTTGCTGCTTGGGCTGGCCTCGATGCGTGTGGGGTGTGCGATGAGCGTGGGCATTCGAAACGAGTGTGGCGCACCGTGGTGCGAGACTGCAAAAGCTTTTTCGAGGGGAGCCTTACGGCCCCACCAGGCTCGCGGGCCCCAGCGTGAACGCCGGCCAATAGGTGATCACCAAAACCGCCGCCAGCAAGATCAGCATGTACGGCAACGTCGCGCGGTAGACCTCAATCAGCGACTTGTCGAACCGAAACGCCGATAGGAAAAGGTTCTCCCCCATCGGCGGCATCAGGTAGCCGAGCTCCATGTTGGCCAGGAAGATGATTCCTAGATGCACGGGGTGGATGCCGTAGGCCGCTCCGATCGGCGTGATCAGCGGCACGACCACGATGATTGCCGAGTAGATGTCCATCAGGGCGCCGACCAGGATGAGGAACAAGTTGAGCGCAAGCAGGAAAACGTACTTCGACTCGATGTGCTCCTGGACCCAAGCCAGCGCTTGGTCGGGGATCTGCTCGAATATCAGCCAATTGGTGAGGCCCAGGGCAACGCCCAGGATAATCATGAAGCCGCCGACCAGGGTGGCGCACTCGAGGAAGATGCGCGGCAGATCCTTGGTGACGCTGAGCGAACGAAACACCCCGCACTCGATGACGAACGCGTAGAGGACGGTGAGCGCGGCCGCTTCGACCAGCGTCGTGAAGCCGCCGAATATGCCGCCGAGCACGAGAACCGGTAAAAACAGATCCCATTTGGCTCGCCACAGCGCCCCCTTCGCCTCGTCCATCGAAAACGGGGTTGTCTCAACGCCCCGACGAGCCCCGACCATCGCGGCATAGCCCGCAACCACCGTCACAAGTAGGAAGCCCGGCAGCAAACCCCCGACGAAAAGCTTTTCGAGCGGCTGGTCGGCATAGAACGCATAGAGGATGACGGGGAGGCTCGGAGGGAACAACAACCCGATGGAGCCGGAGACCGTGACGAGCCCGAGCGAGGTGCGCTCCGGGTAGCCTCCGTTCGTCAGCGCCGGAAGCAACAGCGCGCCCATGGAAAGAATGGTGACGCCGGACGCCCCGGTGAGCGGCGTAAAGAACGCCAACACGAGCGTCGCGACAATGGCTAAACCGCCGGGCATCCACCCGACGAGCGCACGGGAAAGGCGCGTCAAGCGGTCACTGGCCCCGCCTTCGGCCAGCAGATAGCCAGCCAGTGTAAACAACGGAATCGCCGGAAGCATGGGCGAGGCAGCCAGGCGATACGTCTCGGTGGGCACCGACGCGATCGGCGTCATGTCGTACCAAAACAGCAGGCACGCCGCGCCCCCGATGGCCGCGAAGATGGGCATGCCCAATGCCGTCGCCAAGGCGATGCCGAACAAGCCCGGTCCCCGCACCGGCCACTCGCCCACAGCCGGCCACCAGGCGAACGCTGCGGGTACCAGCAGGCCCCATAGCGCTGCCGTGCGGCCCGCCCAGCTCTTGCCTGCCTTCCAAATGAGCCACGCCGCGACGGCTGCGAAGCCGACGGGCATGATCAGCAAGAACGCCCACGCGGGCAAGCCCCATGCAACCTCCTGCGGCGCAGAACGCTCCACTTGGACGAGGTCCCAGCTCGCGTACGCCAGCGCAACGGAGATGCCCGCGGCAAGTCCGTTGGTGATGACCTGCAAGACCGGCGCCCAGGATTCCGGCAGGAATCGCGCGGTCGAGAGCGCGAGCAGGCGATCGTTGCGGGCGGCCAACACGGCTCCCACAAACGTGATGAGCAGAGTTAGGTGCTGGACCAGCGGGATGGAGCCGGCGATGCCGCCGCCGACCAGTTGGCGCGCAACGATCTCGATGAGAGGAAGCGCGGTCATCGCGACCAAAATCGCGATGGCGAGGGCCCGCTCCGGGAGCGATCCCGCGGGAGGCCTGGGGGTCTCCGACATGCAAGCCTATGGTAGCGAGCAGCCGCCCAAAGGTGGCGGACTGCGTTTTCGTTCCAGTACGACCTTCACATTGACGCACACACGGCGCTCTGATAGTCTCCGCACAGGCGTTCTGGCTTCGCAAAACATTTTCAGGATTGCACTGATTGGGTGGCGTCTATGCAGAGGGTATTGTCGCGCTTTGGCCGCACCCTGGTTTTCAAATCGCGTTCGGCGCGTTCGATTTTGACCGCGTAGCCGAGCGCTTCGACGAGGGGGACTCAAAGCGGCCGCCGTAGAAGCAAGACGCGCTTGGGAAGCTCGCCCGCTGGTATTCGCTTGTCCGCGCTTTTGGCGGCGTGCCAAACGGAGCGATTTCGACCGCATCTACAATGTCGAGACGAGCGGCATCATCCACCCGGCCCTGCTGGGCGACAAAGGCTTTGAGAGCGCACAGTATTACAAGGCCATTGCCGACGACGGGCTTGATGAAGCCCTACAGCGTCTGCCGATCGATCCGAGACAGTTCGTGGTCACCGACTATGGCTCCGGCAAGGGAAAGGTTCTCTCGCCCGCTGCGCCCGTTCCAGCGCATCATTGGCATCGAGCTCGACCGAACCCTGCACGAGACGACGCTTGCGAACTTCAAGACTTTCCGGCACCCGGGGCAGGTTTCTTTTGTGCTGGAGTCCCGCAACTGCGATGCGACTACCTACGAGCTTCCCGCGAACCCTGCGTGCTGTTCTTTTTCAATCCCTTCGGATATGCCGTGCTAGCAGGTGCTCGACCGCGTGGCGGATTCCGTGCGCCAAACCCCCGACCGGTCTGGATCATCTACAAGAGCCCGCGCTGCCATGCGGACGTGGCGGCTCGCGCTGACATACGAACGGAGTACGTTTCGCCGAACTTGGCGCTGTACGAAGTGACAGTGTAAGAGCGGACGTTCAGGCGCGCAAAACAAAACCGCTCCCCCGGCGGGCAACGCCTGGGAGCGGTTTTGTTTCGGTGGAGCCTGGAGTGTTAGTCCTCGAGGTTCCAGAGGTACTGCACCCGGGTCAGCTCAGCATCGGTAAGCAAGGCGCTGATTCCGTCAGCCGCTGCTTCGTCTCGAACGAGTACGAGCACTTGCGCGTTTGTGAGCTGCGAGACGGTCAGCGCTTCCTGGATACGCATCGCCGCGTCCGCAGGAGTCTGACTCGCTCGTCGGCGATCTCAATTGTAACCTCGGGGCGGACGGACCGTCCTCGCGGCCTCGGGGAGGCGTCTGACACAGTCCTAATTGAATCGCATTATCCGGGCAGGCGTCAATCGGGATTCCCCCTGTTTCTTCTCGAATCCCCTGTATCCGATATGGAACGCAAGAAACGATAATCGAGCGTCCTCGATCCCTAACCGCCTCAAACTACAGCCTTCGTAGGTTCCAGCCCAGTCGCTCGCCGAAAAGGCCTTAGCCCTATCCAGTACTTAGGTTCTCCAAGCATATTGCACGTATTCCAGCTCCAAGGCGGACAATTTGTGCGAGATGTCATTGGCCTGGGTCTCATCTCGACACCATACGAGCACTGGATGTGGTCGCTGTTGCCAACGCGGTCCGAATCTCTTCGTGGATTCAGTGGTCAGGGAGAGCCTCGGATGTGTCGAGCCTCGCGTCGTCTGCTCATGGGGGACATCCTGCGGTCGAACGGTCGGAATCGGGCGCTACGAGGCGGGTCGGGTTCACGGTAAACGACTAGTACGATAGTCCTAACCCACTTATTCTGTGTGACTTCGAGGCATTGAAGGCAACCCGGATTGCCTTCGACAATGTCAAAGCGGTATGCGACAATCGCAGTGAAACCAAGGTGGGTGCGCTCGGTGCTCCGGCGCCCGCATGCTTGGCAAGCGCCATGAAATCGAATAGGGCCCAGACTGCGCTAACATCCAGCGCAGCCGAGTCTGATCTTTCCAACCTGCGGATTGGGGCTCAGTCCGCGTGATCGCTGGGCCATTTGAAGGCTGCTCCGGCGTCGTCCAGTCGCTCCAAGTAGACCGCCGCGTGCGCGTTGTCCTCGAGGCGCTTCCGGACTCCGGCAACGGTCGATCTCCACGTCTGTTGGCTGCGTTTGGTGGGGTAGCTTCACATCGCTCTCGTTACTGACGAGCGCGCGCCCGACTAGAGCGCTGCGGATATCCAGGGGCGTCGCCGATAGAGACTTTAAGTATGGCGAAGCTCTCCTGTTCCCGCTCAGCAATCTTTACAAAAGTCTCGCGCTAACCCCCTTACGATCCGGAACATCCTTCGGTACACTCGCTGTACTGGAACTACTGTTATGCCTCCCCTGCATCGCGCCCGATCCACTGACAGATGGAGAAAACGATGCTCTTTCGTAATCGTGGCGTTGCCGCCGCGTACACGCTGTTCGGGATGCTCGCGGCCCCTGGTTTAGCCGCCGATTTCTATGCATCCCCGCAAGGTTCGTCTTCCGGTACAGGTTCTCTCGGTAATCCTTGGGACAATAAAACTGCTCTGAATCACCCGGGCGCCCTAAAGCCCGGCGACTCTGTCCTATTGCTCGAGGGCGTTTACCGCCCGTCCTCCGGAAGAGCCTTCCGAAGCCGGGCTGTCGGTTCGACCGGCAAGCCCATCACCTTTCGTCCAGCCGAGGGTGCGCATGCGCGACTGACGGCGGGATCGAGATATGGTTCTTGGACGATCTTCCGCGATCTCGAGATCTTTTTCGAGCACGGTCGTCCACCAGACGAACCAAGCCGGCTCCTGGCCATCGGACATCGAAACCGTGACTGGCTTCGTGGTGCATGCCCCGAACGTCAAAGTCATCAACAACATCATCCACGACACAGCGCAAGGCATTGCGGCGTGGGCACAGCCCCAGACTCGGAAATCTACGGCAACCACATCTACTACAACGGCTGGAAGGGTCCCAACCGCACGCACGGCCACGGTATCTACAGCCAGAACAACACCGGCGCAAAGCTACTGGCCGAAAACATCGTGCATGACCAGTTCGCCGACGGCGTGCACCTCTACGGTCTGGACGTGCAACCGCGCTGAACAATTTCTCGCTCGTCGGGAACGTCTTTATTTAACAACAGCTCGATGAGTATGGCGGGTTGGTATACGAGAAACCTACTCCGGGCGGCGGGACGCCCGTGCAGTCGGCGCGGCTCGACGCCAACATGACCTACTACCTCCCAGCAATGGCACCGGTGATGCCAATCTGGTTATTGGCCGTACGGGTCCGGCTGTGTTGGTTCAATGATTACAAACAACTACTTTGCTTCGGGCGGTAGATCGCTCGCGGCCCATGCTTGCGGCATCGACCGTATGACGGGGAACACGGTGATCGGCGACGTCGTGGAACTGAACCCGGCGGACTATCCCCTCGAATCAGTATCTCTGGCAAGACTCTCCCGGACCGCCCCTCGCGTGTTCGTGAGGCCGGAACGTTTATGAGACGGAAGCCGCGCAAACGTGACGATCTACAACTGGTCGCGCAGCTCAACCGTGCTGGCCGACATCTCCGGCGCGGGTCTTGCGGTGGGAGATCAGTATGAGCTGCACAATGCGCAGGACTATTTCAACGACGTCACCGGGACCTACACTGGGGGCGCGGTCGCCATCCCGATGACAGGGCGGTCGGTTGCACGGCCGATCGGCTGGGCGGCGCCGCCGTCGACCTTCCCTGAGTTCGGGGTGTTTGTTCTGCGCAAGGTCTGGGCAGACGAAGACGACGGACGAAGAGCCGCCGACGGTGAGCTTGTCCTCGCCGACGCTGGGTGCGGTGGTCTCGGGTACTATCACGCTGCAGGCGCTCGCTGCGGACAACGTGGCAGTCGCGGGCGTGCAGTTCCAAGGCGACGGCGCGAACATTGGCCCGGAAGACAGCGCCGCGCCCTACGCGGCAACCCTCGACACCACGCAACTGCCCAACGGGGCTTTACTCGATTTCCGCGACGGCGCGCGACGCGGCTGGGAACAGCCGAACCTCGCCGATGGTCACCGTGCTCGTTGAGAATCAGATCGCTACACCTTTGCCAGCTCCTCAACCCCAACCGGAGCCCACGCCCACTCCCGAGCCGACTCCAACGCCAACACCGACTCCCCACCCCAACGCCTACTCCTGCTCCAGCCCCGGCGCCCCTCTCTCTACTCCGGCCCCAACGCCAACACCCGCGCCCTCAGGAACGCCAGGTTTGGTTTCGCCAACGGCGGGCGCGACGATTCTTACGATGTCGAGTTCCGTTGGGCCGACAACGCGTTGCAGTTCAAGGCTGGCGGCTTCGCGTCGGTCCCACGCGGGGTTCCGCGCTCTTCCACGACAGTGGATTGCTTGGAGCGGACATCCGGCGCGAGCTCGTGACGCGGCTACCCCAGTTCGGCGGATAGTGCGGTTCGGGTCCGGCTCCTCTATCTCACGAGCGAGGGTTGGCAACGCGCCGACGATTACGAGCTCACCACGAACAATTGGGACAAACGCGCCCCGCTGATCACCCGCCCGAACGTCGACAACCAGGTGCAGCGCCGGGAGCGCTTTTTCTGGTATGACGCCGGACTCGACATTCGCTCGTGGCGCATCCGTGCCGGACGGACGCCGGGTGGGAACGCACTACTTCGATAGCGGAGTCCTGGACAAGGGCGAAGACAACTACGTGGGCATCGGCATGCCGCGAGACGGCAGCACAGTCTATGTCCAGTTGGGCTATCGAACCGCCGAGGGCTGGTTCTGGATCACATATCCTTACCAGGCCACCAAGCGATAACCGAAACTTCTGCCCCGGCCGCGTCCACTCCAGGGCGCGGGCCGGTTTCTGCATTCGTCAGATTGGGTCAGCCGGCGCCTTTATGGTGGAGCCTCGAGAACTTCCGCTCCCGCGGCTTCCAGAGCTTCTTCTCTTCGACAAAGTTGCTCGCCACCACCGCCGCGGCGCGCAAGAGCCGTCGAGCGAACGCTCGCGCCATCCACCACAACGGCGCCGCCCCTGCGGCTCGTCGGGCCCTGAGTCGTAGGTTGAGCCGATGGCGCGCCGCACGTAATACCAGACCGAGTGTGAGTAGAGCGCCGACACGACCAGCCGCATCACAGGGCGAGGAATCTGTTATAATCAATGCGACGCGCCTGAATCCGGGGCCGCGCCCGGTCTCCACGGGAATTGCAGACGCTGCGGCTGGCCGTCAGGAAGCCCGCCGACGAGGCAAGCGGCTAAGGCTAGTGCTTGGCGAGAGCGCGGCGGACCGGCTCGCGGCGGCTGCTCGCGCAACGCCGCGCTGACGCCTATGCCGAATCCAGATAGAGCGGGACCAAGAAGAGCCAAACCTGCTGCACCGGCACCACCCTCTTCGCCAGTACCAGCGCGACGCAACCAAGCAGGCCGGGAAGGCGAGGTAGACGAGCGGCGACGACGATCGGCGCAAGAGCAAAAACGTCAGCCCGGCGGCAGCCGCCATCCACACGGCAAGACGCATCCAGCCGGGCCAACCGCTGTGCCAAGCCTCCCAGAGGAACCCCAGATTCGCGCGCCATTGCGAAGGAAACTCCGCCCAAGGCACCGCTTCGACAAAGCGATTGTCGAGCATCACTCCGAGCCCGGAAACGAGAATGGCCGGCGAGCAAAGCGCGGCAGTCAAGGCCGCAGTACAGCCCAATGCGGTCCCCATGTGGAGCAGGAAGCCCGCCGACATCCCTTTTCCGATTCGGCGACAGCACCGCTGCGCTGTGCCGCATAGCGCGTGATGGCAAACGCCATCGTGGACAGAACAAACCCGCGGTTGCGAAGAGCACGAAATACGCCCAAAGCGCGCGGTCATCGCGACGTTGCAGCTCGAGCGTCACGGCGGCAAGCCCTAGAAATAGCAGGGCGACCAGCGTATAGCCGCGCGCGTTCACGGAATAGGCGACCAGCGGCGGGCTCGCCGCCGTCAATCCGGTCGCGACCAGCGCGGCTTCCGCGCTCGCGAAACGCGCCAGCAGAAGATAGATCGCCGGAATGAGCAGTACGCCCGCCAAGAACGCCGGCAGGCGGATGGCCCATGGTGCGTCGCCCACAACAGCATCGTTGAGAGATGCGGAGGCGATCGAATGCAGTACGTGGTTGTTCGCCAGTAATCGACCAGAATACGGGGCAGGCTCTGCGTAAACGTAGCTGTTAAAGGTGTACGCCTCGTCGTAGCGCATGGGAGCCCCGAGGTGGATGAGGCGAATCACAACGCCGGCAAGAATGATGAAGCCAAGCGTGCCGCGGTGAACAACCGATGTCGCGGTCAAAGCGCCACGGCTCGCCTGCCACTGCGCAACTCCCTCGCGCACGACGTCGCCCACAAGCCCGCTCAACCAGCCCGCGACCGAAGCGTGGTTTCGCCAAAGACCGCCCGCAAGCAGCCCGAAGAGCGCGGCCAGGGCGGCCGCCGTATGTTGAATCGCGACGGCGTTCACATTCGCCGAGCTGTCCGCGGACAAACGATCGAACGCGCTCTGGATGGTCGCCGGCCCGGCGATCGCAATCGCGAGCATCGCAACACTCGCGAGGGCCAACGTCGCTACGCCGCCCGCGACACACGTGCGCACCGCCTTCGCAGAATCAGACGCCATGCAGGACCTCACTCGAAAAAGGGGGGGAAGCCCGAAGCGTGCACGTGGGGAGGGAGAAAACGCCCCGGGCTCCCGCCTACATGCTGTATCCGGCCGCTTTCGCGTCGTCGTAGAACATGCGGACCGTGGCCAGCGAGAACTCGTCGAGGTCGCGGCCCACGATGCGCAGTTTCTTGAGCAAGGCGTGCGTGACGGTGATGATGTGGCAGCCGACCCGGTCGGCTTGCACGATGTTGAGGATCTCGCGCGGACTCGCCCAGATGAGCTCCAGGTTCGGGTGCGGCTGCATCAGCGATACCGCGTACTCCATCGTCGGCAGCGGGTCGCGCCCGGTGTCGGCGATGCGCCCGGCAAAGATCGACAGATAGCTCGGCGGCCCGCCGGCGAGCGCTTGACGGCCTCCCCAGTCTGCTCGACCGTCATCATCGCGGTGACGTTGAGCTTGACCCCACGGTCGGCCAGGCGCCGGATCAGCGGCAAAGAGCTCGCGCCGCGCGTGTTCGTGATGGGGATTTTCACGTACACCTGCGGCCCCCACGAGGCGATCTCCAGAGCCTGGCGCTCCATCTCCGGGAAGTCGTCGGAGAAGACCTCGAAGGAGATCGAGCGATCGGACACTTCGCCTAAGATCCTCCTTGGCGAAACCGGCGTAGTCGGTGACCCCGGCTTGTCGCATGAGGGCTGGTTGGTGGTGGAAGCCCTGAATCAACGGGTCAGCGCAGAGCGCCCGAATGCCCGTCTTGTCGGCCCCGTCGGCGAAGATTCGGACTTTGAGGTCTTGAACGCGGATCGCGCCTGCGGCGACGTCGCTCGCCGGACGTGGAGATGCGACTACGGTTGCGATACTCATGCTGATTCCTCCGGGTTGCCCGGACAATTCAACCATCCAATGCACCGCTTCAGCGAGCGATCCGACGGTCAGATCCGGGATATTTGGGTTTGCTCTCGGCGTACAGGTTTTCGAGCCAAACCGTGCGGCAACCGGCTTGCCGCCCGGCCTCGATGTCTTTCCAACGGTCCCCGACCATGAAGCTGCGCGTGAGGTCGATGTCGGCGTTCGGCGGCAGCTTCGAGCAGCATGCCGGGTTGCGCTTGGTGGCAGGCGCAGCGATCGGCGTCATCGTGCGGACACATACGGATCTCGTCCAACGGCAGCACTTGCTCAATGCGGGCGTGCAGCCTCTGTACGCCTTCGAGCGTCTGCTTGCCCCGCGCCACGTCTGGCTGGTTGGTCACCACTATCAGCATGAACCCGGCGCGCCGCAGCTCCGCGCAAGCGGAACGTACGCCAGGCAACAGCTCGAGCTCCTCGACGGTCTGCGGCGGGTAGGGCTTGCCGGCAATCAATCGGCAACGGTTGATGACGCCGTCGCGGTCCAGAAAGACCGCCCGCAGCGTGCGTTCCATGAGATGCACGATGCTACCCAGCCACCGCCGCGGGTTCGGCGATCTGTTCCCGAATTGCCATCAGCGAATCGCGCAACGCCTCGCGGGCGCCGCGCGGGCAATCCCAACCGAGCGCCCGGATCTTGTCGGTATTCAAGCGCACAACAGGGACGTCACCCTTCCAACCGCCGGCCCCGCCGGTGTAACGGAACCGCACGCTGCCGGGCTCGAGCCCCGACACCTCGACGGCCAGCTCGGCGATCTCGCGCACGTTGATGTAGTCGCCCGTGGCCAAGTTGTAGACCTCGTAAGGCGCCTTGGTACGTTCATGGGCCAGCAACACGCCGCGAATCACATCGTGGACGTGAATGTAGGATTTGCTCTGCAAACCGTCGCCGAGAATGCGCAGCTCGGTGGGATCGTCGCGCAGCCGGCGCATGAAGTCGAAGCCGACGCCGTGTGTTTGCCGAGGCCCTACGACGTTGCCAAAGCGAAACGCCCGGCCCGTCATGCCGAACATGTGGCAGTACGAACAGATCAAACCCTCGCCCGCCAGCTTGCTTGCCCCATAAGTGGAAATCGGAACAGGGGGCCCGAAATCTTCGGCCAGATTCGTCTCACCCTGGTCGCCATAAATCCCGCTGCCTGAGGCGTAGAGGATACGCGGCGTTTCACTCAGGCGCATGGCCTCGACCACGCTGTGGGTGAGGACCGTCCCCTGGTGGAAATCAACGGCCGGATCCGTCATGGCGCGGGCGATGTCGGGATTCGACGCCAGATGGACGACTAGCTCATGGCCCTCCATGGCAGCAGTCAAGTTGTCGAGGTCCGCCACTTCACCACGCACGATGCGTAGCCGCCGGTCTCCCTCGTGATGCTCGAGGTGCCAAAGCTGTCCTGAAGAAAAGTTGTCGTAGACGGTGACCTGTTCCGTAGCGGGATCCGCAAGGAAGCGGTCTACGAAATGGCTTCCGATGAAGCCGGCGCCGCCTACGATGAAAAAGCGATTTTCGACCAAAACACAGACCTCCCAACCCACAACTCGAGTGCGTCTTCGCTAGCGCACGGATTCCCACATGGTCTGGCGCTGCTTGAGCGCGGGGTGGCTCACCAGCAAGTGCCAAACGACCGCACATAGCCCCTCGGTGTGGGGCGTGATGCGTTCGGCGTAGAGCGGCGGGATGACGACGCAAGCGTCCGCCTCGCGCGCTGTGTATCCGCCGTCGCGCCCGACGATCCCGGTCACCTTGGCCCCGACCTGCTTCGCCAGCCGGATCGACTCGACGATGTTCGCCGAGACGTTCGTCTCGTCGTTGCCGCCGCCGACGGAAAAGACCAGCAGGGCGTCATCCGCGCGCAATCGGGAGCCCCGCAGCCACTCCGCGAAACACGTCGACCAGCCTTCGTCATTCACCCGCGCAGTCAGCTCGGAGACGTTATCGGTGGGCGCGTACGCTTCGAACCCGCAAATCTTGCGGAAGTCGTTGACGGCGTGCCCGGCGTGCCCCCGCCGAGCCGCCGACGCCCAGGATGAACAGCCGTCCGCCGGCCTCGCGTGCATCTGCCAGGACGCGAACGACCTGCTCCACACTATCGGCGTCGAGCTGCGCCAGAATCTGCGCCGACTCGCGTAGGAAGCCTGCCGCGAAGCTCGCCTCAGCGGGCGCAGTTGGCCGTAGCTCGGTCATCGATGGACTCGCCATGTTCGTCTCCCTGGGGCGCCGCGAGCAAGCCGCGTTCCGCCGCGTAGCGTTCGAAGTCGTGCAGGCCCTCCGGCGACCCAACCTCGTAAAAGCGTTCCCTCACTTCGTAGCCCGCGAGCTGTCCCGCGAGGCTCAGTTCGTGCAAGATCGGGCTCAGGTCGCTGGGCTGTTCTCCGCCCTGATTCTCGAAACCGAGCGGCGGTAGCCGGAGAGGCCGTAGTCGATGTAGGCCATTTCACGGCGGCGCGCGTGCTCCCGCCGCTTGTCGTAAAGTTCGACCCAGCCGTCCCGGTAGATGACATTGCTGCGGTCCCAGCGGTCACCGTTGCGCAAGACGGTCATCAACGCGGGAGCTTCCCGATCTTCGAACTCGCGCCAAACCGCGCCGATGTCTACTGGAAGAAACGAATCGCCATAGAGCAGCAGAAATTTTTCGTCGACTTCCCCGCTCTCGACGGCCAAGCGCACCGCGCCCGCGGTGCCACGTAGCGATTCGCCTTCGTGCACGTAGCGCACCTGCAACCCATGCGCAGAGCCATCCCCGACATGCTTTTCGATGCGTTCCCCCATGTAGCCGATCAGCAGCAGCACGCGGTCGACGCCCTGGCCGGCCAACCAGGCAAGCTGATAGTCGGCGAACGGGCGTCCGTTCACCGGCAGCAGAAACTTCGGCATGGTCTCGGTCAGAGGCCGCATACGGGTCCCCAAACCGCCAGCCAGAATGACGCATTGCATCGGTTGCGAGCGTATCCCTAGGGTCCGCACGGTGGTGCTGGCTACTGTCGTGCCGGAAACGGAAGCGCACTTCCTGCAGCCCCTCCGCCGCCATGGCCTGCCGCAGCCGCTGGCGATCTTCAGCGAGGAACAGCAAAATCCCCCTCGCCGGCTGGAGCCGATCAGTTTTCCGCCGATGGCTGCCGTTCGCTCGGCCGGCTTCATACCAGCGGTCGATGCAGGGGTTCGACATCCCCTTGCTGCGCTTGCGCTTGTGCAGCCAGTGCTCGTGCATGAGCTCGCCAAACCCGTGGATGTCGCCGCCCTCGAGCGTGTCCTTGATGCGTAGGCCGAGGTCCTTGATGAAGTGCAGGTTGTCGAGCATCGCCGGATCGTCGCGGCTGCTACGGGTGCGTTGGTCTTCAAGCATCTCGCCGGAGCTGCGCGAGTAACCGGTGAAGAACATGAGCAAGTGGTCTTCGAGGTCGTCGAGGGCTTCCGGCTCCATGGCGAGGCGCTTCGCGCTCACGCGTCCATCGACGTCGATCTCAAAGCAGCTCAGGCCCCCGAACGCGGCGATGTACTGATCCTGCTTCCCAACGGGCCGGCCCAGCAGGTTCATCTCGATGTGGCAGGCCTGTTCGGCGAGCTCGCTCTTCTCCGGGCTTTCGAGCCGATAGGCATAAAGCGCATTCAACAGCCCGACGGTAAAGCTGCCCGACGATCCCAATCCGGTGCCGGCGGGGATGTCCGCCAAGCTCACGATCTCCACCGCGGGGCCGATTTCGTGCAACCGCAGCGCCTCGCGGATGATTGGGTGCTCGATCTCGTCGATCGTGTTCGCGCGTTCCAGTGCGGAATACTTCAAGAAATAGTCGTCGCGGAACGTCTTGTTGATGGCAACGAAGATGTGCTTGTCGATGGCGGCGGAAATAAAGAAGCCGCCGAAGCGTTGGTAGTACGACGGCAGGTCCGTGCCGCCGCCGCCGATCGAAATGCGCAGTGGCGTTCGTGAAATCAGCATGAGGGAATTCCAAGCTTGCGCGCGCCCTAGCGCGAGCCCGCGGCGCCCAGGGCGACCTCTTCCACTGCGGCGGGCTCTTCCTCGGGACCGGCGGGTAACGGCACAGCGGTTGCCGCCGCCGCGATCTGCGCCGGGTCTTCGTACTCGGGCACCAATCGATGGATGGCGTCGAGCACTCCTTCGAGATCGCGAACTTCGAGCGCTTTGCGGATCGTCTCGAGCTCGCGCGTGACCTGCGAGCGATCGGCGCGAGGTCCGTGTACGACGTTGATCTTGCTGTGCGCAGTCGGCTCGAGCATTTCGCGCTCGGAGGTCAATGCCTCACACAGCTTTTCACCTGGACGCATGCCAATGAAGCGCAGCTCGATCTGATCTTCGTTCGCGATGCCGGACAGCCGAATCATCGTCTTCGCCAGATCGAGCACCTTGATCGGGTCTCCCATGTCGAGAACGAAGATCTCTTCGCCGCGGCCGAGCGTTGAGGCGACCAGCACGAGCTGTACGGCCTCTCGAATCGTCATGAAAAAGCGGCGCATCTCCGGATGCGTGATCGTCACCGGACCGCGGGCGGCGATCTGTTGCCGAAACACCGGGATGACGCTGCCGTTGCTGCCCAGCACGTTGCCGAACCGCACCGAGACGAACTTTGTGGCGGTGGGCGGCATCGTAGCGAGCAGCAATTCCATCACCCTCTTCGTCGCGCCCATCACGCTGCTCGGATTGACGGCCTTGTCGGACGAAATTGCAGTGAAGGTCGTCACGCCGGCCTGTTGCGCGGCGCGCGCTACGTTATAGGTGCCGAAGATGTTGTTGCGCACCGCCTCCAGCGGACAACGTTCCATCATGGGAACGTGCTTGTAGGCCGCGGCATGGAACACAATCTCGATTCCGTGCTTCTCGAAGACCTCATCCAAGCGCACACGCTCGCGAATGTCGGCGAGCTCGGGGTGGATCTCGAGGTCCTCGTGAGCTTTGCGTAGCTCGTTCTCGATGGCGAACAAGGCGCTCTCGGCTTGGTCGAGCAGGACGAGCTTGCGCGGACGGAAGCGCGCCACCTGACGGCTGAGCTCCGAACCAATCGAGCCCGCCGCGCCGGTGACCAGCACGATGCGGCCTTGGAGCCCTTCGGCAACGCGCTTCTCTTCAATCTGAACGGCCTCGCGGCCGAGCAGATCCTCAATTGAGATGTCCCGTAACTGCGTCTTCTCGAAGCGCCCGCTGAGCAGCTCGTTCAGACCCGGCACGGTTTGGCACGGCAGCCCGGTCTTGCGGCAATTCGCCACCGCCTCTTGCATCTGGCGATTCGAGGCTGACGGCATCGCGATGACGGTCTTGTCCGGCGTTTTGCCCAACGTTTCGAGGTCCGAGAGCACCATGGTGGCGTCGCGTCCACGACCCAGCACCGGCACGCCCGCGATCACGGCGTGCACCTTGGCTGGGTCGTCGTCCAGAAACCCCACAACCTCGCCCATCATGGCGGGATTCTTGCGTGACTCACGCACCAGTCGGATCCCTGCTTCGCCCGCGCCGTAGACCAACAGCTTCTGGCGAACCGGACCCTTCATATCCACCACGACGGCCTCGCGGTAGAGCCGCACTGCTAGCCGGCTTCCCATGGTCCCGAGCAGGCAGAGCAGGAAGTCGACGAACAAAATGGAGCGCGGAAAGGAGCCGTGGAAGGCCACCATCGCAAGGATGGCGAACATGCCAGAGGCCGTGAGGTTGGCATAAACCAGGCGCGGCACATCCGCCATGCCCACATAGCGCCACCAGCCGCGCGCTAGGCCGAAGCTGCAAAAGACGATCATCTTGAGCGGCAATAGAATCAACAGCCCTTCGAGTAATTGGCCCCGCTCTGCCGTTGGAATGTCGAAATCGAAGCGCAGCAAAAACGCCGCGACAAAGGACGTGACAATCAAAAGGGCGTTTCCCGCCAAGATCAGCCAGAGCCGTGACTGCAATAGCCGACTGCGGGCGATAGACGTATTCATGGTCATTGCCTCCCCAGACAATCCCTGCAATGAGTGGTGAGAGCGGGCGCGCGGCCCGGCAGGCTTGGACAGTGACGGCCCGGTTGGCCGCCTGCTTAAAGAGCGGATCCGCGTGCGACTTCCGACGCCACGACTTTGAACTTGCCGTTTGGCCCACGCGGAATGCGCTCGAGCTCTTCGAGCGAGATCTCGATCGGGCCCAACCGTTCGCGCAGGTAGCCCTGCATGCGCCGCGACGCAGATTCGTCGAATCCTGGGGCCGGCACGTAGCGGATACGTACGTGCTCGAGTGACTTCTGCACGATTTGCGCTTCGCGCAACGGCAGGTCACCCTGGAAGATGATGTCGATCGTGTTCGGGCTCAGCACACGCCCGTCCGCCATGTGGAAGACGTCGTCGATCCGCCCTTCGAGCGAGGCGATCGTCGGCAAGCTGCGTCCGCAGCCGCACGGGCTATGCGGCGCGAGAGCCCCGCGGTCGCCGACGCGATACCGGATGAGCGGCATGTCGCGGTTGAGCAAGCTCGTGCAGAGCAGCTCTCCGGTTTCGCCTTCCGGCAAAGGCTCGTCGTCGCGAACAGCCTCCACCCAACCAGGTTCCGGCCAAAGGTGCATTTGGCCGTGTTCGCATTCGCTGGCTGCCACGCATGCCTCCGAGAGGCCGTAGGACTCCCGCAACTCGCAGCCAAACGCCTCGCGAACCGCCTTGCGCTGGTACTCGAAAACCGGCTCCCCATTGCTCAGCGCAAAGGCCAACCTCTTTGGCCGAAGGCCGCGCTCAAGCACTGCATGGGCGAGTTGATGCAGGCTTGCCGTGTAGCCGACTAAATAGCGGATGCGCCTGCGGTCCAGCTCGCCGACGATCGCGCCAATCGTTTCGGACGAGACGTGGTAAGACGATAGATAGAGCTGCTGAAAGGCTTGATTCCAGATCCAGTACGGAGGCTTTTTCTGCTGCGGCGAGACCACCATCTTGCCGCCGAGAATCGCCCAGCGATCCCGGTCACGCACCCCGTACCACCGTCGCCAACGCGCCTCCGCCAATCCGTACCACATGCGGATCATGCCGCGGCTCTGCCACAACTTGATCGGCGTGCCCGTCGTCCCGCTCGTCGAGTCGCAGTAGAGGCGGCGTGGATCGCTGTCCTCGGCCAGAAACGCCTCCGGCCGATCGCGCAGGGTTTGCTTCTCGAGGATCGGCCAATGCTCGATGCGCTCCCAGGACCGCCGGTCCCCGCTCTGCCGCCGCCGCGACCAAGCGTCTCGGTAATGCGGAACCTTGGTCGCGGCCCGGTGGAGCGTTTCGGCCAGCCGTTCCTGCTGCCAAGCGCGCAACTTATCGACAGGCCAGCGTTCACGCTCTAGCGCCTCGGCGACGATCTGCTCCGTCTCGGGGCCGTAGCGCCAAGCACGCATCTTGTACCCGTAAAGCGAACCCACGAGCGAACGCACGCGGCCCGGCATCCGGTGATAGAGCTTGAGCGCAGTCTGCGTCATCGTCCCAGTTCCACGGCGCTCTGCTCATTCGATACGCACTGCACGGATGGCCCCTCCAGCAGGTCGCGGAAGCGCTGTTCCGTGCGCGTAGCCAAGCGCTCCACGCTGAAGTGCTCTTCGATCCGGCGACGCAAATCACCGCCACGGGCGCGCCGCCGCGCCGTGCGGCCTCGGCCATCGCGATTCCCAGGGCGCGCGCATCGCCGGGGGAACCACCCAGCCAAGGTCGCCCACGATCGCGGCCGCATCTCCGACGTCCGTGACCACACAACGCGTCTCGCACGCCATGGCTTCGCCCACGACGTTCGGGAAACCTCGCTGCGCGAGCTCAATACGACCACGTCGAGCGCGCTGTAAACTTCGTCCATGTCTCCGCGGCTCGGCTCCCAGATCACACCCGCGCGATACAGACCCGCCTTTGCGGCCATCTTGTGCAACTTCTGAAGCGAAGTCTCGTCGGAATATCCGATTACGGCCACCCGCAGGCGAGGCTCGAGCTCCAGGGCAAACGCGGCGGCGTCGAAAAAGTTCTGCGGGTCCTTCTCCGCGCGCGGCGTGCCCACGAAACCAACCACTGGCTCGTCTTGGCGAACGCCCCAGCTGCTCCGCAGCCAATTGCGCGCTTCAGCGGCCCGGCGAAACCGCTCAACGTCGATGCCATTGGGGACGGCGCATACTTGCAACGCGGGTAGCCGCGCTCCACAAGTGCGGCGGCTGCGCCCGAAGAGTTCGCGATGACCAGCCCGACGCGTCGCCGCAGTACACGTGCGGCGATATCCGCCAACTCTGAGTCCAGTTCGCGCGCGTGCGAGACCGCATTCCGGACGCCCCACACCAAAACGCCGGGCAACCCCAGCATCGCCAGCGCCGCCCATGTGTTCGCCGAGCGCGCGTAGCTATGCACCACGTCCGGCCTGAGCTCGCGCACCAGCGTGCGCAGGCGCTGCAGGAAGGACAGACTTGGCCAAGAGCCGCCCTTGCGCAAGTCGACGAGCTCGACAGCCGAACGGTCCAGTGCGCCTTCGAACTTCCCGCCGCTGCAGAATACGCCGACTGTCACCGCTACGTGCCCTGCATGCGCCATGGCATTGGCCAACGTGACCAGCTGCCGCTCAGCCCCGCCGGGTTCGAGGTCGCGAATGAGAAACAGGATCCGCATGGCGGACAGAAGGGCCTTCTAGTCGCCTGCCGCCGCGGAGGCAGGCTCCGCGCCAAGGGCGCCGTTGAGCTCTTGCAATAGCGCGTCTAAGGCGTCGCGCGATAGACCGTGTTTGGCAGCGGCGACCGATAGCGTCTCCGCCGTCGCCCAATAGCAACCGCCGCAATAGAGGCCGTAGCGGCTCAGAATTCGTTCCGCTTCGGCGCCATACCGCTCGAGCAGCTCTTGCACCGGCGTCCGCAGCGAGATTTCGCCGTCCGCGCCGGCCGGGACCGTCGGCGCCGCGTTGCGCCGGAAGTACGGGGCCTGGAGCAAGCGCCAGAAACCAGGGTGGTAAACGTCGGGCGAGCGGTCGAAGCGGCACCAATATCCAATGAACGCCTCGTCCCAAGAGAGGTCCTCCTCGACGATCCTACGCAAGATTCTGCTTGGCGCCCGGATGACGACTTGAGGCGTAATCTCATCGCCCACCAAGCGCAGCCGATGGTTCTCGACGGCGAAGTCGACAGCAAAAGCGTTCTCCCCGCGCGCCTCTAGCCGCACCGCCACGTCTTCGGACAGCATCATCTCCGGTGCGCGGTTCAGCCCCAGCAGATAACCCTCGACCTGTTCCCGCGTCGCCTCCTCTCCGAGCCCATGGAAGCGCGCGAAGACGTCTTCATCAAAGGCGCTTTCGGCGTACTGCGCGAGCGTTTCCACGCGATACAGCTCGTCGCGATTCAGCACTCGCCTATCGATGCGGTTTTCCGCTACTTGCCAAGCCTCGCCGGGCAGCAGATCGATCAGCGCCGAGGGATCGTCGCTGAAAGCCCGCTGCACGTCCACGAGCCCGTTTCGCGGCGCTTTCTTCAGGTAGTCGCGGTGGTGCGGGTGCCAGGGTAGAAAGTAGGACGCGATAGGTAGAACATAGTCCGCCTGGTAGACCGCCGCCGCCTCGCGCAAGAAGTTGAGCTTGCCCTCGCAGGAGCGGCGTAGGATTTCAATCTTTTCCTCTTCGTCGAGATGCGCCCAGTTCCACGGGTATCCCGACGCGCCCGGCGAGAATTGCGCCGCGATGGCATGCACGCGACCGATCACCGAGGCCAGACGGAAGTTGATGCCCGCGTCGTTGAGGTTCAGAAGACGAAAATCGCCGGCTTCGATCAGCACGATGGCGTCATTCCACAGGCTGGCCGGTTCGAAGCACGTGATCCGCATCCCGGGCGAAACCGTGTAGGTCCGGCCGAAGGTCATCGGCGTCACGCGCGTGAAGCCCATCGCCTCCAGGCGCCGGATGATGCGCCGGTTCGGGAAGTCCGGGGCGTAGACCGGCGTGTCCCGCGAGAATCGTTCCAGCGTCGCCTCGTGGAAGTGGTCGGAATGCTCGTGCGACAGAAAGATCGCGTCCGTCGACTCGAGCAGGCCCGGTTCGACGGCCGCCGGCGGATATTGCGTCCACGATCCGAGAAAGGCCGGTCCGAACAGCCAAGGATCGGTGAGCACCGTGCGCCCTTGGTGACGGATCGCCAAACACGCGTGCGCCACCAATTGGACCGACAGATCCTGCGTCCGCAGCGCCTTTGGACCGCCTGCTGGTTTTGCGGAGGCCTGCTGCGCCGGCTCGAGATCCGCGTAGAGAAACCCGTCAAGCTCGCGAACCGCGACGCGGTGCAGGGCTCGCGTTGGTGCGTTGAGGCAGCGGCCGCTCGCGCGGTCAAACCTCCACTGGTGAATGCCGCAGACGAACTGGTCGCCCGCATCGGTCACCTGGCCGCCTTGGTGCGGGCAGGTCGTCGACAGGAGCGCATACTCGCCGTCTTGTCGCACCAGAAAGTAGCTCTGCCCGGCGTGGACAACCTTTGCCGGCAGCTCGACAAACTGCCGCACGGCGCCGAGATTCACCCCTGTTTGCGGAACGCTCATGGCTGCACCTGCGGCTCGCCAACGGTGTCGGCCCAAGAACCTGGCCCGTCGCCACGTATATCGGCGTTGCGCTCGGGATAACCCCACCCAACCCGCAGACGCACGGGCCTGCGCAAGCACTGGAAGCGCGTGGTGATCAAGTAGGAAGCGCCGGCGGCCAGGAACCACAGCGCCTTGCCCTGGAACTCCCGCGTCAGGAACGAGACCCCCAAGATGATGCTCGAGATGATGCCCAACTGGCGGGCCAGGTAATGTCCTGAGCTGATCCCCTCCATCGCAAACGAGGCCACGAAAACAAGCAGCACGAAAGCGCCCAGAATGCCGTTCTCGACCAGCGTCTTCATCCACGCCGAATGCGACACCTTCATGTGATCGCTCTCGAGGTCGCCCGTCAGGTAGCGCGAGTACGCGTTCGCAAAGCCGCCCGTGCCAACGCCCAGCGGGTAGTCCAAGAAGATGTCCGCTGCGTAGACGAACAAATCTGAACGTCCGCTGGTCTTGTTCGTGTCGGAGAGCTCGTCGTCGAACAGCTTGGTGTAGCGGTGCGCTGCGTTCTCGTTCATCTTTCCGAACGTTTGGATCGTGATCAGGCCAATGACGAGAGCCGACGCCAAGCCGAACCACTTTGCGGAAACGCCTCGTGTGGAATGCAGAATGTAGAGGAAGCAGATAACCGCGGTGATGAGCCCGCCGCGGCTGCCGCTCAAGTAGATCCAAAGCAGGTTCGCGACAGCCATGGCCAAGAAGCCTGTCTGGGCGCGACTTTTGGGCGGCGCCAACGGGTACGCCATGCAGATGGCGAAAAGGCCTGCGAGCGGGAAGTACGAGAAAGCGTTGTGGTTCAGGTCGCGGACCTGCCCCGTCATGCGCAGCCAGCTATACACGCCGCCGCCGACGGCCGCGGTGGAGGCGTTGAGCAGCCCGACCCAGAGAATCACCTTGCGGTCATGCTTTGCGCGCGCGAACAACACGAGGAGGCCAAACACCGCCACCAGGTTGACCAGATCGTTCGCCGCGACAGCTCGGTCCGGCGTGAATGTCATCCCGACCAGCATTAATAGAATCAGAACGACCAAGACCTGCATGCTGCGGTTGATCAGCCGCGCCGTGATCGGAAGCGCAAAGATGGCCGAGGCGATCAGGAAGTAATTGAGCGTATTCCATCGAAACAGCCCGCCGGTCATCAGATAGACCCGTGTGAGCGGATCGATCGTACACAGCAGGCCCATGCCCAGCAGACCGAGCGTCGGCCGAAACACACCAACGAGGATCGCGATAAATCCGGTGATGGTCAGGATGGCCAGCCCCTGCTCGAGACCGATCACAAGAACGGAAAGCCAGATCGCGACCGACGCCGCTGTCAGGATCGGCCCCAAAGCTCTGCCGCGTGCGCAGTCCCGCGTTGAGACCACGGCGGCAAGCTGAATCGGCGCTGCAAGCGTGCGGCCCATGTTACGCCGTGAGCCTCCACCAGTCGGCAACCCCAGCTCGCCGAACAGCGGTCGGCAATCGCCGCGCCCCAACGCTCGAGCGTCCGCGACTCGGCATAGCTGCGGCAGCGCCGGCGTAAAGCAGGCCAGTCAACATCGGCGCGCAGAGCCCGCTCGACCACGTCTGTCAACGCAGCGGCATCGCCCACCGGTGCGATCCAGCCCCGTTCTCCTCCGGCTCCGATCGTGACCTGGGCCGAGCCTACGTCGGTGGCGATCACCGGCAGGCCGTGCGCCATCGCATCCACCCACGCCTTGCACATGCTCTCGGTGTAGGACGGTTGCACCGACATGTCCGCCCGCAGGAAGCGCTCGGTCAGACCTGTCCGGTCGACGTAGCCCGGCAACTCGATGCAATCCCCGCAGCCGTAGCGCTCCCGCAAACGCTGCATCTCGCCCATCAACGGCCCGTCGCCCAATACGGTCAAACTCGGCAGAGGTTGGACGCCGCGCTGTTTGAGGAGAGCCATCATCTCAACCAGCAGCAGCACGCCCTTTTCTTCCGACAACCGCCCGGCGTACACCAACCTCGGCGGATCCGACAGCCCTCGGTCAAGCTGCGGTGTAATGCTGCGCAGCTCGTGCTCGCTCACCGCCGTTCCAAACAGCCAGTGCACACCGGGCGCAGGCGGCGGGTCTCCCCGCCACAGGCGAGCATGACGTTGTCCCCGCGGCGAGGCGCATGAGCGAGCGAGTGACGCGGTTGAACAGCGTGGTTGCGTCGGTCGGGCCAACATCCGCCGTAACGCGCAACTGCGTCGCCAAGCCTAGCGACCACCAACCCAAGCAGCGAGATGTCGCCCGGCAAGGGCACGTGTACGGCGTCTGCCCGCCGGACCTCCGCGGCGATCCGCCCTAAGTAGCGTGAGCCCCATCGCAACGGAGAGCTTGCGGCGTCCGTCGGAGCTTTCGGCGTTCGCGACAGTCACTGTCATGTTCGACGGAAGCGGAGTACCCGAGGCTCCAGGCCAGTTTCGATGGCGACCATCACCGCCTCTTCAAACATCGAGCAAATGGCGCGCATCTGATGCGGGAAGCCGCCGGTCGACATCCACCGCCCGTCTTCCAGCCAGCACTCTTGCTGGTGACCACGCAGAGCCCGCGCCTCTCGGCCCCCCAGCACGCGTCGAGGCCGCTCACCGGGGGTCTCGGTCTTCAGCAGAATTCGAGCTGGCAGCCTCGATCAAAACGCAGCCAACGGGGCAGCACGCGACCAGGTCGAGCGCCCGCCAGCGCGCGTCCTCTCCGGGCGAGCCCGCCAATGCGGCTCCGGCGAGCAAAGCGCCGTACCGCCGCCGCCATCGCGGGTGCGTACGCCTTGCGGCGCGAGCAAAGCCTCCTCCCCATCGGAGACGAGGTGCCCATGCCACCCACGTCCGTACTCACCACAGGCAGCTCACGGCCATCGCTTCGAGCACGCTCACGGGCGTGTTGTCGAAGTCAGTCGTGTTCAAAAAGATGTCACCCTTGCAGCGGCTGCTGGCACGGCGGCTTCGCGATGCCTCCGCGAAAGTCGATGCGGTCCAGAACGCCCAGGCGCTTCGCTGGGCGGCATCCTTCGTGCGCCGCATGCTGTCACGCTCGTCTCCCACCATCACGAGCGACGCCTTCTCGATACTGCCCAACCAGCAAAGCCACCACTTCGCGCATATCACCGGGTTATAGATCTCGTGAAAGCGACGCAGCCACACCAGACGCGGCCTCGGCGCAACGCGCGGCTCGAACTCGTAGCGCGAGAGGTAGAGCGGATTCCGCAACTCGACGTGCTCACAGACCGGCGCCATTGTCTCGATCAGAAAGTGCGACGGCGCTGTCACCACGCTCGCCCGCCGCAATGACAGGCGCTTACGCGCTTCGATGAGCCGCGGCATACTCGGGCAGCGACCCCTCCCCGGAGCGTTACCAGAAATGGCTTGTCCAACACACGCCACACCAGCGAGAGCGCCCGCCCCACCAAAAAACGCCGGACCGCTGTAGTCGACACGTCATACCGCCGCCGCCGCCACAGCGCGCCCACGATGAAGTGCTGAACGCAGGTAGCGGTTGTGATAGGCAGGAGGCACGTCACCATAATCCTTCTCGCGCAACAGCAGCTTTCCGAGGACTGAATCGAGCGGCAGTCGCCTGCAGGGAGAGGAAATTGCCTGCCAGCAAGATTGGCCACGCGTCATCTATTGCGGGTAGACGGCCTCGATCACGAAGGCCCCGAACTGCGGAAAAGTTTGCACGGACTGCCGCGCCTGAGACTTCCGCCTGGCGAGGCGGACGTTGCATCGAGATCATCAGGTCCGGGGCTGGGCCGGTCACGCCGTACTCGACGACGTCGTTGAAGTGTAGTCCTCGCGGCGCGGGGCAGACGCAGCTTGTCGCCAACGCTGAAGCCCAGAGCGCTAATGTTCACCGTGATTTCCGGCTCCAGCCCCCAGTTGTAGATCGCCACGTGACCCCCGCTTTGATTCCCACGTGTTCGCGCGACAAAGGCGGCGCTGCGGGTGGGCGGCTCGCGTTCGAGGATGTTGCCGGGTAGTCCGTGATGTAAAAAGTCCCGCACGTTCCTGACCAGCGGCAATTCTTCATTCTGACCTGTCGGCACAGCAGTGGACAGTAAATGCAAATGAGCGATGAATAGCAGAAGCTCGGTGGAAATGCAACCGGCGTTGTAACCCAGGTTGTTTTCGCCATCGCCGCCGTCGACGACGTAATAGGTAACGGCGATCGCGTGGCGAATCCGCGGATCAACTATGCCGCCGATCAAGATGTTGCGCGTGCGCCCACGAGAAGCCTTCGAGACCGAGCCGTTGTTGTAGACGATGTTGCCCTGGAGGGCGATTCCGTTCAGGAATGTCTTCTCCGAATACGCGTGGATTCCATGGCCGAACTGATTCGCGACATATTATTGATGCGCAGCGTGCCGTATTCGTTCCCAGGCAAATCCCGTGACCGTGTCCGCGGTCGGCAAGGTCGTATCCGTTGTAAGTGATGAGGTTGCCGTAAATCTCAACCCGCTTGGGTCCGGAAAAGTGGCTGACCCCCTGGGCTGTGTCATGCACGAAGTTGTTCACCAAGCGAGTGTCATGGCCCAGAATCTGCACGCCCACGCCGAAGTCCTGCTGATTGTCCGCACTGTAGCGGCCCGCTTGGCAACTGGTGACCTCCAAGCCCCAGAACCAGGTGTAGTCGCCGCGAATCGTGAGAGCCGTACCGCCGCTGCAACCGATCAATTTGGCGCGCTCGCCCGGATAGCCGCGCACCACCACCGGCGCCCCTTGGCGCCTTGTACTTCGCTGACGTAATCCCTCGTAGTCGCCGCCGTGGACCCACACCACATCTCCCGCATGGACGAGATTGCCCGCCAACGCGGTGTGGAGGTCCCACGCTGCAGGGCGCTGCCATCGCCCGCAGGGCGTACCTTCGGGGCTCACATGGACGTAAAGTGGCGCGGCGCCTCTTCTCTCGGAGCAAGCGACGCTTCCGCCGGCGCTTCATATTCCCGCTCGATCGCGGACTCGATCTCGACCCTGCGCGGGCGCCGCAGGCGGCTGTTGGACCCCGAGATGGCCAGGAACGGCGGCCATTGCAGAAATCGACAGCAGGGCGACAATCAGCAGCCGGGACTTCTTCACAGCAGACCTCGGGGGGATCAGAGGGCCCGCGGACCTCAGTTAGGGCTTGGGGCGAGCGACGGCGTAGGCGATGGGCCCGGCGCCAATCATGCGTCCGAAGGCCGCGCCCAGCTCTTGGTTGATCCGCCAGGCGGCTGCGAAAGTCGCCCGACCACAGACGCTCCAACAGCGAACCCACGGAGAGAACGGCTTCGGTGCAGACTCGCCGGCGGCGAGCGTTTCGGGCACCCGGCCCGTTCCAGCAAGAGCTCGAGCGTCGATGGGTCGAACAAAAATATGCGTGGCGGCGCCAGCATTCTCGTCCATACTTGGCCCAGCACACAGCGGTTGTAGCGATGTTGGGCGTGCTGAGTACGATCGTCGTGAATCCGGCGCCATCAGGGGACGCAGCGCCTCGAGCTCGCCCAGCGGATCGGGAAAGTCGCTCGACGATGTGCTCCATCACCAGCAGGTCGATCGACGCCGGAGCCAATCCTATCTCCGAGCGGCGACCGGCTCTCCAAACGCAACTCCGGATAGGCGGTACACGCCAGTGCGACCCGCGATCTGAGGCGTCGTGGCCGATCACTTCGCGCCGTCCTACTCGCTTTGAGCTGCGCACAGCGGTGCCCGTCGCCGCAACCAAAATCTCCAGCGCCCGCCCGCCGACACGGGTCAGCCGGGGCATGCGGCGAGCAAGCTCACCCAAGTCGCCTCCCAGTGAGGCCTCCGGGTTGACCAAAGGTACGACCGCCTCTTCCAACGTTGCGGTAGTACTCGTCGTAACGGGGCGCTGTCCGCGGTTTGATGCAACGGCGGCGGATCGATCCTTCCTCCGCCGCAGCTCTTGCAGCGCAAAACTCCAAACTTCGGTGTTCGGAAGAGAACACCCCAAGGACCGCCGCCGCACCAGCAAGGCAGCGACGCGCCTTCAGCCGCGGTCTGTTGCGCGGTCTTCGACAAATCAGGGATGGCGGTGGAACTGGACACTTCTTGGCGCTACCTCGACGCCGGGTTGACACGCGTTACGGATGGGGGCAACGATTGCAGCCCCTCGACAAATCCGGCAACGCGGTTGGGCACAATCTGCCACGTTGCACGGGACGGCTTCGCAGCCGCAACGACTGAATCGATCAAAACGTCGGCGAACAAATTTCGGCCGATCGCGATCCAGTCCACAGCCGAGCGCCGCCTTTTAGCGAAGCTGCGGCCCAAAGCAAACGAGGAGCGACGCACCGCCGAAGCCGCCGAATCACGAGCCTCGCGGTCATGATGATGGGCGAGCTCCAGGTCGCCGACCATGAGCATGCGGCCACGTTCACCGGCGGCGAGAGCGAAGTCTCGGTCTTCGGCCGCTCGGGACTCCTCGTCATAGAGCAAACCAGCGATACGCTCGGCGCGGAAGATCTGGCAAAAACCCGGCAGCCAAGCCACCTCGCGATAGCCATCAAACGGCTTCGCAAAGTTCAGCGGCACATTGCGGCCCAAATGATCCGAGGCTCCGGCTTCCAGCGTGCGGGTCACGCCCAGCACGCGGCGTAGACGCCACTTCCAACCGATACGCATTCCGTAACTGTGCGTGTCATACCCCGTCAGGCCGACAATGTCGGCAAAGCCCGGATCGTCGAAGATTGCGACGGTACGGGCGAGAAAGTCATCCGAAAGCACCACATCGTCATCGAAGAAGCAGATGATGTCGCCGTGCGCCTCGGCAAGGCCCACGTTGCGAGCCCGCGCGAGCCCTTTCGGCGCGGTGAGGCACCGGATTGCGCGAGTCGATGACAGCTCTTCCGAGCAATAGGTCTGCCGCGGCCCGCCCACCACGAGCACTTCAAAGTCCTGGTAGGTCTGCCGCTCGAGCGAGCGTATGCACTGCGCCACCAAGTCCGGGCGGCGAATCGTGCAAAGAATCACGGAGAGTCGCATCGGTACTGGCAGAGTCTAGGCGTAGGTTTCGACGCACTCGGAGAAGAACGCATGCACGGGCCGCACGGCCGCCTCGGTGCTGAACCGCTCAGCCACCGATTCCCTGCCCGCGCGCGCCAAACGCGCCGCTTCTCGCTGGTCTTCGAGCAACCGCACGATCGACCGCGCAATCTCGGCCGGCTCGTCCGGATCGACCAGCAGCCCGTTGCGGCCATGCTCGATGAGCTCACGACCGCTTGCGCGCGGACTGTAGATCGTCGCGCAGCCGTGCGCCATTGCCTCCATCGGCGCGGCGGCAAAAGCCTCCGAATACGACGGATACACCGCCACGCGGGCGCGATCGAGAGCCTCGCGTAGCTTCGAGTGCGGCTGCGGGCCATGGAAGCTCACGCTCAACCGAATCGAATCCGGCAACCGATTGAGCAGGTACTCCACGATTGGACGGCCCTCGACGCGCGCGCTCGTCGGCCCTACGAAGTGGAGCTGCGCGTCGGCCCGCGCGCGCTTCACTTCCGCCCAGGCGTCGATCAGCGAGACCACGCCCTTCTTCGGCGTGACGTTGCCTGTGAAGATCACCTTCCCGGGATCGCGATGCTCGGGGTCCACGTCGCTCTCCTCAGGCACGACGATGGCGGGATACACCACGGCGCCCACCGGCGAGAGCCCGAAGATCGCCTGGGTGCGTTCGGCGGCATAGCGGCTAACGGCGCACCAAAAATCCGCACGCCGCGCCGAGCTCCGCTCGAGCCACGCCGTCATGCGGGCGGCCGGCCGGCCGGCTTCATGCGCAAAGTACGTGTTCGACCCGTGTACGTGCATCACAACGGGGACCGGCAGCTTCGGCCATCCGGCGCACCAGCCTTGCGAGTCGGGCGCGTCCACCACGTCCACTTCGCCCCGCTGGGCCATGCGGCGCACGGCGTCATAGAGTCGAATGCGCGCCCGCAGCGAGCCTTGTCCGGATGCGGCAGAGGCAAACGGATCACCTGCACGCCGTGGTCGTCCTCCTCCACCTGTTCCGCGATCGGATAGAGCCCAACGACGCGCACCTCGCAGCCCCGTTCAACCAAAGCTCGGCCCAGCACCTGGGTGCTGCGGCCAATCCCGCCTCCACGTGCGGGCGGATATTCGTGGCAGACGAATGCGACCCGTAGCGGCTTCATCGTGCAAGCTCCTTCAGGACCGCCGCCGCCCGTCCGGCCGCTTCGCCCGTGGGCGCGCCCACTTGCAGGTCGACCAGCCGCTTGCGCCCTTCACGGCCCACCCAAGGCTGCTCGAGGCACTGGTTGATGTGCTCCGCGTACTCGTCCACGCTGGTCGAAATGTGCGCCGCGCCCAGGTCGCCAACGGGCGCATAGTGCTCCCAGCGGTAGTAGAAATCGCGCAACGGCGTTGGGTAATGCGGAGGCGTCCGCGTATCGAAGGCGGGATTGACGACCGGCTTGTCTCGAAAGCTGAAATCGAGCGTCATCGTGGAGGCGCAATTGACGTTCACGTCAACGTGCTCCGTTAAGTTGGCCAGCACACGCACGTCCTCGGGAACCGGCGTGAACAACGACCGGCCGTTGGCGCCGAGCCGGCGCCACAGCGGCGGCGCGAAGATTGCCTCGGGGTATCGCGCGAGCACCGGCTTGTAGCGCTCGCCCGGGTCGGCCGGCGACGGTCGCACCAGCACTTGCGGGTTCCGGCGGATGCGCCCGTCGGCGATCATCTCGAGCATCACGCGCAGGTGTTCCTGGTCCTCCGGATTCACGTTTGGCTCGCCGCCGGAATAGCAGATGAGCGGCCGTGCCGGGTCCGCGCCGATCTCCCCGAAGAAGTCTTCCCGGCTCATCAGGATGCCGTCGTTCGCGTAGGGGTCAAACTGCGGCGAACCCACGACGTGCACTTGCTCCTCACTCACGGAGGGTAATAGCGCAACAGCTCGTCGCGCATGCGCGGCCCCCAAACGAGGTAATGGTCGAATGGTGCGACGATGCGCCCTTGGAAGTCAGGTTGTCCCAACTGGCGATAAACGTCGCGGTAGGGATGCCCAACCCGCGCGCGGCCAGCACGAGCGGCACGATCTCCGGCGCGCGTTGGTTGGCGCAGAAGAGCACCTTGGCTCCGATCTGTTCGAGCAGATGCCGGCAAGCTGCGGCTTCGTTCGACCCGGCTTGCACGCGGTGCGCGATGCGCTCGACGGCATCCAGTGCGCCGACTGCAGCGGCGGCCTGACCGGCGCGCTTGGCCAATTGCGCCACCGTCTTGACGCGCCACGAGCCGCGCATCGGACGCGCGCGGTTGAACCGCATCGCCAGCGTATCGCTTTGGTACATGTGGCCGTACGACATCACTTGCCGGAAGGCGAACTTCAGCGGACGCTCCTCAGTCGGCGGCGCCTCTTGCCAGCGAACGCGCCCGTTACGCATCGGGGCCAGCCACTCGATCGCCTCATCGGGAAAATGATGCAGCAGCACGACCTCGCCGGGCAGCGCATCGAGGAACCCGCTCCACACGAAATTGCGAACGGCGACGCCGTCGGGCAAGATGACGGCGAAACTCATAATGCGGAAGCCTGCACGGACTTTGCGGACATGGCGCGGCGCCACTTGCCGGCCAAGCGGTCGATCACGCTGCGGGCGGCGAGGCGGTAGGCCTGCGCGTTCGGGTGCGCGTCGAAGCGGTTGAGCACAAACTCTTGGCGGTGCGTGTCCGCCAGCGCAGCGCTCAAATCCCACACCGGCAGCCCATGCTCCCGCGCACGCTGGACGAAGCGCCGATAGCGCGCCATGTGCGGACCGCCGAGCGAGACGTCGAGATCCATCGGCACGATCGCGGCGACCGCGCCCGCCTCTTCCGCGACTTCGACGAAGTGCGCCAAATCCCTCATGTGCTCGTCGAGCAGGTCGTCGTGGCTGTAGGGGTAGCCCTCGCCCAAATTGCCGAACGACGCGACTGGTGTGTTCGGATCCCCCGAGTACGACAAGGACCGCCACCGGATGTAGGCTTCCTGGAACAAGTAGGAGTTGTGAAACAGAATCGACACGGGGTGCAGGCGGCCCGGCTGAAACAGCTTCTCGCGCGTCGCCTTCGGCAACCGGTCTTCGAGGTAATCGATGTCGTTGAACACGTAAAGCAAGACGACCGCGTCGGGATGGTAGGGCGTCATCTGCTCGAGATATTCGATGTGGCGAAGCGTATGCGCACCAGGGTTGCTCGCGTTGAGGCTCTCCCACGGCTCGCCGGTGCGGTCCGCCAGCAGACTCGCGAGTTGCTCCCCGAAGCGCTCTCGTGGGTCCGACACTCCCCAGCCGAAGGCAAATGAATCGCCGACCACCAGCAACCTCCGAGCCTTCCCGGAGCGTTCCACCGCGTGCTCGGCGTCACGGAAGCCGAGCGAATTCAGATGGGCGTAGGATCGTCGCCAAGCGTCCGTGCTGAACAGCCCCCAGCCGCGCGGAGCGGGAGCGCTCAACGTCCAAGCGCGCGCGATTCCTTCTCCCAACAAAAGCCCCGCAGCCACGCTCAGCATCGCCACCGCCGGTCCCATCCATGGTCCTTTGAGGCGAATCGCCCAGACGGCCCCGGCGGCCAAAACCAGCGCCATCGCCAGCCATTCGAGCCCGGCCGGGATCGGCGCATACGAGCCGAATAGGTTCAGGTCGTTCAGCCGCAACATCTGTCGCGGATCATCCACTGCGCTCCAGGCATAGGCCACGCCCACAAGCAGGCAGGCCGCGTCGAACAGCGTTCCAGGCCCCGCGCCATCGCTTGGGCGCCCGCGGCGGCGCCACGACGCAACGCAAAACAACAGCGCCAATCCCGCCAATCCGACCAGACCCGCCGCCGTGGACTTCGACCACAGCCCGAGCACGCTCGCATTCTCGGAGCGGTACGCGGCCACGGACGCCAGGATCAGCACGACGCCGATCAGGCGGCCGAGACGAAGCTCGAACAGGCGCGACATGGAACCTTGGAGGAACCTCAAACGGCCGCGGCGAAGACCTTCACGCGATTGCGGCGCGCGACGTCACGAACCGCGTCGACTACGCGCCCCGCGCGCTCTTCGCCCAGGCCTGGGTAGAGTGGAAGCGAAATGAGCCGCTCGTACAGCGCAAGCGCGCGCGGACAGCGGTTGCGCGGGTCCGCCGCGTGGTTCGCAAAAAACGGATGCAAGGGTACCGGAATGAAATGGACGCTCGTCCCAACACCCCGCTCCTTGAGCTGCTCGATAAATTCCGAACGGCTGATCGCGAGCTTCTCCGGACGCACCCGTATTGCATACAGATGCCAAGCGTGTTGCGAATCGGCTTGTCTGCGTGGCCGCACGATCTCCTCGACTTCCGCGAAGGCTTCGTCGAACAACGTCGCGAGCCGTTCGCGTTCGGCGGTGAAGCGGGGTACCTTGGCAAGCTGATGAATACCCATCGCCGCCTGAATGTCGCTCATGTTCGCCTTGTAGCCCAGCTCGGAAACCTCGTAAGCCCACGTGCCCGACTTGTGATAGCGTTTCCACCCGTCCTTGTTGATGCCATGCAGCCGCAGCAGGCGCATGCGGTCAGCAAGGTCCTGGCGTTGTGTCGTTGCCATGCCGCCTTCGCCGGTGGTCATGTTCTTGTTGGCGTAGAAGCTGAACACGACCGCGTCGCTCGCGCCGTGTGGCGGACATGGTCCGCCGATGGGCGCGCCGCGATAGACCGCCCCGGGAGTGTGGGCCGCATCTTCCACCACGGCTAAGCCGTGCTCGCGCGCAAGCGCCCAGATCTCAGCCATGCGGCACGGCAGCCCGCCCAGATGGACCGGCATGACCGCTTTGGTGCGCGGGCCGATGCGCCTACGGATCTCTTCCGGATCGATGTTGCCGTCATCCGCAACGTCGGCTAGCACAGGCGTCGCGCCCATGTGCAGGATCACTTCGACGGTGGCGCAAAACGTCAGCGGCGTCGTGATGACCTCATCACCGGGCCCAATGCCGAGCGCCGCAAGCGCCAACTGCAGCCCGGCCGTCGCCGAGCTGAGCGCCACCGCTTCCCGAGCGCCCACCGCCGCCGCGAACTCACGCTCGAAGCGTTGCGTGCGCGGACCCATCGTCAGCCAGCCCGAGCGCAGCGTCTCGACGACCTCTTGGATCTCCTCCTCGCCGATCGAGGGTTCGTTGAAGGGAATGAAGTCCGGTGATGTCGACACGAAATCAATCCTTGCGCGCGCCCGTCGCGAATGCGGCTTCGATACGCGCCGGCTCGAACGCGCTTCCGAAGAAGGAGGAGCGTATGGTCATGAGAATCAGACGAATGTCGTTGTAGAACGAGCGCTGCTCGATGCCACGCAGGTTCAGCTCGAGCTTGCGCGGCAAGATGCGTTCGCGGTACGTAGCTTCCGGATCAGCCGCCCCGCGCAGCTCGTCTTCCTCGTTGCGGTAAACCAGACTCGCCAGATCCGTGATTCCGGGACGCACCGACAGCACGCGCCTCCACGTTGGATCCTCGGCTTCGACAAACCGCAATACTTCCGGACGCGGTCCGATCAAGCTCATGTCGCCGCGCACCACGTTCCACAGTTGCGGCAACTCGTCCAGCTTGTACTTGCGCAGGATGCGTCCTACGCCGGTGATGCGAGCATCGTGCGCACCCGTCACGAGCGGCCCCTTGTTCGATTTGCGCATGGAGCGAAATTTGAGCAGTTCAAACGGCTTGCCGAAGCGGCCGACTCTCTGCTGCCGGAACAGCACGGGGAACCCATCCGAGACGACAACCCCAATCGCCGCCGCTGCCAACACCGGGCTCAACGCGACCAGGCCCAACGCGGATACCGCGCGCTCGAAGACCGTCCACAGCGGACGCTCGTTTGCCGTCATCGCGTCACACCGGAGAACAACGCTTCATCCAGACCACCCGGCTGCTGCCGACCGTGTCGGATGAGGCCCAGCAAAAAGCCCAGCCCGTAAGACGCGTGATACGTCAAGAACACCAAGGGCAGTACCGGCAACAGACGCCAACCGAATTCGCGAGCCGCCGCGAGCGATGCCACGAACGAGGCCGCTAGATAAGGCACGCCCGCCGCCGCCAAGCCGAATGCGCCCGCCGCCGTAAGAGTAGAACCGCCTAACACAAACCCCGCCCCGAGCAACAACATCTACACAGCCAACGCCCCGAAAAACGCCGCCGGAACCAGATGCCGCCAGGCGCCCGGTAAGCGGTGTTTGCGAATGACAGCCACCTTCCAAAAGCCGTACTGAAAATACTGCCGTGCGAGCTGCCGCAGCGTGCGGCGCGGCTGGTACCACGAGACGATCTTCGACGACTGCCAGATCTTGCGTCCCGAGCGCACGATACGCAGATTGAGCTCGTCGTCCTGATTGCGCGGCAACTGCTCGTCGAAGAGCCCGACCTCCTCGAACACCGCGCGCGGCCAGCATCCGTAGGTCACGGTGTCGACATAGCCCTCGAAGTCCGATTGATGGAACCGCGCGCCACCGCAGCCAAACGCACTCTGGTATGCCGCCGCAATCGCTTCCGGGATCAGCCCCTTTGCCACCGGACGCGCCGCGCCGCCTACATTCGCGGCGCCGCTCGCATCCAGCGCTTCCACGCAACGCGCCACATAATCGGGCGCGTAGGTGCTGTGTACGTCCATGCGTAGGATGATCTCGCCCCGGCTTTGTCGGATGGCCTCGTTCAACCCCGGCGAGACGGTCCGCTTCGGGTTGTCGATCACGCGGATGCGAGGGTTCCTTGCTGCGACCTGGTCGAGAATCGCGCGCGTCCCGTCGTCGCTCATTCCGTCCGCGATGATGGCCTCCCAATCGAGCCCATCAAGCTGCTGGCGTTCGAGCGACAGCGCAAAGCCACGAATCGCGCCGGCCTCATTGCGGCACGGGACGATGATGCTGACCGGGCGCATCAGCCTTCCTCGATCACGCCGTTGGTCGCCTGTTGCGCTTCCCACTTATAGTCCATCAGCGCAACTTGGAAGTCCGGATGGACCGGCTTACCGGTCCCGTGGAAGTTCCCCTCGATCACGTCCATCGTGCCGGCATCGGAAATGCGGTCCTGCATGATCGCTTCGGTCTTCACCCAAAGCTCCAGGTTGTACTCCCCGGCCAGGTGCACCCGCGGAATCTTACAGACAAGCTCGCCGTTTTGGGGCAGTTCTTCGATGTCGTCGCCCACGAAATAGCTGTTCAAATACATCACGCGCTGGTGATGCGCGTCCAGCACGCCCACGCAGGCCTGCACGCGCCGATGCGGCTTGGCGCTCTCCACCGTCAGCACCAACCGGCCGGGGCTGCCGGAAGTCAGGCCCGGCATCGAATTCCCCTCTTCGTCTTCGAAACGCACCGCAGCGATGCGCACCTCTCCCTTACCCTTGCGGTCGGCAATCTGGCGCAAGTCCGCGCTGGCGCTATCGAAGGATTGGCGCAAATACGAGCGAATCACCTCCGAAACCGAGCCGGTCGCCTCGACCCCGCCGCCGCCCAGCAGAAACGCCTTCGTGCAAAGTTGGCGCACCGCCGCCATGTTATGGCTGACGAAGAGCACCGTGCGGCCCTGCTTCGCCACTTGGTCCATCTTCTGTAGGCAACGCTTCTGGAAACGTGCGTCTCCGACTGCTAGAACCTCGTCCACCAGCAGAATCTCGGGTTCGAGATGCGCCGCGACTGAGAAGGCCAGACGCAGGTACATGCCGCTCGAATAGCGCTTCACCGGCGTATCGATGAACTTCTCGACTTCAGCGAATTCGACGATCTGGTCGAACTTTGAGCGCACCTCGTTGCGGCTCATCCCTAAAATCACGCCGTTGAGGAAGATGTTCTCGCGTCCCGTCAACTCCGGATGGAAGCCGGTTCCAACCTCCAGCAAAGAGCCCACCCGGCCCCGGATCTCCGCATACCCTTTGGTCGGCAAAGTGATGCGCGACAGCACCTTGAGCAGCGTGCTTTTGCCCGCGCCGTTGCGCCCGATGATGCCGACGCATTCCCCGTTCTGCACCTCCAAGCTGACATTCTTCAAGGCCCAAATGCTTCGCTGCTCGCTATTCGAATGCCCATTGCGACCACGAAACCGTTTCAACATCGACGATGAAGTGTTGGCGATGGCGTCCCGCAGGGTTTTGTAGCCTGCCTGGCGCTCCCCGATGCGATAGAGCTTGGCGATGCCTTCGGTACGAATTGCTGGTTGTGCCATGGGGGCGTCGTTCTCGTTCCTCGGTTGTCCAGGATCATGCCAAGGCTGATCCACTGCCAAATGTAGAAGCTGTTGTCGCTGTGGCCGGCGCGGTATTCGCTCCAGGCCTTGCGGACTCGTGGCGCGTCAAGCCAAACGCCGCCGGTGTAGCGGAGCGCCCTTTCGATCCAGGCATCCGCCCATGGCGTGAGCGGACCACGAAGCCACTCACGCTGCGGGGTTTGGACAGGGCGTTTTGGAGCCTCGGACACCTTGCGCGGGAGCAAGCTCTGGGCGATCTTGCGCAGTGTTGCCTTCCCCACCCCGCCGTGAATCTTGCGCCGTGGCGGTTGCCGTAGGGCCAACTCCACCAAGCGATGGTCGAGAAACGGCTCGCGCAACTCCGTCGAGGCGCGCATGCTGACGCGGTCGTTGTAGCGAAGCGCGCGCGGTAGCTTCGAATAGCGCAGGTCGCGGTACTGCAAGTTCCGCAGTCTGTCCGCGAACGGGCGCGGCGCCTGGAAGCGCTCGGCCTTCGCGCGAAAATCCGCGTGCAGACAATCCGGCCGTAGCGCAGCGCTCTGCGAACCTTGCACCAGTGGCGCATTCTCTGCGCTCTGAGCGTAATAGTCGTAACCCGCCCACTGCTCGTCCATCCCCTGGCCGTCGAGCAATACGATCACGCCCTCGGCGCGCGCCCGCTCGAAGACCTTGGCATACGCGAGCGTCGGCAGCCCGCCGTACGGCTCGTCCTGCCTGAGTTGCACGTCCTCCGCCAGCGCCGGCGTCTCTTCCGGCCGCAGAGGACAGACGAACCAAGGGTGGCTCGTTCGTTCGAGCATCGCTTTGACCCAAGGCGTCTCGTCGTAGGCGGCGTCGCCGGTGATAAAGGTGAAGGCTTTGACCTCCGAATCCGCGCCTTGCAAATCGTGAATCAAGCTCAGCAGCAGCGAAGAGTCCACGCCGCCGCTCAGGTTGACGCCTACCGGCACATCAGAACGGAAGCGCAACCGTAGGCTCTCACGCAGCAGGTCCAGGTATTCGCTTTCGACTTCTTCATCCGGACGTTCGTCATACCCCGGCCCGCTCCGCTCCGCCACGTCGTACCAGCGAACCCACTTGGCCCCGCCCGGCGACCAGTCGAGCGCCACTCCAGGCTCAACGGCAGCGACGCCTTTCCAGAACGTCCGACCGTCGTATTCATGCGCACCATGTCCCAGATACCGCGCCCAAGCCACAGCATCCGGCTCGGTCAGCCCCAACGCCTCGCGCAAGGGCCGAATCTCGCTGCTGAACAACATCGCGCCATCCGCGCGCTGGTGGTAGTAGAGCGGCTTCACGCCGAAGCGGTCACGCACCGCGACGAGCCGTTGCCTGGGCTCATCCCAGATGAGAAACGCGAACATGCCGACCAGACGGTCGAGGCAGCCCAGATCCCAGCGCTCGAATGCGGCTAGCAGCACTTCCGTGTCGCTGCCCGTCCGAAAGGGATAGTCGCTAAGTTCGCGCCGCAGCTCGCGGTAGTTGTAGATCTCGCCGTTGAAACTGATACGCAGTCGGCCGTCGCGCGAGGCCATCGGTTGGACGGCGGCCGCCGAGCGGTCGATGATGCTCAACCGGCGGTGCGCCAATCCGGCGCGGCCGCCTGGGTCGAGGTACAACCCCGCATCGTCTGGGCCGCGGTGGCGTTGGGCATCCGCCAACCCGCGAAGCAGCGGGCCGGCGTCCCACTCGCCGACGGCTCCCATGATTCCGCACATGCTCGCTTCGTTCTCAAGCCACCGCGGCTTCAGCGGTCGCGGCCAGCGCTTCGGCGCGCGCCCAATCTTCCGGGGTGTCGAGATTCACCCCGCCTCCGGCCGTCACGTAGCCAAGGACCCGATCGCCATAGAGGCTGTTCTGTTCCAGCAGAACCCGCGTGCGCGTCACGTAGAGCGAGCCGTCGCGGTGGAAGCTCGGCGGCAACTCCTGCCTGCGCGGGATCGGCGCCGCTTCCCCGGTGCTCACTCCAATCGAGCCGTCCGCCCCGCGAAAGTACACCCAGTGCGGATTGAACTCATCCGGCACCTGAGTCACGCTCACCACGGCATCGGCGTCGCTCTCCGCCAGTAGCCGAACACAGCCGTCGATGTCCGCCGTCTTCCGAAAAGGCGTCGTCGGTTGCAACAGGCAAAGCGCGTCGAAACGCTCCCCGCGCGCCGCATACCACTCGAGCGCATGGCGCACTACCGGCAGCGTGGGCGATGCGTCCGCAGCAAGTTCTGCGGGACGCAGAAAGGGAACGTCGAGCCCGTAGCGCCTGCCGACCGCAGCGATCTCTTCGCTATCGGTCGACAGCACGATACGATCCAGCAGACGGGACTGCAGAGCCGTTTCGGCCGTGTAGGCCAACAACGGCTTGCCCGCGAGCGGTTTGATGTTCTTGCCTGGGATTCCCTTCGAGCCGCCGCGTGCGGGAACCAGGCCGAGGACGCGCATGTCTGTTTGCCACAAACGGGAAACTGCTACCCCTTCTCCACCAAGAACACGCCGGTCGCCTCGCGCGTGCTCAGGATGGGCCGCCCAAAGTGTGTCTGGCAGGTCAGCGCTTGGTAGCGCTGGCGCACCCAGTCCAGCGTCGTTTGGAAACTGCCGTTGTCCGAGCGATAAAGCCTACGCCGAATTGCGGCCGGCAGCACCTGGAGTAGACCTTTCAGCGCTCGCGCCGTCCTCACCTCGCGCCAGAAACACTTCGCGCCGACAACGCGAAAACCCGCCTGTTGGAACGCCGCCATCCACTCACGTTCCCGGTACTCGTGCTCTCCGTTCTCCCGCCGTGTCATCTTCACTCCGGGCGGGTAGTGGCTCTTGCGCATGAACTCATCCGAATACACTTGCGAGAGCATCTCGTCGACCTCTTCGTCGGTCAGCGAATTCGGGTGGCAGCGGTCGAAACAGAGCAACTGCGCCCCCGGTTTCAGCACGCGCGCCGCCTCGCGCAGCGTCAGGTTGAGGTCGTGCGAATGATGGATTGAATCGATCTCGAGGGCGAAGTCGAGCGAGTTGTCCGGCAATTGCAGGTCGTTGAACGACCCGAACACGCCTTTTACTTTGTGGGCGTCGGAACCCAACACGTGGCGCGCAACCTTGGGCACGCCTCGGCGGACCATCTCTTCGCAGATCTCGAGCGCATAAACCGAGCGGACTTCCGGGCTGCGCGCGACCAATGCGCTCAGCATGGCGCACCCGGCCCCGAGCTCGATGCCCTGGCCCTGAAAGCGAAACCCGAGATGTCGCTGAGCTTGCGCGAGCAGCCGCTCGCAGTCCGCCTCGGCCATCCACAGATAGTTGCCGACCAGCTCTTCGGCCGAGCCGCGCGCCAGCTCGATCGCTTGCAGGTTTCGATACGCCACCTCGGGCGAATCGAGGTAGTCCTGTGGAACGGGCCACCGCTCAAAGTCCTCGACCTGCTGCTCGGGAGCGTGAACGAACATGGAACCGGAAACGGAAGAACTAGAAGAATCGAGAATTGCAGTAGGAATTGCTTGCGTCACGGAACATCACTCGCGAGTAGAGAAAGCGCCCGATCGCCGGCCGTCACGCGGGCTGCATGGCTCGCGTACGTTCAACAGGTAGGGCAACATAAGAAAGCTGCTTCTGCACGTACGGCTCGAGCCGCGCAAGCGACTCGGCTACGCGCGCAGACACCGCGCCGTCGCCATACAACGTGCTCTTGGGATAGCGGCCATGCGCCAACTGGCGCCGCGCCGCGGCCAAGATGCGGCTTCGTTCCGGGGGACAATCCAACAAGTTCGCCGCGAACTCCCGACCCTGCTGCCGGTCGCCGACCAGGACCGTTGGCGTACCGAAGTAGGAGGCATCGCGTACGAAGCTGCTGGAATTTCCAATCGCGCACGCCGCTTGCCGCAGCACACGCAAGTAGTCTTCAGGGGTCAAGTTGGTCAGCATGCGCAACCAGTCCGGCTGCGTCTCGGTGCGAAAGACACGGATGGTCTTGCTGATTGCGTCCGAACCTGCGTCGACGTTCGGCCAGAGCAGCATGGTCGGCATCCGCAAGACATCGAGCGCCTCGAGCAGCTCTTGCATCTGGGTTCGCTCGCTGCCGTAGCCGGTCGTCACAGGGTGAAACACGACCAACAGGTAGGGGCGCCCGACATCGATCGTCTTGCCGCTGCCAATGGCATTGACCACATGGGGTGACAATCCGGGTTCCAGCTCTCGCGCGATGTCGCTGCTGGGACACCCGACGGTCAGAATTGTCTCCGCGCGTTCGCCCATGCGGATCAGGAAGTCCGCGGAGCGCTCGGTGCTCGGCACGTGGAAGTGCGCCAGCTTCGAAATGGCGTGCCGCGCGCTTTCGTCGATCGAGCCCGAAACTTCCCCGCCCTGAATGTGAACAAGGCACAGATTCATGTAAGCCGCAGCCGTCGCCGCGGCCATCGCTTCGTAGCGGTCGCCGATGAGCACCACGACGTCCGGCTTCAACCGCTGGAACTCGCTCGCAAACTCCACAACGCCGAACCCCAGCGACTTCGCCATGGTCGACGGCAGCGAGCCTTCGAGCTCCATGAAGATTTCCCCGTCAATGCGAAACCCGTCCTGTCGCACGACGCGCACAGGTAGATCGAAGCGTTCTAGGACCATCGTGCCGGCGGCCAGCGTTTGCAGCTCGAGCTCCGGATGCGCATCGATCGCACGCATCACCGGCTTCAGCCGACCGTAGTTGGCTCGGTCCACCAGGACGACGCAGACTTTACGCAGTGCTTGCTGGTGCAAGGTCTTCCTCCGCTACAAAAGCGTCGGTCGAAAGCGCGCGTAGCGTCCTCCGCCCGATCAGGTTGGGCAACTGCGCCGCCGGAATCCCGACGCCCGGCTTCTTCACCGTCAGGTCGTCGACGGTCAGCAGGCGTCCCTCTGGAATGACACGCGCGGCAACAACACTCTTGCCGAAGATGCGCCGCAACTCGGCCATCTCCGCCGATAGTTCCTCTTTGTCTACTGGGTGGGCTCGCGCGCAGTCGAGGAACCGCACTCCCTCGGCCAGTTGCGCTAGCTCCGCCGTTGTCAACGAAGCCGGGACGTCCGGCCCGAAGCACTCCTTCGAGAACGTGACGTGGACTTCGAGAACGTTTGCGCCGAGCGCCGCGGCCGCTAGCCCGGCATAGATCTTGCCCGAGTGGTCCGACAACCCGGTCGGGCAACCGTACCGCTCGCGGATGGCGGCGATCATGTTGAGCCCGATCCGCTCCGGCGGACACGGGTACATCGTCGTGCACTGCAACACCGCCACCGGCGCTCCGCAAGCGCGCACCAATGCGACCGCCGTATCGAGGTCGCTCCAAGCCGCAAGACCGGAGGAGAGCAAAACGGGCTTGCCCGTGCGCGCCATCCGTTCGAGCATCGGCAGATTCGTGATCTCCCCGGCCCCGACTTTCCAGGCCTCCATGCCCAGGCTCTCGAGCAACTCGACGGCCTCAACCGAAAACGCCGACGAGAGAAAGCTCAAGCCCTTCTCGCGCGCATGCTCAGCCAAGCCGCGCCACTGTTCCGCCGTAAACTCCATGCGCTTCCAATAGTCAAAGCGCGTTTTGTCCTGCAAACTAAAGCCCTTACGCCAGGGTTCGCGCGCAGTGCTCTCGGCGGCAGCGATGTGCGTCTGGAACTTGATCGTGTCCGCGCCTGCACGAGCTACCGCGTCGATGTAAGCATGCGCAGCGCCAAGGCTGCCGTCGTGGTTCTGACCCACTTCGGCAATGATGCGGCAGCGATTGTCTGTACCTTCAAGCCACATCTGCGAAAGTCTTCTCCAAACGTCGGAAGTAGTAAGCGCCGCCGATCAGAATCAGAAGTGCTGCCATGGCCGACACGCCGATGATGAAACCCGGCGGCGTATTCGTCCCGAGCAACGCCCAACGGAATCCCTCCACGACGCCGGCCATCGGGTTGAGCCCATAGATCGACCGCCAAGGCTCCGACAGCAAAGTGCTCGAGTACGCGATCGGCGTAGCGAACATCCAAATCTGCACGAGGAACGTCACGGTGTAGCGGAAATCGCGGTACTGCACGTTGAGCGCGGAGATCCACAACCCCACGCCCAACGACGTGACCAGCGCGAGCAGCACTAGCGGCGGCAGGAACACCACGCGCCACGTCGGATAGATCTCGAAGAACGGCATCATCACGAGCAGCATCAAGAAGGCGATCGTGAAATCGACGATCCCCGAACAAACCGCCGCGATTGGGATCACAAGCCGTGGAAAATAGATTCGCTTGATCAGATTGGCGCTTTCGACCAAGCTCGCCGACGCCTGCGTCAACCCATTCGAAAAAAAGGTCCACGGCACAAGCGC
>JAWKHJ010000019.1:0-127917 GCA_041394905.1 Bryobacterales bacterium | reverse complement strand
GCATTCCGTGTCCTTCGGTCTCAGGGCCTCAATAGTTGAACAAGAACTCCACCTTGTTCATCAACAGCCACTGCAAGTCTTCCGCGCCTCGGTCGCGCCCGCGGTCGCCCAGCAGCGAAAGCGACTGGATCTTTTCTTGATCGCTCGGCGGACGCGTCAAGAAGCGCCAGAACAAGCGGTCAACCAACTCCGCGTCCGACAGGTCGATCTCCGCCAGCGCCTCTTGCAGGTAGCTGCCGCGCTTCGCCTTCGCGCGCTCCTTCACGATGGGAGAATTCATCATCAACGCCGCCTGGATGATCGACCCTTCCCTACTCGGCTCGTTGAACTCGCGGTTCGCCTGGCCGAACGATTCGGTGAAGAATTGCAGGTCCTTCTTGTACTTGGTGCTCAACGTCGGCGTGGCGCGAATGTCCGCCGGCCCACGCGTCTGCACCAGGTAATCCACCGTCTCCGACAGCCGTGGAATCTGGATCGGCGCCATCACACGCGTCGCCTTCACCATCGAGTCATAGACTTGCTCCGCCGTCAACCGCCGCACGAACTTGCGCGCATAGTACGGCGCGTAGCTCGCCTTCCACTCGCCCGGAAAGCTCGACGAAAGCTGGTACGCCGACGAACGCGCAATCGTCCTGAACAGATGCTGCAAGTCGTAGCCGCTGCGGATGAAGTCGTCCGTCAACGCCTCGAGCAGCTCCGGGTGCGACGGCTGCACGCCCCAGCCTTCCGGCAAGTCGTTCGGGTCCAGCCGAGCCAAGTCGAACTCGTCCACCGGATCGACGATGCCCACGCCCATCATCTCCGCCCAAAAGCGGTTGACAGTAGCGCGCGCGAACTGGCGATCGTGGGTAAAGATCCTCGCAAGCTCTTGGCGCAACGGCTTGTTCGGGTCAGGTTTCGCGTCCGAGAAGATGAACGCCGGCTCGACCATCCCTTCGCCTTGACGCGCCACACGCACCGTCGAGTGCGCAGCCGCCGAATAACCTTCGCGGCCCTTGTCTTCGATCAAGTACTCGTCTTGCGTGCTGCGCTCTTCGACGCGCCTCATCACACGTGTCTGTCCGAAAAACGCCGCCTGCGCCCACAACTCGCGCCGCTTGCGCTGAGTCAGCCAAACGTTCACCTTCTCCAGATGGTTCGCGCCGTCATGGCACGAGACGCATTGCAGATTGACGCCCATGAAGTGCTTGAACAGCATCACGGTCATCTCGTCCGCCGTGTCTTCGTGCATGATCTCGGTGCAGTTGTCGCCAAACTGCGCCCAGCGCACCAAATAGCTCGACGGCCCGACGTACCAGTTCGAGCGCGCCGAGGCCGTGATCATCTCGCTCACCAACTCGTCGAACGGCTGGTTCAACTGCAACGCGTCGTAGATGTAAGCGTGGAAGAGGTTGCGGCCCGGGAAACCGATGCGATTCTGGCTCGCCCGCCACAGGTCGAGGAAGTAGTACGTCCAGCGCTCGCGCCACTCCGGCGAGCCGACCAGATCGTCCACCAGCCGGTCGCGCTTGTCCGGCGACGGATCGGCCGCAAAGGCCATCGCGTCGGCGCCGTTTGGGATGCGCCCGGTCAGGTCGAGGTGGATGCGCCGATAAAAGACCGCGTCGTCCGCAAGCGCCGCATGCGGCACACCATCGCGCTCCATCTTGTCGAAGATGTAGCGGTCGATGAAGTTCCGCCGCACAATCTGCTCGGGCGGCGTCTGCGAAGCCGGCCGCGCCAGCGTATCGGTCAGCGTCGAAAGCTCGTTACGGAAGTCGCGCTTCTGGAGCTGGTGATGCGCGTCGTCCGGTTCCGTCGACTGACCCGACAGCGTGGCGGCCAGAGCGAAACAAAACAGACCGATAGCGCTTCGTCTCATGGGCGACCGCCACTATCTTACTCCCCTGCAACGTTTTGTGAAAGGCTCGACCCGTTCTCGAACGGAGGTTTCTCTCCGATCCGCCGCGCCCCGCGCCAGAACAACCACAGCCCCGCCATCTGGATCACGTGATAGAGATCGTTGTGGTTGAAGTGCTCGGCGAGCGCGAAGCCGCTCATCTGCACGCCCGCGCCCACGAACGAAACCACCACGCCCGCCGCGATCCACTTCGCCCAATCCGCCTCCCGCGTGCGCCACGCCCACAAGTGCCCGGCCAGCACCGCCAACATGCTCGGCCCATAGTCGTAAATCACATAGACGAACGCGTCGTGCGAGGCCATCCACCACAGGTAGACCGCCAGCTTCATCGCCGCCAACGTCATCACCGCCCGCGACCAGCGGCACGGCAGAGCGCCCGCCCCGGTCGCGGCCAGCAAGAAGAACGACGCCAGGCCAATCGAGTACGTGGTCGCCTTCCAAACCAGCTTGGCTTGCGCGGGCGAAAACCAGTCCGCGAAGCCGTGCGCCGTGCCGCCGAATAACGCTCCGGCCGCCATCGCCAAGAAGGCGTACGCCCACAGGCGCCGCGCGCGCACGTCCGACCGCAACAGGCGCAGTCCGAAGGAGACGCCCAGCAACGCCAACGCGTAGTCGGTCGCCAGCGTCATCGGCTCTCGGATCGCGGCCTCGTCCATCCTGCGCTATCTTATCCCTCGCCATGCTGCGCCTGCTCGCCACGCTGCTTCTCGCCTCCTCCGCTTTCGCGGCCGTCCCAGTCGACCTACGCGACTATCGGGAAGGTCCCGTTCAAGCCGCTGTCGAAGACGACGAGCTGCAAGTGCGCTGGCAAGACGAATCCGGCAAGGACTGGCAAGCCGTCTTCCCGCTGCTGCCCGAGCAGCCCGCGATTCGCTCCATCTCGACAGGCGGCAAGACCGTCGTCAACAACGCTCGCCCTTTCTACCAGGCCGAAACCGGAAAGCGGCGCAAGGGCTGGGACGCCTTCTTCGACTACCCGCCCTCACACCCGGACGGCACGCGCCACTGGATGAGCGACTTCGCCCTGCGCGGAGTCACGCTGCGCACGGTGGGCGACCGCCTCGAAGTCGCGCTCGACCGCCTCACCATGGGCCCATTCGAGGGCGAGCTCGTCTACACCATCTTTCCCGGCAGCCGCCTGATGCGCCAGGAAGCGCGGCTGGTCACATGGGAGGCCGACACCGCTTATTACTACGACGCCGGTCTCGAGATGGTCGCCCCCTATGACGAGCTGCCCGGGCGCAACATGCAGACCAAGTTCGCCTGGTACGACACCGCGGGAAAGCTCGTCCAGCATACGCAGGCCGCCTTCCAGCCCGAGCGCGAGCCCGAAAAGGTCCGCTACCGCACACTCGCGGTCGGGACCGAAGGCGGCTCGGTCGCCGTCTTCCCCGCCCCGCACCAATACTTCTTCCCGCGCGACTTCACCACCAACCTCGGCTACCTGTGGCATCGCTCTTTCCGTGGCGCGGTCTCGGTCGGCATCCGCCAAATCCGTGATACGAACTGGATCTTCTACCCCTGGATGAACGCGCCCCCGGGAACCGAGCAGCGCATGAGTCTTTTTTGGGTGCTCTCCGACGGGACTCCGGAGCAGGCGCTCGACGAGGTGCTGCCCTACACCCACCGCGACCGTTTCGTCGCGCTGCCCGGCTACAAGACCGTCTCGCCGCACTGGCACTTGGCCTACACCGTCCAAGCCATGGAGAACGGCTTCGACTGGACGCCCCCCTTCAAGCCCGTGCTCGAAGACATGGGCGTCGACGCAGCCATCATCATGGACTTCCACGGCGACGGCCATCCTCGCGACCTGACCGACCTGCGGCTCCAGGAGCTCGACGCCTACTTCAAGGCCTGCAAGGCGCAATCGAACGACAAGTTCCTGCTCATGCCCGCCGAAGAGGCCAACGTCCATCTCGGCGGCCACTGGGGCCTCGTCTTCCCCAAGCCGGTCTACTGGTTCATGGGCCGGCCCGAAGGCGGCGCGTTCGAGATGAACCACCCGAAGTACGGCAAAGTCTACTCCGCCGCGAACGAGAAGGAGATGCTCGAGATCGTGCGCAAGGAAAACGGCCTCATGTACCAGACCCACGCGCGCACCAAAGGCTCAACCGGCTACCCGGACAAGATCCGCAACAGCGAGCACTTCCTCGACGACCACTGGTTCGGCGCCGGCTGGAAGGCCATCCCTTCCGACCCCTCTTCGCCGCACCTAGGCGACCGCATCTTGAACCTGATGGACGACATGGCGCAGTGGGGCCTGCACAAGCTCGCCTGGAGCGAGGCCGACCTGTTCCAGTTCGATTCGACCCACGAGCTCTACGCCCACATGAACATCAACTACGTCAAAGCCGACCGCCTGCCGAGCTTCGACAACTACGGCGAGATTCTCGAACCCATCGTCAAGGGCGACTTCTTCGTCAGCACCGGCGAGGTGTTGCTGCCGGAGGTCTCGATCGACGGCTCGGCGGACCAAATCAAGGTCGCTGCGGAGGTGCGCTGGACCTTCCCGTTGCGCATGGCCGAGGTCGTTTGGGGCGACGGCGAGGACGTGCATCGCGAGCAGATCTCGCTCGAGACCACCGCCGGCTTCGGATCGCAAACGTTCCATTGGAGCGTCCCGGCGAAAGGCTGGAAGTGGGCGCGGCTGGAAGTGTGGGATGTCGCCGCCAACGGCGCCTTCGTCAACCCCACTTGGCGCCAGTAGCTCTTTGCCTAACGCCGCGGCGCCCCCTCGCCGATGCTCTCTTTGAAGTGTTGTTCTCCTCCCTATCGCGCCGGCGCCTGCTCGGATGGGCCGCCGCCGGCGCGGCGTCGCCGTTGGCGGGTTCGGCCGCAGAGATGTTCGGGCGCAAAGACCCGCGGATTCTCACGCAAACGTTCCGTCGCGCGACCGACATTGCGCTCGACGAGCGATCGATCCGTATCGAACCCATCGTTGCAGAGCAGGCCGGCAAGCCGACACCACCGGACTTCGCGCCCTTCCTGGGCAAGGCGCTCGAATGGGCGTTGCCCGGGAGCGAGCTCCTAGTGGGAAATGGCGCGGAGTCGGGCGTAGGCGCACGGATCCAGGGGAAAGTGGATCTATTCCATCGCTTGGGTTCGCAGGGCTTGCGGGTGAAAGTTTCAATAACGCTCTTCGACGTAAGTGAGAGCCAAGAGCTGATCCTGTGGCGAGGCTCGAAGCGCGCGGACTGGTCCCGGCGCTTCCCAACAGACGATTGCCTGCTCACCCTCGCGGACGACTTTGTCGCCGATTGGACGTCCCGCCGTTAGCGGGGCCGTCCTACAGGCGCGAAAACCAATCAAACAAAAGTCAAAACAAACAAACCAAATGAAAACGATCAACCGATGGGCAGTGCAGTCTTGCAGCCGCGGCGCCGATCACCGCGAGCGGTCCGCCGTGGCTCCGGTCCAGCGCCAATGAAGCGCTCGCGCAGTTGCACCTTCGCGCGATGGAGACGCACGCGCACCGCTACCGGCGAGAGCTTGGCGTCCTTGGCAATCTCTGTACTTGTCATACCTGCCACCACGTGCAGCAGCATCAAGCGGCGGTCCTGTTCGCTCAACGCACCGAGCACGGTTTCGGCATCGATGTGCTCGTCTACCGACGTGGCAATCGGCTCGTCGCGGTCGGAAAGCTCAACTTGCGGCGCGGCCTTGCGGATTTCGCCCCGGAGCAGGTTCAAGGCGATCGTGTTGACCCAGGCCGACACGCTGGATAGCTCACGGAGCTGGGAGCGCCGCTCCCAGGCCTTCGACCACGCCGCCTGGGCGAGATCATCGGCGCGAGTGGTGTTCATCCCACGGAGAGCAAAAACCGGCGGGTGAGGCCGAAGTTGTCCGAATAAGCGCTGCTGAACTCTTGTTGGGTCATCTCGTTTCTCCCTCCGACTCTCAAGCTACCCTCCTGAGGTTTCGGCGCCACCTGTCAATCCACACAGGTACGGGTTAGAAAATACGCCAGGGCCCCTGGGTCAACCGGCTAAAATGAGGACCGGAGCCCGGTTCCAGTCGAGCTCGTCCCCACTTTGCCGAACACGCCAATCCCCAGCCCGGCGTCCGATGAGGCCACCATGGCTTCCATGCGGATGGTTTTCGAGTCCGCGCCGATTGGAGTCGCGATCAGCGGCTCAGATTTCCGCTTCCGCGTCGTGAACCCAAAGCTCGCCGACATGCTGGGATATACCCAGGATGAGCTTGTGGGTATGAGTTGGCGCGAGCTCACGCACCCGGACGACTACGACGCCAGCGAGAAGCTGGTGCATCAACTCGAAGAAGATCAACGCGCGCCCGCGGTCATCGACAAACGGTACTTACACAAGTCCGGCCGCGCGGTCTGGGCTTCCGTTACTGCGCGGACGATCAAGGACGAGATCACGGGTGACCGAATGACGCTCGCGCTCATCCAGGATGTCTCCGCCTTTCGCCGCACCGAAGAGCTGACCCGTTCCCTGAGCGAACAGACATCGAGGCTCGCCGCCATCATCCAGAACAGCCCGCAGGCGGTGATTCTGTTGAACGAAGACGCCGAGATCACCTACCTGAACCGTGCCGCGCTCGAGATGCTCGACGTCTCGGAGGCGATCAGCTTGTTAGGGCAGTCGGTCGACATCATCGACGGCGGCGGCGATGGAGAGGCTCCGATTCGCCTTTGCGAGGCTGGCCGCGGTGAGCGCTGGCTCGGCGAGCGCTACTTTCAGTCCGCCCTGGGCGGGGAGCCGATTCCCGTGCATGTGACGGCGTTTCCGCTCGAGAACCAGCAGTCGGGTCTCGGGTCGACGGCCATCGTTGCCAAGGACATCCGGCAACGCAAGAGCATCGAGCGCGAGCTTCGCGCGAGCGAGCGACGCTTGCGGACGTTAGCCCAGGAGTTGTTACGCGCCCAAGAGCGCGAGCGCAGCCGCATCGCACGCGACCTGCACGACGACGTGACGCAAAGACTCGCAATGGTTGCTGTCGAGCTTGGCCTGCTGCAGTCCTCACCAGAAACCGACCCCGGACTCCTCTCCTCCAAGCTCGCCACCATTCAGAACCAAGTGGTGGAGTTGACCGAAACCGTTCGGGACCTTTCGCACCAGTATCATCCGAGCGTGCTCGCACATTCGAACCTGGAGGGCGCGCTCGAGTCGCTGTGCCACGAGTTTGGCGCCGCAAACAACCTTCAGGTGCGCTTTCGAAACCGCGCCGATACCAGCGGCGTCGCCAGGCCTACGGCGACCGCAGTCTACCGCATCGTACAGGAGGCCTTGCGCAATGTTGCCCGCCATTCCGGAGCGGAACGGGTGATCTTGACGCTCGACTGCGACGACGCCGAGTTGCGAGTCGCCCTGCTCGATGACGGCCGCGGTTTCGACACCAGCACTCTGCACGCGGAGCGAGGATTGGGATTGACCAGCATGAGAGAACGCGCGGGCGCCATCGGCGGATCCATTGAGATACACTCAGAACCCGGCGCGGGAACACGCGTCGAGTTGACCGCACCGGTTGCGGCCGGCTGCGAAGACGACGACGATCGGGATCGAGACTGAAGCATGGCAAAACCCCGCATCATCGTGGCGGAAGACCACAAGCTCGTCGCGGACGGCATTCGCGCCCTCGTGAGCGACGAGTTCGAGTTGATCGGCGTACTCGACAACGGCCTGGAACTGGTGGAGCGTTGCGAGAAGGAACGCCCCGACCTCGCGTTGGCCGATATTTCCATGCCAATGCTCAACGGTCTCGACGCATTGCGCGAGATTAAAAAGAAGGGATTACGAACGAAAGTCGTGATCGTTACGGGATCCGCCGACGTCGGCATCGCGACCGGAGCGTTCCGCGCTGGGGCGCGCGGCTTCGTGCTCAAGCATGCCGCCTCGGAGGAACTACTGACGGCCCTGCGCGAAGCCCACATGGGCCGTACATTCATCACCCCTCGCATCGCGAACGACGTTCTGCAGCGGCTGATGGAGGACCCCGACGACGACGGAGAGATCGACCTGACCCCGCGCGAGCGGCAGGTTTTGCAACTTATCGCGGAAGGCAATTCCTCGAAAGAAGCGGCGGCCATTCTCGACGTTGCGGCGCGAACGATCGAGTTTCACAAGCGGAATATCATGGAGAAAACCGGCCTGCACACAACCGCAGAGCTGGCTCGATTTGCCTCAAAAATCGGATTGGTCGCGGATCCGATGAGCTACACGGAATAGGGCGTAACGAAGTGGCTTCACTCCGCATCGTCCCTATGCATGCTGCAAGAATGCGCCTGGACTACAAGAGGACGCCCAATGCAAGCTAAATTGCGGGCGTTGCTCGCTGACGATCATGACCAGATGTGGAGCGCTGTCGAGCGCATTTTAGGGGATGAATTTGAGGTCACCTACGTGCCCGATGGTCAAGCTCTGCTCGACATGTTGGAGAAGATGGCCCCGGACGTTCTGATCCTTGACGTCTCGATGCCGCGAGTGACGGGAATCGAGGCGCTTCAAGCCTTGCAGAGAGGGTGCGCGCATTCCCCGACCGTGGTGTGTTCTATGCAGCGGGACCACAGCGTCGTCAACCAAGCGCTAGCGGCCGGCGCTCGCGGGTACGTCTTCAAGGCGCGCGCTCCGTTTGAGCTGCGCGACGCGATTGACGCAGCTTTGCAAGACCGCCAGTTCGTCTCGAACGACGTGATCCACCCCGCGTCGCCGCGTAGAAATTAACAAAGATCCCCGCCTCTTACAGCGGCAAGATCTCCTCGAAATGCGGGTCGAACTTGACGCGCCGTTTTTGCAGGTAAGCGATGTTGCCCAGGTGCGATGCCTGGGCGGAGCGGTGACCGATCCAGACGTCGCCGTTCGGTAGCTCGCGACTCTTCACACAATCGACGAAGTTATCGACGTGGGCTTGCGTCATCACGTCGATGCCTTCCTTACGTTCGGCTTGCACCTCGACGGGCTTGCCATCGACGGGGTTCCAGACGTAGTGGCCGCGATCGATGTAGAGGCTGCCCTGCGTGCCGACCATCTCGACAGCAGCGCCCTTCTTTCCCGGTGCGAGCGTGGCCTCGAAGGTGGCCGTCCAGCCTTCGGGGTAGTCCAGCGCACAGAGGATGGTGTCAGGAGCCGTGCGGCCGTCCTTGTACTGGTAGATGCCTCCCGAGGCGACCGCAGCGACGGGGTTGTCCTGCTCCATGAACATGTGGACGACGTCGATCCAGTGGGTGAAGAGGTCGGTGATCTGGCCGCCGCCGAACTCGAGATAGGCGCGGAAGTTGAAGTACTTTTGGGGTCCCAGGGCTGCCACTTGACGGGGCCGAGGAAGCGCGCCCAATCGAGGTTGGACGGTTTCGTCTCCATACCCTCGGGGTAGGGGCGCAGGTGCGCGCCGTTGCCGTACCACCAGGTGCGGGCCATGGTGACCTTGCCGATGGCGCCGGTGTCGAAGTACTTCTGCTTGGCTTCGTGGTAGTGCGCGCCGGAGCGTTGCTGCATGCCGACCTGGCAGATGCGGTCGTTGATGCGGACGGCCTTGACGATCTGAGGGCCCTCTTCGATCTTGAGCGTGAGGGGCTTTTCGCAGTAGATGTCCTTGCCGGCGTTGGCGGCGTCGATGGCGCAGCCGGCGTGCCAGTGGTCGGGGGTGGCGACGAGGACGGCGTCGATGTCCTTTTGGTCGAGCAGGGCGCGGTGGTCGGCGAAGCTCTTGGCGTTCTTGGCGATGGTGGCGGCTTCGTCGATGCGCGCGGGATAGACGTCGCAGAGCGCGTTGACTTGGATGGAGGAGTTGCGCGTGAACGCGGTCATCACGCTGCGTCCGCGGTTGCCGCATCCGATGAGGCCGAGGCCGATGCGTTCGTTAGCGCCGAGCACCTTGTTGTAAGAGGCGGCCGTCATGGCGGCGGCCCCGATCGCAGCCGAGCGCAGCACCTGCCGGCGGTTCAGGATCGTCTTGGACATCGCTGCGGATTCTACCACAGGCGTGCGGTTGCGTTACGCCGCGGAGGAGGCGACAGATCGCGACAAAAGCGGGCAAAAGCGGGCGCCGCTCAGAGATGGCGGAGCAGGCGCGCGCAGGCGGCGGCGCGTTGGGAGGCGCTGAGGTTTTGGAGGGCGTCGACGAGCGGAGCGGTGCGCGGTCTGCGCTCGTTCAGGCGCTGCTGTTCGTGAGCGTGGAGCATGGCGTCGAGGGCGGAGCGGAAGTTGGGGTTTTCGAGCCAGCGGCGGACCGTTCGCTCGTGGACGCCAATGGATTGAGCGGCTTTGCGTATGGTGGGGTGGGTGAGCAGAGCGAGCAGGCCGCGGCGCTGGATAGCGGAGAGTGGGGTGTCGCTCATGGTGTGGCTCCTGGTTCCAGGATAGGGGCGGCGGCAAGTAAATTCGGGCGGCGTTTCCATAAGGCGTTGATGCCAATGAGGTTGCAGATTTGGTTTCTATGTGACGGTTGTTCGCGAGGGATGACTTGGGTAATGGGGGCTGGACTCGTGCACCCAGGCGGGAGATGCAAGTCCACTTCGGGACTCAGCGCGAAAAGGAGCGCAACGGATAGCTACCAAGACCGGACGCGGGAGGTGGACGCCAAGCGAGCACAGCCCGAAAGCTGTTGCAGAGCAAATGTGGATCGGCGGCGCTGATCCCGGTCACTGGGCCAACACGGACATCCAGCTCAACCCTTCACTGTAGCCGGCTCGTATTTTGGGGCTTTGCGGGTTCCATAGAAAATTTCTCAAGTAGATTGAATTTATCTATCGATATTCCTTGTCTATATTTTTGACCTATCTGAAGATCGAAGCTATTCTCAGGTCATCAGACGTACACAAGACGTTCTGGTGAACTTAACCAAAGGAGGTAACTAGCATGTTCAGCAAAACCTACAAGACAGTCTCGGCCCTGACTTTTGGGGTCGCTCTCGCAATCGCGGCAGCGTCGCCGCTTCGAGCTGAGCTTTCAGTCGAGGATCGCAACGCCCGCCTCGCAACAATCGCCTCCGAAGCCACTGCGCTCCAACAGCAAGCTCTGGAGGCAGAGCGTGCACTTCGCGTGAAGAAGCCCGCCTTCACGAATGTCCGGACCATGTTGGAGGAGATGTCCACAAAGATCGAGAAGCTCAACAGCGATGTCTTAGCACTCGGAACCGACAGCCCCGCCTGGGCCAACTCTTCAGAAGCTTACGAGAAGATGAAGTTCAAGACCGAGCTGCTGCAGATCTTCGCGACCAACAAGGCGACCATGCTCGATTCGCCTGACGCGCAGAAGAATCGCAGGATTCTCGCGGCCAAGGCTAAAGGTATCGCTAGCCGGGCTGATCTTCTCAGAGAATTCGCCAGCCTCGACGCGGACTAGATCTCTTCTGGTTGTGTGTTCCTGCATTGCCGGCTGCGCCCACAAAGTGCAGCCGGCTATCTGCATCCGTACAGCACAGCCAGACTTCGGCGCCTCGCCGTTGAGTGAACATGTAGATATTCTCGAGACTGTTTGCGGCCAGCCGCGATTCATCCTTGTGATGATCCCGTTTACTGTGTTTGCCGATTGCATCCGCCGGGCTCCAGGCATGCAGATGGAAACCGACAACTTTGTCTACGATTGTCCAAGAAGGGCATGTAAACATTCCGGTTTCGGGTGCTTCAGAGCCTTCGAGGGAGGCTACTTTCTTGCGACCGTGCCCGAAGGTCGAATTCTTGTTCACCACAACGGTGACCTACTCGTCGACCCCGAGCCGTTGGAGCCGAATTGGCCCCGGCAGGGGGTTTTGCTCATGTTTGACGGTACGGATGATGCCGACTGGCAGAGTCGGAGGATCAAGCTAGCCTCGGCGGAGCGGTTGGGGCTCGTTAAGTTTCTGAGCACCGGGCTTGGATGACGTCGACCGTCGCTGGTCCGAGGTCGCCAAAGTGCGACATCGAAGTAAGTTGGCCCCGAGGCTCGCGCCTAGTTGTGGTCCGATCCTAGCCCCACCCGCAGAAGTGGGGTCCATTGGGTGTCTTGGCGCTTGCGCGATCGCGACAATCGTGCCCGCCCCCAGGCTTGCGCCTGGGGCTAGGTGAAGGATGGCGGGATGGGTTGCGGTATGAGGTGAACGAGGGCGAAGGGAGCGGGTATTCCTTGCGAAGCCGTTGAGTGGCATGATAATTTGCTCGCTTGGCGCTCGATAGCGCGCCCGGACGACCTGCCAAGGAACCGCGGGCGTATTTGCTGACCTTCACCTGCTACGGTGTCCGACTTCATGGCGATTCTCGGGGCTCCGTGGATCGCAAGCTTCCTCCTCCGCCTGGGCGCTATACGCCGGAGAATCGTAGGCGCGTGCTCTATGCGCAGCGCATGATGACTCAGCCGGCGGTTTCTCTCTCCGCTGGCGAGCGGGATACAACGCTCGCAGAGATCATTCGCACCTGTGAATACGAGGATTGGCTGGTGCATGCGGCGCATGTACGCTCGACTCATGTGCATCTGGTGGTGACGGCGGTGTGTGCGCCCGAAGAGGTTATGGCGAAGTTGAAGGCGTACGTGTCACGTATGTTGAATGCGCAGTTTGGGCGGGTGGGGAAGCGCTGGGCTCGGCATGGGAGTACGGTTTGGCTTTGGGATGACGCGGGGCTGGAAAAGGCGGTCGATTACGTCGTGCGCGGTCAGGGGAAGGCGATGGCATTGTTTGTGAATCGCGGGTTGTGGCCGGAGTATGGGGATCTGTAGTTTCGTGTATCAGATGGCGTGAGGTCCTAACCTAGCCCCGCCCGCGAGGGTGGGGTCCGGCAGGGGTTTTGGCGTTGGTGCGATCTTGGCAATCGTGCCGGACCCCAGGCTTGCGCCTGGGGCTAGGTGAGCGGAGGTAGGTGTTTCGAGCGGATGCGCGTAGCTGCGGCGGGCAATTGCTAGCGCGGGCTGACGCGGTAGATCGTCAGCTCGCCGCCGGGGATGCCCATCATCGGCCCGCCTTGGGGACGACGGCGGCCGGCGCCCGGAGGGCCAAAGCCTGGGCCGCCGGCCAGCGGGGGCCCGCCAAACCCGGGCGGGCCCATGCCTGGGCGACCGCGGGGGCCTTGGGCGAACGGGGGTTCCGGTTCTTCGGCGTCGGGGAGCTCGACGCGGACGACCGGTTCTAAGGTCGCCGCCCGGCGGAGAAGGCGGACGGGTTCGTCGGGGCCGCGGTCCGAGGCTACGAGGTAGATTTCGCTGTCAGGGTTGGCCCAGGCTTCGAGGTCGGCGAGCAGCAGGGCCGTGCGGTCGCGTTCGTCCAGGCCGTCGTAGCGGGCACGCAAGGCTTTGCCTTTGCCGCGCTGCATAGAGGACGGCCGGTTGGGGTCCATGCCGCGGGGGCCAAAGTGCATGGGCTCGGTGTCTCCGGCGAAGAGCGAGAGGTCGGCGAGCTTCCATTCGCCGGTGAAGTGGATCGACTCTTCGACGCGCGGGTCGGCAAGCAGCACGGCGCCGGCGGGGACGGATTCTTCGAGAGCGGCGATGAGATCGGCGGCGCGTTCCGATTGCGCGGCCTGCTGGCGCATGCGCTCGAGGCCGTCGGGCAGACCCATGGCGACTTGCAGAACGGTGAGGGCGGCGAGGGCCACGGCGAAAGCGCGTCCGGCGAGGGCGCGGTGCAGGAACCAGATGGCCGGCGGGAGGTAGAGCGGCAAGGTGGGCAGCAGGAAGCGAGCGCCGGAGGGCCGCCGGCGGCGTTCGAGTAGTACGCCATGTAGACGAGCGTGATGGCGAGGGCGGATCCTCCCAGGCCAAGGGCGATGGGGCGCGTTTCGCGCTCGCGCAGCATGGCGAAGGCTCCGAGCGCGCCGAGGACGGCGAAGAGGCCGACGCCGGAGGTGAGGATGGCCTCGATGTACGGCTTCCAATTTTGCAGGAAGTAGGCCCAAGCGAGGTTGCTCTCGCCCGTGAGCCGGTAGGCGGTGCGCCAAGGGGCGCCGAACTGCGCAGTGTTGACGGCGGCGAGCGCGAGCGCAGGGCGGGAGCGCGCCCAGGATGGGCCAGAAGACGTCGCGGCGGCCCTGTCGCCAAAGAGCGATCAGGTAGATCACAACTCCGATGGCGGCAGCAGCCTCGGCGTAACGGATGGTGGGGACGACGGCGAGCGCGATCCGCCGGCCATGCCGAGCCACTTGCAGGAGAGGCGGCGGGAGCGGTCGAGCAGCAGCCAGCCAAGGATCAGGAAGAAGCTGGCGGCGGTGTGGGAGTCGGCGAAGACGGCGTGGAAGTTGGCGATGGGGTTGGCGGCCTGCACGACGGCGGCGGCGAGAGCGCCCCAAGGGCCGACGTAGGGCGCGGCCAGCAGATAGAGCGCGGGCAGAGTGAGCGCGGCGAAGATGGCGTTGACGTAGAGGCTCGCGTCACGGCCGGCAGCGGTCCAGACAGCGCCGATGAGGACGGGCAGGCCGGCGGGGTAGCGGCTGATGAAGCTGCCGTCGGGCTTCTCGAGCCAGTGCATGCCCAGATGCTGCGCCGGAGAAGCGGGGCGAAAGGTGAGGCGGCCTTCTTGGAAGATGAGGCGCGCTTGGGAGTAGTAGCCGTCGGCGTCGGGCGAGGCGTAGGCCGGGCGTACGTAGTGGGCGAGCAGCAGGAAGTGGCCGCAGGTGAGCAGGGCGAGTAGGGCCATGGGGAGGCTGCGGCTGCGGAGGAGGCCCATGGGGTAGATGGTCGCGCATTGACGGGGTAGATGGAGGGTGTAAGGGTTAAGGGTGAGTAAAGCTCACAGAGACTGCGCATCATGCGCGGCGAGATTGAGCCGGCGAAAGATGTCGCCGCGCTGAGGCGGTTCGTTGGCTTGACGCAAGAAGAGTTCGCCGAATCGTTGGGCATTAGCGTCCATACGCTGCGGAACTGGGAGCAAGGCCGCAGGCGGCCGGAGGGCCCAGCGCTGGCGCTGCTTCGGATCGCGGCGCGCAGGCCTGGTGCGTTGCGGGAGAACTTGCGGGCTGCGGTGTAGACGCGGGTGAGGTGGGGCCGCTCCGGTCCGACTATACTTTTGCAATGAAACAGGCTTGGACGCGGCGTGGGTTTCTAGCAGGTGTCGGCGTAGCGGTCGGGGCATCTTGCGGGCGGCCTCCAGAACTCGAGCCCGAAGCGAGGACGGAAAAGCCTTTTGAGCTCGAAGAGGTTTCGCTCGATGCGTTGCGGCAGCGCATGGAGCGGGGCGAGTTGACGGCCGAGCGGGCGGTCGAGCTTTACTTGGAGCGCATCGAGGCGGTCGACGGGCGGCTGCATTCGGTGATCGAGATCAACCCGGATGCGCGTGCGATCGCGGCGCAACTCGACCAGGAGCGCAAGGACGGCAAGGTGCGTGGGCCGCTGCATGGCGCGCCGATTCTGATCAAGGACAACATCGACACGGCGGACAAGATGCAGACGACCGCTGGTTCGCTCGCGCTCGAAGGCTCGATCGCAGCGCGGGATTCGGCCGTGGCGGAGCGGCTGCGCGAGGCGGGCGCGGTCATCCTGGGCAAGACGAACTTGAGCGAGTGGGCAAATTTTCGCTCGACGAACTCGACCAGCGGCTGGAGCGGACGCGGCGGGTTGACGCACAACCCCTACGTGCTGGATCGCAATGCTTGCGGTTCGAGCTCGGGGTCGGGCGCGGCGGCTTCGGCAAGCCTTTGCGCCGCGGCGGTGGGGACGGAGACGAACGGCTCGATCGTCTGTCCGTCTTCGATCAACGGCCTTGTCGGAATCAAACCCACACTGGGGCTGGTGGCGCAGGCGGGCATCATCCCGATTGCGCATACGCAGGACACGGCGGGACCGATGGCGCGGACGGTGCTGGATGCGGCTCTGCTGCTGGACGCGCTGGCGGACCCAGGAACGCGCAAGGAGGACCGCTATGCAGCGTTCTGCGTGGCCGGCAAGCTGAAGGGAGCGCGCATTGGGGTGGCGCGGCAGTTGATGGGGCGCCGCGACGATGCGGACAAGCTGGCAGAAGAAGCGATTGCGGCGCTCGAGGCCGAAGGCGCGGAGGTGGTCGACATCGAGGGATTGCCAGAGGGCGGCGCGACGGGCGACGCGGGCTATCAAGTGCTGCTGTACGAGTTCAAGGCCGATCTGAACAAGTACCTGGCCGGCCTGGGCCCACAAGCTCGGGTGAAGTCGCTGGCGGAAGTAATCGCGTTCAACGAGACGAACGCTGACCGCGAGATGCCGTACTTCGGGCAGGAGCACATGATCCGCGCTGAGGAAAAGGGCGGGCTGGACTCGCCGGAGTACAAGAAGGCGTTGGCCTTGACCAAACGCATGGCGCAAGCCCAGGGCATCGACAAGGCGGTGGATCGTTACAAGCTGGATGCGATCCTGGCGCCGACGACGGGGCCGTCCTGGACGACGGATCTGGTCAACGGCGACCACGGCTCCGGTGGAAGCTCGAGCTTGGCGGCGCGCGCGGGCTACCCGAACATCACCGTGCCAATGGGCCTGATCCATGGGCTGCCGGTGGGCGTTTCGTTCTTTGGGAAGGCTTGGACGGAGCCGCGGCTGATCGAGATCGCCTATGGTTACGAACAGGCGACGAAGCAGCGGCGCCCGCCCCAGCTGATTCCTTCGCTCGAGGCCTAGGCTCAAGCCGCCTATTGGTCGATGATTTTGGGAACCGCTAGTAAGGTGCGGCGTACCGGGCACTTGCCGGCGATCTCTTTGAGGCGCGCGAGCTGGGCGTCGTCGAGGTCGCCGTCGAAGGCCAGGTGAACGCGGATGCGCTCGATGTAGCCGTCCTTTTCCTCGCAATCCTCACAATCACTGGCGTGGATGCGCTCGTGGACAAGCTCTGCGCGAACTTCGCGCAAACCCCAGCCCTTGCGCTTGGCATAGAGCTGGACCGTCATCGACGTGCAGGCGCCAAGCGCGGACAGCAGGAGTTGGTAAGGGTCGGGGCCCAGGCCGTCTCCGCCCGAGCTGGTCGGCTCGTCCGCTAGCCAGGCGTGGGAGCCGTCTTCGAGTAAAACTTGGAGCTTCTCTAAGCTTCTTGCACGGATTTTTGCCATTGTTTCGTTCCATTGGCGGGCTCGGCCGCCTCTGATAATCTGGAAGATCCCCTGGTCCGGAGGTCTATTCTGAGCTTAATTCGAAACGCAGTCGTTCCCGTAGCCGGCCTAGGTACACGGCTGCTGCCCGCAACCAAGTCCCAGCCCAAAGAGATGCTGCCGGTGGCAAAGAAGCCCATCGTGCAGTACGTGGTGGAAGAGCTAGGCCGCGCAGGCATCGATCGTCTGCTGTTCGTCACCGGACGCGGCAAGCACTCCATCGAGAATCATTTCGACCACGACCCGGAGTTGGTGGACGCGCTGCAGCGTGCGGCGAAGGACGATCTACTCGAAGAACTGGCGTTCGAGAAGACGAAGATTCATTATCTCTATACGCGGCAGGCGGTCCAACGCGGGCTGGGCGACGCGATCTTGCACGGCGAAGCGTTCGTGGGACACGAACCGTTCCTGGTGGCGCTGGGCGACTCGATCATCGGGTTGAACGGCGAGTCGGACATCTCGGCGCGCATGGCGCAGGCGTATGAGCGCAAGCAAGCCGCCGCGGTGATCGCGGTGGAAGAGGTTCCGCTCGAGCAGACGCGCCATTACGGCGTGGTGAAGCCGGATTCCGACGACGAGGTGTTCACGATCAGCGATCTAGTCGAGAAGCCGGATCCGTCGAAGGCGCCGAGTCGCTTGGCGATCGCGGGACGGTATCTATTCGCGCCGCTGATCTTCGACATGATCCGCCGGGTTGAGCCGGACAAGAAGGGCGAGATCCAGCTGACGGACGCGATTCGGATGCTTTGCCAGAGCGGACGCCGCGTGGTGGGCGTAAAGCTGCGGCCAGGCGAGAGGCGCTACGATATTGGAAACTTCGCGAGCTACTACGAGACGTTCCTGGAGTTCGCCCTGGCCGATCCGGTCCATGGCGGACGGCTGCGGGAACGCTTGCAGCAGCTGCTGGCCGAATCCAAGTGAACGCCCTCCTGCTGATCGATCTGCAATATGACTTCATGCCGGGCGGGGCCCTGGCGGTCAAGCACGGCGATGAAGTCGTGAGCGTGGCAAACGAGCTCATGCCGCGCTTCGGGTTGGTCGTCGCCTCGCAGGATTGGCATCCGTCGGACCATGCGAGCTTCGCGTCGCAGCACCCAGGCAAGAAACCCGGTGACGTGATTCAGTTGGACGGGCTGGAGCAGACGCTGTGGCCCGACCACTGCGTCCAGGGCTCGCACGGCGCGGAGCTGCACGCGGAGCTCGACGTAGAGCGCATAGCGCGCGTCATCCACAAGGGTACCGACAAGCGCGTCGATAGCTACAGCGCGTTCTTCGACAACGCGCGCAGGCGTGCGACGGGGCTGGAAGCTTACTTGCGCGGGAAGGGCGTGGAGGCCGTCTACCTGATGGGCTTGGCGACCGACTACTGCGTGAAGTTCAGCGCATTGGACGCGGCGGAGCTGGGCTTCCGCACCTCCGTCTACAAACAGGGATGCCGCGGGATCGACCTGCAGCCAGGGGACGTAGACAAGGCCTGGGAAGCGATGCAACAGGGCGGCGCAACGCTGCTCGACGCCCTCGACACCCCATGAGCAATCAACCGGAAACCCTTTTTGCGGGCCGCTTTCTCAAGCTGATGCGACGCGGGACGTGGGAGTATGCCGAGCGGCCGAACGCAAACGCGATCGCCGCGGTGGTAGCGGTGACGGATGCGGGAGAAGCGGTTTTCGTGGAGCAGCAGCGGGCGCCGCTGCAGGCGAGCACCATCGAATGGCCGGCGGGTTTGATTGGCGACGAAGACGTGGACGAGTCGATCGACGAGGGCGCCAACCGCGAGCTCGAGGAGGAGACCGGCTACCGCGCGCACTCGTTTGAGCGGCTGACGCGAATCCCTTCTTCGCCCGGCATGACGAGCGAGACGATCTGGCTGATGCGGGCCAACGGCTTGCGTCGGACGGGCGACGGAGGCGGCACGGAAGACGAGGACATCCACGTCCACCTTGTGCCGCTCGAGGGCGTGGAGACTTGGCTGCGGCAGCGCGAAGCAGAGGGAAAGTTGATCGACCCCAAGGTTTGGGCGGGGTTGTATTTTTTGGTGCGGCGCGGGACGCGAGCCGCGGAGGCTTGAAAGCTGACGGAACGCCGCGAGGCCTCACCCTCGCGGGCGCGGCGCTGATAGGCGAGAATGTCCTGACATGGGCCGCGCTCGTTTGGTTGGAGTCTCTACGCTGATCTGGGCGTCGGTCGTATTTGCCCAGGAGGCCGCCATTTCGTATCCGGAAACCCGCCGCGTCGAGCACTACGACGACTATCACGGCGTCAAGGTGCATGATCCTTACCGTTGGCTCGAGGACGACGTGCGCGAATCGCCCGACGTCCGGACCTGGGTGGAGGCGGAGAACAAGGTCACCTCCGCGTACCTGGACCGCATCCCGCAGCGCGAGACGATTCGGCGACGGCTTACGAAGCTTTGGGATTACGAGAAGTATTCGTCGTTCTTCAAGGAAGGCGGGCGCTACTACTTCTACAAGAACGACGGGTTGCAGAACCAGTACGTGCTCTACGTCCAGGATGCGCTCGACTCACAGCCTGAGGTCTTGCTCGACCCGAACACCTGGAGCGAGGACGGCACGGTCGCGCTGGGCGCGGCTTCGTTCAGCCAAGACGGGCGCTACATGGCCTATGCGATCAACAAGTCGGGCTCGGACTGGCAAACGTGGAAGGTGCTCGACATCGAGAGCCGCAAGACGCTCGACGACGAGATCGAGTGGGCAAAGTTCACCACGGCTTCCTGGACCCGCGACGGCAAGGGCTTTTTCTACGGGCGTTACGCGCAACCTGAGGAAGGCCAGGCGTTCCAGAGCACGAACCTGAATCAGAAGCTCTACTACCACCGCGTGGGCACGGCGCAGGCGGAAGACGTATTGGTTTACGAGCGGCCCGATGAGCCCGAGTGGGGATTTTCGCCTTCGGTCAGCACGGATGGGCGTTGGCTCGTGATCACGATCTGGAAGGGCACCGACGACAAATATCGGGTTGCCTACAAGGATCTAACCGAGCCCTACGGCATGCCGGTGACCCTGATCGACAACTTCTCGCAGGACTATACGTTCATTGACGCGGACGGCTCGACACTCTACTTCCAGACCGACCTCGACGCGCCGAATCGGCGCGTGATTGCAATTGACGTGCGCAAACCCGAGCGCGCGAATTGGCGCGAAGTCGTGCCGACGGCCGAGGAGACCCTGCGCTCGGTGGGACTGACGGGCAACATGTTCGTTTGCCAGTACTTGAAGGACGCCAAGTCGCAGGTGAAGCTCTACGACATGGAAGGCGCCTTTGTGCGCGAAGTCGAGTTTCCAGGTATCGGATCAGCGAACGGCTTCGAGGGCGAGCGAGGCGATACGGAGACCTTTTACTCCTACTCGAGCTATGCCCTGCCCCCCTCGATCTATCGCTATGACCTGATCACAGGAAAGAGCACGCTGCTACGGCAGGCGAAGGTGGAGTTTGACGCGGACGCCTACGAGACGAAACAAGTCTTCTACAAGAGCAAGGACGGCACGCGCGTACCGATGTTCGTGACGGCGCGGAAGGGTGTGGAACTGGACGGGAAGAACCCGACCTTGCTGTACGGCTATGGCGGATTCAACATTGCGCAGACGCCTGGGTTTTCGGTGCGCTGGGCGTCGTGGCTGCAGCTTGGGGGCGTGGTCGCCATCGCGAACCTGCGTGGCGGCGGAGAGTACGGCGAGACGTGGCACAAGGCCGGCACGAAGCTCCAGAAGCAGAACGTCTTCGACGACTTCATCGCGGCCGCCGAGTGGCTGATCGCAAACCGCTACACCGAGCCGGCGAAGCTCGCTATCATGGGCGGCTCAAACGGCGGACTACTCGTGGGAGCTGCGATCACGCAGCGTCCGGATCTCTTCGGAGCCGCGTTGCCGGCGGTAGGCGTAATGGACATGCTGCGCTTCGACAAATTCACGGCGGGCCGCTTCTGGGTGGACGATTATGGCTCGTCGAGCAATCCCGAGGAGTTCAAGGCGCTCTACGCCTATTCGCCGTATCACAATCTGAAGAACAAGACGGAGTATCCAGCGACCTTGATCACGACGGCGGACACGGACGATCGCGTCGTGCCGGGCCACAGCTTCAAGTTCGCCGCGGAGATCCAGCACATGCAGAAGGGCTCCGAGCCGGTGCTGATCCGCATCGAGACATCGGCCGGCCACGGCGCCGGCAAGCCGACATCCAAGATGATCGACGAGCTCACCGACCAGTGGGCGTTCCTGGTGAAGAATCTGGGGATGGATGTGCAATAGGCGCCGCACGGGGCGTAGGTACGGGAGGTTTGTGTGCGTTTGATTGGCTTACTGCTGCTTGCCGCGGCGGCTCATGCTCAACCGTTTGACGTGGTGCTGGCCGGCGGCCGCGTGATGGACCCAGACACGGGCCTGGACGCGGTGCGCTATGTCGGACTGCGCGGCGACCGCATTGCGGCCGTGTCGGAAATTCCGCTCGAAGGCGCGACCACGCTCGACGTCTCGGGGCTGGTCGTAGCGCCGGGCTTCATCGACCTGCACGCCCACGGGCAGACCAACGCGGCGAACGCCTACCAGGCGCGCGACGGCGTGACGACGGCGCTCGAACTGGAAAGCGGCGTGGCGGACGTGGCCCAGTGGCTGGCCCGGCGCGAGGGCGACGCAATTCTGAACTTTGGGGCGACGGTCTCGCATGGCGGTTCCCGCCTGCGCGCCATGCCCAACCTGTCGGCGATTCTCGAAAAGGTGCACACACAAGGCGGCGAGCAAAGTCTGACGGCAGAGGAAAGCCGCACGCTGACGCAGGCGCGCTACGAGCCGGTGACGAAGGAGAACATGGCGACGCTCTATTCCTTGCTCGAGAAAGGCCTGCACGAAGGCGCTCTGGGCATCGGGATGGCGCACGGCTACTTCCCCGGCGCGAACAACGAAGAGATCTTCCGGGTATTCCAGTTCGCGGCGCCGACGCTGACGCCCATCTTCACTCACGTGCGCGGCATGAACGTGGATGCGATGCAGGAAGTGATCGCCGACGCGGCCGCGACAGGGACGCCGCTGCATATCGTCCACGTGAACAGCATGAGCCTAGGGAACATCCAGGTGGTGCTGGATTTGATCGGCGGCGCGCAGAAACAGGGCGTCGACGTGACGACCGAGGCATACCCTTACACCGCCGCGTCAACGAACATCGCGAGCACGATCTTCGACCCGGGCTGGCGCGACCGGCTGGGGATGACCTACCACGACGTGCAGGTGCAGGACACGGGCGAGCGGCTCAACGCGCAAACCTTCGATTTGTATCGCTCAAAGGGCGGTACGGTCATCATGCACATGATGAAGCCGGAGTGGATCGAGATCGCGATGCGGACGCCGTTCGTGATGGTCGCTTCCGACGGTATGCCATACGCGCCGGGCGCCCACCCGCGCAGCGCCGGTACGTTCTCGCGCGTGTTGGGGCGTTACGTGCGAGAGGAGGGCGTGCTAGGGCTGATGGAGGCTCTGGGCAAGATGACGATCATGCCGGCGAAGCGGCTGGAAATCATCACGCCACAGGCCAAACGCAAGGGTCGCCTGCAGGTGGGCGCGGACGCGGACATTACGGTGTTCGACGCGGCGAAGATCGTCGACACGGCGACGTTCGAGGATGACTTGAGCTACTCCGTGGGCGTGCAGCACGTATTCGTGAACGGACAGATGGTGGTGAAGGACGGCAAAACGGTCGAGGGCGCGAAGCCGGGCCGGCCGCTGCTGGGCCGGTTTGTGGAGTGAGAAACGCGTCAGTCTCGCGAGTCCAGCCGGGCAAGCGCCCATTGGGCGTGTTCTCGGACTTCGAGGTCTTCGTGTTGAGCCAGGCGCTCGAGCGGTTCTCGAAATCGCGGCAAGGCGGCGTTGCCCATGGCAGTGCAGACGTTGCGCAGAAACCCTGAATAGCGAGAGCGCTCGAGAGGGGTTTCGGCGAATCGACTCTGATACTCCTCTTCGCTGAGCGAAGCCCATTCCAACAGGTCGGGCTCTGCGTTTTGCGGCTGAAATTCGTCCGCGTTGGTCGTCTCGATGCGGTCCCAGCGATTCCAGGGGCAGACGTCTTGGCAGATGTCGCAGCCAAAGACGTGACGGCCGATCTCGGCGCGATTGGGCTCTGGGACAGGGCCGCGCAGCTCAATGGTCCAGTAGCTGATGCAGCGTGTGGCGTCGAGCGCGTGGCTAGGGCCGGGGCCGGGTTCGAGGGGGACGAGCGCCTGCGTGGGGCAAGCGTCGATGCAGCGCGTGCAGGTTCCACAGCGAAAGGGTGCGGGATCGTCGGGCTCGAGATCGAGCGAAACGAGCGCTTCGCCGAGCAGCATCCAAGAGCCTTTGCGCTGGTCGATGAGGCAAGTGTTCTTGCCGATCCAGCCCAGGCCGGCGCGTTGTGCATAGGCGCGCTCGAGCAGCGGGGCCGTATCCACGCAGACCTTGAACTTGAAGGTCCCGGCTTCGGCCTGGAGAGCGGCGATCAATCGGTAAAGACGGTCTTTGAGAGTGCGGTGGTAGTCCTCGCCCCAGGCGTAGCGCGCCACCCAGCCCTTCTCCGGATCGTCGTGCTCGACCGAGTAGGGGACGGGCGTGTGGTAGACCTGCGCGACACAGATGACGGATTTTGCCGCCTTGAGCAGCGTGTGGGGATCGGCGCGTCGCTCGCCCCGCAGCCCTTCTAGATAGCCCATCGCCCCGTGATAGCCGCGGCGTAGCCACTCCGGGTAGAACTGAGCTTCGGCTAAAGGCTCAGCCGGCGCGACGCCCGCCAAGTCGAAACCGACTTCGCGCGCCAGTTGCTTCACGCGCGCAGATGTCATGCTGTCATTGGGCCGGGGCCGGACCAGGCTCGGAAGGCACGTAGGATTCGATCCAACTGAATGTGTTGGCCCAGGCGGCTTCGCGGCTCTCGGCCCAGTTGGGCGGGCGCAGGCCGTTGTCAGCAGCGGTCATGAACTCAGGGAACATGCCGGGAAAAGGCAGGACGCGATGCTCAACTCCGGCCCCGCGGAGAGCGCCGATCCAGAGGCTGAGCTCTTGCGCGCCGGGGTCGCTTTCGGGGGCGATGATGAGCGTGCTCGTTTTGATCTTGGGGATGTTGAGGAAGGCGTCGCGAGCGCGCAACTCCCGGACCATCATGCCGTCGGTCATCTGCTTACCGCTGATCTGGGCCGTGAGTGACGCCAAGCGGCGCAAGCCGGCGTAGCGGTACTGCGGCGTGCCGGCGAACAGCGCCGGAGCGACGAGCACTGCGGCGCGAAAGATGTTGGATCGGCCGATGATTTGCGCCGCGATGGAACCGCCTTCAGCCTGCCCCCAGATGGCCATCCGCTGCGAGTCGACGTACTCGAGCTTGCGCACCAGTTGCGCTAGCTGCAGGACGTCGAGCGTCTCGCCCTTGGCGTACTCTCGCGCGCCTTCGGAGTGACCGGCGAGGCCGCGCTGACCTCGGTAGGCCGAGGCGGCGGCGACGTAGCCCCGTCGCGCAAATTCCATGGCAATCTCGCGGTAAGCCGGTGTGACGCCCTGGGCGCTGCCGTGGCAGATGATGACGGCCGGGTATGTCGCCTTGGGCTTGCCATCATCGTCGAACTCGACGATGGGCTGGGCCATGAAGCCGGCGATGCCGAGACCGTCGGAAGAGTAGCCGATATTCCACGACTCGACGCCGTCGGCGCGCGAGACGCGGTTGAGCTTGCGGATCTCCCCGGTGCCGATGCCGAGGCTCTTCCAATTGCGGTCGGGCGATTGGATGAGGGGCTCGTCCTGCAGCGTCAAAAGGCCGGGAGGCGTTTCGGCGGCGAAGACGACGGCGGCGAGCGCGATCATCCAAAAAAAATGGGCCAAGGCGCGCATAAAACCCTATCAGTCTAGCCGATCGTCCTTCATTGGGTCCCGACAACAGGTACAATGACGCTGCCGTCGCCATGCCCCAATACCGGTTTGGAATGTTTACCTTCGACGCGGGCTCGGGACGCCTCGAGCGGGAGGGCCAAACCATTGCTCTAGGCGTGGAGGCGACGACAGCGCTCGAAGTCCTGACCGCGGAACGCGGCGACCTGGTGACGCGGCGCGAGCTGCGCAGGGCGATATGGGGTTCGGCGGCGCCTGCATCGCTCGACGAGAAGCTCGACGAGTGCGTCGCGCAGTTGCGCGAGGCGCTCAGCGACGTAGGCGAGCCCCCGTTCTACGTGCTCGAGGTTCCGGGAAAAGGCTTTCGCTTCATCGCGCCGGTGGAGAACGTGGTTCGAAGTACTCCGGCCACACGGCCGGTTGGTCCTCGACGTCGCATGCTCTATGTGGGCGTAGTGGCGGTCGCGGCAGTGCTAGTCGCAGGATTCTTTTCGCCAAGCGCCGTCCGGCCATTGGTGACGGTCACGCATTTCGACAACGAAACGGGCGACCCGACTTTCGACAGCTTGGCCGACGATGTGACCGACGCGCTTATGCACGACCTGTCGCACCAGAAAGGGCTGAAGGTTGCGGATGCCGCGCGGAACCCGGACTACATGATCGTTGGCGAGATCCAAAACGACGGCACGGCGGTTCGGGTGCTAGCGGACCTGATTCGCCTACCGGCGCAGACGCATGTGAAGACCGTACGATTCGAGCTAGCCCCGGAGCTCGATCGACCGACCGAGTCGTGGCTAGCGGAGGAGATCGCACGCGACTTTGGGCCGCGCATCGCAGCGCACGAAACCGGCGGCATCTAGCTCCGAATCAAGCGACCAGTTGCGGGATGAGCTCGCCGTGGACGTCGGTGAGACGCATGTTGCGCCCGTTGAACGGGTACGTCAGGCGCTTGTGGTCCATGCCAAGCAGGTGCAGCATGGTGGCGTGGATGTCGTGGTAGGTGTGGACCTGTTCAGCGGCGCGGTAGCCGAACGGGTCCGTCGCGCCAATGGATTGGCCGCCCTGCACGCCGGCGCCGGCCATAAACAAGGTCATCGCGCCGGGGTTGTGGTCGCGGCCGACGCCGCGCTGCGAGATGGGCATCCGGCCAAACTCGGAGTGCCAAACCACGAGCGTGTCATCGAGCAGGCCGCGCTGCTTCAGATCGGTGATGAGAGCGGCGATGGGCTGGTCGACTTCCTTGGCATGCAGCGTGTGGTTCTCGACAAGGTTGGAGTGAGCGTCCCAGGTGTCGATGTTCTGCTGTAGGAGCGCGCCTGAATAGAGCTGCACGAAGCGGACGCCGTGCTCGACGAGTCGGCGGGCCAGCAGGCATTGCTTGCCAAAGCCTTCGGTGACGGGTTGGTCGAGGCCGTAGAGGCGCTTGGTGGCTTCGGATTCCTTGCTGATGTCGACCGCTTCGGGGGCGCAGCCCTGCATGCGGTAGGCGAGCTCGTAGGAGGCGATGCGGGCCGCCAGCTCGCTGTCGCCGGGATGCTGCTGGGCGTGCTGCTCGTTGAGCAGCGCTAGGTGGTCCAGACGAGCGCGCTGCTGCTCAGGCGTGACGTATTCGGACGGCGGCGTGAGGTCGAGAATCGGGTCGCCCTTAGCGCGAAATACCGTACCTTGGTAGGCCGCGGGCAGGTAACCCGCAGACCAGTTGGCCGGCCCGGAGAACGGCCCGCCCTTCTGGTCGTAGATCACCACGAACCCGGGCAGATTCTGGTTCTCAGTCCCGAGGCCGTAGGTGACCCAAGCGCCCGTGCTGGGATGTCCCATCAGCAACGAGCCGGTATTCCATTCGTAGTGCGCAACGACGTGGTCGTTGGAGCGTCCGGTGGCGGAATGGAGGAAGGCGACGTCGTCGACAATCGAGCCCATGTGGGGGAACAGCTCGCTGACCCACTTGCCGGATTCGCCGTACTGTTTCCACGCGAACGGACTCTTCATCAGCGGGCCGGGGTAGCCTTGGCGGACGCGAATCTCGCCAACGCCGGTGAGCGGCTTGCCGTGGTGCTTGATGAGGTCCGGCTTGTAGTCGAACGAGTCGATGTGGCTGACGCCGCCGCTCATGAACAGCGAGATGCCGGCTTTCGCGCGGGGCTTGAAGTGCGGAGCACGCGGGGCCAGCGGAGACTCGATACCGGCGGCGTTGACGCTGGCGGACGGGGCTTCCTTGGCGAGCAAACCCTGCTCGGCCAGCATGGCTGCGAGCGCGATTCCGGAGATGCCTTCACCGGCCCGGAACAGGAAATCACGTCTCGACAGCGTACGCATAACTTCAATCCTTCAAGGGATATACACGAATTCGTTCAAGTTTAGGATTACGTCGCAAAGATCGACCAAAGCGGCCTTCGCGGGCTCGGGGGTACGGGCGTGGTAATCCTTTTGGCGGGCCAGGAAGGAGCGGTTCTCCTCGAGCTCTTTGGCGGCCGCGGGGCGGGCCAGGGCGACATCGTAGGCCGTCTGGATCTGACGCTCGGCGTCCGGCCCTGCAGCGTCCCACACGCGGTCGGCAAAGGCCTGCGCCTGGTCGAGGATGAACGAGTTGTTGAGCAGGGTGAGCGCCTGCGTGGGCACTGTGGTCGTATTGCGGCGCTCGCAGGTGACGTTCATGTTCGGCTGGTCGAAGACCTCGAACATGGGGTAGCGCAGACCACGCTTCTGGTACGAGTAGACGCTGCGCCGCCAGACCGCGGGGCCGGGCTTCGTCATCTCCCACCGGCCCTTGAGGAAGGAGTCACGCACGGTCTGCGGGATGGGCGGGAAGAAGGCTTCCCGCCCGCCTCTGCGTTGAGATGGCCGGCAGCGTCGAGGGTGACGTCTCGCAGGATTTCGCTCTCGAGGCGGCGGCTGGGGTAGCGCCACAGCAGGTTGTCGTTCGGGTCAGCCTGGAGAGCGGCGGCGTTCGCGTGCGCGGAAGCCATCTGGTAGGTCTGGCTGGCCATGATGAGCCGATGCATCTGCTTGACGCTCCAGCCGCGGCGCACGAACTCTATGGCGAGATAGTCGAGCAGCTCGGGATGCGTGGGAGGGCGGCCCATCTTGCCGAAGTTGCTGGGCGTCGCGACGATTCCCTTGCCGAAGTGGCCTTGCCAGATGCGGTTGACCATCACGCGAGCGGTGAGCGGATGGTCGCCGGAGACGAGCCAGTTGGCGAGCTAAGCGGCGGCCCGTGGAGACGCGGCCGTTGTCAGGCGGCTTGGGCTGGTAATCCTCCGGGCCGGCGAGGACGCTGAGCACTCCGGGCGCGACCTCGGGCCTTGTCGCGATAATCCGCATTGGGGAGCAGGTGCGCCTGGGGCGGAGTGTAGGGCTTACCGAGCGCGGGAACGAACGGCCCGACGCTGTCGAAGACCTCGCGAGCGCCCTTTCCGGGCTGGACCTCATCGCCGCAGCCGTCCGGCGCGGAGCGGTAGTCGCCGTCGCGGATGCCCATGGCGAGTGGGAGATCCGGCGGCATCTGCTTTTCGAGCGCCTTCAACTGCGCATCGAGAGCGTCGAGGCGGGCGCGGTCTTGCGCGCTCAAGATGCTGTCGATCGAGCCGCCGCCGACGGTGAGCACCAGTTCCGCGAGTAGGCGCTGGCCCTCGGTGCGTTGCTCCTCAGGCGTATTGACGGCGTCCTGGATCTCTTGCGGGAACTCGAGCAGCTTCTCGGCTTTTCGGCGGTCGCGGTAGGGTTTCTCGATGCGGCGGATCTCGGCCTGGAGGGGCTTGATCTTGGCTTCCAGCGCGGCCGTTTCGGCATCGTGCGCGGCAATCACGTCGGGCGGCGCGAGCGGGAAGTCGTAGCGAATGTGCGGGAAGAAGATCGCCATCATGCGGTAGTAGTCCGCCTGAGGGATCGGATCGAACTTGTGATCGTGGCAGCGCGCACACTCGACGGACATGGCCATGAACGCCCGACTGGAGGTCTGGATCATGTCGTCGAGGTAGTTGTAGCGATAGTCCGGGTTGTCCTTCTCGCGGAAGAGGACGCGTGCGCCGATGCGATAGAAGCCCGTGGCGATGAGCGTGTCGTAGTCCGAGTCGGCAAGCTCGTCGCCAGCGAGCTGCTCGCGGATGAAGCGGTCGTAGGGCTTGTCCTGGTTGAAGGACTGGATCACGTAATCGCGAAAACGCCACGCGTTCGGGTAGTCGTAGTCGTGCTCGTAGCCGGAGCTGTCGGCATAGCGCACGACGTCGAGCCAATGACGGCCCCAACGTTCCCCGTAGTGGGACGAGGCGAGCAACTCTTCGACGAGCTTCGGCCAAGCGTCGGGCGAGTCATCGCGAACGAAGCGCTCGACGCGCTCAGGAGGCGGGAGCAGGCCGACGAGATCGAGATAGGCGCGGCGGATGAGCGTGCGCTTGTCTGCCCGGGGAGCCGGTTGCAGACCCTTCTCGGCGAGGGCGGCGAAAACATACCCGTCAATCGGATTCTTGCGCCAAGCGTCGTCGGCGGGCTCGGGCGGGGCGACCTCGACCGGCTTGCGGAAGGCCCACCATTGACGGTCTTCGTCGCTAAGCCCCTGCTTCTTGGCGGCCGTTCGCGGCTGGACTGCATCGTAGGGCGCACCTTGCTCGATCCACGCGCGCAGCATCGCGATGCCCGCGTCGGGCAGGGGCGCGCCCAAGGGCATCTGCGGGGCGACCTTGCCTGTCACGTGCTGCATCAACCGACTCTCGTCGGGTTTACCCGGCACGATGGCCGGTCCATGGACGCCGCCGGCGAGCGCGGATTCACGGCTGGTCAGATCCAGCTCAGAGAGCTTCTGCGCCTGCGAGTGGCAGGACCAGCATTGCTTCTCGAGCAGGGGTTGGATGTCCGCGGAGAAAGAGACTGCGTCGGCGCACCAAGCGGGCGCCGCGGCGAGGACGAGAGCGGACGCTAAAAGCCTGAGCACAGGGAGCTTCTCGGCTACGTGCCAGTTTAGGAGTTGAGACGGGGAGTGTCAATCGATAACGCGTCGGCGCGTCCGTCGGTCTTCTAGGTTTCCCAGGGGAGGCCGGTGTTGGGGCAGGCTTTCGAGAGGCTGGCGTTGAGACGCCGGCCAAGGGCCGCGAGCTCGGCTTCGTTGAGGTGCTCTTGGATCTGCTCGAACAGCTCCCGCTCCTCGCAGCGGATGTGGTCGTTGAGGTAGGCGGCGAAGCTGCGCAAGCGGTGCTCTTCTGGGTCGGCGAGCAGATCGCGGATGCGGGCCTCGATCTCGCGATGCTCTTCGATCAGCCGGTCGACGATTCGCGGATCGTCGATGCGGCCTTTGACGGCCGGAAATAGGATGCTCTCTTCGACGGCGAAGTGCGGCTCGAGCTCGATCTCCCAGGCCGCTCGGACTTTCTGGGCGAGGTCGCGGCGGGTTTCCTCCGACCAGTCGTCAGCGAGCGTACGCCGGAGGATGACGCAGAGCGCCAGGCCGTGCTGGTGCTGATGCGAGAGGGGGTGGAGACTCGGGTCGCGGAGCATTTCCGCTTTTCATGATGGCGCCTGGCGCTTGCGCTGCTACACTTGCGGCGCCGTGACACGACCGACGAACGTCCGCCGCACCGTTCTGGCCTTTGCCTTTGCAGCGGCGTTCATCACCTATCTCGATCGCGTGTGCATCTCCGCTGCGGCGCCTTCGATGACGGCGGAGCTGGGCTTGACGGCCACCGAGATGGGCTGGGTTTTCAGTGTATTCGCCGTGGCGTATGGCATCTTCGAGATCCCGATGGGCTGGATGGGCGACCGCTTCGGGCAGCGCAAACTGCTGACACGCATCGTGCTGTCGTGGTCGGCGTTCACCATGTTGACCGGGGCGGTGCGCAGCCTGGGGCCTCTGTTGGGCGTACGGTTCGTCTTCGGCGCTGCGGAGGCAGGTGCGTTCCCGACGATGGCGCGAGCGCTGGCGCGCTGGTTCCCAACGACGGAGCGCGGCTGGACGACGGGCTGGATGTGGGCGGGGGCGCGGCTGGGCGGATCGCTGGCGCCTCCGCTGGCAGCATGGTTCGTGGTGTCGGTGGGTTGGCGCGAGGCGTTCTGGGCGTTCGGCTCGATCGGGCTGTTGTGGTGCGTGCTGTTCTGGAGCTGGTATCGCGACGATCCGGCGGAACATCCCAGGGTGAACGAGGCCGAGCTCGCGCTGATCCACTCGGGGCGGGCGCCTGCGGCCGGGCATCGCCGAGCGCATCCCGTGGAGCCGTCTGTTCACGAGCAAGAACCTATGGGCGTTGTTCGGCATGTACTTCTGCTCGGCGTTCGGCTTTTTCTTTTTCGTCACGTGGCTTCCGACGTATCTGATGGATGAGCATGGGCTGACGCTGGAGCGCTCGGGCTGGTACTCCGCGATGCCGCTCGCGGCGGGCGCGGCGGCGTGCCTGCTGGGCGGTGGAGCTTCCGACCGGTTGGTGCGCAAGATGGGCAGCTTGCGTTGGGGCCGGCGACTGGTGGGCGTGGCGGGGTTTCTGCTGGCGTCGGCCGGGTTCGCCGCGGCGGCTTACGCGGGGGACGCGCTGGGGGCCGTCCTCTGGCTTGCCTTTGCGCAGGGAGCGCAGGACCTGACGCTGCCGGTGGCCTGGGCGGTGTGCGTAGACGTCGGGCGACGCTACGGCGGGACAGCGACGGGGTTCATGAACACGGCGTCGAGCTTGTCGGCCGCGCTATCGCCGGTGATCGCGGCTGGTTGCAGCAGCGCTTCGGCAGTTTCCACGCGCTCTTTGCGTTAGCGGCGGTCGTGTATTTCGTGGGTGCAGCCCTGTGGTTCGTGATTGACCCGGAGGATGATCTGGAGCGCGCGGCAGGGTCCCACTAGATTCTCGCCGGGTGCTACGCTTGTGCCGAATCCCATGCCGAAAATCCCTTACCTCTACCAACATCACACGTGGCCCGAACTGGGCGAGATCGCCCGCAGCGACAATCAGCCGGTGGTCGTGCTGCCGATCGGCTCGGTGGAAGACCACGGCTACCATATGCCGCTCGACGTGGATAACTTCCTCATCTCGTCGATCTGCGAGGAGGCGGCCAAGCGCGCCGACGGCGACATCCTGCTGATGCCCTTGATCCCCTATGGGTTCGAGACGCACCACATGGACTTCACCGGCACCATCGACATCAAGCAGGAGCATCTGCTGAATTTCGTTCTCGACATCACCAAGTCGGTCGCGCACCATGGCTTCCGGCGCATCCTCATCGCGGACGGCCATGGCTCGAATATGCCGATCCTGGAGTTGGTGGCGCGGCGCACGATCCTCGAGACGGATGCGCTGTGCGCGTGCTTCATCTGGCCTGGGCTTGCGACGAAGGTGATCGCCGAGCACCGCGAGAGCGGCCCGAGCGGCATGGCGCATGCGGGCGAGCTCGAAACGTCCGTCTACCTGCACTTGGACGCGTCGCGTGTGCAGATGGACAAGGCGGTCAAGGATATTGGGATGCCGGAGTCCGAGTTCATCTGGATGGACCTGATGCACGGCTCGCCCGTGCGGCTTATGGACGAGTGGACGCGCTTCTCGAAGAGCGGCGTCTACGGCGACGCGACGATCGCGACGGCCGAGAAGGGCGAGAAGTTCTTCGAAGGGGCGGTGGATGGGTTCCTTCGGTTGGTGAAGGAATTCAAGAAACGGCCTCGCGGCGAGCGGACGGACTATCACAAGGAACGGCCGAAGATTCCAGGGCAGTCGTAGGATCTCCCGTGGCGCGATCCGCCAGGATTGCCGGGTCGCGGGTCGTCGCGACCGAAATGCGCCGTCGCGACGACTCGCGACGCGGCAAACGTGGTCGTTTGCGCCACGACACGCAGGAAATCGTAAGCGGCGGCGTATACTAGCGGCCATCATGGAACGCCGCCGCTTCCTTGCCGCATCCGCCGCAACGGCACTTTCCGCGCAACGCATCCTCGGGGCCAATGACCGCATCGGCGTTGGCACGATCGGGACGGGCGGGCGAGGACGCCTGCTGACTTCGGAGATCAAAGAAAACCCGAAGGCGGAGATGCGCGCCGTCTGCGACGTCTACAAGCCGAACCTCGAGCTTGGGCGCGAGGCGGCAGGCGGAAGCGTCCCGATGTACGAGGATTACGAGCGCCTGCTCGAGAACAAGGACGTCGACGCGGTGGTGGTGGCGACACCCGACCACTGGCACGCGCGGATGACGATCGACGCCGTGGAGGCCGGCAAGGACGTCTACGTCGAGAAGCCGATGTGCCACGAAATCGACGAAGGGTTCGACGTGATCGAGGCGGTGCGGCGGACGAAGCGCATCGTGCAGGTGGGTACGCAGCGGCGTAGCTACGACATCTTCCTGGAAGGCAAGAAGGTGATGGAGTCCGGGGCCGTGGGCACGGTGCGCCTGGTGAACGCCTGGTGGTACAACCACGCCTCATCCACGCGCGCAGCGACTCTCGACGGCGACCTGAACTGGGAGAAGTGGCTGGGCTCGGCGCCGAAGCGTCCGCTGGATGCGATGCGGTTCCGCAACTGGTACTACTTCTACGATTATTCGGGCGGGCTGATGATCGGGCAAGCGGCGCACGTGGTGGACTGCATCCACTGGTACATGGACGCTGGCTTCCCGGAGGCGGTGACCTGCGCCGGCGGCAAGATCCATCTGGACGGCGTCGAGATTCCGGAGACGACGACGATGATCCTCGAATATCCCGAGGACTTCGTACATACGTTCACGGTGGGCTACAAGGCGATGCGCTATAACCAGGCGCGCGACCAGCTCTACCAGTTCAACGGAGACAAGGCGCGGTTCGACGTTTCGCGCGAATGGCATGCACTGTATCCGCAGGACACGGCGGCGACGGATCCGAAGCCAACGCTCGAGCGGAAGCAATATGGTTCATGGCCTCGCGCCGCGCAACAGCACATCGACAACTTTCTCGACTGCATCGTCTCGCGCAAAGAGCCAAACGCGCCGGTCGAGCAAGGGCAGACGACGAACGTGGCGCTGGTGATGGCGCTCGAATCGCTGAAGACCGGCAGGCGCGTGCGGTGGAACGCGGCGGCGCGCAAGATGGAGTCGTAAAGCGGCGCTAGCGCTCCGGAACGGATCCGCCGGTGGGCCGTTCGCCCGTTTCAACCCATTTGCGTAGCTCGGCGAATCCGGCGCGGATCTCGTCTTGCGATATGCGGCAGTGGCCGGGCGTTTTTATGTACTGCTGCGCGAAGAGCTCTTCGTTGTTGGCGCGCTCGGCGAGATCCATGTAGGTGTTGGGCACCCAGGGCGGGACGAGCGGATCGTAGACGTTGGCCAGATGCAGCATCGGTCCGCCGAGACGTCCCGAGGGCGCGTAGTTGGCGCGCAGGAAGCTGTCCGCGCCGGGGTCGGCGGCATAGCGGCGGACTCCGTCGTTGAGCGCGTTGTCATCGGGCGAGCCGGAGTAGATGGTGTCGCGGTTGTCGAAGGGATTGCCGCCGGAGCGCTGCTGCAGGTCCATCAGGATGTACGTCCAGAGAGTGAGGACGTTGGCGAGCTCCTCGTCGCGATGGATCCCGGAGTATTGCCGCACGGCCGCGGCTTTGTCCGGGGCGCTCTCGAGCACGGCCAGCAGGCGGTCGATCTGATCCTTGCCGCCGCGAAAGTCCGCCGGAACATCGACCGGCGAGGGCAGCGCGCCTGGGAAGTAATAGTCAAAAACGACGCGCAGGTCGAAAACCCGGCGCTCCATGAACCAGGACGCCGGCGCCAAAGGTCCGCACATCGGCATTCCGCCGGCGTAGATGTCGGGGAAGCGCTCCATGATGGTCATCGTCAGGAAGCCGCCCATGGAGTGGCCGGTGACGTAGGTGCGCTCGGCGCGACCGTAGTTGGTGACGAAGTAGCGGCGCAGAGCCTCCGTATCCTGCACGGCTTCGGCGATGGCCCAGCCGCCGGCGGCGTAGCCGGAGCGCGCGACGGCGAAACCTTGGTCGAGAAAGACCTGTAGGAGCTCCGTCTGGCGGGCGTTGTCGGGATTGGCGGGCTCGGTGGCATAGCCGTGGCAATAGATGACGAGTTGCTTGTTCCAATCTTCTGGAACGTCGATGCGGTATTTGGCGCCGTTGATCGAGCCGGTATCAACGACCGGCTGCGCGGCGACAACGGTGGTGAAAAGCAGGGCTAAGACGAGACGCACAGCCAGCGAGTATAGTCGAAGGCGCTAACCGCGGGCGCGAACCTTCTCTTCGACGTAATCGCAGAACTGATCGAGCTCTTCGAGCGTGGTGTAGATGTTCGGCGTGACGCGGATGCCCGCGTATTCGCCCTCGGTGATGATGGGCGTGGTCAGGATGCGGCGGTCGTTCCACATCTCCCCGACCAGCTTACCGGGCTCAATGCCGTCGACTTGCAGCAGACCGATGCCGCAGGCTTGCTTGGGGTCGGTTGGGGTGAGCGTGCGCACGCCGGGCAGCTGCGAGAGCCTGTCCGTCCAGCGCTTACGGAGGTAGCGCAGCCGCGCGGCTTTGCGCTCAACGCCGATGGAGTGGTGGAAGACCATGGCCTCGGCGATGGCGAGGCGGTTGGCGGCGGGGTGTGTGCCGATCTGCTCGAACTTGCGGATGTCTTCCTTCTGTGTCTCCGGCGCGGCCATCAGCGGCCACAAGTCCGGTACCTTTGCCTTCTTCACGTAGAGAAAGCCGGTGCCGATTGGCGCCAACAGCCACTTGTGCAGGCTGGTGCCGAAGTAGTCGCAGCCGAGCTCTTCCTGCTTGAACGGAAACTGCGCATAGCTGTGCGCGCCGTCGACGATCACCTCGATGCCGCGCGAGCGGCCAAGCTCGCAGATGGGTTTGACCGGGAAGATCTGCCCGGTGCGATTGGTGATGTGCGAAATCATGATCACGCGCGTTCGCGGCGTGATGGCCTGCTCGATGCGTCCGACCAGGTAGTCCATCGAAGGCGGCGGCACGTCGAAGGTCACCTGCTTGAGCACGATGCCTTCGCGGGCTTCGCGCTGCTTCCAGGTGGTGATCATGCGCGGATAGTCCTGGTTGGTGGTGACGATTTCGTCGCCGCGCTTCAGGTCCAGACCGTACTGGCAAATCTCGAGCGATTCCGAGGCATTGCGCGTGATGGCGATCTCTTCGGGCGAGCAGCCGAAGTCCTCCGCAATCATGCGGCGGACGTTCTCGACTCCGGGATCGAGTTGGCGCCACATGTAGTAGACCGGCGCCATGTTCTGCATCTCGAGATAGCGCCCCATGGCCTGTTGCGCGACGCGCGTGGCCGGGGAGCAGCCGCCATTGTTGAGATTGATGATGGAGCGATCGACGGTGAAGGCGCTGCGCACCTCGGACCAGAAGTCCTCGTCGCGCGCGGCTTCGTTGGGCTCGTCCTTGGCGTAGGGCGCTGCAGCCTGTATGCGCTCGAGAGCGTCGTCGGCGAAAGCGAGCGTAGCCGCGGCGGCGGTGAAGAAGGAGCGTCGATCGAGCGGCATGTCTGCCGTCGATTATAGGCGAGGCTAAAGCGTGCGTTCCCAGCGGCCGTCGATCACCATTCGGGGCTCTTCGCCCTCGCGGTAGAGAATGACCTGCTCGCGGAAGACATCCGCGCTTTCGCGTACGACCGTCAATTCGACCTTCGTGTCGGGAGTGCCGTTCTCGATGCGCTCGGACACCCAGACGAAGCGGCCGTCGACCGGGTCGAACTCCTTGAGCCGATATTCGACGTAAAGGCCGCCCGGATAGTAGCGCCGAAAGAAGAATTGCCGAGCGCGGCGATCCAGGCTGACAACGCCGTAATCGAGCCGGGTGTCGCCGTCGGGCTTGCCGGTTGCGGGGGGGAAGGGCAGAGCGGTGCGCTGCTCGAGAAAACTATCGTTGATAAAGAATCGGATGGTACGGATGCCCGCGCCGTCGCCCCAGACCCCGGTTTGGGGAGCCGGACCACTTCCCCGCGAAGGCGCGAAAGTCCGACCAGAGGTCGATCAAACCGTCGTCGGCGAACGATACCGCTGGTGCGGCGAACAGAAGGGGGAGTGCGAGGAGATCTCGCCGGCGCAGCGACATCTTTTTCAGCATACCCGCTGGAGTGTGAAACAGCGAAAGAAAAACGCGTTTCCTTGTTAACATTTCGGGTTGGCAGACCCTCGCGTCACCGTGGTGATTCCCACCCTCCATGGGGGCGAGTCCTTGCAACGCACCCTCGCGGCGCTAGAGATGCAAACGTTTCGCGAGCTCGAGACCGTGATTGTGGACAACAGCGGGACGGGCGTCGCGCGGGGCATGGCCGCGGCGAAGGTGATTGAAAACCCAGTCAACGTAGGTTTCGGCGAGGCGATCAACCAGGGTGCGGCGACCTCGCGCTCGGAGTACGTCGCTTGCCTCAACGACGATGCCAGGCCACACCCAGGTTGGTTGCAGGCGCTTGTCGAAGCGCTCGATGCAGCACCCGACGCCGGTTCCGCAGCTTCGCGCATTCTTCTCGCCGGCCGCGATGACCGTCTCGACTCCGCGGGCCTATTGCTCTATCCCGACGGCACGGCGAAGCAGCGCGGCCATGGACGCCCCGCGGCGGACTACGCTAAGCCCGGCGAAGCGCTGATCGCGAGCGGCTGCGCGGCGCTCTATCGCAGGTCGATGCTCGACCAGATTGGCGGCTTCGACGGGGACTACTTTCTGTATTGCGAAGACACGGACGTAAGCTTACGCGGCTGGCTCGCGGGTTGGCGCGGAGTGTATGAGCCGCGGGCGATGGTCGAGCATGACTATTCGGCGTCGTCAGGGCGTGCATCGAAATTGAAAGCCTTCTATGTGGAGCGCAACCGCCTGTGGACGGTGTTGAAGACCTTCCCTGCCCTGTTGCTGCCCCTGGTTCCCTTTGCGACTTTGTGGCGCTATTGGGCTCACTGGCGCGCCTTGCGCCGCGGCGAAGGTTTGGCCGGCGAGTTGGAATCAAGTGGGATTAGCGCACCCCAACTTGTGATAATCGTAGGGTCGGCGCATTGGAAAACTCTGCTTCAACTGGGAGCTCTGTGGCGAAAGAGGCGCCAAGCGCGCCGAAACGCCCGGCTTGGCGCGAGCGCTTTCTGGCGTTTGATTCGGCGCGAGCGCGTTTCCGCGCGGGAGATCGCAGTGCAGTGAGCTCGCCCGAAACCGTTGACCAGATCGGTCCCCGCAAACTGCTCATTCTCGTACCGGCCTACAACGAAGAAGGCGCGGTGGGCACGGTCGTGCGCCATGCGCTGGCGGTGCGTCCCGAAGCGACCGTGGCCGTGGTGGACGACGGCTCGTGGGACGGCACGGCGAACGTGGCGCGCGCGGCTGGGGCGGAAGTACTGCAGTTACCGCACCACCTGGGCCTGGGCGGCGCTGTTCAGATGGGATACCGCTTTGCCTTCGAGCAGGGCTACGACCGCGTAGTGCGTGTGGACGGCGACGGCCAGCACGAGGCTGAAGACATCCCGAAGCTGCTCGCGGCGCTGGAAGATGGCGACTACGACTTGGTCGCCGGCTCGCGCTTTCTCGAACCGAGCGGTTACAAGATCGAGCCCATGCGCAGGCTCGGCGGGCTGATCTTCTCGTTGGTGTTGCGTCCGATTCTGGGACAGAAGATCACCGATCCGACCTCAGGGTTCATCGCCGTCAACCGGCGCGCGCTCGAGGTTTTCAGCCGGAGCTTTCCGCTCGAGTACCCGGAAATCGAGGCGCTGGTCGTGCTGAAGCGTAAGGCGCTGCGCTTCCGCGAGACGCCGGCGCGGATGCATCCGCGGCTGGCTGGCAAGTCCACCATCGGCAACTGGCAGTCGGTGTACTACATGGTGCGCGTGCTGCTGGGCGTGTTCGCGAACGTGATCAAGTACGAGCGGCGCTTCCATCAAGGCAAGCGGGGCTGACGCATGGAGCGTACGCGCTGGGCCATGGTGGTGTTCTGTGTGGTGCTGCTGGCGCAGATCATCCGCGCGGTGCGCCGCGAGCACATCCGGGTCGAGTATTCGATGGCGTGGTTCGGAGCCACGCTAGTGCTGCTGATTCTCTCGTTGTGGGAAGGCGCGCTTGAAACGTTGGGCGGATGGCTGGGCGTCTCACAGTTCTCTGAGCTGTTGCTCGTACTGGCCGGCATCGTGTTCCTGTTCACCTTCTTCCGCCAGAGCGTCGAGCTGTCGTCGCTCAAAGACCACAGCATCCAAGCGGGACAAAAATCGGGCTACTCGAGTGGGAACTGCGCAAGCAAGGCGAGCAGGTGGAAGCCTTGCAGCAGAAACTGAACGAGCGAGACGCCGCGCGCGGGGCGGAGGATGAGGGTTGAGAATCCTCTACGACGCCACGCCGTTGCTCATGCGGAGCGCGGGGGTCAAGAACTATCACCACTCGCTCCTCTCGCAGTTGATGCTGCTGATTTGGCCGCATGAGATCACGCTGTTTCCTTACCTGGACGAGCTGACGCCCAACCATAACGAACGCTCGAACTATTCGACGCTCGAAACCTATCGAGGTCTCGGCGCCGTGCTCGCCTCGAACTACTTACGCCTCCCGACGGCGAAGCGCGCCGTTCAGGGTGCGGATGTCTTCCACGTGACGCCGCACCTTTGGCATCCGCCAGAGGGTCCGGTCCTGACGTCGATGGTGCACGACCCGACGCCGCTGCTGATGCCGGAAGTTCATACGGCAAGCAATGTCCGCTACTTCGAACACTTCGCGGCGAACGTGCTTCCGCGGCTCGATGCGATGATCGTTCCGTCCTATGCGGTCAAGAACGACCTGATGGAGCTCTGCGGCGTGGAGGAAGAGCGGATCAGCGTGGTGATGCACGGCGTGGACGAAGACTTCTTCGAGGCCACCCCGGCGCAACGCGAAGTTTCGCGGACCCAGTACGGGCTACCGGATCGCTACATCCTGTTCGTCGGCTCGATGGAGCCGCGCAAGAATCTCTCAGGTCTACTCGAGGCCTTCGCCAGCCTTCCCGAGAAGACCCAGCGGAGCTTTCCGCTCGTGATCGTGGGTGCGACGGGATGGCGCAACCAAGAGATCCGCGACGAGATCGGCAAGAATCCCAACGTCAAAGTGATCGGTTATGTGAGCCGCGAGTTGTTGCCGGCAGTTTATGAGCAGTGCTCGCTGTTCGTATTCCCTTCACATTACGAGGGCTTCGGGATGCCGGTGCTGGAGGCGATGGCGGCGGGCGCGCCGGTGATCACTTCCAATGCTTCCGCGCTGCCGGAGGTGATCGGGGACACGGGCATTACGATCGACCCGGAAGATAGCGCGGCTTTGGCAACCTCGATGGCCAAGATTCTGGACGACCCGCAGAACGCCGCCTTGATGGGCAGCGCGGCGAGGCAACGAGCGCGTCGCTTTACCTGGGAACGCTGTGCGCTCGAAACGAAGCACTTTTTCGAGATGATTGCGGAGTCGACCGAGCGATGAGCCTTGAAGACATTGGCTGGACTCCACGGTTGGAGGAGGCTTGGCGCGCCGAATACGCAGGTGAAGGCCTGGAGCCCGCGCGCATCGCATCATCTCTGCGCGGAGCGTTCGTGCTGTGGACCGCGCATGGGGAAGTCGAGGCTCCTTGCCGGCCGAAGCTGATCCGGCGCGCCGAGTCGAAGCCGTGTACGGGCGACTGGGTCGTGCTGCGAACGCATCCGGCTGTGGTGGAAGCTGTGCTGCCCCGCTCGAGCCGCGTGGCGCGTAAGGCGCCCGGAGCGCAAACGGTGGAGCAGGTGCTGGGCGCGAACGTCGACGTACTCTTCCTGGTCACCGGGCTCGACCGCGATTTCAACGTACGCCGGCTGGAGCGCTATCTCGCCATTGCGCGCGAGAGCGGCGCGCGTCCTGTGGTGGTGCTCAACAAAGCAGACATCAGCCCTGACCTGGAGGCCAGCTTGCGAGCCGTCGACGAGGTGGCGGGCGACGCCCTGGTGCTGCACGTGAGCGCCAAGACGGGTGCGGGCGTCGAAAAATGCTGGAGCTGCTCGAGCCGGGCAAGACGGCCGCGCTGATCGGCTCGTCAGGCGTGGGCAAGTCTGCGCTGACAAATCGGCTGTTGGGCTATGAGCTGCGCGCGGTGGGCGAACTGCGTGCGAGCGACCAGAAGGGTCAGCACACCACCGTCGGACGCGAACTGCTGCGCGCCCCGCAAGGCTGGCTCCTGATGGACCTTCCCGGCATTCGCGAAGTCCAGCCGATCGCCGACGATGGCATGGAAGAGACCTTCGCCGACGTGGAAGAGCTGATGACGCAATGCCGCTTTCGCGACTGCCGGCATAGCGGCGAGCCGGGTTGCGCTGTGCAAGCGGCATTGGACTCAGGCGAGCTCGACCGCGCGCGGTACGCGAACTACCAGCGCATGCAGCAGGAGTTTAACGTGCTGCAAAGCAAGATGGACGCGAAGAAAGAGATGCGGCGCATCCACAAGGAGCAGCGCGGGGCGTCTCGGAAGAAGCGCTAGTAACTACGGAATCAGCAGCAGTTTGCCCGTGGTCTTGCGGCCGGCCAAGTCGATCTGCGCCTGCGCCGCTTCGCTCAACGGATACTCTTGTCCAATATGCAGCTTGACGCGGCCTTCGGCAACCCAGCCGAGCACGTCGTGCGCGCGCTCCTCGAGCTCTTTGCGCTTCGCGATGTAGGCGAACAGGCTCGGGCGGGTGAGGAACAGCGAACCTTTCTGCGCCAGCATCAGCGGATCGATCGGCGGAACCGGCCCACTGGCGTTGCCGTAGACCACCAGCATGCCGCGCGGACGAAGGCAGTTCATGCTGCCCTCCCAGGTCGCCTTGCCGACTGAATCGTAGGCCACATCAACGCCGGCGCCTTCGGTGATGCGCTTCACCTCGGCTTCGAAATCCTGCTTGGTGTAGAGGATGACGTGGTCGGCCCCGGCCGCGCGCACTTGCTCCGCCTTTTCCTCGGTCGAGCATGTGCCGATCACCTTGGCGCCGCGCATCTTCGCCACCTGCACCAGCACGAGGCCGACGCCGCCAGCTGCTGCGTGGACCAGGCAGGTGTTGCCCGGCTTGAGCGGGAATGTCGAATGCGTCAAATAGTGCACCGTCATGCCCTGGAGCATCACGGAAGCCGCCTGCTTGGTGGTGACGGCTTCTGGAATCTTGACCAAACGATCGGCGGGCACGGCGGCGTACTCCGCGTAGGAGCCGCGAATGCCGGTGTAGGCGACGCGGTCGCCCTCGGCGAGGTCTTCCACTTCAGCGCCGACTTTGGTGACGACTCCGGCGCCTTCTTGCCCGTTGATGAATGGAGGATCCGCCTTGTAAAGCCCTTCCCGGAAGTAAATGTCGATGAAGTTGACGCCTGAGGCGTCGATCTTCACCAGCGCTTCCTTCGGACCCGGCTCCGGGGTCGGGACATCTTCATAGGCGAGGACCTCAGGCCCTCCATGGCGGAGTACTCGAACGGCTTTCATCGGGAGTATTGTAGCCGGTTGTCTGTGGTCTGTTTCCCGCTGCCGGTTGTCCGTTGCCAGCCGGCGCTGGTTAAACTTGTTGGCGGCCTATGCGAATTTCCGAGGTTCGGACCCATCACTTACGCGCGGAGTTGGAGGAGCCGTTCCGGTTTTCTCAGTTCACCTACACGGCGCGCGAGGCGATGCTGGTCGAGGTTCGCACCGATGAGGGGATCACGGGTTGGGGCGAGGCCTACGGCCCGGCCGTGCTCTCCAGCGCGGCGGTCGAGAAGTTCTTCGCGCCCATGCTGTTGGGACGCGACCCACGCGATGTCGAGGCGATTTGGGCCTACCTCTATGCACGGAGCGTCGACTACGGCCAGAAAGGCGTGATGCTCGCCGGTATCTCCGCGATCGACATCGCCTTGTGGGACATCAAAGCGCAAGCTACTGGACAGCCGCTCTATCGGCTACTCGGCGGCGAGCAGACCGAGACGATCGAGTGCTATGCGACGGGCTTTTACTTCACGGACAGCGAGCCGCTCGAAGACCGCTTCGAGAAGGAAGCCAAGCGCTACCTCGCCGACGGCTTTCGGGCCATGAAGGTGAAGGTCGGCCTGGGTCCCGAGCGCGACGCCGAGCTCATCCGCCACGTGCGAGAGGTGATCGGCCCGGGAGCCACGCCTGATGATGGACGCCAACCACGCCTACACCCCCATCGAGGCGCCGCGTTGGCGCGGCGCGTGGAAGATTGCGACATCGGCTGGTTTGAGGAGCCCGTCTCGGCCATCGACCCAGAAGCCTATTGCGAGCTGAAGGCGCGCACCGCGATTCCGCTGGCCGGCGGCGAATGCGAGTACACGCGCTTCGGCTTCGACCGTTGGTTCCGGCTGCGCGCGCTCGATTATTGCCAGCCGGACTTGTGCTCCTGCGGCGGCATCACCGAGGGGTTGAAGATCGCGACGCTGGCCTCACTGACGGGAGTCCACGTGACGCCGCACGCTTGGGGCTCGGCCGTGGGCCAAGCCGCCGCGCTCCACTTTTACGCGGCGCGCCCCCGGCAGCCCTTCACGCTGACGCCCGAGCGCAAGCTGATCGAGTGCGACCGCAGCGAGAACCCTTTTCGTACGGCAATCGTGCGTGAGCCGGTGGCGTTCGCGGGCGGGCGCTGGACCCTGCCTCAGACGCCCGGCCTTGGGATCGAGGTGCGCCCGGAATGCTTTGAGGCCTATCGGACGTAGGCGCGCTACAATCGAGCCGCCGATGCGCGCACTCCTGCTTTTGCTGCTCCTGCTGCCGTATGCTCAGGCGGCAGACTGGCCACGGTTTCGCGGACCCAACGGCGTCGGGGTCGCCGAGAGCGGCGCCTACCCGGATACGCTCGACCCGGCGAAAGCTGTCTGGCGGACGGAGATTCCACTCGGCAAGTCGTCGCCCGCCATCGCCGGCGATCGCATCTTCCTCACCGGTCACTGCGACGAAACGCTTCTGACCTTCGCGCTCGACCGCGGCACGGGCCGACTGCTGTGGACGAAGGAAGCCCCGACGCGGCGCCTCGAAAAGCTGAACCGCCTGAACGATGAAGCCTCAGCGACGCCGGTGACCGATGGCCAAAATGTCTACGTCTTCTTCGGCGGCTACGGACTACTGAGCTATACGCGGGATGGTAAAGAACGCTGGCGTCTGCCGCTGGGACCATTCACGAACTTCCACGGCATGGGCGCCTCGCCGGTGCTCGCCGACGGCAAGGTGCTGATGGTGTGCGATCAGGACATCGACGCACATGTGCTGGCCGTGGATGCGGAGACCGGCAAGATCGCATGGCGCGCCGACCGGCCCGACATGGTGCATTCGTTCTCGACCCCGACGGTCTATCGTCCGGCAAACGGGACGCCGCAACTGCTCGTGCCCGGTTCCTACCAACTCGTCTCCTACGCCATTGCCGATGGCCACGAGCTCTGGCGGCGTCAGGGGTTGACCTATCAGGTGAAATCCGTCGCGGTGCTGGAAGGAGATCGGCTCTACTTCAACGGCTGGGCTCCGGGCGGCGAGCCGGACCAGCGAATCGAGTTGCCGACGTTCCCAGAAGCCCTCGAGCAGCTCGACAAAAACGGCGACCAACGCCTCTCCAAGGACGAAGTCCCTCAGGAATGGCAGCCATCCAGCTGGGACATGCAGGACCTGAACAAGGACGGCGTTTTCGACGCGAAGGACTGGCAATACTACGCCCAGCGGCGCACTTCCACCAACTCGACCATGGCGCTCGACCTGCACGGCGATCGGCAAGCCGACCTAGCCTGGCAGTCGCAGCGCAACATGCCCGACGTTCCCGGAGTCCTCGTCTACCAGGGCGTGCTCTATCTGATCAAGAACGGAGCAATTCTGACCACGCTCAACCCTGAGGATGGTTCCCTTCTCTCGCAAGGTCGCGTCCGCGAGGCGCTCGACAATTACTATGCCTCGCCGGTTGCGGGAGACGGCAAAGTTTACTTGGCGAGCGAAAAGGGGCTGGTCACGATCCTCGACGCTGGGCCCACGCCGCGCCCCCGAGCTACGGTCGACTTTGGCGAAGCGATTTTCGCTACGCCGGCGCTGCTGGATGGGCGCGTCTACCTGCGGTCACAATCCCACTTGTACTGCTTTGGGACGCAGTCAGACTAATCGGACCTCAAAATCAGAAACCCGCCAGATCGGCAGGCTTCGGTCACTGTAGATCCTATAGTACGATAGTACCATTGACCGAAGTTTTCACCCAAACTGAGAATAAACCCAAGACGAGCTCGGCGGTTTCGGAACCACCGAAAGGCGATTGTACGTCTGGAACGGCTCAGGACAGTCACGCCATGAAACCTGAGGATGGCTCCAAGCCTGCCGCGGCATTCGTCGTCGCGCTGACATGCGTCGCGGGTGCGTTCGCCGTGGCGCAGATGCTCGACGCCGGTACGGTCACGAGCTGGACAAGCTTCCTGCTCATCCTGCTGCTGGCCTGCATCGGAGCGCGCATCCGGCTTCAACTGCCTGGGCTCGAGCGTCCGGTTTCCCTGGCCTTCCCGTTCGCCTTTGCCGCCATTCCGGTCCACCCGCCGTGGGCGGCTTGGTTGATTCTGCTGGTTGCCGATCTCACCGAGCGCCTGCCTGAGCACGAGGGTGTGCGCGCGCTCTTGGGCCGCTGGGTCTATCAGGGAGCCCTTTCCGCGGTCGGCGTGTATTGCGCATTGAGGGCCTATGCGGCGGCGTCGGTCGGCGGCGAGCTTTACTGGCCGGTGGCCACGGCGCTAGGCGCGATCGCCTATTTCGTCGCGGTCAGCGTCTTGGACTCGTTGCGAGGCGCGGCCGAGCAGGGCCGGCCGGTATGGTCGATTTGGAATCGCTCGTGGTTCTGGGCCGCCCCAATTTATCTCTTGGCGCCTTTCGGCGTCTCGGTCGCGCGCCTGTTTTCTGACGCACGCTCCGGCTGGGACGCGGTGATGGGCGGCGCTCTGATCGTGCTGGCGTTCTGGTATCTCAACACCTACTTCCCACGCCTGAAGCAGCAACAGCACCACGCCCAGCAGCTCGCCGATATCCGGCAGCGCGCGCTCGAGACATTGGCCGTGGCCATCGAAGCCAAGGACGGCAGCACGGCCGGACACCTGCAACGCGTGAAGCTGCTGGCCTCGAGGCTTGCGCGCACCGTCGGTTGCACCAGCGAAGAGATACGCACGCTGCAGCTCGCCGCACTGCTACACGACGTGGGCAAAGTCGGCGTGCCGGACTATATCCTCCAGAAGCCCAGCCGCCTGACCGACCGCGAGTTTCAGGAGATCACCGCCCACGCCTCCATCGGGGCCGGCATCGTCTCCGCCATGGACTTCCCTGAGCCGGTGGACGACATCGTGCTGAGCCACCACGAGCACTGGGACGGCTCCGGGTACCCGCGCGGGCTCAAAGGGGATGAGATTCCACGGCTGGCGCGCATTTTGACCGTGGTGGACTGCTTCGATGCCTTGGTGAGCGACCGGCCGTACCGCAAGGCCCTGCCCATTGAGAAGGCCGTCGAATTGCTGAGTCACCAAAGCGGAAAAATCTTCGATCCGGAGATACTGGACCGATTCTTGATGGAGCTCCCTGCCTACGAAGACGAGTTGATGAAACAGCTCGAGCTCGAGGCGCAGTTGCAGAACGACGCCAAGCCAAACGTGCGGACGGTGCGGCAGACGTGGGTGGAAAAGGAGCGCGACATCGTGTACTCGTCGCGCTCAGCAGCCATGCAAAAGCTAAGCCGGCGCCCTGACCATATGGTGGCGTTCTACGAGGCGATGACCCTGCTTGGCGCGGACCTGCGGTATGACCGCTCGATGGCCAAGGCGTTGGCGATCATCGCCGACATCTGCGGCGCGGAGATCTGCGCGCTGCTGTTGAGCAATCCAACCAAGAAGGCTTACACGCTGCAAAGCGCGGTGGGACTGCCGGAGCTCAGCCTCGGGCGTCTCTCCATTCCACAAGACCGCGGTTTGGTCGGGCAGGCCGCATCGCTGCGCATCCCGATCATTGAGGACGACACGCCCGCCGCGGAGTTGGACCTGCACGACGCGCGGCACTTCGACGAGATGCAGTCCTCGTTGGTCTCGCCCTTGCTGATCGAAGACAAGCCGGTCGGCATGCTGCTGCTCTGTTCGCGGCACAAGGGAGCATTCGACCACGACCAGAGCCTACTGCTCAGCCTGCTCTCCGAGAAACTAGCGTCGACGCTGATCGCCGCGCAGCACTTGCGCAAGTTGCAGATCCAAGCCGAGACGGACCCCGTGACGAAGCTTCCCAACTCGCGCGCCTGCTATCCGCGCCTGGAGCAAGAGATCAACCGCGCACGCCGCACAAAGGGCGGCGCAGTGGCCATCCTCTTCATGGACCTGGACGGACTGAAGATGATCAACGACTCCTTCGGCCACCCTGCCGGAGACAAGTTGCTCGCCGCCACCGCGCTGCGGTTGCGCAATTCCCTGCGTAGCTATGACTTCGTCGCGCGCATCGGCGGCGACGAGTTCCTAGCCGTGCTGCCCGGCGTGGCAGCGGCAGACATTCCGCAGACAATCGCGATCCTAAAGAAGGCCGTCAGCGCCCAGCCCGTCGCGCTCGGCAACGGAAATTTGGCGAAGCCTTTCGTGAGCATCGGCGCCGCCCACTATCCCACCGACTCCGACGACCCGGATGCGTTGGTCGGGCTGGCCGACCAACGCATGTACACGAATAAGGAAGCCTCGCGCCACACCTTGGACGAAACGCCCGTAGCCGGCGACTAGCGAAGCGATCGGCACGGACTCTACAACTTACTCGACGGCAACGGGTAGCCCAACGTATCGCCGTTCGCTTGGAAGCCGTCGTGCGCTACATCCACATAAATTGGGTTTGTGTAAGCCGTCGGCCGCATGTTGCCCTGCGGGTTCAGGCCCCAGCCTTTCTCTAGCGTCGAGTCCTCGTCGGTGGCAACGACGATCAGGTGGGCGTCCTCTTCGAGGTTCACGCGCACGGTCTCGTCAAAGCGAATGACGCCGTCGCGGAACTTGGCAGGCGTCTTCTTGGCCGTGAAGTTGAGCTCTTCTGGCTGGCGTCCGTTTACGAGCACCTGGACGCGGTCGATGTCGATCCAGTTCGGCGCTTGCACACGGATCTTGAGGTCCACGTACTGCTGACCCTGGATGGCGGAGCCGATCGGAAGCCCATCGGCGGCGGTGACTTCGAGGAAGGGGCCGTTGGTGATCATCATCCGGCCCGCCTTGGCGTTGCGGATGATTTCCTGGTGGTCAATGGCGGCCGGCTCGTCGGTTGAGCTGGGCACGTAGGTACGCCAGTTGCCGACGCCGTTGCCGAAGATGCGATGCGCATCGGAGACGGAGACGCACCAGACATGGCGTCCCTGGTTGAGCATCTGCAGCCAAAAGAAGGTCCGGTTGGGCCACTCCTGGTCGATGTCCATGCGCTTAACCACGGGTTGGAGCTGGAGGATCTCGGAGCTCCAGACCTCGGCTGCGTCGATGAGCTTCTCGAAGCCCTCGAAGCCGCCGTCGCGGATGCCGTTCTCGTCACGGTCGAAAAAGACTTTTTGCACCTCGGGGTGGTTGGCCTGCACCCAGCGGTCGGGGCCGCCGCCGAAGGCCGCATCGCGGGCATTGCGTGCGTTGGCTTCGGAGTCGTAGCGCGATCCGCCGTGCAGCGAGGGCGTGCCCCAGTTGCGCAGGTTGATGGCGGTGATGCGTGGGTCAAAAGTCCACAGGGGGGCGCCGCCGTTCTGGGCGAGCGGGTCGGGAACGAGCGGGAAGGAGTTGAAGTGTTGGCCGGAGCCGGTAAGCTCGATGCCGGGGACGGTCTTGATGCGCGAGGCGAGGCCAAGCTGACCGATCAGCGGCTCCCAGTCGTAGATGCGGTTGTGCTCGGTGGTCGGCGCGAACTCGATGTGCTCGGCGGCAAAGTTGATCAACCGATCACGAGTGTTGCAGTAGTTGTCACCCGAGGGCGTCGAGTGCGCGTGGAAGTCAGTAGAGACCCAGCCGGCGGTGTCGACCGTGCGCCGCATGACCGCACTGACTTCGACCGTATCGCCCGGCTTGACGGTGATTTCCTGCTCGGCGAGGTCGTACTCGGGCCCGAGCGTGACGCGGATCAGATAGTCCCCAGGCGGAAGCTGCTGATCGAAGGTTCCGTCATGCGTCTGATATTGATGGCTGCCGCCGTGGACGCGGTAGATCGTGCCCAAGTCGGGAGTCTTCGTGCCGTTGCGGCCGATGAACTGAATCTTGCCCGGCGAAGGCATGCCGCCGATGTCCTTGATTGTGCCTTTGACGCGAGATGCCTTCGAGACGGCCCAGTCTTTCGAGACGCTTTTGCCCGCGGCGACTTGAACATTCCCTTCGGTCGATTCGCGGCCGATGTGTTCGAAGCGCAGCGTGTGGGCGCCGGCGGGTAGGCGGAAGGCGTAGCGGCCATCGGCGCCGGGGTAGCCCCGCAAGGCTGCGCCGTCAATCTTGGCGATGAGCGCGCCGTTGACGGCAGGCGCCTTGTCAGAATCGAGGATGACGCCGGAGACCTCGCCGGTCTTACCCATCAGCGCGGCAATCTCGCCATAAGCAGTGAGCGGCGATTCGCCGACGGCGACCGCGATCGCAACCGTCTTCGATTCTCCGGAGGCGATACTCATGGTCTCGGGCAAGCTGCGGGGCTCGACTGGGGCCCAAGCGAAGCCGCGTTTGTCGGCCGGGTCGATCGAGTCGGCGACGCGGATCTCGCCGGCCTGTACCTCGCCGTCGAGACCTTTCCAGACGGCCCGCGGGGTAATCTCACGCGCTGAGGGGCCCTGGTTCCGCCACGTGGTGGTGATGCGTAGGACGCGGCTGCCGGGCTCCAGACGGTACTCGTGACGGACAGCGAGACCGTCGCCCAAAGGCGCGCTGCGAACAGCTTCGATCGCGTTGGCGCCGTCGACCTTGCGCACCCAGGAAAGCTCGCCCTTTTGGTCCGCCGGACGGAAGGCGGTGAGCTGGTCGTTGTCGGTTCCGCGAAGGTCGAAGTCGAAGAGCGTGCCCGGGATGGGGCTGGCGTACTCGGTGGTCATGTTGGCGCGGCGGAGGGGTTGGTTGCCGCTGATGAGCGCGATGACCTTGTCGTTGCGGAGGACGAAGTCGCCGGGGAGGCCGTCGGCCTCTTTGCCCTTGGGCATTTCGTCGACGTTGTCGCGGCCGATCTCGACGACCTCGACGACGTTGTTCTGGGCCGTCAGGGCCAGGAATGCCAGCAAGGCGAAGGTGGAGAGGAGGGCGAGTCGCGTGCGCATGGTCGGGATATCCGCGTTCCATTAACGCATACCCGCGTTACGCGGCGGTTTCGCTGAGGGCCAAGAAGCCGCTAATTCCTCACTGCGTCAGCCGACGCCACATGCGTCCGGGGGCTTCCTTCAAGCGCGAGATCACCGCATCACGGAACTGCTCGCGCTGCGCCTGGCGCAACTTGGGCAGGTCCGCTTCGTCCACCGCCGTCACCTCGATCGACAAAGCTCCCATCTCGTCCTCCGAACCGCGACCCCACGCCACGTCTACCGGAGGATTGCTCGGATTGGCCGGGTTCGAAGCGGAGTTGTCATAGTGCAGCTCCACGTCGAGCCGAGTGCCCGCGGGTAGCCGCATCGGATCAACGAAGTAGTAGCGTTCCTGCCAAGCGAAGTCCCAACGATCGATCCACAACAGCGTCTTCTCCTCGCCCGTCGGCAACGTGGCGGTCATTTTCATCTGCGTGCACAGATAATGCGCGTGACCGCCCGCGCCGTAGACATCGAGGTCAATCGGCGTGGTGAAGGAGTCCCGGACGACGAAGTCCTTTTCCCCAGCCGGAATGTCGATGCCTGCGAAGCGTCCGAACACGGGCGGAACCTGGACGCCCGTCAGGGTCTTATCCGGCGCGCGGTCCGCAAAGTAGAGGCCAATCCTGGCCTTCTCGTGTTCCACCTTCCCGGAGGGGTGGAAGTGCATCTGGACCACCAAATCCGCACCCGCGGGTAACGGGCGCGCCAGGCCGTCGGGCAAGGGCTGCGGCGAGCCGCCAACCGCCCAGCCGCCCAAGCCGCCGCCCGTGGGCTCTTCTTCTCCCGAGCGTCCGCGCCGCCCCCGCAGTACGGCGGAGAACTCGGCCATACCGCCAAAGCCGGGATCGGGATCCTCCACGTCCGCCTTCACGGCTGAGCCCGTGCCGTCCCAGAAGAACAAGGCGTGGTGCGAAGAGCCGCGCGCTTGCGGCCGAAACTCCACCGCACGGACCCACTTTTGCTCGCCCAGATTCAAAGGGATTGCAAAGCTGCGGTAGAGATCCGGACCATCGGCGGGGATCTCAAACGTATCGGAGAACTCCACAACTAGGTCTGGTTCTCCCAGTTGCCAACCGTCAGCGAATTGCGGCGCCTTCGGCAGATCCCGCGCCGCGCCCTGCGGCATGCCTGCCTTTACCCACTGGGAGAGAGTCGCGATCTGGGCCTCGTTCAAGCGTCGCTCGTCGCGAAACGGGCCGCGCCTTCGGCCGCATGCCAGGGAGGCATGTAGCGCGCTTCGGTCACCGCGGCGATCAACGCTCCGCGCTTCTTCGCGTCTTCGTAGGTCAGCAATGAGAACGGCGCCGCTTCCCCTTCGCGGTGGCAACTCACGCAGTTCTCGAACAGGATCGGCGCTACGTCCTTGGTGAATGTCGGCGCTGCATCGAGCGCCATCGCGAGGGCCAACCCCATCCAGAGAACGCGAATGGACATCAAAGCTCCTTTGGCGGCATGACGCCCAATCGCCTGCGTGCGAGGCGTGGTCACCTTGCGCCCGCAAGAATTTCGTCGAGCGCCTTGCGTAGATCATGCTCGGTCGCTCGGCGGCGCGCCTTGCCGAGCGAGGCGTAGAGGTTGTTGATGCGCCCGCGGTAGAGCATCTCGCCCGACGGCGAAAAGACCGCAGCTTCGGGTGTGATCTTCGCGCCGACCTTCTCGGTCAGCGTACGGTCGATGTCGTGGATCGCCGGCCGCCCGCCGTGGCCGAACTCCGCGGCATGGGCGCGAATCTCGGCGTCGCTCTTTTCCGGGTCTACATAGACCAGAAAGCACTCCACGCCCTTGTCTCCATACTCCGTGCAGATGCGGTCGATCTCGGGCGCGAATACGTTCGAGATCGGGCAATCTGTCAGCACGAAAAATAGAACCGTCGCCTTGCGTGTCCCGTCTTCCAGCGTGCCGTGAGACGCCGTCGACATCGCGCAACGGGATCGGCCCAGCCGCGAACGCGGCGGCGCACAATCCAGCAACGATTCCAGCTTTGACGATTCTCATGCCTACATTATCCGGACGAGTTTCCGTAGCCGTTTGTTCCCATCCGGCCCTCGGGGTATCATTGCGTCGGACGCCCGTTCCGTCCGACATTGCACCATGTCCGTACCTTGCGCCATTCTCGGCTCCGGCAACATCGGAACCGACCTTCTCATCAAGATTCTCCGCGCCAAAGGCGAGCTCGAAGCGGCGGTCCTCGTCGGCATCGACCCGGACTCCGACGGCCTCGCCCGAGCGAGCCGCCTGGGCGTCGAAACCACGCATCGCGGCATCGAGGGACTGCTCGCCAGCCCGCGGTTTGCGGACATCGAGATCGTCTTCGACGCCACATCCGCCAAGGCCCACCACAAGCATTCCGAGATCCTGGCGCGCGAAGGCAAGCAGGTCATCGACCTGACGCCCGCCGCGCTCGGTCCTTTCGTGGTCCCGGTGGTCAACATCGGAGCCCATTCCGATAAACCCAACCTCAACCTGGTAAGTTGCGGCGGTCAAGCGACAATTCCCATCGTGCACGCCGTCAACCGCATCTCGCCGGTGCGCTATGCGGAGATCGTGGCCTCGATTTCGTCTCGCTCGGCTGGCCCCGGCACGCGCGCCAACATCGACGAGTTCACCGTCACCACGGCGCGCGGGCTGGAGGTTGTCGGCGGCGCGGATCGCGGCAAAGCGATCATCGTGCTGAACCCGGCTGACCCGCCTATATTGATGCGCAACACGGTGTTCTGCCTCTCCGATGAAGCCGACGAAAAGGCCATCGCGGACTCGATCGGCGGCATCGTCGCCGAGGTACAGGAGTACGTCCCGGCTATCGCCTCAAGCAGCAAGTGCAGTTCGAGCGGGTGCCGGCAGGATCGGGCTCCCCATGGCCGGGCGGAGGCTTGAGGACATCCGTCTACCTGGAGGTGGAAGGCGCGGCGCACTATCTGCCCGCTTATGCCGGCAACCTCGACATCATGACCTCGGCCGCGCGCGCTACCGGCGAACGGCTCGCACGCAAACTGACCATGGCCTGAGAAGCGCAATGATCTACATCCAAGACGTCACTCTTCGCGATGGCATGCACGCCATCCGGCACCAGTACAAGCTCGAGGACTGCACGGCGATCGCCCGTGCGCTCGACAAGGCGGGCGTTGACGCCATCGAGATCACCCACGGGGACGGGCTCGCCGGCTCGAGCTTCAACTACGGTGTAGGCCTACATACCGACCTCGAATGGATCGAGGCCGTGGCCTCGGTCGTAGAGCGAGCTAAGGTCACCGTGCTGTTGCTACCGGGCATCGGCACCGCCGAACAGCTCAAAGAGGCCTACGACGCCGGCGCGCGCTCGGTGCGCATCGCCACGCACTGCACCGAGGCTGACATCGCCCAGCAGCACATCGAGACCGCACGCAACCTTGGCATGGACGTCGCCGGGTTCCTCATGATGGCGCACATGAATCCACCAAAGAAGCTTGCCGAGCAGGCGAAGCTCATGGAAAGCTACGGCGCGCACTGCGTCTACGTCACCGACTCAGCCGGCGCGTTGGTCATGGACGGAATCCGCGACCGCTTTCGGGCTTTTGCGGACGCGTTGCAGCCCGAAACGCAAAAGGGCATGCACGCCCACCACAACCTCACGCTCGGCGTGGCGAACTCGATCGTGGCGATCGAAGAAGGGGCTACGCGCGTCGACGCATCTCTTGCGGGCATGGGCGCCGGTGCGGGCAATGCTCCGCTCGAAGCGTTGATTGCGGTGATGAACCGCATGGAGATTCCGCACGGCTGCGATCTATTCCAGCTCATGGACGCGGCTGAAGACTTGGTCCGCCCGCTGCAAGACCGCCCCGTGCGCGTGGACCGCGAGACGCTAGCTCTGAGGCGCCGGCGCCTACTCGAGCTTCCTACGCCACGCGGAGAAGGCGAGCGAGCGCTACGGCGTCGACACACGAGCGATTCTGGTGGAGGTGGGCAACCGCAAGCTGGTCGGCGGCCAGGAGGACATGATCGTGGACGTGGCGCTGGATTTGGCGGGCGGTTAGCGTCTGCGACTCTACCAGACGCTTACTCTTCCGGATTCGCGGTGAAGCGGTAGCCCACTCCGCGCACCGTCACCAGGAATCGCGGCCTCGCCGCCTCGTCCTCAATGTAGCGCCGCAGCCGCACGATGAAGTTGTCGATCGCGCGCGTGTCGGTGTCCTCACGCACGCCCCAAACCTCTTCCAGCAGAGCCTTGCGTGAGACCGGCTTACCCTCGTTGCGCACCAGGTAGCGCAGCAGGTTCGTCTCCATCAAGGTCAGGCTGCGCGTCTCTCCGTTGACTTCGAGCTCTTGCGCGTCGAAGTCGATCTTGCGTCCGCCGAACTCGAACACCGATGCGGGTGACGTCTCGGTCTCGGGCTGCTGGCGGGCCCATTCACGGCGGCGCAACAGGCCGCGAACGCGCGCGATCAAAATGGGCAAGTCGAAGGGTTTCGGAAGGTAATCGTCCGCGCCGGCCTCGAAGCCCGTCAGCACGTCTTCGGCGCGGCCGCGTGCGGTGAGCATGAGCACAGGGACGAAACGCCCGGCGTCGCGTAGCTCACGGACGACTTGAAAGCCGTCCGTGCCCGGCAGCATCACGTCGAGCAACACCAAGTCATAGGGAGGCGCCGGGTTCACCAAGTGCGCCAACGCGGCCTCGCCCGTATCCGCCACCGTAACGTCGTGGCCTTCGAGCTCCAGGTTGAAGCGCAGGCCCGTGGCGAGATGCTCTTCGTCCTCGACGACCAGAATTCTGCTCATTGCACCTTGAGCGGCAGCTCAATCGAAAAGCGGCTGCCTCTGCCTTCTCCCTCGCTCTCCACATACGCGCGCCCGCCGTGCCGTTTGGCCACCGCGTGAACGATCGAAAGTCCCAGCCCCGTGCCTTTTACGCGCGCCGTCGACCGCCCTGGGATGCGGTAGAAGCGACGAAATACGCGTTTGAGCTCGTCTTCGCCGATGCCGATCCCCTCGTCCTTCACCTGCACGCTGACCTTCCGCGCGCCCGTCTTGACGATATTGACGAACACCTTAATGCGGTCGCCCGAGTACTTCACGGCGTTGTCGAGCAGGTTCATGATGGCGGCCTTGAGCTCGTCTGGGTCCCCCCACACTACGGCCTGCTCACCTTCCGGCAGACCGCCGGCGAGCTCGAGCTCGCCGGTGGTCCAGTGGTGGCGGTTGCCGACCAGGCGCATCGACTCGCGCACCATCTCGACCAAGTCGACGTCCGAGCGGTTCATGGGTCGCCGGGAGCCGCCGGTCGAGCCGGCCAGCAGCACTTGGTCGATCGTCGACTGCAAGCGCTCGCCGTCGGCCAGCATGATGTCGATGAATTCCTGCTGTTTGGCGCGGTCGAGATCGCGCTGCTGCAGAGTTTGCAGGTAGAGTCGGATGGAGGCGAGCGGAGTCTTCAGCTCGTGGGTGACCGCGTTGATGAAGGCGTCGTGCTGCTCGTTGCGCCGGATCTCGCGCACCAGAAAGATCGTGTTCAGGCTAAGTCCGCCGATCAGCACCATGAACGAGAGCACGCCCAGGACGAGCAATCCCGCCGAGCGCCAATTGGAGACGACCCAGGTGATATTGAGCGCCACCGCGACCGCGATGAGCACCACGCCCAATGCGACCACGAAGATGACGGAGCGCTTGCGTTGGCCCGCTGGGACCATCGTCTTTAGAATGCCAGAAGTCGGCCGGGCCGTCCCGCGCCCCGACAGCCAAAGCGGCAAGGTCCAGGTCTGAATCCAGATTGGCATGGTGAAAGCTCAAAGCCCCGGCGTCTCCGCCGGGGCTTTGGAAAACCGGGGCGAGCGGGCGTTGTAGCCTAGGCTGCTTTGCGCTCCTCGAAGGTCATTTGCATCAGATCGAGCTGCGCTTGCGCGGGCAGCTTGATGTCCTTCACGAAGCCCAACAACGAGAACAGCTTGATGGTCAGCCAGGTGACGTCCAGCTCGTACCACACCAAGCCGTGGCGCGCCGACGCCGGGTGAGCATGGTGGTTGTTGTGCCAGCCTTCGCCGAAGGTCAACAGCGCCACCCACCAGCTGTTCTTCGAATCGTCGCGGGTGTGGAAGCGGCGCGAGCCCCACAGGTGGGTCGCCGAGTTGACCAGCCAGGTCGCGTGCAGGCCGAAGACCACGCGGAAGAATACGCCCCACAGCACGTACGGCAGACCGCCGAACGCATACAGCGCCAAGCCCAGCACGGTAACCGGAACCCAGTGGTATGTCGTCAGCCAACGGTAGAAGGGGTCCTTGTAGAGGTCCGGAGCGAACTTGCCCATCATCTCCGTATCCGCATGCTTGGACTCGCCAAAGATCGTCCAGAGCATGTGCGCCCACCACTTGCCGTCGCGCGGGGTGTGGGGGTCGCCGTGTTGGTCAGAGAACTTGTGGTGGATGCGGTGCGTCGCGACCCAGAACAGCGGGCCTCCCTCGAGCGTCATCGTGCCGCAGACGGCGAGGAAATACTCGAACCACTTCGGGCACGTGTAGGACCGGTGGGTGTGCAACCGATGGTAGCCCAGGCCGATGCCCCAGCCGATGCAGATCCAGTGCAATGCGGCGGCGACAGCGATGGCGCCCCAGTCCCAAAAGAACAGGGCGGCCACGGCGAGGACGTGGAAGATTGCGAACGCGATGGTGGTGACCCAGGAGATCTTGCTGCGGTCCCCAAAAGTGTGTTGCGCTTCGGTCAAGTCGGCGGCTCCTTGGCTTGCAAAACGGCAGCGGCGGCTGCCTGCTCTGTAAAGCTAACAAGCGCGGGACCGCCATGGAACCAGCCCCTTGTAATAGTTGGGTAATACCCGACGACAAAAGGCCGATCAGGCGTCGAAGTACCCTAGTTGGAACACTTGCGCAGGCACGAAGGGGTGTTTTTCGGCCGGCGTTTCGCCCCGCGAGGCCATTTCCACTTGATGCCTCGCGACAACCAGATGCGGCGCTTCGATCGCGGCGTAGGGCGCTGCCTCGAAGCCTCCCGCTTGCGGAAAAGTGGCGGTCCAGCCGTAGCGCCCTTCGTAGAACAACGGCCGCCCCAAGCCCCACGCCTCATACAGATCGCCCGCGGCGTCCACCTGCTCTTGCGTAAAGCCTTCCGGCACGCCCACCCCCTGGAAATACTCGCGATTGCGCTCCCAGTCCGCGACAGCCGCCGCCCTGAGCGACGGGTTCGGATGCGTCTCGCGGTTGGGCTTCGGACCGAAGACAGCGACGAACGCTGGATCGACGTCTTCCGCCGAAGCGTCTGTCGCGACCCCGTACGGATCGCCGTAACCCTGAGTCAGCCAAGGCTCCGCGCCGGTGAATGGGCTGGTGAACCACCACTCGCCGCCATACTCGTGCGGCGCCTGACGAAAGGGTCCATCGGGGTAGCGCAGGCCTTCAGGCACGTCCATGTAGCGCGGCACGTTGGAACGCGGCAGGGGCGAATCAGTCCGCCCGGTGCGCGAGCGGACCGGCGGCCGAAGGGTCGGTCTCGCCTGGACTCGTCGACTCCGCAGGGGTCGTCTCCACCGGCGCCCCCTGGGACGAGGTTTCGACGGGCGAAGCGGTCTCGCTATCGGCTACCGGCGAGGCTGTATCGTCGGTCACGTCGCCCGAGCCGCTGGAGCCCGCATCGGCGTCGAGCACGAAGTCATCCTCCGGCGCTCGCGAGAGAACGGCATGGAAGGGCTCAGCCGCCGCTGAGGATGCCACGCGCGCACGCACCTGCGCCGCCGCGTAGTTGGAGTTCATGTGAGCGAAGGGGTGGATCACGCCCGGCTCGTAAGCATGGCGAATGCCAGAGTGCAAACTACGCCTAATCAAGGAGTTAGCGGGAACACATCAAGCGCGCAAGCGACAGATTTCCGCCATCGCGACGAGATCTCGTCAGGGCCGCTCGTCCAGGAATACGCCCTGTGCCAGAACTTCGGCCGGGCCGCGCAACGAGGCTTCGTCGCCGGCCCATTCTAGGACCATATCCCCGGCCGTCGTGACAACGCGTACCGGGGTCTGGACGCGTCCGGTGAGCATTGCCGCCACCGCCGCCCCGGTCGAGCCCGTTCCCGAGCTGGCTGTTTCGCCGGCGCCACGTTCCCAAAACCGCGCCTCGATCGTGTGCGGATCGACGACGCGAACGAACGACACATTCGTCCGCTGCGGAAAGCGCGGGTGCTGCTCGATCTCCCGCCCTAGTGTGCGCCAGTCCAGGTCGAAGTCGTCCACGAACAGCACGCACTGCGGATTGCCCACGTTCAGGATGGTCGCCTGGCGCGGCCAGCCCCCAGCGTCGACCTCCGTTTCCTTATCCGCGTCGGTCCAAGAGGGCTTGCCCATGCCCATCTCGAGCTCGAACCGACGCCCTTTTCGCTCCAGCAGCCGCACGGTCTTCGTCCCGGCAGCCGTCGAGATGCGCAGTTCGTTCGGGATGTCGCGTTCGGCGATTAGCCATGCCGCCACGCAACGCGTCCCATTGCCGGAGATCTCGGCCTCGCTCGCGTCCGAGTTGAAAATGCGGATGTGTGCGTGTGCGCCCTCAGCCGGAAACACCACTTCTAGCCCATCCGCGCCGATGCCGAAATGCCGGTCGCACATGCGACGCGACAACTCGGGCAAGTCCGACTCCTGATAGCCCAGCGCGGCCAGCGCCGGCCACTCGACGACCAGAAAATCGTTGCCCACTGCCTGGGCTTTGGCGAATGGTATGCGGGCGGGCATAGTCGAGAGCCTAGAACTCGGTGAACTTGCGGAACTCCTCGAAGCGCTCCTCGATGTCCTTGCGCTTCACCGTCCTCAGACGGCCCACGCCAAATTGTTCGCAGCAGAAGCTACCCATCACCGAGCCGTAGATCATCGCCCGGCGCAGATGCTGGTGCGAAGCGAAGCTGATGTCTTCGATCCCTTCCTCGGCCAAATAGCCCATGAAGCCGCCGGCGAACGAGTCGCCCGCGCCGGTCGGGTCGTAGACGCTTTCGAGCAGGAACCCAGGGGCGATGAAGTAGCCCTCGGGGCGAAACAGGATCGCGCCGTACTCCCCACGCTTGATGACCACGGTGTGCGGGCCCATCGCGTGGATCTTTTCGGCAGCACGCCGCAGGTTGTATTCGCCGGAGAGCTGTCGCGCCTCGCCGTCATTGATCAGGATGAAATCCCAACCGCGGATGGTTTCGCGCAGCGCGTCGAGCTCACCCTCGATCCAGAAGTTCATCGTGTCGCCGCCCACGAAGCGAGCATGATCCATCTGATCGCGCACCTGCTTCTGCAGCGCCGGGTGAATGTTGCCCAAGAACAGGTAAGGCGAGCGCAGATAAGCCTCAGGAAGCTTCGGGTTGAAATCGGCGAAGACGTTGAGCTGCGTGTCCAGCGTCTGGCGCTCGTTCATATCCTTCGAGTAGACGCCCTTCCAAAAGAAGCTTTTCCCGTCAGGAATCCGCTCGAGTCCTTCCAAATCGACGTCGTGCTCTTTGAGGATGGCTTCGTCCTCGGGATGAAAGTCACCGCCCACCACGGCAACGACCTGCACTTTGGTGAAGTGGCTGGCGGCGAGCGCGATGTAGGTGCCCGCGCCTCCCAGCATACGGTCCACCTTGCCATGCGGCGTTTCCACGCCGTCGTAGGCAACCGATCCAACGACAACAAGCGACATTTCTTCCTCTTCTAATTCCGCAAACAGAGCCTTGGCCGCAAGGGTGCGGACGACGCCCCGGGCGTGGAGGCGGCTATCGTCCCATCCACGCCCTTGCGGACGCGGTTCTGTTAGAGATACTTGCCGATCAGCAGCGCGTATTTCTCGCGCGATTCCTCGGAGATCTTGGTGCGATCGGTCAGGATCGAGTTCTTCAGCGACTCGGCAAAAGGGCTCGGACCGTCGGGAATGTTCTTCACCGCCTCGATCGCCACCGCTTCCGCATTTTGCGCGTTCTTGGTCAGGTAGGCGACAACCTGATCGACCGTTACCGCATCGTGCTCTTCGTGCCAACAGTCGTAGTCGGTAACCATGGCGACAGTGCAGTAAGACATCTCGGCTTCGCGCGCGAGCTTGGCTTCCTGCAGGTTGGTCATCCCGATGACGTCGAAACCGCACGAGCGGTGGAAATTCGACTCGGCCAGCGTGGAGAACTGCGGCCCTTCCATGCAGCAGTAGGTTCCGCCGCGATGCACCTTGACGCCAACCTTGCGGCAGGCCGCCTCGGCTACATCCGCGAGCGTCGAACACACCGGGTGCGAGAAGCCCACGTGGACAACGACATCTTCATCGAAGAACGTCGACGGACGCCCCTTGGTGCGGTCGAAAAACTGGTCTGGAATCACAAAATCCAGCGGCGCGAGCTCTTCCTTGAGCGAGCCCACGGCGCTGAATGAGAGCACGTACTCGACACCCAGTTCCTTTAACGCATAGATGTTCGCGCGAAAGGGCAGGTTAGACGGACTGATGCGATGTCCGCGGCCGTGGCGCGCCAGGAAGGCGACCTCGCGGCCGGCGATCTTGCCGATGACGATGGAGTCTGACGGCGACCCCCAAGGAGTTTCCGCCGTCACTTCGTGGCGGTCTTCGAGAGCCGCCATGTTGTAGAGGCCGCTGCCTCCGATGATCCCGATCTTGGGCATGAATCGCCCATTGTACCGCCAATGACGAGGTCGGGTCCCTCCTGGCGCCGGGCGCTGAGAGCGCCGCTAAACGTCCTTCGCGTCGAAGTTCACACCGACGTGCATCGGCCCGCCGTCGTCTTGCTTCTTCTTCGGCGAGGCGTCCACATGCACTTCGTCCTCGAGGATCACGCCGACTTTGGGACTACCAGGGTCCTTGTCCGGATCCGGCGTCACCACGTGGGCGCGGTTGGAAACAGTGTCGTCGCCGTCTTTCTCTCGTTTCGCTTGAATGGTATCTGGTTCAGCCATAGTGCTCTGTTCGAGAGCTACGGCCGCGCTTCTGTTACATCGGCGGGGCGGCGCGAAACCGTCGCGGGGTGACTTCGACCACCTTGTCGCCAATCGCGACCGCCGGACCTTCGATGCGCACCGTCCTGCGCCCTTTACCCTCGATCTCGACGATGGCGATTTGGAAAGGCAACTCGGCCTCGAACGGCTCGGCGGCGGCATGCAGCGTGGTTACGGAATAGACGATCGCGTTCATCGCGAAAAGATCCCCACGACGGCGGACGCCCCGGAGCCGCCCAGATTCTGCGTCAGGCCGACGTTCGCTCTTGATAACTGCCGCTCGCCGCATTCGCCGCGAATCTGCTCGACCACTTCGACGATTTGCGCAACTCCGGTCGCGCCGACGGGGTGGCCCTTGGACTTGAGACCGCCGCTCGCGTTGATCGGCCGCTCGCCGCTGAATGCGGTTTTGCCTTGCAGCGTGTACGGCCCGGCGCAGCCGCGGGGTGCGAAGCCGAGATCTTCGAGCGCGATCAGTTCGGCGATGGTGAAGCAGTCGTGGACTTCGGCGAAGTCGATGTCTCTGGAGTGAGGCCAGCCATTTGATAGGCCTTGGCGGCCGCCGCGCGGACGGCGGGGAACGTTGTGATATCGGACTTGTCCGCGAGGGCAAGCTTGTCCGAGGCTTGGCCGATGCCGCGCACGCGCACGCCATCCGGCGCAGAGTCGGTCGGCGCGAGCAGCACCGCCGCGGCGCTGTCGCTGATCAGCGAGCAGTCATACAGCGTGAGCGGCTCGGCGATCATCCGGCCAACGAGCGCCTTCTGCATCGTGATCGCCTTGCGCATGTGGGCGCGCGGGTTGCGCAGCCCGTTCGCGTGGTTCTTCATGGCGACGGCAGCCAGATGCTCGCGCGTCGCGCCGAACTCATGGAAGTAGCGCGCGGCGATCATGGCGAACAGCGCAGGAAACGTCGCGCCGACGCTGACCTCCGTCGCCAGATCCCCGCCGCGGCAAGCAAATCCGTCGTCCGCGCGGTGGTCTGCGTCGTCATCTGCTCCACGCCGATGACCAAGGCGCAATCGAGCACGCCTCCCGCCACGGCAGCCCAAGCGTGAGCGAACGCGGCCCGGAAGACGCGCAAGCCGCCTCGAAGCGCGTGCAGGGAATGCCGTCGAGCCCCAACGCCGCGCCCACGGCTGGGGCGAGATGGTTTTGCCGGTGAAGCCGGGGCCGGCGAAGTTGCCGAGGTAGAGCGCTTCCGGCTCGACGCCCGCGTTCTCGAGGCAGGCCGCGCCGGCGTCTCGCGCCAGATCGACGATTGTCCGGTCCGGGAACGCGCCAAACGCGGTCATTCCGGTCGAGATGACGCTGACGGATCGCATTTCGAACTTAGGATACGCCAGTGGGACCGTCAGGAATGGCGGTCCCTGCCGGGGTTTAGCCCGGCAAAGGCTTAGTCCCGCGTTCCGCGACGGACCGCCAGAGCGACATATCCCATCACGATCCTCCAATCTTGAAAAGACACACCGCGAGAGGAAGACACGAGGGCAACAATCAGACTCGCGATCACCGTCCCGGACTGCCTTTGAAGAAAGTCGGAAGGAAAAGCAAGCCCCCAGATCACGACGGTGCTAGGAATCCAGAAGACCAGCGATTTCTTCGCCCTGGCCATCCGAGCCCGATCTCGCCGACGTCCGAGTTCTGGGCAAGCCTAATTCGTCATTCATCGCTGGATTGTCGTTACCGGACTATTGGACTCGAACCAGCACTCGCGACGCAACCGGAACGCGCAACCGCGGTCTAGCCTTTCGCCCGGCTAAACCCGGGCCGGGACCGCCGTTCCCGACGGTCCCCACCTGCTACGCTCAGGGTGGTTCGAAAACTTTTCCTCCACGCTTGCCCGCCTGCCCGCGTCATCCATGCAGTAGGGCGGACAACGTGGAATGGCCACAAACCTGGCGACGATGACGATGCAGACCGAGCCTTCCGCCGCTCTCGGGGCCGAAGCGCGGCCCGCGACTGACTCTGAGCTCGTCGAAACGCACATGCGCCGGGTCTTCCGGCTCATCTACCGTGTTGTCGGAAACGTGCCGGACGCCCAGGACCTCACCCAGGAAGCGCTGATCAAAGCCCTGCGCCGCCGCGATCAGCTCAAGGACCCCGAAAGCCGCGCACTGGATCGGCCGCATCGCCACCAACACCGCGCTCGACTTCGTGCGTTCGCGCAAACGCGTCGTGTTCGAAGAGATCGAGAAGGCCCCTGAGGCCCCGGTCGAGAGCCCCGGAAGCGCACGTGCTGCGCAGCGAAAAGCACAAGTACATCGAGGACGGCCTGCGCCTGCTCTCCGACCGTGAGCGCGCCGCGCTGATCCTGCGCGACATCGAAGGTTTGCCGGCCTCGGAAGTGGCCAAACGGCTCGACTGCTCGCCGGCGACGGTGCGTTCGCACATCGCCAACGCCCGCGTAAAGTTCCGCAAGTACGTGCAAGGGAGGCAGTCGTGAGCGCCTTCTTCGTGCAGCACCCCAAAGAGACCGATTTGGCGCTGTTCGCCGGCGGCGAGCTGGGACCGTTTGCGCGCTGGCGCATCGAGCGGCACCTCGAGACTTGCCCTGAGTGCAAACAGACCGTCGCGGACTTCTTCCACCTCTCCGAAGAGCTCAGCCCCTGGCCGACATTCCAGAAGTCGACTGGTCGGCGATGGCGCGTAACATCGAGGCGCGTCTGGCCGTGGAAGTCCCGGAGCCAGCCTCTGCACCGGCAGCCGTCTGGCCCCATGGACTTGGCAACTCGGCGCGGCCGCGGCCTGTGCGCGCTGGTCGCCGTCGTGGCGTTCCAGCTGCGTCCCCATGCGGAGAAGGCCAACTCGATGGTGGCTGAACAGGTCATCGCGGAAAAGGTGGCTGTGGCGAAGGAATACGCCTCCGACAAGGCGCCGCAAGCGGGTGCCGGAGCATTCGAGCAGTTCGCCGAAACCGAACAAGACGCCGAGGTCAGCCAAGCGGCCCAAATGCGAGCCCTGGCCGAGCCCGCGGCTCCCGCGCCAGCCGCGGTGGCGAACGAGGCCGTGGCGAATGAGGCCAAAAAAGAAGCCCCAGTCGAGCTTGCATTCGCCGACAGGCAGGAAGCACGGTTGGACGAGCGACTCTCGACCGATGCCGCGGCTCCTCCGCCTCCCTCGCAACCGGCCCCGGCGATCGCGCAATCGGTCTCCGTCGCGGCGAACCGCCCTGGAGCTCAGCCTGGCAAAGGCCGACCCCGACTTGATCTCCGCGAGTGGCGCCTGCCGCTCGCGCGAAGCGCTGCTCCGGCTCGCGTGCGATGGGCGTTTTCAGGAATGATCGGAGAGGCGCGGTCCAGCGCGGCGCTGTTTACGATCGAGCCGCTGCCAGCCGCGGGCGACGACCCGCGTGTGGGTGGCGATGGCTGGATTTCGGTGCGTGCGGTGAGCGCGGATGGCGCGATGACCATCACGGAGGTCTATGACCCGCAGTAGCGCAGTCATGACGCTGGCTCTGCTGGCGCTCGGCGCAACCGCCCAGGCCCAAGTGGCGCCCTGGCAGGACCCGGCGCAGGCAATCTCCTTCGAGACCGCCCCGGAGACCGGCCTGACCGTGGCTTCGAAGGATCTCTCGGAGACCCGCATCTACCCACGCGGCACGCTGGCCGTCATCGACCTGCGCTGCCGGCTCACCCTCGAGAATCGCGGCGCCAAGCCCGTCCGCGGCGTCACGCTCGCGGTCGAATCGCAGCAGAGCGCCGCCGGCGGACGCGCCTCCGTGGCAGCGCCATCGCTGCATGCCGCCCGTGGCGAGACGTTTTCGGTCAATTTGAACCTGCGCTTGGTGCGCCCGCTGCCCGGCGTGGCCGGGCCGCTCGTGGCCGTCTCAGTGGATGGAGTCTTGCACGACGACATGACCTTCGCCGGACCGAACCGGCTGGAATCGCAGCGCAAGCTCACTCTGCTCGAAGCCGAAGCGCGCGCCGCGATCGCGAGCGCCTGCGCTTGGCTCTCAACCAGGGTCGCGACAATCTGCAACAAGCCGCTCTCGCCATCCTCGAGCGCCAGTCCGAGCAACCCAAGCTGCAAGCGCGTCTGGCCGGCGGCGGACGCACGGTGGCACGTGCAGCGAACACGGACGCCACGACGGTCCAGCTCGCGATGCTCGACGTGGCCGGCGCCCCGCTCGAACTCGTCTCAGGCGAGGCGGTGGTGAGCGACGCGTCAGCCTCGGCGCCGATGATCGCCCTGCGCAATCGTTCGTCGAAGCCGGTGCGCTACTACGAGTTGGGCTGGGTGGTTGCGGACCGCGAGGGGCATCGCTATTCGGCGGGCGTGTTGCCCTCGACCGGCGGGCCGCTCTCGCCGGGAGCCTCAGGACAGCTGCCCGCGGGCCGCACCTTCGAGTTCCAACAGGACGGCAAGCCGCTGTCCATCGGCGGCATGAGCGGATACGTGCGGCAAGTCGAATTCGCCGACGGCTCCGTGTGGACGCCTTCGTTGGCGGCGCTCGAAAGCTCCGGCGTGCGTGGCTTGGAGCCGGTGTCGGCGGAAGAGCAACGGCTGGCGGAGCTGTATCGCCAGAAGGGCCTGGCTGCGCTGATCGCCGAGCTCGAGAAGTTCTAGGTCAGGCCGTCTTCACAGGCGCGACCGGCGTCTGCTCCACGATCCGGATTCCGAACCCTTCCAAACCAACCACCTTGCGCGGCCGGTTGGTCAGCAGCCGGATCTGTTCCAGCCCCAGGTCGGAAAGGATCTGCGCGCCGATCCCCGAGCGGTACTGCATGCGGCTCTCCGCTCCCTCGCTCGAGGTGCGCACTGCGTCGGGCAATCCCGAGACCAGCCGCCCTTCGCGCACGTCGAAGCCGGCCCGGTTCTGGTGCAGGTAAACCAGCGCACCGCGACCTTCCTCGGCGATGCGCGCCAAGGCGCCGTCCAGCGTCACGCGCGACTCGTCTCCATCGGCGGCGAACACGTCCGCAAACAGGTTGGCCGCATGCATGCGCACCAGCGGAGGTGCATCGCCCGAAAGGTCGCCCATGACGAGCGCCAAGTGCGTCTCGTCGTCGATCAGGCTGCGGTAGAGCAGCGTCCGAAACTCGCCGTAATCCGTTTGCAGCGACCCTTCGGCCACGCGCTCTACATACCGTTCGTTCTGCAGGCGATAGCGGATCAAGTCCGCCACGGAGATCATCTTCAGCTCGTGCGTCTTGCAGAACTCGACCAACTCGGGCACGCGCGCCATCGTGCCGTCGTCGTTCATGATTTCGCAGATCACACCGGCCGGAATCAGTCCTGCCAGCCGCGCCAAGTCGACCGCGGCCTCAGTCTGCCCAACGCGCACCAGCACGCCTCCGCGCTGCGCTCGCAGCGGTGGAATGTGCCCCGGCCGCGCCAAGTCTGCCGGACCCGATGACGGGTCGATTGCGACTTGAATCGTCCGCGCGCGGTCCGCCGCCGAGATACCCGTCGTCACGCCTGTCGCCGCATCGATCAGCTCGCAAAACGCCGTACCGTGGCGCGAGGTGTTGCGCGCGGAGACCAGCGGGATCTGCAAATGGTCCAAGCGCTGCTCGGTCATCGCCAAGCAAATCAGCCCGCGGCCATGTTTGGCCATGAAGTTGATGATCTCGGGAGTGACCTTTTCGGCCGCGATCGTCAGGTCGCCTTCGTTTTCGCGGTCCTCGTCGTCGACGACGACCACCATGCGGCCGGCGCGTATGTCTTCCAGGGCCTCTTCGACCGGAACGAACGCCATATTTGGATTTTACTGTTTTTGCGGACCCAGACGAGTTTTGCCGGCCTCAGGCGGGCCGAAGGGATACTCATCCGGCGTGACGTGTACCGGCGTCGTGAACTTGAACGGCGTCTTACTCCCGCTCGGGAATGTCAGCTCGACGAAGTAGGCCGTGAAGCCCTTCTTGGGCTTCTCCACCCGAACCACATACGCACCGTCCGCGCCGGCGGCTAGATCCACGGCCTGCCAAATGGGACCCACCGACTCGAGCCGAAAATCCCGATGCTCAGGGTTGTGCGCGAGCCACAGCTTTACCGCTTGAGGTTCCGTCTCCGCCGTCACGCGCAGCGCGCCATCCGCGTCCGCTTTCCAAGCAAACCGAGGCCGCGGCCGGTCCTCAATCAATGCTTGATAGAACGTTGCGAGACTCTCGAGCGCGTCCGTATCACGCAACGAATGGTCTGAATTCGGCACATAGCGCAGGTATTTCTCACCCGGCAGGTCATCGAAATAGAACTGCGACGAGTCGGGCAGGAAAAACTGGTCGCCGGCCGAGCTGACTATGAACTTTGGCATCGTCAGCCGTTCGCGGTAGGAGTACGGCTCGACGATCTTCAACAGGTCGACGAACTCCGGCGACTGGAATGCGTCCATGATGCCTTCGCGGAAGTAGTCCTTCACCGCCGGCGCCCAAAACCCGTAGACGCGGTAGTGGTGGACGAACGACGGCACGAGGTTGAGCATGTCGATCACGATGGGCGCGATGCCGATCACGCGGTCGTCGACGGCGGCGGTCGTCCAGGTCGTCCAGCCCCGTTTGGAGGCGCCCATCACAAAGAAGCGCCCCACCTTGCCATCGGTGATCTCGCCGAGCGCGTCCATGGCCTTCACGGCAGCCTTGGTCATGGGCAGGCGGGTGAGCCAGATCGGGTTCTTTGATTCGAGGTACTTGTGCCAGTTGTAGGAGATGATCTCGTCTTCTTTGCGTCCGCCGAAGTCGTCGTTTTCGAAGATCAGCGGCTGATTCGGAACCATCTTGAGCTCGGCAACCAACGAGTGCGTGTTCACGGCGATCCGGGCGAGCCCATCGTCCGCCTTCTCGGGCGGCTGAGCACCGTTGGCTCCACCCGAAATGAAGAGCAATCCCGCGCCCTGCTCGACCTCATCCGGCCTATAGACCAGCAGCCAATGCCGCCACGTTCCCGGCTTCGCGGGCTCCGGCGGAGCCCAGACTTGCGATGTCAGCTCCACCACTTCGAGCGTGTAGCCCTTGCCCGGAATGCTGCGTACGTTCCGCCAAGCGTACGCGCCATCCGGCTTGTAGACGTACTCGTCGAGGGCCGTTTCCTGCGCTCGCGGGCCGGCGACCAGCAACTCGGCGAAACAACAGAAAACAAACAGCAATCTGCGCATCTCGGCCCATGCTCGCATATTTTCCTCCCCGCTTCTGGTAACGAAAACAGTTCAACGCCTCTCGACCCAATAGGACCGCCCCGCGACGGTCCGGGAGATAATCCATGCATTTCCGTATCCTCTGTCTGACTCTTCTCAGCTTCGCCGCCTTACAAGCGAAGCATCAGGAAAACGCCAAGGCCGTGATGCACGACGCCAACGGCGACAAGCTAGGCGTCATCACTCTGCACCAGACCATGATCGGCGTCATGCTGAACGGTCACCTGAAGGGCCTGCCCCCCGGCGAGCACGCCATCCACATCCACGAGACCGGCAAGTGCGACGCACCGGACTTCAAGTCCGCCGGCGGCCACTTCAACCCGACCAACGCCAAGCATGGCTCGATGATGTCGGGCGAACATCACGCCGGCGACATGCCGAATTTCGAAGTCGCCAAGAACGGCTCGGCGCAGATTTCCATCACCAACAAGTCCGTCACGCTCGACCCCGGCAAGGACAACTCCTTGATCCAGCCCGGCGGAACAGCCATCGTCATCCACTCTGGGAAGGACGACTACACGTCGCAGCCTTCCGGCGACGCCGGCTCGCGTATCGCCTGTGGCGTGATCGAAGAATAAGGCGGCGCATCGGAGGCCCCGATCCACAGTGTGCGAGCGGGCACGTTTGGAGGTTTGGCGAGGGATCGAAACGCGTCTATGATGGAGGTTTCCCCCTCCCATGTCGACGTTTCGCCTCCCTCTCCTCCTTGCTATCTCCTTGTGCCTGCTCGGTGTTCCGCTCGCGGCGCAGATTGATGAAGGCATCCGCCTGACGGCGGACCGTCTGGGATTGTTCGGAGAAGTCGGCGGGCCGACGACGCAGACCATTTCTGTCGGCGTCACGGTTTCTGACCCTGCTTGCGCTGAATTTCAGGTCCTCGGGGCGAATGCGCCCTGGATCACCATTACTCCCCGCAGCGCCACCGCCCCGAGCGGCGTGTTCATCACGATCGATTACTCGACTTTCCAGCCCAACGAAGAGCGCTACATCGAGGCGACTTTCGAATCGCTCGACAAGCCGCTTCCCAATGCCGGTCTTTCCTGTCTCGACCCCGCTGCATCCGGCACGGGGACGGTCGTCATCTTCCGCCAGATTCTGCCCATTACAGCGAAACTACTTCCCGGCGGCCCGCGGCCGATTCCCTTCCCCAGCCCGCAGATCCTCAGCCTGAGTGACTCCACCGGGACTCAGCAGCCTGTCTCCACTTTCCTCGAGCTCTCAAACGTCGGCGACGGCTCCTACAGCTATGTCTTCGAGGCCTCGTACAGCGGCGCGGCCAGCGGATGGCTCAGCGTCTCCCCATCCAGTGGAAGCGTTGGGGCGACTCCCGTGCAGCATCAGGTGATCGCCAACCCTGTCGGCCTGCCATCGGGAACGCATTCCGCTGTATTGCGCGTTCTGCACGACGCGGCAGGCGTCCCCATACTCACCATCCCCGTCTCATTCACGCTTTCTGGGCCTGCGCGATTCTTGGTCACGCCGAGCACTCCCATCAGCGGCACGGCCAAACGTGGCAAACAGAACCCAGCCTCGGCCAGCTTCACCGTGGCCAACACCGGCGGAGGCAACTTGTCCTATCAGGTCGCGAGCAGCGTCCCGTGGATGACCGTCACACCCACAACGGGCCAATCCAGCGCGAGCGTACCCGTGACGCACACCGTCGCCTTCAACGCGCTCAACCTTCCCGTTGGTACGCAGACCGCCTCGCTGACGATCTCGAGCAACACGCCGGGCGTGGCCAACAACCCCGTCGTCATTCCGGTCTCCATTAAAGTGGAACCGGGCGGAACCGTCAGCGTATCCCCGACGGAGTTCGATGTCTCGCGAGCCGCTGGATCCACCGAGCCGCAACAGTTGCGGCTGCGCATCGAGAGCCCGGACCTCGAGACCCTTTCCTGGCGCGCCTCCGTCGAGCCCTCCGGCGTGCAATGGCTGCGCTTGCTCGACCGCGGCGGCAAACTGCCCGGCACGGTCGTCGCTGAGATCGACGCGGCGGCCGTCCCCCGCCCTGCCCAAGTGAGCGCTGGCATCGTGGTCGAAGCCTTTGACCCCGCCGACATCGCGACGCTAGGTGAAGAAGGCGGACCGGAGCAATCGGGCGCGGCCATCATCCGTACGGTCATTCCCGTGCGGTTGCAGACCGTCACGCAAGCCGCCACGCTCCAAGTGCAGCCGTCGCGCATCGAGATGGTCGCCGCGCCCAGCAGCGGGTCGCGCGCGCAGCCCATCTCCATTGGGATGGGAGGCGGCTCCCCCGGCCTTGCATGGCAGGCTTCCATCGAACCCCGCCGCGGCGCGGACGTGTTCTCGCTTTCGGCCAGCTCGGGCAACGGCCCTGGAGTGGTCACCGTGACAGCGCAAACGTCCGGCTTGGCTGCAGGCGTCTACGACTCCGACGTCGTCATCCAAGCCGGTGCGCAGCAGGCGCGCGTGCCCGCGGCGCTGCTGGTCACCGCGCCGGGCCAATCCGTGCTCACCACGGGTGAGACCGCGATTACTCTACGCGGCAGCGCTGCCGTACTCTCGCGTGGCGTGCAGGTGGCGAACTTAGGCGACGGCCCCACGCCCAATCTGCAGGTCCGCACCCTCGAGCAGTCCGTGTGGCTCTCTGGTACGCCCTCCGGCAACACATTCCGCGCCGAAGCCGCAGGCTCCGGCCTCGGACAAGGCGTGCGCCACGGCTTGCTCGAGATTGTGGCTTCCGGCGCGTCCAACTCACCGCAATATCTTCCGGTCGTCTACGAGCGCCAACTGGCCGGCGCCGCAACCGAGCTCGCGCTCGACCGTGGCGGCTTGGCCTTCGTCAGCGTGGGCGGCGCCGCGCCCGCAGTCCAAACATTCGACATCGCGACGAGCTCGGACACGCCACTGCGCACGGTCATCGGAACCTCGACTGAAAACGGCGTTCAGTGGCTTTCCGCCAGCCCGGGCGACGCCCAAGCCTCGGCGCGCACTCCGCTTGCGATCAACGTACAAGCCGACCCCACCGGACTCGCCGTTGGAGTCCACCGCGGACGCGTCACCGTCACCGTTCCGGGCGGCCCGTCCCAGTCGCTGCACGTCACGTTGGTCATTGCGCCCGCCGGCCCATGCACGCCCACGACGGCCGTCCTTGCACCGCTGGATCCGCCGGCCGGCTTCCGCGCCGTGAGCGGACACCCCGTCGCCGTCTCGGCCGGACTGCTCGATAATTGCGGCTTCCCGCTGCGCGGCGGCATAACCGCGGCGTCGGGCGCGGTCGGCGCTGCGCTTCGCGACATGGGCGAAAGCGGCCAAGCTCGCGGCCCACAGATCTTCCGCGGGACCCTGCACTTCCCCGCGTCCGGCGAGGCCGACGTGCTGTTGCGTGCGGCAGGCGGCGGCTTGGCGCCGACCGAACGGCGTTTGTCCGGCACTGTAGTTTCAGGGGCCGACGGCGCAACATCGCGCTCGGCCACGCCGCCTGTGCATGCAGCGACCTTCGGCCTGGGCAGGCCCGCCGCCCCCGGTTCGATCGCCACCATCTTCGGGACCGGCTTCCCCACGCCCACCGCGCAACCCTCGACGCTCCCCTTGCCTGTGAGCCTCAACGGCTTCTCCGTCGCAGTCGGCGGACGCCCCGCGCCGCTGTTCTTCTTGAACGCCACGCAGGCCAACCTACAGATTCCCGCCGAAACTCCGGCCAACACGCTGATGCAGTCCGTGACCCGCATCGGCGAAGCCTACCTGCCGGCCGAGACGTTCTTCACCTCAGCAGCGCAACCAGGCGTCTTCGCCCTCAGCGCCGGTCGGGCGGTCGTGGTCAATCAGGATGGCAGCATCAACTCGCCGTCGAACCCAGCCGCCCGCGGGGACATCGTTGTCGCCTACCTCACCGGCATTGGGCAGACCCTGCCGCCGGTGCTCACCAACCAGCCGGCGCCTTCGGCTGAGCCCTTCGCCCGACCTGCGCTGCCCGCCGCGGCATCCGTCGGCGGCGTCGAAAGCGAAATTCTGTTCCTGGGAATGACGCCGGGCTTCGTCGGTCTCGCCCAAGCCAACCTGCGTATCGGCGCGAACGCATCGACCGGCTCGGACGTCCCGCTGGTGGTCGAAGTCGGCGGCTACCGCAGCCCTGCGATGGCCATCGCCGTTCAGTAGGCAGGATCAGCAAAGGCCGCGCGGCGTAACCACACTGTCGCCGCGCGGCCCGCAGAGTCCTGTCAGCAGCCGTCAGTGGCCGCAGCGGTGTTTGTAGCCGTGCCGGTGGCCGTGGTGGTGCTTCCAGTAGCCCCGGTGGTGATCGTAACGCGAATCATAGCGATACGGGTCCCAATAGCCATATCCGCCGTAGCGGCTGCCGTAGCCGGGCCCCCCATAGGGATCCGAGTATCCGCCGTAGTAGCGATTGTCGTAGCGGCCATACCGCGGCGCACGGCTGAAAGAAAAACCAAAGTAGGGCGTAGCCACGTTGACCGATACCCAGCCGTTGCGCGCACGCGAGTAAACGTGTCCACAACCTCGCCCGTGCCTGTGTCCCGCCATCGCCGGCAGCGCGGAAAGTCAAAGACCAGCAAGAATGCCAAGGCCCATCGAGTTCGCATATGAGTCACCTCCTGTGGGGCGCGTCCCCAAAGTGGGCACATCACATGCCAAATGTAAAAACCGTGTTAACTCAGCCACTTAGGCGGGACTGCAGGAAAGCCGCCGGTGCGGATCCACCGCCCAAGCGGTGGACTTCGATCAGCCCCGCGCCGCGTTGGCCACAATCGCCAGCAGCTTGGCGCCGTACTTGTTCGCCAATGTCGGGCCAACGCCGGGACACTTGAGCAGCTCTTCCTCGCTCGCCGGCTTGAGCGTCGCAAGCGACGTCATCGCGCGATTCTGGAAGATCGTGAATGCGGGCACGCGCTTGCGCCGCGCCTCGCTCATCCGGAAGGCCTTCAGAGCCTCGAGCACCACTGCGTCCGGCTTCGCTCCCGCTTTCACTTTGGCCTCGGCGGACTTCTGCTTCGCCCGCGTCTTCTGCTTCTTCGAGGCCGGCGGGGCGTCGGCCGCCACCTTTACGTGGGGGCGACGCTCTCGCGCTGGGTCCGTCCTTCGTGCGTGAGCGCTACGCGGCGGTACTCGATCACGCGGCCGTCCTTCTCGAACGAGTCGTCCTGGAACTGCACGAACCCGGCGCGCCCCAAAGCGCCCAGCAGCCGCTCAAACGCCTTGCGGTCCACATCCGAGCCCTCGAACAGCTCGCGGTAAAGCTTGCCCGTCGCCTGACGATCCTGCTGGCGCAGCGTCTCCAAAATGGAATCGAGCGCCATCGCCTCATGCTTGTCCGGCTCGCGATGCTGCTGCACGCCGCAATCTTCCGGCGCGCATACGTCGCAATGGCCGCAAGGCTTGTGCGAGTCCTCTTGATCGCCGAAGTGCTCGACCAGCGCCAACATGCGGCAGTCGCTGCCTTCGGCGAAGCGGCTCATCGCCTGCAACTGCGCCGTCTTGTGCTCGCGCTGCTTCAAGTAGGGCGCGCGCCAGTGCGGTTCGCCTTTCGCGATGTTCTCCTCTGGATCGATCACCGCTCCGCCATGGATCCACAGCTTCTCGAGCGCCTTCTCGAAGACCTGCGGGTCCATGTCGAGCCGATTCTCGAGCTCTTCGCGCGAACACGGGTCGTTCTTCAGCTTCTTGTAGACCTTTTCGAGCTCCTCGTCGGGCGGATAGTCGCGTTCGATGAAGAACTCGTGCGTGCGGCGGTCATTCCAGGAATGCATCAGCACCGCGCGCGAAGGTTTGCCATCGCGGCCAGCGCGGCCGATCTCCTGGTAGTAGCCTTCCACGCTGCCTGGCAGCCCTGTGTGGATCACTGTCCTTACGTTCGCCTTGTCGATGCCCATGCCGAACGCAATCGTCGCAACGATCACGTCGTACTCTCCGCCCAGGAATGCTGCCTGCACGCGGTCGCGTTGCTGCGCCGTCATGCCGGCGTGGTAGGCTGCGGCCGGGAACTCGTTCTGTAACTCCACCGCCTGCTGTTCGGCCGCCTTGCGCGTCGGGGCATAGACGATCGCCGGCCGCCGCATCGGGTCGGCCAACAGCTTGAGCATGGCGGGGATGCGCTGCGAAGGCGTGAGCTCAACGACCTCCACCGCGATGTTGTCGCGCCGGAAGCCATGGATCGAGCGCATTGGGTTTTCCAGGCCCAGCTGTTCGCAGATGTCGTCCTGCACCAGCGGGGTCGCCGTCGCCGTGGCCGCCACCACCGGCGCGGGGCGCAGCAAGGGGAGCCGCTGGCCCAGTAGGCGGTAATCCGGCCGGAAGTCGTGGCCCCACTGCGAGATGCAGTGCGCCTCGTCCACCGCGATCAGCGCCGGCAGCCGCTTGGCCAGCATCTCCGGGAAGCGCGGCACCGCCAGCCGCTCCGGCGCGATGAACAGAAAGTCCAGCCGGCCTTCTAGGTAGTCGTAGCAGACTTGCCGTGAGGCCCCACGGTCGCGCCCCGAGTGGATGCGCTCGGCCACGAAGCCCTGCTGCTGCAACTTCGCCACCTGGTCTTCCATCAGCGCGATCAGCGGACTGATCACCAGCGTGGTCCCGCCGCGCGCCACGCCCGGCAACTGATAGCAAAGCGACTTACCCGCGCCAGTCGGCATCACCAGCAAGACGTCGCTGCCCTCGACGATCCTCCGGCACACCTCCTCCTGGTGCGGCCGGAAGCTCTCGTGCCCAAAACGCTCGCGGAGCAGCTCGCCCAGCTTGCCCGGAGGCGTTGGCTTGCGCTCCGCGGGCGCCGGGGCGGCGGCCGTCGCAGCTTGGGTCACGCGACGCGGCTTGCCAAAGCTCGCCTCGGCGGCTTCGCGGTGGTAGATCGTCGCGTGGCGCTGCGTGCGTCGCGCCGAGTCCGCGAGCGGCGTCTGGCCGAACAAGGTGCGCTGCGAGCCGGACGTAGCGCGCGCGGCAGGCGGCGGCGCGCTCGCGTACACCGGCGGCGCCTCTTCCATCGGCGGCTCGGGCGGCATCGGCCACGGCTCGTCGTCCGGAGGCGGGGCGGTTCATCCTGCCAATAGGGCGGCGGAGCTTGTTCGTACGTCTGCGCCTTGCTCCCCGTCCCCACCACGTCGCGGATGTACTGCTCGACGTCTTGCATGAACGCGTCGAAGCTCTCGCCGCCGCGTTCCATCGCCTTCAGCCGCGCTTCCCACTCGCCCGTCATCGCCGGGCTCTTCACGCGCTCGTCGACGAGTTCAATGAGCCGGACGCCCTTGTCGGTCGCCATCAGCGTCTTCTTCTCGCGCACCACGTAGCCGCGCTTGATCAAAGTCTCCAGGATCGAAGCCCGCGTGGCCGGCGTCCCCAACCCGCGCTCCTTCATCGCGTCCGAAAGCTCTTTCTCTTCGAGCGTCTTGCCGGCGGACTCCATCGCCGTGAGCAGCGTCGCGTCGGTGAAGCGGCGTGGCGGACGCGTCTTCTTCTCGACGGCTTTGGCCTTCTGCACGGCCGCCGCCATGCCCTGCTCCAAGCCACCCGGAAGGTTCGCTTCTTCCTCATCCTTGCGCCCGCGCGCAGGCTTCAGGTCGAGCGCTTTCCAGCCTTCTTGTTCGACCGCCGTGCCCGAGCTTTGGAAGCGATCTTCCGCGACTGCCGTCACCACGTTCGTCACCGCCAGGATGTGATCGTCGTGCCAAGCGCTGAGCAGCCTGCGGCAGATCATGTCGAAGATCTTGCCCTCGTCCGATTTGAGGTCGAGCCCAGCCGGCGCCTTGCCCGTCGGGATGATCGCGTGGTGGTCGGTAACCTTCGTGTCGTCGACGAAGCGCCGACCCAGCTTGCTCGCGCCCGTCCCCTCCTTGCACAGCTTCTTGTATGGACCCTCGATTGCCCGCACCACGCCGGGCAGCCCAGCGGCGACGCTCTCCGACAAGTGCCGGCTGTCAGTGCGCGGGTAGGTAATCAGCTTGTGCGCTTCGTAGAGCTTCTGCGCCAACTCGAGCGTCCGCCCCGCGCGGAAGCCATACAGCCGGTTGGCGTGGCGTTGCAGCTCGGTCAGGTCATAGAGCGCCGGCGGAACGATGGTCCGCTTCTTGCGCTCCACGCTCTCGATCGCCCCCGTGGCGCCCTTGCAGCGCTTGACGATCTGCTTGGCCAGCTCGCCGTCCGGCGGCAGCCGAGTCTCGCGCTTGCCTTCTTTCTCCACGAACCACGTGCCGTCGTACACGCGCCCGTCGCCCGCATCGAACGTGGCGACCACCTCGATGTAGTCCTCTGGCACGAACGCCCGGATCTCGAGCTCGCGCCCCACCAGCATGGCGAGCGTCGGCGTCTGCACCCGCCCCACCGAGAGGTCGTCGCGGTAGTCCAGACTGTAGGCGCGCGAAAGGTTCATGCCCACCAGCCAGTCGGCGCGGCTGCGCGCCCGCGCCGCGGCGGCCAAGTTGTCGAGCTCGGCGCCGGGCTTGAGCTTCTCGAAGCCCTGCGCGATCGCCTCGGGCGTCAACGAAGAGATCCAAAGACGCTCGACGGGCTTGTCCGAGCCGGCCGCTTCATAGATGTAGCGGAAGATCAGCTCGCCCTCGCGGCCCGCGTCCGTCGCGCAGATCACTCGGCCCACCTTGGGGCTTGTCAGGATCTTACGGACGGCTGCGAACTGATCTTTGGTGTTGTTGTAGACGACCAGCGGCCACTGGCCCGGCAATAGCGGCAAGTCCGGGCGGCGCCACTTGCGCCAAGCAGGGTTGATGTCGTGCGGCTCGCCGAGCGCGACCAGGTGCCCGATCGCCCAGGTGACGACCCAACCCTCGCCGTGCAAAAAGCCTTCTCCTCGCCGCGTGGCGCCGAGAGCTTTGGCGATATCGCGGGCGACGGATGGCTTCTCGGCGACGACGGCCGACGTGAACGAGGGGCGGTCCGACAAAGCGCTTCCCCGTCATTGTAGCGAGGTCCTGCGGCCCGAAAACAAACGGCCCCGCGCTTGGCACGCGGGGCCTCAAATCAATCGGATCTAGTTCAGCGGCTACGTCAACCGGCGGCGGCGCGGCCTGCCAGTCTCGCGGCTCTCGAACCCAGCGGGAGCGTCTAGCTCGCTTGCCGCCAGGACTGATCGGCGTAGTTGTAGCCGTTCGACGCGTAGGCGTCGGTGTCCGTGGCGGGGTCCCATTTCGGGATGAAGTTCTGGCGCATCAAGCGGCGGCGCACATCCTCAGGGGACCGGCCCAGCAGGGCGCAGCAGAAATCAAAGCTGAAACCGGTGGTCGCTTTGCCGTGAATCCACTCGAGCGCTTCTTCACGGTGGCGGCGCGGGCCGTTGCTCGCGTCTTGAAGCGCCTGGATCAGAACGGCGCCGGCGAGGCGTTGCAACGCGCGGTCAGCCTGCGGATCTTGACGGGCGGTGGTAGTGGAGGAAAGAGCATTTTTGGGATGGCCTTTGACTGGTTGTCTTTGGTGATCCATATCGTCGCAATCCCAACTTTTCTTTTGAATGGAGCATCAGTACTGAATTGATCTAAGGAAGTTCCTGTAGGGGAACCAAGGAGTTCTAAGTGTGTCCACTAGGAGGGCGCCCAGGCCTGAGGGAAACAGCCCAGAGCCCGGTTTCAGGCTCAGCGATCGCGGCGCATGCGAGCCGCCCAACACAAAAACCCCATGTCGAGGCTTTGTTTTCGCTCATGAAGCGAAGAAAGCTGGAGCGGTTAATGCTCTCGGCCGGGAGCCCTGAAAACGTCTCGATGCGCCAGCGCAAGTACGGGCTGGCCCAAGGACGCAGCCGGTAGCCCTGTGTGGCGCGCCACGAGAAGGCCACAATCCCTGGGATGTCTGCCAGTTTACGGAGCACTTTTACTGTGCGTAGTAGCCCGGGCGATGGCGCACTTCGTTGCGCTTCGCCTTGCCTTCCAGCTCTACCTTGACCGTACGGAAGCCCGGTTGAGGATTCTCAGTAGGCGTGTACGTGATCGTGTACTGATTTCGGATGTCCGCAGCGATCCGTTTGGTCAATTCCGTCACTTCATCGACCGTTTCGGGGAAGTAGGACGGCCCGCCCGTGGCGCGCGCGATGTACTTGAGCGCGCGCTCCGCTCGTTTGGCCGAGCGCTTCTCCTCTTCGCTGAGCAGACCCACGGCGTAGATCGTGGTCGTCTTCTCCTGCTCTTGCAGCTCGCGCACCACGTTCTCGAGCTCAGACCGGCTCGCGTTGTCTTCTCCGTCGGAGATCACCAGCAGAACGCGCTTGTCGTTCTTCGCTTTCTTGTTCAGAAAGTCGAGCGACATCTGGATCGCGTCATAGAGCGCCGTACCACCACGCGAGTCGATGCGCTGCAAGGCGTCCTGCATCACCGGTATGTCGTTGGTGAAGCCGTTCGTATCGAGGTATGCCTCGTCGTTGAAGTTGACGATGAAGACCTCGTCATTCGGGTTCGATGCCTTCACGAACTCAACCGCGGCGGAGTTCACCTTCAGCCGCTTGTCGCGCATCGAGCCGGAGTTGTCGACCAGGATGCCGACCGAAACCGGCACGTCCTCCTGACGAAAGTCCTTGATGACCTGCGGCTTGTCGTCTTCGAACACACGAAACTCGTCGCGCGTCAGGTCCGTAACCAGCCGCTCTTCCTTGTCAACCACGGTGACGTGCAACACCACCAGCCGCGCGTCGGCTTTGAACACGGGGTCTTGCCCCTGCGCGCGCGTCGGCAGGGCGCAGGACAACGCCAGCGCGGCCAGTGCGGCCAAGGCGGAGGTCTTGTTGGCGTTCATCAATACTCTCGGCGGGCTTAACACCCATCCTAACGCGACGGCGCGTAGTAGCCTTGCCGGAAGTAGGGCCGAAGCTGCGGCATTCCGCGGATCTTCTTGACCTCGACTTTCACCCGGCGCCATTTGCCGTCGTGCTGGTCATTGGTGGGACGGTAACCGAGCACGTATTGGTTTCGCAGCTCGATTCCGATCTTCTCGGCGACATCGGGCAGCTCGTTCAGGTTCTCCACCGGAAACTGGCGTCCGCCGGTGGCTTCGGCAATCTCGGTCAGCAGCCCAGGACCGGAGAGCTCCTCCGGCGTGCGACCGCGCGAGCCGTAGGGCTCGAAGATGCCGATCGCGTAGATCTGGACGTCGGACTCGCGCACGAGGTTCTTGATCTCGCGCTCCGTGTAGCGACTCGAGTTGTCGCCGCCGTCCGAGATCACGAGCAACGCCTTCTGCGTATTGCGCGCTTCCTTCATCTTGTTCAGCGCCAGATAGATAGCGTCGAGCAAGGCCGTGCGCCCTTTCGATTGCGTGAATGTGAGGCGGTTTTGGATATCTTCGATGCTGGTGGTGAAGTCCGTCACCAGGTCGGGCGAGTTGTTGAACTCCACCAGGAAGAACTCGTCCTGCGGATTAGCCGTCTTGCCGAACTGCGCGACCGCTTCCCGCGCCTTGCTCATCTTCTCGCCCATCGAACCGGAAGCGTCGAAGACGATCGCAAGGGAGAGCGGCGTATCCTCGGAGCCGAACTGCAGGATCTCCTGCTCGCTCTTGTCCTCTTCGACCTTGAAGTGCTCTTTGGTCAACCCGGTCACCATGCGCCCCATCGGGTCGGTGACCGTCACGTTGATCAACACCATCTCCACGTCGGTCTGGATGAGGCTCGCGCGGTTCGGCACAGCCTCTTCCGTCTCGCGTGGACGGCTCTTGAGCTCGACGGACGCCTCAGAAGTCTGAACCGTCGGTTCCGCCGCATGTGCGGATGCAAAGGGAAACAAAAACGGGAGGGCGGGCGTAAGAAGCTTCAGAACAGACCTACGGTTCAAAACCGTTGAAATGAGCGGTCGTTTGCGAAGTTCCACGGCTCCTCCTGCCTCAGTTGGGCTGACGGATTCGCCCGGCGGCGGTTACGTCCGCCACCCGGTGTTTCTCGTTGCCTGGATTCTATCACAAGGCCCCAAGCGTGTTAGACTAAAGCGTACCGTCAGGGCATTCGCGGTACGCATCGATACGTGATCGCACCGCTCGCGAGCTCTCTCGAGACCCCCCGCAATTCGGCAGGATAACCACCCGTCCCCTCAGGACGGCAGCCGACCCGTGCCCTCTCGAGCCAGCCTAGCAGCGGCAAACAAAGCAAACGGATCGGCGGCGGCGCCTTTTCTACACGCCGGGCCGGCCGCCAGGGAGTGATTGGTGAACGGTTCGCAACGCAATTCCGACTGCAAGTACATCTTCGTGACCGGCGGCGTCGTCAGCTCGCTCGGCAAGGGCATCGCCGCCGCCTCCATCGCAAATCTTCTCGAGAGCCGCGGCCTCCGCGTCACCCTCCAGAAGATGGATCCCTATCTCAACGTCGATCCCGGCACGATGAGCCCCTTCCAGCACGGAGAGGTTTTCGTCACCGAAGACGGCGCCGAGACCGATCTCGACCTCGGGCACTACGAGCGCTTCACCCACGCCAACCTTTCGCAAGCCAACAACTGGACCTCGGGCCGCATTTACGAAAAGATCCTCGCCAAGGAACGCCGCGGCGACTACCTCGGTAAGACCGTCCAGGTCATCCCCCACGTCACCAACGAAATCAAGGCAGCCCTCCGCAAGCTGGCCACGCCTGAGATCGACGTCGTCATCGTCGAAATCGGCGGCACCGTCGGCGACATCGAGTCCCTGCCCTTCCTCGAAGCCATCCGCCAGATGCGCCACGAAGGCGGCCGCGACTCCTGCGTCTTCGTCCACGTCACGCTAGTGCCCTACATTGCCGCCGCCGGCGAGCTCAAGACCAAACCGACGCAGCACTCCGTAAAGGAGATCCGCGCGATCGGCGTACAGCCCGACGTCCTCATTTGCCGCACCGAGACCGACCTCGGCCGCGAGATCCGCGAAAAGATCGCCGCTTTCTGCGACGTCGATCGCGACGCCGTCATCGCCGCTCCGGACGTCGAGAGCGTCTACCAGGTGCCGGTCGGCTTCGCCGATCAGAACGTCGACGAGATCATCCTGCGGCTACTGCGCCTCGACGCCGCGCCCCGCGACCTCGGCCCCTGGAAAGCGATGCTCGACAAGCTCGCCCACCCGCACGAGGACGTCACCATCGCCATCGTCGGCAAATACGTCGACTACGAAGACTCCTACAAGAGCCTCAAGGAATCGCTGCTGCACGGCGGGCTCGCCCACCAGGTGCGCACCAAGATCCGCTGGGTCGAGGCCGAAAGCATTACCCCGGACGAAGCGCACCGCCAGCTCGGCGACGTCGACGGCATCCTCGTCCCTGGCGGCTTCGGCGAGCGCGGCATCGAGGGCATGCTCGAAGCCATCCGCTACGCCCGCGAATCCGGCATCCCCTACTTCGGCATTTGCTTGGGTATGCAGACGATGGTCATCGAGTTCGTACGCAACGTCTGCGGTGTGAAGGACGCCAACTCCACCGAGTTCGCCCCCGACGCCGAGCACCGCGTCTTCTTCAAACTCCGCGAGCTCAAAGGTGTGGAGGACCTCGGCGGCACCATGCGCCTCGGCTCCTGGCCCTGCGTGCTCGGCGAGAACACTCTGGCGCTCAAAGCCTACGGCAAGCGCGAGATCCACGAGCGCCACCGCCACCGCTACGAGTTCAACCGCGAGTTCGACGCGATCATCCAAGAGAAGGGCATGCGGATCTCCGGCGAGACTCCGGACCGCATGTATGTGGAGATCTGCGAGCTACCCTCACATCCCTGGTACCTCGGCTGCCAGTTCCACCCCGAGTTCAAGTCGAAGCCGCTCGAGCCACACCCGCTGTTCGCCAGCTTCATGGGCGCCGCCTACGAGCGCCGCAAATCACGCGTCAGCCGCGTCCGCAAAAGCGAAGAAAGCCAATTCCTGCGCTCGCGCGGATAATCAGGTATAGGCCATCCACCCCGCAACAGAACCGCGCCCGCAAGGGTGCGGTCCGCGCGGGTTGCGCGCGGGAAAATCAATCAAAGCCCCGCTCAATCCAACCAAACCGGGCTCGAGATCGCTTTCTCCCCGTCTTCCTGCACCAAGTCCAAGTAGTAATACACCGGCCCTTCCTCGCCCGACCGGTCCACATACTCAAACTCCACGCGTGCCCGGCGGTCCACCGCGTGGATGATCTCGCTGTTACGCACAATCCTGACCGTCTTCAGCGCATCCGTCCCAATCGCCGAAACACGGATCGCCGGCGCCTCGCTCTTCTTGCCTTCCGAGCCCATCGGCAACCCATCCACGGAGAACCGCAGCACGATACGCGAACCCGTCGTCGCATACGTCCGCCGATGGTGATCCCTTGGAACACGCCCTCGCGATCAAGCGATTCCGCATAGACGGCCATCAGCGCCGTTCCGCGTTCCGCCGGGCTGAAGCGTGAGTACGTGTCGCGATCCTCGCCAACCTCGCGATCCACCCGCCGCACGCCATAGCCCGCGTTCCCGGAGTGGTTGTCCGTCGACGCGACGATGCCCACCCGGTGGCCTTTCTCCAAGTACGTCGACATCCAATCCTCGGAGCGCCTGTGGTCGGAGAACACCTCGATGCCGCGCTGCAATCGTTGTTGTGCCACTCCGGGTTGCCCCGCCGGCCGCCGTAGTGGGGAATCACCAGCAGGTTCTCGTCCTTGAAGTTCTCGCCCAACATGCGGAACAGGTCTTCCACGTGGCCCGCCATCTTGTTCGGCCCGTGGTACATGCGCAAATTCCGATAGTTGTATCCGTTATAGCTGCGATACAACGGCATGCGGCCATCCACCGTAAACACGTTGTGATCGCCGCCCACATCCGTGGTCCCGCTCCACTCATAACCAAGGAACGTCACATAGCGGCCGGGATCGTTGCTCGCCGCCACCGCGCGCTGAATGTCGTCCCACATCCAGTCCGTGGTCGTGAAGGCGTGATCGCTGATTCCGCAAAAGTCGATCGCCGCATAATCGCGCCCAAACGCGAACAACTCATCGGGCGTTCCGCGACCGTCGGAGTACTTCGTATGCGTATGCATGTCGCCCCACACGATGCGCTCCTCCGGCGCAGTCTCGTGCACGGTGAACGGATTCGACAAGGCCGTCTTGCCGTCCCGGCTCGTCACGCGAATGCGATAGACGCCCGGCTTGTCGAACCGCACGTCCGAGAAGCGGTGCGCGCCCTTGTCCTCGAGAGAAAAATTCCAGCTCGCGCGGAACTGCGACGCTCCAGGCTCGGCGACCAGATCGATGGCCCCTTGATAGCTCATCGCCGGATTGCCCAACCCGTCGTCGAGCCAAACGTTCACCCAGCCCGGCTCGCCCACCACCCAATCCGTCTTCGCCGCCACAATCAGCTCTTTCGCCTCGCCCGGCAACACGCGAATGGTCGGGCTCTGTGGCAACGGCAGAAACTCGCCCTTGCCTTCGGCGTCCACATAGACCTTCTGCTCGAACGCCGTCTCGTCCATCGGCTGGATCTCGACCCCGGGCGACCCGCCGCCGCGGCTGCCATAGACGATCTCGATCCAGTCGCCCTGTTTGAGCGGCGCCCCTTTGAGCAGGAACTGATTGATCGTCTGCCACGGGTGATACTCGCGAAACAGCGAAACCTGCCCGCCCTGAGGCCAAGGCTTCCACTCGAGCTCGGCTCCGGTCGAGGTGCGATAGACAAGGAAGTTCGCGGCCTTCGGGTCCTCGGTCTGCAGCCGCACGCCGCCCCACATGTCCCAGCCAAAGTCGTGCGCGGTCGCAACGCGCAGCCCGCCGCCGGTCCGCATGCCCGCTCGGCCCACGGTGAAGCGCAGCGTGAACTCGCCGTTCTCGCCCACCTTGGCGGCATCCGCACCCAGCAGCTGAGCCCGGCCCACATCCATCTGTGCAGCCTTCTGCGCCGCCTGCTCTTCCGTCAAGAACCGTGCGTTCGAGCGGTACGCCGAGCTTTGCGCCCAAGCCGCACTCGCGCAAATGAAGAACACCAACGATCGCCAAGTCATTCGGAACTGGATTTTACCCCACGAGCGCCCGGGTGCGAACTCGTGGCGCAAGCCGCCAGGCTTGCCGGGTCGCGAGTCATCGCGACCGTGCAGCCGGTCTCGCCACGAGTTGCACGGTCCGGCCCACGCCTCCAGGTGCGGTCCGGGAACGTCTCACGTATACTTGCCCCAAGTGCCCGCCTCCACCCAGGCCCCCGGCAAAGGCGCTATCTTCGCCTCCGCCAAACGCCTCGCTTCGCTCGACGTCTTCCGCGGATTCATCATGGCCTCGATGGTCATGGTCAACAACCAACTCGGCGACGGCGCTACACGCAACTGCGTGCACGCCGCCTGGGACGGGCTCACCTTCACCGACCTCGTCTTTCCGTCTTTCTTGTGGATTGCCGGCGTCGCCACCACGCTCTCGACAGCGAACCGTCTCGAGCGCGGTCAGGCCGCGGAGAGCTCTTCGCCCACGCGTTCCGCCGAGGCGTGCTGATCTTCTTGATCGGGCTCGGGCTCAACCTGCTCTGGAGCTTCGACTTCGCCACCTTGCGCGTTCCAGGCGTGTTGCAGCGCATCGCCATCTGCTATCTCGCCGGTACGCTCATCTACCTGTGGACCGGCGTCCGCGGACGCATCCTCGCCATCGTGGCGCTCTTCGCCGTCTACTGGTTCGCCATGGTCACCTGGGGCGACTATTCGATGGAAGGCAACGCGGGCGCCCGCTTCGACCTCTGGCTGCTACCGGGACACCTCTACCGCCCCGTCTACGACCCTGAAGGCCTGCTCACCAGCCTGCCCGCCATCGGCACGTTCCTGTTCGGCATCCTCACCGGAGACCTCCTGCGCGCACGCAAGTCCGGCGACCAAACCACGCTGTGGATCCTCGGCTCCGGTATCGCGCTCGTCGTCGCGGGCTACGCCTTGTCGCCATTGCAGCCCATCAACAAGGCGCTCTGGACCGTGCCCTATACGCTCATCTGCGCCGGGCTGTCCTCGCTCATGTTCGGCCTCTGCTACTGGTTCGCGGACGTCAAAGGCAACCGCGGCGCCTGGACGCTGCCGTTCACCATCTTCGGCGTCAACGCCTTGGCGGTCTACATCTTCCACTACATCGTGGAATCGGCCGCCAACAGCTTCGGCGTCCGCGACGCCCTGCGCGCCTCACTCGTGCCGGCCCTCGGCATGGCCAACGGCTCGCTGGCCTACTCGCTCCTCCACGTCGCCGTCTGCTTCGCCTTTGCCTGGCTCCTCTGGCGCAACAAGATCTTCGTCAAGCTGTAGGCGAACGCCACAATCCGCCCCTCAGGCCCACGGATCATAACTCCCAAAATTCCAAATCTGCCCTTCCGGGTCCACACACCCGAAAAACTTCCCGCCATAATCCGGTTCCTGCAATTCCTGATAAATCTCGGCGCCCGCAGCCTTCGCCGACGCATACATCGCGTCCACATCGTCGATCACCAAATACGCGCTCTGCGTACAAAATCCGCCCACATCCTGCGGCGTACGAACCCTCTTCTCGTATTCATTACCCCGGAACGAGCCCAGCATGATCATCGCGTCGCCCAGCTTGAGCTGCGCATGGTCGATCCTGCCGCCCTCGCCTTCAACCACCATCTGCTTCTCGAACCCAAACGCGCGGCACAGCCACTCAATCGCAGCCGGCGCATCGTGGTACTTCATGGTGGGAATGATATTCGCTCGCTTCATGCCCTTCATCCTCGCGCAAAGCGAGGCCCGCGGCACGCGAACTGAAAACGGACGGCCTGAACCGTGCCGCAGGCGGGAGCCTGCGGGTTCTTCTGACCAATCCAATCAATCGGAGGGGGAAACCGAACCGCGGGACGCTCTCGCCTAGCGCTCGCGCGCCGGCGCCGGCCGCGCAGGAGGAGCGCCAACGTTCGACGGTCCGGGCCCGTCCACCTTGCTCCAGAAGCCGCGGAAGTAGTCGTACATCGACGCCACCGTCAACACGACCACTGCAAAGATCGCAACGTCGCCCAACTGCTGGAGCAGCGGGTCCCAAGGCGCGATCAGCAGCAGTGCCACCGCCACCACCTGCGCCACCATCTTCGCCTTGCCCAAGCCGCTCGCCGCGATCGTAATACCTTGCGTCAGCGCGACGTAGCGCAGCCCGGAGACCGCGAACTCGCGCCCCACCACCAGCACCACAATCCACGCCGGCACGCGTCCCAACTCAACCAGTGAGATGAACGCCGCCGAAATCAGCAGCTTGTCTGCAATGGGATCGAGCAGCTTGCCGAACGTCGTGATCTGCTTCCGCCGCCGCGCGATGTAGCCGTCGAGGAAGTCCGTAATCGCCGCCGCCAAAAAGATCGCCAGCGCAATCCACTCGCTCTCGAGCGGCGTTCCCGCCACGTTGACGGAGAAATCCCCGCCCATCATCACGGCAATCAACACCGGGACGAAAAAGATCCGCGAAAGCGTCAGTGCATTCGGAAGATTCATCCCAAACCAGATCGGCGGAAGCCCTCTCAGGGCCCAGGTTTAGCCTACTACAGTTGGACACCCAGCCCAACCCCTGCCTCTATTGTTCTTTACCCGGAGCCCGCGGCTGAAGTAGCCTGGAGGCTCGCCCCCTGCCCCCGTGGAGTCCCTCGAAACCAATCGCCTTCGCATGCGCGAAGACTGGAACGCTCGCGCGCGCGAGGACGCCCAGTACTACGTCGCCTTCGGCCGCAAGCAGCAGTCCGCGGACGAGTTCTTCGCCTCCGCCGCCGATGTCTTGCGCACCCTGCGCGACGACCTGCGCCGCTTCCCCGACGACGCCGACCTCAGCCAAATGACCGCGCTCGAGATCGGCTGCGGCCCCGGGCGCCTCATGCTGCCCTTGAGCCGTCAGTTCGGCCAAGTCTACGGCGTCGACGTCTCCGAGGAGATGGTCGAAATCGCCCGTCGCAATCTCGCGTCCGCGCCCAACGCCGAACCACGCGCCGCCACAGGGGTGGACCTACAGGGCTTCGACGACGAGTCCATCGACTTCGTCTACTCGTACGCCGTCTTCCAGCACATCCCCGAGCGCGAGTTCGTGCTCTCCTATCTGCGCGACGCCGTACGCGTGCTCAAGCCGGGCGGACTGATGAAGCTGCAGTTCAATTCCCTGCCCCGCGCCGGTAACCCCGTCCTCGAATCTGTACCCGGGTGGTCCCAGCGCGCCGGCGCACCGCCCCGCTCGGCCGCACTAGCCGACGCCGCCGACACCTGGAGCGGTTGCAGCTTCCAGGGCGAAGAGCTCGCCGCCTTCTGCCACGAACACGATCTGCAACTTCTCTCGCTCGAAGGCTTCGACACCCAGTACCTCTGGATGTGCGCCCGCAAGGGCCGGCCGCCTCTGCCCGACGAGCCGGAGCTGCACATCGCCGGCGCCGCAAACACCGTCACCAGCGACCGCCTAATCCCACGGGAAGGCCGCTTCGCCAGCGCCGCCCTCTGGATCGTCGACCTGCCTGAGGGCGCGGACCTGAACAATCTGCGCGTCGACGTCGACGGCCGGCTCGCCGCGCCTTCTTACATCAGCCGCAAGAACCGCATCGGCTCCGGCCAAGTGAACTTCTTCCTGCCGCCGGGCGTACGCACGGGCATCGTGCCCATCCAAATCCTGCTCGACGGCAAACCCGCCTCGAACATCGCCTCGCTGCGCGTCGTCCCCGCCGCGCCTCTCATTCCGCGCCTGCTCGGCGTCTCCGACGGCGTCGACCTGCTCTCGAACCTCTCCATCGTCAGCCGGACGCTCAAGGTCTCGCTCGAAGAGGTCCCTTACGACAGCCCCGAAGCCGTCCTGGCGCATTTCGGCGCCCGCCTCGACGACCGCGCCATCAGTCAAATTGAGGCTTTTTGCGTCGACCCGTTGAGCCGCCGCTACGAGCTCAACCTATACTTGCCCGCCGACGTTCCCGCCGGCGCCTACAATCTCTTTTGCAGCCTGGCGGACGTAAGTTCCCCCACATCGGCCTGCACCTGGAAGCATGATCGCCGGCCCCGACAGCCGCGCACAGCTCGCGATCCAAGCCGCGGAACGCCTGCGCACACTCGGCGTCGGCGTCCCTTGGCAAGTCACACCGCCTCTTCCGCCGGCTCTGATTGCGGCGCTGTCGGCCATTGGGCTCAGCCCCGCTGACGCCTACGTTCTGCTCGTCGTCGTGGCGTTCCTCGCGTGCGCCGCGGCCGTCTTCGTACTCTGCCGGCGGATGGGCGCCGCGCCATGGCTCGCCCTCGCCGCCGCCGGGCTCACGCTCGTGGCGCCGTCGGGCATTCTCGCCGTCTGGGAGCGCGGCGAGATCGACCGCCTGCTTTTCTGGAAGCTCGTCCCGCTCGTCTTCCTCGCCATCGACCGTTTCCGCCGCAAGCCCTCGGCCCTCTCGATTGCGCTGATTCTCACCGCCCTGGCCGCCATGGTCCTCACGCGCAACACGCGCTTCATCGGGTTCGACCTGCTGGCGCTCGTCGAGTGGATCTCGATCTTCGCGCTCGTGCGCCCCTGGCGCGAACGCATGCCCCGCCGCACGATTCTGCTCGGCGCTGGGGCTGCGTTCTTCGTCGCCATCTCCTTCGTGCGCCTTCAAGCCGTCTCCGTCCCCGGCGAGCCCGCGCCCATGCCCGCCGCTCTGGCCGCTCTGCCCCACGCCGCCGGCCCCGTCTCGCTCGACGCCCTCTTCCAGCCCGGCGCGGAGCAGGCGCTCGGGCTCATCCGCCTGACTTGCGTCCCCACGAGTCGCTGCTTTGGCTGCAAGCTCTCGGCGCGGAATCCGTCATTGCGCCCTACTACGGCAAGTTCGCTCGCGAGCTCGAGTGCATCGAGCGCCAAGGCGACTGGTGCGCATTCTCCGTCGGACCAGCGCCGCGCGCCGTGCTCGTGTCGCGGGAACGTTTCGAAACGCTCCAGCCCATCCGCGGACTGTTCGATGTCGACGGCCTCAACCGCTATCTAATTTGGGCCATGCGCCCGGAAGCCGTCGGCTTCGAGCAACAGGGCTCGCGCATCCGCGTCCACGGCGAGGCCGGGCCCGACGACGTCGTGCTCATTCGCGTGAATGCGCTCGAGTGGACGTCGGACGCCGCTACTCAGGTCGACCCGCTCGGCTTTGTCGTCTTCGACCCCGGCGCCGCCGGCGCGTTCGAGACCACGCTCGCCTTCCACAAGACCAAGCCCGCGGCGCCCACTCTCGACGACGCCGACTACCCGCGCATCCTGCCCGAAGGCGTCGTCGAAGCCACGGCCTACGGGCGCCGCCTTCGCACCGGCTCGCGTACGTCGCCATCTTCGGCGAGCGTTTTCGCCCCGATGTCACCCAAGTCCTCATCGACGGCGTAGGCATGCCCGTCGCCTACTCGTCCACCGCCCAGATCAACATCCAGCTTCCCGCCGACATCGCCCCCGGTCCCCATGAGCTGTTACTGAACGCTGCCGGGGCCCACAGCTACCCCTATCGCTTCGAGGTGTCCCAATGACGTGGCGCCTGTGGCGCAGGCTTCCCCTGCAGGCGTCGACCTCCCGGTCGACGTCTTCTCTTCTTGCTATCAGTCTTTGTCCTCGCCGCCCAAGCCCAATCCCCCGGCTCGCTCGGCTTTTACCAATGGGTCGGCGTCGCCCCGCTGGCGAAACCGACCTGCTTACCGCCGCCCGCGAACGCACCACCGCCCTCGGCCTCGGCCTGCTGCGCTTCTACGTCGGACCCCGCTTCGACTACGTTCATCCGTATCTCTCGCCCCGACGCTTCGAAGGCGACGAAGCCGGCGCGCGCACGCCCGCTGAGATCCTCCAGATCCCGCGCTACGCCGCAGCCCTCGACGACCCCGCCCTGCGCACGGTCATCCTCACCGTCTATGCCTCAATGGACTATGGCGCCGGACCTGACGACCTGAACCTTCTGCGTCCTTGGGGCGATGAAGAACAAGCCGTCGAGACCACACAGATCGAAGCCCTCTGCGAGCTGCTCTACACTCGCTGGGGCGATTCCGGCAAAACCGTCATCCTCGCCAATCACGAGGCCGACGAAAAGCTCATGGAGAGCCTCGACTACGACGACGATCCGCAGCAAGCCATCGCAACGCTCGTCGCCTGGACCAACGCCCGCCACGAAGCAATTGCCCGCGTCCGCGAACGCCACCCCGACGCCACGCTGCGCCTGCTCCACGCCTTCGAGATCGCCGCCGTCCACCTCCACATCCGCAAAGACCAGTTCCGCTATCGCAAGAGCGCACGCCCCGGAGGCTACAACGCCCTCGAAGACATCCTGCCAAAAATCCAGTGCGATCTCGTCTCTTACTCGTCCTACGAATCGGTGAATTCGCCCTATCGAACGCAGGCCGTCGATACCCCGCCCCAAGAGATCGAAACCCGGCTGGCACAAGACCTCGACCACATTCGCGACCGCGCACAAAGCTCGGTTTCTGCGTTTGGGCGCGCCCTTTTTCGCGATCGATTTGTCATGATAGGGGAGCTGGGATTGGCGCGGGATCGATTCGAAGCCCTCCAAACAGGCGGCGTTATACCCCGACTCGAAGCAGCCGTGAGCGCCGCTCGAAAATGGGGTTGCCCTTACATCACCGTCTGGCAAGCCTTTGACGCTCCCCGCAAGGGCGGTGAGCCATGGGGCTACGGAGCGTTTGACCGCGCCGGCGAACAGCCTGTCCTACAGCCTGGCGCCTGGATGTGTAATTCCATCGCCGACTGCCTCTCGCGGCAAGTTGGCCCCTAGTCCCGACGCGACCCGCTTTTCGTATTGCAAAGCGCCCGCTGCTGGAGTACAACGAACCGAATGTCCCGCACTCGATCGAAGATCGGCTTGAAGCTTTATCGCTTCACGCAGAACCCCCACTACGACGAGCTCATGACCGCACGCACCTTGGAGCGGTTGCGTGACATCGACCGTCAGTATCGGGACAAAGGCGTCGAAGGCCTCAGCCTCGACGCCGACCCGCTCGTGCCCATCGGCGTGGAGCACGACGACGCCGGCAAGGTCACCAAGAACGGCTACGGCGTGCTGCATTGCCTTGGCGCGCGCAGCGTCACCCCGAGTGGCCCGCCGCCATTCAGGCGGAAACCAAAGAGATCGCCGCTGCCATCCGCAGCGCCCACGGCGTCACGTTGCGCTACATCATTTGGGCCGGCATGGGCGGCTCGGCCGAAGACAAAGCCTTCTATCTGAGCGCCGGGCTGGTCCGCCGCCGCGTCCGCGTTTTCATTCTCGATTCGACTGACCCGCGCAAGCTCTCCGCCATTCTCGAAGAAATCGTCCGGTTGGAAAAACAACCTCTCGAGCAAGCCCTCAAACGGGTGCTGGTCGTCGGTATGGCCATGGGAATGACTTCCTATGAGCCTGTCGTCAATCTCGAAAAACTCGACGAGCTGTACCGGAAGCTTCGGATTCCCAGCGAAACGAATTTCATCTATATGACTCTGCCGGGCTCGATCCTCGATCAGTTCGGCCAGTCCCGCGGCTATCGCCGCATCCCGTTGCAGCCCGACGAGGGCAACACCACGGCCGGACGTCACAGCGGCCCTCTCACGCGCGGAAGCCTTTATCCATTGGCTTTCAACGGTGTCGACCTCGAAGCTTGGATGCAAGAGACCGCGCTGACCGAGCGCGAAATCCGCAGCGCCCTTCAGCTCGCCGGCTTCCTACAGGGCAACGCCCTGGCCGGCCGCGATAAAGTCACGCTCTTCTTGCCTGCCAAGTGGGCCGGCGGCGCCGTCTGGACTAAGCAAGACTTTGAAGAAAGTCTCGGGAAGAGCGAACAGATCGGCATCAAAGTCGTCATCGGCGAAAAGATAAAGATGGTCAATTACTTCTCGCCGAAATCCGAGAAGCAAGACCGCTGCTTTGTCTTCGTCAACGCCTCCAACGCCGGCAAGAACCCGGACCCGAACAAGATCCAAGCCTTGCGTCGCGCCGGCTATCCCGTGGCGGTCATTGAGGTCGACGGCGACCTCGCCATCGCGCGCTACATGCAGTTCATCCACTGGGTCGTGTTCGGCCTCGGCGCCTTGCGCCAGATGAACTTCGTCACGCAACCCGGCGTCGAGCTCTACAAGGACTACGCCCGCGACATCAACGAGAGCGCCAAGAAAGACGGCATCGAAAAAACCTCCGCCTGGCGCGACCTCATCGGGTCCGAGCTGCGCCTCAAGTGGCGCGGCGGCATCTCTGTCGATTTCGGGACCCTCGTCGAGATCGGCGTCCTCTCCCCCGAAGACCTCAACATCGAGAACGGCAACGCCGCCGCCGTCTACGCACACGCCCTCGACAAGCTCCGCGACTCCGGCGCGGTTCGCTACGGCGAGCTGACCTTCTTCGGCGACACGCGCTACGATGCCGCCGGCAAGCAAATCCTCTCCGTACTCGACAGCGCCGCCGAAACCGTCTTCCGCTCACGGCTGAAGATGCCCGTCGACGTTTACGAAGGCCCGGCGATGAACCACTCCTACCATGAGATGATCATCGGCTTCGGCCAGGGCTTCTCCACCGTGCTGCTTGCTGAGAAACAGGCGGTCTACAAGCGTGTCGGCTACACTTCGGACTACCATCGCGCGCAGTGGCTAGCCACGCGCCGCGCGCTCGCCGACCGCAAACGCGCCGTCGTCGCCATGACCGTGCGCGACACCAGCGAGCGCAGCCGCGACTCCTTGCGCGAGTTCTTCGCCGAAGTCGCCCGCCGCTTGCGCCGTCGACGCTGAGACAAAGGACCTTATGGCGCGCATTCGCACCAAACCTCGCGAAAAGCACAAGGCGACGCAGGCTCCGCTCATCGGCTGCGCCCTCCTCATCATCCTTGCCATCGCATTCCTAACCTGGGCCATGTCCGGGGCCTTGAGCCCCAACTAGCCCGCGCATTATTTTCATGAAAATGGATCCTTCCAAACGCATTGACGGACGCCTGCCCGAGCAGCCCCGTCCTGTCAAGATCACGCCTGGTTTTCTGCCCTCCGCCGAAGGCTCCGCGCTCATCGAGACCGGTAACACCAAGGTCATTTGCACCGCCTCGGTCGAAGACACAGTGCCTGCCTTCAAGCGCGGTTCCGGCCAGGGATGGGTCACCGCCGAGTACGCCATGCTGCCGCGCTCCACCAACACGCGCACCCAGCGCGAGGTCAACCGCGGCCGGCCGAGCGGACGCACCTCGAGATCCAGCGTCTCATCGGCCGCGCCCTCCGCGCCGCCGTCGACTTCTCCAAGCTCGGCGAACGCTCCATCCTCATCGATTGCGACGTGCTACAGGCCGACGGCGGCACGCGCACGGCGGCCATCACCGGGCCTGGGTCGCGCTCGCTCTTGCCATCCAACAGATGCGCAAGTACGAAATGATTTCGCAGAACCCGCTCGTCTGCCAAACCGCCGCCATCAGCGTCGGCGTGGTCGGCGGCGTCGCCATGCTCGATCTTTGCTACGAGGAAGACTCCCGCGCCGACGTCGACATGAACGTCGTCATGACCGCCGAGGGCGAGTTCGTCGAGTTGCAGGCCACGGCCGAGCAGCGCTCCTTCCCCGCCCAGCACCTCGACGAAATGCTACGCCTGGCCAAGGGTGGCATCGAAGTTCTGCTCGAGGCGCAGAAGACCGCCATCCAAGTCGCGTGATCCTCTACTGCGCCACCGGGAACCGCGGCAAGCTGCGCGAGTTCCAACAAGCCGCCGGCGACGGCATCGAGATCCGCGCCTTCGGCCCGCTCAACTGCCCGGAGACCGGCGATACCTTCGAGGCCAACGCCGTCCAAAAGGCGCTGTGCTACGCACGCGCGCTCAAAGCCGAAACCGGCCGCGACGAGCTGCTGTTTTGTGACGACTCTGGCATCGAGGTCGACGCCCTCAACGGCGCGCCCGGCGTCTACTCCGCTCGCTTCGCCGGCGTCGACGCAACCGACGACGCCAACAACGCCCTCTTGTTGGAGCGTTTGCGCGACACGCCTCCCGACCAGCGCACCGCGCGCTACGTCTGCGTCATCGCCCTCGTCCGCGGCGACCAACTCCTCGAGACCTTTCGCGCCACCGCGGAAGGCGTGATCCAGGACCAACCAGCCGGCGAAGGCGGATTCGGCTACGACCCCTACTTCCACTTCCCGCCCCTGAGCCGCACCTTCGCCGAGCTCGACCCGGCCGAAAAGTGGATCCACAGCCACCGCGGCAAAGCCTTCCGCGCCATGCTCGCCTCGCTAGACTAGGTCCACGGCCCCAAGCCGCGGTCTTCGCCGCCATGCAGCCCCTCGCCACCTACCGCCGCGACGAATTCCCCGTCGCCGAACAACACATCTACCTCAACCACGCCTCCACCGGCCCCCTGCCCCGCCGCAGCGCCCGCGCCGTCCAAGAGCTCGCCGAGGGCCAAATGCTCCACGGCGGCCTCGACTTCCGCCGTTGGCTGGACGCCATCGCGGGCCTACGTCAAGCCGCCGCCACGCTCATCAACGGGACTCCCGAGGAGATCGCCGTCACCAGCAACACCTCACAAGGCCTCAGCTTCATCGCCAACGGCTTCGACTGGCGCCCCGGTGACGTCGTCGTCGGCGTCTCCGACGAGTTCCCCGCCAACTACTTCCCCTGGGCGCGCCTCGACAAACGCGGCGTCCAGCCCCGCTGGGTCCCTTTGCGCGACGGCCGCATCGACCTCGACGAGCTCGACCGCGCTTGCCAGGGCGCCCGCCTGCTCGCCGTCAGCTACGTCCAGTACGTCTCCGGCTTCCGCCTCGACCTCGACGCCGCCGGCGAAATCTGCCGCCGCCACGGCTGCCGCTTCGTCGTCGACGCCATCCAAGGCCTGGGCCCCTTCCCCATCGATGTCCAGCGCAGCGGCATCCACGCCCTCTCTTCCGGCGGCCAAAAGTGGCTGCTCAGCCCGGAAGGAACCGGCTTTCTCTACGTCAACCAAGAGCTTCTACCCGAGGTAGACATCGTCGAGCACGGCTGGACTAACGTCGCCAAGTTCCCCGAGTATTCCAAAGACCCCGCCCTCCGCCCTGACGCCGGCCGCTTCGAAGGCGGAACGCTCAACGCCTTCGGCTGCGCCGCCCTGCGCGCCTCCATCGAATTACTACTCGAAGTCGGCGTCGACCGGCTTTCCGAACAAGTTGACCGCCTGGCCGAGCGCCTGATCGCCGGCGCCCAGGCCAAGGGCTACGCCCCCGTCGCCGCCCGCGACCGCGCCTCCGGCTCCGGTATCGTCAGTCTCCAAAAGCCCGGCCTCGACGCCCCTGCCCTGGCTCGCCGACTGCTCGACGAGCGCATCGTCGTCATCCCCCGCTTCGGCAACCTGCGCGTCTCGCCACACTCTCCTTCACAACACCGCCGACGAGATCGACCGCCTCGTCTCGCTGCTGCCCTAGCTAGCCATGTTGCGCCCACCCTGGCGCTGCCGGCAAAATAGACCCATGCCTGGGATCCCAAGTCCGCTGGCCGCCTGCTCAACGCCGCTCTCCAGCACAAGCTCCAAGCCGGCCTCGGCCTCGACCTGTCCGCCGTGCGCATACACCAAAGCCAAGAGGCCGTGCAAGCCGGGGCCGCAATCAGCGCAAAAGCCTTCACCCAAGGCAACGACATCTTCTTCCAGCCCGGGGCCTACGCACCTTACACCGACGAAGGGCAAACGCCTACCGCACACGAGCTTAGCCATGTCGTCCAGCAGCGCAAAGGCGGACGCGCCGACGAGGAAAAGGCCAAACGCTCAGCCGATGAGATCCTTGGAAAGCTCTAGCGCCCTCGAATGCGAACATCTGCCTAATGCTCGGCGGTCGTAACCGCCGTGAAGGCGCCACCGGCGAACTGTTGCAACTCGATAGCGGACAAATACTCCCTGTCTGGGTCGGCGCCACTAACTCGAGGCTGCCCAGCCGTCCGATCGTTTCCGGAAAATCATTGGTTGGGAGACTGAACCAGTCCAGGGTCTTGTTCCGCTGCGTTTGCACAACTTCGCGGGAATACGTTGCCCTGGTCATCCTTGAACCTCAGGCGCAACATCGTCTCACATCCAAAGCTGTAACACTCACTGGTGGTCAGAATCCCGACGCCGGCGTACTTTCCGTTTCGGTTGTCGAACGGAATGGATACCTTTCGCAGCGACCTGTCGTCGACCGGAACCGATGTCATCAGGTCGGGCCTGCCGGCGGTTTGCTTCCGAAAGATCGTTTGGGCGAGCGCGTAGGGACAACAGTTTACGTCGATCTGGGCGAAACCAAGCTCCTGTGCACCTTCCTTCACGACCGTCTCGTAGACCGCCATCTGTCCCGGGAGGAGCGTGATGAAGTGGGTGTCAGCCGCATTCCTTCCCGTCATTTGACCTTCCATGGGTCTCCGCCACGAGTAAAGAATTTCAGCGTTCCAGTCACGGACTCGTCGTCGAGGTTCTGGACCATGATTTGCTGGGACCATCCCTCCCCGATAATCACCAATGGCACGTAGATATCGGTCGCTAGCAGGTTGATGGCCTTCTCTTGTGTTGCGGTCACTGAAACGCCAAAGAAACAGCAAAGCAATATTCGAGAGATGTACATGAAAAGCAAGTATAGGGGCAATAAATCTTGATCGTCACCCCAGAATAAAGCCCTAATTCGCAAGCAACCTCTCCCGGACCAACGCAAAAAGGCTCCCGAAGGGAGCCTTTTCCAAACTCGAAGACTGGGAGCGCGGCTGCAAGCTGTCACGCCGTGAACCACAGCAGCGGCTTCGTCGCGAACAACGTCACCGTCGACGGCTCCGGGAACCGCCGCCGCCAATAGGGTTGATGCGCAGGCTCGAGTTGCCCAGGTCAATCACCAGGTCGCCGAAGCAGTAATCGCAGGTCACCGACACCAATCCCCGCCAGCCTATGCTCGAGTTCCCAACGCCGGACGTACTTCCTGAACCCGCCGCCCATCACCGAGACCGGAGTGCCCGAAGTCGGCCTGCCCGATTGCGAGAAAAATCACGTGTTTGTCGATCGAGATCTCGACGAACCAGCTCACGATCTCGGCATCGTTGAACGATGTCGAAGTCAAACGAGATCGGGATCCGTGAAGGCAGCGCAGGCATGTTCGTACCCGTGAAGTCTCCGAACATCGACGCGTAGACGCTTCCCGTCAGGTTCTCGGGGAACACATCCCCGCACTGCCCGTTCATCACGGCTCCCTGCACTCCGCCTACGGCGGGCAAAGACCCGGCAACGAGCGTGTCCGTGGTTCCCGAGCACTTGGTGCCAAGCACATTGAACACCACCCCGGCCTGGGCGGAAAAGGCGATCAACGCCAACGGAAGAAGTCGTAGTAGAAATTTCATCAAGGTAACTCAGGTCTAGCGTTTTCGCTTAGGAAGTAGAGCCAGAGTACCACAGGTGCGTTATCCTGTTCCGGCCATGTTCCGCTTCCTAGTCCTGCTCGCCCTCGCCCTCCCCCGCCCTCGCCCAAAAGCAGCCCAACGTCCTATTCCTATTCGCCGACGATCAGCGCGCCGACACCATCGGCTGCTCGGGGCAACCCCAACATCCAAACCCCCAACCTCGACCGCCCCGTCCGCACCGGCTACAGCTTCTCCGCAACAACTACTGCCCTCGGCGGTGCAACAGCGGCGCTGTCTGCGTTCCCAGCCGCGCCATGCTCAACAGCGGCAAGGCCTACTTCCGCATCCCCATGGACCTCGACGGCGAGAAAACCCTCGGCGAACAGCCGCGCGCCGCCGGCTACCGCACCTACGGCACCGGCAAGTGGCACAACCAGCGCCTGGCCTGGCTGCGCAGCTTCGACCAAGGCAAAGTCCATCATGTTCGGCGGCATGAGCGACCACACCAACGTCCCCGTCGAAGATCTCTCCCAGAAGGCAAACTGAAACCGGGCGATAACGACGAAAGTTCTCGAGCCAGCTCTTCGCCGACAACATCATCGACTTCCTGACAACCACCGACGACAAGCCCTTCTACGCCTACGCCGCCTTTACCGCGCCCCACGACCCACGCCAGCCGCCCTACGCTACCGCGAAACTTCACTACCGCGCCCGTCCGCCCCTGCCCGTCAACTTCCTGCCGCAACACCCTTTGACAACGGCAACATGGCCGGCCGCGATTTGCTCGGCCCCTGGCTCCCGCACCGTCAGCTGTCGTCAGCGACCAGCCTGCCGAATACTACGGCATGGTCACGCACCTCGACGAGCAACCGGCCGCATCCCCGAAGCGCTCGGAACGCTCCGGCAAGGCCGAGAACACCTACGTCATCTACCTGCCGACCACGGCCTCGCCGTCGGCAATACGGCCTGCCCGGCAAGCAGAACGTCTACGAACACCCATGAAGTCGCCCCTGATCGTGCGCCCTGACGTCCCGGCTGGCCAATCGACCCAGGCGATGACCTACATCCCGTCTTCCTCATCCCCCCAAACCAGCCGCACGTTCACCTTCTCGTCCCGCCGCCGCTTCTCCTCCAACCTCCGCAACCGCCCCAGCAACGACCGCATCACTCGTCCTCACTCTGCTCCAAGTCCGCGACGCGGTTCTCCAGCTCGTCATACATCCGCGCCGTCTCCCCCGCCCGCAACGCCGTCCGCGCCGCGGACACCTTCGCCGCCCCGCTCGTCTTCGCATCGGACATCACCTTCGCCAACGTCTGCCCCGTCAAGCTCCACGCCTGCCGCAACCCGCTCAACGCCACCGAAAACAGCTCGCCCCTCTGCCTCCGCAGCTCCTTCTGCACACGCGCCAGCCGCACATAGCGATACACCGTCCTCTCGGACACGCCCGCCCGCTTCGCCGCCGCCCGCAGCGTATTCTCCTGCAACAACGCCGACACCACCCGCGTCTCCCGCAAAGTCAATTCATTTCGCATAACCGCCCTCCGTTCCAAAACCCCTAATCCCCCCAATGTGGCGCAGGCCTCCCGGCCTGCAGCGTCGACCTCCCGGTCGACGTCTTCCAGCCGCAAAGCGGCGATACAAGTAGCCCAGCGCCCTTCGCGCCAGCCATCACACTCTTTTCAAATTCTCTTCCACCCGCATTTTCAACGACATAACGCAATCGAGCCGGAATACCCTTGTATCCCGGCTCGATAATGAAAGCAGAAGCCCGGCTAGCAACGGCCTCTAAGGTCCGCGCCCGCTTTTGTCGCGATTTGTCGCGATGTGTCCTAATTTTCGGCGATTTTTTTTAACGCCGCGCCAACGTCTCCACCTGCGCCGCAGGCTTCGCCTTACTCTGCGCCGGGCCCGGCAGCGGCTTGTAGAGCGTCACGAGTCCGCCGCCGATCGCCGCCAACAAGATGCCCGCGACGAACTGCCAGCGGATCGCGCCAAAGCCGCCGGCCGGCGGATGCATCAGCATCGCCACCACCGCGTTGACGATCGGCGCCCCGGCGAAGACGATCGTCATCACCGTGGCCGGCGTCCCCTTGGCGCCGAAGGCCAGCAGCACGCAAAACGCGCCCGCCGCGCCCACCACGCCCGCAATGAGCGACATCTTCGAGCCCTCATACGGGAACTGCCAGGACGCTCCCCGGGCCACCAGAATCGCCAGCGGCGCCAGCACCGCCGTCAAGAAGTAAGCCAACCCGACGAACAGAAACGCCTTGTAGCGCCCGTTCACCGCGTCCGCCATGCCCATCTGTCCGCTATGCAGAAAGATGCCGTAGAGGCCCCAGCAAGCGACCGTCATCAGTGCGTAAATTAGCCAGCCCATGCTCGTTTCCCTCGCTCGTGCGGAAGCACGCAGGATAGCGATTCGCCCTGGACGGCGGCAAGCCGGGGCCCCGGCTGCGACCGCTAGAAGGTGAAGCTGACCATCGCTTCGGCCTGATTCGGGTTCGAGTTCGCCGGCCCGGACTGGAACACCGGATTGAGCCAGCGCGTCAGCCGGAACTCGAGGTCCACCTTCACGCCCACGTCATCCTTGGCGCGCACGCCCGCGCCGATCAACACGCCCGGCACGAAGCTGTTCGCCGGCCCGATCGCCGTCAGGTCGGTGTCCGTGACGAGGTCCTGGTCGGTCGTCTCGCTCGTCGTCTTGAGCCCCGAGACGAAGCGCATGGCCAAGCCGCCGGTGACGAACGCGCGCGCGCCGTCATCCGAGCGGGGCCGGAAGTAGTAACGCCCCAGGATGGGGATGTCGATCAGGTTCGCGCGCGTCTGCTCGGTGGTAGAGAGCAGCAGGTCGCCGTTCTCGTCGGCGGTCACTTGCTCTGAGATGGAGATCGCGGTGTCGTAACCGCCGCGCCGATAGAGCAGGTCCGCCCCGACGCCGAAGCGCTCGCCTACGTCATAGCGCACCGAGCCGCCAACCAGATACCGCGCCGTCTTCGAGTCGACGAGGGTATCGGTGACCGTTGGCGGAGTGGTGGCGGAGGTGTTCACGCTGGTCGAGACAGACTTGACGCCGCTGGTGATCATGCCCCCGACGGTGAACCCGACCGACAGCCGCTTCTCCTCCTTCTTCACCGGGATCTTGTTCGAAGAGGCCTGGTTCTGCGGAGAGGCGGCGACAGCGCATGCCGCGAGCAAGACAGCCGCTCCGGCTGCCCTCAAGTATTGCAACATTCTGGAGTTTCTCCTTTCTAGATACACACGTCGGGTATACGCGACTTCCGCCTCACAAAATGGAGAGCGGGACGCCTCGTCCAAGACCCGATATAAGGAGCTACGCCGGGGCTTCTCGCGTGGTTCGCGCGATTGTTAAGGGAGGTTATAGGTAAGTAAAACCTAGTGAGACGCCATGGTGACGGCGAGTTTCAACGCCGCCTTCATATTCTCGGCGTCGGCCACGCCTTTACCTGCGATGTCAAAGGCTGTCCCATGGTCGACCGAAGTTCGAATGATGGGGAGCCCTAAAGACACATTCACCGTCTTCTCGAAATCAATCAGTTTGATTGAATGTGACTGGTCGTGATACATGGCAACGACCAAGTCATAGTGTCCGCGCAGCGCCTTCAAGAAGACCGTGTCCGCCGGTACAGGGCCTTCCACGCGGATGCCCTGGGCCTGGCAGGTCCTCACGGCAGGCGCGATGACGCCTTCGTCTTCACGCCCGGAACAGGCCATGCTCGCCGGCGTGGGGTTCAGGCCGCAGACCACGATCTTGCCTTCCGGCCGGCCCATGCGCGCGAGGGCTTCCGCGCGGCTCGATGGTCCGCACAATGCGCTCCGCGTCGCGTCGCAAGCCTTGCGCAACGAGACGCGTCGTGACGTGAACCACCCGCAGGCGCTCGCTCACGAGCAACATGCGGGACTCTTTCGCGCCGGTCACCTCGGCGATGTACTCGGTATGACCGGTGAACGGAATGCCGGCCAGAGTCACAGCTTCCTTGTTGACCGGCGCAGTGGTCATGGCCCGCGCCTGGCCCGCGACACACATCTCGGCGGCGGTCTTGATGCAGGCCACGGCCGCGCGGCCGCACTCGGCGGACAGCTTACCCGGCTCGGCGGACTCGAGACCGCCAACGTCGACGATCGAGGACGGGTCGATTGCAGGCAGCCGAGCGTCTCGGCGGTCGCGCGCAGGATGGCCGGAGAGCCGACCACGCGCCACTGCCCCAGCTCATGGATCTCGAGGATCGGCCAGCGCCTTCAGAATCGCTTCGGGCCTACGCCGGCGGCGTCGCCCATACTAATCGCAATCGTTGGTTTCATCTCGTCGTATCCGGACGCAGCGTGCGCCAAGCCTTCCAGAGGCAGTCGGGGCCGCCAAGCCGCCTGATTTCGTCACCAGCAGGTCCCATCCGCCACGCCGCCGCGCACGTGACCCCAGGGATGCCGCCCGAGCTCGCCGCAAAGGTCGATCCCGTCGGCGCCCATTCCATCAAGCATGACGCGCGCCGAGGCGCCGCCCGTGGCGATCAACCCCGTGAAACGGCCAGCCTGCAAGGCCCCGCCCAGCGGCTCGAAAGCTCGTTCGTCGACTTCGCGCATCACGATGACCGAAAAGGCGTCCGTCTGGGCGGTCTCGAGACCGGCGGGCGTCGTCTCCAGGATATCCCCTGCGTCGCGCAGATAGTCGATTTGCGCCAAGGTGGCAGGGTGATGCGAGCCGATGACGATGGCGACGGGCCCTTCCGCAAGGGGCGGTGGCTTGGGCGTGACGTGACCAAGCTCTGCGGCGAGCGCGAGGGCCAACCCGGCCGAACCGGCGGCCAAAGTGCTGCCTTGTTCGCGCAGCAAGCGGACAGCGATCTCACGCAAGGCTTCCTGCGATTCGGCGTCGGTCAGCTCGAGTCCGGCGGAGTCGAAAGCGGCTCGCCATGCACAAATGCCTGCCCCCGCGAACTACCCTGCCCTGCTCGGGCAGCGCCGGGCAGACGATCGCGCGCTCGAATCCGCCGGCCTCGACCAAGGCTTCGATCTCAGCGGCGACCGGTCCGCGCAAGACGGAGTCGATCTTCTTCAGGAGAATGGGCCGCCCGAGTCGCCGATACACGCGTTGCACCTTCTCGCGCGCTTCGTTCGGCGTTGCAGCCCGCGTTTCGGTGGAAACTACGAGCACCTGGCGTCATCGGGCCACGCCGCATCCTCGCGCCAGACGACGCTGGTGCGCAGCCCGGCCGTAGCAAACGCCGCTCCCGCGTCGCACGCCCCGGTCAAATCGTCGGCCAACATCCCCCAGTGCGACTTCATCGGGCTTTGGGCCACAATATACGGAAACGCCTAACCCTCGCAACGGTCAGGCGTCATTAGGTTGCAATGGAAGCCGTCGCTCTAGACTCGAAACCCACCGGCTGGCAGGCCACCGCAGGTTGGATCGCTGCCATTTTGATGGCCATTCTATGGCTGAGCGCCGGCCTGTGGAAGCTGTCGGACATCACCGGCTGGCAGGTGAAGCTGAATCAATTGCTGGTGCCGGCCGCGCTGACCTTGCCGGCCACGCTCGCGGTGGCTTCGAGCGAAGTGTTCGCGGGCCTGTTGTTGCTGCGGCCCAAGTGGCGGCGGCTCGGCGAGCTGTTGTCCGCTGCTGCTGCTCGTGTTCATGGCCTACATTGGGATCAACTACAACACGTTGCGCGGCGAGGACTGCTCGTGCTTCCCGTGGCTCGAGCGTGCGGTTGGGCCGGCGTTCTTCTGGTCGGACGCGGCGATGGTGGCGATCGCGGCGGCGGCGGCGTTCTTTGCGCCGAAGATGGGCGCATTCAAGGGCGCGCGCAACCTGCTAGTCGCCGTGCTGGTGTTCGCCTGCGTGGCGCTGGCCTGGGACAAGCTGGGACCGCAACCTGGCGCCGAGGTTCCGGCCACGATCACCGTCGATGGCGCAGAGTACCCGCTGCGCGAGGGTAAGAAGTTCATCTACTTCTACAACCCGACCCGCCTGCACTGCCTCGACGTGGGGATTGCGCTCTCGAAGTACGACTTCCAGACGCCGTTCCTGGGCGTGCCGACGCAGGATTACGACTTCCACGACGGGTTCTACAAGGACGCCGGTCTGACCGGCAAGGTCCAAACGTCGCCCGATCTCGACAAGCTCAAGGAGACGTTCCCGTTCGATGACGTGCCCTATGCGGCGGCGATTGAAAACGGGCGGATCCTGCACCGCTTCCCGATGACGAAGCCAAGAAGAGCCCGGCATGGGGGAGAAGCTGAAGAGAGTTCGGGATTGTGAAGTAGATGCGAAGCGGTTCAGACGGCCAGTTCGCCGGTCGAGTCGGCGAATTGGCGAGCTGACGATCCGAATTTCCGCAACAGGGTCACGAACAGGTTGGCCATCGGCTGGTCTTCGCTGAACTTGCGGAACTCGCCGTGACTGAGGCCCATGCCGCTTCCACCGGCCAGCACGAGCGGATAGTTCGCGTTGACGTGGGTTTGGCTGTTGCTCGACCCGTAGAGCACCACCGTCGAGTCGAGAAGACTTCCCTCCCCTTCCGGCGTCGAGCGCAGGCGGTCGAGGAAGTAGGCCAACTGTTCGGTGAGGAACAGGTCCCAGCGGCCGAGCGGCTCGGCGCCGGCGTCTCCCTTGCGCGCGTCGTGGGCCAGGGTGTGCATGCTGTCCGCCATACCGAGCAGTTGCGGAAACTTGCCGGCGATGGAGGTGGCGCCGTTCATGTTGCCGAGCTGGTAGGTCGCCACGCGGGTCGAGTCAGTCTGGAAAGCGAGGTAGAGCAGATCGTACATAGTACGAATCAGCTCGCGGGGCGTGGTGTCGTCGGCGTCAAGGTGTAGGCCGGCAGCGTTGACTTCCGGCTTGGGCACGTCCAGCCATTGTTCGGAGCGCTCGACGCGCTGCTCGATCTGGCGTACGGACGCCATGTACTCGTCGAGCTTTTGCTGATCGACCTTGCCTAGGCGGCCCCGCAAAGCGTGCGAGTGTTCGAGCACGAGGTCGAGCATGCTGCCGGAGTTGGCAAGCTTCTGGCGCTGCGCCGCGGCAGAGTCCGGGCTGACGCCGAAGAGGCGATCGAAGATGAGACGCGGCTTGTTCTCAGCCGGGATGGGCTGGCCGTTGCGGCCGAACGAAAGCGTGCTGGCGCGAGTCGGTTCGCCTACGCCGCCGTCGGTCGAGATCGTCAGGCAGGGGTAGCGTGTTTGCTCTCCGAACTGCTGCACGAGCAACTGGTCGAGCGAAATCGAGTTCTCGAGGTGTCCAGCTTCGAGCTTCGCGCCGGTAAGCCACGTGTCAGCCGTATCGTGGCCGCCCATTTTGCGGCCATTCGGATGCGAAAGTCCACTGAGGATGGAGAGCTCGCCGCGCAACGGTTCGAGCGGCGTGAGGCTCTTGTTGAGGCGGTAAACCCGGCCCTCGCCTTGCGGGAACCAGTTCCAGGCTGCGTGGGGCGAGTCAGCCGGGCGGTCGACGATGCCGTAGGGAAAGTAGATGCCGCAGAAACGCTTGGGAGCTTCAGCCTGCGCCGCCCCGGCCATGCACTCCAAGAACGGCAGGCCCAACGCGACACCCGCACCTTGCAGAAAAGTTCGCCTGTCCAATCGCTTCATCCTACGGCCCACGAAACGCGTCGCTCGCCACGATCAGTGTAACCAGACTGCGAAGCTCATACTTGTTTTTCGCGAACTTTTCGGTCAATTCATCGAGTGCGGGCTCGTCTTCGATCTCGAGCGAACGCCCCAGCGCATAGGCGAGCATCTTGGAGGCAAGTGTGCGCGCGAACTGCGCGCCGCGGCGCTCGAGCAGATAGTCCGCCAGCGCGCGTTCGCCGTCGACCGTGGCGCCGTCCGGCAAGGTCGCCTTGGAATCCACCGGATGGCGCTCGACACGTTCGCCGAGGCGGCGCACGATCTCGCGGCGAGGCAGGCCCACGGCGTCGTAGCCTTCGAGCGCGATGCCCCAGGGGTCGATGCCGCGATGGCATTGCGCGCAGGCGGCGTTGTCGCGATGCAGTTCTAATTGTTGCTTGAGCGGCAGCAACGAGAGGTCGGTCTCCCCGTTGTCGAGGTTCGGAACGGCTGGCGGAGGGGCGGCGGCGGGTCGCCCAATAGGACGCTGCGCACCCAGACTCCGCGCTCGATCGGGTGCGAGTCTTCGCCGGTCGAGTTGCCGAGCAGGATGCTGGCTTGGGTGAGCAAGCCGCCCTGCTCGCGGGCGACGCGCTCGAAATTTCCGCCTTTCGGACCCTGGACTCCGTAATGTCTCGCCAGCGGCTCGTTGAGCATGGTGAAATCCGCGCGCAGCAGATCCATGGCGCTCGCGCCGCTGCGCAAGATCTCGCCGAAGAGCTCTTGCGTCTCGCGGCGCATATCGGCCTTCAGCCGCTCGTCGAAGTCGGGGTAGTAGTTGGGGTTGATCGCGATACGGTCGACGGCGCTCAGGTCGAGCCATTCGTCGCTGAACTGGTCAACGAAGGCGCGCGAGCGCGGGTCGGCGAGCATGCGTTCCGCCTCTGCCTGGAGCGTGGCGGGCTCATGCAGGCGGCCTTCGCCGGCCAAGCGCAACAGGCGTTCGTCCGGCATGGTGCTCCACAGAAAATACGACAGCCGGGACGCCAGCGCGAAATCGTCCGGCTCGCCCTCTTCCACGCGATAGAGGAAATCCGGCGCCACCAGCGCCATGGCCAATGTCTCGCGCATCGCTTGCTCGTAGCTCGCGACCGTGGGCCGTACCTTGGCGAAGTAGCGCAGCAGCAACGTGACTTGCTCCGGCTCGGGCGGACGCCGGAAGGCGCGCGCCGTGAACGCCTGCAAAGCTTGACGGGCGGCCTCGGGCTCGTCCGCGCTTGACGACGGCCGGACAGGCAACAGGCGCATGTGGTGTTTGGGCGGCCAGCTCTGGTAGACCGGCGCGCGGAACTCGAGCGAGTCGATGATGACCTTGGGGAACGAGGGGTCCTCGTCGAAAAGCCACTCGGTGACCTTCTTGCCATCCACAACCGATTCAACCTTGCGACCCTCCGGCTTGGGCGTGCCGTCTGAATAGGCATTGGTGACCCAGATGAGCAGGCCGGGGTACTTGCTCTGCGTGCGGCTCTGCAAGGGGTAGCGCTCGATGCGGTCGCGAAAGACGAACTCACGCGGCTCGACGTTGGGCACATCGACGAGCGCGACGCGCCGCGAGGGCGTGAGCGTGTCGGCACGGTAACCGAGAGTGACGGCCATACGCGGGTAGGCGGCGCCGTCGGGGATCTCCGCGTGTGCGCGGATTCGGATCTCAAACTCCCCTTCTTCGGGAAACTCGAGCGAGCGGGCGACGAACTCGCCGGTGCGGCCGAGACGTGTCGTGAAGTTACGGTTCTTCTCCTTATCTTCGGTGGACTGTTCGACGCGCAGCTCCGCGACGGGAGGAGGCGGGCCCTCGACAATGGCGTGCGCCAGCCCCATCCGCGCGGCTTGCAGGTAGTACTCGAGCTGCAAGGCGGACATGCGCAGGGCGGCGCCGTTGTTGTGGAAGCCGTCCGGGCTCATCTCATCGGGCGGAAGGTTCTTGGCGTAGTCGAGGTCGAGCCCGAGCAGGTCGCGCATGGTGTTGCGGTACTCGACGCGGTTGAGCCGACGCATGACGACCTCGACGCCATTGGAACGCGAGGCGCGCGCGGCGCTGCGCACCTCAGCGGAGATCCAGGAGGTGAGCGCTTGGCGTTCATCGTCAGAAAGCCCTGGGGCGCCGCGGGGCGGCATGTCGCCGCGGTTGACGACATTGAGCACATCGCGCCAAGTCTCGGCGGCGCGGCGGTCGTTGACGAAGTCGGGCGAAATCGAATCCAGACGGATGCCTGCGCTTTGGACGGCTTCGCCATGACACATGACGCAGCGGCGCTGGAGCACGGGGGCGACGGACTGCTCGAAGACGCCGGCGGAGGCGGCGAGACAGCAGGCGGCCAATAGGGCCGATAGACGCAGGGAAACTTGCAACACGCTTCGACGCCTATTTTAGGGCGCCCGGGGAGGCCACACTCCTCAAGGCAGCGCGTTGACGGAGACGGGCTCGGAGAGCGCGCTCTTGTTGCCTTTGGCGTCGACCGAGCGGACGCGGTACTGGTTGACGGCGCCGGGCACGGGCGACTCGTCGTGAAACGCGGGGGCCTCGAGCAACTCGTGGGTGGCTGGCTGGCCGTTGCGTTCGACCTCGTAGCCGGCCAAGTCCGGCGCGTCGACAGCGGACCAGATGAGCTCGACGGCGTTGTCCGCAGCGACTGCGCGCAGGCCGGTTGGGACGGGCGGCGGGAAGCGGTCTTCGCGCAGCACGCTTGTTTGCGGCGAGGGGTTGGAGTCGACCGTGGCGTCGCCGTCGCCCACTTCGGCGCGAACGCGGTAGGCGATGGCCGTATCCATGGGCGCGGAGGCGTCGGTGTAGTGCGGCTCCTCAGACGTCGCCAGGGGCTGAAAGTCATCTTCGTCGGCAAGGCGACGCTCGACGACGTAGCGTGCGGCGCCTTCTGAGGCGGGCCACGTCAGCTCGACGCCCGCTGCGACGGAGACGGCTTCGGGAGCGGCCGGCGTCGGAGCGGGACGGAGCACTTCGCGGATGACGAAGTCCGACCAGGGGCCGGTCTTGCCGCGGCTGGAGACGCCTCGCACGGCGAAAGCGGTGCGCTTGCCGAGGCGGTCGGTCAGGTCGGCCTCGGCGAGCACTGGCGCGCCAGCGCCGGCTTCGGGCAAAGCTGTACCTTCGACGATGACTACGGGCTTGGCGAGTTGCTCGAAGGCGTCGAGCGGAGGGGCCGGCGCGTCGGACGGAATGTCGAGCGCGAACACCTCGAACTTTTCGAGATCGCGCAGTGTGGAGCCTTCGGTGGTGAGCAGCGGCCAAGTCCAGCGCAGCTCAGCCTCGTCGGCGGTTTGGGAGACGTGAAGGTCGGCGACTTTGCCGGGGATGTTGAGCAGCGGCGGGAGGGGCTCGCCGACGGAGCCGCAACCGACGAGTAGCAGGAACGCGCAAAAGACAGAGCCTCGGCAGAGGCGGCGATGTGCGGACCCCGGCATCGCTGCCGGGGCTCTGTGAGTGCGCGGCATCGGTCGGGCCTAGAGAATGTAGCGGCTCAGGTCCTGGTCCTTGGCGATGTCGGCGAGCTGCGCTTTCACGTACTCGGCGTCGATCTTGACGTTCTTCTTCTTCAGGTCCGGGCCTTCAAAGGAGATCTGCTCGAGCAGCTTCTCCATGATGGTGTGCAGGCGGCGGGCGCCGATGTTCTCGGTGTCCTCGTTGACCTGGGTGGCGATACGCGCGATCTCCTGGATGGCTTCTTTCTCGAACTTGAGCTTGACGCCTTCGGTCTCCATCAGCGCGGTGTACTGCTTGATGAGGGCGTTCTTGGGCTCCGTGAGGATGCGGATGAAGTCCTCGGTGGAGAGGGGCTTGAGCTCGACGCGGATGGGGAAGCGGCCCTGCAGCTCGGGGATCATGTCCGACGGCTTGGAGACGTGGAAGGCGCCCGCGGCGATGAACAGGATGTGGTCGGTGCGCACCATGCCGTAGCGAGTGTTCACCGTGGTGCCCTCGACGATGGGCAGGATGTCGCGCTGCACGCCTTCGCGGCTGACGTCGGGGCCTCGTCCGCCTTCGCGGCCGGCGATCTTATCCATCTCGTCGAGGAAGACCATGCCGGATTGCTCGACACGCTCGACGGCGATGCGCGTGACCTGATCCATGTCGATGAGCTTCTGCTCTTCCTCTTGGACCAGGTAGTCGAACGCCTCGGCCACGGTCATTTTGCGCCGACGGCTCTTGCCGCCGAACAGGCCGGGCAGCATGTCGCGGAGATTGATGTCCATCTCCTCGATGCCCTGGTTGGTGATGACCTCTATGGGAGCGTTGCGCTCGCGGACTTCGATCTCGACGGGCCGGTCGTCGAGCTTGCCTTCGCGGAGGCTCTGGCGGAGCTTCTCGCGCGTACGTTGGAGCGACTCGCGGGTAGGACCCTCTTCCTCTTCGGTCTCGCCGGCGGGCTGCGGCGGCATCAGCACGTCGAGCAGGCGCTCTTCGGCGTTCGCCTCGGCTCGGTCAGCGACCATGTCGAGCTTCTCTTCGCGCACCATGTCGATGGCGACTTCGACGAGGTCGCGAATCATGGCGTCCACGTCGCGGCCAACGTAGCCGACTTCCGTGAACTTGGTGGCTTCGATCTTGAGAAAGGGCGAATTGGACAAGCGCGCGAGACGGCGCGCAATCTCGGTTTTTCCGACGCCGGTGGGGCCCATCATCAGGATGTTCTTGGGCATCACCTCTTCGGCCATCTCGGGGCTGAGCTTCTGCCGGCGCACGCGGTTGCGGAGCGCGATGGCGACGGAGCGCTTGGCGTCCTTTTGTCCGACGACGTGCTTGTCGAGCTGCTGGACGATCTCGCGCGGAGTGAGCTCGTCGAGGGATGGCGCTTCGGCGTCGGTGGTTCCAGGTAAGTAGATCACCATTTTTGGGGCCTCAGCCCAGCTCCTCGAAGTGGAAGTTGCTGTTCGTGTAGATACAGATTTTGGCGGCGATTTCCATCGCGGATTTGGCGATCTCGGGCGCGCCCAGCTTGGTGTGCTGGAACAGCGCCGAGGCGGCCGCAACGGCGAAAGAAGCGCCGGAGCCGACGCCGGCGTAGGGCTCGTCATGCTCGATGACGTCACCGGTGCCGGAGATCAGCAAGGTCGCCTTCTCGTCCGCGGTCAAGAGCACGGCCTCAAGATGCCGCAAGCTACGGTCGGTGCGCCAGTCCTTGGCAAGCTCCACGGCTGAACGATAAAGGTTCCCGTTGTACTGCTGCAGCTTGTCTTCGAAGCGCGAAAACAAGCTCATGGCGTCCGCGGTGGAGCCCGCGAAGCCGGCCAGGATGCGCTCGTCGTAGAGACGACGGATCTTGCGCGCGGTGCCTTTGATCACCTCGCTGCCGAGGGTGACCTGGCCGTCGCCGGCCATGACAGTCTTACCGTCGCGGCGCACGCAAAGGATAGTTGTAGAACGAATTCGAGGTTGACCGGTCATAGAAGGCCGCAATTTTCCAGTATAGCGAGGAGGTTCCGGGCGGGTCGGGCAGCTAGGTCAGGCGGAGAGCAGGCGTTTGAGCGTGGCCACGAGCTCACTGCGCGGGACTTCCTGCTGGCCGAAGCGGGCGGCTTTCCAGTCTTCGTGGCTGCCGACTTGTTCGGCTTGGTCGCGGCCGACGTCCATTTCCTTCACCGTGACGACGCCGCGGGCGGCTTCGTCCCCGCCCATGATGAGCACGTAGGGGATCTGCAGGCGATCGGCGCGCTGGAGCTGTTTGCCGAGTTTCTTTGGACGGCCGACATGGATCTCGGTGCGGATTCCGGCGCGGCGTAGCTCAAAGGCCAGCTCCAGATAGTCCCGCATCAACGAGCCATCCATGGTGGTGACGAGCACCTGCGCGGTGGTTTGCGGCGTCTTGACGCGGCCGAGGTGGATGAGGGCGGCGAGTAGTCGGTCGACGCCGATGGAGGCGCCGGTGGCGGGAATGGGCTGTCCGCCGAAGCGGGTGACGAGGTTGTCGTAACGGCCGCCGCCAAAGACGGAACCAAACTCGGGCGCGTCGAGCAAATTGGCCTCGAAGACCGGTCCGGTGTAGTAAGCCAAACCGCGGGCAATCGAGAGGTCGAGCATGACGCGGTCGCTCGCGTAGCCGAGGGCCTCCAGGTGTTCGGAGATGGTCTGAATGACGTCGAGCTCCGCTTCGCGCCGTCGACGCCTGAGAAGAGGTCGCGGACTTTCGCGATGACCTCGGCGCGCGTCTCACCCTTGGTCGCGAGGAACGCCTCGATTTTGTCGACTTGCGCAGACTCGAGACCGACGCCGCGTATGGTGTCGCCGGACTCGTCCTTGTAGCCGGTGGTGAGCTCCAGGCGCACCTTCGCCATGCCGATCTTGTCGAGCTTGTCGAGCACGCGGAAGACGTCGACGCCCTGTTCCTCGCTGATGCCGGCATAGGCGAGCAGAAGGTTGAGGATCTTGCGCGAAGAGAAGCGCACGATGTAGCGGCCGACCTGGAGCGCTTCGAGGGTGTCGCACATGGCGGCCATGATCTCGACGTCGGCGATCTCCGACGGGCGCCGACCGAGTCGATGTCGAACTGGGTGAACTGGCGGAAGCGGCCAGGGGCGGGCTTGTCCGCGCGCCAGACGGGCGAGACTTGGTAGCGGCGGAAGGGGAACTCGATGTCCTGGTTGTACTGCGAGACGACGCGCGAGAGCGGGACGGTCAAGTCGAAACGCAGGCCGAGATCCTCCTCCTCCGGATTGGTGACGCGGAAGATGGACTGCTGCGCTCTTGGCCGGCCGAGCCGGAGAGGACGTCGAGGAATTCGACGGCAGGCGTATCGAGCGGAGAGAAGCCGTAGCTTTCATAGACGCGGCGGATGACGTCGATCATCTGCTGGCGCGCCAGCATCTCTTGGGGCAGGATGTCGCGCAGTCCGCGCGAGAGACGGGGTTCAACCTTCTTCATGACGTGGCCGGAAAAGGCCAGCGTACCACCCTGCTCGAGCTTTGCTGTAACCTAAGCCCGGCGCACGCGCCGCTATGTGCGCGACGGAGAGGGTCGACCCATGACAAGACGAGAGCTGCTAGGGGCGCTCGGCGCCCTTCCCTACACCGTGGCCGGGCTTGCCGCGGCAGATTTCTGGGAGAAGTCCGACTACACGTCCTGGGATGAGAAGGACGTGCAGAAGATGCTGTTCGACTCGCCTTGGGCGCAGAAGGCTTTGTTTGCGCGTCCACAAATGGGTGGCGGTCAAGGCGGATACGGCGGCGGGGGCGGCGGCCCTGGAGGAATGGGTGTAGGCGGTCGGCCGGACGGCTCAGGCGGCGCCTTCGGAGGCGCAGGCGGAGGCGGAGGCCGACGCGGAGGCGGTGGTGGTTTCGGCGGCGGTCAGGGCGGCGGCCCCGGAGGCCCGGGGTTCATGCAGATGAGCCTCTACGTGCGCTGGAACAGCGCGCTGCCGGTGAAGCAAGCCATGGCAGCGGGCGAACTGCAAGCCGAGGGCGCCACGCTCGACGACAAGATGAAGGAATACCTCGCGCGCCACGAAACGCACTACGTCCTCAATGTGGTCGGTTTGCCGGCGCGCATGCAGCGCATGACCGAGGACGCCGAGCGGCTCAAGCAGACGGCGGTGGTGCACATCAAGGATCGTGAGCCGATCTTGGCCAGCGGAGCGCAGGCCCAAGTCGCCGGGGAGCAGTTGAGCTTGTTCTTCCTATTCCCGCGCGAGGGCAACCCGATCACGCTCGACGACAAGGAAGTCGAGTTCGTGATGAAGCTGGGCGGGGGCCGGCGACCGCAGGCGGAGGGCACGGAACAGGCTCAGGCCGAGCGGCCGATGCGCGGCGGTGGCGGGCCTGAGATCAAGTCGAAGTTCAAGCTGAAGGACATGGTGTACAAGGGCGAGCTGGCGCTGTAAGGGCGCCGGCTGCCGTCGCAATGCCGCACCGGATTCCAGCCTCGCGGCTGGGGCTAAGCTAGGGGTGTGCGGCGGTCGCTTAGAGCGACTTGAGGTAGGCCGCGATGGCTTCGGCGTCTTGCCGCGAGAGGCGGAAGGGCGGCATGGGCTGCATCGGGCGACGACCGTCCGGGCGATGACCGGTCATCAGCAACTCCACAAAATCGTTGACATTCCAGCCCGGCAGACGCACCAGAGCCGGCGCGCGGAACGCCCACTTCGGCCCGTCTGGATAGGGCGAGGTGAACGGGATCGCCTGTCCGGTGAACAGCTTCGATTCGAGCAGATTGCCCATCCGATCGTGCGGCGAGTGGCACTGCACACACATCGCAACACTGTGCGCCAAGTGCTTGCCCCGCGCCACTTGCTCCGACGGCGCCGACTCCGGCAGCTCGCCGAACACGGGGAGGGCGAGCGCCAAGCTCGCGATCAGGGTCAAAGCCAACTTGCTCATGGGATGCTCTCGGGTGAACCTCTATTGTAGGGAAACCGGCTCGCGGATTGGGCAATTCGGCCCTGTCCAATTTCGACCTATCGGCGGAAACGCTACTCCATCTCAGTGAGCCGCTTGCGCATTGCGGCCAAGGACTTGGCCGCCTCATCGAGGCTGGCGCGAGCGCGTTCAGCGGCGCGAGTGGAGCGCTGCTGCAGGTTGCGAAAGTCGTGCAAGACGGATCCGGCGGAGGCGCCCGAGTCGCTGTCCGCGCGGATGCTGCTGGCAGCGAGCTCGAGAGCGTTCTCCGCCTGGTTGGCCACGTCGGTCGAGCGGCGATGCTGGGCGGCCGCCTCGTCGACAGCCTTCTGGGCCTGGTCGAGCGCGTCTAGAAAGAGGCGCGTGCGCTCCTGAAGGTCGCGCCGCACCTGCGAGGCGAGCCGCTCGGACTGTTGCGCTTTGGTATTTGCGCTGTCGGCGGCGCTCCTGGCCTGACGCTCGAGCTCTTCGGTGGCGCGGACGCGGCTCAGGGCGCTCTCGACCTGCTTGCGGGCCTCGGCAAGCTCGCTTTCGAAACGCTCGGCGCGGTCCATGGCGTTGCGCATTTGCTCAAGCGCTTGCTCCGCAGTTTGCTCGGCCGAGAGAGCGCTGCGCCGCATTTTGGCCGCGAGCTCATCGGCGGAAAGAGCCTTTTCAGCCGCTTCTTCAGCGGCGGTGCGGGCTTCCTCGGCGGTTTGGGAGGCGTTGGCAGACTTGCCCAACGCTTCTTGCGCTGTGGCTTCGGCTTGCTTCTGGGCTTGCTCGGCGGCTTGCGCGCGCTGATCAGCCTTGGCGGCGCGCGCGCGCTCCTCATCGAGCTCGCCGCGCAGGGAGTGGATCTGGTAGCCGCCGAAAACCAGCGTTCCCGCCAGCGCCGCAGCCAAGCCCAATGCCACTCGATTCAAAGCGCTACTCCGATTGCGGCGGACCGTATTGCGGTTGACGCCCGTCGAGCCAGACCGGCAGCTCGCCGGCCATGACCCGGATTCCGATATAAAACGGTCCGAACAGAGCGTACCATGCGCTCGCTTCGTCGAAGCGCATCTCGTAGATGAGCTGTTTGAACACCAGCGGCTCGTCGGCGAACAGGTCCACGCCCCACTCCCAGTCGTCAAAGCCGATGGAGCCGGAGATGATCTGCTTGACCTTACCGGCGTAGCGGCGGCCGATCATGCCGTGATCGCGCATCATGCGGCCGCGGTCGGCGATGGGCTCGGCATACCAGTTCTTCTGCTCGCCGCGCTTCTTGTCCATGGGATAGAAGCAGAGGTAACGGTTGGGCGGAATGGTGGGGAAGAGCCGGGGCGCCATGGCGGCCGCCTGCTCGGCAATCTTCTCTTTTTCGGCCGCAACCCACTCTTCCGAACCTGGCTCGAGACCCTTCTCGATCCACTGCGGGTAGGCCTGCAGGGCGGTGGCATAGAGACCCAGCTCGACAGTCGAGACGTACGAAGTGGTCGGCTCGAGGTACTCATAGAGATCGAGTTGGGAGAGCTGAAGCTCGACCTCGTGTAGCGCCTCGAACGAGCGCCGGAAATGGACCAAGAGCAGATCGCCCTTGTGGCCGAGCTGGGCGAAGACGGCGGAACCGCCTTCGGGATGCCCCTCCATCGTGGTGAGGGCTTGCGCGGCCTGCTCTGCGATGGCGCGGCGACGGTCTGCGTCGAGCGCGCGCCAAGCCGGCCAACGCAGGCGAAACATCTGGTGCAGGACGGGGGAACCGTCCAACGTGAGCGGCGCCGGAGGCGGCTCGGCCTTACGTGCGCGGGGGTTTGCGGGTCCGTGGTGGTGCTCGCTCGACATCGGCTTCAGCTTGGAATCAGGGTATCAGGTTCGCCCAAAGGGGCGAGCGCTCGGGAGGGCGCATAGCCGGGGCTCGAGAGGCGTGCGATGCGCCCCGGCCTTACGGCGCGGATCGACCGGCTTGCTCAGAAATTTGGTGGCGCCGAGGCTCCCAAGCCGTCGCGATGACTCGCGCCCGCAACGTGGGCGTTTGCGCCACAGCGCGCAGAGAATCGCCAATTTCACACGAGCGGCTAGCGGATCTTGCCTTCAACGAACGGCACTTCGAACACCTTGTCGTGCGCGATCGGCCCGTGGCCGAAGTAGCCCTCTTCGCCGAAGAGCTCGCCGTGGTCGGCGGTGATCGTGATGTAGGTGTTCGCCGGCACGATGTCGAACAGCTCTTCAATCACAGTATCGAGATAGGACACGGCCTTGACCTGGCGGTCGCGCAGCTCGTCTAGCTTCTTCTGATCGAAGAACTTCTCGCCTTCGGAGTCCTTGAGTTTGCCGCCGACGACATGGTCATCGAGGTGCTTGAACACGCCGTGGACGCCGGAGACGCGGGGCCACTGGTCGCGCGGCTCGTCAGGCAGGGCGTAGGGATAGTGCGTCTCGCCGACGTTGAGGATGTAGAACGACGGGCGATCCTCGGGAAAACGCAATTCGCGCAGCATGGCGCGCATGTCGTTGTGGCTCTCCATCAGGCGGAACGTATCGAAGTTGGTATTGAGGATGGTGCGCGGGTTGAGCACCGGTAGCGAGACCATCGCATGCGTGCGATAGTTCAGCTTCTTCTGCAGAAACCCCGGCAGATAGAGTTGCGGGACGAAGCTCTTGAACTCGATGTCTTCTTGCCCGAGCCGTTCGTTGAAGCGCAGGAAGTCCTTCTTGTAGTACTCCGAGGCGAAGACGTTCTTGGGGCTCTGGTGCGGCAGCAGTCCCATCAGCAGGTTGTAGTGCGACGGCGCGGTCCAGGAGGCGTAGGACCAGCGCTTCTCCACCTCGCCGAGCTTGGCCATTGTCTTCGGGGCCGCTTCGACGAAGGTGTCGTAGCGGCAGGAGTCGAAGATCACGAGAACGTAGTTGTTGCCTTTTGCGTCCGCCATTACTGGAGCTTCCAGTCTAGCCAACCCGCACCGGAGGGCCTGCCGCAGAACGGCGAAAGCCAAGTTGACAAGCCGTGGGAAACGTACGATGCTGAGGTGGCCATATATTCGAAAACATGAATATGTTCACTCGAGACCGACTGTAACCGATGGCGGGCCTCACAGACATTCGGAACGAGCTTGCCGAGTTGCTCAAAGCGCTCGGGCACCCAGACCGCGTGCGTCTAGTCGAGGAGTTGAACGGCTCGGAGAAAGACGTCCAGACGTTGAGCGACACGCTCGGCGTGCGCCAAGCGCGCGTCTCACAACATTTGGCCGTGCTGCGGGCAAGCAACGTGGTCGAAGATCGGCGCGATGGCCGGCACGTGCTGTATCGCCTGGCCAAACCCACCTTGGCGGCCTGGATCATCCTGGGTGGCGCAACCCTCGTCGACGCGAGACCCGAGTTGGGCGAGGACCTCAACACCCCGGATGAGATTCGGCTGGTGCTCGAAGAAGAGAGCGAAGAGAAGGACGAAAAGAACAGGAAAAAGCAATGAACAAGATCCGCGCGGGGTTGTCCCGCTTCCAGTCCGAAATTTATCCCAAGCAACGCGCCCTGTTCCAGCGGCTGGCTCACGGTCAGCAGCCGCGCGCTCTGTTCCTCACCTGCGCCGACTCCCGCATCGACCCCAGCCTGATCACACAGACCGAGCCGGGCGAGTTGTTCATCTGCCGCAATGCGGGCAACATCGTTCCTCCGCACGGCGGCATGACGGGAGGCATGACAGCATCCATCGAATACGCCGTCGCTGCTTTGAACGTGCCGCACATCATCATTTGCGGCCACAGCCACTGCGGCGCGATGGCCGGCGTCATGCACCCGGAGACCACTGAGGGGCTGCCGCACATCACCCAGTGGCTCACCTACGCACAAGCCGCCCTGCAGGTCGTCGACGCCGTCAGCCCGAACTTGGACGAAGAGCAGCGGATGCGCGCGCTGATCGAGCAAAACGTGTTGGCCCAGATGCAGCACTTGAAGACCCACCCGCACGTCGCGGCCCGGCTGGCCTCGAAAAAGATTCAACTTCACGCATGGGTCTACGAGATCGAGACGGGCAACGTGCTCGCGCATGATGAGGCGGAGAACGTCTTCAAAGCTCTGCAGCCGGAGCCTGTCATGCAGCAGACCTACCGAGCCGTTTGAAAAGCCTAGCGTCGGCCTGGAGAACGCCAAGTATGGATCAGTCCAACCTATCGAAAGACTTCCTCGCTTCGATCGTCGTGTTCCTGGTGGCGCTGCCTTTGTGCATGGGTATCGCGATCGCCTCGGGCGTGCCCCCGGCATTGGGTCTCGTCACCGGAATTGTAGGCGGCGTCGTGGTGGGCTTCCTGGCGGGTTCGCCGCTACAGGTCAGCGGTCCGGCCGCGGGCCTGGCCGTGCTGGTCTACCAACTGGTTCAGGAGCATGGCCTAGCGATGTTGGGCGTGGTTCTGGTCGGCGCGGGCGCATTGCAGTTGCTCGCCGGCATTTTCAAGATCGGGCAGTGGTTCCGCGCCATCTCGCCGTCGGTGATCCACGGCATGCTTGCAGGCATCGGCGTGCTGATCCTCGCTTCGCAGTTCCACGTGATGGTGGACGACTCGCCGCGCGGCAACGGATTGCAGAATCTGTTCTCGATTCCGGAAGCCCTGTACAAAGGCGTGTTTCCGCTGGACGGGTCCACGCACCACTTGGCCGCAGCGATCGGCTTGGTCACGATTCTGACGATCTTGGGCTGGAACCGCTATCGTCCCAAGAGCTTACGCATGATTCCTGCAGCACTGGTTGCAGTGATCATCGCTTCGGCGTCGGCTGCGGCGATGCAGTTCCCCATCAAGCGCATCGAGACGCCGGACAACTTGCTCGACGCAATGAACTTCCCCGCCCTGGCGGACTTTTCGAAGCTGCTCGAAGGCGAGTTTCTGCTGATGGCCATGGTCTTCGCCTTCGTGGCCAGTGCGGAGACGCTGCTGTGCGCCACGGCTGTCGACCAAATGCACACCGGACCGCGGACCAACTACGATCGCGAGCTCGCCGCCCAAGGCGTGGGGAACCTCCTTTGCGGCGCGCTCGGGGCGCTCCCGATGACGGGCGTCATCGTACGCTCGAGCGCCAACGTGCAAGCCGGGGGGAAGACCCGAGCCTCGGCGATCATCCACGGCGTCTGGTTGCTGGGGACTGTCGCTGTCTTCCCTTGGCTGCTCAACCACATCCCGACTGCCAGCCTGGCGGCGATTCTCGTCTACACCGGGTTCAAGCTGGTCAATATCGGACGCATCCGCCGCATCGCAGGCTTTGGTCGAGCCGAGCTGGCGATCTATTTCGCCACGTTGGTCGGCATCGTCGCCACCGACCTGCTGACCGGCGTGCTGCTGGGTCTTGGGCTGGCCCTGGCCAAGCTCGTCTATACCTTCGCGCACGTGAAGATTGAGCGAACGGACGATGAAAGCGAGGGCCGCGTGGACCTGACGCTGCACGGGTCTGCCACGTTCTTAGGGATCCCGCGCATCGCGGGCGCGCTCGAGGGACTGCCGACCGGTCGCAAAGTGCACGTCCATGTAGAGCATTTGAGCTACATCGACCACGCCTGCCTCGATCTACTCTCCGCCTGGGAGGAACAATACAAGACCAGCGGCGGCCAATTGATCGTCGAATGGCAAGAACTGGTCGACCGCTACCACGCCGTCGGAGCGGACCGTTCGTCGCCCTCGCGGCCCGACGGCGAGCATCGCCGGGCCAAGCAGGAAACCCTATTGGCAATTAGCCGCCAATAGGTTCTCCGCCATTTCAAGGGATTTGCAGGAGGGGGCTTGCGCTTCCCCGGCTTTCGTTTAGGCTGTTAATTGTGTCGGCTCATCCCATTCCAGCGCCCAGCGGCAACCCCGAAACGCCCGCCGAGGCTGCGGGAGAGCTTCGCTTCGATGATCCTTACCTGTATTTGAATCGCGAAATCAGCCTGCTCGAGTTCCAAAATCGCGTTCTCGAAGAAGCACAAGATCCGCGGCTGCCTTTGCTGGAACGGCTCAAGTTCCTGGCCATCGTCAGCTCGAATCTGAACGAGTTTTTCATGGTGCGCGTGGCCGGACTGCTCGACCAAGTGGCCGCTGGAGTCTTCGAGAGCGGGTCCGGCGAGCTCTCGCCGGGCGAGCAACTACGCATCATCCGGCCGATGGTCGACACGCTCATGGAAGAGTCGCGGATCTGCCTGCTGCAGGACGTGCTGCCGGCGCTCGAAGACCGCGGCGTGAGCGTGGTCGACTACCGCGACTTGACGGACGATCAGCGCGCCGCAGCCGAAGCCTATTTCGCCGATACCATCTTCCCCGTGCTCACTCCGCTGGCCTTCGACCCAGGCCGGCCGTTTCCGCACATCTCAAACCTGAGCCTCAACTTGGCGATCGTCATCCGGCGCTCGGACGGCAGCGAGCGGTTCGCGCGCGTCAAGGTTCCGGGGACGCTCCCGCAGCTCGTACGGGTGAGTCCGAAGGGCACACGCCTGCATCCAAGTCCGCAGGAAGTATTCGTTTGGATTGAGCAGCTTATCGCGGCAAACCTCAAGCTTTGCTTTCCCGGCGTTCAGGTGGTCGAGGCACACCCATTCCACGTGACCCGCGACGCCGACATGGCGATCCAGGAAATCGAGGCGGACGACCTTCTCGAATCGGTGGCCGAGGGCGTGCGGCGTCGGCGCTTCGGCTCCGTCGTACGGCTCTGCGTGGCAAGCAACATGCCGGAGCCGATCCTGCGCATCCTGAAGCGCAACCTCGAGATCGGCGAGCAGGACGTCTATCGGCTTAACGGCCCGTTGGCGCTGAACCGGCTGATGTCGCTCTACAAGATCGACCGCCCGGACCTGAAAGAAGCGCCGATCGTGCCGCGCATCCCGGCCGCACTGAACGCTTTCGGCAAGGAAGAGAACATCTTCACGGCGATCGATCAGCAGGACGTGTTGCTGCATCACCCCTACGACTCGTTCGAGCCCGTGGTGGATTTCCTGCGTCAAGCTGCGCGCGACCCAAAGGTTCTCGCGATCAAGATGACGCTGTACCGCGTGGGGCGCGACTCGCCCGTGGTCAAGGCTCTACTCGAGGCGCAGGAGAACGGTAAACAAGTCGCCGTGCTGGTCGAGCTGAAGGCGCGCTTCGACGAGGAGTCGAACATCGAGTGGGCGCGGCAGCTCGAAGATCAGGGCGTCCACGTGGTCTACGGCTTGGTGGGTCTGAAGATCCACTCGAAGATCGCGCTGGTAGTGCGACAGGAGGCGGGCCGTATCCGCCGCTACGTTCATCTCTCGACGGGCAATTACAACGCGGTCACGGCCAACCTCTACACCGACATTGGGCTGCTGACGGCGGACGAGCAGATCGGCGCCGACGCCACGCGCTTGTTCAACTACCTGACCGGCTACACCGAGCAGCACCACTACGACAAGCTGCTCGTCGCCCCGGTCTCGTTGCGCGGCGGCTTGGAGGCGATGATCGAGCGCGAGATCGAGATCCAGCGCAAGGGCGGCGAAGGCCGGCTGATCTTCAAGACGAACGGCCTCGTCGATCGTCAGATCATCGAGCTGCTGTACCGCGCTTCGCAGGCGGGCGTCCGTTGCGACCTGCTGGTGCGCGGCATTTGTTGCCTGCGGCCAGGGGTTCCGGGGATCAGTGACAACATCCGCGTGATCTCGGTGGTGGGACGGTACCTGGAGCACAGCCGTATCTACTACTCGCGCAACGGCGGCGACGAAGAGATGTACCTCGGCAGCGCGGATCTGATGCCGCGCAACCTGACCTATCGCGTCGAGACGGTATTCCCGGTGCGCGATCCCGCCATTCTGCGCCACCTGCGCGACGACGTGCTCGAGACCTATCTGGCCGACAACACGCGTGCCCGGGTGATGCAGACGCACGGTGGCTACGCGCGAGCGATTCCCCTAGCCGATGAGCCGGTGGTCGACAGTCAGGTGGTGCTCGCGCGCCGCTGGACGCCGACGCTGCCGCCGGTGGCCGAGGTGCGGCCGCCGATTCGCCGGCCCTAGTTTCGCTACAATCTTCGATCGGCGGCGCCCGTCGCGCGCCGCCCGCCTTTCTAGGGAACGCCCGTTCCTCGTCGTCCGCCGCCGAAGCGGACCTACGCACCGAATCCGGTTTCGATTCGCGCTTTCTTTCCCCACCCGCGCTTTTGGCGCGGAGGCGCGCATGTCCGGCCTGCTCTTCATCTTCGGCACACGCCCGGAAGCGATCAAGCTGGCGCCGCTCATCCTACGGGCGCAGAGGGAACTCGAGGTGCGCGTCTGCTCGACGGGGCAGCATCGTGAGCTGCTCGATGATGCCTTGGGGGTGTTCGGCATCGCGCCGGACTTTGACTTGGGCGTGATGCGACCCTGGGCAGAGCCTGACGGCGGGTGCGGCGCGGATGCTCTCGGGGCTCGACGCGGTGATTGGTCAGACGAAACCCGACGCGATCGTGGTGCAAGGCGACACCACGTCGACCTTCTGCGGCGCGCTGGCGGGCTTCTACGGGGCGTGCCGGTGGCGCACGTGGAGGCGGGGCTGCGCACGGGCGATCTCGGGCGGCCCTTTCCCGAGGAAGCGCATCGCGTGATGGCCGGACGCATCGCGCGCTGGCACTTCGCGGCGACGCGGGCGGCGGCGGCGAACCTTTGGCAGGAGAGGCGTGGAGCACGAGCGCGTGTTCGTCACGGGAAACACAGGCGTCGACGCACTGCTCGAGGTGCGCAAGCGCCTGTTTGCGCAGGACCTGCCGCCAAACGGCGGAAAGCGGCTAGTCGTGGTGACGGCGCACCGGCGCGAGAGCGCGGGCGAGGGGCGCAAGGCCATCGCTGCGGCAGTCCGACGGCTGGCTGCCAGAGGAGACGTCCAAGTCGTTTGTGTTCTGCATCCCAACCCCGAAGCCGGGGCGGCGATGCGCCGTGAGCTCGACGGGACGCCGGACGTGACGCTCGCGCCAGCCGCGAACTACGTCCGTTTCGTCGAGCTGATGTCCCAGGCGTTTCTGCTGCTGAGCGATTCCGGGGGCGTACAGGAAGAAGCGCCGTCATTGGGTAAGCCCGTGCTAGTGCTGCGCGAAACGACCGAGCGGCAGGAGGCCGTGGAGGCGGGGACAGCCGTGCTGACGGGACTGAGCACGGAGCGCATCGTCCGCGAAGCGGAGCGGCTACTCGACGATCCGGGGAGTACGCGTAGGACGGCAATTGCGAACCCGTATGGGGATGGGAGGGCGTCGGAACGGATTGTGGATGCGCTGGCGGCGGAATTGGGCGGCCAGACGGATGGGGGCGACGGGGTAGCTTGGCTATCCGGGAAGCGGCGCTATGATCGCCGAACGGTGCTTGCCGGAATGCCAGACCGCGTTCTGGGCCGTGCGCATCGTCTTGGGCAGGTCGGCAGTGATCGCTTCGCCAGTCTGCGGGTTCACTTCCCAGTAGGGCGCGCCGGCCGAGCAGACCGTCACGCGGATGCGGTGGCCTTTGTTGAAGATGTGGCTCAGCCAAGTGATATCGATCTCCACGGGGTAGACTTCGCCCGGCTCGAGAAACTCTTGCTTCTCGAAGCCGTTGCGGAAGCGCATCCGGCGCACCATGTCGCTGAGTAGGATGGAGCGGCCGTCGGGATAAACGTCAGTCAGGCGGACGAGGATGTCGGTGTCGGGCGCGTCGGAGGAGACGTAGAGCTTCGCCTTGACCAGGCCTGTCCATTCGACCGGCGTCTGCAAAGGCTCGGAGGTGAAGGTGCGGACGCCGTCATGGCTCTCGAACTTGCGCTGATCCTGGCCGGACTGCGGCTGATTGCCTTTGAGCTCGGGCGGGTTGTTGGGGTCGCTCGTCCACTCGGTCTTGCCCGCGCCCTTGGGCTCTTTCAAACCTAGCGCTCCTTTTTCGTGCAGGTAGTAGGGCGTGGAGCGCGCCGGGACGGGCCAAACCTTCGACTCGCGCCACTGGTGGCCGGGCGCACCGGGCTCGCCGCAAGCGCCCATCACGTAGTAGCGCACGGGCGCATCGTCGCCAATGCCGTTCTGTTCGCCCTTGAGGTGGTGGTCGAACCAGCGCATCTGGTGGTCGACGACGGAGAACTTGGACTGCTCGGGGAAGGTAAGCTCGCCGACCTCGAGCGTGTCCTTGTTGTAGCGGCCGTGCACCCAGGGGCCGAGGATGAGCTGCTGCTTGCCCGGGTGCGCTTTGTGGCGGCCGGTCCAGGTGTCGACGACGCCGAGGTTCACGCGGTCGAACCAGCTCCCGATGAGGAAGGACGGCGCGGACATCGCGTCGAAGTGGAGCATGGTGTTCTCAACGTCCCACCAGCGGTCGTAGGCTTGGTGGCGGAGCTGCTCGGCGAGCATCTTTTCGCCGTCTTCCGCCGCGGCGGCGGTTTCGCACATGCCGCGGAAGCGCAGCGGCCGCGCCGCCCCGCCGATGCGGTAGCCGTGGTGGAACAGGCTGGCGCCGAAGTCGACCATGTACTGCGCGTGGAGCGCCTGGGACGCGAGGCGGCGAGAAAGTTCTGCGCGTAGCCGCCTTGCGACGCGCCGTAGGAACCGACCTTGCCGTTCGACCAAGGCTGTTCTAAGAACCAGGCGATGGTGTCGGCGCCGTCCTTCTGTTCGCCGAGGCCGAGGGCGCGGTAGGCGAGAAAGGTCCCTTCGGAATCCTGCGCGCCGCGGAAGCTCTGCGTTACAACCACATAGCCGCGGCGAGCAAAGTCCGCGGATTCGAGACGCGTGCGATCAGCGCGGATCGGCGCGTAGCGCTGCTCGTAGATCACCGGCCAGGGCCCCTCGCCCGGCGGCAGGTAGAGCCAGGTGGAGAGGCGCACACCGTCACGCATGGGCACCATGACGTGCTTTTCGACGACGCCGCCAAGGTCGAGCGGCTTATCGGCGCCCCGGGCGGCGGCGGCCAGAGGCAGGGCGAGGAAGGTGCGGCGTTGCATCGGATGAGACGCTAGCACATTGTCAGAGGGTTGCGCGCCTCACCTTGTGGCGCTGGAGCACGTGATCAACCAGCGCAGGCGCGATTCGAAAACCCGATGCCCGCAAGCGGGTGACCGCGGTGGGCAAGTCCGCAATCAGCCCAGCGGCATCAGCGCGGTCCAATAGGCCCAACGTCCCCACCACCCGAATGCCGACCTCCTCGGCCACGCGGCGACCTTCTCGGTCGTCGATCAGCAAGAGGGGCGACGCAAACTCACTTGCAAGAGCGATCGCCTCCCTCTCTCCCGGGTCGATCTTGCTGGACAGCGAAAGCTCGCGGGCCAGCGATGAGCTCACGGAGCCAATGTCTAACCAGTCCGTCGAACGAGACATCCATATGCGAACCGCCTCCGGAGCGCCCTGGGCCCGCAGCTCCGCATTCACCGCGGACGGGATGAGAACGCGCCCGAACAGCTCAGGCAGGATGTCAACCTCGCCGATCAGGATCAAGTAGTGGATCGGAGATGTGTTCGAAAGAACGGTCACGATCCGAGCGCTTCGTCGAGCACGTCTACGTCCGCGTCGAAATCTTCGACGGCATAAGGAAACGAGACTCCCGCCTTTGCCATGAAGACGTCCAACTCGCCCGCGGTTTCGAAACCAAGGAGCCTGCGCACTTCCGAGCGCGAGAGCACTCCCTCTCGATAGGCCTTGATGGCCAAACCCTCTAGCGCCTGCCGAGACAAGTTCTCCCACCGCGCCTCGAGGACGGATGAGATGTCGGCGGGGATGTGAAGCTCGACGGTCACGGCTACCGTCATTCTAGCCCCTGGGCGTCATGCGATCATAGGCGGATCGCTCGATGGGAAAAGCTTTCCAAAAATACCTACTCCCCGGTTTCGTGTTCCAGTCGATCGTAGTCGGCGGCGGCTACGGAACCGGGCGTGAGCTCGTCCAGTTCTTCCTGACACAAGGGCCGCTCGACGGCTACCTTGGCATGCTCGTCGCCACGCTCGTGTGGGGCGTAATTCTCTTCCTCGGTTTTGAGTTGGCCCGGCGTCAGCGGCATTTCGATTACCGCACCTTCACGAAAGGGCTGCTCGGCCGCGGATGGGTGGCCTTTGAGGTGCTCTATCTGCTCTCAGCCATTCTGACCATTGCGGTCGTCGGTTCGGCCTCAGGCGAGCTCTCGCACGAAATGTTCGGCTCGGCGCCGCTGCTGGGCACGCTGGTTGCGGTGGCGGTGGTGGCGTTCCTCGCCTTTTGGGGAAGCGGCCTGATCGAGCGCTTCTTCTCGGTGTGGTCGTTTTTGCTCTATGCGGTTTACCTGGCGATGATCGCGATGGTGGTCCCGGGGTTCGGCGGGGAGATTGCCCACAACGCGGCGATTTCCGCGCCGGACTCACGCTGGCTCATGGGCGGCCTCGAGTACGCCGCCTACAACTTGGCGGCGCTGCCGGCGATGCTGTTCGTGGCGCGCCACCTGGAGAGCAAGCGCGACTCGATGATTGCCGGCTTCATGGCCGGCTTGATCGCCATGTTCCCTGGCGCGCTGATCTACACCGCGCTGCTGGCGTTCTACCCGGCGATTCTCGAGCAGACGATTCCCGCGAACTTCGTTCTGAGCCAACTGGATCGGCCGGCGTTCCAGTTGTTCTTCCAGATCGTCCTGTTCGGCACGTTCATCGAGACGGGCACGGGCATGATCCACGGCTATAACGAGCGCATCGCGGGCTTTCTGGCCGAGAAGGGCGAGACGCTGTCGCACTGGCGGCGGCTGGGGATCGCAGCGATCATCCTGGTGGTCTCGGTGTGGCTGGCGGACAGCTTTGGGCTGGTAGCGCTAATCGAGCGCGGCTACGGGATGATCACTTACGGGTATTGGCTGCTATTCCTAGCGCCGATTTTGGCGGTGGGAGCGTGGCGAGTCGTGTTGAATCGCGCCTCGTGACTTCCAATCTTTGGCTCGCCGCGATTTCCCATGTCCACACAAGCATCGCAATGGCGTAAATATCTCTCGTCGCCGGACACGGGATTGTCTAGCCTGCGTTGGCAGGAATACCGCATACAGAATCCTTCGGGCGAAAAAGTCGTGCGGTCCATGTTGGCGCCGCCGGAATTGACCCTGCTCTACTATCTCGCCCGCGACCATTATTCCGGGCGGGGCGAAATCGTCGATTTAGGCCCTTTGCTCGGCGTGGGGACGAACATGCTCGCCCGTGGTTTGCAGGCGAACGAACGGTCGATTCCGAAATCGAAGCGGATCTACAGCTACGATCTGTTTCTGACCGACGGCATGGGTCACTATGTCGACGATTGCGGACCGGCCACGGGCTCGGTGTTCGAGGCGTTTCAAGATCTGAACCGAGACTATCGCGAGTCAATCTTCGTCTCACCCGGCGACCTGCTCGCGCTGCGCTGGACCGGAGAACCGATCGAGATCTGCTTCGTCGACGTCGCTAAGTCCCTCCCGCTGAACTTTCACGTGATCGAACAGTTTTTTGGATCTCTGGTGGAGGGCGCGGCGCTCGTCCAGCAGGATTACGTCTATTTCGATCAATACTGGATCTCATACACGATGGAGTATTTTGCGGAATACTTCTCGCCTCCGGAGTTCGTGTTTGGCGCGACGGCGTGTTTCTATTTGAAGCGGCCCATCGACAAGGGTCGGTTTCAGGACTTTCGCGCTCTTTCGTTCGACGATCGGTTGAGCTTGAAGGATCGCGCGATCGCGAAGGCTCCGGCTTCGGTGGCGCCCGTGCTGCTGTGCGGCAAGGCCAAGATGCTGTTCGATGAAGGCCGCGTGGAAGAGGCCCGGCAGGCGCTGGCCAAGGTAGAACCGGTGGGCCATCGGGACCCCGTGGTGGACTTTTCGGCGATTGCACAGTCGAACCGGGAGATGGTGGCGAGGATCATCGGGTCAACCGCGTAAGAGGTCGCGGCGGCGGTCTGGAGATTCTAGATTTCCGCGAGCACGCGGTCGGCGCGCGCTTCGACGAGCAGCCGGTCGCGCTCTTCCGGGATATCTTCGGCGCCGCGCACGACCAGCTCAACGTGACGCCGGATCGCCTCGTGATCCTCCTCCGAGTCCGTCGATCTCGCGACGGACTCGAGCGCATCGAGCAAGCGCAGCGCGATCGAGACGTTACCGCGCCCGAAGCGTCGGATCTGGTGAAAGGCGTCGTCGAGCAACTCCGGCAACGTCTCACTCGCGAAGAGCAGGCGGACGCGGCCGTCTTCGTCGCGATGGTAGGGCGAGGGCGTTTCGCGGCCGGCAAGGAAGCCGAGCGACGCGCCGAGCCGGTCGATGCAACTCATCGCCGTGAAAGGATCGTTGATGCCCGGTGAAAGTGAGCGAACAGCGACCTCGACCAACTCCGCCACGGGCGCGCCCACGTCCTGACGGGGCGTGCGGCGAACACCGACGATGATCGCGTCGTTGATGGTCTCTTTGATCGCCTCCCCTTCGGGCAACTCCCAAGCATCCCCTTCGCTCGGCCACACTTGCGCGATCTTCGTGGATGAGCTGATGAAAGCGCCGGGACGCACGCAAAGCTCGATCAGCATTCGGTGCGCGCACGCGTACTCAACGAGGCTCTCGACCGAAACGGCCTGAATGTAGCCTTCCTGCGTGGAGCGGACTTCGTGGCCGCCGCCGGGCTTGTTCGGCGGGTCTGTTAGCGGCTTGTGGTCTTCGTCGAGCTCTTCCGGGAACAGCCGTTCGATGGCGTCATCGAGGTCTCCGGCAACTGACGCGACGATCTCAGGCGCCTGGATGTTGTGAATCACATGGTTGATGAATGCGATGAGCATCGCCATGCTCAAAGCCGCCAGCAGTACGGCCAGAACGGCTGAGATGTGCAACGCGTCGACGTTCTCGTCCTCTTTGCGCACCAGCCTGAGCGCCACGAGACAATAGAAGCCGGTCGCGATGAAGAGGCCCAGGGCGTACTTGGTGGTCCGGTCGGTCATGAACCGCCGCAGCAGACGCGGCCCGAACTGCTGCGACGTCAGCGACAGCGTGACCATGGTGATCGAGAAGACCGTGCCGGTGGCGGCGATCATGGCGCCGGCCGTGGTGGCCAGGGTCGTCCGAGCTGTGGCCGCGCTGGTGTAAA
>JAWKHJ010000018.1:0-134358 GCA_041394905.1 Bryobacterales bacterium | reverse complement strand
CTGCTTGATTGATGACCACGACGCGCTCGGAATCCTCGGTATCGCTCCAGGCGAACGTGCGGCCTTCGATCAGGCGGATGCCCATCGCTTCGAGGTAACCGGCGCTGACCATGCGCGGGAATCCATTCGGATACTCGCCGTCGCGGTATTGGACGCCCTTGGCGCCGAAGTCCCAGCTGCGATTGCGGCCCAGAGGCAGCGTGTCGGTGAGGCCAAGTTCCGAGACTCCGGCGATTGCACCGATGCGCCTTTGCAGTCCCTCGTAGAACTGAGCCTTTCGCAGAAGGCTATCGAAGCTGCGCCCGGTTTCAACGCGCCAAGCAACGCGCTGTTCCGGTTGGAAGCCCAGATCGGCGTCGAGGATACGGACGAAGCTGCGCAGTAGTAGACCGGTCCCGACGAGAAGGACGCAAGCTAACGCGGCTTCGAATACGACGAGGCCGTTGCGCAGCCAGACGCGGTCTTTGCCTTCGCTCGAGCCGCGGCCAGACCCTCGCAGCGAATCGTATTCCTTCGAAGCGGACGCGTGAATCGCGGGCGCAATTCCGAACAAGAGCCCCGTGCTGAGCACGGCCACGAGCGCGACCGCGAGTGCAGAGCCGTCAAGGCGGGCGGAATGCAGCAGGGGGATGGTGACAGCTTGCGTGGCGGCGACGGCGCGCGTCATGCCGTAGGCGACGAGGATGCCTAGCGCCCCGCCGCAAGCGGCAAGCAGGATGGCCTCGGTGAGCAGTTGGCGTACGACGCGGCCTCGACCGGCGCCGACTGCGCTGCGGACGGCGATCTCCTTGCGGCGAGCCGTGGAGCGCGCCAGCAGAAGGTTTGACAGGTTTGTGCACGCGATGAGCAAGACCAGGCCGACCGCGCCGGCTAGAACCCATAGGGCGTCGCGGTATTTGCCGGTGATGTTTTCGCGTAGCCCCGCAACGCGGGCCCCGAGCCCCCAGCGGTCCGGTTGCGCAGCTTTCAGGCGCTCGTTGATCAGATCGAGCTCGCTCTGCGCTTGCGCCTCGGTGACGCCCGGCTTCAATCGTCCGATGACCGCAAGCGTGTTGCCCCAGCGGTCGGTTTCTTTGCTGACGGGAAACGTTCCCAGGAAGTCGATGCGGGCGCCGGGCGCGAAGAACGACGCGAAGTCAAATGACTCCGGCAGGACGCCGACGATGGTGATCGGGTTGTCATTCAGCGTGATCGATTGCCCGACGATGGACTTGTCCGAATCGAAGCGGCGCTGCCAGAAGCGATAGGTCAGCATGATGGCCGCGCGACCGTTGAACACGCATTCTTCGTGCGTGAACTGACGGCCGAGCATCGGTTCGACTCCTAGTGTTGGGAGGAAGCTCTCGGTGACTTCGACGCCAACGAGGCGCTCGGGCTCGCCCTTGCCGGTGAGCGTGAAGCGTTTGTAGTCGAAGAAGGCGAAGTAGGCGCCCATCTCCTCGAACGATTCGTTGAGCTCTCTCCAGTCACGCAGGTTGGAGCTGCGCGAGGTCAGGCTGGAGAGATCGCCTTCGCTACCAGTGTTGGAGATGCGGACCAGTCGCTCGGGCTGCACGAAGGGCAGTGGCCGGAGTAGGACGGCGTTGACCAGACTGAAGACGGCTGTGGTCGCGCCGATGCCGAGGGCGAGGATGGCCACTGCGACGATCGTAAATGAAGGCTCGCGGCGCAACTGCCGCAGGGCGAACCGAACGTCGAGCAAAAGCGTCTCAAAGCCGGGCCACTGCCATGTCTCGCGGCTCTCTTCCTCGAGGGCGGCTGTGTTGCCGAAGGCGCGGCGGGCGGCGGCCTCGGCGTCCTTGCGGGACATGCCCTGTTCGACGAGCGCATCCGCCTTCTCCTCGAGATGCTGCCGCATTTCGTCGGAGAGGTCTTCGTAGATGCGCTTGCGGCCAAAGAGTTGGGTGAACCAGCTCATACCAGCTCCGCATTCAGGACGAGTTGGATTCCTTTCAGCATGCGCTCGAAGCGCGTGATCTCCGCAGCGAGCCGGTCCGAGCCGGCTTTGGTGACGGTGTAGACGCGGACGCGTCGATTGGTGGAAGAGACGCCCCATGCCGCCTGCACCCAGTTTTCCTTGAGCATGCGTTGGAGGGCAGGGTAGAGCGAACCCTCTTCGACCTGTAGTAGCTCCTCAGAGGCGGCCTTGATGCGCTGCGCCAGAGCGTAGCCGTGCATCGGCTCACGCTGGAGCACGCGCAGGATCATCATCTCGAGCGCGCCCGGGAAGAGGTCACGGCGGTCGTTGGGGGTTGTTTGAGGCACTTACTTGCTTACTCTAGGCATAGAGTAAACAAGTATAAGAGCCGGAAGTCAAGTCGAACTCGTCAAGCAACCTCGGCTGCGCTCGCCTTGGCTGCGAAGACACGGTTTCGTCCCGCTTGTTTGGCGGCGTACAATCCCTCGTCCGCTGCATCGAGCAGAGACTCAGGAGTGAGGCCGCGCTTGGGAATGCAACTGGCGACGCCAATGCTCACGGTGAGGCCGGGGGCCGGCGCGTCGGGCAAGGATTCCACCGAAGAGCGGATGTCCTCGAGAACCTGGATTGCGCCGGACTCGCTGGTGTTGGGCAGGATGACAGCGAACTCGTCTCCGCCGTAACGAGCCACGACATCCCCTGGCCGGCGCAGTCGTCCTTGGAGAATGGTCGCAACGCAAAGCAGACACTGGTCGCCCCTGAGGTGACCGCGCTGATCGTTGATCTCTTTGAAGCGATCCAGGTCCACCAGGGCCAGAACGATGTTGGATCCGGACCGTTCGGCACGCGACCATTCCCGGTCGAGCGCCTCGTCAAAGTATCTCCGGTTGTAGACCCCGGTCAACGCATCGATGGTGGACTGCTCAACGAGCTTCGAGTTGGCGATCTCGAGTTGCTCGAGCGCTTGCTGCAGATGAGAGGTCCGCTGGCGGACTTGTTCTTCGAGCATGTGCATGTCGGCGCGGATCTTGGTTCGAGCTGACGCGCACGTACGGGCCGAACAGGATCGTTCCGGCGATTTTGGCCATGCTTCCGAATCCGCCGTTGAGGAATGGAAGCGATCCCCATGCGTCAAGCTAGCAGGCGCAAATCGGCATAGCTATTCCGATGCCGTAGATCGCGATGCCCGTCGTGAGCCACCACTTGGCATGGCCCTGGATCTGTCGGTGCGCGATGACGGCGCCGATGAGCGAGAGCCGGTAGGATCACCCCGCCAGTGAAGATCAGGTACCAGGGCCGCGGCATCCCAAGCGGATGGGGGCCGTTCAGAATCAACAGCGGCGCCACGAGCCCGATCGAAAGGATCGCTTGCGCTAAGCGAGTCCGTTTGACGAAGGTCAGAGCGGCGGGAAGCGAAAACAGCCCAGGAGGGCCAAGAAGCCTCCGATTATTAGTACGATCGATGCGCCGCCGAGCCGAACTGCTGGAGGCACGCCATGGAGCCTCCGGCTCAAGCCAGTTCCAACGCGTGGAACCCATCACCGTGAGCCACGCCTCTTCTAAAAACCCGATGGCGAAACCTACGGCAAGCAGTTACTCGGCATTGGCGCGCTTGCAGTGCGTGATCCGGCTAACACCAGCAGAGCGCCAACGCCCAGACCGTCACGCCAGTCAGGTGCGGAGGACCGAGAGTCGCAGCCGGAGGGTGGTGGCCCAACCCACCGGGCATAGGCGGGGCGGCTCCAGGGGGATGATGCCGGGGGCGAGCTGAAATAAGAAGCGGGAGCACCTGGAAAACCCCTGCCACATTTTTCGAACGCAGGGATCGATCGTTGACACCGGGTAATGACCCTAGAGCTTTTCAATTTCCCTATCCGTCGCCGAGAATTCGGGCGGCTACAACAGCTCCGAACTGGCTGTCGTCCGCGCTCCCCAGCAAGCTCGACCAGCTGCAATGGTCGTATTCCATTCACGAACTGCCGTCGGCGGCTCGTATAATCAAGGGCGACCATGCTCCAGCGCCTATTCCTCGTCTCACTTTTGGCTGCAACGGCGTCCGCCCAGGCTGTTGAGGAGAACTTCTTTTCCGAGAAGTTGTACCCGGCGATGCGACCGCGCAGTGCCGCATGTGCCGCAAGCGACAACGGCGTGGCGAACGCGACGCGGTTCGAGTTTCCGCCCGATGGCGCAACACAGGCGCAGATTGAGGCGTTTGGCCACACGCTGGCGAGGTGGTCAACCGCGAGGCGCCGGAACGTCACTGCTCTTTCTAATGCCGACGAACCGGGCCAAGCACCCTGGCGGCGAGCGGATTAAGCAAGGCAGCGAAGAGGAGAAAGGTGTTGCTGGCCTGGGTGAAGCACTTGGCGTCGCTCTCGCCCGAGCAGATCGCCCAGCTCAGCAAGGCCGAAGGGAGCAGACCGGCGAGCAGCACGCGCTTAGCGTGCGCCGCCGAACGCACTCGCAGTACAACAACGCCGTCGAGACTGAATGGTGAAGGCTGAGCCGGCCCGCAGACCAGTTTCCGCCCGAGATTTCATCCACGGCTTCAAGAACCAGATTCATGGACAGTCGACGTCGCCGCTGCTGATGGAGTCTTACTCCGCCCGGCGGCGGAGAAGGTGGCGCGAAACGCTTTCCGGGGCGGCGACCAAAACAAGCTCATCCGTGTTCGCCGAAAGGACCGAACGACGCGGCGTGCATGGGCGCGTTCGTGCGCGCTTTCGGCAAGAAGGCCTTCCGCCGTCCGCTGACCGAAAAGGAAGCGACGCTACACGGAGAACCGCCGCTGACGACTTCCGACCGAGCATCAGGAGTTTCTTTCCGGTGCGCAAATCGTGGTCGAGGCGATGCCGCAGTCGCCACACTTCTTGATGCGCTTCGAGGCCACGGTCCCGGCACGCCGAACGAGTCGTGAGAACGCCGCGAAGTTGAGCTTCTTCCTCTGGGACACGATTCCGAACGAGTGGCTGCTCGGGCTGGCGGACAAGAACGAGCTTCAGACATCGGAGCAGATCGAGGCGGCGGCCAAGAGATGCTCGACGCCCCGAGCGCAGGGCGCGATGGACGAGTTTCTGGGCCAGTGGATGCGCTTCGACCGCGCGATGAAGACCATCCGCGACCGCAAGTTCTACCCGCAGTTCAACACCGAGATGGCTGCGGCGATGACGGAGGAGACGCGCCGGCTGTTCCACCACTTGGTTTGGGGAGGCCAGGATTTTCGCCAATTTTTCTCTGCCGATTACGTTCGTGAATGCCGATCTGGCCAAGCTCACGGGCTGCCCGAGGCCGACTGAGCCATTTGCATGACGCCGATCCCGAAGCATGGGCCGCGCAGGCGTGGTGGGACGGGGAACGTTTCTGCTGCTGACGTCGGCCGTCGGAGATCGCCGACGAGCGCGGGCTGTTCATGCAGGGCACTTCCTCTGCCAGGAAGTCCCGCCTCCGCCGCCGGGCGTGAACGCCTCGCTGCCTCCGCTGACGGACGCCAAGCCGATGACCAATCGCGAGCGTTTGGGCGTGCACCTTTCGAGCGAGGCGTGCTCGAGCTGCCACCGCTTGATCGACCCGATCGGCCTTGGCCTGGAGCAGTACGACGCGATCGGTCAGTATCGCGAGAAGTTCCACGTGGTGATCCCGCCGACCCGCGACGAGGCGAAGCGCAAGGCTAAGACGGAGGCGACCGAGTACGACTTGGACTTCGACTTGACGGCGGAGATCGTGGGCCTGCATGACTCGAGCTTCTCCTCGCCGAAGGAGCTGGGCAAGGTGCTCGCCGAGGATGAAGGCTGCCAGAAGTGCGTGGTGAAGCAGGTGTTCCGCTACGCATTGGGCCGCGAGGAGACGATGGCTGACCGCGAGGCGATCGACGCGGCGCTCGAGCGCTTCCAGCGCGCCGGCTACAAGTTCAGGAATTGCTGTTGGGCGTCGTGAGGCAAGCCGTTCCTGGGGGCATGAGCTAGGACGAGATGAGCTTGCCGGAGATGGCGCCCGCGACCATCGCTCGCATCGCGTCGTTCGACTGGAAGCGCGTGGAGGACGATCTCGAGGCGCAGGGGTATGCGGTGTTGGAACGCCTGCTCGACCCAGCGGAGTGCGCTTCCGTGGCCGCGCTCCTCTGCGGAGGTCTTTCGCAGCCAGGTCGTCATGGAGCGCTACAACTTCGGTAAGTCTACAAGTATTTCCGCTATCCGCTGCCGCCTTTGGTTCAGGCGCTGCGGTCGAATACACGCGCGCGTGGCGCGGTTGCGAACGGCTGGAACGAGTCGATGAGGTTGGCCAGAGGCGCTACCCCAGCCGGCACGCGGACTTCGTCTCGCAGTGTCACGATCCGGACAGACGCGTCCGACACCGCTTCATAACGAGAATACGGCGTGGATGATTACAACTGTTTGCACCAGGACCTGCGGCGACCTTTGGTTCCCTTTGCAGGCGGCAGTCTTGCTTTCACAGCCCGGGCGGGATTTTGAGGGTGGGGGAATTCGTCCTGACCGAGCAACGCCCACGGATGCAAAGCCGGTAAGAGTGGTCGTTCCTCTCGAGAAGGAGACGCAGTGGTGTTCGCGGTGAATGACCGTCCCGCCAGGGAAAGCGGGGAGCCTACCGGGTAAAGATGCGCCATGGTGTAAGCAAGGTGCGGGCTGGACGCCGCCACACGCTCGGCGTAATCTTTCACGACGCTCGACAGGGTTGAGATCCGCTCGACCGCAAGCGGCGGACTTTCGAGGTTCGCTATGCATTTTGGCGTGGGCGCGTTATAATGCACGCGGAAAGCGTGCGCCTCATGAAGAACCTCTCTCGTAGAACCTTTTTGCGCGGCGCCGGACTCGGCGGCGCGGCTATTCGCATCGGACTGCCGGCGTTGGACGCAATGTTCAACACCAACGGCACGGCCTATGCCGCCACAACGCACGGGGCGGACACCCAGATTCCGTCGCGCTTCGTGCTCTGGTTCAACGGCAACGGCATCATCGAGCGCTATTGGATTCCACGCGAGACGGGCGAGAACTTCAATCTGACGCCTTGTCTCGAACCGTTGGCGCGTTTCCAGGACAAGGTTCACGTGATCAGCGGGCTCGACAGCCCGACGGCGCGCGACCCTGGGCCGGGCAACGACCACCACCGCTCGATGAGCTCGCTCATGTCGGGCGTCTCGTTCACTGGACGCGGCGCGGGCGGTCCGTCGATCGATCAGGTGATCGCACGCGAGATTGGGCGCGATTCGCGCTTCCGGTCGTTGCAGATCGGCGTCTGCCAGGAGTCGTTCGGCGAGTCGATCCAGCGCAACATGAGCTGGGCGGACCGCGATCGGCCGCTGCCGCCGGAGATGTTGCCGCAGCGGTTGTTCGACCGCCTGTTCGGGTCGAAAGAGGCGCAGTGGATCGACCGTAAGAAGTCGATTCTCGACGCCGTGCGCGATGACGCGGCCTCGGTGCGCGGTTCGCTGGGTTCGACCGATCAAGTGCGGTTGGACGAGTACCTCTCGTCGGTGCGCGACGTCGAAAAATCCGTCGCGAGCTTGCCGCCGGAGTACAACGAAGTGGTCGAGCGTCCGGCTGAGGGCGGCGACTTGAAGGACTGGCCGCGCATTGCGAAGCTGCAATCGGACCTGCTGGTCCACGCCTTTGCTTCGGGCCAGACGCGCGTGGCGAGCTACATGCTCACCAAGTGCCAGGGCCTGTCGCGCTTCCCGTGGCTGGGCCACACCGGCCAACGCCACCACGAGTACACGCATGGCGCGGTGGAGACGCCCGGCTGGGCAGCGCGCGTTGCGCGACATCAATCGCTGGCATGTCGAGGAGTTCGCCTACCTGTTGGCGAAGCTCGAATCGATGCCGGAGGGCGCAGGCACGATGCTCGACAATACGTTGTTGGTGATGGTCCATGAGCACGCCGAGGCCAACGCTCACAAGAACAGCGGCTTGGCGGTGCTGGTGGCCGGCGGCGTGGGCGGACTCAAGAAGGGCCGTCACTCGCGGATTCCGGGCACGATCGGCGATCTGTACCTGACGCTGGCGTCGGAAGTGATGAAGACCCGCGTCGAGAAGTTCCCGACGGCGTACAAGAAGCTCGACGAGATCGCGTAGACGCGCCGTCAGTCAGAGTGCTTTCGGCTGAGAGAATTCCCATTCTCGACATCGGCGACCCGTTGCCGGACGCCGAACGAGCGAACGTGGACGGCTTGGTTGCTGTGGGCGGCGGTTTTTCCGTCCCTAGGCTGCGCGAGGCTTATTCGAAAGGCTTGTTTCCCTGGTCGGCGCACCCCATTACTTGGTGGTCTCCGGATCCGCGCGCCGTGTTCGAGTTGGACAAGGGCGTGCACGTCTCGCGCCGGCTCGGCCAAAAGATCCGCCAGCAACGCTATGAGATCACGCGCGACGTAGCCTTCGCGGAGGTGATCGAAGGGTGCGCATCGGCGCGCCGTCCGGATGGCGGCACCTGGATCAGCCCGCCCATCGTGGAGGCCTACATTCGGCTGCACAATGCCGGGCATGCGCACTCGGTGGAGGCCTGGGATGAGCAAGGGCGCTTGGTCGGGGGCGTTTACGGCGTCGCGACGGGCGGCTGCTTCTCGGGCGAGTCGATGTTTCGGCGCGACACGGATGCGTCGAAGGTCGCGCTCTACCACCTAGCTGAGCATTTGAAGGCGCGTGGCTTTCTGCTGTTTGACGCGCAGGTGCTCAATCCCTTCACCGAGCGCATGGGGGCGGTCGAGATTTCGCGTGCGGAGTTTCTCGCCCGGTTGCGCGCCGCCCTCGAGATTCAGGCGAAATTCTGAGAGCTGCGGCCGCATCGGTCTGGCAACCTGGGAGTTGCAACTAATTCGGCGCATCTGGATCGCGATCACCCTGTTCGGGCTGGTGTTGGGGATTTGGGGCTTCTGGTGGGAGCCTTCGTCTCTGCGGGTGCGGCGCGACAGTGTCGAGGTCCCGCATTGGCCGGAGGCGCTCGACTCGATGCATGTAGCGGTGCTGACGGATCTGCACATCGGGTCGCCGTACAAGGGTATCGACAGCTTGCGCAAGCTGGTGCGGCGCACGAACGAGCTCCAGCCGGATCTGATCCTGCTGCCGGGAGATTTCGTCATCCAAGGCGTGCTGGGCGGAACCTTCGTGCCTCCCGAGGAGATCGTCCCCGAGCTGGCCAAGTTACATGCCCCGCTGGGCGTGTTCGCCGTCATGGGCAACCACGACTGGTGGCTGCGCCGGCCGCGCGAGATGATCGCGGCTTTCGAGCAGAACGGCGTTCCGTTGCTGCTCGACGATGCCGTCCGGGTGGACGCGGCCAATGCGCCCTTCTGGGTCATAGGCATCGGCGACTTCTGGGAGACCGACCACGACGTGGATGGCGCGCTCGCCATGGTGACGGACGATGCGCCGGTGATTGCGTTTACGCACAATCCGGACATCTTTCCTGACATGCCGGCGCGCGTGAACCTGACGATTGCAGGGCACACGCACGGCGGCCAGGTCTACATTCCGTTCGTGGGACGGCCAGTGGTGCCATCAGAGTTTGGCGAGCGTTACGCGATCGACGAGGTACGCGAGGAGGGGCGCGTGCTGTACGTTTCGAGCGGGGTGGGGACGAGCATGCTGCCGGTGCGGTTTTTGGTGCCGCCGGAGATCACGCTGCTGGAGCTGAAGGCGTCGCGCTAGTTTGCAGCAGGCCGGAAGAGCTCGATTGGCGTCAGCGAAACAATCATGGGTTTCTCACCCAAGCGCACGCGGACTTGCACGACTTCATGACGCTGTTCCACGGCCCCGATGCCGTCAATGGGCGTCAGTTGCAGGAGCCAGTCGACGCTGAGGCTGGCTTCGCCGCCCTCGACGGTTGTCTTGTCGATCTGCACCGAGCTTGCGACGGTCTTTGTGGCGAGCAGCGCGAGGAGGTTCTGGCGCAGTTCGCCGAAGTGTGGGGTGGCGCGCTTGTCGAAGTAGCCCAAGAAGCGCGCGGGGGCGTCGGCCTGCAGGGCGCGGCTGGCGTCTAGCACAAGCCGCCGTGCTTCGAGAGAATGCTCCTGTGCGGCCAAAGGCGCGGCCAACAGCAGCAGCGCCGCAGAGGCCAGTCGCATCAGGTGCGGTACTCCGCGTTGATCTTGATGTATGCCTCGGTGAAGTCGCAGGTAAAGAAACGCGCCTGCCCGCGGCCCTTGCCGCGGATGTGGAAACGCACTACCGATTCGGGGCCCTCCATCGTCTTCTGCACCTCGGCTTCGACGAAGTCCGAGCGCATGCCGCGTTCGCAGACGCGGTGGCCGTTGAGGAAGATGTCGACGTCGGCAGGGTCGAACTTGACGCCTGCTTTGCCGGCGGCGGGGAGGATACGGCCCCAGTTGGGATCGGCGCCGGCGAGCGCGGTCTTCACGAGCGGCGAGTTTCCGATTTCGCGGGCGATCTTCTTCGCGGCGGCGTCGCTGGGCGCCCCTTCCACGTAGATCGACAGAAGCTTGGTCGCGCCTTCGCCGTCGCGCACGATGGCGAGCGCCAGGTCGAGGCAAACCTTCTCGAGCGCTTTGGCGAAGCGTTCCCGGTCGGCGCCCTTGGGGTTGACGCCGGAGGCGCCGTTGGCCATGAGGAAGACGGTGTCGTTGGTTGAAGTGTCCGAGTCGACCGAGATGCAGTTGAAGGTTTGGTCGGCGGCGTCTTGCAGCATGCGCTTGAGAGCACCTGGGCGGATCTCGGCGTCGGTGAAGACGTAGCCAAGCATGGTGGCCATGTTGGGCATGATCATGCCCGAGCCTTTGCACATGCCGGCGATGCGGATCACGCCGTCGTCGGTCTCAACCTCAGCGAACGCCGTCTTGGGGACGGTGTCGGTGGTCATGATGGCGCGCGCGGCCTTCTCGAAGTTGTCCGGCGACAGGGCCTCGAAGAGGGTGGGGAGCTTGTCCTCGATCTTGGCGACGGGCAAGGGCTCGCCGATCACGCCTGTGGAGGACACCAGGATCTGCTCGCGCGGCGCTTTGACGAGCTTCGCCGCAGCCTGCGCCATTTTTCGCGCCACTTGGTCGCCGTCAGGCGTCGCACAATTGGCATTGCCGGCGTTGACGATGATGGCGCGCGCGACGCCGCCGCTCGAAGCCAAGTGCTTTTCCGAGCGCAGCACAGGGGCGGCGCGCACCTGGTTTTGCGTGAAGACGCCGGCGGCGGAAGCGGGCTCGTCGGAGACCAGCAAGGCCAAATCGTCGAGCTTCTTCTTGCGAACGCCGGCGTAGCCGGCGGCGAAGCGGTAGCCGAGAGGGACGTTCATCGTAATCCTAGAGGTTTCCTTTTGCGGCGGGGCAAACGCCTATTCTACGACCCCAGGCGCTCGCCTGGCGCAGGCTTATATCCGTTGGCAAAATCGGCGGCGCGCATGCGGGCCTTGCCTTCCACCTGGATCTCGCTCGCGCGGAGCAGCCCGCCTCCTCCGCAGCCGACCACGAGCGCAGCGCCGGCCTCGACGATGGCGCCGGCGGGCGCTTCGCCTTCGGCGATCTCGGTGCGGCCCAAGTGCAGCCGTTTGCCTCGAAACAGGGTGTAGGCGCCGGGCCACGGGTCGAATCCGCGGGCGCGGTTGTGGATCTCGCGCGCCGGGAGCGTCCAGTCGATCAGGCCGTCCTCGCGCTTCATCATTGGGGCGTAGGTCGAAGCCTCGTCCTCTTGGGGCTTGGCCTGGATCGTTCCGGCTTGGAGCCCGGCCAAGGTCTCGACAAGCAGTTCGGCTCCCATCGGCGCGAGCCGCTCCATCACCTCGCTCGCCGTCTCGTTCTCGCCGATGGGCGTCTCGCGGCACAGCAGCACGTCCCCTGCGTCGAGCTTCTTGACGATCTGCATGGTGCAGACGCCCGTGACGGTCTCGCCGCGTACGATCGCCCAGTTCACCGGTGCGGCGCCGCGGTACTTGGGCAGAAGCGAGGAGTGGACGTTGACGCAGCCGTGCTTGGGGAGGTCGATGATGCGCTGCGGGATGATCTGTCCGTAGCCGACGACCACGATCACATCCGGCGCGAGCGACCGGAGACGTTCGAAGGCTTCGTCCGTCTTGATCTTCTCCGGCTGGAAGACTTCCAGGTCTAGCTCGACGGCCTTTTGTTTGACCGGCGGAGGCGTAAGCTTCCGACCTCGACCGACGGGGCGATCCGGCTGGGTGACGACGAGGAGGACGTCGTGGCCGGTTTCGACGAGCTTTGCAAGCGTGGGGACGGCGAACGCCGGCGTCCCCATGAAGATGACGCGCATGGGCGTAGCCGCTACTCCCACTCGCCTTTTTTGCGGAGCTTCTCGATCTTGCGTTTGATCAAGTTACGCTTGAGCGCGGTGAGGTGTTTGAGGAAGAGCACGCCGTCGAGGTGATCGTTCTCGTGCAGGATGGCTCGCGCCATCAGGTCGCGTCCGTCCATCTCGAAGGTTTGTCCTTTCGCGTCGCGCGCCCGGACGCGGACCTTGGCAGGGCGGCGGACTTTTTCCCGGAAGCCTGGGATGGACAGGCAGCCTTCCTCCCCGACTTGCTCGCCGCCGGTCGTGAGGATCTCGGGGTTAATCAGCACTCGCTTTTCGCCGCTGACGCCGTCGTCGTCGGCAACGGTGGTGTCGACGATGAAGATGCGCTTGAGCTCGCCGATCTGCGGCGCGGCCAAGCCGACGCCCTTGGCCTCGTACATGGTTTCGAACATGTCGGAGACGAGCGTCTCGAGCTCCGGCGTCCCAAATTCGGAATCGGCGACGGGATCGCAGGTCGTTTCCAATCCCGGGTCGCCGTAAAGAAGGATCTTACGCAGCATTGGCCTGACTTCATTGTACGCAGTCGTCACGGAGTCGCAGCGGTTTCCGGGTCGGCACAACCGGGTGTGGTAATCCCGAGAGTCCTTCTTCGATTTCTTCTCTGCGGATCTGCGGCCGCCTTCTCCGGGCAACGAGAAAAGCCGCGCCCGGAACAACCGGACGCGGCTCTCGAATCAAAGTCGAAGATTGTCGACCTTAGGCCCGACGACGGCGACGGAAGGCGGCCAAAACCAAGCCGGTTCCCAGCAGCAACCATGTGGATGGCTCGGGGACGGTCTGCACGCTGAAGGCGAGGTCGAGACCTTTCTCTGGGGCGAACACGCTGGCATTGCCCACGATCACCGCGCGCTCGCCGAAGGTGTTAGATTCGCCCCAGCGCCAGTCTCGCGTGCCGCCCGTGGGCGTGGAGGCGTCATTCTCGGCGATCGACAGCCAATAGCGGCCCGCGCCGAGAATAGGGCCGCCGAGATCGACGGAATAGAAATACCACGGTAGGCTGTCGAGGGTGGTCATGCCTGTCGATACGGGCGTCGCCGAGGTGGCGAGTGAGAAGAACGGCCCGAGCGGATCGGGTGCGCCGCCGGAGTCGCTGAAGATGCGGATCAGGAAATCCGTAGGATTCGGAGGTGCGGTCGCGTCGTCGTAGCGGCCATACCAGCCCAGCGTCCCCAACGTCGTGAGCCCGGACAGGAAGAAATCATCCGCGACCTCTTGGCTTGCACCGAGATTGCTATGCAGGCCATCCACGGCCGGATCGAGCGGCTGCACGATGCTGGCGTTGGCTTGCGACACGGCTGCCAGAACGAAAAAAATCAGTAGACGCTTCACTCTTGGAATCTCCCCGAGCCCTAACCTTAGAAAACACCTAGGACTCGTCGCATCCAGTGTCATGCCCTAAGGTGAATGTCGTCAATACGCCCAAAGTACCGGAATTTCAAAGTACTAGAGTCATAGAGCTAAATACCTGGATAGTCAAAACACCCGAATCAGTTTCTGTTCAAGGCAGAGGCGCTCGCGGAACAACCTACGGGAGGAGTGGCTTCACGGTGCTGACAGCGCCTTGAGACGGGCGCTGTCAGCCTGAGCGAAATCGCGTCGATTCGACGCGGTCAAGTCGATGACATCAGAGAGGGATGCGGTCTTTGTTCGCGGCGAGCCAGACGTCGAAAGTCATCAGTTGCGGGTTTAACGCGCGTGACTCGTCCAAGCTCCGCGCAGCACAGAACTCATCGGCGAAGTCGCGGAAGTACTGAAACATGTTGCCCAGGTCGTCCGCGCCAGGGAAGCCGAAACCACGATACGCCTCCGGGGTCACCTCGTTGTAGACGACTTCTTGCCCGAGGACTTTCGTGAAAGATTGCGCCATCTCGGCGACGGTCATGTGGGAGCCTGCGACGCCTACAGTCTTTCCGATGTACTTGGGGCCCGCCTTGAAGATTCCGTAGGCGCAGCGCCCTATGTCCTCGGCGGCGATGGCTGCCAGCTTGGCGTGACCCATCGGTAGCGAGATCGCGAGCTTGCCGTCGAGACCGGGCTTGGGGCCCATGCCGAAGTAGATGAAGTTGTCGTAGTAGAACGACGTGAGGTACCAGGTGGTGGGCACGCCGAGGTCGGCGAAGAGCTCGTCCGCCTCGCCCTTCGCGTCCAGGTGGGGAACCTTGTAGTGCTCCATCAGCGTCGGCATCTGGTCGCTTTCGAGCGGAACTTTCTTACGCGTGTCCTCGAGTGTGGACCAAATCGCGTGCTGGACGCCGCTGACTTTGGCCGCGCGCGCCAGATTGCCTGCTTGCGTCGTCTCTTTTTGCGGGGAGAAATGCTCCCAGTAGTTCGTGAGGCAAAAGGCTCCGTAGGCGCCGGCAAAGGCCTTCTCGATGCTTGCCTGATCGTCGAGCTCGGCTTGTACGACTTCGGCCCCAAGATCCGCCAAAGCTTTGGCCTTATCGGAGCCGGGGTTGCGGGTGACGGCTCGCACTGCGAACCCGCCGTCAGGATCGTCGAGAATGGCGCGTACCAAGCCGGCGCCTTGCTGTCCGGTCGCTCCGGTCACAGCGATGATTTTTCCAGCCATGGGAAGTCTCCTCTGGACTTCCGTTATAGCGAACGGTCGGCGTTCACAAGGGATCCTTCAGTTGAAAGCCCAGGTTTACAAACGGCCGAAGAGGCGGCCGGGGTTGAGACGCCGCTCAGGGTCGAAGGCGTTCTTGAGCCGTGTCATCGCGGCGAGCGCGGCGTCGTCGGGAGACCAGCGTTCGAGGTCGCTGTTTGCAGGTAAGGATTCGGCCAGAACCCCGAAGCCCGCGGAGCGCAAGGCTCGAGCGGTTTGTCGAGCTTGCTCGGCACTCGTGAAGGCAAGATAGACGATGGCGTTGGCGGCGCGGCTCAGCAGCCAGGCGTCGTTCGGCGCGGTTTCGACGGCTTGCGTCAGTTTGGAGGCGGTCGTTGCGACACGCAGCAGTGCAGCGTCCGGGGAGGCCTCGAGCGCCGTGCTCGGAAATTCTCGGATGGCCGCCCACAACGCATCAGCGCCGGAGGGCTCGGGTTCGGTCATCTCCACGCCCGCACGGGAGGCGAGGGCCTCGTACTCCGACCGGTAACGCGCGACGACGGCATGGGACCCCTCGGTCTTGGCAAGCAGTGCGAACGGCGCGTCGATCTCAAGCCCGAGCGCCTGCGCCGCGCCGGCGTTCAGCAGGTCGAGGGCGAAGGGCTGCGCCACGCCGGCGAGCATCTCTTGGCGCAGCGCGACGAGCTTGGCGGCGGAGGCGTTGCGGAAGACGAACGTCGTCTCGGCTACCGGGCGAGGGAACAGCTTGAAGTTCGCCGTGGTGATGGCGGCCAGGGTTCCGTAGGAGCCGATCATGAGCTTCGCCATGTCCAGCCCCGTGACGTTCTTGACCACCATTCCGCCGGAGTTGACAAGCTTGCCTTCGGCGGTGGCGAACTGCATACCAATGACCATGTCGCGCGCCGTGCCGTAGCGGCGGCGGCGTGGGCCGGACGAGTCGCTAGCCAGGGCTCCGCCGACCGTCGCCTGGTTGGCGAAGGGCGGGTCGAGCGGAATCATCTGATTGTTCTCGGCGAGCAGGCGGCTGAGCTCGGCCCATGGCATGCCGGCTTGGACGCTGATGGTCAGGTCGGCGGGCTCATAGGCGAGGACGGAGTTGAGCTTGGCGGTGTTGAGCTCGACGTCCGCATCGGCGCGGGGGCCGCCGAGCCGGCGTTTGCTGCCGTGGCCGGCAATTTCGATGGTCTTCGCGTCGCCGTAGGCGCCTGCAAGGGCGGCGGCTAGCTCTTCAGCGCTTGTCGGTTCCAGACGGTGAGCCGGCATTCCGACTATGGTACTCACTTCACCCGGAACTTCTCTTCGGTCAGCAGGGTTTTGCCGCCCACGTTGTCCTTGACCTCGAGCATGACAGTGTAGGGCCCAGGCGGAATGGAGCGGTCGAGGTCTAGACGGAACTTCGCGGGCAGCCACAGACGCGGAAAGAAGGGCGCTCCTTTCTCGCCGGGAGGATGGAGTGCAAGCACAGTCTCGCCTTGCGCGTCGACTACCTTCAGGCTCGATTCGACGTCGTAGCGGTTCTCTTCGTCTGTGGCGTAGCCGGTGATGTAGAACGACGCAAAAACCGTATCGCCACGCCCGAAGACGGGCTCCTGGAGCACGGTGCCGCCTTCGGTCATCGTGTAGACGAAGTTGCGCACGCTGAGGCTGTCGGAGATCTCGACATCCTCGCCTTCAACGCGGACCGGGATTTCCCGCTCGAGGGTCTTGTCCGCCTTGGCGTCGGTCACGACGATCTTCAGCGTGTAGACGCCGGAACCAGCGTATTGGGGGATGACGGCGGAGTACTCGACCGACGGTTCCCAATTTTCATCCTGCGGTGAGAGCTCGACGGCGAACTCTCCGCCCTCGGCGGGCGCGAAACGGACGCCGTTGGGGCCGATCGCGTCGGCGCGCCAAGTGAGATCGATGCGGTACTCTTCATCGACGGTGTAGCCGGCAATCTTGAAGCCTAGATAGACCTTCTCGCCTGGGTAGAAAACGCTGTCTGCCGGAATAGCGTAGCCGCCACGGCTGTCGAGCAGGTCGACCGACGAGAGGCGGAACTCAGCTGCGGCCGGCTCCGCTTCTTCAGCCGGCGCCTGTGCCGAGAGCGCCGCCGCGGCAAGCAGCAGCGCCGCGACCTTAGCCGGCCAGCGCTTCTTCCGCAACGTTGGTCTTGCCCACATATTGCTTGACGGACTTGAGCCGCACCTCGCCTTGGCGAAACTCGTAGACCTCCCGAAGCAGGGTTGCGATGGCCTGCTCGCTCATGGCGGAGATATCCAATCCGGCCTCGGCCTCGTCCAATTCATGGATGCGCGAGGAGACGCGCGGGTTGCGCGGCATGTAGAGCGGGCAGCAATCGGTGAACGGCTCGGTCGAGATGTCGTAGGTGCCGATCTTCCGCGCCAGAGCGACGATCTCCTCTTTGTCGTCGCCGCAGAGCGGACGGTAGAGGGGCATCGTGGAAACCGCGCTGACGGCTTCCATGTTGCGGAGTGTCTGCGAGGCGACCTGGGCGACGGCGTCGCCGGTGATCGTGCCCCGGCATTTGTTGCCGCGCGCCACCCGTTCGGCGATACGCAACATCATGCGCCTGTAGAGCAACAAGCGGAACTCGTCCGGGGCATTCGCGACGATCTGACGTTGCAATGCGTCGAAGGGGACCAAAAAGAGCCGCGAGACGCCTTGGTAGAGCGTGAGCGTCCGCACGATGTCGCGCGCGATGGGCGGCGAATCTTCGCCCGGCCGCGCTGGTGCGCCGTAGAAGTGGATGAAGTCGACGCGCACGCCGCGGCGCAGCATCTTGAAGGCGGCCACGGCGGAATCGATGCCGCCCGAGAGCAGGCAAAGCAGGCGTCCAGCAGTGTTCGTCGGCAGCCCGCCCAGGCCGCGAATCTTGTCGGTGTAGACGAAGGCGCCCCGCGGGGTGGCCTCCACCCAGCAGGTGGCGGCCGCCGATTTGAGATCGACGCGCGGGTTGCGTCCGTCCTCTCGAGCTTCCTCGAGAATGCGTGCGCCGAGGGCTCGCTCGACCTCGGCCGAGCGGACCGGAAGTTGCTTGAACGAGCGCCGCGCGCGCACACGGAAGCTTTCGTATTCGCCCCCGCGCATCAACTCGGCGCCGAGAGCGACGATCGAATCGAGGTCGGCATCGGAGCGAAATCCTCGGCCAATATATTGGATCCCCGGCGTGCGCGCCAGCCGTTCGCCGGCGGCTTGCGCTGCTTGTTCAGACTCGGCTTCGATGACCATGCGGCCGTCAACGTGGACCGCGAAGGACAACGGCAAGCCGTCGAGCGTGCGCTCGACGGCCTTCCGCAACTGCTTGAGAAAATAGGGCTTGTTGCAGCCTTTTAGCCACAGCTCACTGTAGTGCAGGACGAGAATGGGGCTTCGCTGCATCGGCTGAGAGTCCATTATAGAGAGCGAAATAGAGGACGGCCCGGAGCTTACGCTCGGGGCCGTCCGGTTCTTGAGTCCGCTTAGCGGACTGTGAATGGACGTGAGTAAGCCTAAGCGGCCTGCTTGCTTTGGGCTTCCCGGCTCTTCTTCCACAAGTCAACGTAGGGCCGGATCTCGCGCATCATCGTGCGGAACTCCTCGAAGGTCAGCGATTGCGCTCCGTCGCTCCAGGCCTTCTCCGGGTCGGGGTGGACCTCCACCATGATGCCGTCAGCGCCGACGGCGACGCTCGCGCGGGCCAGCGGCGTGATGAGCGCGCGCTTACCGGAGGAGTGCGCCGGGTCGAGGATGACCGGCAGGTGCGTCATCTGGTTGAGCACAGGCACGGCCTGGATGTCCATCGTGTTGCGCGTAGCGGTCTCAAAGGTACGAATGCCGCGCTCGCACAAGATGACGTTCGAGTTGCCGTGGGCGACGATGTACTCGGCCGAAAGCAGCAGCTCTTTGAGCGTGGTGCTGAGGCCGCGCTTGAGCAAGACGGGACGGTTGATGCGTCCCACTTCCTTCAGCAGCGGGAAGTTCTGCACGTTGCGCGCGCCGATCTGCAGCATGTCAGCGTAGTCGGCGACCAGATCGACCGCGGTGACTGTCATGACCTCGGTGACGACGGCGAGACCAGTGGCGTCGCCCGCCTTGCGCAGCAGCTTCAGGCCCTCTTCCTCGAGACCCTGGAAGTCATACGGCGAACTGCGGGGCTTGAAAGCGCCGCCGCGCAGGAACTTGGCGCCCTCGCTGGCGACGAGCTCCGCGGTCGACATGATCTGCTCTTCGGTTTCGACCGAGCACGGGCCGGCGATCACCGCGAACTCGCCGTCGCCGACGGTTCGGCCCGCGCCTACGCCGACGACCGTCCGATCTGACTTCACCTCGCGGCTGACCATCTTGTAGGGGACGGAAATTGGCACGGCGCTCTCCACAAACTCAGATGACCCAAGAGACTCCAGCGCGTGAGACGTGTCGCCAATGCCAATGGCGGCGATTACGACGCGTTCATCGCCCTCGATCGAGTGGACCTTATACCCGAACTCCTCGATCCGCTTGCGGATATGGTCAATCTGCTCTTTCGTCGCGCCTCTCTTCATCGAGATGATCATATTTGCACCCTGAAAAACGAAAACCCACTCCGAGAGAGTGGGCGGGATGGCTCTTACCGTTTCGCGATGCGTTTCGAGTCCCTACGCCACTCCAGGCCGATCCCCTAGAGGCGGATAAATCGACCCTCCCAGCTGTATGTGCGCAGTTCCCGCATTCGCGTTAAGAGATTACTTCTACCATGCTCAGAGGGCCGCTGTCCACCGACGCAGGCGCGTTTCGTTGCGCGAATCGTCGGCATCGTACAATTGCGGGACCATGCGGGCCGGGATCGACACGGGGGGAACGTTCACGGACTTCGTGTTCTGGGATGGGTCAAGGTGTCGTACGCACAAGGTTCGCTCCACTCCCGACGACCCCGGTCGGGCGATCCTGGAGGGCCTTGCGGCGCCGGTTCGCGAGATCGTGCACGGCTCCACTGTGGCCACGAATGCGCTGCTCGAGCGGCGCGGCGCGCGGACTGCTCTGGTGACGACGGCAGGCTTCGAAGACCTGCTCGCAATCGGCCGCCAGAATCGCGCACACCTCTACGATTGGTTTGACCCGGGACGCGTCGAGCTCATCCCGCCGGAGATGCGCTTCGGCTTGACGGAGCGCATGGCCTACGACGGCGCTGTTTTGGAGCGGGTGACCGAGCAAGAGGTCCAACGCGTGGCTGACGCGGTGGCGGCCGCCGGCGCGGAGTCCGTTGCCGTCTGCCTGCTGCACAGTTACGCCAATCCGTCGCACGAAAAGGCTTTGGGCGAAGCGCTGCGGGCGCGTGGGCTATTCGTCTCGCTGTCGCATGAGGTGCTGCCGGAGTATCGCGAATACGAGAGGGCCTCGACGACAGCGGTGAACGCGTACGTTTCGCCGCTGATGGCGCGCTATCTCAACGCACTGTCGGCGCAACTGCCTCCGGAAACACGGCTGCGAGTGTTCCAGTCCAACGGAGGGTCGATGTCGGCCTCACATGCCGGCGAGGCGGCGGTCCATACCGTGCTGTCGGGGCCTGCGGGCGGTGTGTTAGGCGCTGCGGCAGCGGCGCGGGCGGCGGGGTTCGAGCGTATCATCTCGTTCGACATGGGCGGCACCTCGACCGACGTTGCGCTCTACGACCGCGGCTTCACGATGACGAGCGAGGGAGAGCTCGACGGCCTGCCCGTGCGCGTGGGCATGCTCGATGTCCACACCGTGGGTGCGGGCGGGGGGTCGATCGCTTGGTTGGACCCGGCGGGTGCATTGCGAGCCGGGCCGCGCTCGGCGGGGGCGGATCCGGGGCCGGTCTGCTACGGGCAGGGCGAAGAGATCACGGTCACGGACGCGAATCTGTACCTGGGGCGCATCGACCCCGAGCGCTTTCTGAGCGGGCGCATGGCGCTCGACGTAGGGCGTACCGAAATCGCAATGCAACAGTTCGCCGCGCGCTGCGGAGTGGGTGCGCGCGAGCTCGCCGAGGCCGTCTTGGCGGCGGCCAACGCCAACATGGAGCGGGCCATCCGCAAGGTCTCGATCGAGCGCGGACGTGACCCTCGGGAATTTGCGCTGGTAGCGTTTGGAGGCGCCGGGCCGTTGCACGCCTGCGAGCTGGCTGACCGCTTGGAGATCAAGACGGTGCTTGCCCCGCGCCACGCCGGCGTGCTGTCGGCCTACGGCATGCTCACGGCGGACTTTGTGCGCGAATACTCGCACAATGCTCTCGAGCGGGATCCCGAGGCGCTGTTTGGCGACATGGAGGCGCAGGCGCGGGAAGACCTTGCGGCGGAGGGTTTCGATCGGGCGCAACTCGAGCGCAGCGTGGACCTGCGCTACGAGGGGCAGTCTTACGAGATCACCGTGCCATGGGCCGAGCGTGCGGGATTCGACTCCGAGCACGAGCGGCTGTATGGCTATGCGCACAAGGGCAGAGAAGTAGAAGCCGTCGCGGTGCGCCTGCGCGCGGTGGGGCTAGGCGAGCAGAGCGCGAAGATCGAGATGGGCGCCCCGGCGGATGAGCAAAGCTTCTCGACGCTCTACACGCCTGAGGGGTGGCGTGCAGAGGAGGACGCCGTGGGAAATCAGGTGCTGCGGCGGGTTATTCCTTGAGCGCGAGCAGGATCTGCACCCGCGCTGAGCCCTCGACCGTCCCACGCAGCCGCAGCCAATGTCCGAAGTCGCGCAAAGGGAGGCTGTAGAGGCCTGCCGCGTCAATTGCGAGCCCTGGCGAACCCTCCGTGCACCACTCCAGCCCGTCCGGCGAGACCTCTGGCCCAATCTGCAGACGCCCTTCGATCTCGAAGACGCGCACGAACCACCGCGCCTCCGACGCCCAGGCGACTTCGTAGGGTTCGGTCTCGAAATCGGACGTGAAGGTCGAGTTTTTCTCGAGTACAGCGGTGAGCGAGCGACGCAGCATCGGGTTACCAATCCACCGAGACGACGATTGAGTCGAAGAACAAGAAATTGCGCACGGGGCGGCGCGTGCGGACGTCGACTAGGAAGTTGAGAAGGTTGGCGAGGCCGGTATAGCGCTGGTCGTAGAAAGGCACAGGAATGGCGCTGAGGTCCCAGCTGCGGTCGTTGACCTGTAGCTCGACGTTGCGCTGCGCGCGCGTATCGAAACGCCAGCGCAGGTAGTGCCAGTTGATCTTGGTCGCCGTCTCGTTGAAGCAGAGCTCCTGCGCACCGTCCGGCAGCGGCTTCCAGTCTTCCGGGTTCTGGACGTGGATGTCGGAAACCTCGGCGCCGGAACCGGCGCGGGCCATTTTGGTCGTCGTGTGCAGTGAAGTTTTGTAGAACCACGAGCGAACGAGGCGTCCCTGATCGTCGGCGTTCACGTAGCGCACGGTAAGCATGTAGCGACGCCCGTCGGCGCCCTCGCAGATGTCGTTTGAAAAGGAAAAATCGCCGAAGTCCGTCTCGGACGGGTCCTGATTCCCGTCCCAGTCCTCTGCGCTCTGGAGGGGCCGCTGCTCGGCCTTGAAGGTGAACCACGTCTCGAATTGAACGAGGCCGCGCGCCTGCGACGTGAGCCGTTTGATGAGCACGGCTTGGGAGTTGGCGCGGGCGCGTGTGGCGAGCTTGAGGGCGTAATTGCCCTCCAAAGAACTGTGCGTCCCGATGTCGAAGAAGGTGCAGTTGGAGATCTGCGGCGGGCGCAGGTCCGCCATGGCGGGGCGGATGTTGCGCAGGTCGCCGGCATGGTTCCCGACGAGCTCGCACCAGCCGTTGGCGCCCTCGTCGAAGTCGTCGTAGAAAAGCACCCTCGGCAGCGGATCGTAGCGACCGGAGAGGCCGGGCCGGCCGAGCAAGAGCTTCGAGGAATCAGGCATCACGGCTTCCAGACGAGCCCTTCCAGCTTCGCACGCTCGGGCGCGGGGTCGCGGCGGCTGAGGGCTTCTCCGGCCACGTAGGTGCAGGCGGTGGCGAAGGCGGTGTACCAAAGCCATGAGATGGGCGTGTAAGCCGCCATCAGCGAGACGCCCACAAAGCCCACGACGACGCCCCAGAAGGCTCCGAACGCGGTGGCGCGGCGCGAGAGCATGCCGAGCAGGAATAGCCCGACGAGCACGCCTCCGAAGAAGCCGCGAATCTTGCCCGCCGCCACGAGCACGTTGCCGAGTTGGGCGGTGTAGAGCGACAGCGCCGTCGCCCCCGCGCCGGCGACGAGCGTGGCATAGCGCGCCCAGGCCATCCCCGTGTGCGCATCGTCTTCGTGGAAGGAACGCAGGTCGCGCACCACCACCGCCGCGAGCGAGTTGAGGATCGAGCTGACGGTGGACATTGCCGCGGCGAAGACTCCCGCGATCAACAGCCCGCGGAGCCCGGCGGGGATTTCTTCCAGGATGAATTTGGGGAAAACGCGGTCGGGCTGGATCGCCTCGCCGGGCGCATGCTGCTGGTAGAACACCCAAAGCGCCGTCCCCACGAAGAACAACACGACGCCGAGTACGGCGTTGGCCAGCAACGACCAGACCATCGCGCGGCGGCAGCCGGAGACGGATTTGGTCGTCAGAAAGCGCTGGATCTCCGCTTGGTCGACCGCATATTGGCTGACGAGATAGAACGTGCCGCCCACGATGCCGTTCCACACCGTGAACTCGACGGTCGGGTCGAGCGACCAGTCGAAGAAGCGCATCTTCCCGGCCTCCATGGCTGTCGAGACGATGCCGCCGAAGCCGCCCTCCACGCGGTCGATGACAAGCCAAAGCGCGAGAACGATGCCGGCGGTCAGGACGATCATCTGTAAGGCGTCGGTCCAGATCACCGCGCGAATGCCGCCGAGGGTTGTGTAGAGCGTGGTGAGCGCGCCGATGCCGAGCACGATCGAGAGCAAGGGCCAACCGGTCATCTCCGCGACCACCAGCGCCGGGGCGTAGATGGCGACGCCGGTGTAGAAGAGCTTGAGCAGCAGGAACAGCACGGCGGCGAGCAGACGCGTGCGGCGGTCGAAGCGGCGCTCGAGATACTCGTACGCCGTGTAGACCTCGAGACGGTGGAAGAACGGCAGGACGAGGAACCCGGCGATGAGCAGCGCGGGCAGAACGGCGAGCCGCATTTGCAGGTAGCGCCAGTCCCCGGCGTAAGCTTGCCCGGGCGCGCCCAGGTAGCCGACGGCGCTCATCATGGTGGCCATGCCGCTGAGCGCGGCGGCCCACCAGGGGATGGAGCGTCCAGCCAGGAAGAACTCTTTGAGCGAGCGCTGGCCGCGCGCGAAGACGCCGCCGATGGCGAGCACGGCGGCGAGGTAGAGGGCGACTACGACGAGGTCGGCCTGCACGGACGGCCTCTATCATGGCACGAGCTTCAGCGGCTGAAGCGTAGGGTTGGGTCTTGGGCCTCGTGGAGAACATCCACGATGAACACGCCGGCGATCCGCGGCCGATAGTAGACCACGTGGGATCTGTAGACCAAGCGCCACATCCCCCTGCCGAGCGCGAACTGCTCGGCGCCGAGGCGCGGGCTTTCCGCCAGCAGTCCGAAGATGTCGTGCAAGCCTAGGAGATAGCGTTGCGCAGTCTCCAATCCGAACGTTCGGATGGAGTAGGCGTAGATTTCGTCCAGGCGCGCTTCGGCGTCTTCGCTGAGGTCATAGCTCGCCATCGGCGCGCATCCTCGCTTCGACCTTCGCCATGATCTCCGGGACTTTGCGCTTGCTCACTCCGCTTGCTTCGGCGTGCTCCAGCCTCTCTCGCAGGGCTGCGACGGCGTCTTGCCGTTGCTGCTCCACCCTCACCAAGTCGCGGAAGTACTCGCTGACGTTGCCGTATTGGCCGGATTCGACGCGCGAGGTCACGTACTCGCTCATCGCGTCGGGCATGGAGATGGTGATCTTGGCCATTGTGTGATCTATTCCGACCTAATCATACCGCCTTGGGGGCCAATGGGAGGTTCGGTTGCGCTCCAAGATCGAAGCCGGAGCGCTCGCCCCGCGCAAGTCTGGGGTAGGCCGCCGCCGCGACCATGGCGGCATTGTCGGTCGAGAGGCCCAAGGTCGGGAAGTGCACCGGATACGGCGCCTCCTCGAAGCGCTGGCGCAAACCCTTGTTCGCCGCAACGCCGCCGGAAACCAGGATCGAGCGCACGTCGAGCCCTTCGGCGGCTTGTAGCGAGCGCTTGAGGAGTTCTTCGACCACGCGGCGCTGGAAAGATGCGATCAGGTCCAGCGTGTTCTGCGGTGTGACCGCGAGCGCCTGCTCGAGCGTCGGCTTCGAGCCTGGTGCGAACAACGCCTTGCGCGTCTCGATCTCTGCTTCGATGCCCGCAGCCTGCACCCAGCGCAGCACGGCCGTCTTGATGCCGGAGAAGCTCCAGTCGAGAGGATTGCCCTTCATGCGCGAGGCCGGCATGGCTACCTGCGAGGCGTCGCCGTAGGGCGCGAGGCGGTCGATCCACGGGCCGCCCGGGAAGCCCAGGCCAAGCAGCTTGGCAACTTTGTCGAAGGCTTCGCCCGCCGCGTCGTCGCGCGTGCGGCCGAGCAGGCGGTAGCGGTAGTCGAACTCGGCCGGCGCCTCGGTGTGGAACAGGTGCGTATGGCCGCCCGAAACCACCAGCGCCAGGGCGGGGAACTCGACCTCCGCCCCTTGCTGCTTGCGCTCGAGCACGACGGCGTGGATGTGTCCCTCGATGTGGTTCACGCCCAGGAAAGGCTTGCCCAACGAAAACGCTAGACCCTTGGCATAGGTCAACCCGACCAGCAACGAGCCTACGAGTCCAGGGCCGTACGTCGCCGCAACACCGTCGAGGTCTTCATAGGCGATGCCGGCCCTGTCTAGCGCCTCCCGAACGACGGGCACGATTGCGCGGAGGTGTTGGCGCGATGCGAGCTCCGGCACTACGCCACCGTATCGCTCATGCACGTCGAACTGCGACGCGACGACGTTCGACAAGACGCGTTCGCCGCTCTCGACGACGGCGGCGGCGGTTTCGTCGCAGGAGCTTTCGATTCCGAGGATCTTCATTTGGGCAAAAAAATACCGACCCTGTCGGATCGGAGCTTTCGGGGGATCGGGAGCTCGCCCGTCCCCGCCGGGGAACAAAGTCCGGCGGGGAACGGGGGCGGCCGCTAGGGTGATCCAGCGGCGCTTTAGGGAGTAGGAGCGTCTGGGTCAGCGGGGCTAGCCCGCCGGCTCCAGATCGCTGGAGCCGCAGCGTTAGCTGTCGGTCACCCCTCCATCCAGACGCTCAATACTAGGACTACTTCCACTCATTTAGCTGGATCACCTCCTTTTCTAGATTTGCCTTTCGGCAGTCTTATGCTACTGACCGGTCACAAGGCGAGTCAATGGTACGGCAGTGCGTTGTAGAACGCGTTATGCTAACGCCGTGAATCGCCGCACATTCATGAGCGCATCCGCAGCCGCGATCGCCGCCGGCTGCGGCTCCCAGCCTGAGCCGGAGACGTCCGAATCGGCCCCTCCGGAGCCCGAGCCGATCCCGATTCTCGACACCCACATCCACCTCTACGACCCGACGCGCGCCGAGGGCGTGCCCTGGCCGCCGGAGACCAACACGCTCATCTACAAGAAGACCCTGCCCGACCGCTTCCGCGAGGCGTGCAAGGGGCTTGGCGTCGTCGGCGCCATCGAAGTGGAATGCAGCCCCTGGCTCGAGGATAACCAGTGGGTGCTCGACGTCATCGAGAAAGACCCCATCATGGTCGGAACGATCGGCGACCTAGAGCCAGACAAGCCCGAGTTCGGCGAACATCTCGACCATTTCGGGAAGAATCCGCTCTTCCTCGGCATCCGCTACGGCTATTTGTGGGGACGCGACCTGCGCAAGGCGGTGGCGAATCCGCGCTTCATCTCCGGCGTCAAGATGCTCGCTGAGCGCGGGCTTACTCTCGATACGGCGAATCAGAGCGTGCGCGCACTGGAAGACGTCGTCGCGCTCACCGACAAAGTGCCTGACTTGCGCGTGGTGCTCGACCACTTGCCCAAGCTCGATCCTCCCGTGGCCGAGCGCGAAGCCTACGGTGTGGTCATGAAGACCTTGGGCGAGCGTCCGAACGTGTTCGTCAAGGTCTCCGCCGTGCTGCGCGAGATCGACGGCCAGGTTCCGGACGATCTCGAGCTCTACCGACCCAAGCTCGACGAGATGTGGACTGTGTTTGGCGAGGATCGCGTGCTCTACGGCAGCGACTGGCCCAACTCCGAGCCGCTTGGGCCTTACGAGAAAGTGCTCGATATCGTGCAGCGCTATGTCGCGGAGAAATCCGTCGGTCAGCAAGAGAAGTTCTTCTGGCGCAATTCGGTGCAGGCATACCGTTGGAAGAAGCGCGCCGAGGGGCAACCGCAAGGGGTCTGAGGTGTGCGCCGCATATTGCCCCCACTGAGTAGTGGTGTTAGAATAGGGAATGCCGTCCCCCACTCCTGAATCGCCCTCGTGCGGGGCGACTGGCTTCCTCTATGCATTGGCCACGGCTTGCGTTTGGGGTACGATCCCGATTGCGCTGAAGCTGGTGCTAGGTCCCCTAGACGGCGCGACCGTCGTCTGGTATCGCTTTGCCTTCGCCGCGGTCTTCTTAACCGCCCTGCTTGGCGCGCGAGGCCAACTGAAGCTCCTGAGCTGACTCGCGGCGAAATCGTCCTTCTCGTCGTCACGGTCTTGACGTTCTCCGCGAACAACCTGACGTTCATGTTGGGCCTGAATTACATCTCGCCCACGGCCTCACAGGTCTTGATTCAATTGGCGCCGCTTCTGGTGATTGGCGCGGGCGTATTCGTCTTTGGCGAGCCTTTCGGGGGGTTGCAATGGATTGGAACGCCGGTGCTGGCTGGCGGAATCCTGTTGTTCTTCCACACCCAGCTCGCCGAATTGGCGTCGGGCGTCTCGACGAGCGGCACGGGCATCCTGCTCATCTCGATCGCGGCGTTGTGCTGGGCGGCGTTCGCCGTTGGTCAAAAGAGGTTGCTTCCGCGGTTCGGATCCTTCCGGTTGATGTGGATGGTCTACGCGGTGGGCGTCGTTCTGATGTCGCCCCTAGCCGCTCCCGGTCACGCGGTCCGGCTGACCGGCGGGCAGGCGCTGCTGCTGTCCTACAGTTGCCTGACCACGGTGCTCGGCTACGCGTTGTTCTCAGAAGCGCTCAAGTTGTGGGAAGCTTCGCGCGTGGGTGCGGTGGTGGCGGTGACGCCGCTGTTCACCTGGACCTTCAGTGAGGTCGCGGCCGGCTTGTTCCCCGAGCTCGTGCACGCCGAAGCCGCCGACGGCTGGAGCTTGGTCGGCGCCTTGTGTGTGGCTGGCGGTTCGGCCCTCGCCGCGCTCGGCCGCAAGACGACCGGCGTCATTTCGGCGCGGCCGTTCCGGTCCTCCGGCGTTGTCGGCTCCTGTGGAGGAGCCTCAGCCGGTAGCGGCTGCCCAAAATCAATGTCCGACTCGGTCGTAAAAATGCTCGATTCAGCCGTGAACTTGCGATAGTCGCGGAAGTCGATGTTGATGCGCGCGCAGACCGCCGTGTCGCGCACGCAGACCGTGTTTTCGGCCATCGCGGGCAACAGGTACGACTGATTGTCGATCTCGATGTCGTCGTACTGGATTGCTCGCGGCGCTCGACATCGGAAAGTCGTAGGGCAGGTAGGTCGCCTCCATCTCCATCCGAATCACGCGACCGGTCTCGGGTTCGATCCAGACCTTGCCGTGATGTCCTGGGGTGTAATCCTTGCCGTTCATGTTCAGGGTCCAGCGGGAATTTTCCTGCTTGATCTCGTAGCGGTAGACGACGGTCTTGCGCTCGCCGAGAGTGTCGGGACCCTCGAGAGTGAACTCGGTGTGCGAGGGCGGGATGAACAGGTTCCAGACGACGGTGCTGTATTCGCCGGTCGACCAGGCCCCGCCGATCTGCGAGAGGTCTTTTGCGCCGGTCGGGCGTCCGTCGATCTTGATGTCGCGGTACTGCTCTTTGTCGTCGGCGATTAGCACTTCAGCCTCGACCACGTCTTCGTCCTTCCACTTCTTGCCGAGGTTGCGGCTGCGCGAACGCGTCATAAACTGGCGGCAAAGAAAGTTAGGCAGCCTCTGGTCGAACTCCTCATTGGCCTCAATGGCCTTGAGCAGCACAGGGTCGGTGGGTGGAATGTAAGCGGGTTCGGGGCGTTCGTACTCGACGGGACGCTCGCCGATGCGGCGCGGAGGCGGCGGCGGGCTTGGGCGCGAGGAAGTCGTTGGCCGAGGTCGCTTGACGATGGGGCCGGCCGGGCCTTGAGCGAACACGGAGACGCCCGCCAAAGCGGCCAACAGATACAAAGGCGCCAAGCGCATACACCTATAGGACTCGCCCCGGGGGGTATTGGTTTCCCGGTGAACTTGGATCCCGCTGCGTCATCGCCGCTGGCCGGGATCCCGGTCTGGCCGTGCTAATCTGGCGGTTTCAGGCGCTTCCCGCCTTCCCCCGGTTTCCGCTCGAGGACCCAACTACCGTGTTTCTGACTTTGGAACAGCGTCTCCGTGACGCCGTCGCCGCCCACATTCGCGCCCGCTACGATTTGGACGTCCCCGTCGTGGTCGAGTCGCCCAAGCAATCGAGCTTCGGCGAGCTTGCCCTGCCGGTTTCGTTTTCTCTGGCGAAGACCCTCAAGCGCGCGCCGCGGCAGATTGCGGACGAGATTATTGCGGAGCTCCCCCCGATCGAGGGTATCGCGAAGCTGGAAGTCGCCGGCGCAGGATTCATCAACGTGCGCTTCGACCGCGCCGCCTACGCCGCCGGTCTGCGCTCCGGTAAGGAGCAACGCCGTAGCGCAGCCGAAAAAGTCATCGTCGAGCACACGAACATCAATCCCAACAAGGCTGCGCACATCGGGCACCTGCGCAACGCCGTCTTGGGCGACACGCTGGTGCGGATGTTGCGTGCCATCGGCCGCAACGTCGAGGCGCAAAACTACATCGACAACACGGGCGTGCAGGTCGCCGACGTTGTTGCCGCCTTCCACTTCCTCGAGAAGAAGACTCCCGCCGAAGTGCAGGCATTGATCGACGCGCCCGATACGAAGTTCGACTACTACTGCTGGGATCTCTACGCCAAAGTCTCCCAGCGCTTCGCCGAAGAGCCCGAGACCGTGAAGTGGCGCGCCGAGACCCTCAAGGCGATCGAAGAGGGCGAGGGCGCGCTCGCCGAGATGGGCCGCATCGTCTCCGATGCGATCGTGCGGCGCCACCTGGCGACCATGCTGCGGCTCGGCGTCGAGTACGACGTATTCCCGCGCGAGAGCGAGATCCTGCACCTGAAGTTCTGGGCCGCCTGCTTCGAGTTGCTCAAGGAGCGCAAGGCGATCTACCTCGAGGACAAGGGCAAGCTCAAAGGCTGCTGGGTGATGCCCGCCGAGCTCTTCCAGGAAAAGACCCGCAAGAAGGACGACGACGAGGAAGAGTCGCAGTTCGAGGAGTCGAAGGTCATCGTGCGCTCGGACGGCACGGTCACCTACGTCGGCAAGGACATCGCTTACACCCTGTGGAAGTTCGGCCTGCTCGGCAAGGACTTCTACTACCGCCCGTTCTACACCTACGAGAGCGGACGTGAAGCCTGGGAATCCGCCACGTCTGCCGGCGAGGCCAAGCCGCCCGCCTTTGGCGACGGCGACGGCGTATTCAACGTGATCGACGTCCGCCAGAGCTACTTGCAGGACGTGGTGAAAGCCGGCTTGCAGGCGCTCGACTACCGGACTCAGGCGGAGAAGTTCATCCACTTCTCCTACGAGATGGTCGCGCTGTCGCCGCGTTGCTGCGCCGAGCTTGGCATTGAGCTGAGCGAAGAAGACAAGCGTCGGCCTTACGTCGAGGTCTCCGGCCGCAAGGGCCTTGGCGTGAAGGCCGACGACCTGATCGACATGCTGATCGAGTCGGCGCTGCGCGAGGTCGAGAGCCGCCACCAGGAGCTCAGCGAAGACGAGCGCCGCGAGATCGCGCGCAAGATCGCGGTCGGCGCGCTGCGCTACTTCATGCTGCGGTTTACGCGTACCACCGTGATCGCGTTCGACTTCCAGGAAGCGCTGGCCTTCGAAGGCGAGACCGGGCCGTACGTGCAATACACCGCCACGCGGGCGCGCAGCATCCTACGCAAGCTACAGGAGCGTGGTGAGAGTCTGCCGGACTTCGACGCCGAGCCTCGGCCGCCGCCGCACGGCAGCTCGAACAGGAAGATTTCTGGCAAGTGCTACTTAGCGCCTCGCGCATGGACTGGACGATCGAGCGCGCGATCACGGCGGAGGAGCCGGCGCAACTGGCGCGCTACGCCTTCCAGGTGGCGCAAACTTTCGCGCACTTCTACCACCAGCACCGCATCCTCGACGAGCAGAACCGCGAGAAAAAGGTCTTTTTGTTGTGGATGACGCAGTTCTTCGTGCGCGAGCTCGAGAACGTGATGGACGTGATGGGGATCCCGGCTCCGGAAGTGATGTAGAAGGGGAGCTACTGCTTCCCCTCGAGGAGATCCCAGAACTCTTTGCGGCTGTTTGTCCGCGGGAACGGCTCGTCCGGAACATCGACGCCCAGGAACGCGCACAGCGGCTCCCAGCCTTCCTTTACTTCATAAACCAGCAGCCGCTCGGCCGGGATCGCCGCCTGCACGGCCTGGTTGTGGGCGACGAACGCCTGCACCAGTTCGTCGCGGCTCATGCCGGGCGGGAAGCCGGTCTTTGCAATCACCGCCTCGCACATCGCGAGCCAGTCGCCCATCTCCGGCGGCATCTTGTCTTTCTGCGACAGAGCCTTGTAGATCGTGAATTCGAAGCTGTCGGCCCAGATCTCCGGGCTGCGATGGCTGAGCACGAACTTGGCTTCGGGGTAAGCCTCGGCAAGCTCGCGGAAGAAGCAGGCCGTCGGCCAGTCGACCGCGCTGTTGTAGCCCGAGAAGATGGCCGGCCAGTCTGCGGCGCCTGCCACGGCGCTCGACCACAACGGCACTTGCGCCTGCATGTTCTTGAGTACCTCTTCCATGTGATGGCAGGGGCCGAAGCCCAGATCGTTGAGCGCCTTCCGCAGCGAATAGGTGCCCGTGCGTCCGACTCCGGCGCCGATGACCTTCATTGGTGTGTACGCGTCCTTTCCGGGGCTGCGCTAGTCGTCGCAAGCGCCGGTCACTTTCGGCGCTGATTGTGAGACTTCCACGCGTCCCAGCTTGTGATAGAGCTTGCCGGCGACCTCGGCCGCGAGCGGCCCGGAGATTACGCCATTGCCGCGCAGCATGACGACCACTGCCAGCTTGCGACCGTTCACGTCCCGGTCATAGGATGCAAACCAGCCCATGCGTACGCCAAAGCCTTTGTCGTACTGGCTGCACGTTCCGGTCTTGCCACGCACTTGCTGTCCGGCCACACGCGCGTGCTTGCCCGTGCCCCGGCGAACGGCTTCCGCCATCCCGCGTTCAATCTCCGGGATGAACTTTGCGATGGGCAATTGGCGCTTGAGCTTCGGGCGCAGAGCGTCGACTTCCGTCGTGCTGTTGGGGTGTTGCAGATAGTAAAGCTTCCCGCCGTTGGCGAGCGCAGCGGTGAAGGCTGCCATCTGCAAAGGCGTGGCCGAGATGCCGTCGCCGAACGAGGTCATGCGGCCCACGCCGTCCGGGTGTTCCTGTTCAGGGAAAGCGCCCAATTGTTCGCCGGGGATCTTCCAGCCGGCCTTCTCGCCAAAACCGAACAGCTTGGCGTAGCGCCGGAAGCGCTCGAAGCCGAGCTTTTCGCCCAAGTGATCGAACAAAACATTGTTCGAGATCGCCAAGCCCTCGACCATCGTCATGAACCACGGGCCGGGGAAGTAGACTTTCTCTTCCGGTTGGATGACGCCTTCGCTGAGAGCGGCCAGACCGACGCTGAGCTTGACGGTCGAACAGGGAATGAAGCCGTCGGCCAGCGCCAGCTTCTGGTTGACCATCGTGAGTACGCGGCCTGAGTCCGCGTCGACGACTACGACGGAGCCGTTCCACTTGCCCAAAGCCTCGATGGCGGCTTCGCGTACAGCCGGGTCTTCGCCCGCGGCATAGTCGCCGGCGGGGGAATCCGCGGTCGAGCGCTCGGTGTACCAATGCCTCGCGCCGGGCAGAGCGGTCGAGAGACAAAGAAGAGCGAGTGTGAGGGTAGCGAAACGCACGGGGGGCGTCAGACGGCGATGCGTTTAGGAAAACTCATCCCCCCTAGAGCTGTCAAGCACTTGCGCTGCATTTTGTTCGCTCTTTCGGGAAATTGGCTGAAGCACATGGCGCGACGCCGGCGGCCGCAAGTTTGTACAGTATGGGGGCCTTGTCCTTCCGAGCGACGAGCATTCCGCGAAGCTTGGTGATCCGCTGGCGCTGGCGGCTGCTGCGGGGTTATGCGCCCTGGCTGTGTGCACTGTGGGGATGGCGATTGTGCTCGGCGGGGAGCAAGCCGTGAAGTGGGCGGTCGGCGCGCTGCTCGTGCTGGCGTATCTGGGGTGGGAGCTTCGCCGAGGGCTCGACCAGAACGTGCGTGTCGGCGAATCCGAGATTTTGCCCACGCTGGGCCTGGGCACGCGATTGACGCTGCTTCGCGGGCTCTTTACGGCGATGCTCGCGGGATTTGTGTTCCTGCCCCAGGTGGCGGGCTTGCTCGCTTGGGCTCCGTGTGCGCTGTATCTTGGCGTCGCGGTGGCGGACTTCTTTGACGGATATGCGGCGCGCGTCTCGAATCACGCGACCAGGCTTGGGGCCGCGCTTGATGTCGCCTTTGATGCGCTTGGTGCGATCACGGCCGTCTCCGTGCTGGTCGCCTACGGCAGGTTGCCGGCGGCGTTCCTCAGCGTTGGGTTGGTCTACTACATCTTCCATGGCCACATGAAGCTTCGGCGGTGGCGGGGGAGACCCGTGCTGCCCTTGCAGTCGAACCCATATCGCCGGATGTACGCCGGGTTCCTGTTCGGCTACTTCGCCGTGGCGCTTGCGCCGGTCTTTGATCCAGTTTGGATCGAGGTCGGCGGCTATCTGTTCGTCACGCCTGTGATGGTCGGATTCCTGATCGACTGGCTTGCCGTCACCGGCGCTCTCTCGATCGAGAGCCCGACATGGGTGCGGTTCGAGGCGGCTGCTTGGACGACTCTCTATCGCGTTACGCCGGTCGTGCTGCGGGCGGCGTTGCTCGTGGCAGCCGCGGCGTGGCTGACGAGTGGGCTTAGCCCTGAGGGCTGGACGAACCTTCTCGCTGAGCTGGGGTGGCCGGCGCCGACGCTGCTCGCGACAGGCTTTGCCCTGGCTTCGCTCACTGCCGTGGGTATGACGGCGGCTGGCTGGCTGGCGCGGCTAGCGGCGCTCGTGCTCGTGGCGGCCGCCTGCCTGGACGCGGTGCTGCGCGGCGAGCCCACACCGGAGGGTTACGCTCTGCTGCTGCCGAGCATCGGCCTGCTGTTGTTGGGTGCGGGACGAGGGGTGCTGTGGCGTCCGGAAGATGAGCTGTTGCTGACGCAGGCGGGCTCGCGGCGCTGTGCGCCGGCGCATCCCGAGCGTGCGGCGGCATGATCGACCTCGTCCTCATCCTCCTCTTCGTCGCCTATGCGGTCAGCGCGGGGTTTCGCGCCCGGCACAAGGCATCGCAGAGTCAGCAGGAGTACTTTCTGGCGGGACGTGAGGCCACGGGCTGGCAGTCCGGGCTGAGCATGGCCGCCTCGCAGTACGCTGCCGACACGCCGCTGCTGGCCACCGGCCTGATGGCGACGGGCGGCGTCTTTGTTCTGTGGCGGTTTTGGATTTACGGATTCGGATATCTGTTGCTGGGCTTCATCTTTGCCGAGCTGTGGCGACGCGCCCGCGTGATTACCGACGCAGAATTGACCGAGACGCGCTACAGCGGCGGCGGTGTGCTGGCGTTGCGCGTGCTCAAGGCGCTCTACTACGGCACGCTCGTCAACTGCTTCTTCCTGGCGATGGTGTTGATCGCGGCGGTACGCATCGCGGAGATCTTTCTGCCCTGGAACGAGTGGTTGCCGGCGTCGGTGTATGAACCCATTCGCTCGCTGGTCGCCTCGATGGGGATTTCGCTCGGCGCGTCTGTTCTCGATCCCGCCACCGCTGCAACGAATGGGCTGCTCAGCATCTTGATCATCGTCAGCTTCGTGCTGCTCTATTCCGCCACGGGCGGGCTGCGTGGCGTGATCGCGACCGACGTGGTGCAGTTTGCCTGCATGATGACCGGCACATTTGCCTACGCGTGGCTGGTATTGGCGGAGGTGGGAGGCCCGGCTGCGTTGGGAGGCAGGCTAGCGGAGCTTTACGGTCAGGCGCGCAGCGAAGAGCTGACTGCGCTGATGCCCTCCGGCGCCGGCGAGCTGTTTCCGTTCCTGGCGGTATTAGGACTGCAAGGTCTGTTTTGGATCAGCAGCGACGGTACCGGCTACCTGGCACAGCGGGCGATGGCCTGCCGTAGCGATCACGATGCGCGCATGGCGGGCGTGGTCACCACCTGGGCGCAGATTCTGGTGCGCAGCCTGGTTTGGCTCGTCATCGGTGCGGGGCTGCTCGTGCTCTATCCCTTTACGCCGGCTGACGCCGCTGGAGACGGGTTTGCGGCGGCGCGGGAGCTCACTTTCGTGCGCGGCATCGACGACTTGATGCCGCCGGGGCTGCGCGGCGTGATGCTCGTTGGGCTGCTGGCCGCGCTCGCCTCTACGGTGGATACGCACCTGAACTGGGGCGCGTCCTACTGGAGCGTTGACATTTATGACCGGCTCTGGTGTCGCGCCTGGCGCAAGCGCGAACCAAGCCAGCGCGCGCTGGTGCGCGTGGCGCGGCTCTCCAACTTGCTGATCCTTGTGATCGCGCTCGTCATCATGGTGAACCTCGGGTCGATCCAGGCGACGTGGTTCATTTCGCTCGTCTTCGGCGCGGGCATTGGCGGAGTCCTGATGCTGCGCTGGCTTTGGGGCCGCATCAATCTTTGGTCCGAAGTCGCGGCGATTGCGGTTTCGCTCGTCGCCTCGCCATTCATCCTGGCCTGGGTGGACGAGGAGTGGCAGCGGCTGGCCTGGATCGTCGCATTGTCGAACGGGGCGGCGATTGCGGCGGCATTGTGGGCGCCGGCCACGGATCGAACAGTATTGCAGCGCTTCTATGACCGGGTTCGCCCGGTGGGCTGGTGGCGCGAGCTTGCCGGCGGAGATCAGCCGATGCGCGAGCTGCGACGTCGCCTCGCGCTTGCGTCCTGGATGACGGCCTCGCTTTTCTTGGCGCTGATCGGCGCAACGAAGCTGCTCATCCCGCTGCCGGGCCACTCGTCGATGTGGGGTTGGGTGTGCCTGCTGCTGGCGGCGGCGCTGGCGCTGCTTGGTTGCCGGCGCTGCCGGAAACGTTTGACGAGCCCTAGTGCGTCAACTGACCGATGCGATCATCCATGCTCCCACGCTGACCAGCGCTGCTCCGCCGGCCCTGCCAAACCAGCGCCCGCCGGGCGCTGCCTTTTCGATTAATATGAAGACCGTAATTGCGGCCATCCACATCATATTCATCACGCCCGCCGCGAACGGCAATGCCATCAGCAGCCAGCAGCACCCCAGGCAGAAGAAACCATGCTCGATCCCCATCCGGAACGTGCCCCACGCTCCATCCCGCCACTCGCTTAACAAGAAACTGAGCGGCGTTCGGCAGTGCCGCAGGCACGCATCTTTGAACGGCGTCCATTGGTAGACCCCGGCTGCGACCAGAACGCCACCGGCGAACACGGCGTTGGTGGCGTTCATCGTGGGCGAGAGCAGCGCGCTGAGGTGCAGCGCCTGCCGCGCCACGGCCGCCACAGCGCTAAATGCCGTCCAAATTGCGAAATAGCCTGCGAGAAATACGCTGGCCGGCACGTAGGGCAGCTGGGCCGCCTGCCGTCTCTTGTGTTCGGCTCCAAACACGAAGACAAACGGCAGAGCGGACGGCAGCATCATCGCAACCATCATGACCGTCCACATCAGAAAGATCGCTCCGAGCTCGACGCTCTGATGGACGTGTCCCAGGCCGCCGGCGGATCCCAGACCCCGCGCCATCCAGACGAGGTATAGCCAGGCTAGAGCCGTAACCGCGGCGGCCCCGCTGAGGAAAACCACTCGGTCGCGGCGGACCAGCCAGGAACCAACATCCGGCATGACGGGCGTCCTAGCCCTGGTAAGAAAATGGCGAATAAAGACCGTTGCGCTCGGACAGGGTCCAGTTAAAGCCGTTGTCCTTGTACTGCATCGAAGTCGATTTCGCCACCACGGCGGGGTATCCGGGTGCAATGCAGAGAGGGTGGTTGGTCACCGTGACCTCGCCTTCGCCCGCGCCACTGACCGCCCTCAATGTCCGCTGCGGCCACATCGCCGATTTTCAGGCTGCGGCGCTTGCCATTTTGTTCGTAGTGAATCGGTGCGCTCACGACGCCCAATACTTCCCCCACATGAGATCCCAGGCGCGCCGGGTGACCGCCCGCCTGTCCGGAGAAGATCTGGATCAGCGAATTCTTCTGGGCTTCGTCGGCCCTCGCATCCAAATACAGCGCAGCCTTCCACTGAGTCTCGTGCATCCTGCCCGGCGAGTAGACGGCCATCGCTACGTTTAGGTCTGCAAGATCCACAGTCCCGAAGTTTCCCTTCTCGATGTGCCAGCCCACGACCGCTGTGCAGTCTCCTTCAGTCGGCTCGCTCAAGAAGATGCAAGGACAAGCCGCTTTGCAGTTGCAAGCCTCCATGTACTGACCGTCGAGCTTCCATTGGTCCGCCATCGATGTCGCCTCCTATCCAGGTCCGCAACTGTAACCGCTGTGAGCTAGGCGACAGTATACACCCTGTCGCTGCGCCGGAGACAAGACCATTACCGGATCGCGTTACACTGAATTTGTCCTCCACTAGGAGCCCGTTTTCCCGTGTCGAATCCGCTCAAGCACAAGTCCCACATCATCACCGACGGCCGCGACCGCGCCCCCGCCCGCTCTTACTACAAGGCCATCGGCTTCACCGACGAAGACCTCGCCAAGCCGATCGTTGGCATCGCCAACACCTGGATCGAGTGCATGCCGTGCAACTACCACCTGCGCGAGCTGGCCGAGCGCGTCAAGCAGGGTGTGCGTGACGCCGGCGGCACTCCGATGGAGTTCAACACCATCGCCATCTCCGACGGCATCACCATGGGCACCGAGGGCATGAAGGCCTCGCTCGTCAGCCGCGAAATCGTCGCCGACTCCATCGAGCTCACCTCGCGCGGCTACATGTTCGACGCCATCGTCGCCATCGTCTCCTGCGACAAGACTATCCCCGGCGGCGCCATGGGGTTGGCGCGGCTCGATGTGCCATCCGTGCTGCTCTACGGCGGCTCGATCATGCCCGGCAAGTTCAAGGGCATGGACGTGACGATTCAGGACGTGTTCGAAGGCGTGGGCAAGCATGCCAAAGGGCTGATGTCGGACGCAGACCTGCTCGAGCTCGAGAACGTCGCCTGCCCCGGCGCGGGCGCCTGTGGCGGCCAGTACACGGCCAACACCATGGCCACCGTCATGGAAGTGATGGGCATCTCGCCCGCTGGTTCGGCCTCGGTCCCCGCCACCGCGCCCAACAAAGGCGACTCGGCCTACGAAGCGGGCAAGATCGTGATGGAGACGCTCAAGAAGGGCATCAAGCCAAGCCAAATCTTCACCCGCAAGGCGTTCGAGAACGCCATCGCCTCGGTCGCCGCCACCGGCGGCTCGACCAACGCCGTGCTGCACTTGCTCGCGCTCGCGCATGACGCCGGCGTCGACTCGAGCTCGAAGATTTCAACCGCATCTCCGAGAAGACGCCGCTGCTCGTCGACTTGAAGCCCGGCGGCCACTACGTCGCGGCGGACGTCTGGAAGGCCGGCGGCGTTCAGTTCATCACCAAGCGCCTCATCGAAGGCGGCTACGCGGACGGCTCATGCTTGACTGTCGAGGGTAAGACGCTCGCCGAATCGGTGGCGCACGCCGAGGAGACGCCGGGCCAGCAGGTGATCCACGCGCTCGACAACCCGCTCAAGCCCACCGGCGGACTGGTGATCCTCAGCGGCAATCTCGCTCCCGACGGCGGCGTCGTCAAGGTCGCCGGCGGCAAGCACCTGGTCCACCGTGGCCCCGCGCGCGTGTTCGACAACGAAGAGTCGGCGATGCAGGCGGTCACCTCGGACAAGATCAACAAGGGTGACGTCATCGTCATTCGTTACGAGGGACCGGCGGGCGGCCCCGGGATGCGCGAAATGCTCGGCGTCACCGCGGCCGTCGTGGGCGCGGGCCTCGGCGAGGACGTGGCCCTGCTGACCGATGGCCGTTTCTCCGGCGCCACCCGCGGTCTGATGATCGGCCACGTCGCCCCAGAAGCGATGAACGGCGGCCCCATCGCGGCAGTCGAGGAAGGCGACATCATCGCGATCGACTGCAATAAGCGGACGCTCGAGATCGAGGTCGACGATGCGACCTTGCAGGCGCGTCTGGCGAAGGTCGCCAAGCGCGAGCCGCGCTACAAGACGGGCGTCTTTGCCAAGTACGCCTACCTCGTCAGCTCCGCCAAGTACGGCGCCATCACCGACCCGGAGTGGTAGGCGGGCGGCTCACGGGCCGAACGTCAGCCACTGCAACCCGGTCGTCTCGCTCTCCTGACGATCGAAATAGATCGTCGAGCGGTCGTCGCTGACCGTAAACCCTCGCCACGCACCGGGCAGCTCGGCCAAGACCCGCAGCTCGCCCGACCTTGGATGGTAGGCTTCCGCCGTGGGAGCCTTGCCCGAGCCGTTGTGGCGCAGGAAGACGACCCCGCCGCGCCGCACCTCGAACGTGTGCCGCCAATAGAGCCGGCCGACGAGCTCCTGCTCGGCGCGGCGCTTGATGTAGAGGTCGCGGGCTCCGTCGACCAGGGCAAATCCGCCCCCTTGCATCGTCTCGACCATCACGGCGGCAGCTTCGGATTGGCTTTGGATCTCACCTCCGGGATAGACGATGCGATGGGGCCGCGGCATGCCCTCGGGGCCGCCGATGGCCGCCGTCAGCGCGTTGCCGTCTCGCGTCCAGCGGGGCGGGAAGGCGCGCTCAGGTCCGCTGGAGATCTGCGCGACGGCCCCGTTGCCGGCCTCGACTACGTAGAGGTGCTGGCCGTCTGAGTCGGCGGCGGCCACGGCGATTCGTTGTCCGTCAGGAGACCATGCCGGGGGACCGCCAAGCATGCCAACTTGGTCCGTCAGCAGTCGGGGGTTCGCGCCGGAGGCATCTACGATCCAAATACCCTCCGGTTGCGCGCCGCCGAAGGACTCGAACGCCAGTTGCGAGCCGTCGGGCGAGAGCGCCGGCAGACCGTCCACTCCCGGCCGATCCAGGAGCTTTTCGATTCTCGCGGGCCCATCGCCCAGCAGCGCCCGATAGAGATCCACCTCGAACTCGCCCTGGAACGCCGCCGCCTGCAGGCCGTCCGCGGAGACGGACACGCCGTAGAGACTCGGCGGGGCGCCGGCGAGCTCCGTCGGCGGCTGATCACCCGCGGCGTCGAGCAGCATCAGACGCCGCGCTCCGCCAAGCCGCCCCGCCGTGGCCAGGACGGTCTCGCCGTCGGGCAGGAACGCCGGCGGCCCGGCCCAGCGGCCTTCCGCCGTGAGCTGGATGGGGATGCGCTCCTGCGCCGTCAGATCCACCACGTAGACGTCGGTCTGGATGGGCGTCGACGCACGCAGAAATGCCATCAGCCGGCCATCCGGCGAGATCGCCGGCGCGGTGTCGTAAGCTCCGGGGCCAGGGTCGGTCAGGATCTCGGTCTCGCCGGTTGCGACATTGATCCGCGCCAGTCCCAAGCCGGCGCCGCGCTCGGTCGGCGGGCTCACGACGGACTCTCCGTCGGGCATCCAGGCGAAGTAGTGTCCGAAGCTCCAAGGGGTAAATCGCGGGGGCAGGCGCACCCGGGCGAGAAGACGCTCGTTGTCGCCGTTGGCGTCGATCACCACCAAGTCTGCTAGGCGGGACGAGGCGCCCGGCGCGACACGGCAGTAGGCCAGGCGTGCGCCGTCCCGGGACCATGCGGGAGCCGTTTCCTGCTCCGGTCCGCTTCGGAGCAGGGTGGGCTGGTCCGAGCCCCGCTGCAGGATGGCCAAGTCGAAATCGCTCTTCCCAGGCTTCTTCCACGCGAAGGCCGCCCGCGAGGCGTCCGGCGCCAGGGCCGGGGACGCGATCGAGCCCGGGAGAGCGACGAGCGGGTCGACGGTTCGAATCTCCAGGGGTTGCGGCGACGGCCGGTCGCCGGCCCGATGGACCAGCAGCGCCGCCAGGCAAGCTCCGCCGGCGGCCAGCAGCCACAGGCCGGCGGCGCCTGGGTGGAACGACGTCCAGGGGCGTGGCGAGCGGCTTGTGTTTCTCGTCGGCCGGCGCAGCGGCCGGAGGCGTGGAGCGCGCGCGCCGCCAGCGCTCGATCTCCGACTTGTAGGCGTAGACAGCCGACCGTTTGTTGCGGACCTGGCGATGGACCGGGAGCCCTTCGAGCTGTTCCCAGCGTTGCGCCGAGCGCTCGGTCGCGTCCAAATAGGCCGCGATCTCCTTCCAGGATTGGAGGATGTCGGGCGGGGGAGACGGCAAGCTCTCGTCTGAATCGTGATCCAACACGGCTTTGGCGCAACACTCCCCTCTCCCCGGCACGGGAGCGAAACGAGCCTCTTTCGATGGTACCAGCCGGTTCGGGGCCGCGAAAGGGGGGCGAAATCAGGCGACATCGCTTTGTTTCGAGTGATTTCGGCTTCCGTGTCGCTACTTGTGGGTTGAGCGCGCGAAGGCCCCGGCGGAGACTCGGGAGGTGGGGAGAATGCTTATGTCCTTTCGCCATCCATATCGATATTTTCGCGCAGCGCCTATATTGCTCGCGCTCGTTTCCGTGGCAAACCTGGCCGCCCAGTTCGTCGCTCCTAAGGCCTCCGGCTCGGTCATCCACCCGGGAGACCCGTATCTGGTCAACGACCAGATCCAGTTCGCGCCGCAGCCGTTTCCGCCGGCGCTCAAGCTGCCGGGCCGCTTCGAGATCTATCTCAACGGCAAGGATGTGACCAGCGTCGCCAGCACGCCGCTTGTGCCCATCGGGCCCGTCGCGCCGGCGGGCGGCTGGCCTACCGGAGTCGGGTATCAGTACCCCTTCCGGCGCACCTTTACGAACTTCTACAACATCATGACGCCGGTTGTGACCGACGTTCTCGACACGGCACGAAACTACGTCGTACGCCGTGACCGCACGCTGCTCTATGACGGCCGCTTCTATGAATCCCTGCTGCCGGGCTCCACCATGCCGCAGCCGCGCGGCGTCGGCGTTCAGCTCACGCCCTCTGGCCTGGACGCGATCGAGGTACTCCATGCGAATTCTTTGCCTCGACCCAGCCTCGACCAGTTCAACGCCGACTTCGAGGACGAGATTGCCTCGGCGACCAATGAGCTGACCACCGATACGAGCTTGTTCAACGGCCTCAACCGCAACGCTGACCGCATCTGCTTTGGTTATGGCTCGGTGCGCAACATCTTCCCATCCTCGATGAATTCCGTTGCCGTCTCGTACGCCGACGCCGCCGCGCAGTATGCGCTCTACCAGACGCTCAAGGACGCGCTCGACAACGGTACTCCGCTGAGCAGCCTCGCCCTCGCCAACCCTGTGCTCACCGCCGTCGCCACGATCGGACTGCAGGCCGTCGTCGACAACGCCTGCGTCAAGCAGCTTCCCAATCTCGACCAGGACTTCGAGATCTGCTTCCAGACGCTGCAGGGCGAGATCGTCGACGCGGACCTGCTATGGGTCAACTCCGTCGACCTCGAGCTGAGCCCCAATTCGGGACAGATCGACGCCGACCCGATCAACCTCGGCATGGTGACGGGCACGGCCAACGTCAAGCTGCGCGACGCCTTCATCCGCTACCAGCAGGGCGGCGCGGCCTGCGGCGTCACCGGCGTCTTCCACCGGCCGAACAACGACTTCGACAACGCGACCACCTTCATCAACGAACGCTACAACTTCGCGCAGTGTCCCAACGTCACCTTCTCGGCCGACAGCGCCATCAACCGCATCCCCATCGGCGGTGGCAACTTCTCGTCGACGCCGGTCGAGTTGGCGATGAGCGTGGACGCCTCCAACGACGAGAAGGTCGACTTTGACCAGGTCTCGCTTGGCACCGTCTTCGATCTCGCCGGCGAGGGTGACATCGTCGCAGACCAGGGCGCCTGCGTGCTGTCGAATCCGCTGCAAGAGGACGCCGAGACGTTGGTCGAGGCCTTCTACCCGATCGTCGAGGCGGCGCTCGGGACCACCTGGGACCAGCTCGACCCCACGCGCCACGCCCAGGCCATGGACCTGCTCTTGGAGCCGTTCGGCGTCGGCGCTTACGAACCCGCCAACCACTCCATCGATTGGCCCGTCATCGAGACCGGAACGGATGAGGACTTCGCCTATCCGGGCTTCCTCGGCGCTGACGGCCGGCCCGACGTCTACGGCCTGTTCGCCTTGATGGACGCCGAGCGCGCCACGCCGCGCCCCGCGACCAGTGTCGTACCGCCGACCTACAGCTACGTACAGCAACACTGGGGCAACTTCTTCGGCGCCTATCCGTCCACGTCGCTGTGGACGCGGCAGGTCGACGGCAACGGCGACCCGTATGACATCGCCATGACGCTCAGCGTCAACACGCTCAACCAAATCCTGGGCGCACAGATGAGCTCGGACAAGTTGCGCTTCGACATCGAGTCGCCCAGCGTCGCGCTGCCTCTGACGCCGCAGTTCCAGAACGCCATCATGCGCATCCGGGTGCAGCCCAACTTGACGCCGTTCCTCTATCTCGATCCCGAACCGCATCCGCTGCCCACCACTGGCGCGCCGCCGACCGAGCCCGGTCCGATGTCGCTGCACTTGCCAGATCTGCAAGTCACGCTCGCCGTCGCCGTGGACCCGCAGAAGCCACAGTGGATCGAGGCAGCGAAGTTCGCGGTCGACGTGCATGACTTCGACGTGGAGTTCCGCTTTAGCCCCACGCCGGGCAAGCGCACGCTCGACTTCTTCGGCGGCGCTGATCCGCAGATCGACATTCTGCCGCTCTATTCGAAGATCCCAAACTGCCAGATTCGCGTTCCGGTCGGTCACCAGGGCCCTCCAGGGGACTGCCTCGCCGCCATTACCGAAGACGTGAAGACGGAGATCGAAGACGTGGTGCTCGAGCGGTTGCACAGCATGCTCGAGGACGTGCCCGCGCCGCAGTTCTGGTATCCCGAGAACCCGGGGCAGGGCTTCGCAGGTGGAGCCGCTGTCGAATCAGACCGCGCCGCCGCTACTGCAGTACATCGTCTTCGGACGCTTCAGCACGCTCCAGGAAGGCGTCCCGCAGTAGGCGCTACAGAGGAATTCCAGACAAATGAAGACGAACCAGAGATTTATCCGACTCGCCCTGCTGGGCAGCCTCCTCGTCGCGACCGGCCTTACCGCCACCATATCGTTTACAGGCCTGCTCACCGCCGACAACGACATCGGACCGGGGCAGTTCACCGTGGCTACGGACTCGAACGTCCACCTGATCAGCCTCGGCGCCTCGGGCGGAACCAACTCCGACGGTTTTGTGGTTCCGGGCGGCGGCTTCGACGCCGTCCTCACGCTCTACACGTTCGCCGGGAACTACATCACCTTCAGCGACGACGGCGCCACCGTCGGACCGGACCTGATCACAGGCCTCCAGATCGATCCCGAGATCGCGATCTTCCTGCCGGCGGGGCAATACCGCTTCGCCGTCTCGCAGTTCGACAACTATCCCGTGGGCGATTTCGTGGACGGGTTCTTGTACGACTTCGATTCAAACTTCACGGCGTTCTACGGCTGCCCCGCGGGCGAGTTCTGCGACGCCTACGGCAACGACCGCATCAAGCGCTGGGCGGTCGACGTGACGATCGAGCCGGTGCGTGCGGCCGTGCCGGAGCCGTCGGCGATCGCGCTGCTCGGCGCCGGTTTGGCGCTGGTCTCCGAGCTGCGCAAGCGCAAGTAAGCGCCTCATCCCAAAACAGAGCCTCCGCCAGCAATGGCGGGGTTTCTTTGGAAGCGGCGAGCACAATGAAGACAGGTCGATTCCCTGCCTAAGGCTCCATCGGTCAAAATGTCCGGGTTTTGTCTTCTCTTGTCTTGTCTCAGGCCGCTAAAAGCGATCCGGGAACAGCACATACGCGAACAACAGGCCCAACAAGCCCGCGTAAACGACGTAGTAGGTCATCGGCTGGATCGTCCTGCGGATCAGCAGGCCTTCCTTGCCTGCCAGACCTACCGTTGCGCTGGCAGCGACCACGTTGTGTACGGTGATCATGTTACCACGGCGGCCGCCGACCGCCTGCAACCCCAGAATCACTAGCCGTGGGACTTCAATGCGCTCGGCCACCCCGTACTGGAATAGGCTGAACATCAAGTCCGACACGGTATTGCTGCCGGCGACGAATGCTCCCAGCGCGCCGATCATCGCAGCGAAGAACGGCCATGCGCCGCCCGCTGTCGCCGCTACCCACTCGGCGAGCTCGAGCGGCATCGACTGCAAGCCTGATGAGTTGACGTTGGAATCGATGAACACGCGCACCAGCGCTACCGCGAAGAGCAAGGCGAAGGCCGGGCCGGCGAGCATTTTTGCCGAGTCCGCCCAGGCTTTCTTGGTTTCCTCACCCGTCATCGAGTGCAGCCAGACCGTGAGCAGCGAGACCAGCAGAAAGATCGAGCCGGGCAGGTAGAGGGGCTGTACTCCTTGCGAGAGGCCCGTGCCGAGAATGTCGTCGAAGGAGAATTGCACGCCCGAGAGCCACGCCTTGAACGGCAGGAAGGGAAGGCGCGTGATGACCAGCAAGGCCGCGACCATCACGTACGGCGTCCAGGCGCGGCCCAGCGTCATCGTGTGGCGCTCTTCGCCCACGTCGCCCGAGAAGGCGCCCATCCAGTCGTGGTCCCACTCCGCGCGCGGCGGGAAGTCCCAGGGCTCGCCCTTGGGCAGGAACAGCTTGGCGCGCGCTGCGGGCACGACGATGGCGAGCCCGATCAACGCGCCGAGCAACGACGGAAACTCCGGACCCAAGAACAGCGCGACCGCGGCGTATGGGACCGTGAACGCCAGGCCGCCGAACAGCGCGAACTTCCAGATCGCGAGACCCTCGGCGAAGCTGCGGTTTGCACCGAAAAACTTCGTCAACATGCCGCAGATGATCAGCGGGATGAACGTCCCGACGAGCGCGTGCGGGATCGCCGTGAAGACGCCGATCTGGTAGATGAACTGGTCATACGTCATCCCCGCCGCTTCGATCGCGTTGAACACCTGGTCCACGTTGAGCGACTCGCGCATGCCGACCATGATGGGCGTCCCGACGGCGCCGAAGCTCACCGGCGTCGACTGGATGATCAAGCACACCATGACCGCGGCTAACGCCGGGAAGCCCAACGCGAGCAGCAGCGGCCCCGCCACGGCCGCCGGAGTTCCGAAGCCCGAAGCGCCCTCGATGAACGAGCCGAACAGCCAAGCCACGATGACCGTCTGCACCCTGCGGTCGCGGGAGACGTCCATGAAGCCGCGCCGGATAGTGGCCGCCGCTCCGCTTTCTTTCAACGTAAAGAGCAGGACGATTGCGCCGAAAATGATATAGAGCAACGTCAGCGCAATGACCACGCCGCGCAGGCTGGCGGCCATGGCGTGAACGAAGGGGACTTTCCAGAACGCGAGCGCGAACGTCAGCGTCATGGCGTAGGCCACCGGCATGGCGCGTGTGGCCGGCCAGCGCAACACCACCAGAAAGAACATGACGGCGAGAATCGGCAGAACCGCGACAAGGGCGTTCAATCCGGTGGCTTCCATGGCTTGGGTTCGACTCCTACGGGGGAAACGAGAGAGTAGGGCCCGGGCTTTGTCAATGTCAAGGCGCGCCCCGTGCTACCTTGCGAATTAGAGCGGTCTCACGCGAGATCGACATAACTTTTTGCGCATTCGGCTGATGACCTACAACATGCACCGGGCGATCGGCGTCGACCGTCGTTTCCGGCTGGACCGTGTTGCGCGCATCATCGACCATCACAACCCGGATGTGGTCTTGCTGCAGGAAGTTGACGACGGCGCACCGCGGTCGAAGGGACTGCACTTGGGCAACGAGCTCGCCAAGGAGCTCAACTATCCGCACATCGCCGCCGGCTTCAACGTCGCGCTGCGCAAGGGCCGCTACGGCAACGCCACGCTGAGCCGCTATCCCATCCTGCGCGAGCGCAACATCGACCTCACTGTCGATACGCGTAAGCGGCGGGGCTGTCAGCACACGACGATCGAAGCCGAGAAAGTGGCCGGCCATCCGCACCGGCTCGAGGTGTTCAACCTGCACTTGGGGCTCTCGGCGCGGGAACGCGCACGGCAGATCGGCACGCTCGTCCGCTCGGAGGAGTTCGCTCCGCTCGACGCGAAGCAAGCCTGCATCGTGGGCGGGGATTTCAACGACTGGCGTTATTTATTGCACCCCGTCTTTCGCGAGATTCTCGACTTTGGATGCGGCTGCGAGCGCGAAGACGAGCCGGATGAGACTTTACGCACTTACCCGTCGTTTTCGCCGCAAGGGGGGCTGGACCGCATCTACCACCGCGGCAGCATCCAAGCGACTTGGGCCTACACCTGCAAGCTGCCCGTCTCCAAGGTGGCGAGCGACCATTTGCCTCTGATTGCCGACTTCGAGCTGCGTTGACTCCGGCGACGGGGCCCGGTACCCTCATCGGTGGCATGACCGAATCTGGAGCTTCCCGCCGTCTTTTCCTCTCGCAAGCCGCTGCAGGGCTCGCCGCCGTCTCCAAGCTGGGCGCCGCCGCGAAGCCTGCCCGCGTGGTGGGGGCGAACGACCGCATCCGCATCGGGATGATCGGCCTGGGCAACAAGGGTCGTGGACACCAGCGCCAACTCGCAGCGCGCATCGAAGAGAAGGGCGACATCGAGGTCGTCGCCGTCAGCGACATCTACACCAAGCGCTTGGCCGAGGGCGCCGAGCGGATGGGGTTGGGCGACAAGGATCGCCATCACGACTACCGCGAACTGCTTGCGCGTCCGGACATCGACGCCGTGTGGATCGCCACGCCCGACCACTGGCATGCGCCGATGGCCACTGACGCCATGCGCGCCGGCAAGGACGTTTATCTCGAAAAGCCGATGACGCTCGAGATCGCCGAGGCGGCGGATTTGGCCGAAGAGGTCAAGCGCACCGGGCGTGTGCTCCAGGTCGGCAGCCAGCACACCTCCGACCTGCGATACCACCGTGCGCGCGAGGTCATCGAGAAGGGCTGGATCGGCAAAGTGCTCTGGGCTCAGAACACCTACTCGCGTAACTCCGTCTATGGTGAGTGGAACTACCACATCGACGAAGAGGGCACGCCGGAGAACATCGATTGGAAGGCCTTTCTAGGCTCCGCCTCCAAGCGCCCGTTCAGCGCGGACCGCTACTTCCGCTGGCGCAAATATTGGGACTACTCGGGCGGCATTGCGACCGATCTGTTCTACCACCGTCTGGCGCCGCTGGCCATGATGGCCGGAATCGACTTTCCGACCGTGGTGGGCGCACACGGCGGCATCTACGTCCACAAGGACCGCGAAGTGCCGGACACCTACTCGACGACGGTCGAGTACAAAGATTGGTTCGCAATGCTTGGTTCTTCCATGGGCAACGCCGCGGCCGTGCAGTATCTGCCTACGGTTGTTTATGGGCACGAGGCCACCATCACGTTCGACAACGGCGCCGTCATCGTGACGCCGGAGTGGCAGTTCCGCAAGAAGTTCGAGCAGGCGACCGGCAAGTCGGACCGGCTAGTGATCGAGGTCGATCAGCAGGATGTCTCCGCCGATCACATCGACAACTTCCTCGCCTCGGTGCGCAGCCGCAAGCAGCCGGTCTTTGACGCGGAGTTCGGCTATCGGGTGATGACGGCGATCAAGCTTGGCGTCGATTCTTATCGCGAAGGCCGGCAGCTCTCTTGGGATGCAGGCCGCGAGAAAGTGGTGCGCGCCGAGGTGCATCGGCCCGCCTACGAAGGTGACGGGCTCAACCACGAGGAACCGCGGCGGCCGCGAGGCTAGGTCGCAACGATCGGTGACATCTCTTCCATGTCGGCCGGCAGGGGCAGGGCTTCGTTGTCGAGCCACATCTCGCCTTTGCAGACCGAGCGGATACAGTGCGGCAGCATGTCGACGGCGGAACCCTTGAGCATGACGCCCGCGGCTCCGTCGGAGATCGCTTGCACGTATTCGATTTGGTCTTCGGACGCGGTCAAGATGATGATCTTGGTGGGACTGTCGCGGCGTGAGAGCTCGCGCAATGCGCTCAGGCCGTCGAGCCCGGGCATGCGCAAATCCAGCAGCAGAACGTCCGGCCGGACGGCGTCGAACGCCTCGATCGCTTCCAGGCCGTTGGTGGCGGTGGCGACGATCTTCATGTCGTCTTCGAGTGAAAGCAGCGTGGCAATACCTTCGAGGAATACCGCGTGGTCGTCGGCAATGGCGACGCGGATGGGATGATGTATTTCGTGGTCGAGATTGGCCATGTCGGTTGCTCTGTTCCGACTTCAAGTGGGCCACAGCCCGTACCGGTCTGTATATGGCCCGGGGGTACCAAACTGGTGGGGCGTCTTACTTATAGGGATTCTCCTAGCTGCTAGGAACGCGCTACGATCACGAGGCGCGAACATGTTGGATCGAAGAACATTTCTGGCCACGCTCGGCCTTGCGGGAGCGCTGAGCGCGCAGACAACGAGGCGGCCGAACGTCTTGGTCTTTCTCTCCGATCAGGAGTCGGAACGCGTCCCCAGAGAATTGCTGCGGCTGCCAAACCGCGAACGCTTGGAGCGCCGAGGCGTGCGCTTCACTCGCGCCTGGTGCGCTACGCCGCAATGCTCGCCTGCGCGAGGCGCTCTGTGGACCGGCCGCTGGCCGCACCGCACGGGCGTGGTCGCGAATATCGGCGCTGAGGGCGCCAGTCCACTCGATCCGAAAATTCCCAGCATTGGAAGTGTCTTTCGGAACGCCGGCTACGAGACGGGCTACTTCGGCAAGTGGCACTTGAGCGAAGGCCGCAATGTGGACGCGAAAGCGTTCGGGTATGACGCGTTTCGTGAGCGTGGCGATTCGCCCGGAGATGCTGGAGTAGCCGCGGCGGCCGCGCAGTGGATCGAAGCACGGGAACGTCCCTGGATGGCGGTGGTGTCGCTCATCCAGCCGCATGATGTCTATGACTTTCCGCGCGCGCGAGCCGAGGCGGAGGCCCGAGACGAGCAAATGCCGGTTAGGCCAGGGACGCCCGCGCCCGCGAGTGGGGCGGAGGATCTGGCCGAACGGCCCGAACCGCAACGGGCCTACCGCGAGCAGGACCAGGGGCAGCCCGTAATCGGCTACGACTCGAAGGACTGGCAACGCTACCGCAGTTTCTACTACGACTTGATCGAAGATGCGGATCGTAACCTCGGCGTCGTGCTCGACTCCTTGGGAGATCGCGTTTCGGATACCGTCATTGCCTATACGTCTGACCACGGCGACGGGCTAGGCGCGCATGGACTGCCGTTCAAGGGGCCATTCTTCTATGAAGAGGTTCTGAATATTCCGCTGGTGCTCACATGGCCGGCTCACTATGGACAGGCGCTAGTCTCGGACGAGTTGGTCTCGCAAGTGGACCTGTTGCCGACTCTGTGCGAGTTGGCGGGCGTCGAGCTCGAAGGCGCGGACGGAGCAAGCCTGCGTCCGGCCCTCGAGGGCAAGCCGTTGGGACGAGAGGAGATGTTCGCCGAGTACCACTCGAAGCAGCGCTGGGCGAACCCGGCGCGCATCGTACGGACAAAACGCTGGAAGCTTGCCGAGTACCTGCGCGGCGGGCGCGAACTTTACGACCTGGACAAAGATCCAAACGAGCGAGAGAACCTGGCTGGAAAGGGGCTGCCCGAAGAGAAGGAACTGCTGGGACGGTTGGATGAGCACGCTCGCCGCACGACAGACGTGGCGTGGTTTGAACGGACGGAAAAGGGGCGACCTGTCAACGGGTGACGGGCAGCCTGTATGGGGGCGGATCGCCGCCGGGGCCTTTGAGGTAGTGCTTGAACCAGCGCAACATGCGCAGGTTGTAGTCGTAGCGCGAAGCGGCGCGCTTGTTTCCATGCTGCTCGCCTGGGTAGAGCACCAAGCGGACGGGCGCGTTGCCGACGCTTTCAAGAGCACGAAAGAGCTCCATCGACTGGCTGGGTGGTACGCGGGGGTCGTCCTTACCGTGCAGGATGAGTAGCGGGGTGCGCGATTGGGCGGCGTGGTAGACGGGACTGCGCTCGAGAAAGAGTCTCCAGTCTTCCCATGGGCGGCGGCGATTGTGGACTTCGAACATCTCGTTGGGGATTTCGGTGGTTCCAGCGAGAGAAACTTGATCGCTGATGCCGACAAACATCACGCCTGCAGCGAAGTGCTCGGTGAGCGCCGTGGACGCCCAGGCCGTCGCATAACCGCCATAGGAGGCGCCGGTAACGCCGATTTTCTCTGGGTCGACCAGACCGGTCGAGGCGAGGTAATCAGCGGCATCCACCAGATCGTTGAACTCTCGTCCGGCGGGGTCGGCGTGGTCGAGCTTGGAAAACTCGACCCCGCGTCCGGTGGAGGCGCGGTAGTTGGGGTAGAAGACGGCGAAGCCCTCGGCTGCGGCGACTTGTCCTGGTTCGAGATAGCTAGTCAACCAACCGTTGCTCTCGTGCGATTCCGGCCCGCCGTGGACGTAGAGAATGAGCGGGTAGCGCTTGCCGGATTGCTCTTCGAGCGGACGAATCAAGATGCCTTCAATCAGGAGGCCGTCGCGCGCTCGAAAGCGCACGGTCTCTTGCTTCGCAAAGGACTTTTCCCGCGTCCAGGGATTCGAGTCCGTCAGCCTGCGGGGCGGGCCGGAGCCTTCCTTTTCGAGCAGAAAGACCTCCGCCGGGTGGCTAGGCGATTCACCGATGAGGGCGAGCGAGCCATTGTCGGCGCGGCTGGCCGCTAAAAAGACTTTGCTATCGGAAACACCGATACGGGTTCGCACGTCCTCGCCGTCGAGCCCGATGGAAGCGAGGACGGATTGTACGCCTTCGCCCGCGAGAAAGTTGATGCGGTGATTGTCGGCCCACTCGAGCGACTGGACGTGACCGGGGTACCCGGCGAGCAAGGTGGTGACGTCCTGACCACGCAGGTTGCTGACGACGATGCGGCCGGCGGCGGGATCACTGCGGTCCAATGTGGAAACGACGGCGATGCGCGCGCCGTCCGGGCTCCAACGAAAAGCGCCCATTTTGCCGGGCGGCTGGTAGCCGCCATGAATCTCACCATTCGCTGGGTCGAGCACGACGATACGGCGATTCATGTATTGGTCGTCGATCGTCGGGGTGGGCGTGACGACGACAGCGAGGCGCTGGGAGTCGGGGCGCCACTCGATGGCGGAGGCGGAGCCAGAGAGTTCGATCTTCTTCGGCTCGAGAGAAAGCCCGTCAGCGTCGAGGGGGGTGATCCAAACTTCATCGGGGCGCTGGTCTTCCTCGAAGACTTCTTGCGTGAAGCCGTCTGCTTCGAGCTCGTGCTGTTCTTTGCTCTTAGGGCGCTGGGCGGTGAAGGCGAGGCGCTTGCCGTCGGGACTCCAGGCGTAGTGGCCGATGGATGTTTCCCGGCGGACGGCGGGGCGCGCTTCGCCGCCGGCGAGCGGGATGACGTAGAGCGCGGTTTCGCGGTCGCCATTGCGTTTGGCAAGGAAGGAGATGCGTTCCCCGTCGGGCGTCCAGGCGATGGAGGAGACGTTGACTTCGCCGGTGAGGAACGGGCGCGACCGGCCTTCGCGGTCGACAACGTGGAGTTCCTGCCAAGCCGGGCCGTCTTTCTCGGCAAAGAGCTTACGTGGGACGTTGAGCACGTAGGCGATTCGCTGGCCGCCGGGTGCGATAGCGACTTCGGCGACGGTGCGCAGGCGGGCCACGTCTTCGGGCGTCCACGGGCTCGCGGCATGCAGGTAGGAGCATGCGGCGAGGACGCAGACGGCGCGGGCGAGCACGAGCGGGATTATGTCAAAGGCGCGCGGCGGTTTATTGCAGCCAAGCAGCGCGTCGGGCTGTGGTCATCTCGGGCGCGGCGGGGTCGACTTCGAGCTTCCAGCTCTCACTCGGCTTTGCGGTTGCGGTGATGGCGATGGTTTCGAGCTTCTCACGGCGCGAGATGAGGATTTCGAGCTTGTCGCCAGGGCGGTAGTGCGCGAGGCGATCGTCGAGGGCGGAGGGTGCGACGCGGAAGCCGTTGATGCCGACAATTTCGTCGTCGACGTTGAGCCCGGCGCCGAAGGCGGGGGTTCCTCGGCGGACTTCCGTGATGAACAGGCGGCCTTCGCGGACGGCGGTATTGGCGCCGAGCCATGCGGCGGGCTCGTCTCCCTCGGCCTTGGGCGGTGTGAAGCGCAGGCCGAACCAAGTGAGGAATATCGAGTAGTCAAGCTCGCTGGTCCCGTCGAGCGCACGTTCGAGCCAAGGGGCGAGGTCGATTCCAGCGGTCTCCGATACAAGGCCCCGAAATTGAGCGCCAGTGTAGCCGGTCTCGCCGGCATAGCGCGCGAAGGCGGCGCGCAGGACGTCGTCGAGGCTGCTCTTGCCGTTGGTGGCGGAGCGGATTTCGGCGTCGAGCAGCATGCCGACCACGGCCCCTTTGACGTAGTAGCTGACGCTGCGGTTGGGCGAGCCTTCGTCACGGCGATAGAGCTTGACCCAGGCGTCGAATGAGGCGGCGGCGGCGGTGTCGACTTCGCGGCCGGGCGTGCCTTGCAGGTTCTCGATGTCTTCCGAGAGCTGTTCGAGGAAGGTTGCTTCGTCAATCAAACCTGCGCGGGCGAGCAGTACGGACTCGTAATACGACGTGAGCCCCTCGACAACCCAGAGGCCGGTGGTGTAATTTTCGTGCTCGTAGTCGAAAGGCCCAAGCTCGGCCGGACGCAGGCGCTTGCCGTTCCAGGCGTGAAAGAACTCGTGGCTGAAGAGTTTGAGCCAGCGTACGTAGTCCTTGCGCGTGCTCGTGGCAAAGCGCTTCGACATCAACAGCGCGGAGTTCTTGTGCTCGAGGCCGCCGCCGGACTCGGTGATGGCGTTGAGCATGCTGTAGCGCGGATAAGGCGCTCCGCCCCAGAAGTCGACCTGCGCGCGGGTGAGCGTCTGGGAGTCGGCTGCAGCGCGGGCCCCGTCAAACACACCGCCTTCGCCGAGGTTGACCAGCTCATGCGGCTTGCCGTCGACTTCGTAGGGGTAGACGGCGAGGTCTCCGGCCAGGATGGGCGAATCAACGAGCTCGTCGAAGTCCTGGGCAACGAAGGAATGCGGCGCGTCGCCTGAGCGCATACCGCTGGCTGAGCGTGGCCAACTAGATGGCGGTTCGAGCTGGACGTGATGCTCGGTTTTGACGGGGCGATCGGTCGCCGGATCGACGAGCGTCAGGAAGGTTCCAGCGCCAATCAGGATGGCAAAGTCTTTTTCGACCCAGTTGGTGCGTACCGACATCTCGCGCGCATACAAACGGTAGACGACGCGGACCTCGCTCGCGCCTTGGGTGGCGATACGCCAACGGTTCTTCGCGATCTTTTCGACGGGCTGACCCGAGGAGACGCTCAGGCTCTCGACCTTTCCGGAGTACTCGCGTAAGAGGTAGGACCCGGGTGTCCAAACGGCCATCATCAAGGTCGCTTCGTCCACGCCCTCGACGGAGAAGACAGCTTCGACTTCGAAGGTCTGGGTTTGCGGGGCGGGGAAACGGACGGTATAGCGGATAGGCGGCATGGCGAGCAGGGGCGCCGCGAGTGCGACGAGTAGGCTGAGGGCGCGAAAAGACATCGGCTAGAGCTTGAATAGCTCGCGCAGGCGCTTGGTTTGCGCGCGGCTGACTGGCACTTCGGTTTGTTTCCGGTCCGCCATGCGGAGCTGGTAGGAGGACTTGAACCAGGGGATGACTTCCTGGATACGGTTGATGTTGACCAGGTAAGAGCGATGCGCTCGCCAGAAGAGGTTGGGGTCGAGGTGCTGTTGGAGCTCCTCGATGGTGCGGTAGTTCGAGAGGCCTTCGACGGAGGTGGCGACGATGGTGATCATGCCGTCGTCGATGGTGGCGTAGATGACGTCGGAGGAGTCGACCAGTACCATGCGGCTGGCATGGCGCACGAGTAGCTTGGCGGGCGGCTTCGAGTGCATCTGCAGCTGCGAGAGCAGCCGCTCGACGTTCGCTGTCTCCGCTGATTGCGGCGCATCCTGGGCCTTGCGTGTACGCTCGAGCGAGCGCGTCAGGCGCGCTTCTTCGATGGGCTTGAGTAGGTAATCCGCCGCGTTCACCTCGAAGGCTTCGACAGCGTATTGGTCAAAGGCGGTGATGAAGACGAAGTGCGGCAGCTTGCCTCCGCGCTCTATCACCTTGCGCGCGACGCTCAAGCCGTCGAGGCCCGGCATTTGCACGTCGAGAAAGACCAAGTCGGGTTCGTGCTCGTCGATCATCTCGACGGCTTCGAGCCCGTTGTCAGCCTGTCCGACGATGAGGATCTCGGGGTGCGACTGGAGCAAGTAGGCTAGCTCGTCGCGAGCAAGCTTCTCGTCGTCGACGATGAGAGCTTCGATTGGGGCGGCCGGCTCCAAGATTAGACGTATAGCATACGGTCCGCCCACGGGCTTGGCGTCAGATCCGGTGGAAGGCCTTGAGGATGTCCTTGAGCTCGTACTTGAGCGCGATGGGCCGTCCGTGGGGGCAGGCCATGGGGCATTCGGTTTTGCCGAGTGCTTCGAGCAGCCAACGCATCTTGGGCGGATCGAGCGGCGTGTTGATCTTGATAGCGGCGTGGCAGGCGACGGTAGCGGCGACTTGCTTTTGCAGATCGTCGAGCGAGAGCTCGCGCAGCTCGCGGTCGGGCGTCTCGAGGATCTCGTGCAGCAGCGTCTCGATCTCGCTGGGCGACAGGCCCGCAGGAGCGGCTTTGACGGCAACGGTGCGGTGGCCGAAGGGTTCGATTTCGAAGCCGTTCGCGTCCAGCTCTTCGTTGATCTGGTCGAAGGCGATCTGCTGCTCGGGCGTGAGCGTGACGATGATCGGCATGAGCAGGCGCTGCGATTCCGGTGCGCCGCGTTGGCGGTTGCGTAGCACTTGTTCGAAGAGGATGCGTTCGTGGGCGACGTGCTGGTCGATGATCCAAAGCCCGTCGTAGCCGGCGGCGATGATGAAGCTGTCTTTGATCTGACCGAGCGCGCGCAGAGAGCCCACGTCGGCGAGGGTTTCCCCGGTTCGGTCTTCGACGACGCGCGCGCGGCTGTGGGGCGCGGAGTCGAGTGGAAACGTTGGCGCGGATGCAGGCGGCATCTTCTGCGGCGGCTCAGGGGCCGGCGCGGATTCGGGCTCGCCTGCGTCGTTCGGCGGGAAATCATACGCAGGCGCGGTGGAAAAATCGAGGCGCGCAGTGGGCGGGGCTTGCGGCTTGAGGCGCAGCTCCGGCGCGACCTCAGAGGGCTGGTCGTCCTCGCACTCGATACGCGTCGAGCCTTCCGAGAAAGGCAGCTTCGTCGCGGGCTGGCCCGGTGACGCGGGCATGGGCATGGTCGAGACGGGCTTGGAGCGGATCAGCCGGTCGCGGATCGCGTCGCGCACGAAGTCGTAGACGAAGCTCTGGTGGCGGAAGCGCACTTCGGTCTTGGCCGGGTGAACGTTGACGTCCACCTCATCGAACGGCATGTCGAGGAAGAGCAGTGTGAACGGGAAGGATCCCGGCGGCAGGATGTTGTGGTACGCGCTCGAGATGGACTTGAGCAACACCCGGTCGCGGATGAGCCGGTTGTTGACGAACAGAAAAATCGAGTTGCGGCTGAGCTTCTCGACGTGCGGCTTGGAGACGAATCCGCGCGCGGAGAAGACTTGGCGCTCCGTGGCGCGTCCGCCTTCGAGCGCTTCTTCGACGGCGCGGGTGGGCGGCAGCGGCGAGGCGACGACTTCGAGCTCGCGCGAGACGGTTTCGAGCTCGACGAGCTGATCGAGGGCGTCGGAGCCGAAGATCTGGTACACGCGTTCGCGCAGGGACTCGACGGGGGTGACTTGCAGCAGCGGGCCGCTTTCGTTCGAGAGCTGGATGGTCTTGTCCAGGTGCGCCAGGCTGTAGTGGGTGGCGAGCGCGGCGACGTGCGAGAGCTCGGTCTTGTCGGTCCGCAGGAACTTACGCCGCGCGGGGACGTTGTAGAAGAGGTCCTTGACGGTGACAGTGGTGCCTGGGGGCAGAGCCTGGTCCTCGACATTGAGCATGCGGCCGCCGGCGATCTCGACGCGGCTGCCAATTTCTTCGTCGCCGGAGCTGGTCTCGAGCGTCAGGCGCGAGACGCTGGCGATGGAGGGCAAGGCCTCGCCGCGAAAGCCAAGCGTGGGGATGGCGAGCAGATCGCCCACCTCGCGCAGCTTGCTGGTGGCGTGGCGCTCGAAAGCGAGCATCGCGTCGTCGCGGCCCATGCCGCAACCATCGTCGGTGACGCGGATGAGCTTGCGTCCGCCTTTCTCGATTTCGATGTGAATGCGTTTCGCGCCGGCGTCGAGGGCGTTCTCGAACAGCTCTTTGACGACGGATGCGGGACGCTCCCCACCTCGCCGCGGCGATCTGGTTAGCGACCCTATCTGGAAGTACGCGAATGCGGCCCATCAGGCGGAAGGGAAGATGCGCGAGAGGACGGGGCGCCCTGGCCGGCGGCGCAGCGGGACGTCCCGAGTGAGCCTTTTTCGGCGACAGGCATCTTTTGGCGGATTGTATCACCGGGCGCGGAGCCAAAGTTTTCGCAAGAATGAAGGAGGAGTTTTCGTGGAGAAGCCGCCTAGCCGCATCTCGCTTGCTCGGTCCGGAACGGGAGCAGACGCTCACTCGGGTCCGTTCGGTGCTCGGCGACCTGCGCGCGGTTCTCGCAAAGCTGCGCGCCGATCCGGCCGACGTTGCGGCAGCCAAAACGGCCGCCGAACAGCTCGATGACCTCTTTCTGCTCGTCGTCGTCGGTGAGTTCAACTCGGGCAAGAGCGCTTTCGTCAATGCGCTGCTTGGGCAGACGGTGCTGGAAGAGGGCGTGACGCCCACGACATCGCGCATCCAGGTGCTCTCCCACGGTCCCGAGGTCGCGCGGGTGTCCGAGGGTTCCGCGTTGGATCGCATCACGGCTCCGGTCGCGATTCTCGAAGACCTGCGGCTGGTGGATACCCCGGGCACGAACGCGATCGATCGCGAGCACGAGGCGATCACGCAGCACTTCATCCCGCAGGCCGACCTAGTCTTGTTCGTCACCTCGGCCGACCGGCCGTTTACCGAGAGCGAGCGCTCGTTTCTCGCCGGCATTCGCGAGTGGGGCAAGAAAGTCGTTCTGGTCATCAACAAGATCGACATCCTCGAAAAGGCGGAGGAAGTCGAGCGGGTGAAGAGCTTCGTGCGCGAGAGCTTTGAAGCGTTGCTAGGCGTCGAGCCGGAGATTTTCGCCGTGGCAGCTCGGCCTGCCTTCCGCGCTAAGCAAGCCGGCGATGACGCGAAGCTCGCCGCCAGCGGCTTTCCGGCGCTCGAAGCTTACCTGCGTACCACGCTCGATGCGCAGGAGCGTTTCCGGCTCAAGCTGCTCAACCCGATCGGCGTAGCGACGCGCTTGAGCTCAAAGTACGCCGACATCGTAGGGCGACGGCTCGAAGTGCTCGAGGGCGACATCGCTGAGGTCGAGGCGATCAAAAGCCAGCTCGACGTCTACGAGAAGGACTTGCGCGAGGGCTTTGCGCTGCGCATGTCCGACATCGATTTGATCCTGCACCAGTTCGAAGGGCGCGGGCACGAGTTCTTCGAAGAGATGATTCGCGTCGGCCGCGTGTTCGACTTGGTGAACAAGTCGAAGGTGAAGGCGGACTTCGAGCGCGAGGTTGTGGCCGACGCCCCCCAGCGCATCGAGGACAAAGTCCACGACATCATCGACTGGCTGGTGACGAGCGACCTGCAGCAGTGGCGCGTGGTGCGCGAGCGGCTGGAGCAGCGCAAGTCCGAGCACGCCGAGCAGATCGTGGGCAAGCTCTCAGGCGGCTTCGAGTACGACCGCACGCGCCTGCTCGACACGGTCGGCAAAGTCGCGCAGGAGACGCTGCGCAACTCTGACAAAGGCCGCGAGGCGCACCGCATGGCCGAGTCCGTGCAGAACGCGGTGACGAACGCCGCCTTGCTCGAAGTGGGCGCGGTGGGTTTGGGCGCGGCGGTGTCGTTGATTGCCACATCCTCGACGCTCGATGCGACGGGCATTGCGGCCGCGGGAGTGATGGCTGTGCTCGGTCTGTTCGTGCTGCCACACCGTCGCAGCCGAGCCAAGGCCGAGCTGCGGGAGAAGATCTCGACGCTGCGCACGCAACTCACCCAAGCGCTCGAGAGCCAGTTCCAGAAAGAGATCGCGCGCAGCCGCAACCGTATCGAAGAGACGATTGCGCCCTACACACGCTTCGTACGCGCCGAACGTGACGAGCTCAGCCAACGGGCCGGGGAGCTTGCGAAAGTGCAGTCGGCGACTGAGTCGCTCAAGGCCGGCCTCGGCGGCTGATGTCGGGTTTGCCGCGGGTTTCCCGCACCCATCCATGAGAGGCCGCGTGGGCGGCCGGGGAGCAATCGACTCATGGAAAAGACTCTTGTCATTGGCAGCACTGGGAACGTTGGAGGCGCGGTCGTGCGCGAGCTGGTCGAGGCCGGCTTGCCCGTCCGCGCGGCGACGCGCAATCCGTCCGCGATGAACGGCATGAAGGGCGTCGAGACGGTCCTGTTCGACTTCGAGTCGCCCGAGACCTTCGCTCCCGCGCTGGACGGCGTGGATCGCGTGTTCACCATTGGTCCTCCGGTGGCGTCGCCCGAGAGCGTACTGACGCCGTTTCTCGAGCAGGCGGCGAAAAGGGGACGCAAGGTGGTGCTGATGACGGCGATGGGCGTCGAACACGACGAAGATGAGCCGCTGCGACGCTGCGAGCGGGTGCTCGAAAAGACGGGCGCGCCCTACGTGATCCTGCGCCCGAACTGGTTCCTGGACAACTTCCACACATCCTGGCTGGAGCCGATTCGCGCGGCGGGCGTGCTTCCTCTGCCTGCGGGTGACGCGCGCACCTCGTTCATCGATACGCGCGACATTGCCGCCTGCGCGCAGGTGGCGCTTGAACAGAACCGCTTTGACGGTTGCGCCTTCACGCTGACCGGCCCCGAAGCGTTGACCTATGCCGAGGCCGCGAGGCTCTCTCCGAGGCTTCCGGGCGAGAGATTCGCTACGAGCCGGTGGATGACGAGACCTTCGTGGCTTCGGTGACCCAGGCCAGGCGGCAGGATTAGCTCTCTATCTGGCCGGATTGTTCTCCGCGGTGCGCGCGGGCGGTACTGGCGGAAGGTACCCGTAGCCGTCGAAGAGATCACCGGGCGGCGAGCGTTCACGATCGAGCAGTACGCTCGGGATCACGCCGAGGTTTGGCAGCAAGTCGCCGAGCCGGCCTACTCGTCGTAGACCGAGGCCTCGACCACGCGGCGGAACTGCTCGCGTGGAATGGCGCCGCCGGGGCTCTGCGTGAAGACGATTCCGATGATCTCGCGCTTCTTGTCGATCCAGGCGAAAGTCCCGTCGGAGCCGCCGTGGCTGAATAGGCCTTCGGCTGGTACTCCCCAGCCGAAGCCGTAGGCCGGCGCGCCGGGTTTGGGGGTCGTTGCAGCTTGCACGCTCTCTGGCGAGAGCAGCCTCTTGCCCCCAACTCGCCGCCGTTGAGAAACATCTGGCAAAAAGCGGACGTAGTCGGCCGCTGGGGAGATCATGCCGCCTGAGGCGCGCACGAAGGTAGTCCGCTCATCGCCGGGCCGCCACTCCGCCTTCCAGGGTTCGCCCTTCGCGAGGCGGTACACCACCGACATGCGGTCTTGCGGCGCATCCGGTTCAGTGGTTGTAGCTCTCCTTCATGCCGAGCGGCTCGTAGATACGCTCGCGGTAAAACTCCTTCAGTCCGAGGCCGGAGACGACTTCGACGATGGCGCCGGAGAGTGTTGAAGCCGGGGTTGTTGTAGGAATAGGTCTCCCCTGGAGTTTCTTCGGCTCCCACCACCCCGAAGCGGTCGACCTCGGTTTGGAGCGCGGGCGGCAGAACGTAGGGTTTGAAGAAGATGACCGGGATGCGCAGACCACTGGTGTGGCTGAGCAGGTGGCGAATCTTGATCGAGCCGGCGCGGTAGTTGTCGAACGAAGGTAGATACTTGCGTACGTTGTCGTCGACGGAGAGCTTGCCTTCCTCGGCGAGCATCAGAATGGCGGTCGCGGTGACCGGCTTGGTATTCGACGCCATGCGGAAGAGCGTGCCGCGCTCCATGGGCAGTTTGTGCTCGTAGTCGCGCAGCCCGACGGCTTCGTGCAGCACCACGCGTCCCTTTCGCGCGACCAGCACGACAGCGCCGCGCATCTCATCCCGCGCCACGGCGCCCTCGAACAGCGACAAGCCGGAGCGCAGGACCGCTTGGTTCATGCCGACGTCTTCCGGCGCCGCCGCGGGGAGGCCACTGTCGGCAGCGCTTGCCGCGAAGGCAAAGAGGAAAATCAGGAGCGCGCGCATGCCAGGGAGCGTAGCACGCACTAACGCCCGGGGGCGCAGTCGAGGCGGATCAATTGGGACGGCTTGGAGTCCGCCCGGAATTCCTTGCCGAAGAGGAAGGCGCGATCGCCGGGTAGATAGGTGATCGTCTCCTTCCCAAGGATGGTAGGGAGTCGGATCAACTCATAGTCGCGACCCCGTTCGAGCGCGTCTGTCGGAGGCAGTGAGCCTTCGTTGAGGTCGAGGGCGAACTCCCAGGCGTAGCCGTACGTGAGCACGAGGAAGCGCGAACCGTCGCGCGCCATGGAGACGTCCGTGACGACATCGCTGAACGGCGCGCGCTCGCGGGTAGCTAGGGTCGGCAAGTCGATCTCGCCGACGAACTCCATCGCGATCGGCTCGGGTGAGGCTGATCGCCAAGCGTCTGCCCTTACGCGGTAGATGCGCGACGGCGCCGGATCACGCACTGTCTCTGCCCAGCTTTTGGTGAAGATGTACAGGTCGCCATTTGGCGCGGCGGCGAGCCCTTCCGCATTGTGTGGGCCGTCGAGGTAGCGCGCCCGAAGATGGGATTGGACAGGCGCACGATCCGCGGAGATGGCATTTTCAGGGACAGCCAGTAGATCGACGAAGCGGCGGCGTAGCGTGTTGTCGCCAATATCGCCCACGATCACCACGGGCTTGCCGTCGAGCTTGGCCAGAGCGAGCGCCTCGGGGTCGAGCGAGCTGACGTCGCCGGCCAATCGCAGCCGGCGCAGATCGGACCCATCGAGCGCGCTCGAATACAGGAACGGGCCGCCTCCACTGTCATTGACGTGATAGAGGCGCAGTCCGTCGGAGGAAACGGCCAAGCCGCTCGCCTCGGGCACGAGCCGGTCGTCCAGCGCCCCCAATATGCTGCCCTCCGACCACGCCGGACAAAGCTCTGACGCAAGAGCAGGAGTGGAGGCCAGGAGGAGCGCCATTGCGGCGCGGAAAAGACGCATGGAAAGTCCGATGGGCGAGCTTCGATCCTCAGCGTAGCGTAGCTCGCAATGTATCTATTTCAGACGAATTCATCTGAAATGGTTTGGATTTCGGGTAATCGCTTGCTACAATACGGACGCGAGGTTTTCGGGACGCCATCCTGAAGGCTTCGGAAAACCCCACGAGCAAGGAGAATCATATTGGCACGACCCGGAGTAAGTTTTCAGAAACGCAAGAAAGAGATCGCCCGCAAGGAACGCCGCCAAGCGAAGGCTGAGCGTCGCGAAGAGCGCAAGAGCCGCAAGGCGGATTCGGAAGAGACCGGTCCTCCGGTCGAACTGCTCGACCCGGCCGATGTAGGCCTGCCTCAACTCGAGTTCCTGCGCGCGGAGAAGCACCGCATTCCCGATGCGATGCGTGAACGAATCGAAGCTGGCCACGTGTAGGCCCATGCTCGTCAAGGATGTCTTTGGCGAGTCTCGTTGCTGAAAGCCGCTGCACCGATGCAGCGGCTTTTCGCGTTTTAGAGGCCCCCTGCAACGTCGAGGGTTGCCCCGCTCACATAGGATGCTTCGTCCGAAAGCAGCCATAGAATAGCGGCTGCGACTTCTGCTGGCTGTCCGCCTCGTTTCATCGGCGTCAATTCCATCACTCGATCGACGCGATTCGGTTCTCCGCCCTTGGCGTGGAGTCCCGTGTAGATAAAGCCTGGACGAACAGCATTGACTCGTATGCCTTCGAGGGCAACTTCCCGTGATAGACCGACCGTAAACGTCTCGATTGCGCCTTTGGTCGCAGCATAGTCCAAGTACTCGTTGGGCGATCCGGATTTGGCAGCCAATGAGGACACGTTTACGATAGCCCCGCCCGTCCCGCCTTGCTTCGTGGACATTCTGGCGACGGCCTCGCGGGCGCACAACATCGGCCCGATGGCGTTGGTCGCAAACATGCGCTGCAATCGCGCGCCAACCATCGACTCGAGGCGCATCTGGGGTTCGAGCGTCGCCGCGTTGTTTACCAGGCCAGTGATCGGGCCCAACTCCTGATCGACGGCCTTGAACATGTCGGTGACGTCGCGTTCCACGGCGACGTCGGCGCGAAAGGCGACCGCGTGGACGCCAAGATTGATGGCGTCCGCTACAACCGCCTCAGCAGATCGCTGGTCGTGAAGGTAGTTGACGCAGACCGACCAGCCTTTAGCCGCGGCCAAGCGCGCAGTGGCGGCGCCGATACCGCGACCGCCGCCAGTGACGAGAAGAACCATACGACTATTCGTGGCGCAGCGCTTCCATTGCGCTGACTGAGGTGGCGCGCCGCGCCGGCAAGTAGGACGCCGCAACGCCGGCGAGCAGCAGCACCAACGAAGCGAGCAGGAACGTTGGTGCGTCCAAGGGCTCTATGCCAAAGAGCAGCGCCGCCAGAAAGCGAGTGAGCGCCATCGAGGCAAAGCAGCCCAGCAGTAGGCCGATTCCGACGAGCTTCATCCCGTTGAAGAGCACCATCTTCAATAACAGGCTCCGGTCGGCCCCAAGCGCCATGCGCACGCCGATTTCCCGTGTCTGCTGGCGCACCGTGTAGCTCAGCACGCCGTAGAGACCCACGACGGCCAAGAGCAGGGCTAACGCGGCCAGTCCGCTCAGCAGCATCATCGAGTGTTCGAGCTGCCAAGTCGAGCTACGGACGACGTTCGCCATCGTTTGCACGCGATAGATCGGCATGCGCGAATCCACTTGACGGATGGCGCTGCGCGTCTCTTGCAGGATGGACAACGGCGTCGGCGTGCGGCTCTTGAGGATGAGCCACGTGCGCTCGGAATGTCGCTGCTCGTTGCTGGTATAGATAGCCGGCGTGGGCTGTCCACGCATGCCCGCCTCCCGCAAGTCACCCACGACGCCAATGACCGACATCCACGGGCCTCGCGAGTTCACTTCTCCGAGCTTCAGACGGCGTCCGATTGGGTCACTGCCGCCGAAATAGCGGCGTGCGAGCTCTTCGCTGACGAGGCAAACGCTCGGCGAGTCACTCTGGTCCTCTGGGCCGAACGTCCGTCCCCGCAAGAGAGGGACGCCAATGGTCTCGAAGTAGTTCGCCGTCGCCCGAACGACTTGCGCGCTCGGCTGATCGATCTGGTTTTCGACCGACTGACCCTCGATGCTGAACGAGGAAGGCGGAAACCACCCCTGCATGGGAAGCTTGTCGACCCCGGCCACGCTCTCCACTCCGGGAACCGCGGCGACGCGGCGCAGGGTTTCTGCTTCGACGTGCGAAGCGAGCTCGTTGACCTTTGCGAACAACTGCTCGCGCGGGACACCGCGCTGGAGCAACTCGGCGTAGATGCTGCCCAGAGGCGGCTGTACGAGCATGGTCAGCAACCGTTCCGGTTGCATGCCTGGGCCGCGCTCGTAGAGAGCGGAAAAGCTGCGGACCAGCAGCGTAGCGCCCGTGACCAAGACGACGGAGAAGGCCACTTCGGCGATGACAAGGGCCGCATGGATGCTGCGGAGGCGCATGCCGCCCGAGCTGCCTCGTCCGGATTCCTTGAGGTATTGGTTGATGTTGGGCCGCGAGGCGCGCAGGGCGGGCAGCGCGCCAAAGAGAAGCCCAGCCGCCAGCGCGGCCACGAAGCCAAACGCGAGCACCCACGGATCGATCCGAATCGCCTCGAGTTGGAGCAGATAGCGGCCGTGTGTGAAGCGGTCCGGACGCAGGTCCTGGAACGCCCGCACGATGAGGAACGTCAATCCCAGGCCCAAGACGCCGCCGGCGAGCGCGATCAACAGGCTTTCCCCCATCAGCACGCGTACGAGACGCCAGCGTCCCGCGCCCAAGGCGACCCGCACCGCCAGCTCACGGCCGCGAGCAGTGGCGCGGACCAGCAGGAGACTGGCCAAGTTGCCGCACATGATCAACAGCAGCAGACCCACCGCGCCGAGCAGCGCCAGCAACGGCGTGCGCAGCTCTCCGGCAGCATCCTCGGCCACCGATGTCAGCAGCATCGTCCAGCCTTCGTTCATCGCGCCGTGCCGCTCGGCCATCGTCTTGGAGAACTGTGTGGCTCGCCCCTGGGCCTGTTCGAGAGTCAGGCCGTCAGCCAGTCGAGCCATCACGCGGAAGCTGCGCGGAGTGCGCAGGGTCCAGGTCTTGGCGGGAAACTGGATAGAGCCGAGCAGCTCCGATTGCCGGTTGAAGAACAGAAAGCTCGGCGGCATTACGCCGATGATGCGGTAATCCAGCCCGTTAAGATTGATCGTCTGGTCTAGCACATTGGGATCGCCATGGAATCGGCGCTGCCAAATGCTGTCAAGCAGGACAATGACGCGCGGACCCCCGGCTCGTTCTTCATCCGGCGTGGGCAGCCGGCCCAAGAGTGGTCGGACTCCGAGCATGTCGAAACCGCCCTCGCTCAAAAAATAGCCGTGCGTCATCTCCGGGTTTTCGTCGTCGGAGATCGTCAGCAGTGAGGATGAAAACAGAGCGGCGCTCTGAAAGATTCCGGAATCGCGCCATTCGATGAACTCGGCGGGGGACATAGAATCCCCCTGCATTTTGGCGAGCTCGTAGGTGTAGCCTTTCTGCGGGTTGATGTTCCAGGCCATCACGAGGCGGTCTGGGTCTTTGTAAGGCAGCGGCTGAATGAGAATGGCGTTGACGATAGCAAAGATGGCTGCGCCGGCTCCAATCGCCAAGGCTACAGTGACCACGGCGACGGATGTCATTCCGGGATGCTGGGCAAGAGCGCGCCAGGATTGTCGCAGATCCGAACCCAGCGAGCGCAGCCAACCCATGATCGCTCTTAATCATGCCTGAATTCCTGTCCGGAAGTCAGTCTTTTCCCTGAATCATGTTTTATTTGGATTTGTTTTTGTGTGCTCTGGGCGCTACTCGTGTCTTAAAGCTTCGCTCGGGTGGATGCGCATGGCACGAACAGCCGGTGCGGCGGCGGCAAGGAATGCGCCGAGGGCGAGCGCTCCCGATGCGGCGGCGACAGTCGCTGGATCGTGAGCCTCTACACCGAATAGCTGTTCGCCGACCAAAGGTGTCAGCCAAAGCGAAAGCGCGATTCCTGCCGTGATGCCTGCCAAAACGAGCAAACCCATCCGCCGAGCTACGAGTGTCGCCGTGTCCGCGTCGCTTGCCCCGAGAGCCTTCCGCAGTCCGATTTCGCTCGTCCGCCGCGACACCGCATAAGAGACGACACCGTAGACCCCAACTAGCGCCAGGGCCAACGCCAACGCTGCGAACAGGCTGACGATCGCCGCTTGGTGCTTGGGTCCGGCCAGTTTCTCAGCAACGACGGTTTCCATCGTGCGCAGGTCGCCCAGCGGCGCGTCAGGGTCAACCTCGGATAGCGCCTTGCGCAGCGCTGGGCCGAGGGCCATGGGGTCGCCCTCCGAGCGCACGAGCAGCGTCATGCCGAATGTCCCAAACAGGCTTTGGGCGATGGGCCGGTAGAGTACGGGCTCGAGCTCGCCGTCGAGGCCGCGGTAGTGGATGTCGCTTGCCACCCCCACCACGGTTGCCCACGTGCCGTCTCCGGAAAGGTCGAAGCGAATACGCTTGCCCAACGGGTTTTCTCCCGGCCAGTAGGTGCGCGCGGCCGCTTGGTTGACGATCACCACCGGCTCAGCTTCCGCGTTGTCGCGCCGGTCGAACACACGGCCCGCGAGGAGAGGGACGCCGAGAGTCTCGAAGAAGGCGTCGGTGATACCGCCGAAGCGCGCAATACGACCTTGTGTGGAGGGCGCATCGCCTTCGAGCAGAAACCGTGTCGAGGTGTCGATGTTCCCGAGCGGTAATGGCACTGCGACGGCGACTGAGCGCGCGCCCGGGATCGCGGCTACGGTGTCGGCGACATCGCGGTAAAAGCGCCCCCGCGCAGCCTCATCGTACTTATACAGCGGAACAGGGACTGGTGCGGTGAGTACTTGGCGGGTCTGGTAGCCAGGGTCGACGGCGCTGAGCTTGCGAAAGCTCTCGACGAGCAGGCTCGAGACGATCAGCAGGGCGAGCGACGACGCGATGGCGCTGACTACAAGCCCGTCCTGGAACAAGCGCCCCACGCGGCCGGGCCCTCCCGCGCCGGAGGTGAGCTTGAGCGTGTCGAGCAAGTTGGGCCGAGCCGCGCGCAGCGCACGGCAGTAGTCCGGAAGGCGATTGCCGTGAACACCGAGAGCATCAGCGCGGCGGCGAGCGTCGCGCCGTCGAGCGTCATCGAGTCCAGCCCGCCTCGCCGCAGACTGACGGGCGCCCAAGCCTGCACGACGGGTAGCGCCAAGTTCGCAAGCAGGACGCCGGCGAGACCTCCCGCGGAGGCGAGCAACAGGCTCTCGGTGAGCAGTTGGCGCGCCAGCCGGCTCGCTCCGGCGCCGAGCGTCGAGCGCAAGGCAAACTCGCGGCTACGCCGGTTTGTACGCGCCAGCATCATCAGCGCCACGTTGACGCAAGCAATGAAAAGTAGCCCGCAGGCCGCGGCCCAAAAGGTGGCGAGCGTTTGGCCATAGCGCTCCGTGACGCGCTCGTGCAGCGGCAAGAGGCTCGTCTTCCAGGCAGCCCGGTCGCCGCTCATACCCTGTTCGGCGGCCATGGCGAGGCGGTCGAGCTCGCCGAGGGCGGCCCTCGCTTCGAAGCCCGGCCGGAGGCGGGCGTAGACGGTCACCGAGTCGTTCCGCGCATCTCGGTCGAGGTAGCGGCCGGGTGCGTCGGGCGAGAAGACGAGCGGGACCCAGTAGTCATGGAAGGCCAGGATGGGACCGTAGCCGTAATAGCGGCCCGGCATTACGCCAATCACCGTGAAGGCCTCGTCGTTGAGGCGAACGGTTCGCCCAACTATGCCTGGATTGGCGCCGTATCGAGTGCGCCACAGCCGCTCGCTGACCATGACCACTGCGGGCGCGCCGGGCTGTTCGTCTTCGGGACGAAAGCCGCGTCCGACCTCGGGTGTCACTCCGAGCAACGGCATCAGGCTTGCGGTAATACGGCTGCCGAAAAGCGGCTCCGGGTCGTCGACGCCGGTCAGGTTGGCAGTGGTGAAGTTGGTGGCGGCGATTTCGGAGAACGAGCCTGCATGCTCACGCCAAGCTTGATAGGTGGAGGCGGGCACGCTGCGTTCGCGGCCGTCCGGTGCAATGCGGTTGACGTTTAGGATGCCGAGCGCGTCGCGGTACGCAAACAGGCGCAGCGAGGTCGCCTGGGCGTAGGAGACGATCAGCGTCGTCGCGCCCACGCCCAGCGCCAGCGCGATGACGGCGGGGACGGTGAAGCTCGGTGTGCGCCAGAGCATGCGCAGGCCATGGCGTAAATCTTGCCGGAGAGCGTTGAGCATCTTGGATCACTCCTGGCGCAAGGCGTCGATGGGGTCAATCCGCGACGCGCGACGGGCAGGTAGCAGTGCTGCGGCCAAGCCCGCCGCGAGCATCGATGCGACCGCCCCTCCCAGCGCCCAAGCGTCGGTTGGCGTGACGGCGAAGAGCATCTTCTCGACAATCCCTCCGAGGGCGACAGTCGCGGCGAGACCGACCGCGATGCCGGTTGTGACCGGGGTGGCGGCTTGGCGAAGCGTCATCGTGATCACGTCATGGGCCGAGGCTCCGAGCGCCTGCCGTAGGCCGATTTCCGCCGTACGCTGGCGCACGACGTAGCTCATCAACCCGAACAGACCGACGGACGCGAGAAGGAGCGCTACACCCGCAAACGCGCCGGTCACCTGGCCGAGCAGTCGCTCGATGGTCAAAGACCGATCCACGGTCCTCTCGAAGCAGACTAAACCCGGGGTTGACTGGCAGTTGCGGTGCGAGTCTCGCGCGATTGCGGTGCGCATTGCTTCCGAACCCTGGCTCGGATCGCCGTCCACGCGCGATCAGCCGCGGCAAAAAGTTGCCGTATCCCAAGGCGGGCCGGTACACGACTTGCGGCGGTTCGTCGCGGATGCGGACTTCGCGCACGTCCTCCACCACGCCTTCTATGATGCAAGCCTGGCCCATCGTTCGGACAACGCCCCCGACCGCGCTGCGTCTCGGGAAGAATCGCGTTGCGAAAGCCCTGCTGACCAAACAGGTTTGGTCGTAGCGATCCGCTGCGCTGAGCATGCGGCCCTCGACTAGGCCGATGCCAAGCGCCTGGAAATAGCCGTCGGTGACGATCTTGTTGATCGCACTCGTGTCCTCGTTCGAGCCGGCTGATAGCCGTCGACGGCCATCGAGGAAGAATTGTAGTTGCCGCTGAGCGGCTCTGTCGTCGTGAACGACGCTGCGACCACGCCAGGAGTCTGATCCAAGCGCGCGAGGATCAGCCGCCGCATTGCATCGTCGCCCTCGCGCGGCAAGCCGGCCCGTCGGCCGTTCGTTCGCATCAAGACCACGTTGTCCAACTGTAGGCCGAGGTCGATACTGCGCAACTCGGCCAAAGTACGCAGGAATAGCCCCGCGCCGGCGAGCAGCACGATCGACAATGCCGTTTGAGCCGCGACCAGGCTGTTTTTTGCAAGGGTATGTGCGCGGCTGGGCGTCGAGCCCTTGGCTCCCGCTTTTAGCCCGTCCGCGACATCGCGCCGGGCGGCCCATACCGCCGGAGTAAACCCGAAAAGGAGCACCGTCAGCAGGCTCGCCGTGAGGCTGAAGGCGAGCACGGACGAGTCCAGCCCGACGACTACGTGATTCGGCCCTCGCAAGTCGGTCAGGACGGATTTCAGGATCGGGATCAGCCACGAGGCGAGCGCCAGTCCTGCTGCGGCGCCGGTCCTGCCAGCAGCAGGCTTTCTGTCAGCATCTGGCGGATGATGCGGCCTGCTCCAGCGCCAAGGGCGCGCCGCACCGAGATCTCCCGCCGGCGGTCGGCGGCGCGCGCAAGCAGCAGATTCGCCAAGTTGGCGCAGCCGATCAGGAGAATCAGCCCGGTCGCGGCCCATAGCAACGTGAGCGGGCTCGGAGCTCGTTGCGCATCGACGACAAGCCGCCGCCGGCCGGGGTGAGCGGCACGTGGACCTTGGCAATATCCGCCCGCCTCTGAGGCGAGACGTCCGCCGCGTAGGAGGCTAGAAAGATCTGCTGTAGCCGCAGGTTGAGCCGGCCTTCCGCCGCTGTGCGGCTAAGTCCAGGTTTGAGGCGGCCCAGGATGTCGAGCCAGAAAGACTGCATTGGCGGAGTGCGCTCGAACAACGAGTCCGCGCGCGTGATTTGGGCTTGCATCGTCAGCGGAACCCAAAGATCGGCCGGATTGTCGGGCGCGTGCCCTTCGAAACCGGCCGGCGCGACTCCGATCACGCGGTAGGGCAGGTCCTGCAGGAAAAGCGTCGACCCGAGGACATCCGGAGACCCTCCACGCCTGCGCATCCAGTAGTCGTATCCGATGACGACCACCGCGTCGGCGCCGGGTACGGTCATGTCAGATGGAGCGAGCAAGCGTCCCGCCGCATGGGTGGAGTCCGAGCAGATCGAAGTAGTCGCCGCTGACGAGCTGGGTTGCGAGCACGAGAGACGCGTCTGGCTCGGCATCCTGCTCGGTGCGGACGGTGGTTCCTGTGTTGAAAGTTGCTGCGGCGGCGACGCTTTGGAAAGCGTCGTTCTGCCGCCGGAGCCCCTCGTACTGCGCGAAGGAGAAGTTGTTGGCCTGCGGCATGTCGCTCTCGCCGGTGATGCCGCCGCCGCCAGGACCCAGAACGACCAGTTCGTCCGGGGCTGCAACGGGGAGCCGGCGCAGCAAGAGCGCGTCCACGAAGCTGAAGATGGATGTCGTTCCGCCGATGCCCAGCGCCAGCGTCAGGACCGCGATCGCCGTGAATCCGGGCGAACTGCCGTATCCGCGCACCCCGAAACGAAGGTCCTGCAGGAGAGCGCTCATTTCCGGCTCCACATGATAAGCCCGGAGCACGCCGGGGGCCGTTTGGCGCTGGGCGATTCTTCTAGGTTTTTGGAGATGTACCCGTCTCGAAACCGGCCCAGGAAGTCCCGAAATTGGGATGTACCCCTGACTCCAGCGCCGCGTCCAAGCGCCATGCTCCGGATGCTCATCCTCACGACTGTTCTTGCTTGGCCGGCGGCAGCGCAGGAGTCGGCATTGCCGCGAAGTCGTCCGGAAGATTGGACTTGTTTGGTGCTGATCAAGAGCAATCAGATTGGATTGCCGGAAGAGTCCGAGGACGGCATGCTGCGTTATCGCGTGTTCGTGGCGACGTCCAGCGCGTGCTCCGATGGTGTGGTCTACGTCGGCATCTACCCTGAAATCGGATGCTACGAGCAGCCTCGGCGCGACCCGAATCTCGAGCAGCGAATGGCTTTCAGCTATTCCCCTCGGGCGCTCGAGATTGCGGTGGAGGCGGGCAATCAAGCCGCCGGCATGTTTGAGATCGAGTCGCCGGGACACGGGATCTGTTCGTTCAATACGCACATCGCGAGTTGCGGGACGGTCGTGCCGGCGGGAGCAAAATGCGAAACGCGGACCTTGCGCGACGCTCGCGCGGAGTCCACGGGCGCCATCGGCGGAGCATTCAATCGCGTGCAATGAGGCGCGGTCCGCCTGAGGAACCGCATCATTGCAGCCGGAAAAAAGCTGCTCAGGCGAGCAGTCATCCAGTGGCGGCGTCTCCCGATTTCTCGAACTCGAGGCCGAGGATGAACTCCTTGCCGTCCGGGGTAACACGCCGGACGATGCATGCCAGGATGCGGCCCGCGTCTTTGACGCGCAGCGGCGCGCCCAGGGCGGCGCTCTTGGTCGAGCGCACCGCCATTCCGCCGGGGGCGATGTCCACGACGTTAGCTTGAATGCGAGCCTCCGCACCGTCGTCGCCGGGCATCAGTAGCAGGACGCCGGCGTGACCGGGCAGGCGATTGGCCTTCCGCCGCTCCTTGTTGGAGGGCTTGCCAAAACCGAGGGCCTGAGTGAAGCCCTGAAGTGCGCGGGCTGCGAAAGACATTTTGGGCCTTTTATTTGCCACGTCCTAGGGGTACATATGATTTTCATTTCGCTCAGCGCCAAGCGTCAACAGTACCGAAGGACCGTTTGGATGTTCGACAACTTCCCTAGAACGCCGTGTCGCCACAGTGATTGACGCTCCTGGCGAGCGCCCTCTACAATGGAACGAGGTTCCTCGGGAATCGTGCGTCCGCGTGTGTCCGCGCGGCAGCGTCCGTGTGTCCCCCGGTCCCAGCTCGTTAGGCGATGTTCGAGAATCTCTCAGAGAAGCTGCAGCGCGTCTTCAAAGACTTGCGCGGCGAGGGCAAGCTCACCGAAGCCAACATTCAGGAGGCTTTGAAGCAGATCCGTCTTGCTTTGCTCGAGGCGGACGTCAACTTCAAGGTCGTCAAGCAGCTCATCGAGAACATCCGCACGAAGGCGCTGGGACAGGAAGTCCTGACGGCGTTTTCGCCCACCGAGCAGGTCGTCAAGATCGTAAAGGACGAACTGATCCGGCTGCTGGGCTCCACTGAGTCGAAGCTGCGGTTCGCCTCGAGCCCTCCGTCGGTCTACATGATCGTCGGCTTGCAGGGCTCGGGTAAGACGACCTCGACGGGCAAGCTGGCCAAGTGGCTGACGAAGAACGGGCATCGGCCGCAGTTGGTCTCCGTTGACGTCTACCGTCCGGCAGCGCGCGAACAGTTACGCGTGGTGGCCGGCCAGATCGGCGCGCCGATCTACGTCGGCGAACCGGACGAGAAAGCGCCGCTCGAGCTGGCCAGAAGGCCAAGGTCGAGGCTGTGCAGACCGGGCGCGACGTGGTGATCGTCGATACCGCCGGCCGTCTGCATATCGATGAAGAGCTGATGGTCGAGCTCGAGCAGCTCAAGCAGGAGCTGCAGCCGACCGAAATCCTGTTCGTGGCCGACGCCATGACCGGACAGGACGCGGTGAAGAGCGCCGAGCAATTCCACAACCGGCTCGGCATCACCGGCGTAATCCTGACCAAGATGGATGGCGACGCCCGCGGCGGCGCGGCGCTGTCGATTCGCCAGGTCACAGGGCGTCCGCTGAAGTTTGTGGGCGTGGGCGAGAAGCCTGACGCCTTCGAGCAATTCCATCCTGACCGCATCGTCTCGCGCATTCTCGGCATGGGCGACGTCTTGTCGCTGATCGAGAAGGTCGAGGAGACGATCGACAAGGATCAAGCGCTCGAGATGCAGGAGAAGATCCTCGACAACGAGTTTACGCTCGAGGATTTTCTCAAGCAGATGCAGTCGCTGAAGAAGCTCGGCTCGTTCGACTCGCTTCTGAAGATGCTGCCGAGTGTTGGGCCGTTCAAGGAGCTCAAGGGGGTCGAAGTCGATCCCAAGGAGATGGGCCGCGTGGAGGCGATCATCAGCTCGATGACGCTGAAGGAGCGGCGCAATCACGAAGTGATCAACGGCAGCCGCCGCCGGCGCATCGCCAAGGGCAGCGGCACGACCGTGCAGGAAGTCAATCAACTGCTCAAGCAGTACCGGGAAGCCCGCAAGATGATGCGGATGATGACCGGAGGGCTGAAGAAGGGCGGCTTGAAGCGGAAGAAAAAGGGAAAAGTGGGGCGGACGCCGCTCGCCTACGATCCGCAAGGCATGCCGGGCTTCTTTGGCCGTTGAGGCGGCGACAGAACGTACAAAGGGAAAGTTTGCAAGGGATGACGCTCTCGCCGCGCCGGTGAGCGCGCGAGAAGAGATTCTGGAGGATTGAAAAGACATGGTTGCCATTCGCCTGACCCGCACGGGCGCGAAGAAGAAACCGACCTACCGTGTGGTCGTGACTGACAAACGCCGCGCGCGGGACAGCAAGACGCTCGAGATCGTGGGCCACTACAACCCGCGTTTGGAGCCAATCGAGCTGAACCTGGAGCGTGAGCGCATCGGCTATTGGCTCGGCGTGGGCGCCCAGCCGTCTGACACGGTCAAGCGCTTGATCAAGTACTTCGACGAGAACGGTGCGAGCTTCGGAGAGCCCAAGCGGAAAGCGATGCAGGAAGCGGCCGCGGCCGCCACTCCGGCGCCGCCCAAGCCGAAGGCCGAGGAGGCTCCCGCTGCCGAGGCGAAGGCTGAAGAAGAGGCTGCTCCGGCCGCTGAGGAAGCGCCGGCTGCCGCTGAAGAAGCTGCTGAAGAAGAAGCCAAGCCGGAAGCCGAGGGGTAGTAAAGTAGGGAGGCCATTCCATGCCCGAGTCCACCACGGATCCAGCCGTCGAGCTCGTTGAGCTCATCGCCAAGGCGCTCGTCGACGAGCCGGACGCCGTCGATGTGCGTTTCGCCAAGGGCGGCCGCGCGGGCGGAGTTCTCGAGCTCAGCGTCGAGGAGTCGGATCTGGGCAAGATCATCGGAAAGAAGGGCCGCACCGCCAAGTCCATCCGGACGGTGTTGAACGCCTATGGCGATAAGCGCAAGCGGCGCTACGCGCTCGACATTCTCGAGCCCTGAGGGCCGGTTGAGCGAGGACGAAAAGCAGTGGATCGCTCTGGCGAGGATCACCAAGCCGCGCGGCAATCGCGGCGAGGTCGCCGCGCAGGACTTGTGTGAGGATTTGGACCGCTTCGCCGACGGTACGGAGGTCACTCTCCGTGACCCGGCAGGGCGGTTCACGACGGCAAAGATCGAAAACGCTTGGGATCATCAAGGCCGGTTGATCCTGAAGTTCGAAGGCGTCGATTCGATCTCGGCCGCTGAGGAACTACGGGGGACGGAAGTCTGTATCCCGTATGAGGAGTTAGGGGCGCCGCCGGAAGGCGAATACTACTACGTCGACTTGGTCGGCTGTGTGGTGCGGGACGCTGAGACGGACCGTGAGATCGGAACGGTCGAAGCGATCCAGGAGCCGGGCGGGCCGTTGGTTTTGGAGGTTGTGCGCGACGGGCGCGAGATTCTGATCCCCTTCATCAAGGAGATCTGCATCGAGGTCGACCCGGAAAGGAAGAGCATTCGCGTCCAGTTGCCGGAAGGGCTCGAGGACCTCAACGCGTGAGCGAGGGAAGATGCGGTTCGATCTGCTTACGATCTTCCCGGACTTTTTTCGCGGGCCCTTCGAGTATGGAGTGGTTTCGCGGGCGCGCAATGCGGGCCTGATCGAGATCGAGACGCACGATCTGAGGAATTGGACCTTCGATCGGCACCGGACGGTGGATGACCGGCCGTTCGGCGGCGACGAAGGGATGGTGATGAAGGTTGAGCCGATCGCTCTGGCTCTGGAGGAGCTGGAGGGACGGCGGCCGGAGGCGCGGCGGCGAAAGGCGCTGCTCTCGGCGCAAGGCAAGTTGTTCGACCAGGCGGACGCCCGGCGGCTGAGCGGGTACGACGAAGTCGTGCTGATCTGCGGCCGCTACGAGGGAGTCGACGAACGCGTGGTCGAGCGGGGCCTGGTGGACGAGGAGCTTTCGGTTGGAAGTTTTGTGTTGAGCGGCGGCGAATGGGCCGCCGGGATGGTGGTCGACAGCGTGGCTCGGTTGTTGCCGGGCGTGCTGGGCAACGAGGCGTCGAGCCGGCGCGAGTCTTTCTCGAGCGATGACGCGGACCGCGTAGGGGTGTTGGATTATCCTCACTACACGCGGCCGGCGGAGTTGCACGGATGGACCGTACCGGAGGTCTTGTTGAGCGGCGACCATGAGAAAATACGGCTTTGGCGGCGGCGCGCGGCGCTCGAGAAGACGCTCCGGAATCGTCCGGACCTGCTCGAGACGGCGGCGCTAAGCGCGGAAGACCGGAAAATTTTGGACGAGCTTTCGTCCACGCGAGAAGGGTAGATCGAGGCGCCGCGGGCGCCGGGAGTATCGAAGATGCAGAACGCAGTCCTCGAAAAGATTGGCAAAGCCCACATGAAGCAGGACGTGCCGCAGCTCGCCATTGGCGACGGCGTCAAGGTCCACGTGCGCATCCGTGAGGGTGACAAGGAACGCATCCAGGTCTTCGAGGGCGTGCTGATCGCGCGCAACAACCTCGGCGTTCGCGAGACGATCACGGTGCGCAAGATCAGCTTCGGTGGCATCGGCGTCGAGCGCATCTTCCCGGTGCACGCGCCGGTGATTGCGAAGATCGAGAAGACGCGCAGCCACAAGGTGCGCCGCGCCAAGCTCTACTACCTGCGCAATCTGCGCGGCAAAGCCGCCCGTCTGGTGGAGCGCGACACTCGCTAAGACGAGCGTGCCGGGCCCGCCCCTAGATGAACGCCTGCCGCGGCTGGAGCCTGCTCCGGCGAGCTTGCCCGCCAGGCCCTCGAGCCGCTTCGAGCGCGAAGCGCGCGAGGCGGGGTATGTCTGGGTAGCGGGCGTGGACGAAGTAGGGCGGGGCTGTCTGTTCGGCCCCGTCGTGGCCGGGGCCGTGGTGCTCGACCCGGATCGCCCGATTCGGGGACTCAACGACTCGAAGATGCTGGATCGCGCCAGCCGCGAGGCGCTCGCCGAACGCATCCGCGAGCGCGCCGTGGCTTGCGCGACAGCGTCGGTCGATGCGGGCTGGATCGACCGTATCAACATCTACCAAGCGGCCCGCGTGGCCATGGAACAGGCGCTCGCCAAGCTGTCCGTTGCGGTGGACTTCGTGCTGACCGACGCCATGCGGCTGCAGGTCGCCATCCCGCATCGTCCGCTGATCAAAGGGGATGCGCGCTGCCGCTCGATCGCCGCGGCGTCGATCCTGGCCAAGGTGGAACGGGACGCCTGGATGCGGCGCTGGGCGGAGATTTATCCCGAGTACAACCTGGCGAGGAACAAGGGCTACTCTACGCCGGATCACCTGGAAGCGCTGGAGCGTCACGGTCCCACGCCGGCGCACCGGTTCAGTTTCGCTCCGGTTGCAGCAGTGGCCGGCTTTTCGGTCGCGTTGCCTGCCGAAGCCCGGCTAGACCCGCAGATGTCGCTCTTTGCGGTCGGAGGCGGAGATGTCTGACAGCGCCATCACGCCGCAAGCCGCACCAGAGTCGGGCCGCCGCGTCGTCCGCGTCGTTTTCCTGTTGTTCTGCCTCGAGATTGGCCTCATCCTGCTGCTGCTGCCGTGGACGCTGCTGTGGGATAACAACTTCTTCGTCAGTCTTTTTCCCGAGTGGAGCCGGCTTTGGCTCAACTCGTACGTGCGCGGCGCTGTGAGCGGGCTGGGGCTCGTCAACCTCTGGATCGCCGCTTCCGAAGCCTTCCGCCTCGCGCGCTGATCGGCGCGCGTTTCGACGTTCGTTCCCTCTGCTTGGATGACGGTGGTCGTAGCTTTTACGATCACTTATCAAGGCCTGACCAGGGCTAGCAAATTTCTGTACCTCAAAATAACGACTTTCGGTTATAGTGTAGAGCCGCAACTTCGTTGTGGCCCTTCTGCAGTCAGCCACGCGCGCGATAGCCGCGCGTAGTGAAACCGAGCTGAGAGTGAGGCGGTTTGGTTTGAGCGACTGCCCGGACAAGACCCGACAAGAACGAGTTCGAGAGGTACGAGGTGAAATTGCGATTTGCTTTGACGGCGACCCTGCTGTTGGCCGTCGCGCCCTTCTTGCAGGCGCAGCAGGACCAAGGCGTCATTACAGGGACCGTGATGGATGCGAGCGGCGCGGTCATTCCTGGCGCGGACGTTGTGATCCGTGAAGTCAACACGGGCATTACGGTCGAGAGCAGTCGAACGCTTCCGGCATCTACGTCTCGGGACCGCTTAAGGTGGGCGTTTACGAGATCTCGGTCGAGACGGCGGGGTTCAAGCGTTCGGTCAAGACCGGTATCGAGATCCATTCCGGCGACCGCATTGGTATGAACTTCCGGATGGAAGTGGGCAACGTCGTCGAAGTCGTCGAAGTGACCGGCGCCACGCCGCTGCTCGAGACCGAGTCGGCGACGCTGGCCTACACGGTGGAGCGCGAGCAAATCGAGGACTTGCCGATCAGCGGCCGCAACTATCAGTCCTTGGCGCAGCTCACGGCTGGGGTGGCGCCGGAAATCGGCGGCCGTGACCGCGGCCCGCTGGGCGATGCCCGCCTCGGGGGCGGCTTCGTGAGCCACGGCCAGAGCGCCCAACAGAACAACTATCTGATCGATGGCATCGACAACAATTCGACCGTCATGGGCCAGCAGGACCGCAAGGCGCAGGCCATGATTCCCTCGATGGACGCCGTCCAGGAGTTCAAGATCCAGACCTCAAACTATTCCGCCGAGTATGGCCGCAACGCGGGCGCGGTGGTCAACGTGACCATCCGCAGCGGAACGAACGAGTTCCATGGCTCGACGTATGAGTTCTTGCGCAACGACTTTTTCGACGCCCGCGAGGCGTTTGCCCGCAATGATCGCAACGGCGACGGTAAAGCCGATCCGGAAGTCTTGCGCCAGAACCAGTACGGCGTCACTTTCGGCGGGCCGATCAAGAAGAACAAGGCCTTTTTCTTTGCGAGCTGGGAGGCTTGGAAACTGCGCAAGTCGCAATCCGACATCGTGATCGTGCCGACGGCGCTCGAGCGGTCAGGCGACTTCAGCCAGACCACCGGCCTGAGCTCGCTCAAAGACCCTGAGGGCGGCACGTTTGCGAACATGGCGATCCCGGCTTCGCGGTTCGATCCGGTCTACGCGAAGCTGGTTGACCTCTACCCGAATCCGAACTTTTCCGACAATACACGGCGCAACTTCGTGAACAATCCGCCGTGGAAGACCGACCGCGACCAGATGGATTTTCGCTATGACCACACGTTGTCGGCGACCGACAACTTCTTCGTTCGCTATAGCCACTATCGCTATGACAACTTGCGGGACGCGCCTCTGCCGGGAATCGCGCGCGGCGGCGTGGGCAACGACCGAGGGCTAGACGACAACGGAGGCGACCACATGACGGCGTCTTGGTCGCACGTGTTCTCCCCGACGACGATCAACGAGGTGCGCTTCGGTTACAAGCACCTGAAGGTCAACAAGGTGCAGCCCAACACGCCGCCGCAATCCGAGCTCAACCAGGAGTTTGGGCTGAAGGGCTTCAACGAAGATCCCTCGATCTTGGGCCTACCGCGCATCCAACTTGCTGGCGGGCTGGCGCACATCAGCCTCGGCGGAAGCAACAACCTGCCCAATGGAAAGGTCAGCGACACGATGCAGTTCGTCGACAACCTGACCTTCATCCGTGGTAATCACAGCTTCAAGGCGGGCGTGGACATCCGGCACGATTTCTCTGACATTCTCGGCTCGCAGAACGCTACCGGAACCATCCGTTTCAACGGCCGCTACACCGGCATCGGATTGGGGGACGGCTTGCTAGGTTGGGTCGATCAGGTTTCGTCGGGGACGACGATCGACGCAAACATGACGTTCAACAGTTGGATGGGCTACTTCCAGGATGACTGGAAGATCCGTCCCAACCTGACCTTGAGCCTTGGGATGCGCTACGAGCTGACGGAGCCCTGGGTGGAGAGGAACGACAAGATGAACACGGTCGTTTTCGACGCTGGGCCAGATTTCGGGCGGATCATTCGCGCGGGCGAGCAGGGAGACAGTTTGGCCGACCGCGCGCTGATCAGCTTCGACAAGAACAATCTGGCGCCGCGAGTGGGAATTGCTTGGCAGCCTGGGGCCAGGTGGACCGTGCGTGCGGGCAGCGGCATCTTTTACGGCGGTTCGGCAGGGCTCGGCGCCAGCGCACGCATGTTACGGAACTATCCGTTTGTGGCGGTCGTGACCGCCCGCGGAACCTCGAAGGCCCCGAAGATCCTGCTCCAGGACGGGATCCCGTCGGACTTCCTGGGCGATTTGGACGCACCCGTCACAAGCGTCGCTGATCTGCCGGCGAATTCGGTGATGCGCTCCTGGGCCCGCAACCACCCCTTGCCAATGGTCTACCAGTGGAACTTCAGCGTCCAACGCCAGCTCAGCCAAACGCTCGCGCTGACGACCTCTTACGTTGGGTCTTCGTCGACGAACGTTCCGCTCGACTACAACATCAATGCTCCAGGGCCTGGCCCATCGGCGACAGAGGCGCAGCGCCGCGTCTTCTTTCCGTCTCTAAATGCTCTGACGTACCGCACGCCGGCGGCGCACAGCAACTATCACGGTTTCGAGACAACGCTGACGAAGCGCTTCTCGCAGGGCTTCCAGTTCACCTCGGCCTATACCTGGTCGCACGGCATTAGCCAGACGTCGGAGATCTTCGTCAGCGGCGACAATAACGGACCGCAAAATACGTCGTGTTTCTCATGTGAGCGAGGCAGCACGAGCAACGACGTGCGGCAGCGGCTCGTGAACAGCTACATCCTAAACTTGCCGTTCGGGAAGGGGCAGCGGCTGCTAGATAAAGGCGGGGCGATCAACGCCATTTTCGGCGGTTGGCAGATGACAGGCATCGTCAGCATGCAGACGGGCCAGTATTACAACGTGACATTGGCCAATTCCGCAGCCGAGTTGGGAACCAACGGGCCTGGCGTTTGGCGGCCGAATGTCATTGGCGACCATCGTGTGGCCAACCCGTCGCCGGCGCAGTGGTTCAATCCGGCGGCGTTCGCCACGCCGCTCGACGCCAATGGCAATCCGACCTATGGCAACCTGGGCCGGAACTCGATGCAAGAGGGAGGCATCTTCAACTGGGACGTCGGCCTGATGAAGAGCTTCCAACTCACCGAACGCTTCAAGCTGCAATTCCGTTGGGAGGTCTTCAACGTGACGAACCATCCCTCCTACGGCACGCCCAACACGAACATCTCGAGTCCGGACGCGGGTAAAATCACCTCGACGCTCGGACTTCCTCGGCAGCAGCAGTTCGGCTTGCGGTTCAGCTTTTAGCGCGCCGAAGGCACTACAGGGTTCGGTTCCCAACGCCGATATGTTTCTGCGATGGGAGCCGAACGCCGCGCCAGTCCTCGCACAGTGGTCTCCCTGCCTCCGGGTTTGCGTCTAGGCGTGACGAACGCCGCCGGCCGGACTCGCTCGATCATGGCGAAGCTGATTGACGTGTCGGAGACGGGGGTCGGCATCGAGGCCTTTGTCCGCATCGAGAGCGGATCGTTGGTCAGTCTGCAAGGCGACCTACGCAGTCAGGAGCTCTCATTTAAGATCAACGGTCTGGCGCGGGTGGCGCATGTGTCTGAGATCGAGGCCGGGCGATTCAAGATTGGGCTTCAGTTCGTGGAAGTCGCGCTTGCGCGATCAGCGTGACGGGCATTTCGCCCGATCGCGGTACGATGGAGCCCGACGGACCGCCCGGCTTTGCAGGACTCTCCGATTCGTTTTGAAAACGTCGCTTGCCGCCTGGGCGGACGCGATGTTCTCTCCTCGCTGACCCTCGACGCGACTCCCGGCGAAACGCTCGTACTCCTAGGCCGCAGCGGCTCGGGCAAGACGACAGCTCTCAAGCTGATCAACGCCCTGCGCACGCCCGACCAGGGCGCCGTCGTCGTGCAAGGGCGCTCGACGGCCGAATGGGACCCGATCGCGCTGCGGCGTTCGATCGGCTACGTCATCCAGGAGATCGGCCTGCTGCCGCACTTGACGGTTGCGGAGAACGTGGCGCTCGTCCCGCGCATATCCGGCGCGCCGATTACGGAAGCGAAGGTCGCGGAATTGCTCGAACGGGTTGGCCTGCCGGCGGGGGAAGTCGCCCAGCGGAGGCCCTCGGAGCTCTCCGGAGGGCAGCGCCAGCGGGTGGGCGTGGCGCGTGCGTTGGCTGCGGATCCGCCCATTCTGTTGATGGATGAACCTTTCGGCGCGCTCGATCCGATTACCCGCGGAGAGCTGCAAAGCGAGCTCAGAGCGCTGCAAGAGCAGTTGCACAAGACAATCGTCTTCGTCACGCACGACATCGCTGAGGCGGTGCTCCTAGGTAACCGCATCGCATTGCTCGAAGGCGGGCGGCTGGCATGGTCGGGCACGTCCGAAGACTTCTCCCGCACCGACGAGCCGGCGGTGCGGGCATTTCGTGAGGGGCGCGCATGAGCTTTTGGGAGACGCTCTCGAGTTACCGCGTCGACCTGGCGCTGCGCACCTGGGAGCACCTTTGGCTGGTCGCGGTCTCTGTCGGCATCGCCGCGGCAATTGGGATTCCAGCCGGAGTCTGGCTGACGCGTAAGCCGCGCTGGGAGCGTTGGACACTGGGCTTCGCGAACACGGTGCAGACGATCCCGAGCTTGGCCCTGTTCGGCTTCCTCATTCCGATTCCACTGATTGGCGGCATCGGCGTGCGGTCGGCGATCGTGGCGCTGACGCTCTATGCGCTGCTGCCGATTCTGCGCAACGCCTTCGTGGGCATTCGACAAGTGGACCCTGCTGTACGTGAGGCGGCGGTGGCGATGGGCATGACGGACCGGCAACTCCTGCGCATGGTCGAGCTTCCTCTTGCTGCGCCGACGATCCTCGCCGGGCTGCGCGTGGCGACGGTGACCTGCGTGGGCGTGGCGACCATCGCCGCCTTGATTGGCGCCGGCGGGCTCGGGCAGTTCATCTTCATGGGTTTGCAGACTGTGAACACGAGCTTGATCTTGCTGGGCGCCTTGCCGGCGGCGCTGCTGGCCCTGACCGCCGATGGCGCGCTAGGGCTGCTGGAGCGACGATGGACGCGGAGGCTGCGCACGGAATGAGCGAATCCCACGAACCGCTATTTCGCCTGTTTGCAGGACTACCGCGCAAAGGACCAGGCAGCGAGGCGTCCACGCTGCGGGCCTTGCGGGCCCTTTCGGACCTGCCGCCGAAGCCGCGCATTCTCGACCTTGGTTGTGGCGCAGGCGCTGCGGCGATCGTGTTGGCGCGGGAGACGGGTGGACACGTGACTGCGGTCGACGTACACCAACCGTTCTTGGACGAGCTCGAGCGGACGGCTAAAGCGGCGGGGCTTGCGGCTCAGGTAACTCCACGGCTCCAGTCGATGGATGCGCTCGAGGATGAGCCCGCAAGCTACGACCTGATCTGGAGCGAGGGCGCGATCTACCTCATCGGGTTCGCGCGCGGGTTACGGCTTTGGCGTCCGCTGCTGCGTTCCGGCGGACATGTCTGCGTCACCGAGGCGACTTGGCTGACCGACGATCCGCCCGAAGGAGCGCGGGCCTTCTGGGATGCGGGCTACCCCGACATGGGGACGATCGAAAGCAATGTCGAACGCGCCCGGGCCGAAGGCTACGACACACTGGCCACGTTCGCCCTTCCGCGCTCCGATTGGGAGCGCGAATTCTACGCTCCGCTCAGGCTGAGGATGGATGAGCTGCGCTCCGATCCGGCCATGGCGGACATGATTTCGGAGACGGATCGAGAGATCGAGCTCTACGAACGCTTCGGCGACAGCTACGGCTACGTGTTTTACGTACTGCGGGCCTAATCGAGCTATTCGCCGCGGCGCTTGACGTTGGCCTTCAGGCTCCCCACGCCTTCGATGTACGCCTCAACCGTGTCGCCGGGCTTGATGCGCGCGCCCTTGGGGCAGCCGGTCGATAGGATGTCGCCCGGCTCGAACGTCATGACATCGGTATGGAACGAGGCGAGCTTGTAGGGCAGGTGACGCATGTTGTGGACGAAGTCGCGCGAGAAGACTTTGTCGTTGTGCTTCGTGATGACCTCGAGCGCGTTCACATCCTTGATCTCGTCCTTCGTCACGATCACCGGGCCGAAGCTGAAGAACGTGTCGAAGCTTTTCGAGCGCTGCAGGTAGCGTGGGTTCTTGGCCAGAATGTCGAGCGCGGTCAAGTCGAGCGTCGTCGTGTAGCCGAGGATGACGTCTTCGATCTCCTCGATCGGGACTTCGCGGCAGCGTTTGCCGAATACGATGGCGAGCTCGCCTTCCGCGTCGACGTCTTTGGTCAGCCGCTCAGGCGGAAGCTCGATCCAGCCGCCGGGCTCGAAGATCGAGCTCGAGGGCTTCATGAAGGCGCCCGGCTCTTCGGGTTGGACGGCGTTGATGTCCTCGGCGTGCGACTTGTAATTGAGGCCGATGCACCAGATCTTGCCGGGCCGCGGGTAGGGGAGCCGTAACTTGGTCTCTCGTAGAGGGATGTCCGCCTCGAGGCCTTTCGAAAGGTCGGCGAGCGCATCCAGGTTCTCGGTTTGGATCAGCTCGAGCAGCTCGAGCGGGAAGCGCGCGCCGCGCTTGGCGTTGACTTCGGCGACCGGTAGAATCTTCTCGCCGCGAAGGATGCCGGGCTGCGTGGCCCCGGAGTGATCGAAGGTGCAGAGACGCATGAAGCGCCATTATCCCAAAGCGGTGATTTAGAGTTGTGGCAGGAGAATCCGAAGCCGAGTCGCGGGAGCGCCAGCCTCTGATACCGCAGCGTTGCCGCTGCGGCTCGGTTGCGGGACTTGTAACCCCAACTCACGTCAGGGCCTTGGGCAGATGACGATCTCGTTCGCTGAGGGCGTGGGCGCGATCCACATTTGCCCGTCGGGCAGCGTGATCGACAGTCCAGCCGGGGTGTCAGCGCCCAACCCGAAGTGGACCAGCGGGCCTCCCGAGGAGAGATAGCCGCCGCCGGAACCGACGTGGCGGACGAGCTCGCGGCCGGACGCGAGCTTCAGCCGAACAGTCGAACCGAGCGGCGCGTCGACGGCGAGCCAATTGCCGGCGGTGTCGGTGACATTGCGCAGGATGACCGCAGGGCCGTCGTTAGTCGTCACGACCAAATCCAGGCGCCCGTCTTGGTCGAGATCGACGGCGACGGCGCCGCGTGCGGCCCGAGGTTCGACGAAGGCCTCGCCGGCTTGACGCGAGCGGTCATAGAAGCGCCCGAACAAGTTGCGTAGCAGTAACAGCGGCTCGCGATAGGCCAGAGCGGGGTCCGTGCGTTCGATGTCATCCATCACGTGACCTTGGGCGACGACGAGATCGCGCCAGCCGTCGTTGTCGAAATCGGCAAACGCCGCACCCCAGCCAGAGCGCATCTCCGTCGGGCCGACGAGACCTGCTTGGCGGCTGACAGGTTCGAACTCGCCGCCGCCAAGGTTGCGATAGAGCCAGTAGCCTTGGCGACCCAGCGCGTCGACGAAGATGTCTGGGCAGCCGTCTTCGTCGTAGTCGTCGAAGAGCGCCCCCATCCCCGCGAAGTCGCGGCCGTCGACGTCATAGGCGACGCCCGCGGACACGCCGACATCTTCGAACCGCTCGCCGTCTACGTTGCGGAATAGCTGTTGCGGATAGGAATCATTCGCCGCGAAAACGTCTGGTCGTCCGTCGCCGTCGAAGTCGTTGACCGCAACGCCGAGGCCTTTGCCGGGGTGTTTATCGAGGCCGACTTGAACGGAGATGTCTTCGAAGCGGCCGTCGCCGAGGTTGCGCAGCAGCAGATGAGTGACCGGGCCGTACTCGCGCGGGTGGCAGTAGGAGCGGCGTCCGGGTTCGTTCTCGCCGCACCAGCGGCTGTGCTCGTAGTCCCAATCGAGGTAGCGCGACACGAACAGGTCGAGCCGGCCATCTCCGTCGAAGTCGACAAAGGCGGGGCCGGAGAGCCAACCTCGAGCAGGCAGGGTCGACGCCTGGAAGCTAGCCTCTCCCGAATTGCGGTACAAGGTCAGCTCGTCGAAGGCAGTGACGATGAGATCCACGTCGCCGTCATCATCGACATCCGCCGCCGCCGCGCCCATGCCGTAAGCTCCGCCCGCGATTCCGGAGTCTGCGGTGGCGTCTTCGAAGCTCAAGGCGGCGCGATTCAAATACAGTCGATGAGCGCCGTCGGCGCCGCCGACAAAGAACAGGTCCACCAAGCCATCGCCGTTGAAGTCCGCTGCGGCCAGACCCGAACCCATCGTCTCGATCAGCCGCTTTTCAGCGGTCTTGCCTGCGTCGTGCTTGAACTTGGCGCCCGAAGAGGCGGTAACGTCCTCGAAGCGTTGCGCCTGGACGATGCCTGGGGCCAGGCAAATCACGACGGCCAACGCCATCCCCATCCCGCGAAACGAGTTTCGTTTTAGGCCCTTCGAGGGGGATTGTTCGCCTGCCTGCAAAGCGATACGCTCGCCTTGATCTGTTATATCAGATCGCCTAGCTCCTCGAGGAGGAATGGTCCAATGTTTCAGGGGTGGCGCCTCGTGGCGCTCGCGCTTGTCAGCGCATGTCTCGCTTTTGGTCAACAAAGCTCCGGTACGATCTCCGGTACGGTCACCGATCCGCAAGGGGCGGTCGTTCCCGGCGCACAAATCCAAGTTCGCAATGTTGCGACAAACGCAGTCTCCACTGCGGCAGCCAATGAAAGCGGATTTTATACCGCTCCAGGCTTGCCGGTGGGTGACTACGAAATCTCCGCCGAATCCGAGGGCTTCAAGAAGGCTCTTCGAACCGGCGTAACCCTCCAAGTCAACCAAAACGCTCTGGTCAATCTCACGCTCGAAGTCGGCGCCGTCGCCGAGGTCGTCGAAGTCCGCGCGGACGCGGCGCTGGTCGACGTCTCCGGCGCAACGCTCGGCGAGGTCATCGAGCGCAAACGCGTCGCGGACCTGCCGATCAACGGCCGTTCCGCGCTCGCGCTGACGTTGCTCAATACGGGCGTCATCTCCAACGCCGGCCCCACGAATTCAGGCTTTGGCGACCGCGGCATCCAGCTCTCGGCGATTTCGATCAACGGCAGCCCGAACTCGATGAACGCCAGCATGCTCGACGGCAACAACAACACGCTGAGCTACGTGGGCGAAGTCGGCGTGCCTCCGGCCGTCGATGCGGTTGAAGAGTTCAAGGTGCAATCGGGAACGATGTCAGCCGAGTTCGGTTTCACCGCCGGGGGCACGGTCAACCTCGTCACGCGCTCGGGAACAAACACGTTCCACGGCACCGTGTACGAGTTTCTGCGCAACAACGCGTTCGACGCCCGCAACACCTTCACGGCCAACAAGCTGCCGCTGCGCTACAACCAATTCGGCGCCTCCGTCGGCGGTCCGATCATCAAGAACAAGACATTCTTTTTCTTCAACTGGGAAGAGTATCGCCTGCGCCGCCAGACGCCGCGCATCGCCTCGGTTCCGATCGATGCATTCCGCAAGGGCGACTTCTCGCAGTTGAAGACCTCGGCCGGCGCTTTCATCCCGGTCTACGATCCGGCGACAACGCGAGCCAACCCCAACGGCGGTGGCCAGATTCGCGACGCCTTCGCGAACAACCTGGTTCCGCAGGCGCGTTTTGACGCGATCACGCCGAAGATTCTCGCCTTCTGGCCCGAAGCGAACCGCGCGCCGAGCAACGCGAACACATTCGCGCAAAACTTCCAAAACGCCGCCACCAGCGACGTCGACTGGTCGCAGTGGAACGGCAAGCTCGACCACGTCTTCAACGACAAGAACTCGATCTTCTTCCGCTATACCCAGGCCGAGCATTCGCCGTCGGCAAACTCGATCTTTACCGATCCCACCGTCGGCTCGAACCGCGTGGACAACCAGACGAACAAGAACATCGTGCTTTCGGATACGCACACGTTCTCGCCGACCGTGATCAATAACTTCCGCGTGGGCGTGGTGCAGCAGTTGTTCAATTTCACCGCGGTCAACTTCGGGCAGAACTGGCCGAGCAAGCTCGGCTTGCCGGCAATCGTCCCCGACGACCAGATGCCGCAAATCGACTTTGGGTTCGGATCGATCGGCGGCGGCGCCGCGGGTAAGCGCGGTTCACTCAACTGGGATATCCAGAACATGCTGACCTGGGTGCACGGCTCGCACACGCTCAAGCTGGGCGCGAACTACCGTGACCTTTACGGCGGCAACCTGCAAGGTGCGGCGCTGTCGGGCGCCTTCAGCTTCAGCGGCTTGACGACGAATCCGCAAAGCCCGGGTGGTACCGGCTCCAACATGGCACAGTTCCTGCTCGGTGCGGTGAACTCGTCGAACATCGACCGCATCCTGGGCAATTCCTGGCAGGGCTACGCAGCGAGCGGCTTCGTGAACGACGACTGGAAGGTCAGCCGCCGGCTGACGTTGAACCTCGGTCTGCGCTACGACTTCCAGCGCCGCCCGGTGGAGCGCTACGACGGCCACATCAACTTCGATCCGACCTGCACGTTGCCGAACGGCTTGAAGGGATGCACCGTCTATGCCAACTACGAGGGCCAGCCGCGCTCGTTCGTATCCGAAGATCACAACGACTTCGCGCCGCGTTTCGGCTTCGCTTATGACCTGACCGGCCAAGGCAAGACCGTCATTCGCGGCGGCTACGGCGTCTTCTATCCATCGATCTTCTGGCGCAACTTCTTCGGCGACACCACGCTGTTCTCGACCACGCGGACGAGCTACGTTGCTGTCGGGCCCAACCGGGAATCGTTCTTCTTCGAGAACGGCTTCCCCTATGCGCCGGTCGAGTCGCCGGGGCGGTCGGCCGGACCGGAAGCGCGGCTGGGCCAAGCTGTGAACCTGCGCGAGGCTAAGGGCATCACGCCGCTCACTCAGCAGTGGAACTTCTCCATCCAACACCAGATCGGAGAGTGGATGTTCGACGTGACCTACGCCGGCAACAAGGGCAACCACTTCATCGCGGGTGGCTATAACCTCAACCAGATCGATCCGGCCGTGCGGTTGCAACTGGGCCAGTCGCTCAATGACGCCGTCGCCAACCCTTATGCCGGCATGGTTCCGGGCGGCCTCGGTGCGGCCACGATCTCCCGGGAGCGCTCCCTGATGGCGTTCCCGTATTACAACTCGGTCAACATCAGCAATCCGTTGATGGGTAACTACAACTCGCACCAGGTGCAGATCAACGTGAAGCGGCGGCTGGCGCAAGGCCTGCTGATGCATGTCGCGTTCACCGGCGGCAAGAAGATCTCGGACTCGCTCGCCAATCCGGTGGATTTCGGCGCGGTGGAGCAGACGAACGAGAACAGCTTCCAGAACGGCCTCTACGACCGCAAGTCGCAGAAGGGCGTCGATCCGACCGATGTATCCCGCCGGTTGGTGATCAGCGGTATCTACGAGTTGCCGTTCGGCCGTGGGCGACGCTTCGATCCGTCGAACGCCGTGCTGAACAAGATCGTCGGCGGCTGGCAGATCAACACGATCGGCGTGATGCAGACCGGCCTTCCGATCACCGTCCGCGGCGCCAACAACCAGGGCGCCGACCGCCCCGATTCGACAGGCGTGAGCGCCAAACTGCCGGGCGACCAGCGCACGGCGCAACGTTGGTTCGATACCGACCAGTTCGTGAACCCGGCGCTGTTCACGTTTGGCAACATCGGGCGCTCGTTACCGGACGTGCGTCACCCGGGTACGGTGAACTGGGATCTCTCGCTGATCAAGGATACGCACATCGGCGAGCGTTTCAACATCCAGTTCCGGGCAGAGGCTTTCAACTTCCTCAACCACGTCAACTACGGTTTGGTGAACGATACCTTCGTGGCGGGGCCGGACGGCAAGAACCAAAGCGCGACGTTCGGCGTGATCAACTCCGCGCGCGATGCGCGTGTGATGCAACTGGGCCTGAAGCTAATCTTCTAGGCCCGCGAATTGACCCCGGGCCGCCGACTAGCCCTGGCGGCGGCCCGGCGATAGCTTTACAGGGCTAACCGTCCTCCAGTTGACAGGCTAGGCTCTATCGGCTAGCCTAACGACGATCTGATATAACAGATCGCTTTCCGAATGGGGAACAGGAGGTTCGGTTTCGATGAAGGTTCGAGGTATGCGCATTGTTGCGCTGAGCGCCTTGTGTGCGCTGACCGCCTTTGGCCAGCAGAGCATGGGCACGATTTCGGGAACGGTGAGCGACCAGCAGGGCGCAGTCATTCCCGGAGCACAGGTGAATGTCGTGAACACGTCGACCAATGCGGTCTTTTCGACGGTGACAAACGAGCGCGGCGGATACGTTGCGCCCGGTCTCGCCGTTGGAGAGTACGAGATTACCGCTGAGTCGGCTGGTTTCAAGCGCGCCGTCCACAGCGGCGTGACTTTGCAAGTGAATCAGATCGCGCAGATCAACTTGACGCTCGAGGTTGGCGCGGTGGCCGAGGTGGTCGAGGTCACGGGCGAGGCTCCGCTGGTGAGCGCATCGGACGCGACTCTGGGCGAAGTGATCGAGCGCAAAAGCGTGGCGGACTTGCCTCTAAACGGGCGCAACGCGCTCGCCTTGACCATGCTGAACGCCGGCGTGGTTTCGAACGCCGGCCCCACGAACTCCGGCTTCGGGGATCGTGGCATCGCGCTTTCGTCGATTTCGATCAACGGCAGCCCCAACTCGATGAACGCCCAGATGCTCGACGGCAACAACAACACGCTGAGCTACGTTGGCGAGATTGGCGTTCCGCCGGCTGTCGATGCGGTGGAAGAGTTCAAAGTGCAATCGGGCACGATGTCGGCGGAGTTTGGTTTCACGGCCGGCGGTGCGGTCAACTTGGTTACCCGTTCCGGCACCAATCAGATCCACGGCACGGCCTACGAATTTCTGCGCAACGACAAGTTCGATGCGCGCAATACCTTCGCGGGGACGAAGCTGCCGCTGCGCTACAACCAGTTCGGCGCCTCGATCGGCGGCCCGATCATCAAGAATCGTACGTTCGGTTTCTTCAACTGGGAAGAGTATCGTCTGCGCCGTTCCAACCCGCGAATCTCGACGGTTCCGATCGCGCCGTTCCGACAGGGCGATTTCAGCGAGTTACGCACGGCCTCGGGCGCCTCGATCCCGGTTTATGATCCGGCGACGACGCGGCCCAATCCGGCGGGCTCTGGTCTTGTCCGCGATGTCTTCGCGAACAATCAGGTACCGCAGACCCGCTTTGACAATGTCGCACCGAACATCGTTGCGCTGTGGCCCAACGCCAACCGTGCGCCGGTCAACGCCTACACTTTCAGCCAGAATTACCAGGACGTCTCGGCGAGCAACGTCGATTGGTCGCAATGGAACACGAAGGTCGACCACCGCATCACCGACAAGAATTCGATCTTCGTGCGCTACACGCAGTCGCGCCACCAGCCCTCGTCGAACGCGATCTTCACCGATCCCAATGCGGGCTCCAACCGCTTTGACGATCAGACGAACCGCAACGCCGTCGTTTCCGATACACACACGTTTTCGCCGACCGTGATCAACAACCTGCGTGTGGGCATCATGCGCCAGGCGTTTGCCTTTACGGCCGTCAACTTCGGCCAGGACTGGCCGAGCAAGCTCGGCCTGCCCGCGAGCGTGCCCAACGATCAGATGCCGCAGGTGAACTTCGGCTTTGGCACGATCGGCGGCGGCGCTGCCGGCACGCGGACCTCCCTCAACTGGGACGTGCAGGACATGGTCACGCTGGTGAAGAGCTCGCACACGCTCAAGATTGGGGCAAACTACCGCAACCTCTACGGCGGCAACAAGCAGGGCGCGGCTCTGTCCGGCAACTACGCCTTCAGCGGGCTGACCACCAACCCGCAAAGGACCAGCGGAACCGGCTCCAACATGGCGCAGTTCCTGCTCGGTTCGGTCTCTTCGGCGAGCATCGACCGCATTTTGGGCAACTCCTGGCATGCCGTCGCCTGGAGCTTCTTCCTGCAAGACGACTGGAGGGTTTCGCGCCGCTTGACCCTCAACCTGGGCGCGCGTTACGACTTCCAGCAGAAGCCCTACGAGCGCAACAACGGCCAAATCAACTTCGACCCGACCTGCACGCTACCCAACGGCCTGACCGGCTGTACGGTCTTCGCGGGCGTCGACGGCCAGCCGCGGACCTTCTTGAACGAGGATCACAACGATTTCGCGCCACGCTTTGGCTTTGCCTACGACGTGACCGGCAAAGGTAAGACGGTACTACGTGGCGGCTACGGTGTGTTTTATCCGTCGATCTTCTGGCGCAACTTCCTTGGCGATGTCACGCTGTTCTCGAGCACGCGCACGCAATATGTGACGGGGACGCCCGGCTTGGCCGCCTTCCAGTTCGAGAACGGTCTGCCCTATGCTCCCGACGAGTCTCCGGGCGCTTCCGCCGGCCCGGCCGCGCGCTTGGGGCAGTCAGTGAACCTGACCGAGTCGGACAAGACCACGCCGCTGACCCAGCAATGGAACTTCGGCATCCAGCACCAAATCAAGGATTGGATGTTCGAAGCAAGCTACGCGGGCAACAAGGGCAACCACTTCATCGGGTCGGGCTACAACCTAAACCAGATTGACCCGGCGACACGCCTAGCACTCGGCCAGTCGCTGAACGACCGCGTGCCCAATCCGTATGCCGGCATGGCGCCCGGCGGCCTTGGCGCGGCCACCATCACGCGTGAGCGTTCACTGATGGCGTTTCCGTACTACAACTCCGTAAGCATCCGGAACCCCAGACTCGGCAACTACGTTTCGCACCAGCTGCAATTGACGGTGAAGAAGCGGCTGACCAACGGATTGCTGTTGCACGCGGCGTTCACCGGCGGCAAGCGGATTTCTGATTCGCTCGCGAACCCGGTTAACTTCGGCTCGGTGGAGCAGGTGAATGAGAACGGCTTCCAGAACGGGTTGTATAACCGCCAACCGGCACGTTCGATCGACCCGACGGACGTTTCGCGCAGACTTGTGCTGAGCGGCATCTACCAGTTGCCGTTCGGACGTGGTCGGCGTTTCGATCCGGGCAGCGCCGTGATGCGCAAGATCGTCGGCGGATGGCAGCTCAACGTGATCGGCGTGATGCAAAACGGCGTGCCGGTAACCGTTCGCGGTGCGAGCAACTTCCAGGCCGACCGTCCCAATTCGACTGGTGTGAGCGCCGCATTGCCGCGTGGCGAGCGCACGCCGCAGCGTTGGTTCGACACGACGCAGTTCGTCAACCCGCCGGACTTTACCTTCGGCAACGTAGGACGCGCTTTACCGGACGTGCGGCACCCCGGCGCAGTCAATTGGGACCTTTCGATGATCAAGGACACTCGGATCAGCGAGCGATTCAACGTGCAGTTTCGCGCCGAGGCGTTCAACTTCCTCAACCAGACGAACTACAAGCTGGTGAACGACAGCTTCTCGCCTGGCCCGGACGGCTTCAATGCCAGTGGCTCGTTCGGTACCATCACGGCGGCGCGCGATGCGCGCGTCATCCAGCTTGGCCTCAAGCTGATCTTCTAGAGCTATGAAGAATTTGCTTCAATCCGGCGCGCTGGGGGCAGTCACTCGTGGCTGTCTCCTCCGCGTCCGCCATCCGTTGCGGGGACGGTCGCAAGCGCTGGTCCCCGTGGCTCTTTTTTTGCTCGCAACGGCTGCCATGGCCGCCGAGCCCTACGTCTCCGAGGGCTTCGTCGAGATCCCGGGAGCGGTGCGCTTGGGGGCGATGTCCGCGGTCGATGTCGACGCCAAAGGCAACGTCTATATTCTGCACCGGGGCGAGCCGCCTTTGTTGGCATTCAACGACAAGGGCAAGATGGTGAACGCCTTCGGCGACGGCATGTTCCAGGTGGCGCATGGGCTGCGCGTCGGGCCCGACGGCAACATCTGGACGACGGACAACGGGCGCCACGTGATCCGCAAGTTTTCGCCCCAAGGCGAATTGCTCGCGACCTACGGGCTCGAGTCGACGCCCGGGGCGGGGGAGACCCTGTTTCGCTCGCCCGACGATTTGGTGTTCGCCTCCAACGGCGACATTTACGTGGCCGACGCCGGCAACGGGCGCATCGTCCACTTGAAGGCCGACGGCTCCTACGTGGGCGAATGGGGCAAGAAAGGCAAGGGCGAGAGCGAGTTCGCGGCCGCACACGGAATCGCGATCGACAAGCAGGACCGCATCTACGTGGCCGACCGCGGGAACAACCGTATCCAGGTGTTTTCACCCGAGGGCAAGTTCCTCGGCGCCTGGGGCGGCTTCGGCAATCCGTTTGGCGCTCTAGTCGTGGGGGACGTTCTGCTGGTGAGCGACGGCGATGCCAACAAGATCAACCACCTCAGCTTGAAAGACGGCAAGCTCGTGGCGCAGTGGGGCGACGCGCAGACGCTGCAGCTGCCGCACCTGATGGCAACGGCTGCGGACGGACGCCTGTTCGTCGCGGAGGTGAATGGCAACCGGGTGCAGATATTTCGTCGGGTAAAGTAAAGATGCCAATGTTCCGAATTGCAGCGCTCGTTATGTGTTTCGCGGCCATGTCCGCCGCGCAAACGCTGACGCCCGAGGCTCGCGAGCGCATGGAGCGCGCGCACCAAAGGCTGGAGTCCGAGCCGGCGGATGCGGCAAAGACGGCCGAAGAGCTCACCCGCCAAACCGCTGCGCTTCGCTCGGACGCACCCTCCCTGCATGTCCAGAAGCGCAACTTCATTGACGACCACATTTTCGGAAAGATCGAGCAACAGGGCATCCCGCATGCAGGTATCGCGAGCGACCAGGAGTTCCTGCGCCGAGCCTATTTAGATGCCATCGGGCGCATTCCGACGCTCGAGGAGACGCAGACGTTCCTGCGGAATGACGACCCGGAAAAACGCGAAAGGCTGATCGACGAGCTGGTCGACAGCAAGGAGTTCGTCGAGCGCTGGTCCTACTACTTCGAGGACCTGTTCCGCGCGGGCAACCGCATGGGCTACGGGAAAAACTTGTTCCACTTCTGGATCGAGGAATGGCTGACCCTCGACCGGCCGTACAACGAAGTGGTGACCGACTTGCTGACGCAGGGTGGCAAGAGCAGCCATTCTTTGCCTGGCGGGCTCTACTTCGCGCGCGACTTCGTGAAGGCGAAGGACGACCCGGACGAGCCCGACGCCCACGATCTGGTCAACCGCGCCGACGCGATCGATGAGTTCACGATCACGTACGGCAAGGTGCTGCTGGGGATGAATTTTGGATGCATCTCCTGCCACGACGGCGCCAATCACTTGGAGAAGGTGAACCTGTGGCTGACCGCCCACACACGCGAGCAGTTCTTTCAGCAGGCGTCGTTCTTCGGCCGCACGCGCATGTTGATGAACTGGGAAAACGGCTTCCAGGCCAACACGGAGTACACCGTTGACGACGTGGAGCCGGGCTACCCGACCGAAGGCGAGAGCATCGTGCGCGTTCCGCGCACCGGCGGATCGAACGAGCCCCACTTCATCCTGACGAACGAGGCTGCGCGCCCTGACGCTCTGCCGCGCGACGAGCTTGCTCGCCTGCTCACCGGTCACATCCAGTTCGCGCGCGCGACGACGAACCGCATCTGGTCCGAGCTGATGGGATTCGGCATCGTCGAGCCGATCGAGGACTTCGACCTCAATCGCTACTACCCCAGCCAGGACATTCCGGATGGCTGGACGGTGCAGCCTTCCGACCCCGAATTGCTCGACGACCTGGCGAAGGACTTTCAAAAGAGCAATTTCAGCTTCAAACATCTGATTCGCACGATCATGAATTCGAGCGCCTACCAGCTCTCGTCGCAATTCGATGCGGAGTGGAAGCCGGAGTATGCGCGAACCTTCAATCGCAAATTCGTGCGCATGCTGAGCCCGGAGCAGTTGCACGACTCACTGGTCACGGCGACGGCGGTACCGGGTTCTTATGACAGCGGCGTGGACGGCGTGCAGCTAGCACGGCAGTTGCTCGACCCGGCGCACGTGAACAGCGAAGTCGGCGAACTGATGCGCGCCTTCGGTCAGCAAACGCGGGACGAAATGCCCACACGCACGCCGACCTCTTCTCTGCAAGCCATGCTGATGATGAATTCCGACGTCGTGCTCGAGCGTGTCAAGGCCGAGGGCGAGAGTCGCGTGGCGCAATTGCTCGGTCATGCCGAGGAAGATCGCATCGACATCGAGCAAGCGTGGCGCGCCGCCACTGGCCGCGAACCCACGGAAGACGAGATGACTCGCGCTCTAAATCGCGCGCTCGTCGAGAAGCTCTACGTCGCGACGCTGACCCGTCGCCCCGTCGCCGCCGAGATGGACGTGGCGCTAGGCGCGCTCGACAAGGACCGCAAACAGGGACTCGAAAACCTGCAGTGGGCCCTCGTCAACAAGCCGGAGTTTCTTTTCAACTATTAAATGGACGACATGCAAAGGGAAACAGAAACATGCGCACGGTAAGAGACCTCATCGCCACCCGCCGCGACGTGCTCAAGTACGGCACGGCTAGCCTGCTCGGTGCGTTCGTCGGAGAAGGTCTGTGGCCTTCGAAGGTTCGCGCCGCCGGCCGGGCCAACCCTCGCGGGACGGCGCGCTTTGCCATCATCGTGGAGGCGGCCGGCGCGATCAGCCATGTGGATACCTTCGACTTCAAGGAGGACGAGGGTACGCAGGCAGATTTCGACGTGCGTCAAATCCGCAACGATCTGTATCTCTCTTACCGTCTGTTTCCGCAGTTGTCCGCGCTGATGGACAAAGTCTCGATCGTGCGTTCGTTCAAGAGCCACGAGGTGGTGCACTTCCGCGGCGAGTATTACACGCGCGCCGGCCGTCCATTGAATCCGGCGCAGGTCGCTGAGATTCCGCCCGTCGGTTCGATTGTTTCGTCGGAACTCTATTCGCAGCGCCGCGAGTCGGATACTTTTCCGACTTTCATCTCCTGTAATCTTGGATCGTCCGCCTTGCCGAGCGGCTTCCTGCACCCGCGGTACTCCGGCCTTGATGTGGACGCCGGCGCGGGAGCGGGTTCGGTTGCAGCCAAGGGCGAAGCTCTGGCTCTGCTCGAAGAGCGCTATCGCCTGCTTGGTGACCTCGAGAAAGCCATTGCGCGCGAACAAGGCCGCCGCGGCCCAGAGCTGGAGGGCTTCCGTTCCTTCCAGGAAGAGGCTTATCACGTGCTTGGCGACTCGCGCTGGCCCGCTGCGCTTGACCTCGCCGCTGCGGACAAAGAGCGCTACGGCGACAACGAAGTCGGTCTGGGCTGCCTGCTGGCGCGCAACCTGGTGCAAGCCGACGCCGGTACGCGCTACATCCACGTGAAGCACTCGGGTTGGGATCACCACAAGAACATCTTCAACCACGAGGTTGGCTCCAACCACTACGAGCACTGCAACAAACTCGACCAGGCGTTGGCGAACCTGATCACCGATCTCGAGTCGACGCCCTCTCCGCGCGACCCCGCAAAGACTTTGCTCGACGAGACGGTCATCGCCGTACCGACCGAGTTTGGACGTGTACCCGGCAAGCTCAACGGAGTCGCCGGGAGGCACCACTACAACCTCTGCTACGTCGGCTTGTTCGCTGGCGGCGGCGTGAAGGGCGGCCGCATCATCGGCAAGACGGACGCTGACGGCGAGCACTGCGTCGAGACGGGCTGGAAGCACAAGATGCAGCCGAAAACCGAAAACATCGTCGCTTCGGTCTACTCCGCGCTGGGCATCGATTGGACCAAGGAGATCACGAATACGCCGTCCAAACGTGTCTACCGCTTCGTCGATCCGTTGGGCGCAACCGAGCCCTGCATCGCTGACGAAATCGAGGAGCTCTTCGTTTGAACGCGTTCCGCGTCTTGATCGGGCTCGCGCTCGCGACAACGCTGACGGCGGCGGAGAACGCCGCGCCCAAGGCGCCGATGGGCATGGCTCTCATTCCCGCGGGCGAGTTTTCGATGGGCCGTCACCGATTGACTGCCGATGACGAAAAGGGCATGCGGCCGCTCGCCTTGCGCGACGACCGCCCTGTACACACGGTCCTGATCGACGCGTTCTACATGGACGTCGATGAGGTTACCCACGCCAAGTACGCCGCGTTCGTCGAAGCGACCCACCACACACCTCCATACCACTGGCTGGGCGGCAAGATGCCGGAAGAGAAAAAGGACCTCCCGGTCTACAACGTGGATTGGCAGGACGCCTCCGACTATTGCGCCTGGGCGGGCAAACGTCTGCCGACCGAGGCCGAGTGGGAAAAAGCCGCCCGCGGCGGACTGGAAGGGCTCGACTATCCTTGGGGCGACGACAAGCCGACCACATCGGTCGCGCTGTTCAATACTCCTCTGGGCCCAAGCGCGGTCGGCAAACGCAAACCCAATGCCTATGGGCTGCGCGACATGGCCGGCGGAGTGGCGGAATGGTGCAGCGACTGGTTCGAACGCACCTATTACGAAGCCAGTCCGGCCGCCAACCCCAAGGGACCGGAGACCGGGATGTACAAAGTCATCCGGGGCGGCTCGTGGTCCAGCGGTCCGCGACGCATCACCGTTTTCTTCCGCAACTGGGTTCGCCCCAATCAGAAGACCCCCAATTTGGGCTTCCGCTGCGTGCAGGACGCCCAGTAAGACCGTCCGAGAATACCGCTTCCATGTCGAAGACCAGCCGCCGCCGATTCCTCTCGAGCGCTCTCGGCCTCTCCGCCGCTCCGCTGCTCGATCGCCTTCATGCCGCGGGCAACGGGCCGCTCGAGATCCAAAGCGCGGAGCCGATTGTCATTCGCACGCCTGTTGAAGACCAGCCGCCCGAGCACTACATCCAGATGCCGCCGTTAGGCGCGATGACCGGCGGCAAAGGCCTCTGGAACCGGCTCGATCACGCGTCGCCTTCCCGCTTCCACGGCGCTACCCAAGCGTTGCTGGTCAAGATCACCACCAAGCAGGGGCTCGTCGGCTGGGGTGAGAGTCATGCGCCCGCCGCGCCACGTGTCCACGAGGCGGTTGTCAGCGATCTGTTCGCTCCGATTCTGGTTGGGCAGGACGCGCGGCAAGTCGAACCGTTGTGGGAAAAGCTCTACTCGAGCCAGCGCACACGCGGCTACGCCACCGGCTTCTTCACAGAATCGATCGCTGGCATCGACCTGGCGCTGTGGGATTTGCTGGGCAAGTACACTGAGCAGCCGCTTTACCGCTTGTTGGGCGGCAAATACCGTGATGCTATCCCGACGTATTCGAGCCTAGGCGGCCGCACCCTCGACGAGCTGCAACGCAACGCGCGTGCGGCGCTCGAGCGAGGCTTCTCCGCCGTGAAGATGGGTCTGGCGAAGGGCGCCGGCACGTCGGACATCGAGCGCGTGTTCGCAGCATCAGAAGCCATCGGGAAGAACGGCCAGCTGTTGCTCGATTCGCTCGGCGCGTACAAGATCCACGAAGCGCGCGAGGTGGGCGCACGGCTCGACGAGTTGTCCAACATTGGCTGGTGGGAAGACGCTCTGCTGCCCGAGGACATCGGCGGCTATGCCGAACTCAGCGCCTCGCTCAAGACGCCTATCTGTGCGGGAGAAGAGGTTTCAAACCGATTCCAGTTTCGCGACTTGTTCACGGCGCGAGCCGTCGACATCATCAATCCGGACGTTTGTCGTGCAGGCGGCGTGACCGAGTGCCGTAAGATCGCCATCTTGGCGGACGTACATGGCGTGCTCTGGTCTCCGCACGTCTCTACTGGAACGGCGCTCTATTTGGCGGCATCGACGCACCTGGCCGCGCACACGCCCAACTCGGTCATCATCGAGGGCGGCACACTGCTCGAGCGGCCCTTCGGCAACGATCTGCTCAAACATCCGCTTGCTTGGAGCCCGGGAGACGCGCGCGTGCCGGAAGGTCACGGCATTGGCGTCGAGTTTGACGAGAGAAAGCTAGAAAGGTATCGGGTAGGATGACCGACGCCGCTGCAAAGACGCCGAACATCCGCTGGCGTGTCGCGGCGTTGTTGTTTTTCGCCACGGTGATCAACTACGTCGATCGTCAGACGCTGTCGGTTCTCGCCGTTCAGATTTCAGACGAATTCGGCCTTTCGAATATCGAATACTCGCAGATACTTCAGGGGTTTCTGATCTGTTACTCCGGAATGTACATCGTCTGGGGCTTGCTGATCGACCGCTGGGGAACGCGCGTTGCATTGGCTGTGGCGATGGTCTGGTGGTCGCTGGCCAACATGTTGCACGGCGTGGCGCGCGGGGCGCTGACGCTAGGGCTGTTCCGTGCGCTGCTGGGCGCCGGCGAGGCGGGCAATTTCCTCGCGGCGGAGAAAGCTGTCTCGGAGTGGTTTCCTCCCAAGGAACGCGGTTTCGCAAATGGCTTGGTGAACGCGGCGGCGGCGACCGGCGCGATCGTCGCGCCGCTGCTGATTGTCTGGATCTACCGTAGCTACGGCTGGCGCGCGGCCTTCGTCATCACTGGCGCGGCGGGCTTCGTGTGGCTGGTTTTTTGGATGCGCCTCTACTGGACGCCGGACGAGCATCCGCGTGTCACCGAAGACGAGCGGCAGATGATTGCGCGCGAGGCTGCGTTCAACCGCCGGGAAACGAAGATCCGCTGGCGCGACCTATTCAAATTCCCGCAAACCTGGGGATTGTTTTTGACGCGCGTGGTCGCCGACCCGGTTTGGTGGTTTTATCTGTTTTGGCTGCCCAAGTACTTGCAGGAGGATCGGGGCTTCACCATCGAGATGGTTGCGCTTACCTCCTGGATTCCTTATCTCACCGCGGATATCGGCTCCATGCTCGGCGGCTACGCCTCGGGCCGGTTGATCAAGGCCGGGCTCTCTCCGGTGAAGGCTCGCAGCCGGGTGATGCTGTTCAGCGCGTTGCTCATGCCGCTGGGCATGGTCGTCGCTTGGACCGAGTCGAACGTCATTGCGGTCGCGGCAATTTGCTTGATTACCTTCGCGCACATGTCGTGGAAAACCAACCAAATGACGATGACGAACGACATCTACCCCACGGCCATCGTCGGCTCCGTCTCCGGATTGGTTGGTTTGGGAAGCTCGCTGAGCTCCGTACTCGCAACCGGTGCGGTGGGCTATGTAGTCGAGCACTATTCTTATGCGACTATTTTTGTAGTGATGTCGTTCCTCCATCCCGCCGCCTATCTTTTGCTGCGGGCATTGGTCAAGGGCGGGATCGACGAAGATCAGGCGCAGCCACGAGAGGCGCTTGCACGATGAAGAAAGCGCGCAAATCCAGAGCGAGCGGCTTCGCCAAGATTCACCGCCGGCGTATAGCCGATGATGTCTACGAGCGCATTCGCGCGGCTATTCTGGGCCGCCGTTTCGAGCCCGGTGAACGGATCGACATTCCGGCTCTCGCTGAGACATTCGACGTCAGCCAGATGCCGGTACGTCAGGCGATCGGTCGTCTCGCGGATGCCGGTTTCGTCGAGATCATTCCGCGCAGCGGTACCTACATTGCGCGCATCGATCCGCGCGAAATCGCAGAGACGTTCGAGGTGCGCACCGCGCTCGAGCGGCTCGCCGCCGAGTCCGCGGTCTCGAACCTCACGCCGGATGATCTCGATCAGTTGACGGCGATGGTCGATGCCATGGACGAGACAGTGGAGGACGCCGAGCAGCGCCAGCGCCACGAGGAGCTCAACACGGAGTTCCACCGCCGTCTGGTTCGCTTGAGCGGCAACCGCAAGCTCTACGAGATCTATGAAGAGCTCGAGGCGCACATCAAAATCGCGCGCATCCACTCGGCCACCGAGGAATGGCGCGCCCGCGTGGCGCAGGAGCAGACGGAGCACCGCGAAATTCTGAACGCCTTAGGCCGGCGCCAAGCCGCCGAACTGGGCCAGGCGTTGGCCGATCACATCCGCCGCGCCCAACGTAATCTTCTCGCCGACCTCGAGCGCCAAGAAGCGGCGCCGGCGGCGGATTGACAAGGAGCTTGATGGAACCGCTGCTCAAAGGGGTCATCCCCATTCTCGCGACGCCGTTCTTCGAGGACGGCTCGGTCGATCTGGATAGCCAAAGGCGCCTCGCCGACGATTTGATCGAACAGGGCGCACACGGCCTCGGTGTTTTCGGCAACGCGGGGGAAGGCTATGCGTTGCTCTCTTCGGAGAAGCGCGAGCTGATGCAAACGATCGCGCGCCATGTTGACGGAAGGGTTCCGCTGGTTGCCGGAGTCGGGGCCACAGGGACGCTGGCGGCGGTGGAAGATTGCCGCATGCTGGAGGGCCTGGGGGCGAATGCGCTGATGGTGCTGCCGCCTTACTACCTCAAGCCCGACGGCGAGGGCGTGGTGGCTTTTTACCGTGCGATCTCGGATGCGGTGACGATTCCGATCATGGTGCAGGACGCGCCGATGCTCTCCGGCGTCGCCATGCCTCCGGCGCTGTTGGCCAGGCTCGGGCGCGAGGTCGAGCGGGTGGCATATGCAAAGGTTGAGGCGCCGCCGACGGCCCCGAAGATCACTGCAGTAGCCGGGGCGGTCGGCGAAGCGGTCACGTTGATGGGCGGTCTCAACGGTCAGTTCATGATCGAGGAGATCCAGCGTGGCGCCCGCGGTGTGATGCCTGCGGCTGACATGACGAGTTTGTTCGTCGCGATCTGGAACGCGCTCGAGGCCGGCGACGCAGGGCAGGCCTGGGAAGTATTCGTGCGCGCGCTGCCGTTGATTCGCTATGAGCTGCAACCTGGCCTAGGCGTCTCCGCCGCCAAGCACAACCTGGTGTCGCGCGGCATCATCAAGACGGCCACGGTGCGCGAGCCGACGCGCTCACTCGACGCCGCAGGGCTCGACGAGCTGGCGCAGTTGCGCAAGCTGGTTTATTAGGCGGCGCTCGAAGCTGAACCATGAAAATCGCTGCTCTCGACGCTTTTCCCGTCAAGCTCGCCCGTGACGTCGCCGCCGGCACGGGCGCGGCGGGCTTGCCCGCCAAGTTGCAGCAGGGCCAGTTCGCCTACCACTGGTCATCCACGTTTCCTACCCTCTATTCGTCGCGCTTCGAGACTGCGCTCGTCCGCGTGCGCACGGACGACGGCCTAGAGGGATGGGGCGAGGCGCAAGCGCCGCTCGCTCCTGAAGTGGCCTGTTCGATCGTCGAGTTGTTGCTGCGACCGGCCATTGTCGGCGAAGACCTCGACTCGACGCCCGAGCGTATCGCTGAGCTCTATCGCCGCATGTACGCGACCATGCGCGTGCGCGGTCAGACCGGCGGCTTCATGCTGGATGCCATCGCCGGCGTCGATCTCGCCTTGTGGGACTTGGCCGGCAAAGCCGTAGGCAAGCCGGCCGCCGCTCTCGTTGCGCACAGCCCCAAGTCGCAGCTGCCGGCCTACGTCTCCGGTCTGGCCGGCGACACGAATGCCCTCCGCGTCGAGGCCGCTCGGAAAACTTGGCAGCAGGGCTATCGCACGTACAAGCTCTTCTACGATCGGACCCGTGACGACCTCTTTGATTTGATCGACCGTTTGCAGGACGCTTTCGAAGGCATCGTAATCGCGGTCGACGCGTTATGGCGGCTCGACTCCGAGGGTGCTGTCGCATTTGGCAAGCAACTCGACAACCGCGGCATCCTGTGGCTCGAGGCGCCTTTCTACCCTGAAGATGTAGATGTCCACCGCCGTCTGCACGAAGCGATCGCGACCCCTCTAGCGCTGGGCGAGAGCTACCGCACGCGCTATGAGCTCGAACGCTTCTTCGAGGCAGGCGTCGTCGGGTTTTTGCAGCCTGACCTTGGCAGAGTCGGTCTCACCGAATCGTTTGCGCTTGCCGAGACCGCGGCCTCGGTCGGCGCCAAAGTCGTGCCGCACGTCAGCACGGCCTGTGGTCCGCAAATCGCCGCCGCGTTGCACTTGGCCGCCGCGGCCGAGAGCTGCAATCTGGTTGAATACAACCCGCGCGTGCTCGAATGGGCGAACCAGTTCATCGAGCACCCGGTCGAGATGGGAGACGCCGGGTATTGTTTCCCCCAAGCCCCGGGCCTGGGCGTCGGTGAAGTCACACCACCCCCGATGGGCTAGAATCGGGGGTTCGAATGTTTGAAAATCGTTACGACGAAGGCGGCAACCGACTCCGCATTGCTCGCCTGTCCGATCGCGGGGTGAACGTTTGGGGCTCGGACCGCGTATACATCTCCGACGATGTGCCGATCGAGAACATCGAGCCCGGCGCCACCATCTACAACGCAACGATCAGCGGGCCGAAGACCTTCATCGGTCGGGGAGCGAAGATCGGCCAGTCCGGCCACGCACGTGTGCATGATTGCCAGATCGGCCGCGACTGCGAGATGGGCGCCGGAACCTATGACAGCGCCACTCTGCTTGAAGGCGCCGCCGTGCGCGGCTTCGCCGAACTGCGCCCCGGCACGCTGCTCGAAGAGGAAGTGGAAGCGGCCCACTCTGTCGCATTCAAGAACACCATTCTCACCGCGACCTGCGTCACCGGCTCGATCCTCAACTACTGCGATCTGTTCATGTCGGGCGGCACGTCGCGCGACGACCACTCCGAGGTGGGCTCTGGGGTGGTGCATTTCAACTTCGACCCGCGCCAGGACAAATGGGGCAGCTTGATGGGTGACGTCCGCGGCGTGCTGCTGCGCTCCGCGCCTGTTTTTGTCGGCGGACAAGTCGGCTTGGTCGCCCCGGTCCACATCGACTTCGGCGCAGTGGTTGCCGCCGGCTCCATCGTGCGCCACGATGTTGGCCAGGGCTGTGTCCACTTCGAGGTCGCGCGCACTCAGAACGTCGAGGGATTCGACCGCGAGATCTACACCAGTCTCAAGCGCAAGCTGATCACGACGGCCAAGCTCATTGGCAACCTCTGGGCTCTATCGAGCTGGTACGCAGAGGTGCGCATGCCCTTTGCAGATAGCGATCAGACGCCGCTCTACGAGGCGGCTCGTGAACAAATCCAGCGTCACATCGACGAGCGCGTCAAGCGCATCAACAAGGTCATCCGTAAGCTGCCTCGCTCGCTCGAGAAAGCCGGCGAGCGGGTGCGCGGCGAGCTTCGCGCCGAGCATGAGATGCTTATCGCGCGGCAGTCGAAAATCGAAGGCGCACTGATTCGTCCCTCGACCGCCGCCGCGCCGGAAAGCTTCCTTCGCGAATATGAGCTCGGACGCAAGACGAAGAGTCATCTCGACTCGATCCGCACGCTCAGCCCCGATTCTGTGCGCTATGCCGAGGGGTGGCTGATGGAGTTGGCCGCGGCGCAGGTGCGGCGGCTCGAATCTGTGTTCCAGAGCTAGCGCAGTCTACTGGGCTTCTGGGCGCTCGAGCGGTTGCGGGTCCGGCAAGGGTTTGCGCGGTAGCATCTCGCTGCGATTCGCCGCGTTGTAGACAAAAGAGGCCACGATCGCCGCCGCCTGCATCAGGTCCGCCGGCTGGGCGCGGTCGTAGGCATCCATGTTGGAGTGGTGCGTGCGCGTCGAGTACTCCAGCGGATCTTGGATGAACTGGAAGCCCGGCAGGCCCACCGCATCGAACGAGAGATGATCGGTGCCGCCCGTGTCGCGAATGGAGAGCGTCTTCGCGCCGAGGTCGGCGAGGCCGCAGCCACGCGTCAAGATTCAGCCGCGCCATGTCGTTCCCTTGCAGGTAGACGCCACGGATCTTGCCGCTGCCGTTGTCGACGTTGAAGTACCCGGCGAGCTTTGCGTGCCGAGCGGTCAGCTTCATCGTTTCCGGATCGCCGAAGTGCTCCTTCACGTAAGCTTTTGACCCCAGCAGGCCTTGCTCCTCGCCGCCCCACAGGGCGATGCGTACGGTGCGGTCGAGCTTCAGGTCGAGCGTCTTCAAGATGCGGATGACTTCCAGCATCACGGCGCTGCCGGACCCGTTGTCGGTCGCGCCGAGCGCTGCGGCGGTCGAGTCCAGGTGCGCGCCGATCATCACGACTTCGTCCTTCTTCGAGCCGCCTGGAATCTCACCGACCACGTTCAGCGAATCGAGCGTATCCTTGTGCAGAGTCGTACGCACTTCCACTTCGACCTGTGGTTCCAAGCCCTTTTCAGCTAGCCGGAAGATGCGGTTGTACTGTTCCGGTGTAATCGCAATCGCCGGTGGGGGCAGGGGATGGTTCACATCGCGGTCGCCCATGCGCGGTGGGAAAACCGTGCCGCCGTCGCCCTTCGCGGCCGGCTCGATCACCAGCCGGACGCCCTCCGAAGTCAGAAATGTGTTCAGCTTGCCCTGGACGCGCTTGCGCTCGTCACGTTGCCACTGGTCGAACCAGGGCGGCGCCTGCGCGAAGAGCTCCCGCCTGCGCTCAGGGTCGTCGGGAATTTCGATGTCTGGGTCGGAGAAGTCAATTGGAACAGCTCCCTCGGGAGCCTCGGCCAGGCGCGCGAGCTCATCGTTCGAGTAACGGTGCGCCATTGCCTTCTCGTTCATCTCCACCTTTTTGAGCGGCGAAAGGAGCACGATGGCGCCACGTAGCTTGCCGCGATACTTCGTGATGTACTCGTCGATCGCCTGCTCGCGTTGCTTCACCGTGGGGTAGCCCTCGAGAGGCGCGATCATAGGCGAACCTTTGACGACGCCGTCTGTCGAAGGCGTCCAGCCGAGCGGCACGCCAATCAGCATTTCGTAGCCCGGCTCTACCAGATGGGCGGAGTAGTAGCTGCGCGACCAGCCCTGGCCGAATGGCCCCCACTTCTCGAGCTTCACGTTCTCCAGGCCCCACTCGCGCAGCTGTCCGGCCGCCCATTCAGCCGCACCCTGGAAGCCCGGCGACCCCGTGATGCGCGGCCCGTGGACGTCGACGAGTTGGAACAGGTGGTCCATCACATGCCCCTTGACCATCGCTTCGTTGCGGATGCGGTGAACGACGTCCAAATCCACGTCTTCGGCTGCGGAAACAGGCCAAGCCGCGACAAAAACCAAGAGGGCAAACAAGGGGCGCAACATGCGCCCCAGGATACCGCGCCGTGCGCTCGAATCGACACCGCTCTGCGCATTCTGGTACAACGTGGTTTCCGCTCACTCCGTCAACCATGCTCGTTGCGGTCCCGAAAGAGCTCTATCCTGGCGAAACGCGCGTCGCGCTCATTCCCGCAGGCATCGCTCCCCTCAAGAAAGCCGGACTCGACGTCGCCGTAGAGGCGGGCGCCGGTGTGTCTGCCCTTTGCTCCGACGTGGAGTACGAGGCCCACGGCGCACGCATCGAATCGGACCGCAAGGCCCTGCTCGGGCAGGCCGACATCGTGCTGCTCGTGCGCGGCCCCGGAGATTATCCGCAGTATCCGACCGAAGATCTCGACTCGATCAAGAAGGGCGCGGCCATCGTGGCTTTTCTCGATCCGCTCGGCCAGCCGCAGCAGATGCAGGCGCTGGCTGCTCGCGGTCTGACTCTGTTTTCGATGGAGTTGATTCCGCGCATCACCCGCGCGCAATCGATGGACGCGCTGTCGTCTATGGCCTCCATTGCCGGCTACAAGGCCGTGATCATGGGCGCTGACAACGCACCGACGATGTTTCCGATGATGATGACCGCCGCCGGCACGATCAGGCCGACAAAGGTCTTCGTCCTGGGCGCGGGCGTAGCAGGCTTACAGGCGATCGCGACCGCCAAGCGCCTTGGCGCCGTCGTGGAAGGCTATGACATCCGGACGGAAGTGCGCGAGCAGATCGAAAGTCTCGGCGCCAAGTTCGTCGAGATCAAGGTCGACGTGGAAACGAAGACCGGCGCCGGCGGTTATGCAGCGCAGCAATCGCCCGAGTACTACGCGCGCCAACAGGAGTTGCTCGGCCAGCATCTCAGCGGCGTCGATGTCATCATCACCACGGCAGCCGTGCCTGGGCGCAAGGCGCCGACTCTGATTACCGAGGCGATGATGCAGGGCCTACACCCCGGTACAGTCATCGTCGATCTGGCCGCCGAGCGCGGGGGGAATTGCGCTCTGACCCAACCCGGCGAGACCGTGGACTACCGCGGCGTCAAGATTCTCGGCCCGCTCAACGTTCCGGCGCAAGTGCCGGCCCACGCGAGCCAGATGTATTCTCGCAATATTCAGACTCTGCTGTCTCATTTAGTGAAGGACGGCAAGCTTCAGATCGATCTCGAGGATGAGATCACCGCCGGGACGCTCGTGGCGCATGACGGAAAGGTGACCGAACCGCGGGTGCAGAAAGCGCTGGAAGCAAAGTAGAACGCCATGGATGCCTTCATCACCGCGCTCACCATCTTCGTGCTGGCCATCTTTGTCGGTTTCGAAATCATCACCAAGATTCCGCCGACTCTGCACACGCCACTGATGTCGGGCTCGAACGCCATTTCGGGCATTTCCGTCGTCGGCGCGCTGGTCGCCGCCGGGGCGGATGTGCCACAACTGGCGCGTGTCCTAGGCACGGTCGCTGTCGCCTTGGCCACCGTCAACGTAGTGGGCGGCTTTCTGGTGACCCATCGCATGTTGTCGATGTTCAAGAAAAAGAAAAAGGCGTAGTCGAACGTGAGCCCGTACGTCATCAACTTCGCCTACCTGGTCGCCTCGGTCCTGTTCATCCTCGGACTGATCGGGCTGACTTCGCCTCGCACCGCGCGGCGCGGCAACATCCTCGGGTCGCTCGGCATGCTCACTGCGGTTGTGGCGACCTTGGCGGAGAAGCAGATCGTCAGCTTTGAGCTGATTCTGCTTGGTATCGCGATCGGGACGGTCATCGGAGCGATCGCAGCGGTCAAGGTGCAGATGACCGCCATGCCGGAGATGGTCGCCATCTTCAACGGCTTTGGCGGCGGCGCCTCGGCTCTGGTGGCCGCGACAGCCGTGCTTGCGCCGCAGATGGCTCCCGACGTTCCGCCTGTCCAGCTTTACTCCTCTAGCGTGCTCAGTACGCTGATCGGCGCGGTTACCCTGACCGGCTCGATGGTCGCCTTCCTCAAGCTGGCGGAGCTCATCAAGTTCCAGCCCACCGGCATCGCCTATCAGTCGCTGAGCATGGGCTCCGGGCTGGCTTCGCTTGCGTTGTCGGCTTACTACGTCGTCGACCCGTCGCAGCTGTGGGTCTTCTGGGCCGTAACAGCTATGGCGGCGCTCTACGGCGTACTGCTCACCGCCTCCGTCGGCGGCGCGGACATGCCGGTGGTCATCGCCCTGCTGAACTCGCTCTCCGGCTTGGCTGCCGCAGCAACGGGTTTCGTGCTCAACAACAGCGTGTTGATCATCGCCGGATCCCTGGTGGGAGCCTCAGGCGTCATCCTCACCAAGATCATGTGCGACGCGATGAACCGTTCGCTGATCGACGTGATGCGAGGCGACCTTGGCGGCGCGGCTGCTCAAGGCCCGTCCGCCGACGACGTCTACGCCGGCCGCATCGGGAGAGCGCCGGCCCGGACGAGATCGCCATGTTGCTCGATACGGCGGAAAAGGTTGCCATCGTGCCCGGCTATGGCATGGCCGTCGCGCAGGCCCAACACGCTGTACGCGACTTCGCCAACCTGCTCGAATCGCGCGGAACGGAAGTTGTGTACGCCATCCACCCCGTCGCCGGCCGCATGCCCGGCCACATGAACGTACTGCTCGCGGAAGCTGATGTGCCCTACGACAAGCTCTACGACATGGACACCATCAACCCCATGTTCCCGGAGATCGACGTGGCCATCGTGCTCGGCGCCAACGACGTCGTGAACCCGTCGGCGCGTGAGCAGAAGGGCAGCCCGATCTACGGCATGCCTATCCTCGACGTGGACAAGGCGCGCACCGTTGTGGTCATCAAGCGCAGCTTGAGCCCGGGCTTCGCCGGCATCCCCAATCCGCTGTTCGCCAACGATAATACGCTCATGTTCTTCTCGGATGGCAAACAGGCGATTCGGGACCTGACGACGGCCGTCAAAGACCTGTGAGGCTGCTGAGCGCGGCGATTTTGCTAGCGCTCGCCGTGGCGTGCTCCAAGCCCGCGCCCGAGCTGAAGATCGCCGATATCCTGGCGGACCCTTCGCTCTACGAAGAGCAAACGGTCGAGCTCTCCGGCGAAGTCACGGACGCATTCGGCCTATTCTCCACCGGGCTCTACACACTAGCGGACGAAACAGGCGAGATCAATGTGGTTACGACCGCCGGACTGCCTGCCGCCGGCGCGAAGCTTACCGTGCGCGGAACGGTGCTCAGCGGCGTGACGGTCGGCGGTGCCACCATGGCGTCACGCTGAACGAGCAGGAAAGAGGGCGCTAGCACGCGCGCACTCTCATGCGCGCGTGCAACTGGTTTGGCTACCAGACCTTCGTCAGCGCCACATAGGCGTTCCGCCCCGGCTCTGGGACGCGCTGCCTCGTGAACGGATTGTAGGCGTTGAGGTGCTCGAAGTAGAGCTTGTCGCCCAGGTTCTCCAAGCCCGCGTTCGTGAACCGCTTGGGTAGTTCTGCACCGAACCGAATCCCATGCAGCGTAAAACCCGGTGAGGGCGTCTCGAGCCGTGAGGCTGCCACCCGGCTTTGGTTCCACACGTTGCGCATCTGGTACTCCGCCCAGAAGCGTCCGGTGGGCTCGTGGATGCGCAGCGCGCTGGTCATCTCGAATGGCGGAATGCCGAGCACGGGCTCGTTGCGCCCGATCAGCGGTTGGTTTTGCTCGATGTCGTCGGCAATCACCTTCGCGCCCTGCAGTCGCACCTCGGCCATTCGCATCAGTGGCATAGCGCGCGCCGAACTGGTAGCCGCGAAACGTCGCGTGATCTCCGTTCACGTAGCGACGGTCGGCGGGCTTAAGGGCAGCTCCTTGGTCAGAGTTGGGTCGAGCGCCACGCTGATGTAGTCATCCACGCGGCGGTAGAATGCGCCGCCGCTCAGCGTCAGGTCCCCGCGGTGACTTCGAGGTTCAGATCGCCCTGGTAGCTGGCTTCCGGCTGGATGCCGGGAGAGCCCATGAACTCCGCCGACTTGGTACTTCGTGCTCGGGAAGCGGTCGGAGTACCGCTCCATCCCGGTCGCCGTGCGCACGACACGTCCAAAGCCCGCACCTAGCGAGACCCCGCGCGCCAGCTGCTTACGTCCGGCCACGCTGAAGCTGGCGTTCGCCTCCGACTGATCCAGCGAGCCCGTCGTGTGATCGAGGAAGTACTGCGACGCCGGTCCTGCGTTGGCCTGCACCGTGTCCAGCCGGAACGTTCCAGAAAGCTCGCCGCTCTCGAATGCGCGGCTGGTTTGCACGTAAAAGCCTTGGTCGTTGATCGACACGTTCGGCCATACCGAGTCGTTAAACAAGACCAGCCCATTGCTAGCGCGTGAAATGAACCGACGGGCTTCCTGATTGAGGTTGTAGAAATCGAAACCCGTCTTGACCGACCAGCCTTGAGCCGGCGCGAAGTCGATCCAAGCGAAACCGCCTGCGGTGTCCGACTCGGTTGGCAGGTCGATACGCAGGGCGAACGGAGGGACGCGGCCGGGCATGTCCATCGCGGTCGGCTTGCCGTTGTTCGTCATGCGATGGCTCTTCTTGTTGAGGTAGAGCCCCAGTTTCGCCGCCCGTATGTGTTGCGTCGGTTGTCGGAAGAGGTAAGCGCCGCTCCAGGAACGCAAAATGAAGTGCGCGGCGTTGAGGATGCGGCCTGGGTAGTCGACGCCGGTCTGCTCGTCGTACATCGCCGCCAGGGTGAGCTCCTGGCTGTCCACCGGGTTGAAGCGCAGTTTGCCGCCGAACTGATGATTGCTGTAGTCACCTGGGATCGCCGGTCCGGATTTGCCCGGGATGTAGTCGTTGCCCTTGTTGCCCGCGCCGCGCAGGCTGAAGCCGAAGCTGCGGCCGCCGCCGTAGAGGCGCGTACGTGCGAAGCGGTTGGCGCCATTGAGCCCGTAGCCGGCGCTGGTCGCAGCGCCCACCCGGAAGTGATCAAAGCGCGGGATATCCGGCGTCCGCACGAGGATGGCCGAAAACGCGCCTGCGCCCTCGGTGAGTGCGTAGGGTCCGCTCACCACATCGACGCCTGCCACGTGTCCTGGCTCCACGTGGCTGAGCTCGGAATCCATACGCGCCGGGCCGGCGGCGAATGTGCGCGTGCCGTCCACGACCATCGCGATCTGGGTCTCGCGCAGGCCGAACAGCACCGGGTCGAAATTCGTCCCGCCGCGACGGATGATGTTCACGCCTGGAATCGAGCTCAGATTGTCGACCAGGTCGGTGGAAGGCTTCTCCGCAAGCTCGGCTTCCGTCTCCGTCACCGTGGCGACTGGCGAGCCAGCCTCGGCCTGGACTTCGACCGTGGTCGACAACGTCGCAAGCTCGAGCTGGACGGTCAAGCTCGATCCGCCGGCGCGTACCTGCGCAGTTCGCTCCAGGGGCAGGAATCCGTCCGCTGTCACGTGCAACCGGTAGAGTCCGGGGCGCAAGCCGGCCCAGCTTACAGTGCCGTCCGCCGCCGTCTGGCTCGAGCGCAGCTCCGCGCCCGATAACGCAGACAGTGCAGCCTGCGCCTCTCCGACGGCCGCGCCGGCCGGATCCTGTACTTCCACTTCGAGGGTTGCTTGTTGAGCGTGCAACCCGGACGCAAGCAGCAGCGCCCACGCACACAGGCGGGCAAGCTGCGGCATTCGATCCGCAATCATGGGTGATCTCTCCTCGTTCCGCAAAAACACATCGAACGCAGCGCGCGCGGTCGAAACCGCGCGCGCCAAGCGCTCGCCACGAGGCGGCACTCCGGCCGCCGTTGGGTTTCGGAGCTTTTAGGAGAGTCGTGGAGGAGGTTCGGGAGGGTTGGGAACTCGCTGGGGCGATGCGCCTCCGTCGCCGGGCAAGCCCTTGCCGCCTTTTTCAGGGGCGTCCATTTTGCTTAAAACAGGAGGCTCGAGCGACTTCGGCGCGAGGTCGAGGCCCTCGGCCTTTGGGATCCCAGAGCAGGAAAGCCTGCACAGGCTGACGCCCTTCGAATCTTGGTTCTTCGGACGGTGGCAAGCGGGGCCTTCCGGCTCCGTCTTCGGCTTGTCTTTGCGTGGCCGCTTGCAAGCCTCGCCGCAATTGCAGTCCGATCCATGCCCGTGCGCGCACTCGTGCACTGGCGCTCCCACGAGCGCCGCTAGCCCCTGCGCCGGAACGACCCCGAACGCAAGCGCCAGCACTAGAAGGGAGCTTAGGCCACGCCGCAAGACTGATTTCAGGCTAGCACCTCGCTCCTACCCTGGGAATACGGCACGTTGTGTCATCCTGATCGGGATGGCGATCCTCGGCAAAGCGGTCGAGTGGGCGCTGCAAGGCGCCGAGCAAAGCTGTGAAGCGTGCGGCTCGAGCTTCATTTGCGGCCCGCTGGTAAAAGGCGGCTGCTGGTGCATGCGGGAGAACGTCTCTCCAGAAGCGCGCGAAGCCTTGAAGGCCCAGTACAAGCGCTGCCTCTGCCCTAAGTGCCTACGCCGCGCCGCCGAGCAGTGAGTTACTACCTGCGCCCCACTCGGACGTCGAAATTCGTCCTCACGTCGTCATCCAGTCGAAACGCCTCGACTCTCAGCTTTCCGGCGGCCCGCTCCGGCGCACGCCGGTAGACCACGCGATAGTCTGCATCGAGCGACTGCAGAATCTGCTCGACCGCCGACGAGAATGCCGCTTCGCACGGCGGGCAGAAGAAACGTCCTCCGCTGGCCGTGGTGATGGCGCGCAGGAACATCGCGCCCCAATTCAGATCCGGCGGCGCCTGCTCCGCGGCCGTTCTTGCGGCGATCATGCTGCGAAGATCCGCCGAGATCTTCGGCTGCGGTCGGAGCGCCGGGTCTGTCCCTCCGAGCTGGATGGCATGGATCACCACGTCTTCACTCTCGATTCGCTCCAGAAGTTGTTTATACCCTGCCTCGCTGAAGCGGTCGAGCCCAGAGCCGATCAACACGATTACCGGGCGATTGGGCAGCGTCGGGGTCTGGTCAAGCAGCCGGTCGAGCGCGTCGTAGAGCGTGGCGTCAGGCCAACTCGATTGCGTACGCCCGGCGAAGGCTCGCGCAACCTCGGTTGGGTCGCTTGTAAGCGTCGCTTCAACCCGTACGTCGCGTCCATAGCTGACCAACGCATAGCCGTCTTGGGGCCGAGCATGCGCTAGAAATCCTCGCATCGCGCTGTTCACGTCCTGCAAGTAGTTCCATGACGCCGCGCTGTTCTCGACGAGAAAGACCACCGAAGCGGGCCCTGCCGGTTGCGCGGAGACCACGTCAAGGGGCATTTGGCCCTGCCGCACGATGAAGTTTGGAGCCGCCAGGTCTGGCACGGCCTTACCTCTGTGCGTCACGTTCACCGTTACCGACTGCTGTCCAGGCTCGAGAGGAGGCCGGCCGCTCGCGAGTAGCGAGCCCGCGATCACCAGAATCCATAGAAGACGCGTTGCGATGCGCATGGCAAACCTCCCTAAGAGATCAGGTTTGCAATCCTGGCGCCAAGGAGCCGATTTGGCGGGGCCCGCTAGCCTCCGCAGAAGGCCAACACCGCTGCATTAAGATCTTCGGGGTTGTCCTCATGCACGATATGCGAGGCGTCTGGAATCTCCACACGCTGGACGTCGGGCAACAGCTCCTCCAGCCTGTCCGCGAAGCGGTGGAACACCGAAGGGCTCAGGCTACCTGTCACCAATAAGACCGGAATCCGAATGTTGCGGATGGCTTGGGCGGAAAGCGGCGGGAAGCCCGAGCCTAGAAACTCAGCCTGGAAGGTGTTGCGCCGCGCCTGTTCGAGCCTCTCGCTCGAAAGCGCCTGATAGCTCTTCTCGCCCAGTACCGCCGTTCCGAATGCGTGGAGCGCTCTGTCCAGGTCGCCTCGTCTGGCGGCGGCTTTGGCCGGCGCGAATCCTTTGGCGCCGAGCCGCACGATCGCTGCCGCGGTCCGTGGACGCGTGAACAACAGCTTCAGCAATTCCGCCGGTTTCGGCTCGTTGCTCGTGAACAGAGTCAAAACCGGTGGTTCTATGAGAACCAAGCGCCGCAGCAGACGCGGTGCACTCATCGCGACTTCTAGGGCGACTAGACCGCCGTAGGAATGACCGACTACGTTGGCGGGCGCCGCCCCCATACGCTCTAGCAGCGCCACGAGGTCCGAGACGTGTTCGCGCATGGCATAGTCCGCCGACGGCGGAATGGACCCGTTCGGCCAGTGGTAGCGGCGGCTGAATGCAATGACTCGATGTCCCTGGCTCAGGCCGTCCGATTGAGCTTGCCAGGTGCGGACGTCGCTTGCAGAGCCGTGGACGAGGACAATCGGCTTGCCGGATCCGCGCTCTTCCACGTGGAGATCGGTCTCGTTGACCGTCATGACACGCAAAAGAGCCTAACACGGCTACGGCTCCTGAGAAAGGAGGGCGGCTGCTTAGGTCAGCTCGTCCATCGCCTCGGCGAGCGCCGCTGCAGGCGGACGCAGCTGTGCCGTGGGCAAACGTGATAACGGCGAATCGACCAGATTCAAGTTGTCAATCAGGGTCTTCTTGCCGCTCTCGACGTAGAAGACGCCCGTAAGCAGGTGGCCTTCTTCGTTCGCCCGCTCGAGCGTCGTGATGGCGTTGACCTTGTTCGCCGGGTCGTAGTCCGCCTCGACGCGCTTGAGCAGCAGGTGCGAACCGTCGTGCAGGCGCACTTCGCGCACTTCGCCCGGTTGCACTTCTTCCTCGAGGTGGATCTCTTCGAAGTGCGGCACGAAGCCCACTTCCTGCAGGTCCTCGCGGTGGTCCTTCACGTACTCGTAGCTCTTGGTCGAGCCTTGGTGGTCGTTGAAGGTCACACACGGCGAGATGACGTCGATCATCGCGGTGCCGCGGTGCGCCATCGCGCCTTTGAGGATCGCCTGGAGCTGCTTCTTGTCGCCGGAGAACGAGCGCGCGACGTAGGTCGCCCCGAGCTGGATCGCTAGGGAGCAAACGTCGATCGGCTGCTGCTGGTTGATGATGCCGCTCTTGAGCGTCGAGCCGATGTCCGCAGTGGCTGAGAACTGTCCCTTGGTCAGGCCGTAGCAGCCGTTGTCTTCCACGATGTAGACCATCGGGATGTTCCGGCGCATCAAGTGAATGAAATGGCCGATGCCGATCGAAGCCGTGTCGCCGTCGCCGGTCACGCCCATCGCCGTCAGCGAATGGTTGGCCAACAGTGCGCCCGTCGTCACCGACGGCATGCGGCCATGCACGGAGTTGAACCCGTGCGACATGTTCAGGAAGTAGGCCGGCGACTTCGACGAGCAGCCGATGCCGCTCATCTTGATCACCTGCGTCTGGTCGACGCCCATCTCCCAGAACGATTCAATCACGCGCTCGGAGATCGAGTTGTGGCCGCAACCGGCGCACAGCGTCGTCTTGGCGCCGCGGTAGTCGAGAACAGGCAACTCGAGCGAATTGAGCTTGACGGGACGTGCGGTGGCCATGGTTTACAGGCCCTCCTGCTGGACCAGAAGATCGGTGACGGTGCGCGCGTCGAGCGGCATGCCGCCGTAATAGCGGATCGAGCGCAGCTTCTCGGTGGGCAACTGTGGCTGATCCAACCGGATGAGCTGCAGCAACTGGCCATCGCGGTTCTGATCGACCACGTAGACACGCTCATGCGCGTTCACGAAGTCCACGAGCTGCTGGTTGAACGGATAAGCCTTCACGCGCAGATACGAAGTCTTGACCTTGTACTCACGTTCGAGTTGCCCTTGCGCCTCTTCGACGGCATTATCGGAGGTGCCGCAGGCGATGAAACCGATCTTGGCGCCTTCGGTCATGTTGACCTCGGGCGCGGGCACGAGCGAGCGAGCGGTCTCGAACTTTCGCACGAGCCGGTCCATGTTGTTACGCCAGTCGTCCTCGCGCTCGCTGTACTTGGCGCTGTCGTTGTGACCGGTCCCGCGAGTGAAGTAGGCGGCGTGGGGGCTTTTGGTGCCGGGCAGCGTACGGTAAGGCACGCCGTCGCCGTCCACATCGGCATAGCGCTTGAAGCCGCCCAAGCGCTCCAGGTCTTCCGCCGAGAGCACCTTGCCGCGGTCGAGCGGCTCGGTCGGGTATTCAAACTTCTCCGACATCCAATAGTTCATGCCCAAATCGAGATCGAGCATGACAAAGACCGGCGTCTGGAGCTGTTCAGCCAAGTCAAAGGCCTCGCCCGCCATCTGGAAGCATTCGTGCGGCGTTGCGGGCAACAGCAGCGGGTGGCGTGTGTCGCCGTGCGAGAGCGTAGCGGCCGAAAGGAGGTCGCCCTGAGAGGTACGCGTCGGCAGTCCGGTCGACGGACCCATGCGCTGCACGTCGAAGAGGACAACGGGGATCTCGGCGAAGTAGCCCAGTCCCACAAACTCGCTCATGAGCGAGATGCCCGGTCCGGCGGTTGTCGTCATCGACCGCGCGCCGGCCCAGCCAGCGCCGATCGCCATACCGATCGAGGCCAACTCGTCCTCGGCCTGCACGATCGCGTAAGTCGCCTTGCCCGTGTCCGGGTCGCGGCGGAAGCGGTGAGCATAGTCGGCCAGCGTTTCCGCGAGTGAAGAGGACGGCGTGATCGGGTACCAAGTCACCACGGTCACACCCGCAAACACGCAGCCCAGGGCCGCGGCGGCGTTACCTTCAATGATGATCTTGCCGTCGTTCTCCTGCATCCGCTCGACGCGGAACGGATCTTTCTTGGTGAGGTTCGCTTTGGCCCAGTCGTAGCCTACCTGCACCGCGTTCCAGTTCAGCGCGGCGGCCTTTGGCTTGGTCGAGAACTGCTTGTCGAGCGCGTGCTTGATCTCCTCCATCTCGATGTCGAGAAGGAAGGCCAACACTCCGTCGTAGATGATGTTCTTGACCAGCTTGCGCAGCTTCGGGTTCGGGACCACCGGCTGCACCAGCTCGTCGAACGGCGCCGGGTAGAAGTGTACGTCCGAACGTAGCTCGCTCAAGTTGAGCGGCGCGTCATAGACCACGGCAGCGCCCGGCTCGAGGCTCATCACGTCCTCTCGCGCGGTGTCCGGGTTCATCGCCACCAGGAAGTCGATCTCTTTCTTGCGCCCGATGTGCCCGTACTTGCTCGTGCGAATCGTGTACCAGGTCGGCAGGCCGGCGATGTTCGACGGAAACAGATTCTTTCCCGAGACGGGAATGCCCATCTGGAACAGCGCCCGCAACAGCACCAGGTTCGCCGACTGGCTGCCCGACCCATTGACGGTAGCCACCTGGATCGAGAAGTCGTTGACGACAGGCTGATTTGGGTCGAGAAGAGCTTTGCCTACAGGGGCCGCTTCGACGGTAGACATGGGGAAATCCTAGTGCAGCGGAAAGGGGTGACGGCAGGGAGCGGCAGCCGCTCCGCCGAATTTGGATGTAAGCCTTCAGTATAGACCGCGGCGCGGCCTTCCCGAAAGGAACGATTCGGACACGCCCTGGGGCGCCGACTCCAATTGCAGGAATTGGCGAGTCACCGGGCCAGACCTCCGGACGAGGAAGGGACTGCGGCATTCCGGGTCGCCGAGCGCACCCCGTCGATTGCGGCGCCTCCCGTCTGGCTGATATAACGGGAGTTCCCCGTTCCTCGCGTCTGTCACGACGCGCTACCCGGCCCATTCCCATGCCTGAAATTCCTCCGCCGCGCGCCACGCGGGACTACCTCCCCGAAGAGGCGGCCGCCCGCCGGCACGTGCTTTCGAAGTTCGCCCACGCCGCTGAGTCCTACGGCTTCCAGCCCGTTGAGACGCCCTCGTTCGAGAAGGTCGAGCTGTTCTCCGCCCGTTCCGGCTCGGAGATCAAGAGCTCGATGCTCACCTTTCATTGCGATCACGAGGAGTTTGCGCTTAGGCCCGAGCTCACCGCGCCGGTCTGCCGCCTGATCGCTTCCGGGGCATTCGAAGATGTCCCGACGCCGCTACGGCTGTATTACACCGGTTCCTGCTTCCGCTACACGCGGCCCGGCTCGGGACGCTACCGCGAGTTCACGCAAGCCGGCGTCGAACTGATCGGCGAGAGCGGTCCCGAGGCCGATGCGGAAGTGATCGCGCTGGCATGCCGCTTCCTGCGCTTGATCGGCGTCGCGGACTTCACCCTGCGCATCGGGACGCTCGGTATCTTCCGCGACGTGCTGCCCGAGAAGATCGACCCCGAGGACCGCGCCGCCGTCATCGGCCACCTCGACATGCTCGCCGGAATTCGCGAGCTCTGCACGACGCTCGAGAAGACCGACGACCGCGTCGCCTTCGAGGAGCTCAAAATCGACCGCGGCCAGATCGCCCTCATGCAGGAGCGCTCCGGCTACGAAGGTCCGCACGCAGTCAAGGACAAGCCCGAGGTTACGCGTGAGGAGATCGTCGCGCGCATGCCGGCCGAGACCGAAGCCGCCCTGCGGGACAACTGGGCCAAAGAAGGCATCCTGGACGAAGCGACCTCGGACACGCTGATCGCCTTGTCGCGTCTCCAGGGGTCGCTAGCCGTCGTGCTTGAGCAGGCTCGCGCTTTGCTCGAGGGCACCCAGGCCCAGGGCGCGCTGGAAAACCTCGTCGAGGTCTGCCGGCGCGTCGAGGCCTATGGGGTGAAGGACTTCGAGGTCCATCTCGGCATCGCCCGCGGGCTCACGTTCTACACGGGCTGCATCTTCGAAATCCTGCAACCGGCCGAAGCTGGCGGCAAGAAGCTCGGTGGCGGCGGCCGGTATGACAACCTCACGGCGCTGTTCGGCGGGGACGCTTTGCCAGCCGTCGGTTGCGCTTTCCGTTTCGACGCTCTCATGGCGGCCTTCGAAGCCGGCGGCGGCTGGTCGGCCCCCAAGCCATTCCAGGTCTACCTGAAGACCAGTGACGCCGCCTCGGCTGTGCGCGCTCAGGCCGTCGCGGAGAAACTCCGCGACCAGGGCATGCGCGTCGGAGTGGGGCCGGGCGATGGCGCCAATGCAGACAAAACCGTCGACGCGGGCGACGAATCGGCGCTTGCGGCGCTAGGATGAGATTCCAATGAGCACGGTGCGACTCGCGCTGCCCAAAGGCAGCCTCGAAAAGAAGATGCGGGCCTTCCTCGAGTCCTGCGGGATCGATCCCGTGGGCTACGGCGACGGCTCGCGCAGCTATCGGCCTGATCTGGGCATCGACGGCGTCGAAGTCAAGATCATGCGTCCGCAGGAGATCCCTTATCTGCTCTCCTCGGGCTTCTTCGACATCGGCATCTCCGGTCTCGACTGGTATCAGGAGACCGAATGCCAGCCTAACGTCGAGGATTTGCTCGACCTGGGGATTGGCCGCGTCGACATCGTGCTCGCGGTGCCGGACGCCTGGGAGGAAGTCGACTCCGCGGCGGACCTGTTCCAGAAGTTTTCGAACACCACCGGCGCCCGCCCGCTGCGCATCTGGACCGAGTACCTCAATCTGACCGAAAACCTGGTCCGGCGCCATACCGATCTCGAGCCGTCCCTCTATACGCCCTACGCTCGGTTGCACGTCGAGCGCCGCTCGTCATCCCCCGTGGCGATCTTCCATTCCTTCGGCGCGACCGAGTCCAAACCGCCGGATGACGGCGACGCCATCATCGACAACACCGAGACGGGCTCGACGCTGCGCGCGAACAACTTGAAGATCATCGAGAAGGTGCTGCCCAACTCGACCGCGCGCCTTTTGTGTAATCGCCGCTCATTGCGGCACCGTGACAAGCGCCCGATCATCGAGCGCGTTCGCGAGCTCTTATCGCTCGGTGCGCCGGTGCGTCGTGAAGAAGAGCCGGTCTTCGGCCACGTTTAGGGGGGCGCGCGTGTCTCTTCCCCTTGCAGGCAAAACGGCGCTCGTTACCGGCTCAGCCAAAGGCATCGGCCGCGGCATCGCGCTCGAGCTTGCGCGCCGCGGGTGCGACGTCGCCGTCAACGATTTCAAGGATGAATCGGGCGCGCAGGAGACGGCACGCCTGATCGCCGAGCTGGGCCGCCGAGCCGTAGTCGTCATGGGCGATGTCGGTTCAGCCGAGGACGTCGACGAGATGTTCCGCACGGTCATCCATGCGTTCGGTCGATTGCACATCCTCGTCAACAACGCCGGCATCCAGACGTGGAAGCCCCTGCTCGATCTCGAAGAGCAGGAGTGGGACCGGGTCATTCGCACCAACCTGAAAGGCGTCTTTCTGTGTACGCAACGCGCCGGCCGCCACATGAAGGAGCACGGCGGCGGACGCGTGATCAACCTCGGTTCCGGGTCGAACAAAGTCGGCTTCCCGCGCTTGGTCGACTACACGGCCAGCCGCGGCGGCGTGGAGCAGTTCACCAAGGTCGCAGCCATCGAGCTCGGACCCTACGGCATCACCGTCAACTGCGTCGCTCCGGGCGCCATCGAAACGGAACGCACCAAGCTCGAGCTGGAGGACTACGCAGGCACTTGGGGGCCGATGGCGCCCATGCGGCGCGTCGGCAAGCCGGAAGACGTCGCCTCGGCGGTCTGCTACCTCTCGCTTGACGAGGCCGACTACATCACTGGTCACACGCTCTTCGTCGATGGGGGCATGTTCGCCCGCGGCCCGTGGAGCAGCGAGCTGGAATAGCTTTGATCTACGGATCGAGCGGTCGCATGCCGCCGCGCAATGCCCCGGCTTCAGTCGCCCCAAAATGATCCGCAAACCGCGGATCGATCGGCCGGCTGTTCGGCATGGAAAGCCACACGCGCAGCAAGTGACGTTTGCGCTCAGGCTCCTCGGCGTCTACGAATTCGCTTCGGCGGTGGAACGTCGTCCAGTTGTTGAGCAGCAGCACATCCCCGGCCTTGAGGCTGAACGATGCGTGCATCGCGGAATTTTCCGCTAACGCTTCGAGCGCGTCGAGCGCTTTGCGCTGCTCGTCGGTCAAATTCGGCGCTTGATCGGAACGGTCGGCGCGATCGATGAGCACGCGCAGGAAATGCGCGCCCACGCGTCCATCGCGCTCGGAGAATACAGGCAACTCGCAATAGGGCCGCTGGTTGCCTTGATCGACGGTATGGCGCAAGTAGGGGAATGGGCGGCGTAATACGTCGAGTGTTTCGGGATCGTGCTGCGTGAGCTCTTCGTAAAGAGCCATCGAGTTGGCAACGAACGTTTCGCCACCCTCGGCTGCCGGCTGGATGCACAGAAACGCGATGACGTCGCAGCGGTCGGTGTGGAAGCTCAATCGCTTGCTCGACATCGGTCCGCGAAAGCGCGGATCGTTGGGTGCATAGCCCGCGTCCCGCACCGGGAACAGTCGCTGCCCCTCGGCGCTCTGCGAGACGGGCGTCCCAAGACTCGACGTCAACGCCCAAAAGGCTTTCTCGCGCGTCGCCTGGTCCCAGCCCTCCACCGGCAGCCGCTCGAGGAGCACTGCGCCGGTTCCATGTTCGAGCTCGCCCCGAAGCGCCTCGGCTGTCGCGTCGGACAGCCCCTCTCCCGCGTGAACCGCATCGAGATCGGCCTGCGCGAGCGACCATTGCCAACCGGCGCGTTCGAACAGCTCGCGTCCACGCCAGGGCTTCGAGTTTGAGTTGGGCGTCATGATCCTGCCCGTCCGGATTCGCCGGCGCCGCACAAAAGCCGGCCGGGAGACGGCCGGCTTTTGCAGAACAGGCCCGCGAGCGAGCCTAGCTGCTAGTTCGCCGCCTTCGCTGCGGCGATTGCGGCCTCGTAGTCCGGCTCTTCGGTCACTTCGGGTACGTACTGTGTGTAGGTCACCTTGCCATCCGAATCCACCACGAACACTGCCCGGCAATGGATCTGCAACGGCTCGAGCATCACGCCCCAGTCGCGCCCGAAAGCGCCGTCACGGTAGTCCGACAGAGTGATGACCTTGTCGATGCCCGCCGCGCCGCACCAACGCTTCTGCGCGAACGGCAAATCCCGGCTCACGGTGTAGATCGTCACGCCGTCGAGCTTGGCCGCCTCCTCATTGAAGCGGCGCGTCTCGGTATCGCAAACCGCCGTGTCGAGCGACGGCACGGCGCTGATGATGCGCACGCCGGATGTGTCGCTGAGTTTCACCGGCTTCATGTCGATGCCGACGAGTGTAAAGTCGGGCGCTGCGGCTCCGGGCGTGACCGCCGAGCCTTCCAGCGCCATTGCGTTTCCTTTCATGTTGACGGTACGTGCTTCTGCCATTTCGGTTGACCTCCGGGGAATTCTCAACGCTATCAGCCGCGCGGCGCGAACGTCAATTTGGACCGGAAAACCTCTGATAGACTGATACCTCATGGCTGACAGCCGCGAAGCCGGGCTCCTAAGCGTCGAAGCCCCATCCGCCTCTGGATGGCTTCCTCGCATCCGCCGCCTGGCCGACGAACCAGGCGTCCGGCGCGCTGTTCGGCCGTTCCGACGAAGAGCGCAAATGGATCGACGAGCGGCATGTCGAAATCTGCCGCGTCCCGGCCCTCACCTTCCGCGAGCAGGAGCGCGCGGAGTTTCTTCAAGAGCTTTTCGCCGATGTCGGCGTCGTCTCGAACGTGGACGAAGCCGGCAACCTGATCGCCCCTCTCATCTACGACGAATCGCTGCCGTTCATCGCCGTTTCGGCGCACATGGACACCACCATCAGTCCGCGCCGTCCTGGTGACATTTACGTCGAGCCCGACGGCAGCTTGAAAGGCCCGGGCGTTACGGACAACGGCTGCCGGCTTGGCTGCGCTCGTCGCGATTGCGCGCGCGCTGCGCGACGGACCTCTGGTCGATCCTCCGCGACGCAATCTGTTGCTGGTGGCCAATGTCGCCGAAGAAGGCGAGGGCAACTTGCTCGGCATGAAGCACCTGGTTGGGCAATCGGAGTGGGCCCCGCGTATCGCAGACTACCTTGTGCTCGACGGCGCCTCCACCGCGCACATCACCGTGGAAGCCCTCGGCAGCCGCCGCTTCGAGATCGTGCTCGAAGGCAAGGGCGGGCACAGTTGGAATGACTACGGGCGCGCTAACCCCGTCCACGCCATGGCGCGCGCCGTCGCCCTGCTGGCCGACATCGAGCTGCCGCGAGCACCCCGCGCAACGCTCACCGTCGCCATGGTGGAGGGCGGCTCCGGCATCAACTCGATCGCCTCGTCCGCCCGCGCCAAGGTTGATATTCGCCTACGCAGCGCCGCCGGCATGGATCAGGTTGTTCAATCGATGGAGGAAGCCGTCCGCTTGGCCGTCGAACGCGAGAACCGCCGCTCAGTCGATCGCCTCTCCGGCTACCGTATCCGCGAAATCGGCAACCGCCCCGCCGCCCCGCGCTCCTCCGGCAACCGCCTCGCCGAATGCCTGCTCGCCGTTGACGCCCATCTGGGAATCCGCTCGCGGCTCGACTGCGCTTCGACCGACGCCAACGTGCCCTTGGCCGCCGGCATTCCAGCCGCCGCCATTGGTGCAGGAGGCCGTGGCGGCGACGCCCATATGCTCACTGAGTGGTACCATCCCGAAGGCCGCGCGCTTGGTTTGCACCGCATCGTGCTCGCTCTGGCCGCCTTGCAGTTGAGCTAGCGCCGAATGTCGGGCAGATATAATGAGGCAACGTCGGGGGCTGCGTCCCCGTCTACCGCTGAGGTTTTTGATGTCGACCAACCCGCATTCGAATCGGCCTTTGCTCGCCCGACTGGGCGGGGCCAAGCTCCTCGCTTCGGCCCTGATCGTTCTGACGCTCGTGATTGGCATTCTGATCGGCACGATAGTGACCGATGGAGTCGGCGCGGCGGATGCGAACAAAGTAGTCGCGCCGGACGCGACGCCGCTTGTGGTTCCTGACCCGAGGCCGGTTGAGAATCAATTCTCAAAAATTGTTGAACAGATCCGCGGTTCGGTCGTCAATATCCATGTCGAGGCCTACCAGCGCCGCACCAGCGCCAGCGAAGAGGAAGAAGAAGGCGGCGGTGGCGGCCGTGGGCAAGACATGGAAGATCTCTTCCGTCGCTTCTTTGGGATGCCCAACGCCCCCGAGGGCTTTCGCATGCCCCGCAATCCGCGCCGTCCCGGCGAAGGCTCTGGCGTGATTGTTGACCCGGCGGGCTACATCCTCACCAACAAACACGTTGTCGAAGATGCCGACCGCATCCAGATTCGCTTCGATGGCGAGGATGAAGGCCTTGACGCGAAGCTCATCGGCTTTGACGACGAGACGGACCTCGCCGTGGTGCGCGTGGAGCCGAAAGGCCGCAAGCTCGCCGTCGCGAGCCTCGGCACCTGAAGCCGTCAACGTGGGCGATTGGGCCATCGCGATGGGCTCGCCGTTCGGCTTCCGCGAATCGGTGACCGTCGGCATCATCAGCGCCAAGAGCCGCGAAGTGCAGAGCTCGACGAGCCGCTTCAGCCGCCCCTTCCAGAAGTTCTTCCAGACCGACGCCGCCATCAACCCGGGCAACTCCGGCGGCCCGCTACTCAACATTCGCGGCGAAGTCATCGGCATCAACACCGCCATCGTTTCGCGTTCCGGCGCTTACGAGGGATTGGGATTCGCGTTGCCCTCCAACATTGCCGCGAACGTTTACAACCAGATCATCAAAAAACGGCCGTGTTGCGCGCGGTTCGATCGGAATCGAGTTCCAGGCTGAGATCGACGAAGCCACCCTGCGTTCCTTCGGGGGCCGGAGGGCGGCGTTCTCGTCAGCCGAGTCGTCGAAGGCGGCCCTGCGGAGGCGGCCGGGCTCGAGAGCGAAGATGTGATTGTCTCGATCGCCGGCAAGAAGATCGCCGACGGCGACGCTTTGATTCAGGTTGTCGCGGCGACGCCGGTGGGCGAGACTGTTCCCGTCGAGTTGGTGCGTGACGGCAAGAAAATCAAACTCGACGTCACGATCGCCGACCGTGCAGAGCTCTTCGCTGAGCAGTTGGGCATCTCCAACGCCGGTCCGTCAGCGCCGGCGGAAGACGCCAAGGTCGATCTTGGCATCGCCGTTCAGAACCTCACGAAGGAACAACGCGCCGAGCTAGTACGACGGCGACGACGGCATCGTCGTCACCGAAGTCGAGCTGGGCTCGTTCGCCGAGGATCTCGGTTTGGTCGAGGGCGATATCATCGTCTCGGTCAATCGCCGCCCCGTGGCGAAGGTCTCAGAGCTGCGCACGATTCGCGAAGGGCTCAAACCGGGCGATGATATCGCGCTCAAGGTGATGCGCCGCGCGATCAACGGTTGGACGGCGCAATACCTCGGTGGCGTGCTGCCGGACGGCGATTCGGGACGCTTCGGCAGGGCGCGTAACCGCCTCCGCTGCAACACCGTCAGCCTTAACGCGGGGCGGTCCGCCTAAATTAAGTGTGCGCTAGACTCGGGAGGGTCTCGCCACTTAAAATAATCCCCGTTATCGATATGCCCGAACTGCCAGTCGAACCGCCGGTCCCAGCCGTCCGGCGGCGGAGGTCTCTCTCTTTGCGGCCTCTCGCGTTTGTCCTCGCCGTAGCGGCCTCCGTTGCCTCGGCTCGCCCCCGCCCCTGACAACGTCTCCGCCACCTTCCAGCAATACTGCTACGCCTGCCATGGCGATTCCGGTCCGCAGGCCGGCGTGAGCCTCACCAAGCTGGCAGCGGAAGAGTCCGTAGGGTCGAGCTTTCGGCAGTGGGAGAAGGTGATTGACGTGCTCGAGCGCGACCGCATGCCGCCCAAGGGCATGCCGCAGCCGAGCGCGGCCGAGCGAGGACACGCTGCGGCCTGGGTGCGCGGCGAGCTCGACGCTTACGCCCAGAAACACGACGGCGATCCCGGCCGCGTGACGGTCCGTCGGCTCACCGGCGGCGAGTACGCTTACGTCATCCATGACCTCACCGGCGCCGACATCGACCTCGGCCCCGGCTTCGTTCCGGACTCGGTCGGAGGCGAGGGCTTCACCAACTTCGGCGACGTGCAGTTCATGCAGGACGGCAGCCTGCAACGCTATCTCGAAGCGGCCAAGACGGTAGCCGACCACGCCGTGATCGGCGCAGGCCCGCTGCAGTTCGGCGACGATCCCGGCATGAGCGGTTTCGAGCTCTCGGCCATCCATCGCATCCACGACATCTACCGCAAGCACGGCTTTCGCGCCGTCGCGGCGGAGGGCGGACGCGCGTTCGGCCTCGAGCAGTACGCGAGAGCCTTCTACGCGGCTTGGCAGTATCGCCATCGAGACGAGCTGAAGCTCGGGGACGTCACTCTGGCGTCGCTCGCCGCCAAGGAAGACCTCAACCCTCGCTTCGTCGACCACGTTTGGAAGGTTTTGCAGACATCCGACGCGACCTACCCGACCACCGAGGTCCTAGCGAAGTTTGCCGCGTTGCCCGCGCCCGGTGCGCCGGAAAGGGACGTCCGCGCCGCTTGCACTGAGATTCAGGAGTTCGTCATCAACTGGCCGCGTTGGCTTTTCGGCGCAGGCGAGCTCGCTGCCGGAGGCGCGGGCGACGAGCGCGCTCTGGTCATCACGGACGCCGCTCTCGAGGTCAAGAAAAAGGAAGAGTTGCGCGTCGTCCAACGCATCCGGGACCGCGGCAAGGCGACCGTCCACATTTCCGTTTCGCCCGTCGACCCCAGCTCTACGGCGAAACCGGTGCTCAAGTGGAAGGCCGGCGACGTTCGCGTCAGCCGCGACGCAGAAGGTACGCCGCTCGCGGAAATGCTCGATGAGGCCACGCGCGACAAGCTCGCCTTCGGACGCGGGCTCAACGGCGAGATCCTCGCCCCGAACGAATTCGTCACCGAAGGTCCGCTCGAGCTCGGCTTCGCGGTGAACATCCCGGAAGATTCCCGCGTGTTTTCGATGGGCCTCGAGGTCGAGCTCGACATGGCGCACGCCGGCGACTCGATCACACGTGTGCTCGTCTCGGAAAACGCCGAGGGCAGCGGCCGTCCAGCCTGGGCGCTGCTCGGCGATGACTCGACGCCCGCCTTCCGCGAGTGGAAAAAGGACGTGTTGGCTTACGCCGCGCGTTTCCCCCAGACCACGCACGGCGAGCCCACTCCGTCAGATCGCGACCCCATCCCGGCCCCCTGGAACAACACCTACGATCAGCCTGAGCGCAACCGCTTCCACCAGCGTGTGAAGTACTACCGCGACGACAAGTTCTTCGTCGCCAACATGATTGACGACGAGACGCGCGAGCGGCTCGACAACGCATGGTACGACCTCAAGGCCTCGTTCGAGTTCCACGACGCTTGGCTCGACTTCCTCGAAGACAAGTACAGCTTGAAGCTCGACGGTAAGGGCATCGCCGAGCTGACCGACGCAGACATCGCCGCAATGCCCGCTGAGCCTCGCCAGTACGTCGAGTGGCTCAAGCAGGAGTACAACGAGGTCCAGGCAGTGCAAAAGGCGGCCGAGCCCGGGCACATCGAGCAAGCCCTCGAGTTTGCCGCACGCGCCTGGCGGCGCCCGCTCAAGGAGACGGAGAAGCAAGAGCTTCGCGCCTTCTACGCCCGCTCTCGCGACAACTTCGAGCTCGACCACCGCCGCGCCATGCGCACATTGATCGCGCGTATCCTCGTGGCGCCGGATTTCCTCTATCGCCTCGAACAGCCGACCGAAGTCAGCGGCATGGCGCCGCTCGACAATTGGGAGCTCGCAAGCCGGTTGAGCTTCTTCCTGTGGTCGTCAGTGCCCGACGCCGAGCTGCGCCGCGCCGCCGCCGCGGGCGAGCTGACCGACGGGGACGGCTTGAGCAGGCAGGTTCGGCGGATGCTCGCCGATCCCAAGGCACGCCGCATCGCCACGGAATTCTTTGGCCAGTGGCTGGGTTTCTACCGTTTTGACGAGCACCGCGGCGTGGACGCCAAACGCTTCCCTGAGTTCACCAACGACGTCAAGAATGCGATGTACGACGAGGCGGTCTCGTTCTTCCAGTACATCATTCAGAACGACCGGCCCATCCTCGAGATGCTCTCGGCCGATTACACGTTCCTCAACAAGGCGCTCGCCACGCACTACGGTCTCGACCCCGAGAAGGTCTCGGCGGGTGCAGTGGAGCGGGTGGAGGGCTGAGCATCGCGGCGGCATGCTGCGGCTTGGGGCGGTGCTCACCGCCACCTCCGCGCCGCTGCGCACCAGCCCCGTCAAGCGCGGCGATTGGTGCTACGGCGAGTCGTCGGACGGCCTACTCCGCCGCCTCCGCCGAACGTGAAGCTTTTGCCGGCCGACGACAAAGCTTTCGGCGGACAGACCGTGCGGCAGCAACTCGAGGAACATCGTAAGAATCCCACTTGCGCGAGCTGCCACCTTCGGATCGACCCGCTGGGCTTCCCGCTCGAGCACTACGATTCGATCGGCCGCTGGCGCCAGACCTACTCCGAAGGACAGGAGATCGACGACCATTCCACGCTTGACGACGGCGAGCAGATCGCCGGCATGGAAGGCCTGATCGACTACCTCGAGACCCAAGACAAGCAGGTCCTCGATACGTTTTCCAAAAAGCTTCTCGGCTTCGCTCTGGGGCGTACGATGATCGCCTCCGACAAGCCGCTGCTGGACGATATCGTAGCCGCGGGCGGCGACGCCAAGTTCGCCGACTTGGTCGCCAAGATCGTCAGCAGCAAACAGTTCCGTTATCGCAGGGGACTCGAAGACAGCCAGCCCGAGGCGCAGCAAACCGGCGTCGGCGGCGCGGCAGAAGAGTGAGCGCAGACAATCCAAGGACGAAGTTCGACATGAGAGACAAACACGTAAACCAGCAGCCCTCCCGCCGCAACTTCCTGCGCGGAGCGGGCGTGGCGCTCGCCCTCCCCTGGCTCGAGTCCTTCCCGCTCCAAGCCGCCGCCACGGCCGGGTCGCAGGTCGATCCGAACAAACCGCCGGTGCGATTCGGCCTCGTCTACTTCTCCAACGGCGTAGAGCCGGAGCACTGGTGGGCCAAGGGGCAGGGCGCCGCGATGGAGATCGGTCCGGGCTTGACGCCGATGGAGAAGCTCAAGACGGACATGTGCTTCATCAAGGGCTTGTTCAACGAGCAGGCCGTGCTCTCGTCGAGCCCCCACCTGGGACGCATGCCGAACATGCTCTCCGGCGCGACCGTCAGCCTCGACCCGGCGGACATTCGTTGCGGCGAGACGATGGATCAGGTGATGGCCAAGCGTATCGGCGACCGCACGCGGGTCCCGAGCCTCGTTCTTGGCATCGAGCCCAACGAGCTACGCCTGGAAGACGGCGTCTCGATGATTTACGGCTCGTGCATCTCGTGGGCCACGGCCACCAAGCCGGCGACCAAGGAGATCTATCCCGCGCGCGCCTTCGACCAACTCGTTGGCGACGGCAAGGGCCGCCAACTCGACCGCAGCATCCTCGACGCTGTCCTCGAGCAGGCTCACGGTCTCTCCGGCAAGGTCAGCCGCAACGATGGCCGCAAGATCGACGAATACCTCGAATCGGTGCGTGACATCGAGAAGCGCATTGAGCGCGCCTCCAAGGAAGAGCGCCTCGAAGGCTGGCCCCACTCTCGAGAAGCCCAACATGGAGCGTCCCGCGACCGACCTGCCGCAGGACATTCCCACCCACATGAAGCTCATGCTCGACCTCGTCGTGCTGGCCTTCCAGATGGACAAGACGCGCATCGCCACGCTGATGCTCAACAACGACTTGTCTCAGATGAACTTCGGCTTTATCCCGGGCGTCGAAGGCGCCTCTGCACCTCGACCTCACGCACAACGGCCATGCGCCCAAGCTCGAGGCGATGTACCTGCGCACCAACCAGTACCACATCCGCCAATACGCCTATCTCGTCGAGCGCATGAAGAACATCGACGAAGGCGAAGGCACGACCTTGCTCGACAACTCGATGCTCATCGGCATGTCGAACTTGTTCGACGGCGATACCCACGGGGCCGACCAGATGCCCATCCTGCTCGCCGGCAAGGGCGGCGGCACGATCGAGACCGGCCGCGTGCTCGACTACTCCGAGAACAAGCCCGACGGTCGCCGCGCCTGCAGTCTCTACCTTTCGCTGATGGACCGCATGGGCGTCGAGCTCGAGCGCTTCGGCGACACCGACCAGCGTTTGGAAAACCTGTAAAGGGAAGCGCGCGTGCTCGTACACGCGCGCTCTTCTTCATTGCGTCACTCCGCTCGGGTATAGCTTCCCGGCACGCTGCGGAACGGAATTGCCAGCCGGTTCCACCCGTTGATCGCAATCACCGCCATCGTCAGCTTCAGCAGTTCCTCCTCGCTGAACTGCTCCCGCACGCGCGTGTACAAGGCATCGCAAACGTCGTTGTCCGCAATCAGCGTCAGCTCTTCCGCCCACTCGAGCGCGACCCGCTCGCGTTCGCTGAAGAACGGCGTCTCCCGCCAGGCGCTCAGTGCGTAGAGCCGCTGTTCCGTCTCGCCTTCGGCGCGAGCGTCCTTGGTGTGCATGTCGATGCAGTAGGCGCAGCCATTGATCTGCGAAACCCGCGTCTTCACCAACTCGAGCAGCGAGTGCTCCAGGCCCGACCGGCGCACATAGGATTCGAGCCCCATCATGGCCTTCATCGCCCCGCCGGCGAAGCCTGCGTTCTGATATTCCATTCTCGGTTGCAATTTTTGGACCTCCATTGGCCTGACGAGACGGCGCGCTGTTTTGTGACCGGGGCCGCAACGCCGTTGCGCTTTGCTAGCGTGAGTTTTGCTTCCAGCTCACGAGATCTTCGAACGGGAACGCTCGCGGCTACTCTCGATAGCCTATGGTTTGCTTGGCAGCCTCGCAGAGGCCCAGGACGTGGTGCAGGACGCGTACTTGCGCTTCGAGTCGGCGGATGTCGCCGCCTTGCGGCAACCAGCGGCTTGGCTTACGACCGTCGTCAGCCGTCTCGCGCTCGACCTCTTGCGCTCCGCCAGACGGCGACGCGAGGTCTATCCGGGCGAATGGCTGCCTGAGCCGGTCTTCGACGCGCCATTGCAGGAGCAGCGCCAGATCACGCGCTCGCGCTTGTCGATTGCCCTGCTGCACCTGCTCGAAACGCTTGGGCCGGAGGAGCGCGCGGTGTTTGTGCTGCGCGAGGTCTTCGAGCGCTCTTACGCGGAGATCGCCGAGATTGTGGGGAAGTCCGCCGCCGCCTGCCGCCAAGCAATGACGCGCGCCCGCCAACGCATCGCCGCCCAAGCGCCCGCGACGCCCGCCCCCCCAGATCTGGCCGAGCAGTTCCTGGCCGCACTCGATGCCGGCGATGAGCATGCGCTGATGCAGTTGCTGGCGCCCGACGCCGTGCTCTACGGCGATGGCGGCGGCAAGGCGCTCGCTGTCGTCAACCCCGTGTTTGGCGCCGAGCGCATCGTGCGCTTCTACCTGGGCTTGCGCCGAAAGTACGGCGATCGCTTCGACCGCCGCCCGAGCGTGGTCAACGGCGAGCCGGGCTTGATCGCACTGCTCGACGGCGCCATGAACAGCGTCACGGCGCTCGCTTGGCGCGACGGCCGCATCACGGCCCTCTACAACGTGCTCAATCCGGACAAGCTACACTCCTCTACTGGATCGCAATCGTCGGTCGCTTACTCCCGCTAAAGCCGCCAACGAGCAGCTCGAGCGGCACCGCCGCGCCCGTCGGCGCGTTCGTCGGGATGAACACGTTCACCTGCACCAGCCCGGCAAAGCCCGGTGCAAGCCCGGAGAAGAACGGCGTCGCCGCCACTCCGCCAAAGCGCACCGTGGTCGGCAAGTCGAGCGTCGCCAACGGATTGCTCGGCGCTGGTAGACCTTCGTCGTTTGCGCCTGTCGTCAGGCCGCCGCCGGTGGCGTAGAAGATCACGTAATCGCCGCGCGTCGCCGGGTTCGACGGCGAGTTGAGCGTTCCGTTCGAGTTCACCGCGATTGCCCGGTTCGAGCCATCCGCAATCTCGAAGAACCCCGGCGAGGCGTCGCGCACCTGCACCTGCATCACGTTCGTCGTGACGCCGTTGTAGACTACCACCACGTCGATCGTGCCGCGCCCGGCGACGTCGTAAGGGACCTGTGCGTTGATCTGGTCGCCGCGCACGAAGAACAGCGGCCCCGGCACGCCGCCGAACAGCACGACCACCCCGCCGGCATAAGTCGGCACGCGTCCGCTCGCGTCCAGGCCCGGCTGCACGCCCTGCGCGGGCCCCATGCCCGAGCCGAATAGGCTCACGATCTGTCCCGGTGAAACCACGCCCGCTTCGAAGCTCGCCGCGTTCGTCACCGCGCCCAGTTGGACCGTCGATCCGCCAACCGTCGCCGTCACGCGGCCCGTCGTGGCGATGCCCGTGGTGTAGACCACCAGCCCGAAGTAGTAGCGGCCTGGCTGCAGCGGAGGCGTCGATGAGGCGTCGATCACGATCTGCTCGTTCCCGGTCAAACCTTCGGCGGAGTAGTTCGCGACCACTTGGCTGTCTTCCACCGCCGGCGGCTGCCCCAATCGGACAAACAGGTCCAAATCCGCGTTCGGCGTCTCGGTTGTCAGATCCACCACCAGACGCGAGGCTCCCGCCGGTACGTCCACCGCGAAGATCTTGTCGCTAAAGAAGCTTGGCGAATCAACGGATGCGAAGTCGAACCGGCCTTGCTCGCCCGAGCTGAGCAGTTGTGCGCCCGAGCCCGCGCCATTCGTGGTGAGGATGTCGGCCCGGATCTGGCCCTGTACGCGCGTGTTCTCGGTCCAGAGCGAGAGCGCCGCGTAGTAGGTTCCCGGCGTCAGGCCGGTGTCCGTCGTCACCGTCACCAGCTCGTTGCCGCTCAAGCTCGTCGACTCGAAATCGGAGACGATCTCGCCGTTCTGCACCACCGGAGGCGTTCCGCGCCGGACATGCAGGTCGACGTCCGCGCCCGACGTGGTCGTGTTGATCTGTACGTCGAGTTGCGTCGCGCCCTGCGGCACGTCGATGCGGAATGCGCTCGATCCTTCGAACAGAGTCGGGTTGCTTACCGCCGGCAGGTCGTACGTGAAAGGTTGCCCCGGAGTCAGCGTCACGTCTACCGGCGCCTGTGGCGGCGGCGCCATCTCGATCGTCGCCATCAGCGATCCACTTGAGACCTGATTGGTCGTGAAAAGCGCCATCGCCACGTACAGGCTTCCAGAGCGAATGCCCGGGGTGGTCGTCGAATCAATCACGATCTGCTCGTTGCCGCTCATGCTCGTCGACGAGAAGTCCGCGACAACGTCGCCGTTGTTTACTGAAACGGGCTGGTCATAGCGTGCAAACAAGTCTGCGTCGACGCTCGCGTTGTCGGCGGTCATCGTCAAAGTTACGCGCGCCGCGCCGTCGGGAATGTCTAATAGGAACTCGTCGGCGCCGGTAAATAGCGTCGAAGACGTCACGGGCCCCAGTTGGTAGCGCTCCGCTTGGCCCGACTGCAACGTCGTCGCTGCTTCCACCGGTGGCGGCCCCTGGCTCGACTCCAAGTAGCTTTGAATTTGCGGATAGATCACCGAAAACTGCGTATATCCGGCTGGCGACGGATTCAGCGCGCAGACATCGTCTGTCTTGAGCCCGAAGCTCAGCGCGCCTACCACGACACCCGGCTGCGAAAATAGCGCCGAGCCCGACGAACCGCTCTCGGTGCGCCCTTGCGTCTCCGCAACCAGCGCGTAGGTCTGCGGATTCGTGTCGAAGTAGGTGTCCGGCACGATGGTGCCGCTCGAGATGCGCTTGTAGGTCCCACGCGGGTGGTGAATTCCGGTCACGCGTGTGCCAAAACTCTGGTGCGTTGGATCCCAACCCTCAAAGAAGATGCCGTCGGGCAGTTCGCCCAGTACTTGCAAGAAGGTCATGTCGCCCTTCGGATCGCCGAAGTCGCCCAGCGTCGAGAGCACGTGCGCTCCTTGAGTCGTGCGCGGAACGCTGTTGAGATCCGGCGCCGGTCCATTGCAGGTCTGCGACTGGAACCGCCAAAACGAGAGAATCGTGCGCGCCACCGCTTCGGTCTTCAAACAGTGCGCCGCCGTTAGGAAGTACGGGTCGAACGTGTTCGCGCGGGTGTTGAGCATACTGCCGGAGCACACCGCGGTGCCTTCGCCCGTCTCAAACAGAATCATTCCGACTCCGCGCGCGGTCTGTGCCCATTCCGGCGCGCAGCTTACGTCTATCTGGCAAGGCGCTGCTTGTTCCACCGGATCGCCGCCCGCATCAACTCGCTTCGTCTGCAGAGCCTTGGCGTTCTCTGGCGCGGTCGGGCTCACTTGG
>JAWKHJ010000017.1:0-135577 GCA_041394905.1 Bryobacterales bacterium | reverse complement strand
CGTTCACCAGCAGCGAAAGGTGTAGACTAGCCCGATCGTCCATCCCGGCCGCAGCGCACTTGTGCTCTGTTATGGTACGCCCAAGAGAGGCCCATGCCGTTGCGCACGCTCATTGTCGACGACGAACCGCTGGCGCGAAAGGTGCTGCGCGAAGAGCTCGACGAGATTCCCGACGTGCTCGTCGTGGGCGAAGCCGAGAACGGCCAAGACGCGCTCGAACAAATCCCCAAGATCGAGCCCGACCTCATTTTGCTTGACGTCCAAATGCCCGTGCTCGATGGCTTCGAGGTCGTCCGCCGGCTGCGCGGCCCACTGCCCGCCATCGTCTTCGTCACCGCCTTCAGCGAGCATGCCCTGCGCGCGTTCGAAGTCGGCGCCGCCGACTATCTGCTCAAGCCCATCCACGCCGAGCGCTTGCGCCAGGCGCTCGATCGCGCACGCTCCAGGCCCGCGAGCGCGCGCCGTGTCGCCGACACGCTCAACGCCGAGCGGGCCGCCCCGTCCAAAATCGTCGCCCGCAAGGGTCACGACTACTACCTGCTCGACCTCGATGAGGTCTTCGCTTTCCAGGCGGACGGTGAGCTCGTCTGGGTGCTCACCGCGAACGAGCGCTACCTCGCCGCCGATACGCTCAAGGTTCTCGAAGACAAGCTCGCAGCCTCCTCCTTTCGGCGCGTCCACCGCGGCGCTTTGGTCAACACGGAAAAGATTCGTAAGGTGACCAGCATCAGCAGCCAACGCTGGCTGTTGACGCTTACCAACGGCGCGCAACTCACCGTCAGCAAGCGCCAAGCTTCGGCCATCCGCGACATTCTTTCCTGACGGCGCGTCCGCTCATCCGAAATTTCAGCCCGTTCACTGGATTCCGCCGCCCGTCCATCGATCCGTGCTTCTCCGCCCATGCTCGGCCCCGATACGCTCAAAGGCAAAGGTCAGCCTTGAGAACACGCATTGCAGTCCTCGCCCTTCTTGTCTCCGCAAGCCTGGCGGCGCAGTCCACCGCGCGCCTCAGCGGAACGGTCACCATGCGCGAAAGCAACGAACCGCTGCACGGAGCCAGCGTGATGATCACCGAGCTCGGCAAATCGACCTTTACCGACGACGAGGGCCATTACGAGCTCGACGGCATCCCCCCAGGGACTTATACCGTCCTGTCGCACCTCGACAGTCTGTTCACCGAGGCCTCGCAGAAGGTCACGCTCACAGCTGGCGCGGAAGTGACGCTCAACTTCACCCTCGCCATACACGAGCAGCATTACGAGGTCACGGTCACCGCCGGCGACAAGCCGCAGACGACATTCGAGTCCTTCCAGAGCGCGAACAGTTACGACGCTTACGATTTGGCGCAGTCCCCCAGTTCCTCGATCGGCGAAGCGCTCGACCAGAAGGTCGGCACGGGCATCGCGAAGCGCAGCTTCGGCCCGGGCTCGTCGCGGCCTATCATTCGCGGCTTTGACGGCGACCGCGTGCTCGTGATGCAGGACGGCATTCGCACCGGCTCGCTCTCGTCGCAGTCGGGTGACCATGGCGAGCTGATCAACCCAGCACAGCTCGAGCGCCTCGAGGTCGTCAAAGGCCCCGGCACGCTGCTCTACTCCGGTAACGCCATGGGCGGAACCGTCAACGCCATCAGCCGCCACCATGCCTTGCATCAGCACGCGCACCAAGGCCTACGCGGCTTCGCGCAAGGTTCAGGCGGATCCAACAACGGCCTCGGCGGCGGCAGCGCTGGGTTCGAATACGGCTTCAAAAGTGGATGCTCTGGGGCCAGGGCAGCGCCGTGCGCACCGGCGACTACTCCTCGCCGGTCGGAACCATTTTCAACTCGCGCACGCGCCTCGCCAACGGAGGCGCCGGCTTTGGCTGGTTCGGCGACAAGCACCATTTCAGCTTCGATCTGCAATCAGACGACGGCAACTATGGCGTCCCCTTCGCGCAGCAGCTCGAAGCCCATTCCGACGAGGCGTCTGAAGGAGCCGACGACCATGCCGGCGAAGAAGCCGAGCTCGACCGCGTTGCTCTCCAGAGCTCACGCCAGAACTACCGCTTCGAATACAGCGTCGACGACTTGAGCAAGGCTTTCGCCAGCTTCGACCTCAAGCTCAACTACACCGACTGGACGCACAAGGAAGTCGAGTTTTTCGAAGGCGGTTCCAGCGCCGTCGGCACTCGCTTCGACCAGGGACAGTTCATCTACCGCGGCGTCTTCCAGCAAGCCAAACGTGGCATCCTCGGCGGCCAGTTCGGATTCTGGGGCGTCCGCCGCAACTACAAGGTCACTGGCGAAGAAGCTTTGTCTCCCAACGTCGACCAGAACGGATTCGCAGTCTTCGGCCTTGAAGAGCTCGAGCTCGAGCGCGTGAAGTTCCAGTTCGGCGGCCGGCTGGAAACCAACCAGTACAACCCGCTCTCGGCCATCCGCGGCGCGGGCGGCGCCGGCGTGGCGCCCGCCGTCGACCGCTCCTTCACCGGAGCATCAGCCGCCGCTGGCATGCACCTCGACTTGTGGAAGGGCGGGGCGTTCGTCACCAATTACTCGCACAACTATCGCGCCCCTTCGCTCGAGGAGCTTTACAACTACGGCCCGCATGTGGGCAACTTGGCCTACGAGATCGGCAACCCGGCTTTGCTCGCAGAGACCGGCAACGGCATTGACGTCTCGTTGCGACATCAAGCGCAACGTACGCGCGGCGAGCTGAACCTGTTCTACTACTCGTTCAGCAACTTCGTCTTCCCGGTCCTCACCGGTGAAGTCTCGGACAACCTACGCGTCATCCAGTTCACCCAACGGAACGCGCGCTTCACGGGTTCCGAAGCCGTCGTCGGCCTCTCGCCGCGCGAGAATCTTTGGTTCAACCTCGGCATGGATTTCGTCGATGCGCAGGACACGGACACCAACACGCCTCTGCCGCGCATTCCGCCGCTACGCGGCAAGGTGGGCATCGACTTCAGCCACGGTGGCTTCCACATCGAGCCCACGCTGATCGTGGCCAACGCGCAGCAACAAACCTTCACCGGAGAGACGCGCACGGCCGGCTATGCCGTCGTCGACCTAAAGGCGTCCTACACCTTGGCCAGCCAGCACATCGGCCACCAATTCTCCGTGGACGTGTTCAACATGGGCGACCGGCTCTACCGCAACCATTCGTCGTTCATCAAAGACCTTGCGCCGGAGATCGGCCGCGGCGTCAAGTTCACTTACATGATGCGGTTCTTCTAGCGCTCCGGTCCCAACCACGCATCGCGGAAGGCCCTCTGCGCATCCGTCAAACGGTTCTCGTTCATCGCCGCGACCTCGAGCGTCGGGTCTTCGACAAACGTAATCTCGGCCTCGCGCTCAGCCCCGCCTGCGGAACACAATCTCGACCGTGTCCCCGGCCGGTGGCGTTCGAGCGCATTCTTCCAGTCGTCCTCGCTCTGGATCTCAAAGCGCCCCACCCGCACAACCTGATCGTTGCGGTCCAGGCCCGCTTCGTACAGTGGGCTGCCGATCAGCGTATTCGCAGCGAGCGTCATCGTCTTTCCGTCGGCATGAAAGTCCGCCTTGCCCAGCCAGGCCCGCCGGCATGCTTGCGGCGCAGCTCCATCCCTCCTTGCGCCAGCAGCGGCCCTAGATCCGGCAACGCGCTCCCGTCGATCGACTGTGCGAAAAACTCGTTCGCGAAGGCCTCGTCGCCCGTGACGGCAGCGAGCGCTCGTCGCAAATCGTCTGGTGCGTACGGCTTCTCCACGCGGCCGTAGTTACGCCACATGTAGCGCATGTAGTCGTCCAATGAGAGGCCGTCGAAGTTCTGCCGGATGGACAAGTCCCAATGTCATCGCCAACGCGGCGCTATAGGAGTAATACGAGATGAAGGTATTGGCGTTGTTCGTCGGGTCGATGGCCGTTGCCGCGTCCACGAATGCTGCTCGCAGGCTCATCTCCTTGGGCGATGCGAAGCTCCTGCCTGGCGTGTTTAACACCGAGTCGAAGCGCCGATTGATGTCCGCCAGAAAGTCTTTGAGCGAGCCCTCTCCGGCACGGTGGATGGCCAGCGGCGCGTAGTAGGACGTGAAGCCCTCCGCGAACCACAGGCTTGGCGTCGGGTCGGCTCTGGTGAAGTCGAACGGCTCGAGCTCGGCGGGTCGCAGCCGCTCTACGTTCCAGGAATGGAAGAACTCGTGCGAAAGCGTCCCAAGCTGCTTGAAGTTGTTCGCATAGAGCGACTCGGCGCTCGTGAGGACGGTTGAGTTGCGATGCTCCATGCCGTCGCCCGTCACATATGGCAAATAGTCGGCCAGGAACGTTAGACTCCGTGATCGAACTACGGCCTCGCCAAACATGCGTACATGCTCGTCGACTACCTTCCGAGCCTTCTCTGCGAACACGTCGAGGTCTTGCTCGATGCCGTCATGATGCACCGCGAGGCGCAGTGTCTGGCGATCCTCGCCTTCGCCGATCTGCCATTCCCGCAACCCGAACGCACTTAGCTCGACCGGGCTGTCCATGAGGTATTGCAGGTTCGGCGCGGTGAAGCTTAGCGATCCTCGTCGTCGGCAGTTGCGTCGCGGCCTTCCACTCACGCCGCCCCACGTCGAAGGTCAGCTCGATGGGCCGCCGCTCTAACCCCTCCGCCCACATCAGAGTGGCCGGCATGTTCAGGTGCGCGTGGGTCGAGTCGATTTGGCTGTAAGTCCCGTCGCCGCGGTCGGCAAAAGCGTGTACGTCACGGTGACGGTCCCGTCACGGCCTTCGGCGCGCCACGAGTAGGGCTCCTCGCGTCCGATACGCAGCTTCTCCACGCCGTCCACCGCTTCCACGGCGTAGACGTTCTTCGCAAACTCGTGGATCGCGTAGCGCCCCGGCGACGAGCGCGACATCCGGAACACCAGCGGCCGGTTGCCAATGTCCCGGAACGTTGCCGTGATTCGAGCTTGTGATGGACCGCGTTCTCGAACGAGACGCGGTACTGAATAGGGCGCCTTCCTGCGTCTGTGCGGCCACGGAGGCCAAGCACAGGGCGCAAGCGGCGAGAGGCTTCAACATGGGCCCATTTTAGGGCCCGGGCTAGCTCGTCGCGCGGTTCGGGTCAAACGCGTACCCGAACCCGCGGATCGAGTGAATCCACTTCGGGTTGTCGGGCTCGTCCTGGAGCTTCTGCCGCAACCGCAGCACGGCCACGTCCACCGCGCGCTCGGCTACCTCGCGGTCGGCGCCCCACACTTCGTGGATCAGCTCCGACCGCGCACACACGCGGCCCGGTCGACTCATCAGGAAGGACAGCAGCTTGAACTCCGTCGCCGTCAGTGGCACGGATTCTCCTAGGCGCCTCAGCTCGAAGCGCTCGCGGTCGAGCTCGAGGCCGCCCAGCGCCACGACCGGTTCAGTCATTTGCTCGGGCAGGATGTGCAGCTTGATCCGCGCGATCAGCTCGCGCACGAAGAACGGCTTGACCAGATAGTCGTTGCCGCCCATCTCGAGCCCCATCACTCGGTCGCCTTCCGATCCGCGGGCCGAGAGGAAAATGATTGGCACGGCGGCGAGCTGCGGGTTCGCCCGCGCCATCTTGCAGATCTCCCAACCCTGCACGTGGGGCAGCATCACGTCCAACAGAATCAGCGAAGGACGGTTCCGCAGCAGGAACGGGATTGCATCTCGGCCCGACGAATGCATCGCCAGTCGGTAGCCTTCGCGCTGCAGCCGGTAGCGCAGCAGCTCTTGGATGTCACGATCGTCTTCGATCAGAGCAATGGTTCGCATAGGTCTTCTACGTCGCACTGCGCGATCTCGACCGGCGAACCGTTCCGCTTCCCATGGAAGATTGCGGGTTGGTTATCGAAAAGCGTGCGGGCCGCCGTCGTCAGGATCCGCTTCTTCGAAGCTACCTGAGGGTAGTGAACGGTCCGTGACGGCCAGATGAATGTTTCGTTACAGGGGGGATTCGAACAGCGAGCCTTGGCGAATTTCGAAGGTCTCCGCCGGCTGGCGCATAGGAAGCTCAAACGAGAATGTCGAGCCCACGCCGGGTTCGGATTCCACACCGACTGTGCCATGGTGCGCCATCACGAGATGCTTCACAATCGCAAGGCCCAGCCCGGTGCCGCCCAACTCGCGCGAGCGCGCTTTGTCCACGCGATAGAAGCGTTCGAACAGCCGGGGAATGTGCTGGGCCGGAATGCCTACTCCGGAGTCGCGCACGAAGAACTCCACGCGTCCCTCGCGAGGCCGTGCACCCACCGTCAGCAGCCCGCCCTCCGGCGTGTACTTCGCCGCGTTGTCGAGCAAGTTTGTCAGGACTTGGTGGATCGCGCCGGAGTCGCACTCGACCGTGAGCTCTGCCGGCACCGGCTCCAGATGGACGCGTACGCCCTTCTTTTCAGCGATCGCGCGAATCGAATCGACTGCCTGCGCCAATAACTCGTGCACTGGGTGCGGGGAGAAGGCGAACTCGCGCGTCTTGACTTCAATCTGCGACAGCGTCATCAGGTCCGCCGTCAGCTCGGCCAACCGCTCGGCGTTCTGCCACAAGATCTTCATGAATCGCCGGTTTGTCCCTGGCTCGTCGATAGCGCCGTCGAGCAGCGTCTCCGCGTAGCCCTGGATCGCGGCGAGCGGCGTGCGCAGCTCATGCGAGACGTTGATGACGAAGTCTTTGCGCATGCGGTCCACGCGCTCGAGCTCGGTGATGTCAAAGAAAACCGCCACCACCGCCTGCACCTTACCCTTTCGGCTCTGGATGGGCGCGCATGACACCTTCCACAAGCGCTCTTCCGGCTCATGGACGGCGATGTCCACCGCGTACGCCTCGCCCGACTCCACCACCTGCTCGATCAGCTCGGTCAGCTCCGGCAGGCCGAGCTCGTGCAGCTCCGCGCCCTTGTAGAGACGCGCCTGCGGCAACATCTGCTCCATTGCCGGGTTGTAGAGCACCGTCCGCAGCTTGCGATCGGCCACGAAGATGCCCTCGCCGATGCCGTTGACCGCTGCCGCGAATCGCGACCGCTCTTCCTGCAACTGCTCGAATGTCGAGCGCAACTGCTCGCCAGTGCGGCGCAGGGTCAGCGCAAGGTCGCCCATTTCTCCGCGCCCCATCTGCGGTAGCCGCGCGCGGAAGTCGCCTTTGGCCAATTTCTGTGCGTAGGTCGTGATCTGAGAAAACTGCGAGGAAAACTTCCGCGAGAGATAGAGCGCCACGATCAGCGCCGGCGCCAGCGCCAGCAGCAGCATCTTCACAATCTGCCAGCGCAGCTCGGCCAGCCGTGCCCGGATCTCCGGCGCCGGCAGCGCTAGCCGCACCGCGCCGCCTTCCATGCGCACTGCGTAGTAGAGCAGCTCCTGCCCGATCGTATTGCTGACCCGCGAGCCTTCTCCCTGGCCGGTCTCGAACGCTGCCATGAACTCCGGCCGTCCCGCGTGATTCTCCATCGATGCCGGATCCGCGTCCGAATCGGCCAGCACCGTGCCGTCCCGCCGAATGACCGTTACGCGGGCGTGGGCTTGTTGCGCGATCGTTTCCACCGCATGGCGATATTGATCTTCCGGAAGGTTCTCCAGAATGGTGCGCGCCATCTGGGTCTTTTCCGCGAGCGACGCCTGTACGTCTCCGCGCAGGTTCCGCTCGGTCACGCCTGTCACGAGGTACTGCGCGCCCAGGCCGACCAGCGCGAGCAAAGCCGCCACCGTCAGCGCCAGCTTCAAAAAGATTCGTCGCGTCATTCCGGCGTATCGAAGCGGTAACCGAATCCGCGCACCGTCCGAATCCACTTCGGATTCTCCGGCTCGTCCTCAATACGCTCGCGCAGCCGCCGGATGTGGACATCCACATTGCGTGGCGTCACGTGCGTCGAGTCTCCCCAAATGGCCCGCAGCAACTGTTCTCGGCTGAACACGCGGCCGGGGCTGGCAAAGAAGAACTCGAGCAGTTTGTACTCGGTGGCCGTCAAGATCACCGGCTCGCCGCGCAACGTCACCATGTGGGATGCCTGATCGATGGTCAGCGGTCCTGCCTGTTTGGCGGTCGATTCGCCTGCCGCCGGAGCGCTGCCCCGGCGCAGATGCGCCTTCACGCGCGCCAGCAGTTCGCGTGGGCTGAAGGGCTTGGTGATGTAGTCGTCGCCGCCGATCTCCAGGCCCAGCACCTTGTCGATCTCTTGGCTGCGTGCGGTCAAAAAGAGAATCGGCACCCCGCGTAGAGCCTGATCGGCGCGCAGCTCGCGGCAAAAATCGAACCCGTCTCCGTCCGGCAGCATGACGTCCAGCACGATCAAGTCCGGCTTTGACGCTGCGAGCGAGGTCTTCGCGTCAGCGACGCGTCCGGCGACCTGCACTTGGTAGCCAGAGCGGCTCAGGTTGTAGTCGAGCAGCTCGCACAGATCGCGGTCATCCTCGACGACCAGGATTTTCTTCGACATATCGCCCGGAAACACCCCCATTATAGGCGCCCCTGTGGGGGCGCTTTCCTTAACCGAATTGTCACATTCGCCCGTCGACAGCCTTGTCCGCGCTTTACACTAGGCGACGATGCAGCGTCGCTCTTTTCTCGCCGCCCTCGCCGCCGCTCCGCTTGCCGCGCAGGACCGCACGCCTGGTCTGCCCAACATCGGCTTCACCGCTCAGACCGCCCGGCCGCGCTCGGAGGCCGGCGTCGGCGCTCTGATGCCCTGGGCCGACGCTTTGTGGGCGACCACCTACAACTCTCACAAGCAGTCCACCGGCAAGGGCCTAGGGCTTTACCGCATCGACGACCAGCTTCAGGGCGAGCTCGTCGACACTCACGACGGCACCCACGCCAACCGACTGATCCACAAAGAGTCCGACCAGTGCTTCATCGGCCCCTATGCCATCAAGCCGTCTGGCGAGTTTCGCTTCATCGAAGACCTGCGCGACCACCGTCTGACCGCTACAATGCGCCACCTCTACGACCCCGAGGGACGCGTCTACATGCTCACCATGGAGGGCCTGCTCTTCGAGCTCGACGTCGACACGCTCAAAGCCACGCAACTCTACGACCTCGTCGGCCAACTCGGCATCACCAAACGTCCCCACTTCAAGGGCGGCTTCACGGGCCAGGGCAGAGTCGTCGTCGCGAACAATGGCTTCTATGAATTCGGCGATGAGTCAGCAGGTCTTTTCGAATTCGACGGCTCTTCCTGGCGAGCAATCTCCCGCAAGCCGCACATGGACTGCGCCGGCCGCCAAGACATGCATAACGTCGTCTTCGCCACCGGCTGGGACGAAAGCTCCGTCCTCTTCCATGCGCTCGTCAATGGCGAATGGCAGCACTACCGCCTCCCTAAGGCCAGCCACGCCTTCGCCCATGCCTGGCAGACGGAATGGATGCGCATCCGCGAGGTCGAAACCGAGCATTTCCTCATGGACATCCAGGGGATGATGTATGAGCTACAGCCGATGGCCTTCGAGGGCCGCATCTGGGGCGTCAAACCCATCTGCCAACACCTGCGCATCATCCCCGACTACTGCTCCTTCCGAGGATTGCTCGCCCTCGGCGGCAATCAGACCACGGCGAACAACGACAACAATCCGCTCGGCGGCCAGCCGCAATCCGGCGTCTGGTTCGGCATCACTGACGATCTTTGGAGGTGGGGCAAGCCGCAAGGCTGGGGCGGCCCTTGGCGCAAGACGCAGGTGCAAGCCAATACGCCGTCCGAGCCGTATTTGATGACCGGCTTCGACAAGAAGGTCTTGCACCTGAAGATGTATGGATCAGGCTCGACAGTGGTGTCTATAGAAGTCGATTTCCTTGGCGACGGCGACTGGTCGACTTACGAGTCAATTCAAATCACAACCAACAGCTACGCCCACCACGAGTTCCCCTCCGGCTTCAGCGCCCATTGGGTCCGCCTCACCTCGAGCGAATCGGCGACCCTCTCCGCCGAGTTCGTCTACACCTGACGAAATCGACCCTCCTCTCGTCTTAAACCGAGTGCGCCCGCACGCGCTCGCTCGCTCCTGCCGCAACCTTCTCCACCAGCCCAAGGAATTGGGGTAGGATCACCGGCCAGTCGTACGTTTCCCGCACGAGCGCTTGGGCGTTCTCGCTCAGCCGTCGCCGCAGGTCTTCGTCGCCAAGCAGCCGCAACGTCGCCGCCGCGAAGTCCGGCGCCGTATCCGCAATCAGCAGATGCTCGCCGTCGCGCGCTTGCAGCCCTTCCGCTCCCTTCGACGTAGCGATGACCGGAGTTCCCAGCGCCATCGATTCCAGGATCTTCAGCCGTGTTCCGCCGCCAACCAGCAACGGCGCCAAGCTCGCCCACGCGCCCGCAACAGCAGGCCGAACGTCCGGCAACATGCCCGCCAATTCGACGTTCCGCATGTAGGGTAGTGGCAGGTCCGCATGGTTTCCCGTAATCCTGAGTCGAACCTGCGGTCTGTGCTCATGGATCAAAGGAAGCACTGAGCCCGTGAACCATTGCATCGCATGGTGATTCACGACGTAGGTGAATGACCCCGCGAAGACTAATTCGTCGGCGCGCGATTCTCCCCACTCGCCCTGGCAATCCGCGAGGCTGATTCCGTTGGGAATGACGACGGTGTTCGGGTACCCAGGAACCCTCTTCTCGAGCAGCGTCGCTTCCTCCGGTGAGGCTACGGTGCACGCTCCAAACCTGGGCAGGAGATTCTCAAAATAGCGCCTCAGCTTGATTGTCGTAAGCTCATGGCGAAAGCGTTGGATCGAGCCCGACGCCTCGGCCACACGCTGTTCGAAGACGCCGAGCTCGATCTCATCGAATATCGCAGGCGTCCCTTCCAGGCCCTCCAGATACGCCGCCATGTACCACTGCGAGGCGACGATCACGTCGAAGCGTCTCTCGTCCACAGCCCGTTTGACTAGGGCGTACATCTCCTGCGAGTGCCGATCGACCAGCACTCGTGGTGTCGGGCTGAGTAGACCCATCAGAGCGCGGCTGCTGCCGGCGCGATACGGACGCGATTCGACCGCGACGACTTCGCGACAGATCTCCGCCAGTGGCGCCGGGGTTGGCTCCTCCGGGCGCTCCGAGAGGGAGTAGAGCGTGACTTCGTGCTTTTGCGACAGACCCCGGAGCAGATTAAATATTCGTAGCTTCGAGCCGTTGTCGTGAGGATAAGGAAACCACGCGGACAGGAAAAGAACGCGCACAAACTTTCCTCGGGGGGATATTGACTCCAGATCTTAGCACCACGCCGAGCATCTCGGCGAGGAATTCTTCTAAAGTTTCCGAACAGCCGCCTCGACCTGCGCCGCAACCTCCGCAAAGCCCTCGTGCGCCGCAAACCTCAAGGGCTCGCCGAAGCTCACGCCCACCTCGTGCACCTCCGGCCATTCGTGATGCACGGAATACACCTCGAACAGACCGCGCAGCCGCACCGGCACGACGGGAACCCCGAGTCGTTGCGCCATCAACCCGACTCCGGGCTGGAAGTGCAGGATCTTCCCGTCTTCCGTCCGCGTCCCTTCGGGGTAGATCAAGACGCTATAGCCCGCATCCACCATCTCACCCGCATACCGCAATGCCCTGCGCGCGCCCGCCATCTTCTGCGGCAGCGGGAACGCGTTGAACAGAGTCAGCGCCGCCAAGTAGGAAAGCCCCGCTTCCGCGCGTAGTTTCCATCCCACGCCCGGGCGCGGCTTGAAGAAGTCTCCAAAATAGTCCTGGGACATCGCTGGCGCCAGACGGCGCCGCAGCTTCTTGGGCAGCGCCGCCAACACAGCCGCGGTATCCAAGTGGCTCGAATGGTTGGCCGCGAAGATCGCCGGCCCGTCGAGCGCCTCCAGGTTCTCGATTCCTTCAACCTTCAGCGGCAGGTAATGTTTGAACATCGCCAGGATCCACCAGTCGAGCGCCGCCCTGCGCAGCGCACGCACCGGTAGCCAACGCGTCCAGCGCGGTTCGAGTAGAAATTGCGGCGGTCCTCCCAGTTCCTCGGCCTTCCGCTCGGAAGCCATCATCGCTTCCAAGTCCGCTACCGTACGCGCCCGCGCGAAGCGCTCCTCGTCAATCGTCGTCCCGGCCTTGTCTTCGATGCGGCTGAGCAACTCCACGCGTTCCAGCGAGCTCAACCCTAGGTCTTCTTCGAGGCGCGCGTCTTCGGCCGCTTGCGGCAGGTCGCGCCCCAACAGCTCTTCGACTTCACTCCGCTTGCGCGGAGGCTCGGCGCCGGTCCGCGCCGCCACCATCTCCGCGAGCTCGCCGCGCCGGATCTTCAACGTCGACGCCGTACGTGGCAAGTCTCGTTCATCCCACAGAGACCACTCCTGCACGCGCTGGTAGGGTTCCAATCGTCCGTTTGCGCGTCCCACGAGGGCGCCCGCGTCGGCGCCGTCGGCTAACACCAGCGCTGCATGCACCCGTCCCGCGCCCGTGCCGATCACGCACGCCTCGCGCACACCGGCCTCGGCCACGAGCGCCTTTTCCACGTCCTGCGGATGCACGTTCAGCCCATCCGGCTTTACGATCAGGTCGCGCTTGCGTCCGCGGTAATAGAGCCGCCCCTCAGCGTCCATCTCGCCTAGGTCGCCCGTGTGCAGCCAGCCGCCCTCGAAGCGTGTCGAGCCCTCTTCGCCTTTGCTGCCGCCGTAATACTCGGACGCCACGCTCGCCCCGCGCACTAGGATCTCCCCGTCCGGCGCGAGCTTCACCTCCTGTCCAGGCAGCGGCTTGCCCAGCGATCCGCTACGCGTCGAGAAGGGATGATTGAGCGCCACCACCGGGCTCGCCTCCGTCAGCCCATAGCCTTGGACGACGGCGAAGCCCAGGCGCTTCCAGAACGTCTCGAGCTCTTCGTCCAGCCGCGCACCGCCCACGACAAAAGCCCAGAACTTCCAACCCGTCCGTGAGTGGATCTTGCGATGCCGCCACCAAGCCTCGAATACGGACGCCCAGCCCTTGCGCTCGAGCTTCGCCGGCGGACCGTCCAGCTCCTTCTCTACCCGCTCCTTGAGCCCACTGAGCATCGCCGGGACGCCCGTCGCCACTGAAATGCGTTCCTGCCGAATTAGGTCGAGCAGCGCTGTCCCGCCCAGCTCCGAGCTGAACACCACCGACCCGCCCAGCAGCGGCGGAATGTAGAGCCCCATCGTCTGCCCGAACAAGTGGCTCAGCGGCAGCAGGTCCAGACACCGAATCGGCTGGAACGGCCAAGTCGCCCAACCATACCTGTCCATCTCTTTGGCCACGCCAGAGAGATTGGCGCAGATGTTGCGGTGCCGGTGCACCACGCCTTTGGGCTCGCTGGTGGAGCCGGAGGTAAAGACGATCTCGACCGCATCGTCGGGGCTGACCTCGACCGCCGCGGGCCGCGCCTCGGGCAACTCTTCGAGCGCGGCAAGCCGCATCGTCTCTCCCAGTCCGTCGCCCGGCTTCGTTTCGTCGCCGACGAGGCATAACTTCGCGCGGGTACGCGCCGCGATGCTTTCGGCCAGTCCCGCCGAGGAATGGAAGTCCACCGGGACGACCGTCGCCCCGCGCAGCACGCACCCCCAGAACGCCGCCAGCCACTCAGGACGATTCTCGCCCCACACCAGCACGCAGTCGCCGCGCCCGATGCCGCGCCGCTCGAGCTCGCCCGCAAACGCTCGCGAACGCGCGCACAGCTCGGCGTAGCTCCACACCCGCGTGCGGTAGCCGTTGTTCCAACGCACCGCCTCGCGCCGGCCCAGCCGGTCCATGCGCGCAAAAACTTCGAGCAGGGTCTGCAATGCCTGTTCAGCCTGATAGCTTAGAGAGCGGGAATCCGCCCTCCGCATGTATGGATGCGTACATGCCCAAGCCGGTTCCGCCCGACTCGTGCCCCTTCACCCATTTCGCTTCCTCAAGCGCCGTTCCGGCCGCCGCCGCGGTCGTATCGTGCGCTGGCTTGTCCGCATCGTCCTCGCCTTCTACGCATTCGTTCTGGTCTCGCTCGTTGTCTACCGCTTTGTCGACCCTCCGCTCACCGCGGTGCAGGCCGAGAACTTCGTCTTCGGCCTCTTCGCCGGACGCCACGAGCCCTTCGAACAGACCGACATCCCGCTCAGTTCCGTCCCCGTGGTGATGCAGCACGCCGTCATCGCCGCCGAAGACGGCGCCTTCTACCAGCACCACGGCATCGACTGGGCTGAGCTCAACCTCGTCCTCGACAAAGCCTCGGACGGCGGACGGCTGCGCGGGGCGTCGACCATCACGCAACAGCTTGTGAAGAACCTCTACCTGACCAATTCGCGCCTGCCCCTCCGCAAGCTCGTCGAATACACTCTCGCTCCGCTCGCCGAAATCATCCTCGGCAAGCAGCGCATCCTCGAGATCTACCTGAACGTCATCGAATGGGGCCCGAACGTCTGGGGCGTCGAGGCCGCCGCGCGCCATCACTACGGCATTTCGGCCAAGCAGCTGAGCCGTGACCAAGCCGCTCGCTTGGCTGCCTGCATCCCCTCGCCGCGCAAGCGCACGCCGCCTCAGATGAACAAATACAGCGCCATCATCCTCGACCGCATGCAGTCGCGCGGCTGGTGACTAAAACTCGACCCGTTCGATTCGGCGCACGAACACGAACACTGACGCCAGCGCTAGCAGCGGCATCAGTCCGGCCGCCACGAACACCGGCCCGTAGCTGAAGCGGTCGACCACCGCGCCCACGGCCACCATCAGTACCATGTTCACCATGCCCTCGCCCGCGCCGGTCACGCCGGTCAGCCTGGCCAGCACCTTGTCGTCGAACAAGTCGGTCAGCATGCCAATGTGCGTTGCCGCCATCGTCGCGATGCCGAACGTCGCAATCGACATGGCAATCAGCGCGGCCAGCCAGCCCTCCACGAACGTCGTCGCCATGGAGCAGCACGCCAGCAGCGCCGCCACTACGAACGCGATCTTGCGCGCCTTGTCCACGCCCATGCCGCGCTTCATCAGGTAGCCCGACAAGCTGTCGCCGATCACGTTCCCAGCCCTGCCGACAACGCCGGCCTACAAGCCGTCATGCCGATCTCCTCCATGCTGAAGTGCCGCTCGCGCTTGAGGTATTCGGCAGCCAGTACCAATAGAAAATGCGTGACCGGGCTGCCCAGCGCGCGCACCAGCACAGCGCCCACAACCTGCCGGCGTGCGAAAGCTCGCCGAAGCCAGCGCAGCCGCCCGAGGCCTTACGCCTTCCTTCGGGCCTGGTCGCGGTATGTCATCAGCCACGGAACCAGCCACAGCAGTCCCAGAATGCTCGGAATGACGAACGCCCAGCGCCAGCCGTAGGCCATGCCGACCGGCACGATCAGCAACGGCTGCCGCCGCCGCTCCGATCACCGTTCCCGCATTGAAGATGCCTCCGGCCAGCGCCCGCTCATGCGGCGGAACCACTGCGAGATCACCTGATTCCGCCGGAATAGTTGCCGCATTCCCCGCGCCCATCAGGAAGCGGAACGTGCAGAAATGCCACAAATTGCGCGCCAGCGCGTGCAGCCCGTTCGCCGCCGACCACCACAGCATGATCACGGCCATGCCGAAGCGCGCGCCCTTGCGGTCGATCATCATTCCCGCCGGGATCTGGAACAGCGTCATCCCAGCAGGAAGAAGAACAGGATGTGGAGTACTCAGTGTTGGAAAGATTCAGCTCATCCCGGATCAGCGGCATCCCATCAACGACAGCACCTGGCGGTCGAACAAGTTCACCGCGATCGACAGGAACAGCAGTCCCAGCACCCACCAGCGTTTGCTTCCGCATTCAAGGCTTGCCAGAATACCCTATCCGAAGCCCCGGAGGGGCGGCACAAAGAAACATGACCCACGCCCAACTCATGCAACTCCCCGTCGATGCCCTGCGCGCCGCCGCCCGCACCCCGTTCGGTTTTCCACCGACGCACCCACGCTGCTCTCGCACTTCGCCCGTTCCATCGTCGACGAGATCCGCGAACGCAACGCCCGCAGCGAGCCGACGCGCCTCATCCTCCCCGTCGGGCCGGTTCACTATTACGAAGTCGCGGAGATCTCAACCGCGAGCGCGTCTCCTGGCGCAACGTCCACACCTTCAACATGGACGAATTCCTCGACTGGCAAGGCCGTCCCATTCCGGTCGATCACCCCTTGTCTTTCGAAGGCTTCATGAAGCGCGAGCTATCTTTCAAGCTCGAAGAATTGCGCATTCCGGAAGAGCAGACCCACTACCCCCACCCGTTCCGCATCGACGAAATCAGCGAACAAATCCAAGCCGTAGGCGGAATCGACGTCTGCTACGGCGGAGTCGGCTGCCACGGCCACGTTGTATTCAACGAACCCCACTTTCGCGTTGGCATGAGATCTCGATCGAAGAGCTGCGCCAATCTCTAACGCGGGTCGCTCGGCGGCGACTCCATCGTCGTCCAATCCATCCACAACTCCGGCGGCGACTCCCAAGCCATCCCACCCATGGCCGTCACCCTGGGGATGAAGGACATCCTGTCCGCCAAGAAGATCCGTCTCTACCTAGCCGCCGGCGAGCGCCACCGCGCCATCTTCCGCATCTCCGTCGCGGGAGAGGTGAGCGTCCGCTACCCCGCGACGCTGATGCAGGGGCATGCGGATGCACTGATCCTCACCACGGAACCGACGCTAATGAACCCTATCCATCCCAAGCTGATGTATGGGAGATGCCAACCCATTTCAATTGCGTGGGACCGGGTGCGTGTTGTGACTGAATTAGAATTGACTTTGGCTTAATGATCGCTTCGAGGTACGAATTGGCCGATCCCGACTTCCAACTGCTGATGCTTCCCATGCTGCAATTGACCGCCGATGGCAACGTCCATTCCTTCAGAAGCGCGGTCCGTCTTAGCCCGGGAGTTCAACCTGACTGACGCTGACCTGCAGAGCTCTACCGAGCGGAAGGCAGTCTCGATTCTACAACCGGCAGTCGTTTGGGCGAGAGCTCCATTCGGACTGGCCGGGCTCATTGGTTTCCACCGGCCTGAGGCCAATTTTTCCATCTCGCCGCGTGGCGCCGGGAGGTGCTCGAGAATCCCCGATCAGATAGGGACATCAAGTTTTCGAGATTTCGAATTCCTCGAGTTCCGATCGCGCAAGAGCAAACCGGAAGAACCAGATTCGCCTTCGGACACGAGAAAGACTGAGACGGAAACGCCGGAGGAGCCCTCGACGCGGCGCACGAGAAGATTCAGGCGCAGCTTGCAGCGGACTTGCTGACACAAGTGAAGCAGGCTCCGGCCTTCTCGGAGCGTCTAAGGCTGTCGATCTTCTGCTCAAAATGGGCTACGGTGGGTCCTGTTCTCTTGAAGTGGACAGGCGGTTGGACAGGCGGAGATGAAGGAATTGACGGAATCATAAGCGAAGACCGCCTTGGATTGGCGATTTACCTGTAGGCGAAGAGGTGGCAAGGCTCAGTCGGGCGTCCAGAAATTCAGAAGTTTGTCGGCCTTGCAGCGGAAAGCGAGCCAGAAAGGGTGTCTTCATCACAACCGGACAGTTTTCATCGGAAGCCTTGAGCTACGTCCAGCACATCGAGCCCAAAGTTGTATTGATTGATGGAAAACGCTTGGCCTCCTCATGGTCAACTTCGAGGTTGGTGTCACTACCATTCGGACCTACGCCATCAAAAGGATTGATTCCGATTATTTTGAAGAGAGCTAGTGTCCGCTCACTTTTGCCGTAGACAAGCAGTCTCTGGCGGCGAGGGGCGACTATTCCGCCGCTGGAGCGCCCAAGAGCTCCAAAAGGCCTACAACAGCACCGCCGCCCCGAGCACGGGCCAGCGCCACCTGAACGCAATGCTCGTACGAGCCCATCCGATCGATCTGTTCGCCCAAAACCGCTGTGCCGTCGAAGGTATCGATCCAGGCGCAGAACGCGAGCATCCCCGTTACCAGCTCGATGTGCCGCCGCGACAGGTCTTGCGTGAAGGCGTAGTAGCAAGGGAACACGGCTAGGCTCCCCAAGGCTGTCAGGAACAGGACCGTCACCGACGCCACGCCCGCCGATACCCCCAGCGCCACTTCGCCTCTGGCCAGCGCCGGTAACCGGTGCCGCCGGTACCAGCAGCAACCCCGAGACCGTAAACACCAGCCGCCGCGTTTCACCGCCGAGATGCCGCGCCGGCCTAGCCACAGCGTAAAAGCGCCCTCGCGAGGCAGCCCACGTCATTGACGAAGTAGTAGAACGGCAGGATGCGTTCGTCTCTTCGCTGAACGCCAAGCCCGCCGGGTCCTGCAAGGCCAGGGCAAAACTACACGCGATAGACCGAATAGACGCCGTTGATGCAGCACACCACCACGACCAGCAGCCAGAAGCTTGTGGCTGCGCAGGACGGCCAAGAGAGTCGCGGTCCAACCGCCCGCTTCGGTCTCAGCCGAAGCCGCCGTCTGTTTGATCCTGCTTGCGCGTCGCCGCCCACAACCAGCCGACCACCCAGCAGGCCCGCGCCGCCGATCCAAAGAACGGCTGGCGCCATTCCTGGCTCCGCGGTCAGCATCGCCGCGACGATGATCGGCGTCACGATCGCCCCGATCGAGGTGCCGCTCTGCAAGATGCTGTTGCCGAACGTACGGTCCTGCGGCTCGAGCAGTTGCTGAGTCGTTTTGAGGCGCACGGCCAATGCCCCGACTCGAAGAAGCCCAGCAGCGTCCGGCACAGCATCAGCGCCGTCAGTGGCGCGAGCCAACTCGCCGTCCCAGCGGCTGGGACCAAGCCCGTGAGCAGGCCCATCAGCGACCACAAGGCCAGCACCAGCGGACAGCCACATGCACGCTTACCTTGGTCCACCACCAGCAGGCCGAACAGGATCGAGCCGACGGCGAACGCATACCCGAAGTACTGCTCGATCGCGCCGTAGTCTGTGTTGCTGAGGTGGAGCTCTTCGATCAGTCGCCGCGAGACGCTGGCCAGCGTCATGCGGTCCATGTAGTTGACCGCGCTGGCGAGCAGCAGCAGCCCGCAGATCCACCATTTGCGCGATGAGCGCTCGCCGTCGTTCACGCCCGGATCCTGCTGTCTTTGCGCATGCGCTCGAGGAAGGACAACGCCGGCGGAAAATGCGGTCAACAAGTGCTCGCCCTTCTCTTCGGTCGCCAGCTCGGGCGAACCTATGTGGCCGGTCTCCGAGCGTTCCCGCGTCGTCCAGCCGCGGTAAGCCGGCTCGAACCCGAGCGCGGGCGAGACCGATTCGAGAGTCTTCGGATTCTTGGCCACCAAATGCGGCGCGATACGCAGCATCATCGACGTCTCCCATTCGCCGGCGTGGCCGATCTCCGGCTGTGTCAGCGTACCGTCTTGCGGGTCTGCCAAGTTCCAGTAGGAGGCGAACAGCAGAACCAAGTCGTCTTGGTCGCGCAAGCGCTGGCGCATCTCGAAGATGGCCTGCTTGGCCGGAATCACATTGCCGCCGTGCCCGTTGAGGTAAAGGATGCGCCGGAATCCGTGGCGCAGGAAGGGCTCGGCCATGTCCTGCAACAGGTCGAGGTAGACCCGCGGAGAGGCCGACATGCTACCGGGGAAGTCGATGTGGTGCATCGAGTTGCCCAGCCACTGCAAGGGGGCGAACAGCGCGCCTTCAGGAAATTGCTTCTCCGCTCGGCGGACGACCTCGCCCAGCAGCATGCTGTCCGTCGCTACAGGCAGGTGATGACCGTGCTGTTCGACGGCGGCGATGGGGATCACCACGGGAAGGCCTCGGTCGAGATCCCGGACCTTGGGCCAAGTCATGTCGGCTAGAAACACAGGGCGCTCCTTGTGGAAGATTGCAGCTTGCGTCTCAAGAGCCTAACCGATCTCAAGGAACCCGATGAAGCTCGGGATGCGGACGGCTTCGTAGCCGACATGCTCGAGCTTGCTGCCGCCCGAGCGTATGCGGAAGATCGTGATGGCGTCGCCGCGGTCATTGCAAACGTAGAAGAAGGCGCCGGTCGGCTCGATGGCGGCGTGGCGCGGGTAGTCGGCGCGCGTCCATTCTTCGCCCATCCAGGTGAGGCGGCCGTCGGGGCCGACGCGGAAGATAGCGATGGTGTCGTGCAGGCGATTAAGACCGTAGACATGGCGCCCGTCGCCGGAGATGACGACTTCGGAGGTGAACGTTGTTCCCTCGAAATCGCGCGGCAGGGTCGAGATGGTTTGTTGCGGCGTGAGCGTACCGGTTGCCGCCTCATAGGCCATGAAGGTCATCGTGGAAGCTTCTTCGTTGATGACGTAGAACCAGCGCCCGTTGGGGTGGAAAGCGAAGTGGCGCGGGCCGGCGCCTTCGGTCTCGGCGATGGCCGGGGGCGTGTTCGGAGTGAGCTTGCCCGCGTTCGCATCGAACTTGTAGACCCAAGTACGGTCCGTGCCCAGGTCCGTCAAGAAGACATAGCGCTGGCCGGATCGCAGGCGATCTGGTGGGCGTGCGCGGCGTCGTGTCCGCTGATGGCGAAGCTGCCGGTGGGCGCGTCGACGGCCGGCTGCTTGCCCAGCGCCGGCGGATTGACCGGGATCTGGACCACGTCGGTCGCCTCGCCAAGTGTACCGTCCGGTTTGACGGGCAGCACCGCCGCGTTGCCGCTGCCGTAGTTGGCCACGAAGATCCATTTACCGGAGGGGTGGAGGCTGCAGTGGGTCGAGCCGGAGCCGTGCGCTTTCTCCGTGTTGAGCAACGTGAGCGCGCCGGTCGACGGGTCGATGGAGAAGGAGCTGAGCGAGCCTTCCTTGCCCGAATTGGCGGCGTAGAGGTGCGTCTTGTCGGGGTGGAACGCGAGCCAACTCGGGTTCTGGTCGCCGCTCTCGTAGGCCGTGATTGGAGCAAGGGCTCCCGTGGCGGTGTTGACCTCGAACGTGTAGATGCCTTTGCCGTTCTGCGTGTCGGTGATGGCGCCACATACGCCAGCAGGCGGCCTTTGCCAGGGGATGGCTGCGCGCACAGGCCGCCCGCCGCCGCTGTCCATACGGCAGCGTGTTGAAGGAATGTGCGGCGTGAATGCGCTGTCCGTGGCTGTGTCGCCCGTAGGAATCCCATAGGGGCGATGATAGACGGTTTCCCGTTCGGGGACGCACGCGCCCCGGTGTGGAGACGCGTGCGCACGGTGCGGCTTACTCCATCAGAGGAGCCGATGAAGCTGGCGATGCGTGCTGGCTCGTACCCGACGAAGTCGAGGTGCTGCCCGCCGCCATGGATGAAGATGGTGATGCTGTCTCCGCGATCGTTGCAGACGTGGAAGTTCGTCGGTTCGTGTACGTGCTGCGGTGTCGGCGCGGGTCCACTCCTCGCGGAGCCACAGTTGACCGTCCGCGCCGATCCGAAAGACCGCGACGGTGTCATGTAGGCGGTTCAGCATAAGTATCGCCCGTCCGCAGAGATTACGACCTCGGAGGTAGGTTGTGCCGGCGAAATCGGGCGGCAACGTGGGAATGGTTTGCTGCGGCGTCAGGATTCCGGTCGACGCGTTATGGTCATGAACGTGATGGTCGAGGCTTCTTCGATGACGTAGAAGTAGATGCCATTGGGGTGAAAGGCGAATGGCGCGGGCCGGCGCCGGTTTCGGCGACCGCAGGTGTTGGGCGTCAGTGTTCCCGACGTCGCATCGAAGAGAACATGAGCGTGCGGTCGGTGCCAAGATCGGTGAGGAAGACGTAGGCGCCGGATCGCACTGGATCTGGTGCGCGTGCGCCGCGTCGTGCCCGCTGATGGCAAAGCTGCCCGAGGCGCATCGACGGCGGGCTGCACGCCGGAGGAGGTTACGGGAATAGTCACGACATCGGTGGCGTTGCCGCGTTCCGTCCGGGTTGACCGGAAGAACCGCTGCGTTGCCGCCGGCATAATTGGCGACGAAAAGCCATTCGCCGGACGGGTGAGCTGCAGTGCGTCGACCCGGGGCCTGGCGTCAACGGTGTTGAGCAATGAGGCTGCCGCCCGAGGGATCAATGGCGAACGCGCTGACTGGCCGTTGAGCCGTTTACCGTGGCGACCGAGTTTGCGGCGTACAGATGCGTCTTGTCGGGGTGGAACGCGAGCCAAGTCGGGTTGGGGTCTCAACTCGCGTAAGCGTCGATCGGAGTGAGCTCACCCGTGGATGGGTTGACCTCGAACGTATAAATGCCCTTGCCCGTAGCGGGCTCCCACGTAGGCTAGGATCGAACCTTGCTACGTTTGGCTACGCCGGCTTGCCCGGATGCGGCCGCGGCCGCGCTATTGCCGCTGCTCCCTTCAGGAGCCGCGCCGCGAAAGTGTTTGATTTTCTGCCACTGAAATACGCTCCTTTGCAAAAACCCAAGGCGTTACTCGCCATGAGCTGCGTCGGTGGCGCGAGTCCTCCGCGGCCCTCGTCGTGATGTCCGCCTTAGCGGAACGGAACTGCGTGGATTGGTCCGGCTTGGCCAGAATAAACCCAATTGCGGGCGGCCAAACAAGAATATTTTGGTGGTCAGTACGTCGACAGCGCCAGAAGTTAGCGCTGATTGACGACGAACAGGATCAGCAGCATTGCCATCGAGGCCAGCAGCAGGGCAAATCCGATTGTGCCCTCGGTGGGAGATGAAAGAGCGTGTTGGCGGTGAGAACGAAGCGTGGCGAACATGACGGAGACCCGTCATTATGGTGAGGCTGCCGAGGCAAATCTCTCAATGGATACGCAGGTTCATTTCAGACTGCGGTGTCCGCATTATGGCGCAGTAGAACTCTGGACATATGTCTTGTGGTCGATGTTGCGGGGCCGCGCGATCTCTACTCGGCGAGCGGGACTTCGAAGTAGAAAAGGTCTTGGCCGGTCTGCATGTTTTTCAGGCCGGACATGTAAATCGTCGACCCCTTCAACGGATCTTGGTCGCGGCCGACGAAGTAGTAGAAGAAGCCGCTGGCGGTTTGTCCCGGCGCCACGACCGGCCTTGAACTGGCGGTCGACGATTTCTTGCTTGGCCAGGGGACCCTTCTTCACCTTTGGCCGATTCAGGCCGGGAATGCCCGGGATGTAGCTCGGCTTTTGGCGCGGCTGGGCGCCCTTGGGGTTGAAGTACTGCAGGTCATCGCCCGAAGTTGGATCGACGCCTTCTCCGCGGCCTTGCACGAACCGCGCCTCTAGGTTTTGCAGTGCGATAGGTGCGTCGCCCTGGTTCGTGATGACCACGAGTACCGGCAGAACACCGTATTTCCATGGGTCGGTTTTCTCGAACGCCGATTTCTCGCGCTCTGCGGGCTCATGATAGGCGCGCACGGCGACGGTGACCCCGGCTTGGGACTGTTTGGACGGATAGCGGTCCGCGGTCTGGGCTTGGAACGAGGTTTCCGCCGCGACGACGGCGCCCACGGCCAACCCAAGGAAGAGCGCCCCGAAGCCTGCGAGCCAGATGAAACGTGCTGACATAATGTTGAAGCTCACTTGGTTCCGGCCGCCTACAATCTGCTGCTATGGCTGCTCGCCCTGGCCGCCGTCCCCTGTCGCCATTCGGATGCGATTGCGGGGTCGTTCTTGGAGACGCGTGTGGGAAAGCTTGGTTTCCCGCCGCGGCGCTTAGCGCAGTCGCGTCCCGGAGCGATCTGGGTGCATGCCGTATCGGTGGGCGAAGCGCTGTTGGCGGTTCCTCTGGTGCGCCGGTTGCGCGAGCGCTTCCCCGAGCGCGCGATCGTCTTCTCGACCTCGACGCCCACGGGACAGGATATCGCCCAGGAGAAGCTGTCTCCTTACTGCAACCAGATTTTTTACGCCCCGTTCGATTTCCCTGGGCGGTTCGGCCGACGATGCGGGCCGTCAAGCCAGTTTGCTGCTCCGTCCTCGAGACCGAAATTTGGCCCAATTTGTTCCGGGAAGCCAAGCGCCACGGCGCGAGCGTGCTGCTGGCGAACGGTCGAATTTCGGACAAGTCCGAGCCGCGCTACCGCAGTCTACGCTGGTTTTTCGCGCCGACGCTCGAGCAGTGCGATGCGGTGTTGACGCAGTCGGAGCAGGACGCTGAGCGATTCATCGCAGCCGGCGCGCCGCCGGATGCGGTGAACGCGGCGGGCAACTGAAGTACGACTTCGAGCCCGGCGCCGCAGGCCGCCGCCAGCGGTGGCGGAGTTGCTCGCTCGGCTGGCCCAGAGCCCGTGGTTCTGCAGGCAGCAGCGCGAGGGCGAGGAGGCGATGGTGGCGCAGGCGTTCGGCGAGCTGCAAGCGGCGCCCGCGGGCGCTGCTGATGGTGGCTACCGGCATCCGCAGCGCTTTGACGAAGCCTACGAGACGTTGTGCGCCTCAGGACTCCCGGTGGTGCGGCGCTCGGCGCTGGGAGAGCCTCCTGCTTTGCCCGCGATCATGCTGCTGGATTCGCTGGGCGAGCTGTCGTCGCTGTATGCGTCGGCGTCGGTGGTCTTCGTAGGCGGCTCGTTGAACGGCTGGGGCGGGCACAACGTGCTCGAGCCGGCGCTGTTTGAGAAGCCCGTAGTGGTGGGGCCGGCGATGCAGAACTTTCGCGACATTGCCGACCGTTTGCTCGCAGCCGATGCGCTGGTGCAAATCGAAGACGCGGCGGGGCTGGCGCCGGCGTTCGCCGCGCTACTCGACGATCCGAAGCGGGCGGCGGAGATCGGCGCGCGAGGCCGGGCGGTGGCGAAGGCCGAACGCGGTGCGACCGAGCGGGTGCTTGAGCAGACCGCGCGACTGCTTTGCGAGGCCGCGCCGATAGAACTACCCTCGCTGCCGCGGCGCATGGCCCTCAGGCCCCTGAGCTGGATTTGGTCGGCCGGGGCTGCACTTCACCGGAAGACGGCGCGCCCGCGGCGGCTCCCGCGCTTCACGCTGTGCGGGCAACCTGAGCTGCCGGCGGGGCGGGGAAGACGCCGACCGTGTTGGTGCCTAGCGGAGCGGCTCGCTCTGCGCGGCTACGCACCGGCGATCCTGACACGTGGTTATCGCCGCGCCTCAAAGGAGCCGTCGTGCTGGTTGAGCCGTTTGCCGAAGCGGACCCGGCGAGTGTGGGGGATGAGGCCGCTCTGTTGGCTGAGCGTCTGACCCTTGCGGGCGTGGAGGCTCCGATTGGCGTTGGCCCTGATCGTCATGCCGACGGCCTTGCTCGAGCGCTACCCGGCGGACGTGTTCTTGCTCGACGATGGCTTTTTCGCACCATGCCCTCGCGCGGGATTTCGATTTCGTGTCATCGACGTGAGCAAGCCCTCTGCGAAGAGCCGTTGCCGCTCGGCCGTCGCCGCGAGCCGTTCTCCGCGCTGGGCCGCGCCGGGGCATTCCTGCTCACGCGCACCAAACCCGGCTGCGAATACGAGGCGCTTGCGCGTAGGCTGACGCGGAATGCATCGGGCGCGCCGGTGTTTCGCTCGCGTGTGATTCCCACGCAGTTGCGCTCGGCCGGGCGCGTACCCGAGGCGGCGCTCGAGCCGCAGGCGTTGAGCGGACGCAAAGTCGCGGCGTTTTGTGGGCTCGGAAACCCGGGCGGCTTTTTCACTACGCTGGAAGGCGCCGGAGCGGATCTGGTGGCGCGGATGGAGTTTCGCGACCACCACCGCTACTCGCTCGACGACTGGTGGCGCATCGCCGCTGAGGCGCGCGAGGCCGGTGCGGAACTGCTGGTGACAACCGAGAAGGACATCGTGAACTTGGCCGCCGAGGTTCCGCCGGAGATGCGGACTGGGGCGCCTTCGCTCTACGCGTTGACCATCGAGCTCGAGATCGACGAAGAAGGAGTTCTGCTCGACTGGATCGAGCGTCGCATCGAGGAGAGCAAGCGATGAGGCTGCTCGTGCGCGCGACGAACTGGCTCGGCGATGCGGTCATGTCGATCCCGGCATTGCGCGAGATTCGGCGTGCGCGCCCCGAGGCCGAGATCACCATCCTGGCGCGGCAGTGGGTGGCGGATCTCTACGCTCGCGAGGATTTCTGCGACCGCATCTTGATCTACGACAACGCAGGCTCGCACCGCGGGCTGCGCGGCAAAGGCCGTTTGGCGGCGGAGCTCGGGCGCGAGCGTTTCGATGAGGCGATCCTGCTGCAGAACGCGTTTGATGCCGCGCTGCTGGCTTGGTTGGCGCGCATCCCCAAGCGCACCGGCTATGCGCGGGACGGGCGGCGGGCGCTTCTGACGCAGGCGATCCCCGCGCCCAAGCCGGGCGAGACGCCTCCGCACCAGCGCTTCTACTACCTGGAGCTGCTGCGGCGCGCGGGTTGGATCGAGCAAATCCCAGAATGCGCGGACATCCGGCTGCACGGCGTGGAGCAGGCGGCCGAGGCGGGCCGGGCGCTGTGGCGCGAGCGCGGTTTGCCGGAAGGCTCGTGGATCGGTGTGAGCCCAGGAGCGGCATATGGCGGCGCCAAGCGCTGGATCCCGGCGCATTTCGCGCAGGCGGCTTCCATGTTGGCTAGCGAGCTGGGCGCGCGCGTGGCGGTCTTCGGATCGAAGGCCGAGGCCGGGCTTGCGCGTTCGATCGCCCACCAGATTGGGCCCGAGGCGACCGCGATTGCGGGCGAGACGTCCTTGGCGGAGTACATCGAGCTGGCGGCGACCTGCTCGGTGTACCTGACCAACGATTCGGGGCCGATGCATGTGGCGGCGGCGCTGGGCGTGCCGACGGTGGCGATCTTTGGCGCAACCGACCACATTGCGACGGGACCGTCGGCTTCGTGGGCGCGCGTGTTGCGGCGGGATCTGGATTGCACTCCGTGCCTGCTGCGGGAGTGTCCCTTGCCGGAACATCTCTGCATGTTGGCGGTGACGCCGGAGATGGCGGTGACGGCGGCGCGGGAGCTGTTGGCGGGGTAGCGACGGCGCCCGTTGTGGGAGAATGCGTACGTGAGACGGTCTTTCCCAGCGACGGTGTGGAAAGAGAAGGACTGGTACGTGTCTCAGTGCTTGGAAGTGGACGTCGCAAGCCAAGGCGAAACCGAAGAGGAAGCGCTGGAGAACCTCAAAGAAGCGCTCGAACTGTACTTTGAAGAGCCCCGGGCGACGCGTCCGCCGAAGGTCCGCTCAGTTGAGGTGGAGGTTGGGGCGGCTTAATCCGCTCCCGTTCCGCGAGATCAAGCGCCGGCTCGAGTCTGTCGGCTTCGTCGAGCACAAGAGCCGGGGCAGCCATGTGAAGTTCGTGAGGTTGGCGGGTCCCCACACAGATACGGTGATTGTTCCCAAGAAGTCTGAAGTTCCAGTCGGTACGCTGCGCAGCATACTCAACCAAGCGCATATCGACCCGGACGAGTGGGAGAGCCTTGGATAGCCTGGCGGATACGGCCGTCTGTGCTGCCCTCCTATGCCAGAATGGTGAGACTCCCGGCAGGCTTTCGCCCAAGCCGACTCCATGGATACACGGTCGAAAATCGTCCTCGCGGGCGCGCTGCCGGCGCCTCCCTACACACTCGTCGCCGCGCGCATTCCCGCGTTGACGGCCGAGCATTGTCGTGAGCTAGCCGCGGCGAAGGTCGAGGGGCGGCCGCTCGTCGTGGCGCTTGCGGCCGACTCGTTCGGCGGTCCTTACCCGCTCGAAGAAGGCGCGCGGGCGCAGCTCGCAGCGGCCGTGGCGGCGGTAGACTACGTGGTAATCTGTGACCAGCCGGAAGCCGAACGGCTAACCGCGGCCGCCGGCGGCGCTGTCGACTTGGAGTCCCGGGTTGGCCGCGACGTAATCGCCGATGTCCTCGAGCGGCATCCCCCTGCCTGAAGCGCCTCGTCTGTTGCTCATCCGCCTGGGGGCGATGGGCGATGTCCTGCATACTCTTCCTGCCTTGACCCTGCTCCGGCGTGCATTGCCCGCCGCGAAGATCGCCTGGGCGGTGGAGCCGCATTGGGCCCCGCTGCTGCGTGGCAATCCGGCCCTCGACGAGGTGATCGAGGTTCCGCTCAAGGCTTGGCGCAAGAGCATGTTCGCCACCGAGACGCGACGGTCTTGGCGTGCCTTGCGCGACGGGCTACGGGGGAGGGCGTTCGATGCGGCGATCGACTTTCAAGGCTTGATCAAGTCCGCCCTATTGGCGCGTGCGGCCAAGCCCGGCGCCGTGGCCGGCTTCGAGCGCGGCGAGGTCCGCGAAGCCCTGGCCGCAAAGTTTTACACGCACCGCTTCCTGGCGAACCGCCGGCACGTGGTCGACAAGAACTTGGCGCTTGCGCGCGGAGTTTGCAGCGTGACCGATGACTTTCCCGCAGCGGTTTATCTGCCCGATGGAGAGCAAGCCGAGTCGTTGCCCGGCGGCGACTTCATCCTGGCGAGCCCACTGGCCGGTTGGAAGTCCAAACAATGGCCGCCGGAGCGCTATGCCAAGTTGGCCGCGCTGGCTTGGCAGCAGCGGCGCTTGCCGCTCGTGCTCGATGGCGCACCGGCTGACCGGGCCTATCTCGAGGGGATTGCGGATCTGGCGCCCGAGGGGGCTTGCCGCGTTCACGTTTCGAGCCTGCTCGAGCTGGTGGGGGCGACGCGGGCGGCCACGGCCGTGCTGGGTGTCGATAGCGGTCCCATGCATCTGGCGGCGGCCTTGAACAAGCGTGGCGTTGCGTTGTTTGGCCCGACGGACCCGGAGCGCAACGGTCCGTATGGCGGTACTCTGACCACCTTGCGCAGCCCCGGCTGAGACTAGCTACAAACGCCAAGATCACTTTTCGGCGGCCATGCTGGGCCTGGAGCGCGGCCGAGGTCGGGAGTGAGCTTGCGCACGCCTCGACCGCAGGCCGTCGCCGCTCGTGGTTGCGCGGAAAGCCAAGCCGGATGGGGCGCGCGGCGTGGGATGATGGTGCTCGTGCGAATTTCGGTTTTGCTGACTCTTGCCGCCGCGCGCTGACCGCGCCGGCGCAGCAACCGACTGCGCCCGACCGCCAGGGATAGTGCAGCAGCTTTACGGCGAGATCGTCGACTTTGATGGAAGCCTCGGTTAACGTCACCGAAGGGTATTCGCGCGGCGCTCCGCTGAGCGAGAACGCCCGACAGACGCCAAAGCGCTGGCGTTGACGCCTGGCCGCGAGCACGTGGGCGTGCTCTACCGCTTCCTGCAGAACGCCAAGGTCTACCTGCAATTGGTCGACGCGATGCCGAAGCCGCCTACGTTTTCGGCCGACGTGCGCAAGCAAGTCGAAAAGTTGCGTGAGGACACCGACCGAGTGGAGCTCTACTTTCGCGAGCAACTCGCTCGCCGCGAGACGCAGCTACGCGATCCGGACCGCGACAACCTGAAGCGCTACAGCGAGGCGAACGCGACCGATGGTGAGGCGACGCCGGAGCAGCAGCGCGTTGTCTTCTTGGGCGATTCGATCACCGACGGGTGGCAACTCAACCAGTATTTTCCAGGCAAGCCCTATCTCAATCGAGGCATCGGCGGCCAGATCACCGGTCAGATGCTGGGGCGGCTCAAGGCGGACGTGCTCGACCGCAAACCTCGCGTGGTCGTGCTGCTGGGCGGGACGAACGATTTGGCGCGCGGCGTGCCGATCGACGCCATCCAGAACAACATCGCGATGATCGCGGACCTGGCGGCCGCAAGTAACGTCACCCGGTGTTGGCGTCGATCTTGCCCGTGAGCGATTACCACGCCGCCGAGGATCCGCGCTTCAAGCGCACGCCGGACCGCAGGCCCGAGGACATCGTCGATCAACAACTGGCTCAAGCGGTTTTGCGAAGCGCGCGGCTACGTCTACCTTGACTACTTTTCGGCCACGGTGGACGACAAGGGCATGTTGCGGGCTGAGCGAAGGAACGACGGCCTCCACCCCAATGCGGAAGGCTACAAGATCATGGCTTCCCTGGCCGAGCAGGCGATTCAGCAGGCGCTCAGCAAGAACCGCCGGCCTGACAAAGAGCAGAGCTGAAGACGCAAGCGGGGCATATTCTAGGGTGTTTTGCAAAAGGGAAGCCCCGTATCGCTGCCGGGGCCCCGTTGCTTTGCTGAGCTTGACTAGCGGACCGCGAGCGTCGCTTTCTGCTTGCTCTCGATGCCGTTGACGATCAGCTTGACCGGCTGTTGCCCTGGGGGCGTGGCCGCATCCAGCGTAATGTTGAACTGCGTGAGCGCGGCGATCTGCCCGGGCGAAGTGCCGGCGTAATCGACCGTCAAGCTCCACGTCCCCCACGAAGATGCGCACCTCGGCGGCGAGCGGCAGGGCCTCTTGCGCGATTCACCCGCACCGAGCGGCGGCTCGGTGGCTCCGGCGCTGAGCCGAAGAGCACCACGCGCGAAGGCGCGGGCGCTGCGTTGGTGGAGCGATTGAGCGTGCCGTTCTGGTTGAAGGCCGCCACTTGGCCTTGCCCCGTGCCGGTCAGTGTGAACAGCTCCGGCGCGGCAGCGCGCAGCGGGATGGGGAACGGCGTGGATTGGTAGCCCCCGCGCAGAACGAGCAGCTCGACATCCGAGCCGGTGAGGCCGTATGGCACGACGGCATTGATTTGGTTGTTCTTCACGCTCAAGACGCTGGCGGCGATGTTATCAAAGAAGACCATCGTGCCGGCGACGTGTTGGCTGACCTGACCGTTGTTTTCAATCGCGCCGATTGCGTTCTGGTTCGGGCCCAGGCCGGCGCCGAAAATCGAGACGATCTGTCCCGGAGCGACGGCGTCGAGCGAGAACGAGGCGGCTCCGGACGGTCGCTTCAGGGTTGACTTCCTCGCCGCCCTCTTCCTGTGCGCCGAGGCGGACGTTGAGCGGCGTGGGCCAGGTCCGGGGCGGCTTGCTCATGTTGCGCACATGGATCGTTCCGCCGCAGGGGCTCGAGCCAAGCTCGGGCGTGAGCAGCGGAATCACGTCGACCACCGGCGTTCCGGCGGCGACAAACAGCAACTCGCTTGTTCGGACCCAGTTCGAGGACGCCAACGGCGGGGACGTTCGCGGGTGAGACGTCGACCTGTATGCAGTTGCGCAGGGATGGCGTCGGCCAGAGAATGATGTTCGAAAGATCACGCGACGGTGTGAAGACGAGCTGTCCGCCGTTGGCTTGCAGCACGCTGAGCGTGAGCGCATCGACAGGACCGATGCTAGCCGGACCATTGGATGAAGCCAGAGTTGCCGCCGGACGAGCCGCCTTCTTCCTCTGGGTCAGGCTCCGTACCCGAATCTTCCTCCTCTGTAGCGGTCTGCTGAAGGCTGACGGCCAGCGGTTTGGCCAGATTCTTGCCGGCAAGGTAGACGTGGATGGTTCCGCCGATTGTCTGGCCGGCTTCATCGGGCGTCATCAAACTTGCAGGTCGATGACGACGGGGACGCCCGCAACAAGGTCGAAAGGCCTGGCTGGCAGGCCGGATGAAGCGATTGAGGGACGCGCTCGTGCCGAGGGTTGCGCCCTGACCGTCGCCGTCTGGTGTAAACGAAACCGTGGCAACGCCGCCGGAGACGTCACTGTTCTCGAGCCGTGACACCGACCAAGAAACCTTGATCGGTTTGCCCATAGCCGCGCCGCCTGGCGCGTGAGCCGGAGCGGGGAGACTAAGCGTGCACGCGGCGAGCAACGCGAGCAGAGTGGAAGCTGACGTGGAAACTGCATTGGACGAGATCCTTCGGACGCTTCGGGCGCACTCTAGAGAGGAGTCGCTTGGCCTTTAAACAGTAACAGAAGTTCTAAAACTCCTAAATCCCCCTATCGGCATATGACCTGCCCGGCGAAGGCGCTCGACAAACAGCCCTTCCGCGCGCGACAATCGCAATCGCCCCCGGCGCGCCCGGCCTCCGGCGCTCTCTCCCGGCTACGCTGCGCCGCTCAGCGTAAAATCACTTTCGTTTTTTATTCGCCTTGTTGTAGGATGAGAATTCCCGCTTCGGGAAGGAGACTGAGATGACCGACGTACGCGACCGCCTGCGCAATTTGGATTCGGCGATCGGAGAGATCGAGAAGGCCCACGGCAAGGGCTCGATTCTGCGGCTGGGGCAGCGCGAGGCCGTGGTTTCGGTGCCTGCGATCCCAACGGGGTCGATCTCGGTGGACGCCGCACTCGGCGTAGGCGGGTTGCCGAAGGGCAGGCTGGTCGAGATTTACGGCCCGGAGTCCTCGGGCAAGACGACGCTGGCTCTTTCCGCCGTGGCCCAGTGCCAGAAGGCGGGCGGCATGGCGGCGTTCATCGACGCCGAGCACGCCATGGATCCGGTTTATGCCGGGAAGCTGGGCGTCGACATCGACAACTTGCTGGTTTCGCAACCCGATTCGGGCGAGCAGGCGTTGCAGATCGCGGACGTCCTGGTGAAGTCGGGCGCGATCGACATCCTGGTCGTCGACTCAGTGGCGGCGCCAATGCCACGGGCTGAGCTCGAAGGCGAGATGGGCGACAGCCATGTGGGCTTGCAGGCGCGGCTCATGTCGCAGGCGCTGCGCAAGCTCACCGGCCAGCTCATACAAGTCGAACTGCTGCATGGTCTTCATCAACCAGATTCGCGAAAAGATCGGCGTCATGTTCGGCAACCCAGAGACAACGACAGGCGGCCGTGCTCTGAAGTTCTACTCGTCGGTTCGGCTCGACATCCGGCGCATCGCCGCGATCAAAGACGGCGACACCGTGACTGGCAATCGCACCAAGGTCAAGGTGGTGAAGAACAAGGTCGCGCCGCCCTTCAAGCAAGCTGAGTTCGACATCATGTGCACGGCGAGGGCATTTCCGCTCGAGGCGATCTGCTCGACCTGGGCGTGGAACACAGGTGCAGAAGTCCGGCGCTTGGTACTCCTACGGCGACGAGCGCATCGGCCAGGGCCGCGAGAACGCCAAGCAGTTCCTCAAGGACAACCTCGACGCGCGCGACAAGCTGGAGAAAGAGCTGCGCGCGGCGCTCGGGCTACCCACCAGCGCGAGGCAGCCATCGCAGCGGATGCGGAAGACGTCGACGAGGAGCCGACCGGCAAGACGCGCAGGCTAGGGCCTAGCCGGCTGGCTAGGGCTGGTCCGCTATCCCATTCGAAGTGTTGCGGGCATCCACGTATCTCATCACGGCGGCTCTGCGTAGCCGCCGGCGCTTGCAATCGCCAAGATCCGACCAAGGAACCGGACAATCTTCCGCCGACCGACGATCGAACTGGACGCGTGTCTCTGACGAGGCGCGCCAGTCGATTCAGTCGGCGCTCGACCGCCTTCGGCAACATCCCGGCGACCCGCTGCTGAACGGCGAAGCTGGCATGGCGTTGCACGCCAACCGGCGCTACCAAGAAGCCGCCGTACTTTACGACCGGGCGCGCAAGATTCATCCTGACGTTTTTCGCTGGGAATACTATCGGGGCCTCGTGCTCAGCGAGCTGAACGACGTGGATGAGGCGGCGGCTCCGTTTCCGGCGGGCGCTCGAGATCAACAAAAGACGACCCGAGCGCCCAACTGGCGTTGGCGAGCAGCTCTACTTCAAGAGCGCGCGCATGACGGATAACGAGTCGCTTAAAGCCGAGGAGACAAGACTCGACCATTTGATCGAAACCCATCCCGGACTCAGCCTACGCAATGTTGATGCGCGCAGCACGGCGGGAAGAGGAAGGTGATACGGACGGCGCGATCGCGATCTACAAAAACATGCTTGACTCGGGACCCGGCTATGCCGTCCTGCACCACCGTTGGCGCGGCTCTACGCCGATGAAGGCGACGACGAGCTTGCACCGGCACCGCGTGCTCGCCCAGCAGGCCACCCAGGCGGCGCCTCCGCCCAGAACCGATGGCTGGCAGCCCTCGGCAACCGCTTCGGTCTTCGGGTATGGATCACGCCACCCGCGGCCAGATCCTGCTGCAAAACCACATGACGGCTGCTGCGGCCTCTGAGCTGAGCAGGCCATTTTGGAGGATCCCGATAACGTGGGCCATCGCGTGAATCTGGTGGCGGCCTATGGCATGATGCAGCGGCTCAATAAGGCGCAGGAGCACTACCAGGTTGCGTTGCGCATGGGTGGAGGCGACGCCGGTCCATCTCAACATGGGGACGATGTACTTGGCCGCCGGCGAATTGGATCAGGCGCAGAAGGCCTACGAGCGCGCTCTGGCGGCCGATGGCGCAATCGTCAAGGCGCACCTGGGGCTGTCGCGCATTGCCCAGCGGCACGGCGGACTACCGACGCGGCCGAGAGCTACGGGCGACAGGCCTCGAAGCTGAGTTGCTCAATCCCATCGTGCGATGGGAGCTGGGCCGCGTGCTGGCGCTGGAGGGGCGCCCGGACGATGCAGTCGAAATGCTCGAGCAGGGCGTCAATTACAGCGAAGGACGCATGGCGGTGCGGCAGCTACGGCTGATCGCCAAGCTGCAGGAGCAGGCGGGCGACAAAGCCAAGGCGAAGAGCGCTCTCGACCGCGCCCGAACCGAGGCTGAGCGCAGTGGGAACAATGTGGATCTGGCGCTGATCAACGCGCAGCTCGCCGAGTACGAAGGCGCCGCGAAACAATGACCCGGTCGCGTTGCGCCGGCCGGCCAAGTGTGCGAAGGTAGCCGCAACGAGGAGAACTTGCCGTGAACGATTCGATTTCCCGCCGTACGTTTCTCGGGAGCGCTGTCGCTTCCTCCGTCGCAGTCGCCGGCGCAAAGACGGCCAAATTGCCGACCCGCACGCTCGGTCGCACCGGTGCGAAGCCGTCGATCATGGCGCTCGGATGCAGGAAGACTGCTCTCCTACGGAGACCAAGAAAAAGGCTCGGAGACCGTCCGCATGGCGATCGATTCGGGCATCACCTACATCGACACCGCGCAAGACTACGGCAATGGCCGCAGCGAGACCTGGGTGGGCGAGGCGGATGAAGGCCAAGCGCAACGAGGTTTGGCTCGCGACAAAAGACCGGGGCCCGTACTCTTACGACGACGTGCTCAAGCGCATTGAAGAGAGCCTCAAGCGCCTCAATATACCGATCACGTCGACCTGCTGCATCTGCACAGCCTGCAGCACGACGACGACCTGGCGACGATCGAGAAAGAGCGCGTGATGGATGTACCGCGTGCGCGACGAGAAGATGGCGCGCGCTTCATCGGCATCACGTCCCACACCAACCTGACCACGCTCAAGACCGCCATCGGTGCCGCCGACATCGACTGCACGCAGATGGCGCTCAACGCCGCTGGGCGCAGGGCATGCAAACGGCAAGGGCAGACAGATCTTGAACCCGGCCATGACAACGAGCTCGAGGAAGTGGCGCTGCCGGCGGCGCGCAAGAAGAACCTCGGCGTCATCGCGATGAAGGTCTTTGGGCAAGAGGACATCGTGCCCGACCCGAACGACAAGGCGGCGGTCAACCGGCTCATCCAGTACTCGCTCGCCCTCGACGGCGTGGCGGTTGCGGTGAGGGTGCCCTTAAGCACGAGTTCCTGCGCGAGAACGTGGCGTCGGTGCGGGCCTACAAGCCGATGTCGAAGAGCGAGATGAAGAAGTTCTCCGGCGTGATGACCGGAGGAAGCACAAGCAGGCGCTTGATTTGAAGTTCCAGCGTCACGTGGACGCTTAGATGTACGACGAGCTATTCTCTTCGCTCAGCGGTCACTTCATTCTGATGCCGCACGATTTTGTCCGATACTATTCTTCGAAGCTGCCAGGTTGACTGCCGTCTCTCTATTGGTGGCATCAGGTCTCTCCGGACAGAATGATCTGTCCACGTATACTTGACGATCGAAGGTAGCTCCGGTTTCGAATCTGAGGTCTCAAGTTACATCAGGCGGGAGTTCCGATCTCTTGGCGACGTGAGCGAGGTGCAAGACAGGGGCAGACTCAGATTTTGAATTTGGTGCTTGTAATGAAGCCAAAGGCCAGAGGTGGCTCATCGCTAGGTGTCGTTGTATCGGCCGTTGTTGGCTAGAAGACTCAAGCGTTGGATTGGATAAGCGACAAGGTGAACGATCCGGAGCTTGGCCACCCTGAAGGGCATCGTCCTTGCAGACCACCGAGACACTCTTCTCCAAGTTGGGGGAGTCCGACGTCAAGACCATCTGTGAGCATCGTGGCCACGATTGACTCCGATCATATTGAGAAACAGCGCAGGATTGACGTGAGCTCGAGCATCGTTGAATGAATCTGCTTGGGCGTCTCCTTGGACAACTTGGTGTGACGTACACGTTCCTCGTGTCGCTGATTTTCGGGGTTCAGCTCAGATCCGCCCCAAGAGGTGCCGTTTGAGCCTGCCTTCACCCTGCCGCAGACTTTGACGAGACCAGAGCATCCCTGTAGGTTTAAGGGAAATATGAACTCCCAAACAAGCTTTCCGCTTTTCTGCGATTCCCAAGCATCCTCCTACGCGCTTGCGAGTTGTCCGAACTGCTCCAGGCATTGTGCCAGCCTTGAGGTGCCTTGGGGATTGTGGGACTCTCTTCTCGCCAGAGGAGGGATATCGGGACAGCGGTCATCCCCTTACGTATGTGCAGTGCACTGTCCACAGCACGACGTCGCCATGGCGATCTATAGCCGGGGAAAGGTTTCGCTCGCCTTCGCTGCGTCGATGGTCACTGCGATGGCAGCGCGCAGATATCTGCCGACCAACTTGGAATCACGTATGTCGAGGTTAGTGGTTCAATTGGCGCTGGGTCCAAGTGCGCATGCTGATAAATGCCGTTCCCGGCGGACTTGACAACAGGCGGAAAACGGTTGACTGCGAAAGTCCCATGGGTTCCGGCCTTTTGGCGCGGGCTCGAGGCGTCCGTTTAAACATCCTTAGTCGGGTTCCGACCAGGGCTTGTCAATGCTCCACGCTTCCAAGTTCGCGATCCAGGCCTTCCGTCGTGCGCGAAGATGGTCGAAGCCTGTCCGAGTACTCCGGATCCTTGACCAAGTTGTGGTCTTCCTGCGGGTCGTGCGCCAGGTCGTACATCTTCGTACACCGGTTGGAGCTCAGGAACTGGAAGTACGCCCAATTCTCCGTACGCACGCCTTCGCTCTTGGGAATCTTCGGGTGTGAGAACACGGTGCTCGTAGAAGAATTCCGGGTGCGCCAGGGCGGACGCTCGCCATCGACCAGCGGGTTGAGGTCGCGGCCGTTGATCGACGGGGTGCTCGACGCCGGCCAACCGCTCGATCGTCGGCGCAATGTCGATGTTGAGCGACATTCGAGCGCACTTGCCCGTGTGATGCCGGCCGCGGGCTGGCGATCACGAGGGGCGTCCGAAGGACTCTCGTGCATGTACCACTTGCCCGCGAAGCCGCGCTCGCCGAGATAGAAGCCGTTGTCGCCGCTGAAGAGGATGACGGTGTTGTCGAGCATGCCGCGATTCTCGAGCTCTCCGAACAGCCGCCCCATCTGCACATCTACTCCGTGGATGAGCCGGTAGTAGCGCTTGACGGACGCGTCCCACATCTCCGGCGTCGCGAAGCGTTGCTCCCAGCGTGTGCGGTTCTCGCTCTCCTTGAGCTCCTTGGGCAGCGATAGGTAGTACTCGCCGTCCATGTGCGGAAACAGGGGCAGCTTGCGGCCCGTGTAGAGGTCGTCGTACTTGGGGTCGTTGAGGAAGTAAGGCGGGACGCCGTCCTGCACGTGGGGCGCTTTGAAGCTGATCTGCAAGGCCCAGGGCTGGTCGTCGCGCGAACCGTCGAGGAACTCGACCGCCTGGTTGCCTAGATGCGTCGTCATGTGCGCGCGGCCTTCCACGATGTACTTGCCCTGGCCGGGGAAGCCTTCGAAGAAGTCGTAGTGTTTGCCGGCGGCCTCGACGTCTTCGGCGGCTCCCACGCCGTACTTGCCGATGAACCCGGTGCGGTATCCGGCGTCGTGCCGCAGCCGTTCCGGGTATCCGTATTGGTACTGCTCTTCGGTGAATCCCGGGCGGAAGTTGTGGATGCCGTGGCAGCGCGCGTAGAGGCCGGTGAAGATGGACGCGCGCGAGACGGCGCAGATGGCGGTGGTGACGAAGTGGTTACGGAAGCGCGTGCCGCGGCTGGCGAGCCAGTCCATGTTGGGCGTCTCGACGATCTGGTTGCCGGCCACGCCGAACATGTCCCAGCGCTGGTCGTCGGTGAGCACGAACAGGACATTCGGCGGACGGTCGGACTTGGCGGCGGGCAGGGCGGCGGCGGTCGCGGCTGCCGCGGAAGTTTGCAGAAACTGGCGTCGAGAGAAATGGGACATCGCTCCACATGATAGAGCAGACGGCCCAACGGGGTTCCCGCTGGCGCTAGCGGTGTGCGCCGTCCCCTGCGAAGGCGAACGCGACCGCCGCCATCAGGCAGAGGAAGGCCATGGCGTAGTTCCAGCGCATCTTCTCGCCCAGGTAGAAGTAGGCGAAGCCGACGAAGACGCACAACGTGACCGTTTCCTGGATGATCTTGAGTTGGTAGCCGGAGAAGCGGCCGTAGCCAAGCCGGTTGGCGGGCACTTGCAGGCAGTACTCGCCGAGCGCGATCAGCCAACTGATCAAAATCGCCCAGAGGAGCGGTGCGTCACGATGTTTGAGGTGTCCGTACCAGGCGAACGTCATGAAGACATTCGAGGCGATGAGCAGCAGGACGGTTGACATATGAGGTGAGCTCGAAATATCAGGCTATCAATCCGGCCCCGCAAAAAAGCGGCCGCGCTTCCAAGCTTGGAAGCGCGGCCAAGGACTAGGAATCGCCTCTTCTTACTCGTTCGGACCCAAGATGAACATCATGCCGAGCGTGATGGTGTTCTGGTTGTTCTTGAAGCCAAGCGGACCGCAATCGGTGCAACCGAAGAACGGCGTCGTCGCCCAGTCGCGGCGATATTCCAACCGCGTGATGAAGCGCGGTTGCGGCGCGTACTCGAAGGTCAGCGTGTACTCTTTGAGCGTCTGCTCGATGCCAGTGGAACGCGCCTCGGTGTCGTCGAAGTACTCGAACCGTTGCGCGATGTGGAAACGGTCGGTGGGGTTGATGCGGGCGTAGCCGCCGATGCCCCACGAGGTGGCGGTGAGCTTGGTCGGATCGGTGTTGGAGATCCAGTCCAGGTTCGCCATCACCTCGAACTTCTCGTGCAGGCCGCCGTAGAAGTTCCAGCTGAAGTCCCGCTGCCAGCCGGTGTTGGTCGGAGTCGTTCTCCGGACCATGAATCCAGGTGGCGGTGGTGTTGAAGCGGTCGCTGGGAGCCCACGAACCTTGCACGCCGTAGCTCTTGCCGCTGTTTTGATCGAACGCGTTGTCAAAGCCGTTGACCACCATCACGGTGCCGGTGAAGGTATCGGTGGGGGTCGACAGCTTGACGCCGACGTGCGGAAGGGCTCGTTCCAGGCCCAGAGCAGACCGCGAGTGTAATTCCAGTTCAGGTGCGATTCGGCGACTTCCAGACCGGCGATGGTGCCGAACAGACCGGCATCGAGCTCGGTGCCGTTGTCCCACTGGTAGTAGCCATAGGCTTGCTCGAGGTAGATGACGTCTTCGAGCGGCCCGGGCTCCAGGCCGTCACGGAACAGGCGGGCCGGGCCGAACCAAATGTCGGTGTGGACGCCGACCGGCGAGTCTCCTTTGGCATCAACCGTCAATTTGGCTTGGTTGAGGCCGAAACCGCGTGAATTGGGATTCGTGTAATAGAGTGCATTGGTCCCGTCGGCCGGATCATTGGTGTTGTAGCTCAAATAGGTATCAACCAAGCCGTCGATGGTGACTGCCGGGCCGCCGGTGCTAGCCGGGCCGATGACGATGTCACCTTGTGGCTCAGCATGGGTCGTGGCGGCGGCGACTTCTTCGCGGACAGCCGGCCGCTTGCCGGAGATGCCCTGCGTGCGAACCGGAGTCGAGGGGTGTGCGGTCTTCACCGCGACGACCTGCTCTTGTTCCTCGGCCGGTTTCTGCTCTGGTTCCGCTTGCGCTGTCGCCGTCTCGTCGCCTGCGAGCTCGTCCGTCAGGCCAAGCTTCTCGCGCAACAGTTCTTCCATCTGCCGCAGGCGTTCTTTTAGGGCTTCGACTTCAGCTTGTAGTGCGGCTTCGGTCGAAGTGGGCTTCTCTGCGCTCTGCGCGTAGAGGCGTAATCGTCGCGAGCGCATAATCCCACCCCCGCGGTCCATTTCCGAAACGTCTTCATCGTGCGTTTCTACTTCCTTGCTTCCGAACGAAACCTTTCGCTCGACCGGACGACTCGCAGGGAAGTAATTTGAAGCGAAAATGCAACTCCCTAAGGCCGGAGGTTGCACCCAGTCGATTAAAACCCCAGCGAAGAGCCCAGATGAGAGAAGACGTGGCGTTCCCGCCGGTTTCGCTTCTCGTATACACTTCCGCCCCGGTGAACGCATTCGCTCTGCCGGCGACTCCGGGCGCGTCAGAGCGCCTCAGGATGAAGTAAGGCTGTCTGTTCCGCTGCCTGTTGGCCCCGAAACTTGATCCCACTCTAAAAGTCTGCGAAGGAGTCACGCAGAAGATAATTTTTATGGGGGATATAGAATATCCTGAACTGCTCTAGTCGGTTTTGTTTTCAGTGGCTTACTGGCTTTCGCCATGGGTCAAAGAGAGGGCTGGTGGCGATGAACTCGCAGTGCTCGGGAAGGATGCGCGAAGAGAGCATGTTGCGATGCGTGTGCATCATGTGTGGGAAATCTCGACTCTCGTGTCCTGCATTCGCACAACAGGTGGGTCAGTTCGTGCGCAAGGCTTGAATATTCACGGTCGCGGCGCTCGATCCAATGCGTTTTGAACGCGAACCAAGCCGTATTCATGTAGGGGTAATCGGGCTCGCTTCCAGGCTCGACGGCTCCTCGGCCATAGGATCGAGCCAAGGCATTGTCACCGAGTAACCGCCCCGCGAAGATAGCAACGGGCCAGTGCGCGTCGCGAGGCAGCAACTTCGAGAGGCGGAAGACATCCTGCGGGACGCGAGCCTTGGGGTGGATTTCGCTCATCTCGAGATCGTGGCGATGGTCGGGTGCGCTCGCTTTGACGAACGTGATGGGCCCGATCGCAACCTCGCAGGCCGCGAAGATCTTGCGCGTGCGTTCGATGGCTGCGCACGCGCTTCTCCGACCAGTTCGAGCCCTTGAGCAAGATCACCGTCATCGACAGGCTTGCGCGCGCGCCGGGCGTGTCTTCACGGGGCAACGTTTGCACCTCGGCGTCAACGAAGCCTCCGAAGGTTTGGCTGCCTGCTGGGAATAGACGCGCTCAGTAGCGCAACCAAGATCAGGGGCAGGCGCGTCATCGCATGGCATCCAGGGCGCGCAGTTTGGCCACCAGCGGCGCCAATGGTCCCTCGCGCTGAAAGAGGGAGATGGCGGCGAATCCAGCCGCGCCTTGCTCGAGACATTCCCCTGCATTGGCGAGTGTGACGCCGCCCAGTGCGAGGACAGGTAACCGAGCCCGACGGCAAACCTCGGCAAGCCGTTCGAGGCCTTGGGAGGCCTGTAGCGGCGCTTCGAAGGGGTATCGAAGACCGGCCCGAAGACGACGAAGTCCGCGCCTTCCTGCTCGGCGCGGGCGACTTCGTCGGGCGAATGGCAGGAGACTCCAATGCTCAGCGAACGCTCGCAGATGGAACGAACCACGCGCGGCGCGGGGCCCGAGGAGGGTATGTGGACGCCGTCCGCTCCCGCGGCGAACGCGACGTCGGCGCGCGCATTGATCAGCAACTTGCCTCGGCGCGGCGGCGCGGCGAGAGAGGAGGCGAGGTTGCACAGATCGCGCGCTTCGAGGTCCTTTTCGCGGAGCTGCACCATGTCGACGCCGGCGTCAAAGGCCTCTCGCACCCGCGCTTCGAGAGGAACGGGGCAGCTTTGCCGGTCCGTGATGTAGTAGAGCAGCACGCGCGCGAGGTTCAAGCCCAGTCTATTAGCCTAGGCTACGAAGAGTCGCTTCTGGCTACCGATGTCCTCCCGCTCGATCGCCGTTCGCCTGTTCTGGAGTTGCTGGCTCCTTTACGCGCTGCACTTTGCGACGAACATCGTACGGGACCTCTACTTGGCGGTTGCGATCGGGGACCACGCGAGCTTCCGCGTCGACGAGTACGCGGGTATGCATCCGGATCTGTTCGAGCGCCCGGGCCATGGCTGGCATACGGGAGGGAACCCGGGCTCATCGATGATCGCCGCCATTCCCTACACGGCGGCGCGACCGTTGATCTCTGCCGTGGCCCAACGGGTCAACGAATCACGTAGGGCATCGGGGCGCACGGAGCCTCCGGCGTACGAGTCGCCTTGGCCCCTGGCTCGCAAGATGTATGCCGAAGCGTGGCGGCGCGGTTTGGATGTGAAACTCGGCTTGGCTGCATTCGCGGCGCAGGCGGGAGCGATGGCGCCGATCTCCGCCGCTGGCGTTGCCCTGATGTTCTTGTTCTTGGCGCGGACGATGGGGAGCCGACGGACGGCGCTGGTGCTCGCGATTCTCTACGGCTTCGCAACCCCGGTCTTCTTCCGCACAGGCACGCTGAACCATAACGTGATGGCAGCACAGCTGGGCTTTGGGTCTTTTTGCGCTCTGGGGTCCTTGGGCAGGCGTCGCGAGGCTTTGGCTGGGGCGCTGGCAGGCCTGTGTGTGCTGCTCGATTACACCGGTGTCTTCCTGGCGGCCCCGTTAGGGCTGTTGTGCATCTGGCAGGCGGGCAGAGACGGCGGCGCGCGGGCGGCCGCAAAGTTTGCAGCCGGGGCGACTGGGCCGGTCCTTTTGTTGTGGTGGTACCAATGGTGTAGCTTTGGTCACCCCTTCTACCCTGGACAGCATTGGATGCCGAAGCTCGAGTGGATCGAGGAGACGGGCTTTCGCGGCCTGAACTTGCCGCAGTGGCGCTGGGCGTGGCGGTTGTGGCTCGACCCGGCCTACGGTCTGCTGCCGAGCTGCCCGCTGTTCGTGGCGGCATTGTGGCCTAAGCCGGCGTGGCGGGCGTTGGGCGCCGCGCGAGCGCTCTGTCTCTACGCGGTTGTGGGCGGGCTGTGGTTGTTCTTGAGCGGGTTGGATTACAACGCGATTCAGGACAACACGGGTATTCGCTACATGGCCCCGGCCTTCCCGTTCCTTTTCGTGCCGGCCGCGTTCGCTCTACGGGCGATGCCGCACGTGGCGGCTTCTGCGTTGGCCGGGACATCCCTGCTCATCAACTGGTGCCTGGCGATGTATCGCGATGTCGAGCGCGGACGCGGCGTGCTCGACCCGCTGATGGACCTTTTCACCTCCGGTCCCGCGCTGCCGGCGCTCACGACGCTCTCGCGGATCGAAGGGCCTTGGGCGGCCTGGGCCGGCTCTTCTTGGACCGTGGCGGCCATCTATGTGGCGGCGTGGGCAGTGCTCTGGCGGATTTGGCGCGGCGTGCGGTGGGGAGACCTCGGAGCGTGAAGTCCGCGCCGACCGCCGAAGAGCTCGCGGGCGCGGCCGGCCAGTGGTTTGCGGATGCTCCGCCGCTGCTGCGCTGGAAGATGCGCCTCCGCTGCCGGACGACGCCGTTTGAACGCCTCGTGGAACTCGTTCCGCCTGGGGCCTCAGTGCTCGAGGTGGGCGGGGGAGCGGCGCTGTTCCCGGCGCTGCTGGCGCACTGCGGGTTGCGCGTTCGCGTCACTGGGTTTGATCGTGACCCCGAACGCGTTGCGGCGGCGCAACGCCTTGCTCCACGGTTCGCCGCAGGGGGCTCGAGCCTCGATTTCCGGCTTAGCGATGTGGCCGGCCAGTGGCCCGAAGGGCGCTTCGACGTTGTCGCGGTGCTCGATCTGCTGCACCACCTGCCACCGGCGCTGCACGAGCAGGTTGTGCTCGAGGCGGCGCGGCGCCTCAACCCCGGCGGGACGTTGATTTTCAAAGACATGTGCGTACGGCCGCGGTGGCGCAACTGGGCCAACCGCCTCCATGACTTGGCCTCGTTCGGCCAGTGGATCCACGACGCGCCCCCGGAACGGGTCCAGGGGTGGGCGGAAGGGGCGGGGCTGCATCTGGCGACGGCTGAACGGCTCGATCGGCTCTGGTACGGACATGAGCTGATGGTTTTCCGGAGATGAGGGATGCCATAAGCAGAAAACCTGCAACCAGGCGCAGTCTTCTCGCATCGAACATGTTGACAACGAGTGACTAAAGTTTGATAATCAAAGTGAACTAAGGTACGCTTCGCAGACACACTCGGTTCGCAATGTTTGCACCCGCGCCCGGAACCTGCGGCGGCGGGCGAGGAGGAATAGATTCGAAATGGGAAAGATCATCGGCATTGACCTGGGTACGACCAACTCGGTCGTTGCCGTCATGCAAGCCGGCCAACCGGCCGTCATCCCGAACCAAGAAGGCGCCAGGACGACGCCTTCGGTCGTCGCATTCACCAAGAGCGGAGAGCGCTTGGTGGGGCAAGCCGCGAAGCGGCAAGCGGTGACGAACCCGGAGAACACAGTTTTCTCGATCAAGCGCTTCATGGGGCGCCGCTACGACGAGGTCGCCGAAGAGAGCAAGCTCGTGCCGTACAAAGTCGTGCGCAACAACGACATCGTGGGCGTCGAGGCGGGGGGCAAGGTTTACTCTCCGCAAGAGATTTCGGCGATGGTCCTCGGCAAGCTGAAAGAGGCCGCCGAGGCGTTTTTGGGCGAGAAGGTGACCGATGCGGTCATCACGGTTCCGGCGTACTTCAATGACGCGCAGCGCCAGTCGACCAAGGACGCGGGCAAGATCGCCGGGCTGAACGTCCAGCGCATCATCAACGAGCCGACTGCCGCGGCGCTGGCCTACGGCTTGGACAAGAAGAGCAACGAGACGATCGCTGTTTATGATTTCGGCGGCGGCACCTTCGACATCTCGATCCTCGAGGTGGGCGAGGGCGTGGTCGAAGTGAAGGCGACCAACGGCGACACGCACTTGGGCGGTGACAACATCGACCAAGTGATCATCGAGTGGCTCGTCGACGAGTTCAAGAAGAACGAAGGCGTTGATCTGTCGAAAGACAAGATGGCATTGCAGCGGCTCAAGGAAGCGGCTGAGAAGGCCAAGATGGACCTCTCGTCGCTGATGGAGCACGAGATCAACCTCCCCTTCATCACGGCGACGGCCGAAGGGCCGAAGCACTTGCAGGTGAAGATCACCCGGGCTCGACTGGAAGATATGATGAAGCCGCTTGTGCAGCGCTCGCTCGAGCCCTGCAAGAAGGCCCTCGAGGATGCCGGCATGAAGCCGTCGAACATCGACGAGGTCGTTCTGGTGGGCGGTTCGACGCGCATCCCGCTGGTGCAGAAGATGGTCACCGACTTCTTCGGCAAGGAGCCCCACAAGGGCGTGAACCCGGACGAAGTGGTGGCGATCGGCGCGGCGGTGCAGGGCGGCGTTCTGGGCGGCGACGTCAAGGACGTGCTGCTGCTGGACGTGACTCCGCTGTCGCTGGGCATTGAGACTCTGGGCGGCGTGTTCACCAAGCTCATCGAGCGCAACACGACGATCCCGACGCGGAAGAGCGAGGTGTTCTCGACCGCGGCCGACAACCAGACGTCGGTGGAGATCAAGGTCTACCAGGGCGAGCGCGCGATGGCGGCGGACAACCGCTTGCTGGGCGTCTTCCAACTGGTGGGCATCCCGCCTGCCCCGCGCGGCATGCCGCAGGTCGAGGTGACGTTCGACATCGACGCCAACGGCATCCTGAACGTCTCGGCGAAGGACAAGGCCACGAACAAGGAGCAAAAGATCACCATCACCAGCTCCTCGGGTCTGTCCCCGGATGAGATCGACAAGATGGCCAAGGCTGCGGAAACGCACGCCTCGGACGACAAAAAGCGCCGCGACCAGATCGAGGCTCGCAATCGCGCCGACTCGATGGTCTACTCGACCGAGAAGACCCTCAAGGAGAACCGCGACAAGGTGAAGCCGGAGGACGCCAAGGCGATCGAGGACGCGATTGAAGCGACCAAGAAGGCCATGGCGGACGGGTCGGTCGAAGAGATCACTCGTGCGACCGACGCGCTCACCACGGCGAGCCACAAGCTGGCCGAGGCGATGTACGCGGCCGGCGGCGGTCAGCCAGGCGGTCAAGCGCCGGGCGGCGAACAAGCCTCCGGCGACGGCGCGTCGGGCGGCGGCGATGACGATGTCGTGGACGCCGAGTTCGTCGATGTCGACGACGACAAGAAGTCCAACAGCTAACGAGCGGAGGGCCGGGGACGCCAACAGATCCGGCGGCGTCCCCGGTCACCCTCCTGTCGCGGGTACCGCACCCGCATTCCCGCATTCCAAGCCGGACGAAAGTAGACGAGAATGGCCACTGGCGAGAACAAGGACTATTACAAGACGCTGGGCGTAAAGCGCTCGGCGACGCAGGATGATATCCGTAAGGCTTATCGCCGTCTCGCCCGCAAGTATCACCCCGACGTCAATCCGGGGGACAAGACCGCTGAAGACAAATTCAAGGAAGTTCAGGAAGCGAACGAGATTCTCGGCGACGAGAAGAAGCGGAAAATGTACGACCAGTACGGCTTCTACTCGCCCGGAGGATTCCCTGGAGCGGGGCCGCAACCGGGCGGTGGCGGCGGAACGCATCCGGGAGGTTTCGACTTCTCCGGATTCGACTTTTCCGAGTACGCCCAGCAGGCGGGCGGCGCGCGCGGGCAGGGCCGCTCGGGCGGCGGATTCGCCGGCGGCGGCGCGGCTGGCGGAGGCGGCTTCAGCGATCTGTTTTCCCAGTTCTTCAAGTCCGCCGAGAGCGGACGCGCGCGTCCGCAACCCAAGGCCGGCGAAGACCTCGAGTACACAGCCGACATCAGTTTTTGGGACGCGATCCGCGGCACGAGCCTACGGCTGAACATCCAGCGCTACGAGAACTGCGCGCAGTGCGGCGGCTCGGGCGCGATCAGCTCTGGGCCGATGGTTTGCCCCGAGTGCGAAGGCAAAGGACAGGTGAACCAGACAGTCGGGGCGATGAAGTTCAACCTGACGTGTCCACGTTGCGGCGGTAAGGGGCAGGTGCGCAACTCGTGCCCGGCGTGCTCGGGCGAAGGCCGGATTGCCAAGACCGAACAGGTTGAGGTGCGCATCCCTCCCGGCGCACAGAACGGTTCGCGGTTGCGCGTGCCGGGCAAGGGCAACGCGGGGGCGATGGGCGCACCTTCGGGCGACTTGTACATCATCACGCGCGTGGGCGAGCATCGCTTGTTCAAGCGTGAAGGCGACGACATCCGCGTGAAGGCTCCGATCACTCCGGCCGAGGCGATCCTCGGTGCTAAGATCGAGATCCCAACGATCGACGGAAGAGCGTTGCTCAAGATTCCGCCGGCCACGAGCTCGGGCAAAACCTTCCGCTTGCGCGAGCGCGGCGTACTCAATCGGCGGACCAACCAGCGCGGGGATCAGTACATCGAAGTTCAGATCGTGGTTCCGCCGATTCCGGACGAGAATACGAAGGAGCTGATGCGGGAATTCACGAAGTTGAATCCCGAAGATCCGCGCAAAAACCTGTTCGAGCAGGTGGATTGATGGCTAGGCGAAAACGGACGCAGGGAGCCTATACGATCTCGGTGGTCGCTGAGCAGTTCAGCATCCATCCTCAGACGCTGCGCCTCTACGAGCGGGAGGGATTACTCAAGCCGTCTCGCACGGAAGGCAACACGCGCATGTACACCGAGGAGGACATGGAACGGCTGGACGTGATCTTGTCGCTCACTCGGGACCTGGGCGTGAACTTGGCGGGAGTCGAGATCATCCTGAACATGCGCAACAAGATGGAAGAGATGCAGGCGCAGATGCAGGAGTTTGTGGCGTACGTGAACCGCAATTTGGGGAAAGTGCCGAAGGAAGCGACGGACAACTTGTCAACGTCGCTGGTGCCGGTATCGACAAGGTTGCCGGAGCGGCCTCGTGCAGCGAACAAGGCGTCGCGCAGCGGGCCGAAGACGAAGTCACAGTAGCGCCGCGCGCAGCGTTGTATACTCCTGCGGATAGGTCCATGCAACGCCGCGTCATCCTCAAGCTCATTTCCGCCGGCTTTCTCGTTCCGGCGGCCCAACCGCAAGACAATGACTATCAGCCGCTCTTCTTCTCACCCGAGGAGATGACGGCTCTCGATCGTCTTACAGAGATTCTGATTCCGGCGACGAGCATGCGCCAGGCGTCGGCCGCGCTGGTCAATCGCTTTGTGGATGTGATGGTGAGCTGAGGCCCGGAGGCGGTAAGCGTTGTTTATGGCGGGGGCTCGAAGCCGCCTGACGAGGAAGCCCAGCGGCAGCATCGGCGGGCGTTTGTCGAGAGCAGCGAGGTTGAGCAGGAGGCCGTCGTTGCGCATGGCCAGAACGAGCTGGAGCCGACGAATACGAGCTCGAGCGCTTCTTTCGCATCCTCAAGCGCATGACGATCGACGGCTATTACACCCGTGATCGGCATCCACCAAGAGCTCGAGTACCAGGGCAATACGGCCCTGACGGCCTTCGAAGGTTGCACAATACCTGAACATCAGCAGGGCTGACGCCAGCAAGAATTGTCAAGCGCGCATCGCCGCGCCCTCTCTATCCTGATCTCCAGTTTGAGCTTGAGCGGCGGGCGCGGTCTGGTACACGGAGAGTCATCTGCGGGATGACGTGAGCCTTGATGCGGTGGCGCAGTCGGTCGGCGTCCGCGGTTCCATCTTCCTGCGGGCGTTCAGCGTAGCGATGGGCATGTCGCTCGCCGCCTACGCCCGGGCGCGACGGTTGAGCGAGGCGGCGCGGGTTTTGGCGGACGGCGCTCAGGACATCCTCACGGCTGCAATCGAGGCCGGATACGGTTCACACGAAGCGTTCACGCGGGCTTTTCGCCAGCGCGTTTCGGCATCTCGCCGGAGAGGCGTTTCGTGAGTTACCTGCCGGAGCGCCCCAAGCTTCTAGAGGCTCTTCCATGCACACACCCACGTCCACGCTTTCTTGAGGCCGCCCGCATCGAAAACGGACGAGCTTGCTGTTCGGGCTCAGCCGCCTTGCAGCGCCGCCGGCGACCTGGGCATTCCTGGTGCAGTGGCGCGAGTTCGGGCGCTAAGCATCGGCCACATCGAGAAGGCCTGACGGGCAGCCTGGCGCGATCTACAACTCGACGCGGATCGTATGACTACATGTGCGCGGTCGAGGTTTGCGCGTTTCCTGCCGAGCCGAAGGAGTTTGCGGAGCTGCGCACTCCGCCGCAGACCTATGCGGTGTTTCCGCATCGTGGTCACGGCTTTGATCGCACAAACTTGGCAGGCGATCTGGGAGCGATGGATCTCCGAAGCGGGTTGTACTGCCGCGGAAGGGCCGGCGTTCGAGCGCTACGGCGAAGAGTTCGATCCGATGACGTGACGGCGGGTTTGGAGATTTGGGTTCCGGTGGCGGGCCAGCCGTCCAGCTAGGCCTTGGCGCTCGCCAGTGGGACGTTCATCTTGACAGGTCGAGGTTGACCATCTCAGCTTGCAGGCGGCGATCCGGGTCGTCCGCTGGAGAGAGCCCACAGGTAGCACTTCTGCGCGACGTGGAGGTTCGTATCGGGCATCCACTTTTCGACCATGGCGATGCGGCGCGGGTCGTTGGGCTGGCCGTTGTTGCGCCGTGGTTGACCGGGCGCGCGACCTTCATGGCGATCACGCCCATGTCGGCCTGCTTGGCTTTGTCGAGCGCCTTGTCGAGGTAGCGCCCGTTGACGATGTTGTAGGCGACCATGACCGCGTCGTAGCGGCCGGAGTCGACCGCGCCGGAGATGACGCCCGCCGGATCGCTGTGTCCGCTCGCGCCGGAGATAGCGCGCCTTGCCGTCCTTCTTCAGTTGCTCGAAGGCTTCGGAAAACCTCGGGGAAGTCATGCACCCTCATGCAGCTGTTGGCCGCGTGCGGACACATGAGGATGTCCACGTGGTCGGTTTCGAGGCGTTTGAGGCTGGCGTTGAGGGAGTCGATGACGGTTTGTTTGTACAGGCGCGGGCGATCGACTTTCGAGCCACTCTTTTCGACGACGTTGGCGAGGACGGAGGCTTCGAGGGCGGGCTGTTGTCCGCCGAAGTAGTTGCAGAGGTAGTCTTCGTCGAGTTGGCGCTCGGCAGCCTTCGTGGGTCATCGTGAGCTTCTTTTTGCTCGGCCTCAGGCAGCGACTCGAAGATCTTCTTGAGCGCCGCGTTCCGCTCGCCGACCCAGGGGCTGGCCTTAGAGGTGAGGAAGACATTCTGGCGGCCGACTTCCTTGAGCGCTTTGCGTAGCCGGTCGCTTTTATCGTTGCCGTAGGCCGCCGCTGTATCGAAGAAGTTGAGCCCCATGTCAAACGCAGCAACGACGTGCTGGTAGTTTGTGGGGGAGATGGTGTTTCCGCCGCAAATGATTTCCGAGATCATCATATTGGTGCGGCCCAGGCGCCGATAAGAGAGGTCAGGACGCTTGTTGCGCCACTCTCCGGCTGGAGAACCAGCAGCGTCGGCCTTACGCGCCAGGCCGGCGGCGAGGGCGGCGGAGCCCGCTAACGTGAGAAACTCGCGGCGGTTGGACTCGGAAATCATGCGTTCATGGTACCGGATGGTGGTGAGCGCGACGTGGTGAAACCTTTCCTGCAATTCGTGGTGACGGCGTGCATCGGCTTGCTGAGCTGGTGGCAGCTGGAGCTCTATATCGGGATGAGCGTGGTGACAGCGCTGATGCTCATCGCGGGGCTCTTGGCGGCGGCGCTGTCGTGGCGCTCGACGCGGCTAGGCTATGGCTTGGCGACAGTGGTCGGGCTGGCCTACCTGGCGGAAATCGTGTGGCTGACGCCGCCGAGCAGCCTGGAGTACATGCAGCCGCTACTGGCGTGGGTGTTCGGGCTGGTGAGCTGCGGGGCGGTTCTGCTGTGGACGACACGGGAGCGCGGGCCGGCGCAGCAGACCTATGAGCGGCACGCGGAATTCTGACAGAGATTACACTAGGCGGTGCGATGCCTCGACGCTTCCTCGCCTGCCTCTGCCTTTCCGCGCTGACCATATTTCCGCTCGCCGCGCAGGATGACCCTGGCGCGCCGGTCCCGCCGCCGGACTACAAACCCAAAGAAGTGATCGAACTGTGGCCGGGCAAGCCGCCTGGCGAGACGGGCGACGTCGGGCCGGAGATCATGCTGGTCGAGCGGCGCCGGCCGTTTTACCAGATCACTAACGTGACGACGCCCACGGTGTCGGTGTTTCCGCCCGACCCGGCCAAGGCGACGGGCGCGGGCGTGATGGTGTTCCCGGGCGGTGGTTTGGTGCGGCTGGCCATCGAGCACGAGGGCTATGAGATCGCCGAGTGGCTCAACAGCCAGGGAGTGGCTGCGTTCCTGGTGAAGTATCGCGTGCCGCCGCGGGGCGACAACCCGCGCGAGCGCTGGAAGGCGGGCGTGCAGGACGCGCAGCGGGCGATCCGCATCGTGCGGTCGCGGGCGAAGGAGTTTGGCGTGGACCCGGAAGGGCTGGGCGCGATCGGGTTTTCGGCCGGCGCGGAGATCGGCACGTGGCTCTCGCTGCTGGGCGAGGAGGAGGGGCAGTATCCTCCCATCGATGCGGTGGACGACCACCCGACGCGGCCGGCGTTCATGATGAACATCTATCCGGGCGGGTTGGCGTTTGGGTTCCGCGGACAGGAGCCGGCGGTGCGCCAGGACATTCTGGAGCGCATCAATGCGCAGACGCCGCCGATGTTTTTTGCGCACGCATTCCCGGACGCGTCGTTCAATAGCATCCTGATGCTGGCGGAGATGCGCAAGCGCAATGCGCCGGCGGAGTTGCACGTTTTTCAGGACGGCGCGCACGGGTTCGGCGTGCGCAAGGGCGGGCTGCCGCTGACAGCTTGGCCGCGGCTTGCGACGGCGTGGATGCGCTCTCTCGGTTTTCTGGACGCCAGATATGTGCGCTCGTATGCATCCGAGCTGAGTGAGGCGCTACGCGGCAAGGCGGCAAAGCTGCCACTGCTGACGGAGGCTGAAAACAAGGCGTCGATGGCTGACGCCTACGCTTCGCAGAAGCGCGTGATCGCGCGGGTCTATGCGGACGAGAGGATCGTGGGATACAAGGGCGCTGCCAGCAGCGCCGCCGCGCAGAAGGCGATGAAGATCAACGGGCCGCTTTACTGCGCGCTGTTCGCGCCGGCGGTGCACAAGGCAGCGGAGACGAAGGGCCTGGCGCTCGACCCCAACGGCGTGGTCGAGACGGAGCTGGCTTACGTGATGGGGGTCGACATTCCGACGCGCATCGAAGATGCGGGCGAAGCGCAGACGGCGACGCAGCATGTGATCCCTGCGATCGAGCTGCCTTCGGACCTGGCTAAGCGCACCAGCCGCGCACCGTCGGCGGTGGACATGGTGGCGGCCAACTGCGGCGGAGAGACGCGCATCGTGCTCGGCGCCGAGCATCATCCCGACAAGGTGGACTTGGCAAAGCTGCCGATTCGCCTTGCGCGGGATGGACGCGAGGTGAGCGAGACCACAAGCGCCGCGACCAAGGGCGGCCAGTGGCAGAACCTGATGACGTTGATCAACCAGGTGATCGACAACGGCGGCGTCATCCACGAAGGCGACATCATCCTCTCCGGCGCGATCGGTCCGGTGGGGGCGGCGCAGGAGGGGACGTATGTGGCGGACTACGGTGCGCTGGGCAAGGTCGAGTTTGAGCTGAGGTGAGCGGGCATTCTCCGTCGCAAGTCCAGTAGTATGGACGGCTTGGCGCTACCGAATCTTCCTGATCTTTTCCAGCCGTCGCTCGTGGGGCGGGCTGCGCGCGCGGGCTTCGAGTTTGCCGGCGAGGCGCGGACGTTCGGCGAGCTCGACGCCGTGTCGAACAGCTTGGCGGATTATCTGTTGCGCGAAGGGTTGGCGCCGGGCGACCGCGTCGCGGTCTATCTCGAGAACCGACCTGGAGCTGATCACCGTCTACTTGGCGGCGGTGAAGGCCGGCTTCATCTTCACGCCGATCAACATCCTCTATCGCTCGGGAGAGATCGGCCACATACTGGCTGACGCCGAGCCGCGGTGCTGTTCGCGAGCCGCGCTTCCGACGCGATCCTCGAACCGCTGTTGGGCGACGTGCGGCGCATCCACGTAGAGGACTTGGACCTGCTGACGGAAGACTGTTCGGCTCAAGCGCCCGAGGCGCCGCCGGATGCTGGGGACTTGGCGGCGCTGGTCTACACCTCGGGCACGACGGGGCGGCCCAAGGGCGCCATGCTGACGCAGGCGAACTTTGCGGCGAATGCGCTGAGCCTGATCGAGGCTTGGCGCATGACGCCGGAGGACCGCTTGCTGCTGAGCTTGCCGCTGTTCCACGTCCACGGCCTGGGCAACGGGCTGCACACGTGGCTGGCGCTGGGCTACGATTTGCGGCTGCTCGACCGCTTTCGCAAGGAGACGATTCTCGACGAGTTTCGCGATTTTCGCCCGACGGTGTTTTTCGGCGTGCCGACGATGTACGAGCGCCTGCTCGAGACGCCGCCGGAGGCCGCGCGCGAGATTGGCAGCTTCATGCGGCTGTTTGTCTCGGGCTCGGCCACCGCCCGCGGCGACGCTCGAGCGCTTTCGCGAGTTGTTCGGGCACGACATCCTGGAGCGTTACGGGATGAGCGAGACGATGATGAACACGTCGAACCCCTACGACGGCGAGCGCCGGTAGGTTCGGTGGGTCCGCCGCTTCCTGGCGTCGAGATTCGGATCCGAGACTCGGAAACAGGCACGGCGGTCGCGGACGGCGCGACGGGCGAGGTGCAGATCAAAGGACCGAACGTCTTCAAAGGCTACTGGCGGCGGCCAGAGGCGACGGCGGACGCGTTCACGGACGACGGTTTCTTTCATTCCGGCGACTTGGGTATGCGCTCGCCGGACGGCTACATCACGCTGCAGGGCAGGGGAAAGGAGCTCATCATCTCCGGCGGCTTCAACGTCTACCCGCGCGAGGTGGAGGAGTTCCTGACGAAGCTGCCCGGCGTGCGTGAGGCGGCGGTGACGGGCGTCGAGGACCGCCTGAAGGGCGAGCGGCCGCTGGCGTTCGTGGTGGTCGAGCCGGGGTGTGACCTGACTGCGCTCGGAGCTGCGTGCCGCGAGGGGTTGGCTTCGTTCAAGGTCCCTAAGGATTTCGTGGCGGTGGATGCGCTGCCGCGCAATGCGCTGGGGAAGGTCCAGAAGCATTTGCTGAAGGCCGGGTAGCCGCGATGGACTTCCTGACAGCCGCGGCGTATTTCGCCATTCTTGCCCTGGCGTTGCTCAACGCCTGGCTGGTCCATCGGCGCAAGTTCGTCATTCGCGACGAGGATGACGAGCAATGAGCTGGGTGGGCGAGCATTGGCCGGTGTTGCTGGCGATCGCGATCTACCTGGGCGTATGTCTGGGCGTCGGCTGGTACTTCCAGTCTCGCGCCTCACGAGGAGTTTCGGACTACTATGTCGCCAAGCGGTCCGTGCCGGGCTGGGTCGTGTCGCTCGCGTTTTTCTCGACGTTCACCAGCACGAACACCTACATCGGCCAAGCCGGGGAGGCCTTCGCGGCGGGACTGAGTTGGGCCTGGGTGGGCGTGTTCTGGACGATCTTTTGCATGGTCTCGTGGCTGCTGCTAGGGCCGCGGCTGCGCAACCAGACCGCCGGGCTGCACTCGGTGACCGTGCCGGACTACTTCGACTACCGCTATGACAGCGCATTGTCGAAGCCCACGCGCATCCTCTCCGCGCTGGTCATCTTGTTCGCCACGCTTTGGTACATGGCGGGCATCGCGAAGGGTTGCGCGCATTTGCTCGACACGGTGCTGGGCGTCCCCTACGCGTGGGGCGTGCTCGCGATCTTGGGCTTCACTTGCCTCTACACCGTGATGGGCGGCATGTACAGCGTGCTGTGGACCGACGCGATTCAAGGCATCGTAATGTTCGCCGTAGCGCTGCTGATGGCGGCCGTGCCGTTTCTTTACGCCGGCGGCGTCGGCGAGTTGATGACGCGCATCGCGAACGTGGACCACGTGACGGCGGCGGGTGCGCCGATGGGCGACGGCTTGGTGACGTTTTGCTCGTTGGTGTCGTTCACTTACATCTTGGGCATCGGGTTGTCGGTGGGGATGAAGCAGATTTCCGAGCCGCGCTGCCTGGTGCGATTCTATTCGGTGGATAACGCCGCGGGCATGCGCTTTGCGATGATTTGGACGCCGGTCTTCTTGGGCGTCTCGCTGGTCTGTGTGATGGGGCTGGGCGCGCTGGTGCACGGCATGGCGACGGCGGAAGAGGCGGCGTATCTGATCCATCACACCGACGAGGTCGTGGGCTTCATGTTGGCGAAGTTCGACAACGAGGCGGTGAGCGCGATCTGCATCACGGGTTTGTTCGCGGCGGGCATGTCGTCGCTGGCGTCCGTGATGCTGATCGTGGCACGGCGGCGGTGGGCGACATCTGGACGGTGTGGCGGCCGATGAGCCCGAGCGCGTCGTCCGTTGGACCAAGGTCGCGATCGTGGGTACTCGGCGGTGGTCTTCGTGGTGACCCTCTATCCTCCGGCGGGCGTGGTGGAGATGACGAGTTTTTCAGGCGCGGTGTTCTCGGCGGGCTTTCCGGCGCTATTCGGAGGACTTTATCTGAGATGGGGCACCGGGCATGGAGCGTTTTGGTCGATGCTGATCGGCATGGCAACGACGCTCGTTTGGCGCTTCGGCGTGCGCTTTCGCGTGGAAGGTCTGAAGGACGTACACGAGGTGATTCCGGCGTTTGTGTTGTCATTTGTGGCGTATTTGGCGATAAGCAAGATGACGGCGCGGCATAGGCCTTCGGAGAAGCGGCTGGAGAAGATCTTTGGCTAGCCACGGTGGTTCCGCGCCTGACGACTCGGGCCGCACCCTGGCGCGTGTGTGTGAAAACTCGTGGCGCGAGCCGTCAGGCTTGCCGGGTCGCGAGTCATCGCGACCGAAAGGCGCCGTCGCGAAGACCCGCGACGCGGCAAACTTGGCCGTTTGCGCCGCACCTAAGCAGAAAAGCGACCTTTTCACACAGACGCTGGCGGTCGCGTTGTTGTTTTGCGCGGTGGCGGCGGGGCAGGATGCGACGCTGATTCGCGCGAAAGAGGCGATGCGGGAGCGGTTGGCCAGCACGCCGAACTATACGTGTGTACTCGAGATTGATCGCTCGGTGTATCCGGGGGCGGCGACGGGGCGGTTTCGCTCGAAGGAGCTCGCGCGGCTGGAGGTGTCGGTCGTAGGCGGGCGCGAGAACTTCGCTTGGCCGGGCGACTCATCCACGCAGGAACTTCTGGAGAAGCTGCTGGGGCCGGGGTTGTCGTCGACGGGCGAGTTTTCCGCGCATGGGCGCTCGACGTTCCTGGACCCGCGCAGCAAGATCGAGCGGTTGCCGGAAGAGCTCCAGAAAGAGCCTGGCCGCGTGGGCTACTCGTACCGCGTTCCGCTAGAGGCGAGTCGCTACGTCGTGGCGGGCGGAGAGACAGGCGCACGCTCGGCGTATGAGGGCGAGTTTTGGGTGGAGCGCGAATCGGGCCAGCTTGTCCGTTTTGACGTTCGTGTACCGCAGGCGCCGGAGACGAGCGGAGTGCGTAGGATCGATTCGTTTGTGCTCTACGGGCAGCGCCAGGTGAGCGGGCGTGCGGTCTGGCTGCCTTCCGAGGCGCAGATCGTGGTCGAGTCCGCGGCGGGACGAAGCTTTCGCAATGACTTACGCTTTCTCGATTGCCGCGCGTTCCAGGCCGAGGCGACGATTCGTTTCGACGATGCAGGCGCGGGCGCGTCGGAGGGCTCCGGGCCGGTGCGTCATGCGGACGTGCCCGCAGGGCTGGAGCTCTCGATGGAGCTCGGTACGGGCTTTGATTCTGAGAGCGCCCGCGCGGGAGACCGCTTCGAGGCGAAGCTGCTGCGTGCTGCGCCGGAGAAGGGCGAGGCCGTATTGCCCAAGGGCGCGCGCGTGACCGGGCGGGTGCGTCGGCTTGCCGTGATCGATGGCGGTACGGGACGCGGTGCGCGGCGCGTGACGACGTTTACGCTCGAGCTGCTCGACGTGCGCTGGCCGGGCTACTGCGCACCGGTGAGCGGCACGCTGGTGATGGTCGACAAGATTCCGCGCATGGCGCCGGTGAACCCGGACGGCTTACAACTTCCCAAAGCGTTCTTTAATTCGGACCGTGCGCTCGGATTTCGCACTGCGGCGCGGTTGTCGGCCAGCGGTGAGGGGACGTTCGTGGTGTTGGGCGAGAAGTACACGATTCCCCCTGGGGCGCGCATGCGGTGGCGAACGGAGGCGCAGCCGGAAGGGGCGTGTGCGCTCCGTTGACGCGGCGTTGCCGTGGCTAGATCGCGACCTCGGGAGCGTCGATGTGCGCGATGGCGTCGTCGATCTCTTCCTGGCTCAGCTCGTGCTTTTCGAGCTTGCCCGCGAAGTAGGCTTCGTAGGCTGCCATATCGAAGTGGCCGTGGCCGCAGAGGTTGAACAAGATGGTGCGGCTCTTGCCTTCTTGCTTGGCTTGCAGGGCTTCACGGATGGCCGCCGCAACGCCGTGATTGGCCTCCGGCGCGGGAATGATGGCCTCGGTTTGCGCGAAGAGCACGCCGGCTTGGAAGGTCTCGAGCTGGTCGACGGCGAGCGCTTCGATCAGGTTGTCCTTGAGCAATTGGCTGACGAGCACGCCCGCACCGTGATAGCGCAAGCCGCCGGCGTGGATTTTGGCTGGCACGAAGTTGTGGCCAAGCGTATACATGGGGAGCAGCGGCGTCATGCCGACGGTGTCGCCAAAGTCGTAGCGGAACACGCCGCGGGTCAGCTTGGGGCAGGAGGCCGGCTCAACGGCGAGGCAGCGGATGTTCTTGCCCTCGGTCAGGTTCAGGCGCAGGAAGGGGAAGGCCAGCCCGGCGAAGTTCGAGCCACCGCCGAAGGGAGCGATCACCACGTCGGGCTCTTCGTCGGCCAGAGCCATTTGCAGGATGGCTTCCTCGCCGATGACGGTCTGGTGCATGAGCACGTGGTTCAGCACGCTCCCGAGCGAATACTTTGTGTGCTCGTCTTGCGCGGCGCGTTCGACGGCTTCTGAGATGGCGATGCCGAGGCTGCCGGGCGAATCCGGGTCGGCGGCGAGGATTTGGCGTCCGGCGGCGGTCTTATCGCTCGGGGAGGGGATGACGTCCGCGCCCCAGGTTTGCATCATCAGCTTGCGGTAGGGTTTCTGGTCGTAGCTGATGCGCACCATGTAGACCTCGCATTCGAGGCCGAACATGCTGCAGGCGAGTGCAAGTGCCGAGCCCCACTGGCCGGCTCCGGTCTCGGTGGAGATGCGCTTCACGCCCTCCTGCTTGTTGAACCAAGCCTGGGGCAGGGCGGTGTTGGGCTTGTGCGACCCGGCAGGGCTGACGCCTTCGTACTTGTAGAAGATCTTCGCGGGCGTATCGAGCGCTTTCTCGAGGTTGTGGGCGCGATAGAGAGGCGTGGGGCGCCATAGCTTGTACTTCTCGCGTACCTCGTCGGGGACCTCGACGTAGGGTTCCCGGCTCACTTCCTGCTCGATGAGCGCCATGGGGAACAGCGGCGCGAGCGCTTCGGGGCCGATCGGCTCCAGCGTGCCCGGATGAAGCGGCGGGGGCGCGGCGTTGGGCATGTGCGCTTGGATGTTGTACCAGCGTGTGGGGATTTGGCCTTCGTTGAGCAGGTATTTCGTCTGCGGCATGGCGACAGAAATTATCCGCGATCGGTGCGCGATGGCGCTACTCGACTAAACTAAGGCCGCGTCATGCGGATTGGTCTCGTTTGTTGCCTCGTATTGTTCTGTGCTTGTTCGTCTTCCCCCGCGCCCGAGCCTGGTCGCGCGCCGAACATCGTCTTCCTGCTGGTGGACGACATGGGGTATGCGGACACGGCGGCCTACGGCAATCGCTATCACCTCACTCCGAACATCGACAGGCTGGCGGCGGACGGGATGCGCTTCACCGACGCCTATGCTGCCGCACCGAACTGTTCGCCGACGCGCGGAAGTATCATGACCGGGCGCTGGCCCGCGCGCACCGGCGTCACACAGTACTTGCCCGGTAACGTGCTGCCCCACGCCAAGCTGCTGCAGGCCGAGCTGCCGCTAGGTCTACCTGTTGACGAGACGGTGGTTGCGCAGCCGCTGAAGGACGCTGGGTATGCGACGGCGTCGATCGGCAAGTGGCACCTGGGCGGCGGACGGTTTGCGCCGGAGGCGCGAGGCTTTGATGTGAGCTTCGCCAGCGGCCACTGGAGCTCACACCAGAGCATGTTTGCGCCGCATCCCTTTGTGGAGGTGCCTGGAGCGAAAGACGGCGACTACATGACGGACAATCTGACCGACGCGGCGCTCGACTTCATTGAAGACAATCGCGACAAGCCCTTCTTTCTCTACCTGCCTTATTACGCCATCCACGGCCCCATCCAGGCCAAGCCCGATCTCATCGCGCACTACGCCGACCGTGAAGACCCGTCAGGCCGCAACAACGCGACCTATGCTGCGATGACTGAAGGCGTGGACGAATCCGTTGGGCGGATCGTCTCGAAGCTCGAGGAGCTGGGACTGGCAAACGACACGGTGATCTTTTTCTTTTCGGACAATGGCGGCGTGCCGCGCGTGGCGTTCAACGGCGGGTTGCGCTCGGGCAAAGGCTACTTGTGGGAGGGCGGCATCCGCGAGCCGCTGATTGTCAAATGGCCCAACGTCATTCCGGCGAGGGCAGTCGAATCGACGCCAGTGACCAGCGTGGACTTCTATCCGACGATCCTCGAGATGGCGGGCGCAGCGGATGCGCCGGACCACAGCGTGGATGGCGTGAGCTTGATGCCCCTGCTCGAGCAAACCGGCTCACTCGCTCGTAGCGAGATCTACTGGCACTACCCGCACTACGCCAATTCTGGATCCACGCCCACGGGGGCGGTACGCCAAGGTGATTGGAAGCTGATCGAGTTCTTCGAGGACGGCCACGTCGAGCTCTACAACTTGGCTGAGGACGTGGCGGAGGAGAACGACCGCGCCGCTGAGATGCCTGAAAAGACCGCAGAGTTGCGCGGCTGCTGGCCGGCTGGCGGGAGTCGGTGGGCGCCAAGTCCACGCCGCCCAATCCGGATTACGACCCGGCCAGGGAGAAAGAGCGCTACGGCATCGCCTACAAGCCGGTTTGGGATCCGGCCGACCCTTTCCGCCCTCGGCGCTGAACGTCCAAAACGAAAACGGGGCGAGAAGCTCAGGCTCCCGCCCGCAGCAGAATGCTCGGTTCGGTGTTACTGCGGCTGCTTGACCGTGCGCAAGTACGGCTTGATCGTCTTGAAACCCTCAGGGTATTTCTCTTTCGCTTCATCGTCGCTCACGCTCGGGACGATGATCACGTCTTCACCCTGCTTCCAGTCCGCAGGAGTCGCAACCTTGTGCTTGGCGGTCATCTGCATGGAGTCGAGCACACGCAGCACTTCCACAAAGTTGCGGCCGGTGGTCATCGGGTAAGTGATCATCAGCTTGATCTTCTTGTCCGGCCCGATCACGAACAGCGACCGCACGGTTGCGTTGTCCGCCGCGTTGCGCCCTTTGGCTTCACCAGAGGCGTTGGGGTGGAGCATGTCGTAGAGCTTCGCGACCTTCAAGTCGGTGTCGCCAATGAGTGGGTAGTTCACCGGGCTGCCTTGCGTTTCCTCGATGTCCTTGGACCACGATTTGTGGTCCTCCACGGAATCGACGCTGAGCCCGATGAGCTTACAGTTGCGCTTGGCGAACTCGGCTTCGAGGCTGGCTACTCGGCCGAGCTCGGTGGTGCAGACCGGAGTGAAGTCCTTGGGGTGGGAAAACAGCACGGCCCACCCGTCTCCAATCCAGTCGTGGAAGTGGATTTCGCCTTGCGTGGTTTGTGCAGTGAAATCCGGTGTTACGTCGCCAATATGCAAGCCCATTGTTGTGGTCTCCTCGGGATAGTCCGACCTGTCAGCTTAGCAAGTCGCCTCAATTGGACGGGCCGAACTTGCCGAGCCAGGCCTCGAGCTCGGCCTTGAGGCGCGCGACGAGCGCGGGTTCGCGCGCGGCGAGATTCGTAGTTTCGCCAACGTCCTGCTTCACATTGAACAACTGGAACTCCTGTTCGCCGGCGGGCCGCAACAGCTTGTGGGGGCCCCGGCGGATTGCGCTGGCCGAGGTAGTCCCAGTAGAGAGCGCGCTGGGGGCCAGGCGCTTCGCCCGCGAGCGCCGGCAAGACGTCTCGGCCTTCAAGCGCGTCCGCGGGTTTTCCTCCGGCGGCGGCTACAACCGTGGGCGCTACGTCTAGACTGATCAAGGCTTCGTCGCTGACAGAGTGCGCCGGGATTCGTCCGGGCCAGCGCACCATGCCGGCGACGCGGATGCCGCCGTCCCAAAGCGTGTTTCCCCCGTTGCGCAAAGGCTTGTTAGTTGCAACTTCCAGCCCCTTGCCGGGAGACATGAACGCTCCGTTGTCGGAATAGAAGATCACGATCGTATCCTCGGCCAGATCGAGCGCCTCGAGTTGTTCGAGCACGCGCCCGACGCCCGCGTCGAGAGCCGTCACTGCAGCTCGGTAGCGTTGCTGCTCGTCCATCGTGTCCGGTTGGTACCCGTATGCGAAGAAGAACTTGGGCGGGGCTTGCCATATGTTCGGCTCGCCCGGACGCTTGTTGCGCGCGGCCGGATAGTGGACGGCGTTGAAGGGCAGGTAGACGAAGAAGGGCTGATCCTTCTTGCGCCGCATGAACTCGCACGCCGCCTCCGCGAAAAGGTCGGTTGCGTGGCCGGAGACGTACGCCGGTTCGACGCCGCGGTACAGGTCGTGCTCGCCAGCATAGACATAGGTGTAGTAGTCCGCGTTGCCGCTGCGTATGCCCAAAAACTCGTCGAACCCGCGCTCGGTGGGACGACTGCCTGGGGCGAAGCCGATGTTCCATTTGCCGAAGCAGGCCGTGGCATAGCCGAGCGGCTTCAGATATTGCGGGATGAGCTTTTCGCGCTGGGGCAGGCCGATGCCGGAGCGGTTCTCGTCGACGCTGAGCTGATGGTTGAGGCCGATGCTTTGGGGATAGCGGCCGGTGAGCAGCGTCGCACGCGAGACAGTGCAGGTTGCGCCAGCGGTATAGAAGGACGTCAAGCGCACGCCCTCCGCGGCGAGCCGGTCGATCTTCGGCGTCTTGTTCACCGTGTTGCCAAAGCAGCCTAGGTCGCTGTAGCCAAGGTTGTCCGCGGTGATGACGAGGATGTTCGGCGGGCGCTGTGCGAAGGCCGCCCCGGTGATCAGGAGGAGTACGGTGAGACGTCGAAGCATCGCTAAGAGCCTAGCGCAAGTCTTGTCGCAGGCAGGGTTTGCCGGTACGCTAAGCAATGCATGCGCGGTGCGGTGCTAGCGGCCCTAGGAGGCGTAATTTTGGCCGCTTGCGGAGGGCAGGCGCCGCCTCTTCCTCAGGTCTCAGTGGCGGATTTCCCGCCCGCGGCGCAACCTGAAGCGCGCCAGAACAAAGCGACGCTCGAAAACGATCCGAAAAACCCCAACGCGAACGCTCGGCTCGGTATGCTTTTCCATGCCTACGAGCGCTACCCGGAGGCGCTGGCGTGTTATCGCCGCGCCGTGGAGTTTGGTCCTAACGATCCGCGGTTCCCCTACCTGGAGGGCGCGGCGCTCATGGCCAATGGTGATGCGAATGGCGCGGCTGCCGCCTTTGAGCGGGCGCTGAGCTTTGCGCCGCACGCGCCCGCCTTCATTCGCCTGGGACAGGCTCTTGCAGCGGCGGGGAGGACCGAGGATAGCCGCAAGGCGTTTGAAGACGCGCTGCAACTCGACCCCAATGCGCCCGCAGCGCTGCTCGGTCTCGCTCGCATCGTGGCGGCCGAGGGGGAATCGGCCGAAGCCATTGCCTTGCTCGAAAAGGCTGTGCGACTGGCTCCGGACTCAGGTGCGGTCCACTACGCCCTGGGTTCGGCCCAGCGCGACGCCGGCGAAGAGAAGGCCTCGCGGCACTCGTTCGGCATGGCGGAACGATTCCAACGCTCGCAGCCCGTGATTGACGATCCGATTCTGGATCAGGTTTACGGCCTGCGGCGCGACCCGGCGTGGCTCGTGCTCGAAGGGCGAAAGCAGGAAGCGCAGGGCGACGTGGAGCAAGCGGTGAAGTTCTATCAGGAAGCGGTGGACCAGAGTCCAGACTTCGCTCCAGCGCACGTGAGCTTGGTGAGCACGCTAGGACTGCTTGGCCGCTTCGCTGACGCGGAGAAGCACTACCACTGGGCGCTTCAAGTGGCGCCGGGGTTGGAGGAGTTGCACTACAACTGGGGCATCGTGCTGGCAGAGCATGGCGACCCGGAAGCGGCGGCGCAGTCTTTCCGGGCGGCGCTCCAGATCAACCCGAGCTCGGCCGACAGCCACTTCAATCTAGGCTCGATGTTGGCCCAAATGGGACAAGAAACCGAGGCCGTGCGTGAGCTGCAAACGGCAGTGGATCTCAACCCTGGCCACCGCTTGGCGCTGTTTCAACTCGCGCAGCGCCACATTCGTGCGGGCCGATCCGATCAAGCGATCCCGATGCTCGTGCGGGCGCTCGATGCGCCGGTGGACGCTCGAACCGCAGGCGTTCTCTATGCGCTCGCCGATGCATATGTTCGCAACGAGGACGCTGCAAATGCAGTTGCGTACCTGCGCCAAGCGCTCGAAGTCGCGGTGGAATTTGGCAACCAGCCCATGGCGGATGCCATTGCGCAGGACTTGCGCGGTATGACTGGCGGCCCCTAGCCCCGCGCCTGTCCGACGGCGTAGCAGACTTGCGCTACCGCGCCTTCCGTCGAGCCGCCCGGCGCCGTCACATCCGGTGCTTTCGGCTTTTCGTAGGGTGCGCTGACACCGGGGAAATCCTTGATCTCGCCCTTGCGCGCTTTGGCATAGAGGCCTTTCGAGTCGCGGCGCTCGCATTCTTCCACCGGAGTGTCGACGAATACCTCCAGGAAGCCCACTCCATCACGCCGGGCGGCGTCGCGGTGGGCCCGCAGCGGTGCGGTGGCTGCCGTCAGAACAACCAGACCTTGTTCAGCGAGCAAGGCTGCGAGCCCGCCAAGCGTTTGATAGAACGACGCGCGATCCTCGCCGGAATAGCCTAGCGGCGGGTGCAACTCTGCGCGTACCGCATCGCTATCAAGCAGACAACACGGCGCGCCTTGCACGGTCAACCGCTGCCGTACCGCCTGTGCCAAGGCCGTCTTGCCCGAAGACGGCAAACCTGTAAACCAAACCACTACGCCTTGCGACAAAATAACTCCTCGATTCGAGCCGGATCCAAATGTCCGTTCCGGAGGGCGTCCTCGGCCGCGTCCAACAGAGTGCGGCGTGTACCCTCCTTCGCCTTTGGGTACCACAACGGGTTGGCGAGAACCAACACTCGCCAGGCCCAGTAGGGCGGTGCGGTCTCGAAGAGGCCATTATCGCCAGTCTTGGCCAAATAGGCGCGCCAGAATATCCGCCAAAGTTCGAGAAAATCGCGGCAGGCGGAAGGATGCTCGAGCGCGAAGAAGAGGTAGTTGACCGACAAGCAGATCACGTCGTCCGCCGGGTCGCCCTGGCAACCTCGGCTGGCGTCGAGCAGCAGGGGCTCCGCGCCTTCGCCGAAGAGGATGTTGAAGGGGTGAAAGTCGCCGTGGGTGCGGCAAAGGCGAGCTTCGCGCCCGCGCAGCCGCCAGCGCCAGTCTACAGCGAGATGCTCGATGCTTCGTAGCCGCTCGAGCGGGACGCCTGGAGCATCCGCGCGAAAGCTGTCGGCGAGGCCAAACAACCCTTCGCCGTGGCCGATCAAGTCACGTACAGCGCGCCGGTAGCCTTGCGGGTTGTCGATCTTCGTGGCGTGCAGGTTTGCGAGGTAATGGGCCAGTGCCGAGCAGCGCAGGCGGTCGAGCTCGTTCAATCCGCCAGCTTCCCCGATGCGGCGCAGGTCGTCGGCGTAGGGCCTGCCTTCGAGATACTCGGTCAGGAAGTACAGCTCACCCGTGTCGGCTAAGGATTCCAGGCGTCCGTTGTTTTGGATGGCCCCGACGTCGACGACGGCGGCATGGGAGGGGAAACCGGCGGTTGTATCAAAAGCTAGCAAGGCGTCCGCGGCGCGGTCGGAGCGGCGGTCGTGGCCAAACTGGCCGGAGCGGTTGGTGCGGAAAACCATGCGCTGCGGCTCGCCGTCCGACCCAGCGATCTCCACCAGCAACGAAACGCCGTAGCCGATGCCCTTGGCCGTGCCCTCGCCCACGTCGGCTTCGTCTTCGCCCATGCGCCGTACGCCAATGACTCTCGCCCCCGGCTCGATGCGCCCGAGTAGCTCATCGAGCGCGCGCCGCAGGGGAATTTGATTTTCAGCCATGTCCTCACTCAGCCTAGTAGCAATGCGAACGCCACAACGAAAAAGCGGCTGGAACGCGGGTCTGCTGGGCGCCTGTCTTGCCGCCGCCGGCGTATTGATTTATGCCAAGGCCGGGCGGCCCAAGATGTTGCGCTGGGGCGCCACCCAGCGGGAGGCCATCGAGGAACTGCCGGGCGACGAGTTGTTGCCTGAGTTTGACACGCAGGCTACTCGTGCAGTTACGATCTTGGCGCCGTGCGAGTACGTTTGGCCGTGGCTGATGCAGATCGGCCAAGATCGCGGCGGCTTTTACAGCTATACGGCGCTCGAAAACCTGGTCGGGTGTGAAATGCCGGCGGTCAACCAGATCTTGGCGGAATGGCCGGCCCGGCGCGAGGGTGACATCGTTTGGATGGCGCCGGCCTATCGCTATGCGGGCGAGGCTTACATGGTCGCGGCCCAGGTGGAGACGAACCGCGCCTTTGTCCTCCACCGGCAGGGCAGCTTGTGGTCGTTCGTGCTGGAGCCCGCCGGTGGCGACGCCTGCCGCCTGATCGTGCGCACGCGAACAGGCGAGGGCGCACTTGGGGGCGGACACGTCTTGCAGCGGCTCTTCTGGGAACCGGCGCACTTCGTGATGGAGCGGCGCATGATGTTGCGCATCCGCCAACTGGCCGAGAGGCGCTATTGGGCTGCGCGGCGCTCGGCTGCCTAGACGGCTTCGCGCACCACCTCGTTCAGCACCTGGCCGTCCACGGAATAGTGCCGCAGCGTCAGCCGCGGCTTGCCGTCGACGCGCTCGACCGTGCCGGAGAAGAAGCCGCCGACGATGTTGAGGTAGAGATGCTCGTCGGTGCGCAGGTCCATCTTGAATCCACCCGCGTGCTCGTCGCTGGCGGAGCCGACCGCGAACTCCATGAGACCTGTTTTCGAGTCGCGCGACACGTACTGCCAGTGGCGGTCGCCGCAGATCGCGTAGGCGTTACCCAGTCCGGCTAGGAAGGCGCGGATTTCCTCGCCCTCATGCTTGAAGACGCCGTTGGAGTGGTTGTCGCGTTTGTTCTGTCGATCGGGGCCAACGACCGGCGTCGCGCCGATGACGAGCTTGAAGGCGGCGTCGGATTCCGTCATCGTGCGCTTGAGCCACTCCTTCTGTTCGGCGCCCCAGATGGTCTTTTCCGGCCCGTCCTCCATGTCATTCGGTGTCCGGTAGTCGCGTCCTTCCGGAAACCAGACCTGTAGGTCCTTTCCCCAGCGGACGGTGCGGTAGGCCGGCTGCTTTTGTGCGGTCTGTTCGGGGAAGATACGCTGGCCCTGCTCGAAGGTGAAGTCGCCCATGTATTGGGTTTCCATCGTGGGCCAGCAATCGTTCACCCAAACGTCGTGGTCGTCTTTGATGAAGTAGCTCGAGACTTGGCGGTGGAAGTCGACGTTGGTGGGCAGGCTGTACATGCGGTGCCAATGCCAACGCGCTAGGCTCTGGTTTTTGGCGAGCTTGTCGTAGTAGACGACGTCGCCGGTATGCACGAAGAACTCGGGGTCGAGCTTGAGCATGTGGGCGTACATCTTGTAGCCATCCGGCAGGTCGCGATCGGGATATGCGGTGCAGGTGGTGACGACGAACGTGCGCGGCGAGTCATCATCGGGCGTCGGCGCAGTCTTGAAGCCGCCGGCGATCTTCGAGCTCACACCGTCACCGCCCGCCGGACGCGCCTCCACCTCGAGCTCGTAGCGTGAACCAGGCTCCAGACCGGTCAGCTCGATGTGGCGCGTGAAGTCGGCGTCGGGCGTAACTTGACCCCACGCCGTTTCGCTCCACGCGGCGTCGCCTTGCTTGCGATAGCGGACGCGCGTTTCGCCGGGGGCGCCCGGCGCGGCGCCTTCGAGCTTGTGGACTTCTTCGCCGTCAGGGAACGGGCCGACGGCCTCGTGATGGCGTCCGTTCGACGGCTCGCTGGTCAGCTCGCCGGTGCGCCCATCTTTGTATTGGATGACGGGTATTCCGCCCTCGGGCCCGACGCGCTCGGCCTTCGCCGTGGTGCGCGTCCACACGGTGGCGCTGTTCGAGTCGGCTTCGCAGATCTTGATCCCGGTGGATTGATAGGGGCCGTCCTGCGCGGAGGGGCGGTCGGTGGCGCAGGCGGCCAGCAGGGGCAACCCAAGCGTGAAGGTACGGCGATCCATGGCGGCAATAGCATAGCGCACCGCGTTGCACCGCGGAGATTGCGTTTGCGTGCGCGCAATGGTGGGGCAATTCCCCCACCATTTGCGGGCAGGCTCGCCGAAATGAGGACTTCAGGCGTGGCGCCGAAATTGCCTTGTTCCGCTGCGTGAAATCCAAAACTGTTTGGACATTGGCGGGTATCGTCATCATCGGGGCAATTGCCTTTTACACGCAATGGGCCAAGAAGGTTGAATTCGTCGTGGGCGGAGCAATGGTCAACGTGGGCTATCGCCTGCAGGATCGGTTAGACCAATTCGATTTCGAGCACCACGAGCCATCCGCTGAGGATGTCTGGCAGGAGTTTCTGCGCCAGAACGACATGGCGGCTTCGGTGCGAGACATCTGGCCGCGCACTTCGCACCATCCGCTGGTGGCGTTTGTCGCCTGCATGGACGCGCGGCTGGACACGAACGAGATCGCCGGAGATACGCGGCGTTACTACTACATCCTGCGCCTAGCCGGCTCCGTGCTCGAGCCCAAAGAAGAGGACATGCTCGAGCTGGCGGTGGCCAACGGTACGAAGGTCGTCGTCTTCACCACACATACCGATTGCGCGGCGGAGAAGATGTACGCCGACCCGGCGCAACGGCAGATCTATCCGGCCTTGTCCGCCGCATTGACCGAGCGCGAGCAGCGCCAGCAGGAGTTTCTCAATCGGCCGGTAATTCGCGAAAAGCTCGCAAGCGGTGAGCTGTTGGTCAAGCGAATGAAGCTGGATACGGCCAACGATCGGATGATCGAGGTTGATTGATCGTCGAAGCCACGTTGCTTTTCCAGTACGCGGAGCCTATGATTCTGCGTGATGCTTGATCGCCGTCATTTCTTGTTCTCCGCGGCAGCCGCGACGCTCTCCTGCTCCCATTCCCCCGAGAGAGCCGAAGTTGCCGACGCTTCCGAAGCTGCGCCGCCTAAGGAAGATCTCTGGGGCGGGCCGGTCCTCGATATCCACACACACTTTCGCGGCGACGCCGATGCGAACGCCGTTCACCTGGACGGATGTGGCGTCTCGAACGCCGTGCTGCTGACTCGCGTATCGGGCGTACCGGAGCTCCAACAGGCGCTCGCCAAATATCCAGACCGCTATGTCTGGTCGGCTGCCGTGGATGTGACAGAGCCCGATGCAGCCGAGCAACTCCGCAAGGCGGTGGAGCAAGACGGCGCCATCGCCTTCGGCGAGCTAAAGAAGGACGTGATGGCCGATGGGCCGGAGTTGCAACGGCTTTACGCTCTGGCGGCGGAGCTCGACGTGCCGATCCTCATCCACTTCCAGGAGTATCCGCACTACGACGGCGAGACCAACTACGCGACCGGCATCAAGAATTTCGCCGCAATGCTCGAGAAGTACCCCAAAACGAAGTTCATCGGACATGCAGACGCCTTCTGGGCCAACGTGAGCGCGGACTATCAGAACCAGGAAGCGTACCCTTCCGGGCCGATCGTGCCCGGCGGCGTGACGGACAAGTTGCTCAGCGACTACCCGAACATGTACGGCGATATGTCGGCAAACTCGGGGAACAACGCGCTTTCGCGCGATCCTGCGTTCACTAAGGACTTCCTCGAGCGCCACAAGGACAAGCTGCTCTTCGGCAGTGACTGCTCCTGCGCGGACGGCCATGGAGGCGGAACGTCACAGCGCCGCAATCCAGCTGCGACACGCTTGGCCGGAAAGTGCGTCGCACGCGAGACGTTGACCGTGCTCAAGCAGTCGACCTCGCCCGAGGTCTTCCGCAAACTGACGTGGGACAACGCGCGGCGGTTATACAAGATTGCCTGAGGCGCTAGTTCGTTCTCGTCTCGGCCGGCTCAGCCGGGTAGTAGCCCGAACGCGTCGAGACCTTCAGCCCGCCTTTCTTGGTCTTCAGCTCGAGGCGCCGGAAGCCCGGGCCGGCGTCCGGCGACGGCGTGAAGCCGATGCTGTACTGGTTCCGCAGTTCTTGCTCGATGTCGTCGAACACCTGGTCGAGGGTCGTCTTGCCGGAGAGCTTGTAGAGGCGTCCGCCGGTCTGTTCGGACATCTGATCGAGAACATGATCGCCATCGCGAGCTGGGCCTCGGCGTCCGAAGCCTTGCCGGTCGGCGAAATAGACGCTGTAGAGGATGCCGTCCTGTCGCTGCACGGATTGAATGGCGTCGTCTTCGCTAAGCTTGCTGCCGAAGTCGACGCCGTCAGATACGACGATCAGCGCTTTACGTCCAGCTTGGTTCTTCAGCACTTCGTCGGCGGCGAGGAAGACCGCGTCGTAGAGCGCGGTCCCGCCGGCCTGCATGTGGGTAGGACCTCCGCCGCCACCAGGGCCGCCCGGGCTGCGCCGGCCGCCAGGAATACCGCCTCCGCCGGGGAAGGGCCCTCCGCCCGGATAGGGACCACGGCGCCGCCGCGGAAACGGTATGCCACCGCCCGGGTATGGGAACTGGTTGTTGGCCGAGATGCGCCGACGCATGCGCGGCTGGCCTGGAACATCGAGCCGGCCCAGAGCCTTCTCGAGCAGCGGCTTCGAGCTGGTCAGGTCCTGCAATAGCTCGACGTCAAAGTCGAAGCTGATCACGAAAGCCTGGTCCTTTTCCTGCAACACGCGGTCGAGAAAGCGGTAGCTGGCGCGGCGTTGTTCTTCGAGCACGCCGGCTTGGCTCATGCTGGTGTCGACGAGCAGGCCGATGGTCAGCGGCAAGTCCGACTGGCGCGAGAAGTACCGGATGTCGCGCTGTTCCCCGTTCTCTTTAAGGACAAAGTCATCCTTTTGAAGATCGGAGACCACCGCGCCGCTCTTGTCGCGCACGGATGCGAAGAGGTTGACGACCTCGACGCTCGTGGAGAACGACGGGTCTTGGGCATAGGCGAGCGCGAGCAGGGCGCCCGCGACGACTACAGTCTTCAGCGCGGTTCGCACTGACAGGATAGACGCGCGTGCGGCCCGCCGGGTTTTGGTCGTTTTCTAAGAGTTTGTAAAGAAGCGGCTAGACCGCCACGCTGCGGGCGCCGCTCGTCAGTGGGCTCACCCGTGCTCCGGGCAAGATGATGCCGTCCAGGTTAAGCGGGTCAGCATTCGGGATGTCGACGTCGGACAGGGCGTCTTTGTCGCGGGTGCGGCGTAAGGCGCGCAACAGATCGAGCGCTTCGGGCTTGGCGAACTGCTCGCCCACGAAGGCGTCGGCGAAACGCCCGCCACGGATTTCGCCTTGCGCCTCCATGCGCCGAAGCGCCGGGAGCAGGTCACGCCAGGGCGGCGCCAGCGTCTCTCTCGCGAGCACGTCGCGGAAGAGGACGCCCCAGCGGTCGAGCAGTTGTCGGGCGAAGCGAGTTGCGTCAAGCGGGCGTTCTTCGTCCGCGCGGCGTAGCACTGCCCACCGGCCGGCGGCGTGGCGGGGACGTGCACGGCGGCCACGACCCTCGCCGCGGCGGCGCTTTGGGTCGAGCAGGGAACGCAAATTCTCGAAGCCGTCGGCGGTCACGAGTCCCGCTGCGACAAGCTCCCAAAGCCCATCCTCCACCTCGGACGGTAGGCGCTTGCTGGCGCTCGTGAGATCCGCGAAAAAGCAGGCGCCGCTCGTTCTCAGGGCGTCGAGTACATCCTGCGCGGCGGGCGAGAGCGGCGCCCCAGCCGTCACGCCCCCGAGCAGCCATTCGGCGTCCTCACGCAGAAAGAAGCTGACCGGCGCCACACGCGTGGGCCGCGCTGGGCGCGAAGAGGCGCTCGCGGACCGCGGCGACAGGCGTCCCCACATGACCTCACCTGACAGGCAGATGCGATCGAGAAGGGCCGGGGTGTAGTTCCGGATGCGCCGTGGCAAGATCTCCGATTCCCATGCCGCTGCGGGCGATTCATACCCCTGCATCTGTTGGATGATCTGTAGCAGGCCGTCCTCGCCGTGCAACTGCGAACCCGGCGAGACGTGTTGCCAGCGGCAGAAGAAGCGATAGAGGTCCGCTGAGGAGACTGGCTCGATCTCACGACGCAGGCGGCTGAGCGTCGCGCGGTGGATGCGCGCCAAAATGCGGCGATTGCACCACTCGGTCTCTGTTGCGCCAGGGTTGAAGCTGCCGCGCAGGATCTGACCTTCGCCTTCGAGCCCAGCGAGCGCAATCTCGACGTCAACTGGCACGAAGGCCAAGCGTTCCGCGAGTCCGGCGGCGGTGACCGGTCCGAGAGAATCCATCCAACCGCGCAGCGTTTCGCGGGCATCCTCGACGAGGGCCGTGCGTTCGACCGCCGCCCAGAAGGGCCGTCCGCCGCGTGTGTGGACGAACGCGCGGCGTTGGCCGACGAGCTCGTCGAACCACGGCGTCCATTCGCGTTCCGGCGGCAGGGTGATGAGCGTCAACAGCGCGTCGTGCAACTCGTCAGCGTCGCGCACTTGCGGCCATGAATCGGACGAGATGGTCTGAATCGCCTCGGGGTCGAGCACGCCCACGCCATCGGACGGGTCGGTCCGCAGCACGCGGCGCAAGGCAACGGCGCGGGTGCGGCGCTCTTCGAGAGGCGCGTCATCCAGGAAAGCGTATGGATTGGCGTTGAGAATCTCGTGACAGAGCGGCGACGGCTCAGCTGTGTCGACGGCCACGGTTCGGATGGCGCCCTTCTCGATGTCGACGAGGATATCGTGCAGTCGGTCGACGTCCATCGCCTCGCGCAAGCAGTTGTCGACGGTCTCGCGTACAAGCGGATGGTCGGGGATGCGGATAGGGCCGGAGAGATTCTCGGCACAAGCGACTTGATCAGGGAAGACCGCCGCGAGCAGGTCGTCGGACTGCATGCGTTGAAGGGGCGGCGGATTCTTTTTGCCGCCTCGAAAGCGCAGTACTGCCAGGGCGCGGGTGGCGTTCCAGCGCCAGCGCGCGCCGAACATCGGCGCGGGCAGCATGGCCTGCGTCAGCGTGTATTCGAGCTGCGAAGGCTCGAGGAAGGCGAAGACCAGCTCGAGCGGAAACGAGTGCTGCTCGGCGAGCGAGATGACCAAGCCGTTGTCGGTGGCGGCTGCCTGAAGCTCGAAATTGAATGTGCGGCAGAAGCGCTTGCGCAGCGCCAGTCCCCAGGCGCGGTTGACGCGGGATCCGAACGGCGCGTGCAAGATGAGCTGCATGCCGCCCGCTTCGTCGAAGAAACGCTCGGCCACGACCGTGTGCGACGACGGCAGCGTACCGAGCATGGCCGCTGACGTTTGGATGTAAGCCTTCGCCTGTGCAAGCGCTGACTCGCAGAACACGCCGGGATCTTCATCGCGCGCCAATTGCTCGCGCAGCCGGGCGACCTCCGCGGAAAGCTCAGCAGAACGCCCCGGCGCCTCGCCGAACCAGAACGGAACCGACGGCGGCGCGCCTTGCGCATCGTGCACCCGGACGCGCCCCGGCTCGACGCGCTTGATCTTCCACGAATGCGTTCCGAGCAGAAAGATGTCACCGGCCATGCTCTCAACGGCAAAGTCTTCGTCGAGCGTGCCGACCTTGCGGCCTTCGGGCTCGGCGATCACGGTGTACTGGCCGGTCTCGGGGATGGCGCCGCCGGAGGTGATGGCCGCCAATCGGGCGCCGCGGCGCGGGCGCAGCTTTCCGTTGATCTGGTCGCGATGCAGGTAAGCGCCGGCGCGTCCGCGGGCGGTGGCCACGCCGTCGGCGAGCATCGTCAGGACGTCGTCCCAGTCCTTGTGCGAGAGATCGCGGAAGGGCCAGGAACGCCGCACGAGCTCGTAGAGCGACTCCTCGTCCCAGGGCTCGGCGGCCACCTCGGCCACCACGAGCTGCGCCAGAATGTCGAGTGCGTTCTGCGGGATTTCGAGCTTCTCGAGCGCACCGTTGCGAATGCCCGCGAGCAATGCGCCGCATTCGAGCAGTTCGTCGCGCGTGGTCGGGAAGAAGCGGCCCTTGGGCGTTGCTCCGACGGTGTGGCCTGAGCGGCCAACTCGCTGCAAAGCCACGTGGATCGATCGCGGCGAGCCGATTTGGCAGACCAAGTCGACCGAACCGATGTCGATTCCGAGCTCCAGCGAGGCCGTGGCGACAACGGCGCGCAGATTGCCTTGCTTGAGCCGCCGCTCGGCCTCCTGACGGATGGGTAGCGCGAGCGAACCGTGATGCGCCAGCACGGCGTCTTGTCCGCAGCGTTCTTCGAGCCCGTGCGCCACGCGCTCTGCCAGGCGCCGAGTGTTTACGAAGATGAGTGTCGTGCGATGTTCGTCGATCAGCGCCGCAAGGCGGTCGTAGATCTCGTCCCACATCTCGTTCGCTGCCACTGGCCCCAACTCGTCGCTCGGAATCTCGATCGAGAGATCCATTGCCCGCTTGTGCCCGGTGTTGACGATCGAGGCTCCACCGCCGGGGGCCAGATAGCGCGCGACTTCTTCAATAGGCCTGACGGTCGCGGACAGGCCGATGCGTTGGCGCCGACCCGCCACGTGCTCTAGCCGCTCGATGGACAAAGCCAGATGTGTGCCGCGTTTGTCCCGTGCGACCGCGTGGATCTCGTCGACGATGACGGTTCGGACATTGGCGAGCGCCTTGCGTGAAGCCTCGGCGGTCAGCAGCAGGTAGAGCGACTCCGGCGTGGTGACCAGGATGTGCGGCGGCGGCGTGACCATCTTTCGGCGCTCGGCCGCGGGCGTATCGCCTGTACGCACGGCGCGTGATTGGCGCGAGCTCGACGCCGCGTTCGCGCGCGAGGTCTGCGATGCCTGCCAGGGGGACCTCGAGGTTGCGGTGGATGTCGTTGGAAAGCGCTTTGAGCGGCGAGACGTAGACGACGCGGGTTTCCGCCGGCAGGGGCCCCGTTCGGCCTCGCGCACGAGCGCATCGATCTCGGTGAGGAATGCGGCGAGCGTCTTGCCGGAGCCCGTGGGCGCGGAGATGAGCACGTCGCGGCCCTCGGCGATCAGCGGCCAGGCTTGCCGCTGAGGCTCCGTGGCTTGGCCGAGCGTGGAGGTGAACCACGCCTCCACTAGGGGATGGAATGCGTTGCCGCTCATGCCGCTGTTTTAGTTTAGTGACCGGCGAGTTTGGCAGAATGGGGCGTCGGCAGGATGAGGTGGCGAATGCTTTTTGAGAATGCGCGCGCCGAAGCCTGTGCTTCTGGTTGTGTGCGATTGCGTTCATCGCGGCGGCGCAGCCGGTGACAACGGCGGACCTGGAGAACGCCGCGGGCAACAACAGCGCATGGCTGAGCTATGGCCGCGACTACCACGCGCACCGCTACGTTGAGCTCGACGAGATTACGCCAGAAAACGTGCAGCGGCTGCGGCCGGTTTGGGCTTTGCCACAGGCGGTGAGAACGGTGGCCTGGAGGCCACGCCGCTGTTGCACAACGGCGTGCTGTATATCTCCGCCGACGGCGCACGGTGTTGCCATCAATGCCCGCACCGGCGCAAGATCTGGTCCTATGACCCCGCTACGCCGGACGAAGCGGAGCGCGTTTACTGCTGCGGATCGATCAACCGCGGCGTCGCCTTGCTCGGCGACCTCGTCTGCTGGGACACTCGACTCCCGCCTCGTCGCGCTCAACAAAGACACCGGCGAAGTCGCGTGGGACGTCGAGGTCGTCGATTGGCGCCAGGGCTACACCATCACCGGAGCGCCGCTCGCGGTGAAGGACATGGTGCTGACTGGCATGGCAGGCGGCGAGTTCGGCACGCGCGGATTCGTCAAAGCGTTTGACGCGAAGACCGGCGAGCTGCGCTGGACGGCCTACACCATCCCGGCCCTGGCGAACCCGGCAACGAGACTTGGCCCGGCGACACATGGAAGAACGGCGGCGGCCCGACCTGGACCACCGGAGTCTATGACCCTGAGCTCGAGAAACCGTCTATTGGCAAACCGGCAACGCCGCGCCGTGGAACTGCGAGGTCCGCAAGGGCGATAACAAGTGGACCGCCGCGACGATCGCCATCGATGCCGACAGTGGCGACATCAAGTGGGGCTACCAATACACGCCGTGGGACTGCTGGGACTACGACGCCGTCAGCACGCCGGTGCTTGCCGACCTCGAGCTGCCCCAGCACGGCGCGGTCAAGGCGCTGTTCCACCACGATAAGAACGGGTTCTTTTACGCCCTGGATCGGACGAATGGCGAATTCCTCTACGCCGACCCGATTGTGCCCGGCATCAACTGGACGACGGGCCTCGATCCGAAGACGGGGCGGCCGACGCCGAACCCGGACATGATTGCGACGTCGGGCGGGCCCGAGGTCGGACCGATCATCCCGAGCCTGGAAGGCGCGATCGACTGGCAGCCGCTTTCCTACAATCCGGAGCTCAAAGTCCTTTATTTCATGTCCAACCAGTGGGCCATGGGCTACAAGTTCTGGGAGAAGGACAAGTTCAAGCCGCCGACGAACGGCGAGTGGTACCTCGGCTAGCCGACTATCAGCAGTACATGACCAGCAAGAACCCGGGAAACTTCGTCGCCTACGACGTGGTGAACCGCAAGGTTCTGTGGCGGCAGACTAGCCCAGCCGTTCTGGGCCGGTTCGGTCGCGACATCATCGGGGCTCGTCTTCACCGGCGACATGCGCGGCTACTTCATGGCCTTCGATGCGCGCATCGGGGACGAAGCTGTGGCAGTTCCAGACCGGCTCGGGGTTGATCGGCAGTCCGATCACCTACGAGCCCGACGGGACGCAGTACGTCGCCGTGCCCTCGGGCGGCATCGGCGGAGATATGACGTTCTACTACACCGAGCCCAAGGCGGGGAACATCTGGGTGTTCGCGCTCGATGGCGGCGGAACGTCGCGCGTCTCGCCGGGCACGAATCTGACCACGATGAAGGGCGCGCTGCCGCAAGTCGGCGAGCCGGGCCACCTTGGGGGGACGCGTCCTGCCGGGTTACGGCTTCGAGCCGACCGAAGGCGGCGAGCCCATCCAAGGCGCGGGCCCGCCACAGCCGACCGGCTCGAGCGCTGCGGCCTCACCGTCCGGGGCGGGGGAGATGGCGAATCCGTTCGCGGGCGACCCCGCTGCGCTAGCCACGGGCGAACGTCTGTACCGCGAGCGCTGTCAAGGCTGCCATAAAGCCGCTGGAGGCAGCGGCCCGAACATCTTTCGCACGAGACTGTCAGCCAAACCGTTTGTCGACGTGGTGACGGAAGGCCGCAAGGGCATGCCTGCGTTTCGAGGGTTGCTCGACCAGGACGCCATCCTGCGCATCCACGCCTTCGTGCGCTCGCGCGACCAGCTTTGAGTCCGCGATGGCCGCAGGGCCCGTCTTGCCATCCCCTAGCGCCGCTGGGGATGATGGGGGCTAGGCTCCTGACGCCCATGGCTGCAACTCGCATGTGCCCGCATTGCCGGGCGTTCGTCGAACCATCTGAGAAGATCTGTCCCTATTGCGAAGGGGCGTTGGGGCCCACGGCGCGCCAACGCGCCCGCTTCAGCGAATCCAGTAGCGGCGGCGGGGGCGGCGGGTTCATCCTGCGACGCACTTCACGACGTTCATCATCCTGGCGCTCAACTTCATGGTCTTCATGGCCATGATGATCCTGAGCAGCAAGCTTGGAAGCAGTGATTTCCTCAGCATCGATGGGCGTGTGGCGGACGTATTCGGCGCCAGAACAGGCTCGCGATCCTGGGATACGGCCAGTGGTGGCGCCTGATCACCGCCGGTTTCCTACACGGCGGCATCTTCCACATCCTGATGAACTCGTGGGTGCTCTATGACCTGGGCGCTCAGGTGGAACACATCTACGGCACGTCGCGGTATCTGGCCATCTATCTGATCTCGAGCATTGGCGGATTCGCGGCCAGCCTTTTTGGACTCCCGGAATCTCTCTGGGGGCTTCGGCCGCGCTTTGCGGCCTCATCGGCGCGATGATGGCGTACGCAAAAGGACGGACCAGTCCTTTGTGTTCTCGTTCTATCTGCGCTGGATCTTGATCATCGCCGTGATCGGACTGGTGTTCTCGATGATCGACAATGCCGCGCACTTCGGCGGGCTCGTGACAGGGTACGTGATCGGTTGGCTAGCTGCTCCCTTGCGGCCGAGCCGTACGGTCGATGCAGTGTGGAAAGCCATTGCGACGGTGATGGTCCTCATCACCGCCGCTGCGATGAGCATCGCGTGGCTGCACGTGACGGCGGCGCTGAGCTAGCGCCCGCCTTGATCTACATCGTGGCGCAGCTCGCCGCGTCCTGGCCCGCGTCCTTCACTCCCAGCTTGCGCAGAAAGGTCATCATCGGGCACCAGTTGGTGAACGCCGACTGAAACAAGTTCAGCCCGACGAACCCGGTGAACAGGAACCAACGCGGGTCGACCCAGTAGCCGAGGGCCACGGTCATCATCACGAAAAAGCCAGCAATCAGGCGAAGCCAGCGATCGACGTTCATCTCTCTTTCCTCCGTTCAGCCAAGAAGTACACGATCGGAACCGTCATGCGCGACAGTAGCAGCGAGGCGATCTCGCCGGCCATCAACGCAATGGCCAGTCCCTGGAAAATCGGATCGAACAGGATGACCGTGGCGCCGACCACGACGGCGGCGGCGGTCAACATCATCGGGCGGAAGCGCACCGCACCGGCGTCCACGACGGCCTTGTCGAGCGGCATGCCCTGCTTGCGGCGCAGCTCCACGAAGTCCACCAGGATGATCGAATTGCGGACCACGATGCCGGCGCCGGCGATAAAGCCGATCATCGACGTGGCCGTGAAGAATGCGCCGAGCAACCCGTGCGCCGGCAGGATGCCCACTAGCGAGAACGGGATGGCCGACATGATCACCAGCGGCGTCAAGAAGGACTGGAACCAGCCCACCACGAGCACATAGATCAGCAGCATGACGGCGCCGAAGGCGATGCCCAGGTCGCGGAACACCTCATATGTGATGTGCCACTCGCCGTCCCATTTGATTGCGTAGCGCTCATCCGTAAACGGCTGTTGGGCAGTGTACTGCTCGATCTGGTAATCGCCGCCGGTGTCGATTTGGCTCACTCTCGGCTGCACTTCGAGCATGGCGTAGACCGGGCTCTCGATAGCGCCCGCGACGTCCGCCGTCACGTAGGTCACCGGCATCAGGTTCTTGTGATAGATCGCTTTGGCGGCGACGGTGTGCTCGACGCGCGTCAGTTCCGAGAGCGGCACCATCGCGCCATTGCGTGCGCGGATGCGCAGTTGGCGCAGTTGTTCGGGGTTTGAGCGCGCCGCACGGTCCAATCGGACTTGGATGTCCGTGTCCTCTTTCTCGTGCGGCTCGTGTAGCAGGCCGACAGTCTTGCCGCCGACGGCCATCGCGACGGTCTGCGCGATCTCGGCTTCGGTCACGCCATGCAGCGCGGCCTTCTCTTCGTCGACGATGTAGCGCACCTTCGGCTGGTCTGCTTCCACGTACCAGTCCGCGTCGACGACGCCATCGGTGGTGTCGAAGATGTGCAGCACTTCCTCGGCGATGCGACGGCGCCCGGCGACATCGGGGCCGTAGATTTCCGCTACCAGTGTTTGCAACACGGGCGGCCCCGGCGGCACTTCAGCGACTTTGATGCGGGCGCCGAATTGTTTCGCGATCGGCTCGATCTCCACGCGAATGCGCTTGGCAATCTCGTGGCTTTGCAGCTTGCGGTCATGCTTCGGCGTCAGGTTCACCTGCAAGTCCGCCTCGTTCGGCGCCTGGCGTAGGAAGTAGTGCCGCACCAACCCGTTGAAGTTGTAGGGCGAGGCCGCGCCGACATACATCTGCAGGTCCGTCACTTCCTCGTCCTCGAGCACGCGTTCGCCGAGGGCGCGCGTCACGCGGGCGGTCTCCTCGAGCGTGGACCCCTCCGGCATGTCCACGATCACCTGGAACTCGCTCTTGTTGTCGAACGGCAACATCTTCACTTCCACAAAGCGGATGTAGACCAGCGCCATGGAGCCGAGCAGCAACACGACAACGCTCAACAGGAAGCCATAGCGCAGCAGGGGCGTATGCAGGAGCGGATCCATGATGCGGCGATAGAGCCGAGTCGACCAGTCTTCGCCTTCTTCGTCGTGCCCGTGTCCGTGGCTCTTGAGGATGCGGATGGCCGCCCACGGAGTCACGATGAACGCCACCAGCGCCGAGAAGAACATCGCCGCCGACGAGCCGACTGGGATCGGGCGCATGTAGGGACCCATCAAGCCGCTGACGAACGCCATAGGCAGCACCGCGCCGATCACCGTGAGTGTGGCCAGGATCGACGGGTTGCCGACCTCGTCCACCGCTTCCACGGCAACCTCGCTCAGGCTGCGGCCGCGGTTCGACGTCATCCGCGCATGTCGCGCAATGTTCTCGACTACCACGATGGCGTCGTCGACCAAGATGCCGATCGAGAAGATGAGGGCGAACAGTGTGATGCGGTTGAGCGTATAGCCCATCAGATAGAACACGGCCAAAGTGGGCGCCAGCGTGGTCGGGATGGCGAGAAATACGACCAGCGATTCCCGGAAGCCAAGCACGAGCCAGATCAGGATCGAGACCGACACGATCGCCAGGAACATGTGGAAGAGCAACTCGTCGGACTTCTCCTTCGCCGTCTCGCCATAGTTGCGCGTAATTGCGATGTCCACATCGCCGGGGACTTCCTCTGCACGCATTGCCTCGACTTTTTCGAGCACGCGGTCGGCCACGTCAATGGCGTTCGCGCCTTTGCGCTTGGATATGGCGATGGTGACTGCTGGTTCGAAGGCAGCCGATGCCTTTGAGGCGAATCGGACGTAGCTATCCGGTTCCTGTCCGTGGTCGCGGACGGTGGCGATGTCGCGCAGGTAGATCGGACGGCCGCCGTTGACGCCAACCACGACGCTCTCGACGTCGCGCTGGGTGCGCAACAGTTCGCCGGTCTCTACGAGAAAGCGCTTGTTGGCCGAGTCGAAACCACCGGCAGGCAGGCGCTGGTTGGCCCCTTGCAGCATGCCGGCCACCTCGAGCGGCGCGATGGAGTAGGCCGCCAGCCGTTGCGGGTCGAGCGTCACCTCGAGCGTACGCCGCTGGCCGCCGATCAGATTGACGTCGGAGACTTGCGCGACCTGCTTGATCGAATCCTCGAGCTGTGCGGCGATGCGGCGCAGCTCGTAGTCGCCATAGTGCGACGAATGCAGCGTCAGGGCCAAGATCGGCACGTCGTCGATCGAGCGCGGCTTGATCAGGGGCGGGGAGGCTCCGGGAGGGATCGAGTCGAAGTTGGCTTGCAGCTTCTGGTTCAGGCGAACAATGGCGTCCTCTTCGTTCTGGCCGACGAGGAAGCGCACGATCGCCATCGACATCCCCTCGGAGGAGGTCGAGTAGATGTATTCGACGCCCGGAATCTCCCAGAGCAACTGCTCCATGGGGCGGGTGACGCGCTCTTCGATCTCTTGCGGCGACGCTCCGGGCATGGCGACGAACACGTCGATCATCGGGACGATGATCTGCGGCTCTTCCTCGCGCGGCAGCATCAGCGTGGCGAACACGCCGACGGCGATAGCAAACAAGATCAGCAAGGGCGTCAGCTTGGAGTCGACGAACGCATGCGCGATCTTGCCGGCGGGGCCGAATTGTTTTTGCCCGTTGGTCACGGCTGGCTCCTTTGGAACAAACTAGGGCGCGTTCCACGCATCAGCGGCCTCCCACAGGGGCGCCGTCGACGGCGGCGTCGGGATTGAGCACCACCTCGTCGCCGGCCGAGAGGCCGGAGAGGACCTCGATGCGGTTCTCGTGTTGCTCGCCCAGCGTCACCAGGCGGCGGCGGACGTGGCCGTCCTCAACCACGAAAACGGCTTGAAGCTGGCCGCGGTCGACCACGGCCGAAGCTGGAACGGTCAGCGTTTCGCGCGCCTGGCCGGGCAGGTAGGCCTTGCCGTAGAGGCCGGAGCGCAGCATCGGATTGTTCGGCAGCGCAAGTTTCGCGATGAAGGTACGTGAGCCGGGGTCGACGGACGGGACGATCTCGTTGATGCGTCCCGATGTGGGGCCATTCGCGCCAAGTGCGTCGAGCCGAATGGCGAGCTCTTGGCCGATGCGCAGCGAGCCGGCGTCCGACTCGGGCACTGCAACCTCGAGCTCGTAGCCGCCGGTTTGTTCGATCTCGAGCAGAGGCATACCGGGAGAAGCCAATGCGCCTGGGTCGACCATCCGGCTAACCACAACGCCGTTGATCGGCGAGACGACCTTGGCGTAGCCCAGCTGGACCTTCGCTTGCGCGATGGCCGCATCCGCTTGGGCGCGTTTGGCCTCGGCTTGGCTTTGTTGCGAGCGAGCGAGCGCCAGGCCGGCCTCGGCGCTGCGCAAGCGCGCGGCTACTTCGTCAAATTCTTGCTGCGCCACGCTCTTCTTGGCGAGCAGTTCTTCGAAGCGCTTGTTGGTCGAGGCGGCGAGGTCGCGTTGGGCCTGCGCCGAGGCGATGCCTTGTGCGGCGGATGCGATGGCTGCTTCCGCCTCGGCGCGCATGGCCTCAGCCGCGGCCAACCCGGTTTGGATCTCCTGCGCATCGAGCTCGACCAAGGTTTGGCCGGCCTGGACGCGCGAGCCTTCGCGGGCGTGGACGGCCTTGACGTAGCTCATCAGCTTGGCCGCAACCGTGACCTTCGTTCGGGCCGAAACATTGCCGATGAGCGCGGTCTGTTGCGTGAGCTCGGCGGGCGCGAGCTTTTCGGTGCGGACGTTCACCGGCGCCGGCGTTGCGCGCTCCGCCGTCTCAGCGGCATGGTCGCCGCCGCCGCAGGCCGCGAGCGACACGATGGCGGCGGCCATCAACCATGGCCCGAGGCCCTTGGCATTGCGGAAAGAAGAGAAGGGCGTCATTGCAGGGCCTCCGAAGTGAGCGAGAGAACGCCGGCCGCGTGATCGAGTGCGGCGCGGGCGATGCGTTGGTCGTAGAGAGCGCCTAGGCGGCGGAACTGTGCGCCGATGAGCGCGGTTTGGCTGCGTAGCAGCTCGGTCACGGTTTCCAGACCGGCTTCGTGGCGATCGCGCACGATCCGCAGGCTCTCCTGGGCTTGCGAGACGGCGGCGTCAGCCACTTTGAGCCGCTCGGTGGCGCTGTCAAAGTCGGTCCAGGCCTTGCGCACCTCCAGCTCGACGCCGGAGACGGCGCGCCGGCGGAGAGCCGCGGCACGGTGTTCCGCTGCGCGGGCGGCGTCAAGCTTGGCGCGGGTTTCCCCGCCGCGCCAAAGGTCCCAACGCAGGGCCGCCCCCGCCAGCCAGTTACCGCCGCCTTGGTCGACAAACCGAGCACGGTCAGCTTCGAGCGCGCCCTGGGCAATCACCATCGGCAAGCGATTGCTCTTGGCTTGGTCGATCCCGGCTTCGGCGAGATCCACCCCAAGCGCGGCGAGCTTGAGATCGGCGCGATTCTCGCGCGCCCGCGCCAGAAATTCCTCGAGCGTACCGGCTGGACGCGGCGCGGCGGATAGCGGGGTCGCGAGCGTACGACGCACGTCCAGATCCAGCCCCAGCGCGTCGGCCAATGCGGATTGCGCAATCTCGGCGTCGCCCGCGGCTTGGATGCGGTTCTGCTCGAGCTCGGCCAAGTGAGCCTGAACGGCCAGCACGCCGGCCTGCGTGGTCATGCCGGAGTCGAACATCGACTGTGCACGCTCCCGGTCAGCTCTGGCGGATTCGACCGAAGTCTCAGCCACCTTCAAACCTTCGGCAGCAACCACGGCGCCAAAGTAGGTCCGCACCACGCCCAGCAGCACGTCCGCCTCGCCGCCTCGGCGTTGCTCGCGTGAAAGTTCCTCCTGCAATCGCGCCGCCCGGATGGCGTTTTTGGTGCGGTTGGCGTCCCAAACCGTCTGCTCGACGCGCAGAAGCGACTGGAAGTTCTGGATCGAGGAAGGATTGTTCAAGCTCTGGATGGCAAAGTTCGATTCGGTAAAGCGGCGCTGGTTGAGCAGCGAGCCGAAGGCGAAAACGGGGTTGTTGCTGCGCGTGTACGACTCCTGCCAGCTCAACTTGGGCAGGTAGCCGGACTGCGCGGCACGAACGCGTGCGGACGCTTCGTCCACACCCGCTGAGGCGGCTTCGAGCGCAGGGTGAGACTCGAGCGCGATTCGAGCGGCCTCTTCGAGCGCCAGCGGTTCTTGCGCGAGCGCGGGAGCGGCCAGTAGGGCGGCGGCAAGGAAGGTTCGGAGCATGGACTATCTCCCGGCGAAGCGATGCTCGACACAGGCCATCACGCCTTCGAGCTGCGGTTCGACCACTCGGTAATAGGTTCGGCGCCCGTCGCGTTCGCCCTCGAGCAGTCCGCAGCGCTTCATCAGGCGCAGGTGTTCGGAGGCCATGTGCGGCGGGATCTCGCAGGCCTTGGCAAGCTCGCCTACGGTGTGACGCCCGCGAATCATCATCTGGATCATCCGCAGGCGGTGGGGGTGGGCGATCGTCCTGAGGCACTCGGCGGCTTGCTCGAAGTCGCCTGAGGAGAGCGCTGGAGCCATTTTGGGGGCCGTCATGAATTCAATTATATCGAAACATAACGATATGTCAATATAAAGAGCGCCCGGAATCGCCCGTACAATGAGAAGCGAGCTGATCGCGATGCCGCTCGACCGCCTCAATCGGCCGTTGGAAGATTTGCGCGTTTCCGTGACGGACCGCTGCAACTTCCGCTGCACCTACTGCATGCCGCTCGACGAGTACGAGTGGCTGAAGGTCGCGCGTATCCTGAGCTTCGAAGAGATTGCGCGGCTTGCGCGCATCTTTGCCGGGCTCGGCGTCAAGAAGATCCGGCTGACTGGCGGAGAACCGCTCGTTCGTAAGCAGCTCCCAACCTTGGTGCGTCAACTGGCCGCCATCGAGGGCGTGCGCGACCTCGCTATGACGACGAACGCCTCGCGGCTGTCCGAGCTTGCCGGACCACTGACCGAGGCTGGGCTCAACCGCGTAACGGTGAGCCTGGACACCTTGCAGCCGGAGCGTTTTCGCGCCATCACCCAACGGGGTGACCTCGAGCCCGTTCTGGCAGGGCTATTTGCCGCCCGCGACGCCGGCCTGCGGCCCATCAAGCTCAATGCCGTCGTCGAGCGCGGCGTCAACGAGGACGAGGTCCCGGCGCTGGCCGCGTTTGGCCGCGACAACGGCTTCGACGTGCGCTTCATCGAGTACATGGACGTCGGCAACGCCAACCAATGGCGCACTGAGAAGCTCGTGCCCAAGGCGGAAATCCTCGAGCGCATCGGCGCCGCTTTTCCGTTCCGCGCCTCTGCCCTCGAGCGCGGCAGCCGCCCGGCGGACCACTACGACTACGAGGACGGCGCGGGCTCTTTCGGCGTGATTGCTTCTGTGACGAAAGCCGTTTTGCGGCGACTGCTCGCGGGCGCGGCTCACCGCCGATGGCCAACTGGTGACTTGCTTGTTCTCGAGCGCCGGGTTTGATCTCAAGCCGCTGCTCCGCGGCAGCGCTCTGACGAAGAGATCGCTGCCGCGATCACAGGCGTGTGGGAACGTCGGGCGGACCGTTACTCCGAGACCCGGCTGGCGGCCCCAGGCTCGACGGCGGGCTATCAACCGGGCGCTGCACGCAAGCTCGAGATGATTCGCCTCGGCGGCTGGCAAACTCAAATTCGCCCGCGCAACTTGTAGACCAATACTGCCGCCGTCTCGCGGATCGCCTCTTCGGAATCGGTAAACACCCCAGCCGCCGGTGAGAACGATTTCCGCAGTCGGATCCGGCAATCTGCGCGTCCCGGCCGGGGCGGGGAAGACCTCGAACCCCAGCCGCGCCAAGAAGCAGCCGGCCGCGCGGCGCATGAAAGCCCTCGGTGACCACGGCAACGCGCTGAGCGCCCATCGCGCGCAGAATGTCGGCGGCATGCAGCGCTTGCTCGTAGGTCGAGCGGCCGTTAGGGTTCGATGCGAATGCGCCGCTCGTCAACACCCCAGGCTTCAGGTCCCGCGCCATCACGTCCCATACCGGGTTCGCCCCCAGGCGTGTCGCCCTTGGCGCGTCCGCAGACCAGCACCGGCGGCTCTCCGCTGGCGCGATAGACTTCAGCGGCAGTACGGCAGCGCAGGTTGGTCCCGCTGTTGAGGTATGTGAACGGCTGACGCGTGCCTGGGTCATAGCTGCCGCCTGAGTAGAGCACGATCGCGTCGATGTCGGCGGGCGGTGCTGCGGCTTCCCGGTAGGGAGACTCGAGCATGGCATTGAGCGCCCAGGTCGTGGGTCGCCACGAAAACAGCAACCACAGCAGCAGCGCAATCACGGCCGGTTTGGCGGATCGCCGCGGTCCCGCGCGCAGCGCTCCCCAAAGCGCAATGAGCGCCAGCAGGAAATAGACGAACTGCATGTAGCGAATCTCGTCGAAGATTGCGCCAAGAATTCCGCTCATTGGGGACCATTCTCGCGAATCGTGGCAGCCATGCAAGCTTCGTTAGAATTGTCACAAGGTGCCGGACATCCTCTATTTGCACGGGTTCGCCTCCGGACCTTCCTCCCATAAAGGCAATTTCTTCGCCCGCCAGTTTGCACAGATCGGCGCTCGGGTGCACCAGCCGGACCTCAATGGGGGGGATTTTGAGGGACTCACGATTACGCGCCAAGCCTCGATGGCGGCGAATTTAGTTCGGGAGATTCAGCCCGAGCTCGTGATCGGCTCCAGCATGGGCGGGTATGTAGCCTCCATTTTGGCGACGATCGAGCCCGAAGCGACGCCGGCGCTAGTGCTGATGGCTCCGGCATTTGGATTCGCGGATCGCTGGAGCGCGCGGCTCGGCCCCGGAGGCATGGAGGACTGGAAGCGCGCCGGGCAAATGGACGTCTATCACTACGGCGAGCAGCGGACGATGCCGATCGGCTACCAACTCTACGAAGACGCCCTCTGGTTTCCCGAGTATCCCGACGTCCGTCAGCCGACGCTGATTTTCCACGGCAAGCGTGACGATGTCGTCAGCGCGGAACTTTCGGTGCGATTCGCCTGGGGCCGGCCGAACGTCGAAGTGCACCTGCTCGATTCCGACCATGGGCTCACCGACGTGCTCGATACTATATGGAGGGAGACAGTCTCCTGGCGCGCACGGCTGCCCGCCCGAGAATCTGGGAATTTTTCCTGAAACTCGCTTGCGGCCCCATGCGTAACCGGCATCGAGACCGCTACGGGATGGATCGCGACGAGCGAACACTGGTGGATGGAGCGCTGCGCGACCCGGCGGCGTTTGCGGAAATCGTAGACCGTCACAAGGCGATGGTCTACAGCGTTGCGTACAATTTCTTCGGCAACCGCACGGTCGCCGAGGACATTGCGCAGGACGCATATTTGGAGCTGTTTCGGAATCTGCACAAGATCGAATCGGACCTGCACCTAACCTTCTGGTTGCGCCAGACGGTGACGCGCAAATGTATCGACTGGACGCGGCGCCTTAAACACCGCCGCCATCAGCCGATCGAGGATGCGCCGGAGCCGTCGTTCCATCCGGCGCCGCGGGATCCGATCTTGGCGGAAGAGTTGGATCGGATGGTGGGGTTGCTGCCGGAAAAGATGAGGTTGGTCGTGATTCTGCGATTCCAAGAAGACCTCAAGCTGTCCGAGATCGGGGAGGTCTTGGACATGCCGGTCAATACGGTCAAAACCACGCTGCGCCGCGCACTCGAGCGGTTGCGGCCCAAAGCCGCCCACCTGGGGCAGGAGGCGCTCTATGAAGCCGTTCGAGCGTGAGCTGAAAGCCGTGTTGGCGCGGCGAGAGCCCTCCGAGGACTTCACGGCGAGAGTGATGGCGGCGGTCGCCGCAGAAGCGAGCGCCGAGCCGAAGGTCGCGGAAATGCCGGTGCGACGCAAGCGGCCTGTCGCCTTCCGTTGGGCGGCTGTCGGGGCGGTGGCGGCGTCGTTGACGGCGGGATTCTTTGCGATTCGGCATCAGCGGGCCGAGCGAATGGCTGCGGAGCAGGCCGAAATTCAGCTGATGGAATCGCTGTCGTTGGCGGGCTCGAAGATTTCGTTGGCGCGAGACAGGGCTTTGGGCGCGCCCAGGGGTGATTGAGATGCGGTACGGAGCTTGGATTCTAACTTTGGTGTTGGTAGCGCCGGTATGGGGCTTGACCGGCGCCAAGGTGGATGTCGACCAGCCCGGCCTGGAAAAGAAGGCGGACGAGGTCGTCGAGGTCAATCTCGAGGGCAAGTCGCTCGAACAAGGCAGTCGGCTGCTGGCCATTCGGCAGGGCATGAGCGGGTCGGTCAAGTCACTGCTCACGGGACTGAAGGGCATCTACCGCCGCACCTACCGCTTCGCCACCGGCAGCGATGGCTATGAGGAGGCGGACATCTCCTCGATCCACGAACGTGTGATGGGCGAGGGCTGGGAACAGGTGATTGGCGTTCAGGACAAGAATAAGCGCGAGGCCGTATCCGTTTATTCCTACACCGAGGGGGAGAACGTCTCGGGCGTCTTCGTGGTGTCGTCCGATCCCTCTGAGGTGACGCTGGTCAACATCGTCGGCGACGTCGACCTGCAAACGCTGGTCGAGGCGGGCGAGAGCTTCGGAGTCCCGACGATGCAGATCGGATCCACCGAGCTCGAGAAGCTCAAGGTGAAGCTGCCGACGAAGACGCCGCCGCCGGCAACTCAGAAATCCAAGCCCTAGCCTGCACGGCGGGCGCTGGTACACTGAGTTTCCACTCATGTTGCTGCCCCGTCCTTTTGTGCATTTCGCCGCGCGCGAGCTAGGCCGTCGTCTGGCCAAGGAAGGCGCCCTCGAGGTTCGCGATCCTCACGAGTTGATCGACGCGATCGATGGAGTCATTGTGGGCTCACTCGAGCTCGAGGACGAGATCAACGCTGAGGCGCGTGAGCTACTCAACCAGTACTCCGACTTCATGCGCAAGAACGAGGTGACCTACACCGACATGTTCCATCGCGTGAAGCGCAAGATCCTCGAGGAGCGCAAAGTCACTCCCGCGGCATCACGCGTCGAAGGGGAAAAGATCTCGCGCGAAAAGATCGTCGAGCTCTCGCACGCCATCTCGGGCAAATTGCCTCGCTTGGATGGCGTACGCGTGCTGAAGGGCTGGAACGCCGTCCGGTTGATGATCGCCCGCGAGCTGACGAACATCCTCGCAGTGGAAGAGAAGGTTGACCAACGCGCGCGCCAGATGATCGCCGGCCAGCAGCGCAAGATCGTCGAAGGCGGCGAGGAGTGGCAGGTGCTGCACCGCCGCTACTACGAGCAAGAGATGGCTCGCCTCGGCATCGACATGCGCATGCCGGAAACCCGCGAAAGTTAGGTTTCGGTTCCATTGGACCACGCTCGGTCGCCAGGACATGGGCCTGAAAATTCCGATTTCTGCGGTAGTCTAAAGAACGAGTCGTTGTGGGATCGTTCTTTCCCTCAGCAGGCCTGTCGTTGGCGCTTGCCCTCGCCGCGACGCCTTTCGTGATCTGGGTGTCAGCGCGGCTGGGCGTGCTCGATCAGCCGACACTCGATCACAAAACGCACGCGCTGCCTGCGGCTACTTTGGGCGGTCTGGCCGTGGCATTCGCTGTGGTCGTGCCGGCCGTCATGTTCGGCCTCGATCCTGGCTGGGCGCCGGTTATCCATGTCGCTTGTCTGAGCATGGCGGTGATCGGCGCCCTGGACGATTTGTTCAACCTCTCACCTTGGACCAAGCTAGCTGCGGAGGTGCTCGCCGCCTCTGCCGTCTGTGCTGCCGGACTAACGCTGCCTGCGGGACCCGCTTGGATTGCCATGCCGCTCACCGTCCTCTGGCTGGCAACCTGCGCGAACGGATTCAACCTGACGGATGGCGTCGACGGGCTGGCGGCCTTCACTGGAATCGCCGCGGCGGGCGGGCTTGCCTTTCTAACCTACCTGGGCGGCGCCGCAGAGCTCGCCGGGCTGCTGGTCGTCTTGATGGCGGCGCTCACCGGATTCCTCGTGTTCAACTTCCCACGCGCGCGCATTTTCCTGGGGGACTCCGGCGCACTGCCAATCGGATTTTTCTTGGGCGTCTGCGGTGTAGCGTGGGCAGGGATCGCTCCTTCGCGGACCACTGCAATTGCTCCTTTGTTCGCCTTGGCGTTGCCGCTTGGCGAAACGGTGCTCTCGACCGTCAGACGCAAGCTGCGCGGGCGGCCCATGTTTCGCGCCGACCAGCGGCACATTCACCACCGGCTGGCGTCGCGTGGCTGGCCGTCGCCCAAGATCACGCTCTCCTGCGCTGGGTATTCACTCGCCGGCGCTGCCACCGCCGGCGTGGTGGGCGCCAAAGGCGCTGCACCGGTCGCGATGGCGATGATCGCCGGCTTCGCGATTCTATCCTTCGCCGGCCTGCGCTATCTGCGCTACGCCGAGCTCGAGTGCGCCGCAGGTCGGCTCTGGAGTGCGCGGACATCTTCGACATTGGCCGACCAGATCGCGCTCACCGAGCGGCGCGAAGAGCTGGAAAGCGCGGCCGACCCAGACCGGCGCTGGGAGCTGGTTGTGCTGAGCCTGCGTGAGCTAGGCTTTCGCGAAGTGCGTCTGTTCGACCGCGCTGGCCGGCCGTTGCGCGAGAGCTCGGCGCGCCGTGACGGGCTGGAGTGCGCTTGGAAACTGCGCGTGCGTTTGCCAGACGGCGAAGGAGTACTCGAGGCCGAGCGGGCAGTTGACGATGCGGGCGAGACCCGCGTCTCCGAGGATCTCGAGCAATTGCTCAGCCGCGCCTTCGTGCGCCAGGCGCCGGGCCGAAGCTCCGGTGCGGAAAGCCCCGCGCGATGAAACCCTCCAGCTGGCCGCGGACCCTGCTTCCGCTCGCAATCTTCCTCGTCGCCCTGCTCATGCGGGTTGTGCCGGCTTGGCATGCGGCATATGGGGACGGCTACACCAATCTGCAAGGGGGCGACGCCTACTACCACCTGCGCTCGGTCGAAGCGCTGATCGCCAACTTTCCCAAGCGCCCCGAATTTGATCCCTACGCCCTGTATCCGGGCGGCATGAATGTGCGCACCGGTCCATTCATGGACTATTTCATTGCGACCTTGGCGCTTGCCGTGGGACTGGGATCGCCTTCACCTCAGCTGCTCCGCCACGTGGCGGCTTGGGTCCCACCGATTTTTGGGGCCTTCACGGTCTTTCCTATTTTCTGGCTGGGCCGGCGGCTTTTCGGGACAGCCGGAGCCGCTGCAGGGGCGCTGTGGTTCGCGGTCTGTCCCGGTCACACTGTGTTTTATGCGAAGTTAGGCTCGGCGGACCACCACATCTTTGAGGCGCTTTTCTACGCCTGGGCCCTGGCGGCGTTGGCCGCCGCAATAGACCCTCTGCAGAGCTCACGCGGCCTTTACGCCATCGCTGCCGGAGCTGCGTTCGGTTTTGCCTTGCTCAACCGCCCGGCCGCCGCCTTCCTCAGCCCGGTTTTCGGCGTATGGGCCGGGCTGCAGGCGGGCCTGGCGCCCGAGGGAGTCAAAGCGAACCGCTCAACGGTTTGGGCCACGGTGGGGGCATTGCTGATCGGCTGGTTGTTTTTGATCCCTGGAGGCGTAGGCGCCTGGGGCTCGCTTCCCCATTTTTTGATGGCCTTGGGCGTCGCAGCGGCGTTGACCGGCTGGCTGTCGGCGGAATGGGCGCAGGCGCGCGGCGTCCCCGCTGGGCGTGGGCGGCCGGGATCATCGCCCTCGTGGCTGCGCTGACGGCTCTCGCTTGGATTGTTCGCCCGCAATTTCTGGTCGAAAGGGTGCGCTCCGCCGTTTACACGTTGCTTGGCCAGGGCGTCGCGCTTGTCGCCGAGGCTCGCCCCACGCTGCGCGACGGGCTTCAACCCTTGTTGCGCGAGGTCGGGCCGCTCGGCTTGCTGGCACTACCCCTGCTCGGCGCTATGGCCTGGATTGCACTGCGAACCAAGGCGCGGTCGTTGTCATTGGTGGCGGGTACAGGTCTCGCCATGTACATCGGAACCCTCGCTCAAGAGCGCATGTCGATCTACGGCGCGGTCAGCCTGGCGCTGCTGGCAGGGTGGTTCTGGGTCGAAGCGACCGCGGCTCGGAGTCCCGCCGCACGGTGGCTGCGGGGCGCTGTCGCCGCTGCATTGCTCTACGGTTTTGGGCTCTACCTCGCACCGAAACTGGCTGCTTACCAGCAAGGGATGAGCCCGGAGTGGCGCCAAGCCACGGAATGGCTGCGAACGGCTACGCCCGATCCTCTCGGAGATCCGCGGGCGTTCTGGCGGGACTACGCAAAGCCTGCCAGTGGGCAATCTTTTCCTTATCCTCCCTCGGCCTACGGCGTCGGTGTTTGGTGGGACCTTGGTTATTTCGTACTCGCGGAAGGGCATCGGCCGCCAACCTCAAATGGAACTCAGAGTGGCGCTGTGGACACCGCCGCCTTCTATTTACAGAGTGATAACGCCGCCGCGTTGGAAGCTCTCGACAGTCAAGGGACGCGCTACGTGATTGCCGACGACACGCTGCCGCTACTGCAACCCGGTTCGGACCCCGATACAGGGGAGATCACCGCTATGATGGGCTGGACTCGCGATCCACTAGGGCGCTACTTCAAGCTGGTCGAGTTGCCCCTAGGCGAAGGGGCCGTCAAACCCGTTCTGATCTTTTTGCCGAGCTACTTCAAAACGATGGGCATGCGTTTGTACCTGCACGACGGACAAACCTACGAGCCAAGCAACGCGACGACGGTCTTCTCGCTGCGCGAAGGAAAAGGGCCGCTCGAGCGCATCTCTTCCCAGCGCACCTTCCCTACTTATGAAGAAGCGCAGCGCTACCTCGAAGCCCGCCCCGGTCAGGATTTGCTCCTCGGCACTCTGAACCCGCTCAAAAGCTGCGTTCCGCTCACGCCCGCCCGCGGTCTACGCAAGGTCTTCGACTCGGGTCCGGAGAGTTTGGTCGGCGACGACGGAACCATGCACGCCATCAAGATCTTCGAGCGCACAGGCGAGCCTGCGGGCGTGGCTTCGGAGTGATACAATCCGAACGGCGTTCGCGCCGAGCGGGTCCGCTGTGCGCAAGTTCCTGAGATTTCTCGTACTTCCCTTGATTGCGACGGCCGCTGCACCTGCGGCTGAGCTCTTCGACGAGCAGGTGAAACCGCTGCTGGATGCACGTTGCATGGCGTGCCACAGCGCCCAGGCCGCCTCCGGCGGATTGACGCTGACCAGCCGCGAATCGCTGCTCTCCGGTGGAAACCGCGGCGCGGCCGTCGTTCCCGGCGATCCCGACGCCAGTTTGCTCATCCAGGCCGTACGCCAGACTGGCGACCTCAAGATGCCGCCCGGCGGCCCTTTGTCAGCCGAAGAGCAGGACGTGCTGGCGCGCTGGGTGAAGGCCGGCGCCGAGTGGAGCGGCGCGTCCCAAACCGCTAACGACAAGCCGGTCCATTGGTCCTTCCAGCCGGTCGCCCACCCCGAGCCGCCCAAGGCCGCTTGGCCCGACAAGGTTCGCAATCCGATCGATCAGTTCATCCAAGCCAAGCTCCAGAAAGTTGGCCTCGCGCCCTCGCCGGAAGCCGATCGCCCAACCTTGATCCGCCGGCTCAGCCTCGACATCACAGGCCTGCCGCCGACGCCGGAAGAAGTGCAAGCCTTCGTCGAAGATACTCGGCCGGACGCCTACGAACAGCTCGTCGACCGCCTCTTCGCCTCGCCGCACTACGGCGAGCGCTGGGCGCGCCACTGGCTCGACATCGCCCACTACGCTGACTCGAACGGCTACAACATCGACGGCCCGCGCCAGATGTGGATGTACCGCGACTGGGTGATTGCCGCCATCAATCGCGACGAGCCCTTCGACCAGTTCGTCATCGAGCAGATCGCCGGAGACCTGCTGCCCAAGCCTTCGCAGGAGCAGTTGATCGCGACCGGTTTCCACCGCAACACGCTGATCAACCTCGAAGGCGGCATCGATTTCGAGCAATATCGCGTCGAGGCCGTGGTCGACCGGGTCGATACCGTCGGCCAAGCCTTCCTCGGCCTCACGCTCGGCTGCGCCCGCTGCCACACGCACAAGTACGACCCGATCTCGCAGAAGGAGTTCTACCAGATCTACGCCTTCTACGATTCGATCGACGAGCTATCTGGCGCGGATGGGGAAGAAGGCCGCCAGCATGCCTTCAAGCCGATCCTCGAGTTCGGCACGCCCGACGAGCTGCTCAAGCGCGACGTCATCCAAGCGCAGGTCGACTTGCTGCAAAACGACCTGAGCGCCTACGAAAAGGAGCTGGACCCGAAGCAGGCCGAGTGGGAAGCCTCGCTCAGCGCCGACGACAAGGCCAAGCTCGGCGACGAGATCCAGTTCGTCCTCTCGGTTCCGGCCAAGGACCGCAACAGCATCCAGAACGAGTCGCTCGCCCGCGTCTACCACGGGCAAGACCTGGGCTGGAGCGAGCGCCAGGCTTCGATCAACGCCGTGCGCAAGCGCCTGCCGGATCTCGACACCACGATGATCATGCGCGAGCGGGCCGAGCCGCGGGAGAGCTACATCCACCTCGGCGGCGACTTCCTGCGCAAGGGCGTGACGGTCCAGCCCGGCACTCCCGCGGCCCTGCCCCGCTCCACCCCGTCAGGCGCACGACCCACGCGCTTGGACTTCGCCAAATGGCTGATGTCGGATGAGAACCCGCTGACGCCGCGCGTCACCGTCAACCGCGTCTGGCAACGCTACTTCGGGATGGGCATCGTCGAGACCGAGAACGACTTCGGCACGCAAGGCGCGCCGCCCTCGCACCCCGAACTGCTCGACTGGCTCGCTTCGTGGTACCGCGACAACGGTTGGAAGACGAAGGAGCTGCATCGCCTCATCGTCACCTCCTACACCTACCGTCAGGCGTCGCACTACCGCGACGACTCGACCGAAGCCGACCCGCGCAACAAGCTGCTCTCGCGCCAGAATCGTCTGCGCTGGAAGCCGAAGGCGTTCGGGACGCGGCGCTTGCCGCCAGCGGCCTGCTCAACCCCGAAATCGGCGGCAAGAGCGTCTTCCCGCCGCAGCCCGAAGGCGCTTCGAAACTCGGTCAGATCCAGCGCGAATGGGTGGAGGCAACCGACGAGCAGCGTTTCCGCCGCGGCATGTACACCTACTTCTGGCGCGCCAGCCCGCATCCCGGACTGATGGTCTTCGATGCGCCCGATTCGACCAACGCCTGCACCCGGCGGCCGCGCTCGAATACGCCCCTGCAGGCGCTGACTTTGCTCAACGACAAGGCCTACTACGAGTTCGCCCAAGGCATGGCCAAGCGCGTGCTCCACGATGGCGGCGCCTCCAACGCTGACCGGCTCGACTACGCCTTTGAGCTTTGCGTGGCGCGTCCGCCAGACTCGGAAGAGCGCAGCGAGCTTTCTGACTTTTCACCCAGCAGCTCGACGAGCTGCAAACCAACGCGGACGACGCGAAGCAAATTGCCGATACGCCGGAGCTTGCTGCCTGGACGGCGGTTTCGCGCGTCCTGCTCAACCTCGACGAGTTCATCACGCGCGAGTAGTTCTTTGAGGGAATAGCCATGGCGGACAAGAAGCATCAACTCCTGGCCGACGTCACCCGGCGGCACTTCTTCTCCCAATGCGGCGTGGGCTTGGGCCAAGTCGCCCTGGGCGGATTGATGACCGGCGGCTCGCTGTTCGCCGCGCCTCGGGCCGACAACCCCATGGCGCCGCGGCCTGGCCACTACCCCGCTAAGGCCAAGAGCGTCATCTACCTGTTCATGGCCGGCGCTCCCAGCCAACTCGAGATGTTCGACTACAAGCCGGAGCTCGAGAAGTACGACGGACAGGACACGCCGGCTTCGGTTCTCGAAGGCAAGCGCTTCGCCTTCATGGGCACCTTCCAGGAGAAAGTCCCGAAGCTATTGGGGCCTCGGCGCAAGTTCGCACAGCACGGCCAGTCGGGTAAGTGGGTGTCCGAGACCTTGCCGCACACTGCCGGAGTCGTCGACGACCTCGCATTCGTATCCGCCATCTCGACCGACAACTTCAACCACGCGCCGGCCAAGATCATGGTCAACACCGGCTCGCCGCGCTTCGGGCGGCCGTCGATGGGCGCCTGGATCACCTACGGCATCGGCTCGGAGTCGGAAGACCTACCCGGGTTCGTCGTCTTGCAGTCCGGGCCGCGTGGCCCGCGCGGCGGCGCATTGAACTGGGGCGCGGGCTTCTTGCCCACCTCGCACCAGGGCGTGCCATTCCAATCCGGCGGCGACCCCATCCTCAACCTTTCGAGCCCCAAGGGCTTCGAGGGCGAGCGCCAGCGCCGTACCATCGAGACCATCCGCGAGCTCAACCTGCGTCACTTGGCCGAAACCGGCGACCCGGAGATCTCCACGCGCATCGCAAGCTACGAGATGGCGCACCGCATGCAGACTAGCGGCCCCGAGCTGATCGATTTCGCCAGCGAAAACCCGAAGACGCTCGAGATGTACGGCGCAGTCCCGGGCGAAAAGTCATTCGCAAACAACTGTCTGCTCGCGCGGCGCCTGGTCGAGCGCGGCGCGCGGTTCGTGCAGCTCTACCACACGGACTGGGACCACCACGGCGGCCCCAGCGAGAACCTCGGTAAGCCATTCCAGGACCGCTGCCGTGAGATCGACCGCCCTTGCGCGGCGTTGATCCAAGACCTCAAACAGCGCGGCATGCTGGAAGATACGCTCGTCGTGTGGGGCGGGGAATTCGGCCGCACGCCGATGGGCGAAGTGCGCGAAACGGTGGGCCGCAACCACCACATCGACGCCTACACCATGTGGTTCGCCGGCGCGGGCATCAAGCCGGGCCAAACCATCGGCAAGACCGACGACTTCGGCTTCTCGCCGGTCGAGGACAACGTCCACATCCACGACATCCAGGCGACCATCTTGCACTTGCTTGGCCTCGACCACACCAAGCTGACCTTCAAGTTCCAGGGCCGCGATTTCCGCCTGACGGACGTGGGCGGCAACCGCATCGAAAAGCTCCTCGCCTGACCAGCCGCATTGCGAAGATAGCCCCGGTCGCAAGGGGTTCGGCACAGGCCTTACGACCCCGCCGAACCCCGCCAAACATCAGTGCTTGTCGTAAAAGAAGCGCTCGAAGACGACCTTGCCATCCTTCCAGTGTCTCGTCGCCACTTGCTCCATCTTCACGCGTTGGCCGCCCTTGAATGTCACGTCGTAGACCCACTCAGCGAGCGAGGTCTGCTTAGCGTCGTCATAGCCCTTGGCTTTCACCTCGGCGCCGTGGAACTCTTCCACCGAGCCAAAGAACTCGAGCTCGCGTTTGCGGTTGACGTCCTTGCCGACAAAGGGCTCGCCTGAGCCTTCCTGCATCTTCACGTCGTCGGCATAGAGCTTCTCGAAAGCCTCCATGGCCTTGCCGGTCAAAATCGCGTTGTCGATTTCTGCGTCGAGTTGTTTCCAATCAGTCATCGTTTTCTCCTTGGTTCTGTCTCACGTTGTCGAGTAGCCGGATCAGCGTCCGGACTTGGTTGTCGGATAGGCTTCCGAGCGCTTTCTCGCCCAGGGCGCTGATCGGCGCATCGGTCCGTTCGAGCAGCGCCAGACCCGTGGCCGTGATGGTGCAAAGCATCTGGCGGCGATCTTTCGGACAGCGCGCGCGCTTCACCCAGCCCTTGGCCTCGATGCGGTCGAGCAGCCGCGTAATTCCTGGCGTCTGCTCGATCATGCGGTCGGCGATCTCGAGGGTCGGCAATCCGTCCTTGCCCGCGCCGCGCAAGATGCGCAGCACGTTGTATTGCTGCCCCGTGACGCCAAAAGGCTCGAGCAATCCATTGTTCACCCGACGCATCAGGTCTGCGGTCCGCAACAAGCCCAGCAGCGCCTCTTCTCGCTTCGAGCTAAAAGGCTTGCTCTGCCGAATCTCGTCTTGGAGTGTCTTTGCCATGTCCGACCTTCCTTAGGATAACCAGTCAATAGTTGACTAGTCAAGTAAAAAGATCAGGCAGGCTTCCAATACAGTCACCCGGTTCCGCCACGCTCAAAGCCGCTATCCTAACGGGACGTATGTTGGTTCGTTGGTTGCTCGCTTTTGCCCTTGCGCTGCCCCTGCTGGCTGCGGATAAGCCCAACGTCATCCTGATCTTCGCTGACGATCAGGGGACGGTTGACGCCGAGGGCTTCGGCGCGCAGGACCTCTACACGCCGAACCTACGCAAACTCGGCGATCGTGGCGTGCGCTTCTCGCAGTTCTATGTGGGCGCGCCGGTCTGCTCACCCTCGCGCGCTGCCATGCTCACCGGACGTACGCCCTTCCGCGCCGGCGTACCCGGAAACGTGCCCATCAACGGCCTAGGCATGCCGGACGAGCAATTCACCATCGCCGAGATGCTCAAGAGCAACGGCTACGCCACCGGCATCGTCGGCAAGTGGCATCTGGGCGAGGTCAACGGCGGAGGGCCGCTCGACCAAGGATTCGACATCTTCTTCGGCCACAAGCGCGGCTGCATCGACAACTACTCGCACTTCTTTTACTGGAGCGGCCCCAACGTCCACGACCTATGGCGCGGCACGGAAGAGGTCTGGGAAGACGGGCACTACTTTTCGGATCTGATGCTCCGAGAAGCCAAAGGCTTCATCTCCGACAACCGCGACCGGCCCTTCTTCCTCTACCTACCCTTCAACATCCCGCACTACCCGTTGCAGGCCGAACAGGAGTGGCGCGACTACTACCGTCCGGCGCTCGAGTCGAAGCAGATGCCCGAGAACCGCTTCCACTATGCGTCGCTCGTCTCGACGCTCGACGAGAAAGTCGGCGAGGTGCTGGCCTACGTCGAGCGGCTCGGGCTCACCGACAACACGCTCATCATCTTCATGAGCGACCACGGCCACTCCACCGAAGAACGCACCATGTTCGGCGGCGGCAGCGCCGGCCCCTACCGGGGCGCAAAGTTCAGCCTGTTCGAGGGCGGCATTCGCGTCGTCTCGATGGCCGCTTTGCCCGGCGTCATCCCCCAAGGCGAGACGCGCGGCCAGTTTGCAACTTCGATGGACTGGATGCCGACCCTGGCCGAGCTCACCGGCGCCTCGTTGCCAGAAGGTCACAAGATCGACGGCAAGAGCCTGATACCCATCCTCAGCGACGCCCAGGCCCCGACGCAGCACGAGCGCTTCTTCTGGCAGCTCGGCGACCAGTGGGCCGTGCGCGAGGGCGACTGGAAGCTGGTCGTCAACGCGAATGACACGGATCGCTCGAAGGTTAAAGGGGATGACAAGATCTTTTTATCCAACTTGGCCAAGGACGTGAGCGAACGCCACAATCAGGCGTCCAAGAACCCGGCCATTGTCGAGAAGCTGACCAAGCTGCACGAGGCCTGGGCCGTCGAAGTGGGCGCGGCCAAGTGAAGAAGTCCCGCAAGGCGCTCGCCCCGCCGTGGCTGGCTTTCGTTCTCGCCGCGTTGTTCGTCGGGCTGATGTTCTATCTCGTCTGGACGCGCCAGTAGGCAGGGCGGGCCGGGTACAATGAGTCCCGGACATGCCTAAGACAACCCTTTCCCGTCGCCATTTCTTCTTCGGCTCCATGTTTGCAGCCGCCGTGCCCGCGGGCGGGTGGGGCGCCGTGCCCGGCTTGGGCCGTATGGGCTACAAGTCGCCCAACGAGAAGCTCAACATCGCCGCGATCGGCGCCGGCGGCAAGGGCCGCAGCGACATCGCCGGCTGTGACAGCGAGAACATCGTCGCCTTCGCCGACCCGGACGAGAAGCAAGCCGGCGAGACGTTCGCGAAGTATCCCAAAGTCCCCCGTTACAAGGACTTCCGGAAGATGCTCGACAAGGAGGACCGCAACATCGACGCGGTCATCGTCGCGACCCCGGACTTCATGCATGGCATGGCCGCCATGTGGTCGATGGAGCGCGGCAAAGCGGTCTATTGCCAGAAGCCGCTGACGCGCACCGTCTGGGAGGCGCGCGAGCTCGCCAAGGCGGCGGAGAAATACGGCGTCGCTACGCAGATGGGCAATCAGGGCTACTCGAACGACGGCACGCGTCAGGCGGCGGAGATCCTGTGGTCGGGCGAGATCGGCGACGTGACCGAAGTGCATGCTTGGACGAACCGCCCAATCTGGCCGCAGGGCGTCGCGGAGCTGCCTAAGCCCGAGCCCGTCCCCGCGACGATGGATTGGGATACCTGGACCGGCATCGCGGCCGAGCGGCCCTACAGTCCGGCGTATGCGCCGTTCAACTGGCGAGGCTGGTACGACTTCGGTTGCGGCGCGCTGGGCGACATGGCCTGCCATATCCTGGGCTCGGTGAACATGGCGCTGCTGCTGGAAGCGCCGACGAGCGTCGAGGTCATCAACCGGAAGGACAAGAACCCCTACACCTTCCCCACGCAATCGGTCCTGCGTTTCGACTTTCCGGCGCGGAAGTCGATGCCGGCGGTGCAGGTGTATTGGTACGACGGCGCCGAGCAGGCGGCGTATCGGCCCAAGGGGCTGCCCGAAGGCGAGCGTGTGATCCCGGTGAGCAAGCGGGACGAAGAGCGGTTCAAGAATCGGCCGAACGTGACCAAGGAGGATTGGGCCAAGTTCGAAGCGCGATCCCAGAGCAACGGTGCGGTGTTTGTTGGTTCGAAAGGGTTGATGGCGACCGATACGTACGCCGGAAGCGTCCATCTGATGCCGGAAGCGCGTATGAAGGACTACAAGATGCCGGAGGAGCTGCTGACGCGCTCGCCGGGCCACTACCGCGACTGGATTCGGGCGGCCAAGGGCGGCGACCCGGCCTGTTCGAACTTCTCGATCGCAGCGCCATTCACAGAATGGATCCTGCTCGGCGCACTGGCGCAACGGCTGGATACGAAGATCGAGTGGGATCGCAGCCGCATGAAGGTGACGAACCACTCCGAGGCGAACGACTACCTCAAGCCGGAGTTCCGCAAGGGCTGGAGCTTTACGTAGGCGCTAGTCGTCGGTGCGATCCAGGCTGACGATCTGATAGTCAAAGTATTCGACCGTGAACAGAGCCTTCACTATCCCCAGTATTGGGCGCCATGTAGAACGCGGCCTATCTCGACGACATCCTTGCGAAGCCTATAGATCGCGAGGAACGGCAGCCCGGGGATGACGAGCTCGCGCGTTCCCGGCCTTCGGCCAGGCCTCCCAAGATTGGGGAACTGCGCCAGAGCCGCGACTCGATCCAGGATCTCGCGAGCGATTTCAGTTGCACGATTGGGGTTGTCGATCTCAATTCGGTCGACGATCCCCTCGAGGTCAGCAGCGGCCTCGGGGGACCAGCGGATAGGCGTCACTTGCGGTTGAGTCGCCGTTCGATGCGGGCTTTGAGCTCCTCATGCTCGACAAACTCCCCTCGATCGAGCGATTGCATCCCTTTCTCCACTTCCCGAATGAACCAGGTTTCGTAGTCGAGTGCGCGGCCGAGGATTTCGGATGCGACGGAAGCTTCGTCCGATCCCCGCTCCGCAGCGAGCTTGGCCAGTTGAGCCTGCTGCTCAGCGGATAGTTGAACTTCCATGACTGTACGGTAGCGGCTCCGCACGAGCCGGTCAACTGGGCAGGGATCTATTGCGGAATGACGCACCGGCCCGAGGGCTCAACTATGAAAATTGGCGTCTCAATCCCTTCCGGCGAGACCTGAACCGGCTTTCCGACAGCATGGCTCAAGCCAGCGGCGAAGTCGACGACGAGCCGAAGATCCGGCAGATTCTGGATCTCTCGGGGATCTGCGTCAAATTCAATCCTGTGTTCCTCAAAGAAGTGGCAATGAAGCATTGGACCGAGATTGACGGCCAGCAGCGTTGATCCCTCCTTGTTTGCGATCCACTCCGTCGAGATAGGCTCGTTCACCGAGACGAGCTGACCATCGTAGGTCAATCTGGTTTCGTAGTCGTGCCTGTGGAGGAATTCGAGCGCCTTGTGCCAGTCCTCCAGATCCGCCTCGCCAATCCAGATATCGACCAGCCCGCCACGGAAGAACGTTACAGCGTCTTGCCACGCGCGCCAAGGATCGAGTCCATTAAACATGGTCTTCAAAATTGTAGCTAAGCACCCCCAAACGAAAATTGGCCCCGGAGGTTCCCTCCGGGGCCATGTGCTTCTGCACTTGCGAATGGGCGCGCAAGCTTTGCGAGCGTTAGTCGCCGGCCACGCCGGTCTCTTCCTGCTTCGCCGGCGCCGGGGCGATGCCGCCGTTGCCCGCGATCTGGATGAGCTTCGGAGCCGGGGGCTCTTTGAGCACCTGCTCGCGATACATCTTCATCAGCTTCGCTTCTTCTTCCGTAGTCAGGATCTTCTTTTTCGAAGCGCCGCCGTTCACCACCGGAACCTCACCCTTGGCTTGCGCCTCGGCCAGCTTCTGGTTGCGCTGCTTGATCTTCTCTTCGCGGGCGTTCTTCGGGCCTTCGAAGTCCTGCTCCTCGCGCGCCACCATCGTCGGATCCAGCTTCAGGCGGTGCGTGTAATCCTCGAGGTCGACGCTCTTGCCGCCAGCGTAAATCTTGTGGCGGCCGTGCTCGTCATACCACGTCGTCAGCGTGGCGGTCATGTGCATCTTCTCGATGATGTTCCGCCAGCCGATGCCCGTGTTGTAGGCGCAGAAGCTGATCTCGCCTTCCTGCGTGCCGTAGGGGATGACGCACATCTCCGTCCGGCGGAAGTCGTAGTTGAACAGATCCTGGAACCACATGCCCGCGACGAACAGGAAGTTCCACGGGTCCTTGCGGCGCGCCGTGCCCTTGCCGTAGTTCTTGCCCGACAGCGCGAAGCTCTTGTCGAACTTCTTGAGCAGGTCGAACATCGAGAAGGCCGCCGGCGCCTTCATCGGGTTGTAGTTCTTCAGCAGAGCCAGACCCAGTTGCAGGTTCGTCTTCCACTTCGAACGGCCCGAGTCGTTGATGCGGCGGATGTCCTGCGTCAACTGCGGCACGTTGATGAACTCCGGAACCGGAGCCATGTCCTTCGTCTGCTTGTTGATCATGAACGCCGTGCCGACGCCGCAGTTCGGGTGGCAGCCGCAGGAAACCTGTCCCCACTGCGCTTCCGGACCGTGCGCCAAGTCGGCGGCGTCGACGAAGGTGCCCATCACCGAGATCGGGAACCAGTCGCGCGTCGGCTCGGTCATGCCGAGTTGCTTCTTTACGTCGTACGCCATGTGCGACAGCGTGTAGCGCTGCTTCATGCGGCGCTCGTCGGTGATCTCTTCGTCGCGGCCGGTGAACGACACAGGCTGGAAGCTCACGAAAGCGATCTTTCCCGGGTTGTCGCGCGCGAAGTCGATGATCGGGCCGACCTCTTCGTTGTTGATGTTGTTGACGATCGTCGTCACCAGCACGATCTCGATGCCGGCGTCGTGCATGTTGTCGATCGCCTTCATCTTCACGTCGAACAGGTTGCCGATCTTGCGGTGCGAGTTGCGTGCGTTGCCGATGCCGTCAAACTGCAGGTAGGCATAGCGCATGCCCGCGTCCGCGGCCGCCTCGGCGAAGTCACGCGACTTCGCGAACTCGATTCCGTTCGTCGCCGCCTGCACCGAGTTGTAGCCCACCGAGCGCGCGTAGCGAACGGCCTTCAGGAAGTAGGGCGACATCGTCGGCTCGCCGCCGGAGAACTGCACCGACATCTGGCGTCGAGGCTTGATCGTGATCGCGTTGTCGAGGATCGTCTTGATCTCTTCCCACTCGAGCTCGTGCACGAAGCCAACTTGGTTCGCGTCCATGAAGCACGGGTCGCACATCATGTTGCAGCGGTTGGTCAGGTCGACCGTCAGCACGGCCGCGGCAAAACGCACCGTCGACGAGCCATGGTTGTGCAGCTCTTCGTCGTTGTGCGCCTGGATGTCACGGCCGGGGAATTGCGACTCGATGTGCTCGAGGAACTTCGAGTCGATCGCCATGATGTCTTCGATCTTGCCGTGCGTGGGGCATTCCTTCACCATCCACACTTGGCCGTCGCGCTCGATGATCGAGGCCTCGACCTCGCCGACCTTCTCGGACTTGAGCACGTTGTAGTCGACTTGGCCCGAGAGGATCTGCTCGCGCGCTGCGATCACGCACTTGGGGCAGAGCGAGTCGGTCTTGCGCGGCCAGCCGAGGGCGGGCTTGGACTTTTCCCACGACTTGAGCATGGGCTTTTCCGTCCACGCGGGGGTGAACGAAGGCTCGACGGCCTTACGGCTGTCCATCCAACGCGCGAACTTCCACATACCAGTGGCGACGTTCGTCAGGCCTTTTTCGACGTATTTGGTCGGTCGGTGCATGAGGGCTCCTGGTCGGGATCTGTCAGGTTCGCCGTGGCGGACCTCTCCCAAACTCTAGATTTGATGCTCAGGCTAGGGGGTCGCGGGGCCCTCCGCCAGCAGGAATTGCCGAACTGCGGAAATTTGCACTGAACGGGGAATCCTGGGGCTGAATGGCGCCGGATTTTGAAGCATTCTTCTTGTGAAACGTTCTAGTCCGCCCTCAGCGCCTCCGCCGGGTCCACCCGCACCGCCCGGCGCGACGGCAGCCAGCAAGCCAGCAGCGCAACCACGGCGAACACCGCCGCGACCGCCACCAAGGTCAGCGGATCCGACGCTTCCACCCCGAACAGCAGCGAGTCCAGTACATGCGCAAGCGCCAGCGCGCCCACCACGCCGCCTGCCACGCCGAACGCGACAAGCCGCAGGCCCTCGGCGAACACCAGCCCGCGGATGTTGCTCTGCTGCGCTCCGATCGCCGACCGGATCGCGATCTCGCGCCGACGCGAAGCCACCGAGTCGCCCCTAATCTCGTCGAGCGTCTTGACGTGCTCGATCGCCACGGCCGGATTGACGTCGCGGAGCTCGCGTTGCACCGAAGCCACGACAGCCGCCGGGTCGCCCTTGGTCCGGATCACCATATGCTTCGAGCGCGCGCCTGCCTGCCAGAACGAGAGATAAATCTGCGGCTCGGCCGGACGCGTTCGATCCTCCATCCTCGCGTCCGAGGCGACGCCGACAATCACGATCGATGTCCGGGTCGCCGCCAAGCTCGCCCTGCCAGAGCTCGTGGCTCACGATGACCACCACGTTCGAATCCGTGATCTTTTCCTCAGGAAGAAAGGCGCGGCCCATCTCCGGCTGGACTCCGATCACGGAAAAGTATTCCGGCGTGACCCACATTCCCTGGATCGGTTCCGCACGGTCGGATTCGATGAGGAAGCTGAACGACCACGAATACGCGGCCACGGCGTCGAACGATTTTGCCTGCCGCTGCCACTCGAGCCACTGCGAAGCCGCCCACGGGCGCTCGGCTTGTGTGATCCGTCCGTCCTCCGCGGCCGATTGGACCAGAACGAGCTTGTCTGGGTCTTCGTAGGGCGGCGGAGTCAACAAGACGCCTTGCACAAGGCTGAAAACCCCGGCCGAGGCTGATGCCGAGCGCCAGCGTCGCCACCGCGACGGCGGTGAACGCGGGTTGCTTGCGCAGGGAACGAAGTGCGAGTCGAAAATCGTGAAGCATGGGATGAGGCGGCAGTTGCACGTCTGCGGCCCTTTTGCACCTACGCCGGAACGCGCCTTTTGTTCCTGGCGCACCCGCCGCAATTGGGACGGGCGAGTCCCAGCCATGGAACGGACTAAGACTCTCGCGCCCTTCGGCCGATGTTCCGCTCGAGTGCTGAATGCAGCCAAGCCATGGCTCGCCGCCGCGGCCGCCGTCGGCGCGCCCGCGACGCTGCTCCTGCTCGGGCGTCGGGACTCCGCCGCGTTCGCGCTCGCCGGTCTGGCGCTGCTCGTGTGCGGCCGGGCGCCCGTTTGGCTCCTTGCGCTGGCGGCCCTGCCCGCGTTTCAGTTCCTCCCAGCTCCCCCTCCGTCCGCGCTTGCCGAGGCCATGCAGGCTGCAGGCGTTTCTGGCCCGGGCGTCCTCGCCATGGACCCGTCCGCTCTGCTGGTCGAAATGCGGGGCTTGGCCGGCTGCCTCACCGTCTATGCCCTCGCCCGAACCGCCAGGGTTTCGAGTCAAGCGCGGCGTTTCGCTGTAGCGGCAATCGCGGCCTTGGGTTGCTTGGAGGGCGCCATGGGGCTTGCCGCAGGCGGTGGCGCGCCCGCTGACGGGGCGATGGTCCACCGCGGCCAGTACGCCGCTTTGCTCGAGCTCACCTTGGGCGCGGCCTGCGGGCTGCTGGCGGCCGAGTGGTCGGGCAAGCCGTGGCGCGAGCGCCTGGAAGAGAAGTCGTTGCTTTGGGCCGTTCTAGGCGCCGCAGCAATTGCGCTCAGCTTGGGCGGCATCGCTTTCTCCCTTTCGCGCACGGGCATCGTCGCGGGATTGCTGGCTGCGTCTACGGCCGTCGTCTGGTTCAGCGGGAAGCGCTCCTGGGCGCTCGGCAGCGCTCTTGCCTTGCTGCTTGCTCTCGGCTGGACCGCCCCCAGAGCCATTGACCGTTTCGAGCGGCTTGCCGCCGAAGGCGGAGATCCAGGCCGTACCGCGATCTGGCTCGATTCCGTGCAACTGATGGGAAAACATGCGCTTACAGGCGTGGGCCTCGGCTCGTTCCCAGCGGCGTTCGAGCGTACGTCCTGTTACCTGCCGCGCAAGAGCGTCGACAACGCCCACAGCGACTACCTCGAGTGGGCAGTCGAGCTCGGACTGCCGACGGCCTTGCTGCTCTTCGCGGCCATCGTATCCGCCCTGCTCGCGGTCGAGTGGCGGGACCGGCTTGCCGCGGGGTGCGCCATCGGCGCCGCCGCCGTACTCTTGCATGCCACGGTCGATCTACCTCTTCAGTCGCCCGGCCTCGCCGCGCTTACGGCCGCCTTGCTAGGCCTCGCCGCAGATGACGGCTCTCGTGGCGCAGGCCTCCTGGCCTGCACGAGGGCCTCCCGGCCCGAGCGCGAGGAGCAGCCTCGCGGGGATCGGCAAACCCCCATCCGCGGCCGGATGCCGGCGGTCGCGCTTGGCCTTGCAGCCGTCGCGCTTGCCAGCGTCTCGATCCCCTCCGCGCAGGACGCCTACCTCGCCGCGGGCAAAGCCTCTGCCGCTGGCGAAGTCGACCGAGCCGTCGCGCTCTACCGCCAAGCGCTCGACCGCAACCTCCACGCCGCCCCCGCGTGGCTGCGTTTGGCGGAAATGGACACGCTCGCGGACACGTTGACCGCGCCCTGCTCTTTGCTCGCGCCGCCCGCCAGGGTCGAGCCCTTCACCCTGCGCACCGAGTGGCCTCTGGCCGAGCTCGAGCTCCAGACTGGCCACGCCCCGGAAGCGGTTGACCGGCTCGCTGCGCTCGTTTCCGCCGCCCCCGACCTGCTCGACGCCGCTCTGCTCACCGCCTCCCGCTCGGGCGTCGAGACAGCCGCGCTCGAGCGTCTCCCGCAGCCCGACGATCGGAGTCCGCCGCCCGCTATCTAGCTTTCCTCGTCCGTAACGGACGCGCCGAGTCGCTGCCGCAGGCCTATGCCCGGCTCGGCTCGCCCGAGCTGCCCGAGGCCTACCTCGACTGGCTCGCGCGCGAAGCCGGTTTTCATCCTTAACGCAAATTTTCGGGAACTTCTCGCCAGCTTCCCCACAACTCCTCACATAAAGCCCTCGGGGCCGTCCATTGCTCGAACGTTTTGCCCGACCTCGTTCAGCCAAGCGATCCCGTACTCCTCGAGCGCGCCGCGCGGGGAGACGAGGACGCTTTCACGGCCCTCTACCGGCGGCGCAGCGCGGCGGTCTACCGCTTCGCGCTCGGCATGACCGGCAGCCGCGAGGCGGCGGAGGAAGTGGTGCAGGAGACCTTCATGGCTTTGATCGAACGGCCCCAAGGCTACGACCCGCAACGCGGCGAGCTCGCCTCTTACCTCTACGGCATCGCGCGCAACCAGGGCCTGCGGCAGTTCCGCCAACTCAATCCCTCCGTCGAAACCGGCGCCGAGGTTGCCGAGCCGCCCGCCATTCTCGATGCGCTGGAGGCGCGCGAGCGCGTCGAGACATTGCGGCGAGCGGTGCTGGCTTTACCGGAAACCTACCGCGAGGCGGTCGTGCTTTGCGATCTCGAAGAGGTTAGCTATACCGATACCGCCGACGCGCTCGGCATCGCTGTGGGCACTGTGCGCTCGCGCCTGCACCGCGGCCGTGCGCTGCTCGCGCAAAAGCTCGTTTGGCGCAAGGCGGGGGAGGAGACGCGATGAACGAGTTCGACCATCAGGAGCTGCAATCCGAGCTTCGCCGTCTGGCCGGCTCCTTGGGCGAACCTCGTCCCGAGCTCGAACAGCAACTGCTGCAGCGCTTTCGCCAGTCCTCGGCCAAGCGGCGCCGTCCGCAGCCGTGGGTCTGGGCTGCGGCCGCCGTGTTGGCGCTTGGTGTGGCGATCGGGGCTTGGCTGGCGCGCCGCGAACCGCCACAGAAGGCGTCCCCGCAGTCGCTTCGGCCGAGAACGCACCCAGCCGGGACCTTCCTGCTGCTCGACTACGGTCGTCCCACCAACGAGATCACGGCCGGCCGGCTCGTGCGTGTCACTCTGCCGCCCTCAGCGGCGGCTTGGTTTGGGCTACCGGTCGACCCCGCCGCGCACGAGGGCATCGAAGCCGACGTCTTGCTCGGCGATGACGGCGTTGCGCAGGCCGTACGTTTTGTTGGACATCAGTGAAAGGATCAGGAGGTAAATCGACAATGAGACAGATCGTATTTGGATTCGCACTTGTTCTCGCCCTACCGCTCTGGGCGCAGGAAACCCTCGAGTTCATCTCGCCCGATGGCGCCGGCAACGTTGCGTTCACGGACGCCGTGACGCTGCATGGCCCAGGCGTTCGCTTCGACGGACCGACCAAGGCCGGGCGCCCTACTCAGCCGAGGCCGTCACCGAAACCGTTCAGGTCCTAGGAGACGGCAACCGCATCGTACGCAAAAGCAGCTCCATGATTTACCGAGATAACCAAGGCCGCACGCGCCGCGAGAACTCGGCTCGATCGGTCCGTGGGCCGTTGCGGGCGATGCGCAGACGCGGATCTTCATCAATGACCCGGTCGCGGGCGTCCACTGGGTGCTGGAGCCGGAGACAAAGACCGCGCGCAAGCTCGACATCCCACACTTGGATGGCGCGCCCCCTATCGGACCGCCTCCCGGCGGGCCGGGGTACACGGTGCGGTCAGCGTCGCGGCGATTGCGCCACCGCCGGGCAGCCCGGCACGCAGATTCGCGTTCAAGAGTTTCGACGCATCGGTCCTGCTGACGACGCCAACCCGCCAAAGGTCGAAGACCTGGGCTCACGCATGATCGAAGGTGTTGAAGCGACAGGAGACGCGCACCACGCACCATTCCAGCGGGTGAGATCGGCAACGAGCGCCCGATCGAGGTCGTCTTCGAGCGCTGGCACTCCGATGAGCTAGGTCTCGACGTGATGACCAAGCGCAAAGACCCCCGCGCGGCGGAGACGACCTACACCCTGACGAACATCCAGCGCACCGAGCCCCTGCCCGGCCTGTTCGAGCCGCCGCCGGACTACACCGTCGCCGAATCCGAAAACGTCTTCATCCAGCGCATCGAAACGAAAAAGTGGAGCACGCACGCGCTAATGCGACCCTATCCCTAACCGCTCAAACGCGCGGACGTGAATCCGCGCGTTCCAATTTCAGCGTTGGGAAAACCCACCCTACCACTCGAGCAGCTTCGTCGCCGCCTGCTCGAGATCCTCGGTTTGCGGCAAGATCTCGCGCTCGAGCTGCGGATTGTAGGCCACCCAAGTATCCTGGGCCGCCACACGCCTGACCGGCGCGTCCAGATCCTCGAATAGCTCGTCCGCGATCCGCGCCGCGATCTCCGCGCCGAAGCCCCACGACATCGTGTCTTCATGCGCCACGATTACGCGCGAGGTCTTGCGCACCGATGCCGCGATCGCATCCCAGTCGTAGGGATTGAGAGAGCGCAGATCGAGCACTTCCACCTGCGCGCCCGTCTTCTCAGCGATGGCGTTGGCCGCTACGAGCGACTTCTGCACCAGTGCGCCGTAAGTGACGATCGTCAAATCCTCGCCTTTGCGCACCGTCGCCGCTTTGCCGAACGGGATCATGTAGTCCGGCCCAGGGTAGGGGCTGCGGTTGTACGTCTCGCGATAGAGCCGCTTGTGCTCGAGAAACAGTACTGGGTCGTCGCAGCGAATCGCCGTCCGTAGCAGCCCGTTCGCGTCCGCCGCGTTCGACGGAAACACCACCCGGATGCCCGGGATATGCGTGAAGATCGATTCCCCGGACTGGCTGTGGTAAACCGCGCCGCCGTTTAAGTATCCGCCGATCGGCGCGCGGATCACCAGGGGTGCGGAAAAGCCGTTGTTTGAGCGCCAACGCAAGCTCGCCAACTCGTCGCGAATCTGCATCATCGCCGGCCAGATGTAGTCGAAGAATTGGATCTCGACGATCGGCTTCATCCCGCGCGTGGCCATGCCCTGCGCTCGGCCCACGATGGCCGCCTCGGCAATGGGCGCGTTGAACACGCGCTTCGAGCCGAACTTCTTCTGCAACCCGCGGGTCGCTTTGAAAACGCCGCCCTTGCCCGCGAGCGTTTCCAGGTGCTCTTCGTGGCTGCAATCGGCGATGTCTTCGCCGAAGACCACGATGCGCTGGTTCTGCCGCAACTCGTCATGGAGGCAGGCGTTGATCAGGTCGACCATCGTGCGCGGATCGCCCGCTGCCTGAGGTGCGCTCGAAAACTCCGCCGAAGTCGGATCCACTGTCGGCGAGTAGAGAAACTTCTTTGCCGAACCCGAGCGCGGCGGCGCAGCGTCCAGCGCCTGTTCGAGCGCTTTTGCGATGTCGCGTTCCACCTGGGCGCGGATTTCCGCAAGATGCTCGTCGGTGGCAATCTCGCGCTTCACGAGCTCGCGGCCCAAGCGCAGAATCGGGTCTTTTTTCGCTTCCTCGGCTCGCTCGTCCGCGCTCTTGTAAAGCGTCTCGTCATCCGAATGCGAGTGGCCGTAGGGCCGAATGACGTGCGCATGCACGAGCGCCGGCCCGGCGCCGGAGCGGCAGTAGCGCATGCCGTGTTCGAGCGCCGCACGGCTGGCTTCGAGATCCAGCCCATCGCACTCCTCGATCATCAGACCGGGAAAGTTCGCGAGCAGTTTCGAGATGTTGCCGCCCGGCGTCTGATACTCCACCGGCACCGAAATGGCGTACCCGTTGTCCTCGATCAGGAACAGCACCGGCAGTCTTTCCAGGCAGGCGGCGTTGATCGATTCCCAGAACTCGCCCTCGCTCGTCGCGCCTTCGCCGCCGCAAACCAGCGCGACCTGCCGTTCCGAGGTCTCTGCTTTCTGCTGATACACGCAGCCCTGTGCGCAGCCCACCGCTTGCAGGAACTGCGTCCCGGTGGCCGAGGAAGGCGAAACGATGTTGAGCTCCGGACTGGACCAATGCGTCGGCATCTGGCGGCCGCCGGAAAACGGATCCGAGCCCGCCCCGACCGCCTGGAGTAACATGTCCAGCGGTTTGACGCCCAAAGCTAAGCAGAGGGCTCGGTCACGATAGTACGGATAAACCCAGTCGAAGCCAGGACGCAGCAGCATCCCTGCCGCCGTCTGCACGGCCTCGTGCCCCGCACAACTGATTTGGAAGAACGCCTTGCTCTGTTGCTTGAGCGTGATCTCCCGATCGTCCAAACGACGGGAGAGGAGCATGGTCCTATAGGCGTTGAGAAGCTCCGAAGGGGAAAAACCAGGAGCTTGGGCTGCGATGCGTGCGCTAAGTCCGCTGCCGTCCACCATGAAACCGGGTATCAGTTTACCATTTCGTCCAAGCGACGCAATCCGGGATTTTACGGGTTGCTGCAACCGTGCTCCGACGCTATGAATCTGGACCTTTGGAAGGAATGAAGCGCAAATGGCTCAGCGGGGGACTCAACCCCCTGGCGATCGCCGGTATGACGGGTGCGCTGATTCTGCTGGCCGCCTTGCAGTACCGTTGGATCGGCGAAATGGCCGAGGCGGACCGCGAGCGTCTGCAGCGCGGCGCTGAGGCTTCCGCCAACCAGTTTCGCGACGACTTCAACCGCGAGCTCTTGCGCTTGGCCCGGGTTTTCGACATCGGCAACGACGCGCTGCTCGCCCACGATTGGCCGGAGTTCGCCGCGCGCCTGGCGAGCTGGCGCAGCGCCGGCGGCGGCTATCTGGCGGTGGATACCCTGTACGTTCGGGATCGCGAGCCGAATGGCGAAGACCATGTGCTGCAGCTCTCGGCGGACGGTTCTGCTTTTGAACCTGGCCAACTGCCGCCGGCGTTTGAGCGCATGTTCCAGCAGCGCGGGCGCGGCGGAGGTCCTGGAGGAGGTTTCGGCGGCGGCTTCCGTGGAGGCTTAGGGAGGCCCGGCGGAGTGTTTGCGCCCGATATCCCGGCATTGGTGTTTGGATTGGCCGCCATGCGCCACCCCGCGGTCCCGGGCGAGCGTCCCCGGCCGGAGTACGAGGGGATGCTCGTCGTCGAGCTCGACCCTGCCTCGCTGACCGACTCACTGTTCCCCGCGCTTGCCCAGCGCTACTTCGGCGGCGCTGAGGACTCGATTTACAACGTAGGCGTCCTGCGCAACGCCGAGACGCCCGAGTTGCTGTACAGCTCGCACCCCGGCTTGACCGTCGGCGATTTTCGCGACGCCGAGGTCGCGGAAGGCCTCATGTGGCGCCGCGAGGAAGGGCCGCAACCAGGACGTTCCCGCCGCCGCGAAGAGCCGGAAAGGAGGGAACCCGGCCGCGGAGGTCCGGGAAGGCCTCCGCAGGGCTCCAACGGGCCCGATCTCGCCGACTTTGTCTTCGACTCGATCGCCCCAGCCGGCCCGGGCGGCGACTTGGTGCTCGTCGTCAAAGCCTCGGGCGGATCGCTCGACGCCGTCGTTGGGCGTCTGCGCAGGCGGAACTTGGGGATCAGCCTTGGCATTCTGGCGCTGCTCGCCGCCGCCATGGGGGCTGTGCTGCTCTCTACACGCCGGGCCGAGCGCTTGGCCCAGGCGCAAATGGAATTCGTCGCCGGGGTTTCTCATGAGCTCCGAACCCCGCTGGCCGTCATACGTTCGGCGGGAGACAACCTAGCCGAAGGCGTCGTCAAGACGCCCGAGCAGGTACGCGATTACGGCAAGCTCATTCGCGACGAAGGACGCCGCCTGACCGGCATGGTCGAGCAGACGCTGCAATTCGCAGCGAGTCAGGCCGGCCGCCAACAGTATCGGCTCGAGAACGCCCCGGCCGGCGAGCTTCTCGAGCGCGCCGTAGGCGAGTTGAGGCCCGCCGTCGAGGAAGCCGGCTTTACTTTGGAGGAGCGCTATCATCAGCCCCTGCCGGCCGTCCGCGTCGATGCTGCAGCGGCCTCACGCGTCATCCAAAGCTTGGTCGAGAACGCCTTGAAGTATGGTGGCGAGGCCAAGTGGGTGGGCGTCGAAGCGGCGGCGCGCAACGGCGCCGTGGAAGTGATCGTGCGGGACCGTGGCGTCGGCATCGACGCGGACGACATGCCCAACATCTTCGATCCCTTCTATCGCGGCAAGCGCGCCACCGAGGCGCAGATTCACGGTACGGGTCTGGGTTTGGCCCTGGCCAAAAGCGCGGCTGAAGGTTTTGGTGGAAGCCTCAGGGCTGTGAGCACTCCGGGCCAAGGTTCCACCTTTACCCTCAGATTGCCAAAGGCGGAAGGAAGCGAGTAGAACGATGGCGGACGAAAAACGCATCCTGCTGGTGGAAGACGAGCCCGGTTTGCGGCTGACTTTGAGCGATCGCTTGCGCAGCGAGGGTTATGCGGTCGAAACGGCCTCGAATGGCGACGACGGCCTGCGTGTCGCGCTCGCGGGCGGCTTCGACATCCTCCTTCTCGACGTGATGCTGCCCGGCAAGAGCGGATTCGACATCTGCCGCGACCTTCGCCAGCATGGCGACTCGACGCCCATCCTCATGCTCACGGCGCGAGGCCAGACCGTCGACAAGGTTCTCGGCCTCAAGATCGGCGCCGACGACTACTTGACCAAGCCTTTCGAGACTCTCGAGCTTCTCGCCCGCATTGAGGCTCTGCTCCGCCGCCGCGGAACTCCCGCTACCGGCCAAACCTTCCAGTTCGACGACGTGCGTGTGGACTTCCGCAGCACCGAGGTGCGCCGTGGCGAAACGGTGCTCCAGATGTCGGCGAAGGAGTTCCAACTCCTCAAGTACTTCATCGAGCACCGCGGCGAAACCCTTTCACGCGAAGTGCTGCTGCATGAGGTCTGGGGCTACGAGTCGATGCCTTCCACGCGCACCGTGGACGTCCACGTAGCCTGGTTGCGGCAAAAGGTCGAAGAGGATCCCAAGAAGCCGAAATTGATCCTCACCGTACATGGAATGGGCTACAAATTCGTTGTGTGAGTCTGTCCAGGACGAATTGTAAAGTTCGATTTTACAGAGACTTAACGCGTCGATCGTACCGTGGTTCCGCGAGGGTCCGTCTCACCGAGAAAGCCTCGGAAACGCAATGACGGACGAACCACGAATTCTACTCGTCGAAGACGACCCCGCAACCCGATTCAAGCTCAGCAATGGCCTGCGACAAGCAGGCTTCACAGTGGAGGCCGCCGCTGACGGCGAGCGCGGATTGCGCGCCGCCTGCCGCGGGGGCTTCGATGCGCTCATCCTCGAGGCTGCCCTCGATGCGCACGATGGCCTCGATATCTGCCGCAGCTTACGCCGGCTCGGCGACTCGACGCCCATCCTCATGCTTGCGCCGCCGGGGCGCACCGAGCAGACCGTTCAGGCTCTGGCGTCCGGTGTGGACGACTATGTCATCAAGCCGTTCGAGTACGTCGAGCTCATCGCACGTATCCAGGCGCTGCTGCGCCGCAACGGCTCATCGCCCGCGGCGGAAACATTCGACCTCGGCGAGGTCCACGTGGATTTCCGTAGCACTGAAGTTCGCCGTCGCGACGCCGTGTTGCGGCTTTCCGCCAAGGAATTCCAACTTCTGCGCTTCTTCATCGAACACCGCGGCGAAACTCTCTCGCGTCAAACGTTGCTGCAGCGCGTTTGGGGTTACGAAACTCCTCCGGCCACTCGAACCGTCGATGTCCATGTCGGCTGGCTGCGCCGCAAGCTCGAAACCGACCCCAAGGCCCCTAAGATCATCCTCACCCTGCACGGCCTTGGCTACAAATTCGTCGCCTAGCGCGCCCAACTACAGCGCGCTACCATACCCGCAAATGGCTAGCGAACAGCTGCAAGCCGAAGCTTGGGTAGGCGACGCCGTCCTTTGTCTCTATGGCCGCCTGCGCATCCTCGAACGCGGCGGGCGTGTGGACGGCGCCCAGTACCAGCGCATGTCGAGCAACCAATTCCTCTCCGCCTTCGGGGAGCCCACGGCCGTCGAGGCTGAGTTGGGCCGTGTGTACAGCGAACAGGGCCTCGCTGCGGCCTTCTCGTGGATCGAAGAACGCTGGATGCCGCTGTTCGACCGCCAGGAGGCCAACCGCTCCAAGCGTCGAGGCGCTGCATGATCTCCCGCCGCGCTTTTCTCTCCGCCGCCGTCGGCGCGGCCCGGGCGCAATCGAACGGCCGGCTCAATCTGTGGACCTTCTCCGACGCCCACGTCGGAACCGACAAGCGCAACGGCCGCGAGAGCCTTGCCTCCTCTATCGAGCAGGTCGAGTCTGATTTCGATTGGGATCTCGCGCTCGACCTAGGCGACCAATCCGGCGGCCAATCTGTTCCTCAGGATGATGAAGGCGAGGAGATCGTCCGGCAATTCGGCCAAGGGTTGCGTAGGCACGAGCGCGAGCAGATCTATTCGCTGTGCGGCAACCACGACCGCAGCGGCCTCGATGAGCCGAAAAACTGGTGGTGGCGCAAGTGGCTCGACCCGCTCGGTGAGACGCCGCAGCACTCGCGCCTCGACGCCCGCAACCGGCCCTACGCCGTCGAAGGAACTTGGGAGCGCTACAGCTTCCAGGTTGGGAACATGCTGTTCCTGATGATGAGCGACATCAACGAGCCATCGCAGAAGGTTGGACGCGGAACCCTGGGCGGCAACCCTTCCGGAGTGGTCACCGGCGAAACCTTCGCTTGGTGGAAGCGCATGGTCGAAGCCAACCAGGACAAGATCATCGTCTCCGCGCACCACTACGTCCTCAAGGACACCACCGTAGCTTCGGGCGAATGGGAGGGCATGCGCTGTGACGAGAACGGCCAATGGCGCTCGCACTACCATGGCTACAAGGAGCAGGGAACGCCCAAAGGCGCCTCCTACCTCTATTGGGTCGACAGCGTGCCCGATGCTCAGGCCTTCGAGCGCTACCTGGCGGCAAATCCAGGAGCGATCGACGTCTGGCTAGGCGGTCACACCCACACCAACCCCGACGACACCTACGGCGGCAAATCGCATGTCGAGCGCAAGTGGGGCGTCTGGTTCGTCAACGTCAGCGCATTGTCGGCCCACCACGTGCGCCGCACGACTGTCCCGATGAGCCGTGTGTGGAGCATCGAAGGCGACGAGGCGCTGGTGCGCTGCTACCTGCATACAGACCAGTACGCTCCGCAGGGATTTTACAAATCCGCAGAGCGGCGCTTGCACCTCTCCAAGCCCTTCCGCGTTTGAGCTGTCGCGCAGGCCTTCAGCTCCAGCAGCTTGCCCTTTTCAGGCTCTACCAACCCTTTGGTACTAAAGGACATAGGGCTGGCGTACGGCCTCGAATTGAAACAATCGCGTCATTTCCCGCAGGCCAGGTTCGACTGGATACTAAAAACGTCCTTCGGTCGGTCCTGGTTTTTTCTATGCAACGCCTGGCGCTATTTTTTGCCTTCTTCGGAGCCGTCGCGCAAGCCACGACGACGCCGATCATGCCCAATCCCTTCGAGCCCGATTTGATGCAAACGCTCGACGCGATCTATGGCGCCGGCAACTACATCCGCATCGACGACGACATCGAGCAGACCTGGCCGGGCGGCGACTACTCGATCGTCGCCCGTTCGACCTACTCTTCCGCGTCGCAAAGCCTTGGGTTCTGCATCCTTTGCGACGGCTCCGACAATACGTTCCTCGATCAGTTGATCTGGATAGATGGTGTGTTTTCGATTCCGATGACGCTCGGCGGCTCGTCGACTGTCACGGTTCCCACGCGCTTCACCTGGCTCGACTACGCCGTCATGGGGGACATTACGCACATGGTCTACTCAGACCCTGCGCTCAATCCCGGCGGCTTGGACCAGATGGTCACATTCGCCGTCGTGGGCCAGCCGAATACCTACCTTTTGGCGTTCGAGGACTGGTACCGCACCGATGGCGCCGACACGGACTTCAACGATTTTCTCTTTGAAGTGACCTACCACTCGCAGCAGCCGGCAATCGCCCCCGAACCCAGCGCGATCTTCTCGCTGGCCGGCGGCTTGGCGGCGCTGTTTTACCTGCGCCGCCGCCGCGCCTAACCGCCCAAGGGTTAGAACTTGCCTTCGCGCTCCTGGAAGTGCGTCGGCTTGCCCAAGCTCTTGCCACCGGCTTGGATCCAGCCTGCGATCTGCTCGATCATCCAGTCCAGCGTGACCGTTTCCGCCTCGAACTGCTCGCGGCAGAGCGCCGCGTTGTTGAGTAGAGCCGTATCCGCTTCCTTGCCCACGAACTGGGGTTCCTTGCCCAGTAGCTTGCCGAACTTCTGCGCGACCGCACGCGTCGAGATCGTGTCCGACCCGGTCAGGTTGAGCAAGAAGGGCGGGGAAGAGACGTGCGCGAACGCGCGCAGCGCCACCGAGTTGGCGTCGCGCTGCCAAATCACGTTGGCATAGCCCATCGAGACGTCGATCGGCGTTCCGGCCGCCACTTGATCCGCAATGTCGCGCAGCACGCCGTAGCGCAGGTCGATCGCGTAATTCAGTCGCAAGATCGCCGTCTTGGTCCCGTTGCGCTCGGAAAAGTACTGGAAGATGCGTTCACGCGCCAGCGCCGACTGGGCGTATTCGCCCACCGGTCCAACTGGGTCCTGCTCCGTCGGCCCGCCCGAGATCACCGGCGTCAGCGGATAGACGTTGCCCGTCGAGAACGCCACGATGCGCGAGCTCGCGTAACGCTCGCAAGCCATCGCCGGCGCATACGAATTGACCGCCCACGTGAGCCCTTGATTGCTCGACGTTCCAAACTTCTGGCCCACCATGTAGAGCACGTTCGGGCAATCCGGCAGCGACTCGACCGACTTGCGGTCGAGCAGATCGCAGGGGAGCGTCTCGACGCCAATCGCCTCGAGCTCGTCGCGCGAGCCCGGCGCGGAAAAGCGCGCAGCTCCCATCACGCGGCGCTTCACGCCGGCCTTCTCGCTCGCGCGCAGCGCCAGCCGGGCCATGCTGGGGCCCATCTTGCCGGAAATGCCGATCAGGAGCAGATCGCCATCGAGTGCGCCCATGGCTTCGACGTCCGCGTCGGTTGGGCGCGAAAGAGCCTCTTCGAGCTCCTCTTCGTTACGAATGGTCATCCCGTCTATTGTGCGGGAATACGCCTAGAGATTGGGCAATCGCCGGTCTCGACCAACACCCCGCTCCGAACCGTGCCGCACCTGGAAATGTACGCGTTCCGGAGGCTCGATCTACCGCGCTGGCTGCGACGCCAGCTCTTCCGGGAAAACCGCCACGCCCTTCGGCGGCGGCAACATCGAGCGCAACAGCTCTAGCCGCTTGCGGATTCGGCCGCTCGGCAACTGCCGGGGACCCGCTTCAACATCGATGTCGCAGCAAAGGCCGTGCAAGTAGAGTGTCAGCGTATCGATCATCGACTCGCGCGCGTAGTCCTGGAACACGCGCGTCTTGCGCGACACGTTCTTCTCGTTGCGCAGCACCTTCTCTTTGAGCTTCCAGCTCGTGTCTTCCACTTCGCCGCGCACTTGGGCTTTGAGCTCTTCGCGCAGCAGCTCGGCGTAGCGGTCAATCATCTCCGGGTCGGCATGGGCGACGATCAGCGTCGCCAGCTCCTGATAGAAGCTGTCGTGGCAGTCCGCCACATCCTCATCCTTCACGGCCACGAACAGGAAAGAGCCGTTCTCGCCTTCGGTTACAGCGGAATAGAGCTGCCGATTCGCCGCCGGCCGGCGAAAGACCACCAGCGGACCCTCGGAGTCGCTCCTGCGCCGGCTTCTCCAGATAGCCCACCACGACCAGATTGAGGTTGGGCAGATCTCGCGCGTTTTCGGCGGCGTCGTTGCGGCCGGGTCGTAGACCAGGCGCTGCAAGTCCCCATCTTCCAGCGGAATCACCGAAAAATAGCGCAGCGATCCATTCACCGGGATCATCTGCTCATGGCAGTGCTTGGCGAACGAGGCTACCGAAATCTTCGAATCCTGGGCAATCGTGCTCGTCATCGAAACTCACCTCGATTCTATCAGACGGTTTTCGGCCCTCTGGACGAGGAAAACGCCCTGTTCCCTGTAAACTGAGCCCATGAAACGCCTTTTCGCGTTTGCCGCCGCCGCCGCGCTGCTCTTCGGCTGCGGCTCGGCCCCAAAATCAGAAGACGGCGACGGCCGCATCTTCCCCTACGATACGCAGGTCCGCGACCTGCCCAACGGCCTCCGCGCGGTCACGGTCAAAACGCCCTACCCCAACATCGTCGCTTTGTACGTTGTCGTTCAGGTCGGATCGCGCAATGAAGTCGAGCCCGGCCGCTCCGGCTTCGCCCACCTGTTCGAGCACATGATGTTTCGCGGCACCGAGCGCTTCTCGCCCGACCAGTGGAACCAGATCATGCAGCGCGCCGGCGCCGAGACCAACGCCTACACCACCGACGATCGCACCGTCTATCACGCCGTCTTCTCCAAGGAAGACCTCGAGCCGATCGTCGACCTCGAAGCCGACCGTTTTCAAAACCTCAAATACTCCGAGGAGATCTTCCGCACCGAAACCCGCGCCGTGCTCAGCGAATACAACAAGAGCTTCTCCGACCCGATGCGCAAGCTCGACGAGCAGTTGCGCAACCGCGCCTTCACCACCCATACCTACAAGCACACCACCATGGGATTCATCGAAGACGTCGAGGCCATGCCCGAGATGTACGACTACGGCCTGGAGTTCTTCCACCGCTACTACCGCCCCGAGTACACCGTCGTCTCCATCGTCGGCGACATCGAGCACGAGCAGGCGCAGAAGCTGATCGAAGAGTATTGGGGCGGCTGGCCTCCCGACTGCGACCATTTTTCTTCACTAATCCCTTCACTCCTCATCCGAGTTCCGATTGAACTTGTCGACTGCTAAGATGAGCTGGCGATGACAAGGCTATTCGGTCGATTCAAGCGCAAGTGGCGGCGCCTGACACCTTCCTTTCGCGGTCTGCAGCCGGTCGCTGACCCAGAAACGTCCGCGTATATCCTAGGCTTCTCCTCCCAGTCGCCAGAGGCCAGATCCTATGCTGAGACTCATCTCGCGCGATTTCTCAAAACTATCGAGATAACACCAACGGCGCAAGAAGATGATCGATTATTGGAGATGGGTGCATACTTGCAGATAACCCCGGCGCTGAAGCGTCTCGGCTACGGAGAAGTCCGAGGCTGTTATCTGGGCCAACTCGGCGAGACCCATGCGAAGACGGTGACGTCCACCACCGGCGAAGTCTTCTCCTGTGAGGTCGATCTTTTCGACGCCGAGAAAGACATCTACCCATACCCCGACGCACATTTCGCGACAGTAGTGTGCTGTGAGCTCCTTGAGCACCTCGCGGAAGATCCGATGCACTTGATGAGCGAGGTCAATCTGATCTTACGTCCTGGGGGAACGCTAGTCCTCAGTACGCCAAATATTTGCGCCCTCAGGGCCGTTGCGGCTGTGCTCCTCGGCGGGCATCCAGGCCTGTATACTCAATACACCGCTCGCAAGGGCGGCAATGCCATCGAGCCACGGCATGCTCGTGAATATACTCCAAGTGAAATGGAACAACTCTTTGAGGCCGCTGGGTTTCAGACTCATGACTTACAGACAGGGCCCTATGGACTTCAGCAAACCACGGCACATGATTGGGCGCTCGAAGCCATTGAACACGTCGGTTGCGGTGCAGACCTGCGAGATGATGTAATTCACATCGTAGGCATAAAGTCCGGCGTCTTGAAAGAACGCTACCCAACTTGGCTCTACGCCTGAGAACACAGAGGTGCAAGTACAATTCAACGATGTAGCGGACATAGATCGAATGCGCGAGTCGTCACTAGCAGGGAGTTGAAAAAGGCTCTCGACGCCTCTGGGACGCACTATATCTGGTGGTTCGGCGGGCAAGCGAATACAGCCGATAGACACAGTTTCGAGTTTTTCAACAGCCTGCTAGAGCAAGGCTCGACGGCTATTCGCACCCGCCCAATGGTCCCGACTTCCGATCCAGAGGACTCAAGAACTTGGCGGCTTCGCTACCAAATGCAAACGTCGTCCGACTCGGTACAAGAAGGACCGGTAAATTGTATCCAAGTGCTGACACAGTTTACTGTGCTTCTCGCGTAGCTCACGCAAGCTTGCATCGTAGGCGCGGGTCTCGCCACTGAGCAGTGCGAACTCCAAGTCCGCCAGTCCATATTCGGCGTCGCCGATCCGTTCCCACCACAGCCAAAGATACTGCGTCCCGACGCCTTCAAATTTGATGAGTCGGTACCCGTATAGGCGACTCCAAAGGAGCCAAAGGGACGCGGGCACAAAGCAGCCTTCCCATGTATCACCTCGGCCGAGGACCGCCAGCGGATCGCCCTGCGTCTGAACCTTGAATATGCCACCGACTCTCAAACATCCCGCGACGTCTCTCATATAGCCTTCGATGGCGCTCCGGTGGGGAATGTGTTGAAAAACGATGAAGCTAAACGCTAGATCAACCTCAACACTATCCAAAGCCCCCAGGCCCTGACCATCGCCATGATATAGAAAAACATTTGATCTACTGCCCAACCGCGTCGCGGCCCGTCGAATCATCTCCTCACTGACATCAACTGCATGTACCTCTGCGAATTCTTCGGCCATGGCCTCGGTCATACGTCCGACGCCGCATCCGATCTCAAGGATTCGAAGGCTCCCGGGGGCACGACCCCGGAGCAAGTAGTCACGGTCGTTCAAAATAAGGTCTTCCACCGATGTCCGACCGGACCGATAGAAATCTTCCTCGCTCCAATCAGCGCGTCCGCTCGCGACGTAGTGGAACGCGTTTTCCTGGGCCCTTGCGTTCCAATCCCGCTCCATTTGGTTGCGATCCAGCTCATACTTCATGCGCTCCACCTCCAATCGGGGTGACCGGTCCGACCCACTGTTCGCTAGCATAGCAAGCGGGATTCGCGTCGTCAGACCGCTTATCGACGCGACGATCGGCGGCCCAAGACTCCACGTCCTCTCCCCATTTGCGAGTACGCTGGTCCACATTCCGCCGGAAGACAACGAGAGATTCCGCCGGGAGACATCGAGAGGGTCACGGTTGCTAGAGGACGGCGGTGGATCGTAGGGCAGCATGCGCTCGGAAGGCTAGAAGAGGCTGGACAGCAAGGGAGGAAGCCGTGAAGATCCTAGTTATCGGCTCAATAGAGGCGCCTAACGTGCTGAAACTATTGAGTATATTTCAAGAATCAGAGGACTTGGCGGTTGTGCGCACCGACTTGGCACGCGGCGACTTGGAGACTCTGATTCAAACGTACCAGCCAGACATCGTCTTGAGTCCCCAACCAGTTGCGGGACCGAGCGAAGTCCGATTGCGAGGTGCCACCCGACGGGCCTTGACGCCACAAGAGACGGAGGTGCTAGCGCTCGTACGAAAGGGATTCACGAATCGGGAGATCTCAGCGATGCTGGACATCTCCGAACGGTCCGTGAAGGGCTACATAAGCCGCCTCCTTATCCGATTTCATGTATCAAACCGAACAGAGTTAGCGGGCTTGGGGCATGACGAAGAAGCGACGTGAACGTTACCCGCCCAAAGGGCGAGCAGCGGAGGCTCGATTGAGTATGAATCGTCTGGCCCGCCTGAAGACGACTGGTCGCTGAGACCCAGCTTCGGTTTTCCGATGGAGAATGGCCGCCCAACTCAACCGGCCATCCGGACGGCCCCAGTCGGCCCTTGCGCACCACGCCCGCTCAGGCCAATACTGCTACCGACGTACGCGCCACGCTCGCTTGAGAGCATAGGCCGTCGAAATACCGTGACTTTAGCCTTAAGGAGGAATATATAATGTCTCGAACAACGCGCTCAGGAGTTTCGCTGTTGATGGCTTCAGTGCTCTCGGCGACTGTATTGCTTGGAGGATTCCAGGGTAACGGTGGCGGGAGCAATCTGGCATGGTACTACCGCGGTTCTTGGAATGGTTGCGACCAGACTAAGTATGGGGTGATCCATAATTATCCAAATGATGCTGGCAGCGTCAACGTCGTCGTCGACTGGTTGTACAACAATGGTCAACGGCGCCTACGTCTGCCTGTCTTCTTCTATCAACACGGTGATCAAGGAGTCAACCCTGCGGGTGGCGACTCTATGGGATCAATGGGCGGTCAACTGTCCACGTACTATGCTACAGGACTACAGAACCTTGTAACGTATATCAAGAACAAAGGATTCTGGGAGATCGTCGTGTCGATGCATCCCTAGCTGGCGCAGGAGACTGCAATGATCCAAGGATGTGGGACTATTGGGCCGGAATGCCCTTCACTCACTGCTTGGGCTTGAGTCAGGCCCAACGGGACGATTGGCGGGCAGAAAAAATCTCGGCGTTATCCTCCAGGTAAAATCGATTCTGGATACTGTCGGGATGCCGTACAGGATCGACCTTGGTAATGAGCTAGTTCCAACGACCAGCCAGCCAAATCTTTTTGGACTATACTCAGAAACTATGGCAGGAGTACATGATCGCGGGGAACAACAAGGCATCGACCGTGGGGTTTTCTGTCATCGCTGATGGATCGCGTTCCACAGATCCCCAGCGTGTATCTCGGAAATCCTCCCGACATCATGCAACTCCATTTTTACAGCTCTAACGGCAATACATTTCCAGTCAGTGCACAACTGGTTTCAGTCAAATCCAACTTACAATAAGGATTGGGTGATTGGTGAGGCCGATTTCAACAGTCAGTCGTGGGCGCAGTACCTGGACAACGCGATAGCCGTCAATCCGCGCACCGTGTGGTTCACCCTGCAATGGGAGCCGGTTCCGCAATTGTGTTCGGGGTTCCTCTACAAGGACTTCACCGAGTACCTTCAGGAAGAGTTCTAACAGCGGATTGTGTGCGAGGACGGCATTTTCGAACTGACCGAGTAATCCGCGCCCTCATCGGCGCGGCGCGCGGAAGTCGACAAGGAGATGACCGTCTTCGCCGGCACGACGCACGTCGAGAACCTCGACAAGTACTACGAGACCATCCGCCAAATGCTGCTCGAGCCGGGGTGGCGCGAGGACGACTTCCGCCGCATCAAGGACGAGACGCTCAACGGCCTGCGCATCGGCCTGCGCAGCAACAACGAGGAAGAGCTTGGCAGGAATACCTCTACCAGACCATCTACGATGGCGGCCCCTACGCCCACCCCGACCTCGGTCTGGGCAAGGCCATCGAGGCCCACTCCCCGCTCGACGACGTCAGGCCTTCTACGCCGACCAGTACCGCCGCGGCAACGTCGTCATCGGCTTGGCCGGCGGCTACCCTCGGGCTTCGACGCAAAGGTCGCCAAGGACTTCGACGCCACGAGGCCCCCGCCGAGGTCGAACTGCCTCCAGCCCGCCAAGGCGAAGAAGCTGCGCGTCCACATCCTCGAAAAGGACACGCGCTCTACGCTCATCTCGATCGGCTTCCCCCTCGACGTCAACCCGCGCCGACCCGGACTGGCCCGCGCTCCAAGGTCATGCAATCTTACTTCGGCCAGCACCGTTCGTCGAAGAGCCACCTCTTCCAGCGCATCCGCGAAGTGCGCGGCATGAACTACGGCGACTACGCCTACATCGAGTACTTCCGCGCGGCATGTACCAGTTCCAGCCCGATCCGAACCTCGCCCGGCGGCAGCAGAATCTTCCAAATCTGGATCCGCCCCGTCGTCCCCGAGAACGGCATGTTCGCCCTGCGCCTGGCCATGTTTGAATTGGACAAGCTCGTCCGAGAAGGCTTGACCCAAGAACAGTTCGACTCGACCAAAGAGTTCCTCTCCAAGTTCGTGAACCTGCTTTTAAACCGCCAACGACGAGCTCGGCTACGCGCTCGACAGCCAGTACTACGGCATCGGCGACTTCAACGGCTGGTTCAAAGGCAAGCTCAACGGCCTCTCGCGCGACGCCGTCAACCAGGCGATCCAGAAGCATCTGCGCGCGAGCGACCTCGACATCGTCGTCATCACCAAGGACGCCGCCGCCTTCAAGCGCGCCTTGCAGTCCGGCGCGGCTTCCAAGCCCGTTTACGCGCCGCCCCGCCGCGGACGTCCTCGCCGAAGACAAGCTCGTCGGCGCCTGGCTCGATCTCGGCGAAGTCACAATCGTCCCAGCCGACTCCATCTTCGAATAACCAGCACAAGGCGAGGACTGTCCCGCGCCCGGACTGTCCCCGCCCCTTCCACCAAACTTTTCCCTTCCTGCGGTGTCTAACCCTGTGCAATGCAGATTTGCGGCTCTGTGGACGACTTGCGCTACTGCGCCGATGCGCTCGAATCGGTCGCGCTCATCGCTATTGCCGTCGTCGTCGCGCTGGCGTTGCATCGCATCCTCAGCCCGCGCTCGATCTCATCGGCGAGCCCGCGGGCGCGGTTCGACGCATGAGTGTTCCGCAGCGACGCTTGCGTTTCTACATGCGCGGGCTCGCGCTGCTCACTCTGCTCGCACTGGTCTGGAGCTTGGCGGGTTTCTATTCTGGCCCAAACCAAGAAGCGCTCTGGGCGTGGACGCGTCCTGCGGGCGCTGCCGTCGCGGCGCTATTCGTTGGCGCGACACTGGGCGGCCTCGCCCTGCTCGTGTCCGCGCACGCACACCCTCGAGCGCCGCTTGGGCTCGGGCTACGCTTCGCTGCTCTTGGGCGCGTCCGCCATCGGAGCCGCGCTAAGCGTCGGCGTCATGAGCTCACTGCACATCCTGTCGCTCATCGCAGGCGCCATCGTCGGCGCCGCCGTCGTCTCCGCTTTATCGCGCCGTCGACGGCCTGCCCTGGTACGCCGCCGCTGGCTGCGTCGTCGGGCCGTTATCGCCGCCGTCCGCGACTACTTCTAGCCGCAGGTCAAAACCCGCCACGCCGCCGCCTGCGCTAGGCTGAATGGCGCGTCATGCTTCCTCGCCTTCCTCCTCGCCCTCCCGCCTGCTCGCCCAGCCCCGCCCCAACATCGTCCTCATCATGGCCGACGACCAAGGCTGGGGCGAGACCGGCTACAACGGACATCCGTATCTGAAAACCCCCGTCCTCGACGAGATGGCCGCCACCGGTCTACGTTTCGACCCTTCTACTCCGCCGCGCCCAACTGCTCGCCCACCCGCGCCTCCATCCTCACCGGCCGCCACCCCAACCGCTCCCGGCGTCTTCGCGCCCAACCCTCCCACGCGCCCCGAGGAGATCACGCTCGCGCAAATCGTCCACCAAGGCCGGCTACCACTGCCGGCCACTTCGGCAAGTGGCACCTCGGCAGCCGTCAAAAAGGAGTCGCCCACCAATCCGGCGCGCGCGGCTACGAGGATACCTCGCGCACGACAACTTCTTCGAGCTCGATCGCCATGAGCCACAACGGCGAGGCCCCAATCGTCCTCAAAGGCGAAAACTCAGACATCTGCGTTGATTACGCCCTCGACTTCCTGCGCAAGGTCAACCGCGAGGGCGACGACCCCTTCTTCGTCACCCTCTGGTTCGGCTCTCCCCACAGCCCTACCGTGGCCTCTCCGCCTTCACCAACCTCTACGTCAGAAGTCCCCGGCGAAGAGCTGCGCAACCGCTTCGCCGAGATCAGCGCCATGGACCAGGCCATCGGCCGCTTCCGCAAGCCTTGCGCGCCACCGGCGAAACCGACGACACGCTCGTCTGGTTCACCTCCGACAACGGCATTACCGTCGAAGGCATTCCAGACGACCAACTCCCAAATCTCTACAACGGCGGCTGGCGCGGCCACAAGGGCGACCTCTACGAAGGCGGCCTGCGCGTCCCGGCCATCATCAGATGGCCCTCCGTCATTCGCTCGCCGCGCACGACCGCCATGCCCGCCGTCACCACCGACATCTTTGCCACCGTCCTCGGCGTGCTCGGCCTCCAGCATCCCGACCCAAAGCGCCCGCTCGACGGCGTCGACCTTACCGCGCTCATCCGCACCGGCACAGCCATGCAGCAGCGCCCCTCGCCCATCGGCTTTTGGCGTTACGACCGCAACCGCGACTCCGGCAACGAACGCTGGATGGACCCCGCGCTCACCCACGGCACCACGCCCACCACGCGCAACCCCGGCATCGACTTCGTCAACTTCAAGCACCCCAACGTCAAGACGAAAGACTTCGGCGGCATCGCCGCCTGGACCGATAACCGGTACAAGATCGTCCGATTCCAGTCCAAGACTCCCGAGCTCTACGACCTGCTCTCCGACCCCTACGAACAGCACGACCTATCCTCCGCCGAGCCTGCCATCGCCGCGACCATGCTCAAACAGCTCGAAGACTGGCAACTCCGTCGAGCGCAGCCTCAGCGGCGCTGACTACTAACCTCGGGCGTACGCTTCCACACTGCGCTTCCGGCCTCGCGGCGCTACCGTAGCCTCATGCGGGCGTCCTCGCTCTCACGACCCTCGCCTTCATCGCGGCCCCGGGCTTCCCCCAACAGACCGTCAACCCTCGAATTCCGCGACAGCAGCCGTCATCGAAAGCCTTTCAACGGCGCGACCCAGACCTCCGCCACTTCACCACCATCGACCGCCGCCCGATCAACGCGGACTTCGACCTGCTCCTCGTACGCGCCGGCGCACCATCGGACGGTTGGGGCAAGCGCCCGACGGACATCCACTGGCTCAGGAAAAGGACCTTCTCAGCTTGTTTCTCGTCTCCACAACGATCCGCCACGCCAGCGAGATCACGATCGACGCCGACGCCGCTCAGTTCGGAGGAGAGGTGACGGTCCTGCGCGCCGACGCCGCCTCGGTCGTCGTCGTCCGCACCAGTGACTACGGCTTCCAGGCGCCGCTGCTGAAATACTTCTTCGATCCCCGCTCGAAGACGCTCCGCGCCCGACGAGTTTGGTCCCGGAGTCGACGTCTTTGGCCCCCCGTGGAGGCTCGAGCCCGCCGCGCCGGCGCATCGATCGGGTTGCACTGCCCTGCCGCCCGCTTTGCGGGCGGATTCGCGCTCTCGGGTTTGGCGCGGACGCGACCTATTTTGCCCGGCTGAAATTCGCAAACCAGAACCAGCGCTTCGTCGTTCCCATCTCCACCCGCGCAGGTTCCTCTCCGCCCGGCCGGAAAAGGCGGCGCTCAATCCAAACGTTGACTACCAATTCAACGAGACCATCGGACCGCCCAACTCCACGAAGGCAAGCTCTGGTTCGGCATCAGCTTCTATGACGGAGAAGGCGCAACCGGCGTTGGCGGCTTCGGCTGGTTCGATCCCGCAACCGAGCGCTTCACCCTCGTGCGTCCGCCCGAGATGGCCGACTGGTCCACATCCGCCATCCTGGTGGAATCCGACGCGGTTTGGCTTGGTCTTTGCCAGCACCCGGAAGGCGCAATGCGCTCCGGTGGCCTCCTGCGTTGGGACCGCGCCTCAGGCTCGGTCGAGCGTTAACCCGACGTCCGCTGCCCCTCACGCTGCGCCGCGATGGTGACCGCCTGCTTGTCGGCGGCCCCGACGGCAGCCATTCTCCAACACGGCAAAGCCCTCCGCGTCCAGGTCGACGTCGATCTGCAAGGCCGCCCGAGCCTCCTCGGCCAGCCTTGACGCAATGCTTGGAAGCACACGCTCGCTTCGCGCAATATCACGCAAACAATTCAAAACCTCCGATGAATTTCCTTGGATTCTCGTACTGCGTGTGATAGCATCCGGCCGGGGAAACCTTACCCAGCGCGCTTCCTAACGGGTGGAAGCGATCACGTCAACCAATCAAACGAGAGGACAAAGTCCATGTTTGACGAACTCCGGCCCCAAACCACTGCAGAAGACAAAAGCTGATGGTGATGGAGGCGGCGGTCGCCGCGATTGCTGTTGCGGTCATTGGGGTGACTTTAGTCTGGTTCTTTGGCTACTGGGGAGTCTAACCAGACCCGTCTAGTTTTCGGCAATTGGCCGGCTCGTTTTCACAGCGCAAGCCGGACAAGCGGAGCGCGGTTCGACGGCCGTCAGGCGGTGGCCTGCCGCGTCTCCCTTTCGCCAAATCCCCGCTGACCTCCTCGCCACTTTGCGGATTCGTCCGGACGAAGCCTTTCCTCTTGCCGTCCGCTGCTCACTAGAAGCGTCCGGCGCGAGAACTCTGGCGTGCAGCCACTATTCCGTTGCTAACTTCGGAGGTGGTCCCATGACCGGGCTCGCTCTCGTTGTCACGATCGCTACGGCCGTGGCTTTGGCTCCAACTGTCGGCGCTGCGCCGCCGGTTGTCTTCGAGGGCGGCGTGGTCAACAGCGCCGACTACTCCGTCACCATCGCGCCGGGCATGATTGTCTCCATCTTTGGGGAGAACCTTGCGCCCGGGGTGGATGTGGCGCGCAACGTCCCTCTGCCCGATACGCTTCTGGGCGTGAGCGTCGAGGTCCACGACGGCCTCGGGCCCAGCGAGCGCCGCTGTTCTTTGTCTCACCGGGCCAGATCAACGCCCAACTGCCCTATGAGCTGGCATCCGCCACAGTCAGCGTGCGGGTTCTCACGGCGGGCGGCCGAGCAGCGTGATCTCGAGCGTGACAGTGGCTTCGAATCTGTTCACCAAAACGCAGGACGGGCTGGGTGAAGCGATCCTGACTCATGTGGACGGCTCGCTCGTGTCCGAACAGGCTCCTGCGCAGGCCGGCGAATGGCTGGTTCTGTATCTGACGGGACTCGGCGCCGTCGATCCCGCGGTCGAAGGCGGGCGAGGCTGGGGGCGCAGACCCTCTGAGTTGGGTGACAACACCCGTCGAGAGTGACCGTAAACGGCAACCCGGCGACGGTCTACTTCGCGGGCTTGGCGCCGAGCTTTGTCGGTCTCTATCAGGTGAATTTTCAGATCCCCGAGACGGCGACCGCGGGACGCGCGATTGCGGTCACCGCGGGCCGCAGCGTCTCCCAGAAAAACATCACTCTGGAGTGCGCACTCGCCCTGACCTCGCTGGCGTCCGCCACCGTTTCCGCATCGGGCGGATCGCTCACCGGTAAGCGGAGCGGCGATGACGATTCCAGCGGGCGCCGTCGCCGCGGGAACGTCGGTGGCGCTCCACTCAGCCAGGGCTCGGGGAGCCTCGGCGGACTCCGGTCTGTTCATTTTAGAGGGACTGCCGGATGCTACCGGGGACCCGTCGCCGTGTCGCTCCCGCTGACGAATCCGGCTCCGGTCCGGCCTATCCTGAGCGTGATTGAGGAGGAAGGCGGGGCCGGGGCTGACGCTGGTGGGGCTACTGTCTCCACGACCTCGCATCCGCGACCCTGCCGATGCGTTTGGCGGCCGCCCAGCCGCTCCGGTTGTCCGCTGAAGTCACGCCTCGCGAGGCCCTGTCGCCTCGAGCCCGGCAACAACTGCTGTACATCAGCTATGGGATCGTCTGCGGATCTCGTCGATGGACGGTTCCATGCTGTCATGACCGCTCCATGCCAGTGCAGGCCGTGCAAGGCCTCGATACCATGATCCGCCAGCACTTGGAGCGGCTCCCGTATCTAGGCTTCGAGACGGCAAGGGTTGGCGCCGAATCCCCCGTCCCCATCTCGTTCGTCAACGCCCGCCTCGGAGCGGGAGCCGTTCCGCTACTCCAGCTTCGAGCGGCAGAACACGATCGCGGTCGAGATCGATCCCGGAATGGATGTACGTCAACCTCCGGACCTCTCTCTGCCACTACCTGCAGGCGCAGTCCGATCGGATGACGGAGTTCCGTCACGGCGCGCCCCCTACCCCTTGGACCTGGTTCCACGAGGCGGTGGCCGTCTGGTACGACGATACGCAGTTGCGCCGCGATTCGAGCCAAGGCCCTCTTTCATACGGAGGAAACGTTTAGAAAACGCCCTGTTCTTTCTAAACCGGTCTTTGCAGTACGGGGGCGGCGCCGGCGGGTATTCCCCGTGGGATCACGGGGCCGGGGCAGCCTCCCTTCGTCCATTTCCCCTGAGCGCTGATGCCAGCGGATCCGGTTGAGATCGGCGACACTACCCGGCGCTGGACCCCGTCGAACACCCCCATTGACGCGCTCGTCCAAGGCGGCGTCCAGTTTGCGGCCAAGTGGCCGGACTTCGGCGCAGCGTTCATCGAGAACTTCTTTGTGTTCGAGTACTGGCCGCTCGGGTTTTCGTCGGGGAACTGCTCCTCCAGGAGGGTGTGCGGTGGCGTGGAGTGCTCGATCCCGCAGTGGAAGATGCAGTGGTGCGGATGCCCTGGAAATCCGCGCCTGACTTGAGCGCGCTGCTGGGCAAACTGCAACTGATCTCCGACGTGCCGGAGGGAAAGTCCATCGAGGTGAGCCTGCCCCAAGGCGAGCACTCCACGGCTTTGCTCTATGAGGGCTTTGGCCAGACGACCTCAGCTACCTGGGTGAAGTTACTGGATCCTCGGTGCTGCGGCTGAGCCCGGAGGTTCCGCTCGAAAATGGGGTGCCGATCTGGATCCTAATCGCGAATCACCGGGCTGTCGCGCCGTATACAGGCGTGTCGGACGTGGAAGCGCTCTTCGAGGTGAAGGCCGACCAGTCCGACGACGTACTCGTCAAGATGCAGGCCCAGCCCGAGCTTCGCGCCAGTCTGCGCGCCGTCGTCCGTTGCACGGACCCCGGCTCCGGCGACGAGCTGGCCTGCCCAGACGTGGTCTACACCAACTGGTCCGACCTCGGTCAGAAATACGCGGATGTCGTGTGGAATGGGTCGTCGTTCCGCATGGAGGGTTCGTGGGCTAGCGAACCGACGCCGAGCGGCGACCGCTGGCTCTATACCGAAGGCGCGTCGAGGGGACGTACGACGCGGCGACGCAAACCATCAGCGGCTCCACTTGGCACGGAAGATTCTCGAGCAGACCGGAATCCGGTTCCAGCGCGGGCTATCGCTTCGAGACGTTCCCTTGTACCTTTGCTGCTGTTCGACGGCGTCAACTTCGAGATTCGCAAGAGGAGACCGCGAGCTTATCTATGACGTGCAAGCGAACTACATTCGGGACGGCCAGGAACAAAGCGGCCTCCTGCGGGTTGGTTAACGCCCAGAGCTACTTCTGGATCACCTTCGGCCCACGGTCTTACTGATTGTTGGGGGCGCTGGCGAATCGGGAACGGAGCCCGACTAGTGCTCTTGGGCTCTGTCCCTTGTGGTTATGCACGACGGCTACTCGGTCAGCCTCGACCAGTGCCAGGGCATCTTCGCGCCCGCCTAGCCGCGGCGCCATCAAGCGCCACGCAAGCAGTACGAGCAGCTCGGCTGACCTACGAGCAGCTCATCCTCGAGTACGAGCATTTCCTGTGGTGGATGGCCAAGCAGCTCCCGGCCTGCCGCGCCACGCGCTGAGCCGCGCGTGGCGCTACTCCAGCTCGACCGACGTCTACGGCACGAGCGGCGGCTGGACTCAGGCCGTCAACACCGGCGCGGGTGTCATCCCCGGCTACCGCCGCGCCCCAATGACGGTCATGGCTCACCGCTGCGCGCTTTCGGCGCCGCCCTCGCGAACATCCCCGCCAACCAAGTCGAGCGCGTCAAGACGGACTACGCAACCGTCGAGTTGACCGACGCCGCGAACCTGCACGGCATCGAGGTGCTCGACTACAGCGCGCCAAGGCCAAGGCAAACGAGCGGGCCATCCTGGAGCTGGAAGCGGCGACGCTCCTCGACTGCCGACGAGATGAACACGCACATCGCCGTGCTCAAGATGAACCGCCGGGATGATGGCGGTGCGGGCGAGCCAGGATACGAATCAGTTGCTCGTGGCGGTGCTGGAGCATCCAGATTGCGGAGTCGAAGCGAGCGAGATGCCGAGGTTGCCGAAATTGCTGACCGCTGCCCTTTCCGAAGGCAAGGAGTATAGCTCGCCAAGGCGTTGATGGTACGACCGTTGCCCTGTCGGGCTTTCGGGTTCGCTAACAGGCGACGGCTCGCTACTGGAGAGTTAGGTTTTGGTACAGGCGAACTCGCTTCCGAAACGAGCCGCCTTCGCTTAGATCGTCTATAGGGACCGCACCCACTCCAGGTGGAACCGGAATCTGAGTGATTGTGATCTGGCATCGCCGGAGATTAGAGGCAAATGCCCGCCTACGGTGCCAAGCACGACCTGACCTGCGTCGCCTTCAATCGTACAGCGGCAGCGCTGAGTCTCGTTCGCAGACGTTGATCTGACTTCCAGGACGACAGTGCTTTCGTCGGTTCCGCCGGTCCAGGCAACCGTCACGGGCTCGCCTGCGGGAATCACCGTACCAAGCGGGGAAATCGGTCGAGACATCAATCGCCTCGGGCGCGATGAACCGTCGAACGAGCCAACCGCCACCCCTCCGGAAGCCGAGACAGTATAATCCCTGGGACCAATACGCCATCAACCATAGCCGGAGGATAACGAGAACTTTCATCGGGTGTGACGGTCACGGCATCTAAGCCAGAACCACCGATCGTGAGGACACCAGCATCGAGCGCAGACGGAGCAAACCGGCCGCACTGTGGAGGAACTCCGCCCAAATCGGTCTCACACTGACATCCTGCGGAGGGCGCAGGAAGGAGGCGCTACCGTAAACTCCGACTGCTCGAACCCGGCGTGAATCGTCAGCTTTGTATCTCCGGTATCGCCCTCAGTCTCCTCTACTAGCTCGATCAAACCCGCTGAACGCTGTTGCCGCGTCTCGCAGGGAGTTCACGCCCACTCCTATGCTCAATGCCACAGCCTGAGCAACGGTCGAAGGGTAGCCGATAACCATCGGAACAGCACAGCCTAGGGGCGCGTCCTCCAAGAGTCTGAGATTGATCTGATCCACGCCGACGAGCCCGGGAGCCTTTCGGCCCACAAGATCTCACCGACCCCAACGTGCTCGCCCGTCGGCGAGCCTACAACCACGGACGGCAGCAAGGAATGGGCTCAGTGGATTCGAGAGCGCGGGCTCGCCATCCGAGGGCTGGTGTGTGACTGCCAGCCCCTAGGCCCGTGGCGAAAACGCTGACAATCCCTCCGGGCGGACCGGGTTGTCTGAACTGTTGACCGATACGGCACCGTCGTTGAAGTTGAGTACAGCTCCCTGACCACAAGCCATCCCATCAAGCAAGAAGACGCCAGGGCTCCTCGGGCGCATCGCTACGTTCTGGGACGCTTCGGCGCCATCCGCGTATCACCGTCACAGTGACCTCGGTAACCCCCTGCTCGATCAGGTTCATGAGACCTACGGGGGCCTGCACGTTGATCTGTGTGGGCGAGACGAAGAAAAGACGTCCGAAAGCTCCCGAATAATACCCGGACTCCAATCAAGGATTCCGGAAGGGGAATATCGGCCACGCCAGTCTCGGTGGTGAAACCCTCTCGAAAGATCGACGCAACGCCGCCAGGCGAGACCTCATTGCCGAGAACGAGGCACCATTTACTATGCCGCCAGCTGAGATCTCGATAGGTTCCTGCGCCAACGCACGTCCCGCAAACGCTAGTAGAGGCGATAAGAGCAAACATCATAACTATGGAACCGTTGCAAGCGATTTGCCACTTCAAACCGGAAGACCGTAGGAGCCTCGGCATTCTCGTTTTCGAACGGCAAGGCCACGCCTTTCATGGGAACATCCTTCCCCGTTTCGTCGCGAATGACGAGCTCACGAGTGTATACCCATAGGTACAGCGCCGTGTCAATTGGGACCGTCGCGCGATAGGTTAGGCCTTCATCGTCGAAAGCGACAGGAGACATTTGATGAAATCTATACGCTCCCGGATCGTCACCGTCGAGAATTCGAACGCCAACGATCAGACCAGGAGTACCAAGCCATTGGATCCAGCTGTCGCGAGGAGCGTTGTGGATCGTCGACTCTTACTTCGACGGGCGCTCCCGGGTTGTAGCCTAACACGCTCGCATACGCGTCGAACTCTCTCGGCGAGGTTGGGGTCGGACTTGATCCCCATCTGCAGGGGTCGAGATAGCCGGAAGCTTCGACGCAAACGTGGTAGCGACCAGCAGGAAGATCGCGTACGACAACGATACCGCCGGCTCCTGAGACTGTCTATATGTCCTGACGTTCAGATTAACTCGATAGTGCCTGCCAAAAACGTGATATGCAAGAAGAACTGTTGGAGCTACCCAGAATTGGTTGGACCCCCTAGCCTTGGTAGGCTCCGGTTGGTCCATTTGGGGCGCAGCGGCTGAGCGCTATAGGAAAACTAGGGACAGCCTTGAAATATCTCGACCGCCCTGCCAACCATGCGCGCATGGCGCGCTAGCCTGGCGCAATCGGGGACGGAGCCCGAAAGGCGCTCCCGCGGTATGCGATTGTGGCTGGCGGCGGCATCCATCCCACAATCAAGCGTCGCCATCACAGCGTTTCGCAACCTCGTGATGTGTCGCGAACCCCCTCTGAGTCAAAGGTTTACGTGCAGCAGCTCCCCCGCGCCGCCCTGGAATCCTTGCAACCCCGCGTTACCCTGAAAGCGGACAAAGAAGCCGGCCACGGAGATGCGGCCGGCTCTCACTGCGCAGTCCAACCCTAAAATTCTCCTAAGCGCCCTGGCGGCTGGGCCTTGTAAGCCGCCCGCATTCGACAAGATTCCGCGGTAGTAGGGAACCGGTTCCACGAGTACGCGCCTGCGGCGAACGGCAGGAAAGGGGCCCGGCTGAGAACATCAGCCGGGCCTCAACTTCTCTGATCAACGAAAATCGCGAAATCTCAGCCAAAACCTGACAGAATCTGCCACGCCGGCGCTCCTGATATACTCCTACCCGTGACGCGCCGCGAGCTGCTCCGCAATTCCGGAATGGGCATGGGCTGGCTCGGCCTCGCCGCCCTGCTCGGCGCCGAAGCTCCGTCCTTCGACCCCGCCGACCCGCTCGCCCCCAAACCGCCGCCGCTGCCGGCGAAGGCCAAGCGCGTCCTGCACATCTTCATGAACGGCGGCCCTTCGCAGGTCGATACCTTCGACCCGAAGCCCGCCCTCGCAACCTACGCCGGCAAGGCGTTGCCCATCCACCTGCGCACCGAGCGCCAAACCGGCGCCGCCTTCCCCTCGCCCTTCCAGTTCCAGCGCCACGGCGAGAGCGGCCTCGAGGTCAGCGAGATCTTCTCCAAAGTCGGCGCCCACGCCGACAAGCTTTGCGTCATCCGCTCCATGCACACCGACGTGCCCAACCACGGCCCGTCGCTGATGATGATGAACTGCGGCGCCACCCAACAATCGCGCCCCAGCTTCGGCTCCTGGCTCACCTACGGCCTCGGAACCGAGAACCGCAATCTCCCCGGCTTCATCACCCTGTGCCCCGGCGGCTACCCAGTCTGGGGGGCCAAGAACTGGCGCTCAGCCTTCCTCCCCGGCGCTTACCAAGCTACCCACGTCGATACACGCGAGACCGACCTCGACAAGCTCATCGCCAACGTCCGGAACCCCTATTCGACCCGCGACGAGCAGCGCCGCCAGCTCGATTTGCTGCAAGAGCTCAACCGCGCGCACCAAGCTGAACGGCAAGAAGACCAGCTCCTCGAAGCGCGCATCCAGAGCTTCGAGCTCGCCTTCCGTATGCAGATGGAAGCCGCCGACGTCTTCGACATCTCGAAGGAACCGCAAACGGTCCGCGACCTCTACGGCGACACGCTGCACGGCCGCCAGATGCTCATCGCGCGTCGCCTGCTCGAGAAAGGCG